>NZ_QAGM01000001.1:0-148899 GCF_003049725.1 Oceanimonas marisflavi
CTCATTTGCTTGGCTGGAGAAGTGTCGGAGGCTGTGGAAGAACTGCGAGCGCAAGCTCAATACGAGCTTGCAGTTCATCCACTTGGCATTTTTGGTTTTGCTATTACGGAGATCGTAAACAGGTTCTAAGCCATAAGCTTTCAGCTGTAAGTAGCTGCCGCTTTAGCCGGCAGGGCCTGTATAACAGTGCTTAAACACACAGGCGCCTGCAGATTTGCGCTTGTAGGCCGGGCTTTATGCCCGGCAACCCAGTTGCAAGACGATTTATTTGCCGCGTATAAAACGCGGCCTACCATTCCCTGATCCCTATTCCCCATTCCCTGATCCCTGCTCCCTGGTCATTGCCAGCTGCCAGCAGTGCAGCAGCTCGGCCATATTGGCCGCTTCCATCTTGTTCATGGCCGAAGCCCTGTGCACTTCCACGGTACGCACCGCCACGCACAGGCTTTCGGCAATGGCCTTGTTGGTCAGCCCCTGGGCCACCAGCGTCACCACCTCGTGCTCCCGCGCCGACAACCGGGCCACGCGGCAGCGGGCACTGGCCTGCTGCCCCAGCAGCTGCGCATGTTGCCGGGCCTGTTCCAGCACCTCCGCCAGGCGGCGGGCATCCACCGGCTTTTCCAGAAAATCCACCGCGCCCCGTTTCATGGCCTCCACCGCCTGGGGCACATCACCGTGGCCGGTAAGCAGGATCACCGCCACCGGGCACCGGCGGCGGTTAAGCTCCGCCAGCACCTCCAGCCCGTCCTTTCCCGGCATGGCCAGATCCAGCAACAATACCGCTTCGGTGTTATCGTCGAGTTCATCCAGAAAGTGCCCCGGCTCGGACCAGCCGGTGCTTTCATGGCCCATGGCTTTTAATAAAAAACCGTTGGCGGCCAGTACCTTGGGATCATCATCCAGCAGGTAAATATGCATTATTGCTCCTCGGGCAAAAACAGTTCAGCCAGGGTGCCATTTTTCACATTGGTCAGGGTCAGGCTTCCTCCCAGCCGCCGGGCCAGCCGGTAGCTGACCATCAGGCCAATGCCCATGCCGTGAATACGACTGGCGGGCAGGGTGTGGCCCAGGGCTTCAATCACCACGGTTGATACCCCGCCGGCATTATCCTGTACGCTGACACGCCAGCCGTCTGCCTCGCGTCTGGCAGACAGTTGTAACCGGCCACCCTGCCCACGGCGCTCAAAGGCATCCAGGCTGTTGCCCAGCAGGTTGGACAATATCTGCTCCACCGCCGGCTGCACGCTGAGCAGGGTACCCGGCTCGGTCTGTACCTCGAGCCGTACCCCGGCGGCATGGGCTCTGGGGATCAGCCGCCCGGCCAGATCCCGGCACAGCGCCTCAGGTGCAAAGGCTTCGGGCCCCGGCAGTGGCTGACTGGCCCACTGACGAAAACGGCGAATAATGTCGGCGCCTCGCTCGGTTTCACTGACAATATGATTAAACACGTCACGGCTGTTTTGCTCAGCCGTTATCAGCTCGCCGGCCTGGGCATAGGCCTGAATGGCCGACAGCGGCTGATTGAGCTCATGGGCCAGGCCGGTGGCCATTTCTCCCAGCAGGGTGGCCTGGCGCGCCCGGGCCAGCTCCTGCTCCCGGCTCTGAATAAGGTGATGCAGCCGGTCCCGTTCGTCGGTACGCTTCAGCAACAGCCGGGTTACCCGCACATGGTGCAGGGCAATGGTCAGCAGTACCAGCATCAGCCCCGCCAGCCACTGCCAGTACCCCAGCAGCACACTGCGCAGGGTCTGCCAGGTGGGTACCTCTTCCCGGTTCAGCTGCCAGCCTCTGAGCAGCTGCTCCACCTCGTCCAGCCGAATGGGGGCTCCCCACAGCGGCCGGCCATTCTGCTTCATGGCCAGCAGGGCCTGGGTTATTTCCCGCAGCAAACTCTCGTCCCGGCTGTCGACGGCGGCAAAGCTCCAGCCCGGATAAAGCGGCGTGGAGCGCACGCAGGGTGCCTCGGCCTGTATCATCAGTGCCTGGTAGTCGGCCGGGTTGACCAGCCCTTCCTGCGCCATTTGCTCCAGAGTACAGGCAGGCACCATGGCCGCATCCAGCGCGCCATCGCGCAGCAGATACACCAGAGCATCCACCGGATAGCCACGAAACTGCAAGTCCAGGCTGGTGAGCGCCACTCCCTGGCGGCGCAGCTGCTCCGCCACCAGCAGGTAGCCGCCAAAAGCCTGCTCGTGCACGGCACCCACCCGCCGTCCGGGCAACTGATTACTGTTGGTAATGCCGCTGCCGGCGCGCACCAGCAGGGTGGCGGCCACGCTTTCCCGGGCCGAGCCAAAACGCGGGTCCAGCCAGGAAGCGAGCCAGTTCAGCCCCTGGTGGCGGCTCAGCACATAATGGGCCGGATGAGTGACCATAAAGTCCAGCCGCTCCTCGGCCAGCGCCGTATCCAGCTCCTGCTGGGTCAGAAACCTTCCCTCAAAATGATGTGCCGGCAGCGCACGGTTCAGACCATCGAGCACCGGCTGCCATTCCGCCCGCCCCTGCGCTTCACCCCGGTAGGCCAGAAAGCCGACGCGGTATTCTGCCGCCTGGGCCAGTGCCGGTAATAACAGCAGGCAGCCGGCGTACAGCAGCCCCGCACACCGGCAAAAAAGTTTCGTTTGGATAATTAACCACCTGGCCATCACAGACATGTTGTCCTGATCCCATGATCAGCGACCTGCACACATGCACCGGCCCCCTTCACATTATTCCATGTTTCTGTCCTTGCCCAGCGACAACAGCATAATGGACACGGCGGCCACCGCCACAAAGCCCGCCAGAATAATCACGGGCATGGCCGCATACCCCAGAATATGCCAGATAATCGACTCAAGTTGACTCATTGTTCTTTCCTCCTTTGGTTCGGACCCGCCGGCAATTACCAGCCCTCGACGCCCTTCATGTCGGGCAACCGGTGCGCTATGCCCTTGTGGCAGTCCACACAGGTTTTCTCACCGGAGGCCAGGGCGGTGGAATGCTGCCTGACACTGCGCGGCCCCTGTTCGGAAAAGTCCATGTACTCAAAGTTGTGACAGTTGCGGCACTCCTGGGAGTCATTGTTTTTCAGGCGATGCCATTCCCGGTTGGCCAGGTAACCCCGCCGCTCCCTGAACTTTTCCTCGGTATCAATGGTGCCCATGGCAAAGGCTACCAGCTCTTTCGACGCCTGCACCTTGCGCACTATCTTGTCGGTCCAGTTATGGGGTACATGGCAGTCCGAGCATATCGCCCGCACGCCGGAGCGGTTGGAATAGTGAATGGTCTCACGGATCTCCTTGACGATAGGCGCATGGCACCCGGAGCAGAAAGCTTCACTGTTGGTGGCCTCCATGCCGGTATTGAATCCCCCCCAGAACAGCAACCCCCCAATAAACCCCATAAAGAGCAACAGGCCGGCCGCCGCCTTGCTTGGCGACTTCATGCGTCGCCAAAATCTTTTTAACAGCTTCATTTATCGCCTCTCTTTGTCCGTGGCGGTTATTTTCTCAGTCCGTCAACCGGCTGGAAGGTGTTGTCAACCAGGGGGCTGGCATCGGCCTGGGGGACATGACACTGCAGGCAGAAGTAGCGGCGCGGTGACACATCGGACAGTACCTGCCCCTGCCGCGACTGGTAATGGGTCACACTGATCTTGGTCGCTCCCATTTCGTTGGCATTCTTCCAGCCGTGGCAAGACAGACACTTGTTGGCATTCAGGGAGACTTCATAGTTACGGATGGTATGAGGCACCAGAGGCGGCTGATAGACATAATCACTGTCGATCGTGCCCCTGTCCCGGGGATAACGCTTCATCCCGTCGGCCGCCCGTGTGGTCTCCAGCTCGGTGATGCCACGCAACGATTCCACGCCGCCGATACCGCCCGGATTGTGAAGCTCTTCTGCACTGTGCACGACGCCGGCGAGCAGCATTCCCATTGCCATGACCGTTAAAAACAATCGTTTCATTAATCTTCTCCGCCTGCTAAGTAACATCCGGTAGCCGCGCCGACCGCTGGCGGCCAGCGCGCTCCTGACTCCTTGACTTACACCTTGGTGATTTTGATCGGGCACTTCTTGAAATCGGTCTGCTTTGACAGCGGATCCGTGGCATCCAGGATCAGCTTGTTGACCAGGATCCGGGCATCAAAGAAAGGCACGAACACCAGCCCCACAGGCGGCCGGTTGCGCCCCCGCGTTTCCACCCGGCAACGCACCTCCCCGCGCCGCGAGGTCAGCAGCACCTCGTCGCCACGGCGCAGACCGCGAGAGCTGGCATCATCTGGATGGATATAACAGAGAGCATCCGGCACCGCCTTGTAGAGCTCGGGCACACGGCGGGTCATGGTGCCGCTATGCCAGTGTTCCAGCACCCGGCCGGTGCACAGCCACAGATCATACTCGCTGTCCGGGGTTTCGGGCGCCGGCTCGAACGGGGCAAAAATGATATTGGCTTTGCCATCCGGCTGGCCGTAGAAGCGGTACCCGGCACCGGCAGGCACATAGGGGTCGGAGCCTTCCACAAAACGCCAGCGGGTCTCCTTGCCATTCACCACCGGCCAGCGCAAGCCCCGCTCCTGGTGGTAGACATCATAGGGAGCGAGATCATGGCCATGGCCACGGCCAAAGGCGGCATATTCCTCGAACAGGCCTTTCTGCACGTAGAAGCCCTGGGCCCGGGCATCATCGTTCAGCTCCTGGGCTTCAGACAGGGGGTAGCGGTCTACCTGACCATTGCGAAACAGCACCTCATAGAGGGTTTTGCCCCGGTATTGCGGCGCCCTGGCCAGCAAATCCTCGCCCCACACTTCTTCCACCCGAAAGCGCTTGCTGAATTCCATCAGCTGCCACAGATCGGACTTCGCTTCCCCCTGGGCGGTCACCTGCTGATACCACACCTGGGTGCGGCGCTCGGCGTTGCCGTAAGCGCCCTCTTTTTCCACCCACATGGCGGTAGGCAGGATCAGGTCGGCGGCCTGGGCCGTGACCGTCGGGTAAGGGTCCGAGCAGACAATAAAGTTGTCCGGATTGCGGTAACCCGGCAGCCGTTCGGTATTGATATTGGGCCCGGCCTGCATATTGTTGTTGCACATCACCCAGTAGGCATTCATCTTGCCGTCCTTGAGCATCCGATCCTGCAACACCGCGTGGTAACCCGGCTCGGAGGGGATGGTGCCCTCCGGCAGTTGCCAGATTTTTTCGGCAATGGCCCTGTGCCTGGGGTTGTTCACCACCATGTCGGCGGGCAGGCGGTGGGAAAAGGTGCCGACTTCACGCGCCGTGCCGCAGGCTGAAGGCTGGCCGGTCAGCGAGAAGGGACCACAGCCCGGCTGGGAGATTTTGCCGGTCAGCAGGTGGATGTTGTACACCAGACTGTTCATCCATACCCCGCGGGTATGCTGGTTCATGCCCATGGTCCACAACGACATCACCCTGACCGCCGGATCGGCGTAGAGCCGGGCCATCTCCAGCAACCTGGCTTCCTCTACCCCCGACATGGCCGCCACTTTTTCCAGGGTATATTCCGCCACCGAGGCCTGGTATTCCTCAAATGTCATGGGGTGCATCTGGCCCGAATTGGCGTTGGCCGCTTTTTGCTGCAGCGGGTGCTCATCGCGCAGCCCGTAGCCGATGTCGGTGGTCGCCCGCTTGAAGTGGGTATGCTTGTTGACAAACTCCCAGTTCACCGCATCATTCTGAATAATGTAATTGGCGATAAAGTTGGCGATGGCCAGATCGGTTTGCGGCTCAAAGATCATGCCATTATCCGCCAGCTCAAAGGAGCGGTGGTAATAGGTCGACAGTACATTGACCCTGACATGAGGGTGGCTCAGGCGGCGGTCGGTGAGCCGGGTCCACAGCACAGGGTGCATTTCGGCCATGTTGGAGCCCCACAGCACAAAGGCATCCGCCTGCTCGAAGTCGTCGTAGCAGCCCATGGGCTCATCAATGCCGAAGGTGCGCATAAATCCGCCCACCGCAGACGCCATGCAATGACGGGCATTCGGATCTATGTTGTTGGAGCGAAATCCGGCCTTCATCATCTTGGCCGCGGCGTAACCTTCCATGACCGTCCACTGGCCGGAGCCAAACATGCCGATGCCGGAGGGGCCGTGCTTTTTCAGCGCCGCTTTCCACTTGTCGGCCATGATATCAAAGGCCTGATCCCAGGAAATGGGCTGAAAATCCCCGTCTTTATCGAATTGGCCGTTTTTCATGCGCAGCAGCGGTGTTTGCAGGCGATCCTTGCCGTACATGATTTTCGACAGAAAATAGCCCTTGATGCAGTTAAGGCCCTTGTTCACCGGGGCTTCCGGATCCCCCTGGGTCGCCACCACCCGGCCATTCTGCGTGCCTACCAGCACCGAGCAGCCGGTGCCACAAAAACGGCATGGCGCCTTGTCCCACTTAATGGCGGTTTTATCGGAGCTGACAATCAGGTTGGTTGCGGTGACAGGCAGGGTAATGCCCGCCACGGCGGCGGCCGACGCCGCAGCGTTTGCTTTTACAAACGCCCGTCTGGTCATATTCATGGCTCATCCTCGGGTTAGGAATCAAGGTGTTCGATCTGGTGATACACCAGAAAGGTGGTTAACACCTGCTCCAGGTTGTTGATTTTGTCGATGGTGTCCGTCACGTAGCCCTGGTTTTCCGTTTCCAGCACCACGATGAGTTTTCCCGCTTCGCTCTCGCCGTAAATCTCCGTATTCGGCAACCGGGCGATGGCGTCTTTCACCGCCGGCAAATGCGCCGGCCTGACGTGAACAACCAGGCTTGAAATATGTACTTCCTGTAATGCCATGGTGAGGTCTCTTGTTGTTCCTGTATGCTATTCCTGTGTGCTGATCATGGTGATGGCCGATACCGGGCAAAGCGACACGCAGGCGCCGCACCCGCTGCAAAGATCCCTGGCCAGTTCGGGCAAAGCCACCCCTCCCGGTTGCAGCCGGAAGCGCAGCGCCTGGGGCTCACAGACATCACCACAGCTCCGGCACTCGATATTCCGGTAGGCCAGGCAGCCTTCGCCAATATGGGCGGTCAGCGACCAGGCCGGCTCGCTTCTGTCCCGGAACAAGGGTTCAGGACAGGCCTCGGCACAGCGGTAACAGAAGGTGCACTCCCCGTGACGGAAATCGACCTGGGGAAAGCCGCCGTCTCCCCTGACGATAATCCGGGTTTCACACGCCTCCAGACAGCGGTTGCACCGGCTGCAGGCATCCGTAAAGGCGTTGCCTTCCACCGCCCAGGGCAACCGGGGCCGGGCATCGGCCCGGTGACGGGTCAGTAATCGGCGACGGGAAGGATCAAACATGGCGCATACTCCGCTGACGGCCTCACCGGCCCGGGGTCACCATCGGCATCACCGGCATGCCCCGTCGTGTTGTTTATGCGGCCAGTGTAGGCCCCGTTCTTTTTGCTGGAATACCCACAAAGGGGTAATTAAGGGGGGTTATTGTTCTGGATCAAAAAAGCACGCTGACAATGCTCACATTATTTGCATACGCTGATTGTCCCCGGCGCCTCTGCGGGCGATGGCCGGCACCAGGAACATGACGAACAGCGCTGGTGACAAGGAAAACCCTGTGAAAAACAAGCCGTTCAAGTCCGTTACCGCCACGGTAGCCCGTGCCATGCTGGTGATGTTGCTGCTCTCGGTAACCACCAGCAGCTTTGCCCTGCTGACCCTGGCCTCCAGCCTTGACGACGCGGAAACCATCAATGTCTCCGGTTCACTGAGGATGCAAAGCTACCGGCTGGCTTATGCAATCCAGACCCGTTCGCCACAGCTGCCTGTTCACCTGGCGCGGTTTGAACAGTCGCTGCATTCGGGCCCCATGACCACACTGAGCCACTGGGCGGTCCCGCCGGAGCTCGGTCGCCACTATCAGCGCCTGGTGCAGCACTGGGAGTTACTCCGGCTCCGGCTTCAGCGGGGAGAACAGCAGGGTTTCCTCGACGATATCTCCGGCTTTGTCGACGATATCGATCACTTTGTGCTCAAACTGCAGGAGCATACCGAAAGCAAGCTCCGCCTGCTGGCCATCTCCAGCGGGATCGGGCTCGGCCTTATCCTGCTGCTTGGCCTGCTCACCATCCGCTTTACCAGACGCAGCATAGTGGCCCCGCTGAACCGGCTGGTCATCGCCTGCAGGCAGGTACAGCAGGGCCACTTCGGCATCAGACCGGATACCGGAGATAACAACGAGCTGGGGCTGCTGGCCGGCACCTTCGGCAACATGACTGCCGAGCTGAACAAACTCTATGGGGATCTGGAACACAGGATCGATGAGAAAACACGCCGCCTGCGCCAGGCCAATGCCTCACTCAAGGTGCTCTATCATTGCGCTCAGCAACTTTCGGCCGGCCAGTTGTCACCGCAGCAGTTATCAACCGTGATGAACACCCTGCTCGAGATTGAGGGGATGGTGGCCGCCAGGCTGGTGATTGATGAACCCAACGGGCCCGATACCGAGCTGGTTGCCGGTACGCCGGGCAAGCACGGCTGGCAGCACCGGCAGCTGGTAATGGATGGCCGGGAGCTCGGCCGGTTCTGGTGGCAAGGGGCGCAGCCCTGTCCGGATCCGGGCTGCATCGAGAGTGTTATTCATCTGCTGGCACGCGCCATCTACGACAACCAGGCCCGGAAAAAAATGGAGCAAGGGATGCTGATGGAAGAGCGGGCGACCATCGCCCGCGAGCTGCACGACTCACTGGCACAGTCACTGTCGTACCTCAGGATCCAGATTACCCTGCTGAAACGCACGCTCGGTGACCACCGCCACGAAGAGGCCATGACCGTCGTCAGCGACATTGAGCATGGGCTGGCCGGCGCCTATACCCAGCTCAGGGAGCTGCTCGGAACATTCCGCCTGACCATAGGACAGGCCGGCTTTGGTGACGCCCTGAACGAAATGCTGCAGCCGCTGATGGCACAAACCCATGCTACCCTGACCATCGACAACCGCCTGCCCTCCCTGGGCCTGGAGGCCCGGGATCAGGTGCACCTGCTGCAAGTGATCCGTGAAGCGGTGCTGAACGCCATCAAACATGCCGATGCCAGTGAAATCACGGTACACTGCCATCAGGATGACGATCGGGTAAAGATACGGATCAGCGATAATGGCCGGGGCTTTGATCCGGACGATGAAAAGCCAAACCACTACGGACTGGCCATTATGGCCGAGCGGGCACATCACCTGAAGGGTGAGCTCGCCATCCACACACGGCAGGGCGCAGGCTCGGAGGTGGCCCTGCACTTTTCACTTGAGCCTCAAGGAGAGATGCCATGGCCCCCTGGAACGTCATGATCGTGGATGATCATCCCCTGATCCGGCGAGGGCTGGGTCAACTGCTTGGCCTGGAGCCGGAGCTGCAGATCGTCGCCGAAGCCAGCAGCGGCTTTGATGCGCTGCCGCTGGCCCGCAAGCACCAGCCGGATCTGATCCTGCTGGATCTCAACATGAAAGCCATGTCGGGACTCGATACCCTGCACGCCCTGCGTGCCGAGCATATCACCGCCAGCATAGTGATACTGACCGTGTCCGACAGCCGGAGCGATATGCGCGCCCTGCTCAATGCCGGCGCCGACGGCTACCTGCTCAAGGATACCGAGCCGGAACAGCTGGTCGCTCAGCTAAAGCAGGCGATGAAGGGCGGCAAGGCATACAGTGCTCAGGTGAAGGCCTTTCTGGCAGACAATGCCGGGAAAACGGCCCTGCTGGAAACGCTGACGGAGCGGGAACGGCAGATCCTGGCCGAGGTCGCCAGGGGTCACAGCAACCGCCAGATTGCCGACACCCTGAATATCTCGGAAGCCACCGTCAAGGTGCATATGAAAAGCCTGCTCAAGAAACTGCAGGTCAGCTCTCGCACCGCCGCCACCGTTCTGTACCTGGAAACGCCGGGACCACATCCCTGATCCGCCCTGGCCGGCGGTGTTTACTACCGGGAAGGCACCGGCAGCCAGCGCGGCGCATGGCCGGTCTGTTCGGTAAACCTGAGCAGATCGGCCCGGCTCATCAGCACGGTGGCGGTGTTGCGCAGCGGATGGCAGTGAAAGTCGTCGCCGTCTTTCAGCTCCTCATCCAGCCACAATTCCACCTGCAGCTGCCGGTCGTTCACCAGCGCCAGCACGGATACATGGCCCGGGGCCACCCCCAGATAACGTTCCAGCCGCTCGGCCGAGGCAAAGCCCAGCCGCGACCAGCCCTGCTGGCGCGACAGCGCCTTGAGATCCACCTGCTTGTTCGGGTGAGTCAGCAGCAGCGCATGTTTGCGGCCGTAGTTGTCCCGCAGAAACAGGTTTTTCAGCCGGGTGCCGGGCCGGTTCACCAGCAGGCGGTCGGCATCGTCACAGGTGCGCAGCGGCGGATGTTCAATCAACGGCGGCCGAATGTGCCATTCCGCCAGCCGGGCCATGATGTCCATATAATTAACGGGCCGGGTTCACCGCCAGCACATCGGCGCGGATCACCGACTGCTCGGCGATCAGCTCGTTGACCACGGCGCGGCTGGCCTTGTAGTGCGGGGTTTCCTTGTGAGCAGCCAGGGCGGCTTCGTCCTGATAGATTTCATAAAGCCAGAACAGCTCGGGATCGGCGCGGTCCTGCAGCACATCAAAGGTATGGCAACCGGGTTCGTCGCGCACAGAGGCTTCGGCATTGGGCAGCATGGCGTCCAGGAAGGTTTCAGTGGTACCGGGCTTGAGCTTGGTTTTGACAATAATTGAATACATTGTAAACTCCAATTGTTTATGTAATTTCAACAAATAGTACACAAATATTCAGGTAACTTCCAAGGAGCCCAGAATGGACAGACCCGGTCGTTTTAACGGCATGCGCCACATCGCCTTTACCATGCCCAACCTGGAGGAGTGCGTCCAGTTCTATACCGAGATCATGGGCATGGAGATCCTCAACCGCGCCAGCGACAACCTGGTGTATCTCACCTGCGGCAACGACAACCTGTCTCTGGGCCGCGCCGATCTGCCCGCCAGCGGCGTGCAGAGCATGGACCACTTCGGCTTTATCGTGGATAGCAAGGAAGAGCTGGACCAGTGGTTTGAATACTTCAAGGCCAAGGGCGTGACCCTGCTGGATCAGCCTCACGACCACAGAGACGGCGCCCGCAGCTTTCATATTACCGATCCCGCCGGCAATGTGATCCAGCCCATCTATCATCCGGCCATCTCCGGCCAGCGTTTCAGCTAAACGCAGAAATTAAATTCAGTCATAAAATTCAAAAGCCGTGGTTTTCCCTGCCACGGCTTTTGGTTATGTTAGGGGTATTGTGCTGCTGCACGCCATTCTTTAAAGCAGGCCCTACCATGCCCTCATCCACAGACGAACTGAGAAGCCGACCACTGGCGGCCCTGAGCACTCCCCATCAGCTGGCCGAGCGCTACCCCCTCACCGAGACCATGGCCGAGACGGTCACCAGCGCCCGCGCCGAAATTGAAGCCATTCTCACCGGCCAGAGTCACAAGCTGCTGGTGATCATCGGCCCCTGCTCCATTCACGATCCCGCTGCCGCCCTGGCCTATGCCGAACGGCTGGCCGAGCTTAAAGCCCACTATGCCGACAAGCTGTGCATTGTGATGCGCACCTATTTTGAAAAGCCCCGCACCATAGTGGGCTGGAAAGGGCTGATTAACGATCCGCACCTGGACGGCAGTTATGACGTCAACACCGGCCTGGCGCTGGCGCGCAAGCTGCTGAGTGATATCAACGCCCTGGGTCTGCCCACCGCCACCGAGTTTCTAGATATGGTGACCGGCCAGTATATGGCCGATCTGATCAGCTGGGGGGCCATAGGCGCGCGCACCACAGAGTCTCAGGTGCACCGGGAAATGGCCTCGGCGCTGTCGTGCCCGGTGGGCTTTAAAAACGGCACCGACGGCAATATTCAGATTGCCCTGGACGCGGTACGGGCCGCCGCCCACGGCCATATTTTCTGCTCGCCGGACAAACACGGCAAAATGAGCATCTACCAGACCGATGGCAACCCTTATGGCCATGTGATTTTGCGGGGCGGAAAAGCACCCAATTACGACGAGCACAGCATTGCTGACGCCGCTGCCGGGCTTGAGGCCGCCGGCCTGCCCACCCGGCTGGTGGTGGATTTAAGCCATGGCAACAGCCAGAAGCAGCATCAGCGCCAGCTGGAGGTAGCCGAGGACATCGCCCGCCAGCTTGAAAGCGGCAGCCGCCATATTGCCGGTGTGATGATAGAAAGCTTTATCGAAGCAGGCCGGCAGGAGGTGGAGCCCGGCATACCGCTGGTGTTCGGACAAAGCATCACCGACGCCTGCCTGAGCTGGAAAGACAGCGAGCGGGTGCTGGAACGGCTGTACCGGGCTGTGAGGAGTGAGGAGTGAGGAGTGAGGAGTGAGGAGTGAGGAGTGATATCCTCACCCCTTACCCCTCACTTTCAAACATTTATACCGGCAGCAGCAGCCGCTGGCCGTCCTGCTGCAGCAGTTTGACCTTGACCTCAAACACGTCGGCTACCAGTTCAGGGGTGAGTACATCGGGGCCGCCGCTGGCCACCAGCCGGCCCTGGTGCAGGCACCAGATATCGTCACCGAACTGGGCGGCCAGGTTAATGTCGTGAATGGAGGCCACCACCGTCAGCCCCTGCCCGGCATAGTGACGCAGCAGCCGCAAGGTGGCGAGCTGATGCTGCCAGTCCAGCCCGGCCAGGGGTTCATCCAGCAGCAATACGCGGGCCTCCGGATTAAGCACAGGGGACACCTGCAACAGGGTTTTGGCGATCAGCAGCCGCTGCTGCTCACCCCCCGAGAGCGCCGACAGCGGCCGGGCATAGAGGGTGTCCAGCTTGAGATAACCGCTTAACCGCGCCATCTCCTCGCAGGCGGTCTCGCTCACCTCACCGTTGACGCCAAGGGCCAGCAGCTCATAGCCTTTTAACCCGGCCGGCAGCACAGAGTGCTGCACCAGCATGGCGCGCAAGTGCGCCAGCTCCGCCAGATCCAGCAAGTCCAGCCGTTCGCCATTCAGCCGCACATGACCACCGGCGTTCAGCAGCCCGGCCGCCGCCAGCAACAGGCTGGACTTGCCACTGCCGTTGGGGCCCACCAGCAGGGTCAGGCGGCCGGCCGCCAGCCGGCCACTCACCGGCCCCACTCTGTGCTCTACGGTTAATTCATCAAGCGTCAGCATGGCGTTTCACCAGTAACCAGACAAATACCGGCGCCCCCAGGGTGGACGTCACCGCGCCGATGGGCAGCTCGCCGGTCACCAGAGTCTGCCGCGCCACCACGTCCGCCAGCACCAGCAGGGCGGCGCCGGCCAGGGCCGAGGCCGGCAGCAGAAAGCGCTGACGGCCGCCGGCCAGCAGCCGCAGCAGGTGCGGCACCACCAGGCCGACAAAGCCGATCACCCCGGCCATGGCCACGCTGAAGGCGGTGAGCAGACACACTGCCAGCACCAGCCTGGGTCGCAGCCGGTGGGCGTTCAGCCCCAGCAGCCGGGCCTGTTGCTCACCCAGCGCCAGCAAGTCCAGCCGGCCGCCCTGACGTACCAGCCACAGTAACGCCAGTATGGCCGGCAGCCACCAGCCCCAGGACAGCCGCTGACCATAGCCCAGGCTGCCCATCATCCAGAACAGAAAGGTGCGCAGCGAGGCATCGTCGGCCAGATACAGCAGCCAGGTCAGAATGGCGTTGGCAAAAATCCCCACCGCCACCCCGAACAGCAGCAACGCCCCCTGCCCCAGCCGACGCCGGGCCAGCAGCATCAGCAGCACAGTCACCACCAGAGCCCCGGCAAAGGCCGCCAGCGACACCCCCCAGTGGGGCAGCGACCAGCCCAGCCAGCCCGCCAGCGACAGGGTCAGCACCGCCGCCAGGCTGGCGCCGCTGGAAATGCCAATCAGCCCCGGCTCCGCCAGCGGATTGTGCAGCAGCACCTGCAGCACGGCGCCGCACAGGGCCAGACTGGCTCCCACCAGCACCGCCAGCAGGGTACGCGGCAGCCGCAGCTGCCAGAACACCTGCTGCTCCAGCGCCGACACCGGCTGCCACAACACCTCCAGCCCCACCCCCACGGCCCCCGACTGCAGGCTGAGCAGCACGGCGGCACTCAGCATCAGGCCCAGCCCCAGCAGCCAGCGGCGATAGCGCCGTTGCTGGGCACCGAACAAATGACTCAGTGATGTGGCTCCCCCCCTCATCTCAGCTTATCCAGCTGAACAGTTGCGGGTATTGCTGCCACAACAAGCGCGCCGACATCACCAGCGACACCGTGACCAGCATGGGACGAATAATGCGTGTGCCACGGGTCACTACCATCCTGGAGCCGAGCCGTGCGCCCAGAAACTGACCGGCGGCCATGGCCAGGCCGGCAATCCACACCACCTGACCACCCAGAATAAAAAACAACAGCGAAGCGAAATTGGAGGTGAAATTCAGCAGCTTGGTGTGAGCCGTGGCCTTGCCCATGCTGTAGCCGGCCAGGGCGATAAACCCAAGGGCAAAAAAGGAGCCGGTGCCGGGGCCGAAAAAACCGTCATAAAAACCCACGCCGGTGCCCACCACCAGGGCAAAAGGAATGATCCCCAGCCGCCGGCTGCGATCTTCATCGCCAACTTTGGGTGAAAGCAGAAAATACAGAGCAAAGGCCGCCAGCAGGAACGGCAGCACCTTTTCCAGCACCGAGGCGTCAATGCGCTGCACCAGCAGGGTGCCCAGCATGCTCCCCACAAAGGTGCAGGCCACCGCCCATTTCATGATGCGCCAGTCAATCAGTCCCCGCCGCAGATAATAAAGCGAGGCCGAGAAAGAGCCGAAACAGCTCTGCAGCTTGTTGGTGGCCAGCGCCATGGTGGGGGGCATGCCGGTGGCCAGCAGGGCCGGCACGGTAATCAGCCCGCCACCGCCGGCAATCGCATCAATAAACCCGGCCAGCAGAGCCGCCAGCGCCAGCAGACCCAGGGTCAGTAAATCCAGTTCCATCGTATTTCAGGACTCAAAACAAGAAAGGTGCCAAGATTAACAGGATGCGGCGTCAGGCAACAGCGAGCCTTGCCCCGACTTTTGGCTATGGTAACGTAGACGACACATCAATAAGGAGAACCCCATGAGCAACGAGGTTCTGGGCCTGCTGCCCAGCGATTTTCCCGATATCGACGACAGCGCCTTTCGCAATACCGGCGAGCGGACCCTGGTGCTGGCCGGTGGCTGCTTCTGGTGCACCGAGGCCGTTTACCGTCAGCTTGATGGCGTCATTGAGGTGATTTCCGGCTATGCCGGTGGCGATGCCCAGGATGCCAACTACAAGGCGGTGTGCACCGGCACCACCCGCCATGCCGAAGCCATTCAGATCATCTATGACAGCAGTCTTATCGGTCCGGGCACCCTGCTGAAGGTGTTTTTCGGTATTGCCCACGATCCCACCCAGCTTAACCGCCAGGGCAACGATACCGGAACCCAGTACCGCTCGGCGATTTTCTGGCAGGATGAGCAGGAGCGCGAGCTGGCGGAAGACTACATTGCCCGGCTGGAGCAGGCCGGCGCCTTTAAGCAACCCATAGTGACCAGCCTGGAGCCACTGGATATATTCTATCCGGCCGAGGACTATCATCAGGATTACGCCGCCCGGAATCCGGATCAACCCTATATCGCCGCCGTGGCCCAGCCCAAGGTGGCCAAGGTGCACCACTATTACAAACACAGGTTGAAAAAGGACATCTGATCATGGCCCAGACTCCCAGCCCTTACGATCTTTCTGCGCCGGACGAGGCCCAGCTTCAGGCCCTGGCCAATGAGCTCGGCCCGGAAGAGCGCCGCGTGTTACTCAACCAAGGCACGGAGCCCCCCTTTTGCGGTGGCCTGCTCGACAACCATGAAGACGGTTGTTACGTCTGCCGGCTGTGTGCCCTGCCGCTGTTTTCCTCCGCCTGCAAGTTCGAGTCGGGCTCCGGCTGGCCGAGTTTTTACGCGCCCTACCATCCGGACCACATTCGTGAGCTGGCCGACATGAGCCACGGCATGCGCCGGGTGGAGATCCGCTGCGCCCGCTGTGACGGTCATCTGGGTCATGTGTTTCCCGATGGCCCGCCTCCCACCGGGCTTCGCTATTGCCTGAATTCGGCCTCCATGCAGTTCTGTGCCGACGGTGCTACCAAGCCGGATCCGCTCAGGCGGGGCGAAACCGGCTTTTTGTAAGTCTTAACGGCCGTCGCGCCGCCCTTTTCTGGCGACGACGGCCTCCCTGTCCTTTTCAAACCGGCGCACAAAATCTTCGATCACCATGTCGTACAGCCGGTCCTTGAGAAACACGTCTTCCACCCCGTGATCAATATTGGGATTGTCGTTCACCTCAATCACCGCCACCCGGCCCTTGCCTTCCTTGATATCCACCCCGTAAAGACCGTCACCGATGGGCTTCACCGCCTTGAGTGCGGCGTTAATCACCATGGGGGGGGCCTCGTGGGTGGGCAGGGTCACAAAGCCGCCGGAATCCGCTTCCTTGCCGTCGTTATGGCGGTAGATCTGCCAGTGACCTTTCACCATAAAATACTTGCAGGCGAAA
This sequence comes from Oceanimonas marisflavi, assembly GCF_003049725.1. Taxonomy (GTDB): domain Bacteria; phylum Pseudomonadota; class Gammaproteobacteria; order Enterobacterales; family Aeromonadaceae; genus Oceanimonas; species Oceanimonas marisflavi. Next base: position 16,533 of record NZ_QAGM01000001.1, read on the forward strand.
ATCGGCTGATGATTGAGCACACCGATGCGCCAGTCAAACTCGGTAAAAAAGTATTCCTGCGCCAGTACCAGTGCCGAGGCATTGCGCAATTTGCCCAGTGTTTCCGTCAGCTGCTCCCGGTCGGCGACCCGGTATACGCCCCGGGAAAAGGCACCGTCGGGTATTTTCAGCACCAATGGGTAACCCAGCTCGTTTTCAAGCCAGTGGGCGGCGTCTTTCTGCTTCGGATTCACCATCAGGGTTTTGGGTGCCGGCACGCCATGCTTGGCAAAGCTTTCTGCCAGAAAAATCTTGTTGGCACAGCGCAGAATGGAGGTGGGCGAGTCGATCACCACCAGGCCTTCATGTTCTGCCTTCTGGGCAAACCGAAAGGTGTGATGGTCAATGGCGGTGGTTTCCCGAATAAACAGGCCGTCGTATTCCGCCAGCCGCTGATAATCCTTGCGGGTGATCATTTCCACGTTCACCCCGGCCCGCTCGCCGGCGCGTACAAAGCGCTTGAGCGCACCCGCATCGGAAGGCGGCAGGGCTTCGTCCGGATTCACCAGCACAGCCAGATCGTAGCGATAACGCCTGGCAGAGCGGGGCTTGCGCCAGATGATGCGGGAATAACGGTCGAGCGCATCGGCAAACTGATCTTCTTCCTGCTCTGCCAGCTCCCGGGGCGACAGCGTTGCTAGGCCGGTCAGCTCCCAGCGACTGCGGCGCCTGAAAGTCAGCTCAAGGATCGGACACGGCAGCCGCTCAAACAGCTCCCGGCACAGGCTTTCAAGCCCGGGCACGGCACTCTGGCCGAAGCAGCTTTTTACTTTCACTTTGGCCCCCGCCTCAAGGTCGCCGTAGTGAGCATCCAGCGCCTCGGACACACCGTCAAAGCCAAAGGCAAACAGTCCCTTGTTGCGCAGGTTGTTGAGGGTGGAGACGGACGGAATGACATGCTGGCCCCGGGCTTCCGCCAGCAGCGAGCAGTAATAGCCGTTGGACAGATACTTGCCGGTGCGGCACAGATTGATCACCCGGGTGCGGGGCGCGTTTTTGACCGGCGGCTGCTTGAGGTAGGTCTCAAAGTCCACCAGATTGTCACTGGGAAAATAAGGCGCCCAGGCGCTGAGTTCATCCACTACCAGAACGAGTTGGGTCATGCAGAGATCCGTTTAATAAAAAGCGAGCCTTGAGCATCACATTACGCATAAAGCCCGCCCGAGACACTGAAATTTTCTCGCCGAGTACCCAAAATTATCGTATGTTGAAGCACTCTCTTCCTGCTTTCGGGTGCCTTGATGTCCGCGCCTGTTGTTCGCTCCGCCCTGCGTTCCGATATCACCGCCTTGTTACAGCTTGAAGCCCGCTGCTTCGATCAGGACAGGATCAGCCGGCGCAGCTTTCTTCGTTTTATTGAACACCCTCAGGATGTATTACTGACTGCCGAAGTAAATGACGTTTTACTCGGCTATATACTGGTGCTGTTCCGGCGCAACACTCAGCTGGCGCGCATTTATTCCATTGCGGTGTCACCCGATGCCCGTGGTCTGGGGCTGGGTCGTATCCTGCTTGAGCGCGCCGAAATGGCGGCGCAGGAGCGAGGCGCCGTGTTTATGCGCCTTGAGGTACGCACCGACAACATTGCCGCCCAGAACCTTTACCAGCGCCTGGGCTACCGTCAGTTCGGGGTCTATCACGATTACTATGAAGATCATGAAAGCGCCCTGCGTTACCAGAAACGCATTCATCATTACCATCCCCTGGCGGGCAGCCGCGCCGTGCCCTATTACCGCCAGACCACCGAGTTTACCTGTGGCCCGGCCTCACTGATGATGGCGCTGTCCGCGCTGGATGCCAGGCATCGCACCGAGCCCGACGAAGAGCTGCAGCTGTGGCGTGAGGCCACCACCATCTTTATGACCCAGGGGCACGGTGGCTGCGGCCCTCACGGCCTGGCGCTGGCGGCCCACCGGCGCGGCTTTGCGGTGGAGCTGGTGCTGAATCAGGACGGTCCGCTGTTTATCAGCAGCGTACGCAGCCCGGAAAAAAAGCAGGTACTGGAGCGGGTACACCGGCAGTTTCTGGCCAATCTGGCCCGGGCAGACATAGTGCCTCGTTATGAGCACTTTACCCTGGCGCAGCTGGAGCAGGGGCTGAACGAAGGCCGGCTGCCGCTGGTGTTGATCAGTACCTATCATCTGGACGGCCGCAAGGCCCCTCACTGGGTGCTGGTGTGCGCCATGGACCGGGAGTTTGTTTATATTCACGACCCCGACATCGACGAAGCGACAGGAGAAAGCGCGGTAGACAAACAGTACCTGCCCATTGCACGGGCGCGCTTTGATCGACTGGCCCGCTACGGCCAGAATGCGCTGCGCACCCTGGTATGGGTGGCCAAACCTTGACCATGGGTCAGGAGTTGTCGGTCAGCTTTGGTCGCCAGACTTTCAGAAATAATAAAATATTCGTTATAAAACAGAATGTTACCATAACTTCAAATTCAAATGGTGCTGTTTTTTTATTCATGAGTCCCTCTTCCCAATTCCTGAAAAGGTCGTATATTTCCCGGCAAGTACAAACCGCTGAGTGAGACAGCCATGTTTAAAAAGATCCTTACAATCCTGATGCTGCCGATGCTGTTCGGTATGCAGTCGGCCATGGCCGGTGAAACCCTCAACACCATTATCGGTGGCGGCGCCGGCGGTGCGGCCGGCGCCCTTATCGGTAAACAAATGGGTGGCGACACCGGCGCCCTGGTGGGAGCCGCCCTGGGTGGCGCCGCCGGTGGTGCCGCCACCGCCAACCGCGGCAACAAGAACGAAGCCGCCCTGGGTGGCGCCGTGGGCGCCCTGGGTGGCGCGGCCCTGGGCAAAAACCTGGGTGGCGACAGCGGTCAGCTGATCGGCGCCGGGGTGGGCGGCGCGGCCGGCTCGGCCATGGGCGCCCGCTCCGGTGATGGCCACCGGGAAGTGCATCACCACTATCACGGCAAGAGAAAGCATTATTACAAGCACAAGCACCGTCGTGACTGGGATGACGACGACTGGGATGATTAACCTCCTCTGACGCAAACAGGCAGCCATCGGCTGCCTTTTTTGTATCAGTGGCGCGGATGATGGCGCAGTTTCAGATAGATAAGTCCGGCCCCCATCAGGGTGCCCAGAGGAAAAGACGGCAGCTGCACCGCCACCAGCACCCAGAACGGCCACTGCCGGCCCATGCCTTCAGCAGATAAATACCCCAGCCAGGCCCGGTGACACAACCAGAGCCAGGCAACACACATCAGCACCAGCACCGGCCACAACCAGGGTCCCCCCAGGGTTTCACCCTGTTCAGCCGCGCCCTGCTGGGTCAGCCAGGCGCCGGCCAGCAGCAACACCGGGATCAACACGGCCTGTATGGAAATAATGGTTTTCGCCAGGGTATCGGCAATATGGGTTTTCATGTCTTGTTCCTGTCATATGGTTGTTATCAAACTGCCATGATGACGCAGCAGAATTCAGACAGCAAAATTCAAACCGCAGTGAGCAAAGGATAATTAAAAATGAGTCGCTTTGAACGTCAGGACGAGCTGAACAACCCCCGTCACCAGGTTCCCGAATTCACTCGGCTGGTGGAGAAAGGCCTGAGCCGCCGCCGCTTTCTGGGGGGTGCCGCCGCCCTGGGCGCCGCCGCCTTTTTTACCGTTTCTCCCCTGTCCCGGGCCGTGGCCGCCGCCACCAAGGCCGGCCCGCTGCTGGGCTTTACGCCCGTGCCGGCCAGCACCAGGGATACCTTTACCGTCCCCGCCGGCTACAAGGCGGAGCGGCTGGTATCCTGGGGCGATCCCCTGTTTGGCACCGTGCCCGAGTTCAGCGAAACGGGCAACAGCGCCGCCGCTCAGGCCGGCCAGTTTGGCGACAACAACGACGGCATGAGCTTTTTTGCCATCGACGACCGCACCGCCATTCTGGCGATTAACAACGAATACTGTAATTACGAGCACATGTTCCCGCACCAGGGCAAGCACATGAGCGCAGAGAATGTGAAGTGTGCCCAGGCCGCCCACGGTGTGTCCATTCTCACCCTTGAGAAGCAAAACGGTCGCTGGCAACTGGTAAAAGACGGCCAATACAACCGCCGCATTCACGCCAGTACCCCCATGGCCATCAGCGGTCCGGCCAAGGGGCACGACCTGCTGAAAACCGCCGCCGACCCCAAGGGCGAGCGAGTGCTGGGTACCTTTAACAACTGTGCCAACGGCATGACCCCCTGGGGCACCTACCCTACCTCACCTGCGAGGAAAACTTCAACGGCTATTTCGGCAGCCGGGATAACGCCGACATTACCCCGGCCCAGGCCCGTTATGGCATTGGCAGGGAAGACGCGGGCTGGCAGTGGCATCAACACGACTCACGTTTTGATCTGGCCAAAAATCCCAACGAGCCCAACCGCTTTGGCTGGGTGGTGGAAATCGATCCCAAAGATCCGAACTCAGTCCCGGTAAAACGCACCGCGCTGGGCCGCTTCAAGCACGAAAACGCCGAGCTGGTAGTGGACAACAGCGGCCACGCCGTAGTGTATCTGGGTGACGACGAGCGCGGCGAGCACCTGTACCGCTTTGTCAGCAAAGGAAAATACAACCCGACTGACCCGGCCGCCAATCGCCACCTGCTGGACGAGGGCACCCTGTATGTGGCCAGATTCCATGAAGGTAAAGACGGCGAACTCAGCGGCAAGGGCGAATGGATTGAGCTGACCCACGGCAAGCACGGCCTCACCGCCGAAAACGGTTTTGCCAGCCAGGCCGAAATCCTCATCCACGCCCGTCTCGCCGCCACTCAGGTGGGTGCCACCACCATGGACAGGCCCGAGTGGGTGGCCGCTCACCCTCACGAGCCTGTGGTGTTCTGCACTCTCACCAACAACAAGCACCGCGGCGTGAAAGACGGTCAGCCGGTGGGCGGCCCCAACCCCCGCGCCGAAAACCACTATGGCCAGATTTTGCGCTGGCGCCCGGCCGGCGGCCAGCACACCGCCAGCGAATTTGACTGGGACCTGTTTGTGCTGGCGGGTAATCCGACGGTGCACACCGACAACCTCTACGCCGGCTCCGCCAATATTCACGCCGACAATATGTTCAACAGCCCCGATGGTATCGGCTTTGATCAGGGCGGCCGGTTGTGGATCCAGACCGACGGCAACTACTCCAATCAGGGCGACTTTGCCGGCCAGGGCAACAACCAGATGCTGTGTGCCGACCCCGGTACCGGCGAAATCCGGCGTTTTCTTACCGGCCCCGTGGCCTGTGAAATCACCGGTCTGGCCTTCAGCCCGGATCAGAAAACCCTGTTTGTGGGCGTGCAGCACCCGGGCGAAGACATGGCCGGCTCCCACTTCCCCATGGGCGGCAACAGCAAGCCCCGCTCCAGCGTGATGATGATCACCCGGGAAGACGGCGGCATTATCGGCGCTTAAAAGCAGGGGCTGGGGACTGGGGACTGGGGACTGGCAGGCCAGCGCTCGACTATTCCCTAATCCCTAATCCCTGGTCCCCGAAGGGGTCGCCGTGATCTTGCGCACGCTTTGCTGGTATCCTGTTTTAAAAAACAGAACCAACCTGCGGGGAGCGCTATGCAATACCGAAAACTGGGCAACACCGACATCGACGTCAGCCTGATTGGCCTGGGCACCATGACCTGGGGCGAGCAGAATGATGAAGCCGAAGCCCACGCTCAGCTCGACATGGCCCTGGATCATGGCGTCAACCTGATCGACACCGCCGAGCTCTATCCCATTCCGCCCCGGGAGCACACTCAGGGCGCCACCGAAACCATGATCGGCAACTGGCTGTCGGCCCGGGGCTGCCGCGACCGAGTGGTACTGGCCACCAAGGTGGTGGGCCGGGCCCACGATCCCAAGCGGCCGTCCTATTTTCGTGATGGCAACCCCATGCTGGATCGGGCCAATATCGTCAGGGCGCTGGATGACAGCCTGCGCCGGCTGCAGACCGACTACATCGACTTCTACCAGCTGCACTGGCCCGACCGCCGCACCAACATGTTTGGCCAGCTCGGCCTTGAACAGCTGGACGACAAGGATGCCGATACCGTGCCCATTGCCGAGACCCTGGCGGTGCTCGACGAGCTGGTGAAGGCGGGTAAAATCCGCCACATTGGTCTTTCCAATGAAACCCCCTGGGGGGTGCACAAATTTCTGCTGGAAGCCGAGCGCCACAACTACCCCCGCGTTCAGGGCATTCAGAATCCCTATAACCTGCTTAACCGCACCCATGAAATCGGCCTGTCCGAATTCTCCCTGCGCGAGCAGGTTGGCCTGCTGGCCTACTCGCCCCTGGCCTTTGGCATGCTCACCGGCAAATATGAAAACGGTGCTCAGCCCGAAGGGGCCCGGCTCACCATTTACAACCGGTTTCAGCGTTATAACGGCGCCGCTTCACGGGCCGCCACCAGCGCCTACGTGGCCCTGGCCCGGGAGCACGGTCTTACCCCCACCCAGCTGGCCCAGGCCTTTGTCAACACCCGGCCCTTTGTCACCAGCAACCTGATTGGCGCCACCAGCCTGACCCAGCTGAAGGAAAATCTCGACAGCGTTCATATCGAACTCAGTGAGGAAATCAGACTGGGCATCACCGATATTCACCGTCAATATCCCAATCCGGCGCCATAACAATACGTTCATTTTTTAAACTGAAAGGTCGTTTTATGAGCGGCCTTTTTTCTTTCGGCAAGAATATTCTCCTGAGTCCACCCTTTTTGCGCTCCAACTTGCTAATCTTCTGCAAAGAATCAACAAATTAAAGAGCAAGGGCCATGTCACAATTCAGCACGACCACTCTGCATTTGTTTTCCTGGCTTGTGCTGGCCGGTGGACTGGCTTTTACCTCGGCAGTCTCCCTGACACTGAAACAGCATGAGGAAGCCCGTGTTGTTCAGGAATTTGCCGCTACAGCGGATGAACTGACGCTCAAGGTACGGGAGCGTCTGGACAGCTACGCCGTCATCATGCGCAGCAGTGCCGCCCTGTTTGATGCCTCCAGTCTGGTCACTCCCACCGACTGGCAACGTTTTGTTGCCCGCATCAAGGCCGACGATGGCCCTGAGGGCATGGAAACACTGGGCTTTGCCCGTTATATCCGCGAGCAGGAGCGTCACGCTCACACAGCCAGACTGAAAAGAAACGGTATCCCCGACCCCACTATTATTCCCCCCGGCAAACGCGATGCCTACGGATACATTCTCTATCAGGAATCCCTGGGGAACACCGGCCAGAGCTCGCCTGGCCTGGATCTGCTGACCGATCCGGCCCGGCGCAGCGCCATGGAGCGGGCCCAAAACACGGGCAAGACCACGCTGTCGGGAAAAACCGTATTTGGCCGGGATAACCCGGCCACGACCATGATGTTTGATGCCGTATACCGGCAGGCCGCCAGGGGAAAACCGGAATTAATGGGCTGGGTGTTTGCCACCATACCGGTCAACCAGCTGCTCAATGAAATCATGGCAGACTGGCAGCATTACAATGGCCAGTGGCTGACGCTGCAGGTTTATGACGGCAACACGCCTTCTGCGTCCGCCGGACTTTACCAGCATGGTGACACCCCTGCTGCTGATTCCGCTTTGGTACAGAAACGGGTTATCGATATCAACGGCCGCCAGTGGCTGCTTGTTTTTGATCATCAAAGCCCTGCGGCCAGCATCAATTACCTTCCCAGTCTGATAACCCTGGGCACCGGCCTGACACTGACCCTGTTGCTGGTGTTACTGCTGTACTCTGCCCTGACCACCCGTGTCCGGGCCACAAAACTGGCCGACCAGCTCACCGAAGATATGCGCGAACGTGAAGCCCGCTTCAGCCAGCTGGAAAACCGCTTCAAAACCATTGCCAGCCGGATTCCCGGCATGATTTTCGAGATGCGTCTCGAGGTAAATGGCCAGACCAGCTTTCCCTATGCCAGCGACAACATTCGCCATATTTACGGCATCACTCCCGAGCAGGCCCGCAACAACGCCGCTCCCATTTTTGATGTCATTCACCCGGATGACGTGGAAGAGCTGGCCAACTCCATGCACCACTCGGCCCAGACGCTCAGCCCCTGGCGCCACGAATTTCGCGTCTTTATCGATGGTCAGACCCACTGGCTGCTGGGAGATGCCCAGCCTTTCCGGGAACCAGGCGGGGCCGTCTGCTGGTGCGGCGTCACCACCAATATCTCTTACCGCAAGCAGGCCGAGCTGGCCCTGAAGGCCGCCAACAACCAGGCCCGCCATTTCCGCGAAGCCCTGGATCATGTGTCGTCGTTCATTTACATGAAAGACACCCGTTTTCGCTACATTTACGCCAACCGGGCTGCCCTGGAACAGTTTGGCTGCAACAGCGCCACCCTCATGGGCAGCATGGATGAACAGTTTTTCTCGCAGGAAACGACGCAGAGCCTGCGCGAGTCCGATAACCGGGTGCTCGCGGGCGAGCCCAGCTCCGAGGAAGTGGAGATCATCAGCAAAGACGGCCGGCGCACGGTTTATATGGATGTCAAAACCCCCATTTTTGACGATGCCGAGCAGCGGGAAATTATTGGTCTTATCGGCATTCGCACCGATATTACCCTGCTGAAAAACAGTGAGCAGCAACTGCGCCAGCTGGCTCACTTCGATCCGCTGACCAAACTGCACAACCGGGTATTGTTGTCTGAGCGCATTCACCAGGCCATGACCCAGGCCCGCCGGCACCAGCAATCGCTGGCCGTCGCCTACCTGGATCTCGACGGCTTCAAGGCCATTAACGACACCCATGGTCATGCCGCCGGCGACCGGCTGCTGATAGCCGTTGCAGCCCGCATGAAAGAGGTGATTCGGGAAGGGGATACCCTGGCCCGCATGGGAGGGGACGAATTTGTGGCCATACTGCTTGATCTGCAGGACCCGCATCATTGCAAACCCCTGCTTAACCGCTTGCTGCAGGCCGCCGCCCGCCCGGTAGACATAGATGGGCTGCGGCTGCAGGTCACCGCCAGCCTGGGTGTGACCTTCTACCCCCAGGCTGAAGACCTGGACCCGGATCAGCTGCTGCGCCAGGCCGATCAGGCCATGTATCAGGCCAAACTGGCCGGCAAGAACCGCTATCATCTGTTTGACGCCGAACAGGATCGGGACATGCGCACCCATCATGAAAGCCTGGAGCATATTCGCCAGGCCCTGCAAAATGGTGAGCTTGTGCTCTATTACCAGCCCAAGGTGAACATGCGTACCGGTCAGGTGGTGGGCGCCGAAGCCCTGATCCGCTGGCAACACCCCGACAAGGGCCTGTTACCACCCTCGTACTTTTTACCGGCCATCGAAGAGCATGCCCTCAGTATTGAACTGGGCAACTGGGTCATTGACACCGCCCTGCAGCAAATACGCGAGTGGCGCAGTCAGGGGCTGAGGCTGACGGTCAGTGTCAACCTGGGCGCACGCCAGCTGCGTCAGAGCGATTTTGTGGAGCAGCTGCAACAACTGCTGGGCCATTACCCGGATGTTGATCCGGCCTGGCTGGAGCTGGAGGTACTGGAAACCAGTACCCTGGGGGATCTGGCGCAAATCTCCGAGCGCCTTCGCCAGTGCCGGGCGCTGGGGCTGGGTGTATCCCTCGATGACTTCGGCACCGGCTATTCTTCCCTGACCTACCTCAAGCAACTGCCCGCAGGCACCGTCAAGGTGGATCAGAGCTTTGTTCGCGACATACTCGAGGATCCCGAGGACCTCACCATACTCGACGGTGTGCTCAGCCTGGCCCGGGCCTTTGGCCGCAAGGTCATTGCCGAAGGGGTGGAAACCATCGCCCATGGCGATATGCTGCTGCGCATTGGCTGCGAGCTGGCGCAGGGGTATGGCATTGCCCGTCCCATGCCGGCTGCTGATTTTTCCACCTGGGCCGCAGACTGGAAACCGGCCGCCCACTGGGCCAGCCTGCCCAGACTGGACAGAAGCATGCTGCCCCTGCTGTATGCGGGCATGGAGCACGCTGCCTGGCTCGAGGCCATACGTACCGCCCTGTATCAACCGGACCAGCCCTGGCCCGAACTCAGTGCCGAGCTGTGCCGTTTTGGTGGCTGGTACCGCCAGTGCTCCGCCGAAGAGCAGGAGCGGCTGGCGCCGCTGGCACGGCTGCATCAGCAGCTGCATGATCTGGCCACCCGGCTGTACCAATGGCGGCGATCGGGCCAGACTCAGCAGACAATTCAGGGCCTGAATGATCTGTGCGAACTGCACCGGCAACTGACCGCCGAGCTGGAAGAGGCCCTGACACCGGCCCCTCCCCGCAACCTCACCGACATGCGGCCCCGCCTGAAAACCGTCTAGGGAGCCAGAAAACGGCTGTCGGTGCGCACCTCTCCCCGCTCACCGGTGGCCACAAACACCACAGGGCGCACCTTCTCCCCCGGGGCCGGATTGCTCAGTGACAGGCTGATCGGCACTTCCGTCACTCCCCCCGGCGCCAGCGTGACCTGTCGCGGGCCATGCCACGCCGGACTGGCCAGTCCCTCCACCGCCAGCGTCACCCGTTGCGGCTGCTGGGCCTTGTTGGCCAGCTTGAGGGTAAAGGTATTCTCCACGCTGCCGTCCAGCGCTTCCCGGTACAGCTGGTGGCGATCCCGCACCACTTCCAGTGCCAGGGGCGTACGGGTTACGGCCGTCAGCACCAGCAGCGCCAGCAGCCCCGCCGTGATCCCCCCATAGCCCATGAGCCGCCACCGGGAGCGATCTGTCGTCCGGCCGGCCAGCTCGTTTTCGCTGGCATAACGGATCAACCCCTGCGGGTAGCCCATGTGACTCATGGTCTGATCGCAGGCATCAATGCAGGCGCCGCAGTTGATGCACTCATACTGCAGACCGTCGCGAATATCGATACCCGCCGGACACACCTGCACACAGAGGTTGCAGTCGATGCAGTCCCCCAGGCCCTGGGCGCGGTGGTCGGCCTTGCGCGGACGAGGTCCGCGGCTTTCTCCCCGGCCGGCATCATAGGCGGCGCTCAGGGTACCGGCGTCGAACATGGCCGACTGAAAACGGGAATAAGGGCACATGTGCGTACACATCAGGGTGCGCATCCAGCCCGCATTCAGATAGGTGCACAGGGCGAACAGCCCCACCCAGAAGGCAGGCCAGCCCCCCGCCGACAGGGTCAGCAGCCCCAGGGCCAGTTCGGCGGCGGGAGTGAAATAGGCAATAAAGGTAAAACCGCTCAACAGACTGATCAGCCACCAGATCAGGTGCTTGCCGCCCTTGCGCAACAGCCGGTCGGCACTCCAGGCCTCCTGATCCCGCCGGCGCCGGCGGTTGGCGCTGCCTTCCAGCTTTTCTTCCACCCAGATAAACCAGAAGGTCCATACCGTTTGCGGGCACAGATAGCCACACCAGACCCGGCCCAGCCAGGCGGTAATAAAGAACAGGGCAAAGGCGGCCACCATCAGCAACAGCGCCAGCAGGGTCAGATCCTGGGGCCAGATGGTCATGCCAAACAGGTGAAAACGCTGGGCTTCCCAGTCCAGCAATATTGCCTGGGTGCCGTTCCAACGCAGCCAGGGGCCGGCCAGAAACAGCAGCATCAGGCCCCAGCCCAGCCGGCGGCGCAACCGCTGCCAGCGCCCCTGCTGGGCCCGCACATAAATGTGCCCCTGATCGCGGGGCCGGGACACGTCGGTACATACCTTGACGTCGATTCGGGAGGAAGTGTCGTTCATAAGGCTCACTTGCGTTGTGGTTCATTCCGGCAACGGGCCGGCTGGGCACGCAGTAGAGCACGGCGGAAGCCCCGGCTACATAAACAGTCGGGGCCAAAAAACCATAACAGTTATGTCGGGCATCCTCAGAAAACCATAACAGTGACCGTTCAGAATGGGTCAAGCAACCCCTGCACCAGGGTCGCAAGGCGCACCACCGCCGCCTCGCTGCGGGCGTTCCAGGGCAGCGACACATTAAGCCGGAAACAGTGACGGAACTGATCGCCGGCGGCGAACATGCGCCCCGGGGCGATAGTGATGTCTTCGGCCAGGGCACGGCGGTAAAGTTCGGTGGTGTCCAGCCCCGCCGGCAGGCTCAGCCACAGAAAATAACCTCCCTGGCTGGCATGTACCTGCACCCCGGCCGGCATATACTGGCACAGGGCCTGGTAAAAGCGCTGCTTGCGCCGGGCCAGCTCGCACCTGAGGGTATGCAGGTGGCGGTCGTAATGATGGCCGGTCAGGTAATCGGCCAGTGCCAGCTGCATGGGCGCGCTGGTAGACAGGGTGCTCATCAGCTGCAACCGCTGGATCGCCGGAGCCCGGGCGCCCGCCGCCACCCAGCCAATGCGCAGGCCGGTGGCCAGGGTCTTGGAAAAGGACGAGCAGTGCAATACGCCGTCATCCTGTGCCCTGAGGGGCACCGGCGCCAGCTCACCCTGATAGAGCTCAGCGTAGACATCGTCCTCGATCAGGGGCACACCGTGCTCATTGAGCAGCGCCAGCAGCCGGCTGCGCGCCTCAGCGCCGAGACTGACCCCGAGCGGATTCTGACAGTGACTCATCAGCCAGCAGGCCTTGACCGGATAGCGGCCCAGGGCTTCGGCCAGGGCATCCAGATCCAGTCCTCGCTCCGGATCCACCGGCACCGCCAGCGCCTTCAGCTGCAGGCGTTCAATCGCCTGCAGGGCCCCGTAAAACGCCGGCGCCTCCACCACCACCCAGTCCCCCGGCCGGGTCAGCGCCTGCAGACTCAGGTTGAGGGCCTCCAGCGCCCCGGAAGTGATCACGAGCTCATCCGGCGACACCGCCATGCCCCGGGTCGCATAGCGACGGGCCAGGGCACGGCGCAGCTCGGCACAACCGGGCGGCAACACCTGCTGGTGGGCCGGATCCAGCCGCCGGGCCACCCGGCCCAGCGCGCGCGCCAGCTGCTCCTGCGGAAACAGAGATGCATGGGGAAAGGCCGAGCCAAAAGCCACGCAGCCGGGCCGTTGCCCGGTCTGCAGCACATTGAAGATAAAGGCGTTAATATCCACCGACTCGGCCGCATGGAGGGCCGGCCGGGCAGGATTGGCCGGGCTGTGCTGGCGCGGGGCCACCCGGTAGCCGGACTGGGGCCGGGCCAGTATCCAGCCCTCGCTTTCCAGCAGCTGATAGGCGCTCAGCACCGTCATCAGACTGAAGCCGGAGCATCGCGCCGTTTCCCGCAATGAAGGCAGCCTGTCTCCGGGCTGCCAGGCACCGGCTTCTATCTGCTCCTGCAGCTGGCGCGCCAGCCGGCGGTACTTGCTGGTCACATTACAGCGCCAGCCGGCAGTTTTCTCCTTCCAGCTCGGCCATTTCCTGATCCAGACTCAGGGCCTGGCGCAGATCGGCAATTTCCTGCTGGTGGGCCCGGCGCAGCTTTTTGCGCAGCTTGCCCATGACAAAGCGGCGAATTTCCTGTTCGTCTTCCAGCACCAGACCGGGGACGGATGTGGGCTTGCGGGTCTGTTCGTCCAGCGCCACCATGGTGAAATAGGAGGTGTTGGTATGCTTGACGATGCCCTGCTTAAAGTCCTCCGATACCACCTTGATACCCACTTCCATCGAGCTCTTGCCCACATAGTTTACCGAGGCATACAGGGTGAGCAGCTCGCCCACTTCCACCGGGTTGAGAAAGTCCACCGAATCCACCGAGGCGGTCACACAGTAGCCCTTGGCATGACTGGCGGCACAGGTGTAGGCGATCTTGTCCATCAGCGACAAAATAATGCCGCCGTGTACCTTGCCGCCGAAATTGGCATAAGAAGGAACCATCAGCTCCTTGAGGATCACCTGGGACGCCTTGACCGTACTGAAAACCGCTTCGCTCATTACTTCACCTGAAATACTGTACTTTATTAACATGGTTGCCGGGCTGCCGGCACAGGGCGCCAAGCATGGACGAGGCCGGCCCGGAGGTAAACGATCAACGCGGATAAAAACCGGATTTGTCACGTTTTTATATCAACTTCATTCGCCTGCCGGCCCGAGTGTAAGGTATTATTTACACCCAATGCATTTTTGCCAATGTAAATCATGCGTCTGAAAGTAAACTGTGAAGACCGCCTGGGCCTGACCCGGGAGCTGCTGAACATTCTGGTGGAACACCGTATCGATCTGCGTGGCATCGAAATCGACACCAGCGGCATTATCTATCTTAACTTTCCCGCCCTCGACTTTGCCGAGCTGCAGCACCTGATGCCGGCCATTCGCCGCCTGTCCGGGGTGCACGATGTACAGACCATCGCCTGCATGCCTTCGGAGCAGGAGCACAACGCCATTACCGCCCTGCTCAGGGTACTGCCCGACGCCGTGGTGGCGGTGGATATCAAGGGACGCATCACCCTGGCCAACGATGCCGCCTGTGCCCTGCTCGACCAGCCCCAGTCGCAGCTGCTGCAACAGCCTCTGGGCCCCCGCCTCAAGGGCGTGCATGTCAGCCGCTGGCTGGAGCAGGACCAGCCCCGCCCCCTCAGCGAAAAGGTCACCATCGAAGGCCAGCCCTGGCTGGCGGACTTTTTACCCATCTGGGTCACCGAAGAATCCGGCGAGCGAAGCCTGGCCGGCGCCGTGGTGGTGTTCAAGTCGGCCTGGCGCATCGGCCAGCACTTCAAGGCCATGCGCCACCGGGAGTCCAAGCATTTTGACGACTTTACCACCCATAGCCCGGTCATGATCGAACTGCTGCGGGAAGCCCGCCGGCTGGCGGTGCTGGATGCGCCCCTGCTGATTCAGGGGGAAACCGGCACCGGCAAGGAGCAGCTGGCCCGCGCCTGTCACAAAGCCAGCCTGCGCGGCGAAGGCCCCTTTATGCTGCTCAACTGCGCCGCCATTCCCGACGATGCCGCCGAAAACGAGCTGTTCGGCTATGCGCCCGGCGCCTTTGGCAATAATGAAAAGGGCAAGCGCGGTGTGCTGGAGCAGGCCAATGGCGGCACCCTGGTGCTGGACGAAATCGGCGAAATGTCGCCGCTGCTGCAGCGCAAACTGCTGCGCGTCCTGCAGGACGGGGTGTTCCGACGGCTGGGGGACGAGCAGGAAGTGAAGGTGGATATTCGGGTGATCTGCACCAGCCAGCAGGATCTGGCTGCGCTGGTACAGCAGGGCCAGTTTCGCCAGGATCTGTTCTACCGGCTCAATGTGCTCAACCTGCGGGTGCCTTCACTGCGGGAGCGGCAAAAGGACATTCTGCCCCTGGCCCGGCAGCTGTGCACCCGTTACGCCGCCGAGCTGGAGCGGCCCCAGCCCCGGCTGTCGGCAAAGCTGGCGGAGTACCTGCAACACTACCCCTGGCCCGGCAACGTGCGCCAGCTGGGCAACTGCCTGTACCGGGCCATCAGCCTGCTGGAAGGCGACGAGCTGGATGTGGGCGACCTGTCCCTGCCCGAGCAAAGCGCCCTGCCCGAGCTCGACGCCCTCTGTGACGGCTCCCTGGAGGAGGCGGTAAAAGGCTTTGAGCGCCTGCTGCTGGCCCGGCTGTACCCGGAATACCCGTCCAGCCGGCTGCTGGCCAAACGGCTGGGTATCTCCCATACCGCCGTGGCCAACAAGCTCAGGGAGCACGGTATCGGCAAGCACAGGAAATAAGGCTCTCAATGAAATGGCCAACGTCAAGCCTTTCTTGAAAACACACGGGGTTTTAAACCATATACAGAACAAAAGGTTAACTCTGTTTCGGGTCGCCTGCATAGCGGTACTTGTGAATGGGCTCGCCTGTTTGGGCATGCACAGCGAGAACAGGGTAGACAAAGGGGCCTTGACCGCTGGGATTAATGGCCTGTGCATACTCATCATCGGTTTTAGGCAGGTTGTTCTCAGGGCACAAATAAAAAATCATCGGCGCGCGAATGCTGAACTCCCGTGGCTCGAGCAGGTAGTCCCGCTCAATCACCCCCTGTTGCGCCTTGCTGAGTGCCGGATTGACAATAAAACGCACAGGGAGCGTAATCTCCCACGCCGTATCTTCATGCGGTGGGGCTGCCGATGGAGCAATCAGTTCCGGCAAGCCCAGGAATCGCGCCAAAACAAAATCTTTAAACGCCGAGCTGCCCCAGTCATAAGCGCGCACATGCTGACGCCCATTGACGGTGATAATGACCGTGGGGGTCAGTGTGCGCGACTTACCTTCCGGATGCTCCATTGACGCATAGCGAGCTTGCACCTGGCCCTGCCGCTCGATCGCAGACAAAAAAACCGCTAGCGTGCGGCTCGGTACCGCGCGATGGATGATCGGAATTTCCTGCGCGTGAGCCGCGTGCGGCGGTTGAAACTCTGCCGTCGCACGCCATACCAGGTCATTATCTCCCAGCAGTACAGGTATAAAAGTATCACTGGGAAAATAGCCCTTGCGACCACCGTCTTGATCGAGCACGTTACCCGGCGCTAGCTCCTGGTAGGCTCGAACATCGGTACGGGCCTGCTGCGGCGAGACCCCAAACTCCTCCGCTATCATGCGCGAAGTGATTTTTCGCTCCCACAGCAATTGACGCTCCACGTAGCGCAAACGTAACCACTGCGCGTGACTGAGAGACGTGTGGTGCTGTTGAAGAAAGGCTGAGTAATGCATACCCACTTTTGTTCTGTGTTGGTGGAAGACAGGCTATCCGAGTTCATCTGATAGCCCGCTCAAGTATATACCCGCTCCCGGCAAAGCAAATAACATTGCAAAGATTAAAAAATAAGCAAGTATAATTTCCTTAAATAAACCTCAGTGCTACATTGATGGTCTGTCAGCTGGAGGACGTTATGTCGCTAGAGTTTCTGGAGCAGGCTCGCAATGAACCCATGGCACGTCGTGAGCTGACCATTCAGTCTCACGCCTTGCTGGTCGTGCGAACGCTGGACTCGATCTATAGCGCCCTGCAGCGCAAACCATTTGACGGCGTCGACTTTGATGCCCTCGCCGCCATCATGTCCCTCTTCGACGCCATGCTTTACTACGCCGACCGCGAGCGCCAACCGGGCATGACCCGCAAAGAAGCGGAGTGGTGTCTGGTGGAGCACCTGAAGGAGGCGTATCCGGGACAAGATACTGCCCACTACGCTCAGGTCGCGGGCAAGGTTTTCACGGCGATCAAGGATCCTTTCCGTCTCCGGTACTACGACTTCACCGCACGAGCGCATTCCGATGAACAAGTGGTTCGCCTGATACGGCACGACCAGGTATCCGGCTCCGATGACATTCTCTGGTCGATGACCGATGAAGGAATGCTGTTCTATACCCTTCGCTTGGACGAAACGCCAATAGAGCGTGCCGCCATTCTGGCCTGGCGAACGCTCAAAACCATTCGTCGCGGCGAAATCGACAAGGCGGTGCACCAGATCCAGTCAACCCAGCGGCAGCTGGAGCAATACTTGATCGGGATGCGGATGAAAGTACGCGCCGCCCAGTCGGGTGATTTGAGCGCATCCTATGCGCACGATATCCGGCCGGTATTGAGTGACTCCTTTGATAAGACTCAGGAAGTGCTGGAGCATATTCAGAATACCCTGTCGACCATTACCGAAATGCTAGCGGATGGGCGCTCAGCATTGCACCCCGACAAACTGCACAAGCTGCGCCAAGCGCAGGAGACTTTTGCCGAGGTCAGCGCCTTCACACTGGGCTACCAGGATCGCTTGCACGACGTGAACAAGGATTTTGAACGGGCTCGCCTGAAGCTAATTCTTCCCAGAGACAACACCCTGTTTCGGGAAACGCTGGAAAAAGGGGCACTCCAGCCCTTGCTGGCCCTTGCCCCAGCGACCGCCGAACAGGGCATGGATGAACTGGTTACACGCCTGCTGGCTCCCCGAAGCCAAGAGGGCGACCAGCACACCCTGCTCGATCTGGAGGCGGTGCTGAACCTGTACCTCGATCAGTTTGACCAGGTGTTGCCGCGCGAAATCCAGGATCCAACCGAACAGCCCGTTGCTATTGAAACCACCCTGCGCGGCATTTCCGAGTCGGTGCTCAGGCACTGCAGCAACTGGGTTAGCGACTGCCTGAAAGCTCGAGGCCGCGTCAGTTTTGCTGAGGTGTTTGATGCCTACGCGAATGGTGAGTTGTCCGAACTGGAGCAACAGGTCTGCTTGCTCCACATCGGCAGCTTGGCGGCCAACAGCGATCCCTGCATCGCGGTGGATGTGGACGACGCCCCTATCGAAACGGCGCTCTGGCGGGCTGACAATATCACCCTACTGACGACCGCCCCCACACCGCCCTTTGAGGACTTTGAGGAGTAGTTATGCACGACACGCATCAACAGGCTAAGCGCTACGCCGAGATCGCCACGCAGGCGATCATGAGTTCACTGGGATACAAGATGGGGGATGAACCGATTCAACAGGCGCTGGAACTCCAGGGAGACGTCCTGTTTGCTGACATTATCCGCGGCGTCGCAGCCGGCATGAAGTTGCGTTACCTCGGTATCCACGAGACGTACGGGGTATTGCTGACTGCCGATGGTCGCGGCCCCTATGCCCCTACCCTGGGCTGGCTAAATAAACGCCTGCTACCTGAAACCACCGCCGAACAGATGAGCAACGAGCGCAAGGAGCAGCGTCTGTTCGCGGGATTAACCCTGATCGCCTTACTGGCTGACATGTTTCCCAACCCCGATGCGGTTCGGGTCGAGTCCGGTCAAACCAGCGGTATCAATGCAGCTTCGGTGGTGGCCAGGCTCAACAATGTTGCCGACCAGGTGATCGCACAACGCAAAGTCGAGGGCGACGATGCGGTAGACGGCCTGCTTCTGGCCGCCCGGTTTGTGCAGGAGGAACGCATTCCCCGCATCCATGATGAAAAGGTGAGTCGTGTCTCCAGTATCCGCTCGCAAACGGAAATGGCGATGCGTTGGATACAACTGCTGCAGACAGAGGGCTTCTTGGCCGAGGACAGCAGCCTGTCGGGAGAATCCGACTGGTATCCAACCCAGAAGCTCAAACACTATCTGCGCTATACCGGCATCGAAGAAACAGTTCGCTTTGTCATGGATATCGATCCCGCAACGGACAGAGGGCAACCCAACCCGGCCAAAACCGCTGAAACTCAACACTCGCTGGAGATCTAGTAATGTGGCTGATTAAACGGGTCTATATGGATGGTGCAGGCCACGCAGAGGCCTTCTACAAGGACCTCACACTGGACTACATCGGCCTCGCTCAAGCAGCCGAACCGCCTGCTGACTCAGCACACCGTCTTCCCGCCAAGAACGCGCAAACGGTGGTCAACACCTATCAGCAGCTGGTGAACGGGGGCGGCAAATCCACCTACATCGCGCTGCTGTTGTCGATCTTTGAGCCGTCCGTCAACGACTTTACTCAGTACCTGGCCAATCGTCGCCAGCGTGAATACCACTACCGCAATTACTTCCATCAGGAGCTGTCTGTCATCCTGGTGGAGATGATCAATGAAACCGGCCAAACCCTGCTGCTGGGACATGCCCACCAGCGCCGTGGGGACGATGTAGACCGTGTTCTGTTTATCTGTGACGCGCCCGACTCCCTGCTGGACGCCCCCTTTGACGAGGTGCCTTCCTACTCGCGCGCCGAGCGTAATCCCGCGCTGCGTCCCTACGCCAACACCCTGCACAGCTTTGACAGCTGGCTCAACCTTAAAGCGGGTGGCGACAGCGGTGTGCACTGGCGCAAAACCCGGGTCAACAAAGAATGGCGCACGTTTTTGCTGGAGCAGCGGATCAATATTGACCTCATCAAAACGATGGTCACCTTCAACGCCGAAGAAGGCGGACTGACCAAGTTTATCGACTACAAAACCGAGCAGGATTTCCTCGGTGCCTTCTTCGCCTGCACCATGTCCAAGGACACCACGGAGCAGCTGCGTGAACTGGTGGCACACGAAGTCGAACGCCAGGGTGAGCTGGAGGCCATTCGCCGCAACGAATCCTTCCTGGGAGAAGTGCTGGCGAACTGGCAGGCGTTTCTTGAGCCGGCCCGGCAGCTGGAAGGCACCCAGACGCAGCAACGGCAGATGGATGACGGTTTCTGCGAAGCGATGCGTGATCTCACAGCCTTTGTTAAGGAAGAGCAGGCAGAGCTGGCGCAGCTCGATGACCAAGCGGAAAGTCTTCAGAAAGCCATTGACCAGGCAACGTCTCAACGCGACCTGCAGGGCAAGCGTAAGGCCCTGCTTGAGCACGATCTCGCCCTGCATCAGCTCAATGAACAACAGGCCAAGGCTGCCGCACTCAAGGAAGAGGCCGACACGAATCAGCGTCAGATCCAGATCACACGCACCGCCATTGAATACAAGGCCTATACGAAGGCCCAGAATACCTACCGTCAGACGGACGAAGACTTGAAGGTGTTCCAAAGCGAGACGGAAAAGCCGCTGCAGGTGATCTTCGAGCGCACCGCTGGCGAGGCACTGGACGTGCTTGAGCGGGCTATCAGGAACCATCGCCAGCAGGCGGCTCAGGTTACGGAAGAGCTGGGGCAGATCGGCCAGAAAGTCAACGACCTGGAGCATTCCTGTGGCAAGCTGCAGCAGAAACTAGGCCGCCTGGAGGCGGAGAGCAACCAGTGCCGGCAAGACAAACGCAACGGCGAATCACGACTGGACGCCCTGTGCGGAGAAGGGTTGATCCAGACAGGGGAATCCCCTGTGGCGGCCCAGCACCGACTGGAATCCGCCTGGCAGAATTCAGCGCAGATTGCGGCGCAAGCCAAGATCAATGCAGGTAAAGCCGAGCAAACGCTGGAAGCGCATCAGCCGGTGGTGCGGAAAGCCTCGGTGGCGCAAAGCCAGGCCCAGCAGGCACTGACTCAGGCAGAGCAAAAGCACCAAACGGCGGCGGCTAGCGCACTGGCGCTGAATGCTAGCTATCAGGCGCTTCCCGCATCGACCCGGCTCGCTCTGGGTCTTGAGGACGCCAACTGGCACAGCGCACAGTGCGGAGCGGGGATCGATGAGGTGCTGGCGGCAGACACCCAAACGCTGTCTGGGATAAAGCAACGCCTGCTGGAAACCCAGTACGAGCTGAAAGAATTAACACTCACGGGGCATGAATTGGTCACCAAACAGATCAACCAGGCGCTTGAAGCGTGCTACGCCGCAGGCATTGCCCGGGACAAGCTCTGGGCCTTCCCCCACTACCTGGCCTCCGCCTTCCACGACGATGCGCCGCGTATCGCGGCAGTGATCGATCAAAACCCGGGCCGCTACCTGAGCCTGGTCGCGCTGGATGACACAACGTTCGAACAGGTCGGCGCCATCAGCGAGACGCTATCCTGGAAAGGGGTGCCCGTTGCCATTTATCGCCTGGAGGAAGCGCGTGATCTCCGGGGGATAGCGCCCGACTCAGTACAGGTCGTGCTGTCAAACCCAGACAAGCACGGCTATAGCCAGGCCGCCTACGAGGCCCGGTTACAGGAGCTGGAGAACACCGTGGCCTCACAAGCGGCCTGCGTAGAGGTGGCGCAAAGCGCTCTCCATACCCTGGAGTCCTTCAAGAACGATTGGCACCTGCACCACGAACAGCACGGCAGGCACTGGCAGAGCCTGATTGAACAGCGCGCTCAGGCCCGCTCGGCACTGGTCAATGCCAATGCTGCACTGGAGCAGGCGCAGCAGCACGAGCAGGCACTGCGCGGCGAAAAAGCCCAGGCCCAAGCGCAGCTTGAAGACGCCCAACAGCAGCACAATCAAGCCGAAAGAGCGCATGATGCCTTGACCCGTTTTGTTGCCACGGAATGGGCGGCACGCGACGCCGCGATGATAAGGCTGGATCAACTGGCCGGGCAGATTCAGCGGAGCGAGGAAGCCCTTGCACAACAGACCGAGGAGCTGGCACGTCTGAACGAGGCGGCGAAGAACAAATACGGCGAGAAAACCCGCATTAGCATACAGATCGGCCAGTGGGATGGACTGCGCAACGAACCGTTCTATTCGGGGATTGCGGCGACCGAAAGTATCGCCGGACAAAGCCCGAAAGAGGCTCATGAGGCGGCCGCTCAGGCGCACAAGCAATTGCTTGAGGCCGCCCAGGGGGAGAAGGTCACGGCACTTAAGCAACAACGGGACACCGCTGCAAAAGAGCAGCGTGCGGCATGGAGCCGCCTGTCTGCACATCTCGCGTACCAGACGTACCCTGACGCGGTCAAAGCGGCGTCCATCAATGACCTGGCGCTGATTAACGACAGTATCGTGCGCCTAGAGGAGGCGCAGGAGCAATGCCAGCAACGTCAAATTAAGGCGCAGGCCATCCTGCAAAATCTGGCCGAAAAATGCAAGAAGGCGCGAGAAGCACTGGACGAAGGCTTTGTGTGGGAGAAGAAACCCACCGGAATCGAGGAGCTCCGGGCGTTGCTGATCGAGATCGACAACACGCTTCATGAAACCAGGCACCAGCTCAGGCTCCTGCAGGAGCAGCAGAGGCTCCAGTCGAAAAAGATTGAGGCCGTGAAAGAGCGGCTACAGAGTGCGCAACGGGCGCAGTCCATGATTCAGTCAATCACGCCGACCTCGGCGGCGGGTCTGCCCGCCAAGATCCTGAATATAGCCGAATATGCCGAGACGCTGGCGACGCAATGCCAAAGGTACGCCCAGTTACAAGAGACCTTAAAGCAGCAAGTAATGCGTGTCGCCACGGTCTGGGGACGCTTCCGCGAACGGATCAACGAAGAATCGGCCAAGGATCCCGACACTCGCGCCAGCCAGGAATACTTGCGGCAACTGGATTCGATCTCGACCTATCAGGAGGTGTTGGGCGATCTGGATCGTATCGGCACAGGGATCACCCAGGTGTTTGAGGCGGTGCAGGACAGCCTGGAGCAGTTCCAGCGCTCGATTGATCTGACCGTGACCCACTTGGCCGCTCATCTGGAAGGCGCGATGAAGCTGCTCAAACGTGCCAAGTCGGTCAGGATCCCGAACGACTGCCCCGTACTACCCGGCCGTCCCATTGTGAAAATGACAGACCGGCTGAATGATCTCACCACCGATCTCAAGGGCTTTGCCAGCACTCGATTGCAATACTGGATCGCCAAGGGCCAGGTGCCCCGCACCCCCAACCGGGACGCTTTGACGGCCGATCTGGTACAGTCGGTGTTCGACGAAGGCTCGCTGGAAGTGCGCCTGTTAAAGACCAACGCCAGTCGCCCGCAATGGACCCCTATCACCCGGCTGGAGGGGTCTGGGGGACAGCGACTCACCTCCGCCTTCCTGTTGTTTGTGACGGTCGGCAAGGTACGCGAGTACGACACGGGCATTTCGAGCGCGGGATTCTTGCTGGCCGACAACCCGCTGGGCAAATCAAATGCCGATGATCTAATGCGAATTCAGACCCAGATGGCCAAGGCCTACAATATCCAGCTCATCTACTTGACTGGTATTTCGGACGAGAATGCCCAGTCGATGTTTGATAACCATCTCTTCCTGAATAAGGTTCAGAAGCTGAAGCGGCGTGACCTGGTGACCATTGATAACGGCCGCCACGCGTTGTGGGCGGCCTCCCTGGTCGCCAAATCACAGCCCGTGACGGACAGGTAAGGTGGGTTGGCATGAGTGGCGTCATGACGTGGCTATCCCGACTGGAATCGACCACTAACAAACACCGTCTTACGGCCGGCAAGGGTGCCCGCACTGTGAACGCCAGGGCGGTACTGGACGAGGTGTTGCGCACACATCGCCAAGAAGCTTTGAGTCATGACGCTCCCAGTCTGCTAAGTCAGGCGATTGCGCAACTGCTCGAGGGGGACTGGCGGGCTCAGCCCAAGCGCGAAGCCAGCTGGCAGACCTACTGGCGCGGCCTGCGTCTGCCTAGCGCCTTTGTGTATGAAGGTGCCGTCGCCCCTGTGAAGACGACGCCAGACATTGCCTGGCACCCCTGGTTGGCGGAGCGCGTTACGGGGCCGATCACGCCGCAGGTCAAGGAGCGCTTGCTGCAGCTAAATAAATACCTGTTTCGTCAAACCGAGCTCGGCAAGCCGCTGTTTCCGGGCACGCTCGGACACCGTGAGCGGTCGCTGCTGCTCTTTGGTGATGAAAAGGCACTGGATTCCATGCCGCCCAACGGCTGGAAGCATGTCTCGCTGACGCTGGCTGACATGGGTGCCACTCGACGGGCGCCGCCCTTACCGTATACATCATCAGGTCGCCGTGACCTTCCGGCCATTATCGTTGAAAACTCCGATGTGTATTACCGCCTGTGCCAACTTAATCGCGACCAACCCCGCTGGTCTCTGGTAATTTACGGCGCGGGTAACAAGGTGTCAGGTCAGGCAGAGTGCGTGTCACAGCTGCTTAAGGCCGAACAGGTAGCGCAACTGCTCTATTTTGGCGACCTGGATGTGGCGGGCCTGAAAATTGCCCATCAGCTGCGCCGCAAGCTGCTTGATGACTACGGTATCAGTCTGCAACTGGATGAGTGGCTCTATGATGAGCTGATCCGCAATCGCCTGGTGACGCCTGAAGGCAATGCCAATAACGAACGGTTTGATATTGAGTCGCGGTGCGACTGGATGCCGCGCTTTGTGGTTCGAGCAATGAAGACACTGATGGCAGCCCACCTGCGGTTGCCTCAAGAAGGTGTGGCCAACCGCTGAAGAGATCAAGCTAAAAAAGGCCTGCACCAGGCAGGCCGAAAAACAGGACCGTGTTAACCCCAATCAGGCAAACACAAAGTATTTACGTACGGTTTCCACCACTTCCCAGGTACCCTTGAAGCCGGGCTCCACCACAAAGATGTCGCCCGCTTTCAGGTGAATGGGCTCGCCGCCTTCGGGAGTGAGAATGCAGTAACCTTCGCGGAAATCGCAATATTCCCACTTGTCGTAGTTCACCGCCCATTTTCCCGGGGTGCAGATCCAGGTACCCATCAGCTTGCTGCCGTCTTCTGACTTGTAAGCGTTCAGGTTCACGGTATGCGGGTCGCCAGACAGTTTTTCCCACTTGGTGGCATCCAGTAATACTTCTGGCTGTGCATCGCGTAACGCCTTGATCTTGCTAGACATGATGTCTCCTTGTTCATGCCGAATGCGTCTGCATTCGATGGTTTAATGAGTGTTCAGCTGCCCAGTACCACCGTCTTGCCCTGGTACATAAACACCCGCTTTTCAATGTGATACTGAATGGCCCTGGCCAGGGTCACGCACTCGATATCGCGGCCCTTGGCCACCAGATCTTCCGGGTAGTGGCTGTGATCCACCGCCTGCACTCCCTGAGTGATAATGGGGCCTTCATCCAGCTCGTTGTTGATGTAGTGGGCCGTGGCTCCCACCAGTTTCACGCCCTTGGCGTAGGCCTGGTGATAAGGCTGGGCGCCCTTGAAACCGGGCAGCAACGAGTGGTGAATATTGATGGCGCGGCCGGACAGCTTGTCGCACAGATCCGGGCTCAGCACCTGCATGTAGCGCGCCAGCACCACCAGCTCGGCGTCCGACTCCTGCACAATCTTCCACAACTGCGCCTCCTGCTCCGCCTTGGTATCGGGCGTCACCGGCAGGTGGTAGTAGGGAATATGGTGCCAGTCGGCCAGCCGCTGCAGATCCGGGTGGTTGGAAATAATCGCCGGAATTTCGATGGCCAGCTGACCGGTGCGGTAGCGATACAGCAGATCGTTGAGGCAGTGGTCAAACTTGGAGACCAGGATCACCACATTGGGTCTGTGACTGCGTTCGGTCAGCTCCCACTCCATGCCGAATTTTCCGGCACGGGAGGCAAAACCATCGCGAAACGCCGCTTCATCAAACTCGCCCTGCTCAGGCTTGCGGAACTCCACCCGAATAAAAAAACGGCCGGCGCGGGCGTCATCAAAGGTCTGCATGTCCGCCACATAACAGCCCTGTTCATACAGGTAGCCGGTCACCGCATCCACGGTGCCCAGCCGGCTTTCACAGCTGGCGGTGAGGATAAGGGTATCGTGCTGGTTCATGCTCTGCCTCCCATGGCGATGCGTGTTCCTTGCAATCAGGCCCGGCGTGAACCGGGCCTTCCAATATGGACCCCCGCCTTCGCGGGGGTGACTTGGCCTGACAGGGGCCTGCCCTCTCGCCGTCATTCCCGCGCAGGCGGGAATCCAGGGCCTGTTTACTTGCCGATGACCAGGCCGTATTCCTGACTGGCATCCTGCAGCCACAGCCACAGGTAGTCGGCAAAGCTGCGACGGATCACCAGCTCAAAGCTCTCGGCACCGGTGCGGCGCAGCAGCGCCGAACTCTTGGCGAATACCGTGCCCACACACTTGCCGGTGGGGAAGTTGGACAGGTGCACGTCATAGGGGCACGACTTGCGAATGACCATTTCCGCCTTGGGACCGGACAGTTCAATGATGGTCTGGCCGCCGCTCACATCGGTGATGGCGTAGTGGCCGGTCAGTTGCTCGCGCAGCGCCTGCTGCAGCGGGCCTTCCTGACCCCCTTCGGTGATGATCAGCCACTCGTCGGGCGACAGCCATTGCACCAGCGCCTTGTCGCTTTCCACCGAGCTGCAGGCCTGGGTGGGCAACGCCACGCCCAGTACCTTTTCCACGGTTTTGGCGAACAGCTCGTTACCGGCGTTGCCGCGCAGCACCAGGTGACCCATAAAGGCCTTTTCGCGCAGCACCACTTCACCCTGCTGATCCTGTCTGGCCAGCGCTTCCAGGTTGGCGTGATACAGCGGGGATTCCACCCGCACCTGGCGTTCTACTTCAGTCAGTTTGGCGGTGTTGTTAGACATGCTGACGCTCTCCTTTGGGATCATAGAAAATCGGGCTGGTAATTTCGGCTTCCAGCACCCGGCCGTCCGCCAGCGGGCAATACACGGTTTCGCCCATTCGGTTCAGACCATCCTTGACCACGCCCATGGCGATGTTGTGGCCCAGGTTGGCACTGTAGTAGCTGGACGACACATGGCCGACCATCGGCATCGGCAGCGGATGGTTGGGGTCCAGCACAATCTGGGCGCCTTCCGGAATCACGGTCTTGGCTTCCTTGCACTTCAGGCCCACCAGCTGCTTGCGGTCGGTACGAGCCGTGTCTTCACGGCGCCAGGAGCGCTGGCCGATGAAGGGGAACGGCTTGTTCTTGCCCACACACCAGTCCATGTTCAGATCCTGCGGCGTCACAGAGCCATCGGTGTCCTGACCCACAATGATGAAGCCCTTTTCGGCCCGCAGCACGTGCATGGTCTCGGTACCGTAAGGGGTGATGTTGAACTCGGCACCCGCTTCCATCAGCGCTTCCCACACATGCATGCCGTAGTTGGCCTGCACGTTCACCTCAAAGCTCAGCTCACCGGTGAAGGAGATGCGGAAGATGCGGCCCTTCACGCCAGCAATGGTGGCGTCCTTCCAGGTCATGAAGGGAAAGGCCTCACGGCTCAGATCCACGTCTTCACAGACCTTTTCCAGCACCTTGCGGCTGTTGGGACCGGAGACGGTCATGGTGGCCCAGTGATCGGTGACGGAGGTGAAATACACTTCCAGCTCCGGCCATTCGGTCTGGTGCCACAGCTCCAGCCACTGCAGTACGCCCGCGGCGCCGCCGGTGGTGGTGGTCATCACAAAGTGCTCGTCGGTGATGCAGGAAGTCACACCATCGTCAAACACCATGCCGTCTTCTTTACACATCAGGCCGTAGCGGCAGAAACCGGGGTTCAGCTTGGCCCAGGCGTTGGTGTAAATACGCTGCAGGAACTCCCGCGCATCCTTGCCCTGAATGTCGATCTTGCCCAGGGTGGAAGCATCGAGAATACCCACGCTGGTACGGGTGGCCACACACTCGCGGTTCACCGCCTGATGCATGTCTTCGCCCGCCTTGGGGAAGTACCAGGGACGCTTCCACTGGCCCACGTCTTCAAATTCGGCGCCGTTTTTCACGTGCCAGGCATGCATGGCGCTGAAGCGGGCCGGGTCGAACAGGTGACCCGCGTCACGACCGGCAAAGGCGCCCATGGTGATCGGGGTGTAGTTCGGACGGAAAATGGTGGTGCCGGTTTCCGGAATGCTCTTGCCCATGGCATTGGCGGCAATGGCCATGCCGTTGATGTTGCCCAGCTTGCCCTGATCGGTACCAAAGCCCATGGCGGTGTAACGCTTGATGTGCTCGATGGACTCAAAGCCTTCACGCACGGCCAGCTCGATGCCGGCGGCGGTGACGTCGTTCTGGTAGTCGACGAACTGCTTGGGCGCACGGCTGGTGGCACGGCTGTGAGGCACCAGGAACAGGGCCTGAGCCTGATCTTCGCGCGGATCCGTGGTCTTGACGTCGGCATCCACCACATTGGCAGAAAGCTCACCGTAACCGGTGGCCTCGGCGGCTTCCCGGCCGGCCTTCAGGCCTTCGTTGAGCACGGCAGACAGACCATAGGTACCCTGCACGCCGCCGGCCAGCAGCTGCTTCTGCACGGTTTCGCCGGGCACAAAGCCAATGACATCGGCGTTCCACACCGGACGGGAGCCGGTGTGGGCGGTCAGGTGAACCACCGGGCTCCAGCCACCGGAAGTGGCGATGGTGTCACAGTTCAGGGACACGGCGTCGCCGGTCACACGGCTGCCGTCGCTGGTGATGGGAGCCACTTTGGCGCCGTTCACCCGCTTCTTGCCGGTGGCTTCGATCAGGCCATGACCGGTGTAGATCTTCACGCCACGGGCCTTGAGTTGCTGGTAGCGTTCGCCGCTGGGGTTGGAACGGCTGTCGACTACCGCCACCACATCGCGGCCGGCTTCCAGCCAGTCGATGGCAGCCTGATAGCCGTAATCGTTGCAGGTCATCAGCACCAGGCTGTTGCCCGGAGCCACGCCGTAGCGGTTCACATAGGTGGACAGGGCGCTGGCCACAAAGCAGCCGGGCAGATCGTTGTTGGCGAACACCAGCGGACGCTCCTGGGCGCCGGTGGCCAGCACCACGCGACCGGCACGAATGCGGTGAATACGCTGACGGGTCTTGCCGGTGATGCGCTCGCCCAGATGATCGGTGCGACGCTCCATCACGGACACAAAGTTCTGATCGTAGTAACCGGTCGCCGTGCTGCGCGGCAGCAGGGTCACGTCGGGCAGGTTTTCCAGCTCTTTTACCGCCGCTTCCACCCAGGCAGCCGGGGCCTGACCGTTGATGGGCTGCGTGCTGTGCAGCAGGTGACCACCGAACTCGTTCTGCTCGTCCACCAGAATAACGCGGGCGCCACGGCGACCGGCCGCCAGGGCCGCGGTCAGACCGGCGGCACCGCCACCCACCACCAGCACATCGCAGTGATGGTTGAGCTTGTCATAGGTATCCGGATCCCGCTCTCTGGGCACGCGACCCAGGCCGGCGGCCTTGCGGATCAGGTGCTCGTACTTGGGCCACATGGACTGCGGGTACATAAAGGTTTTGTAGTAGAAGCCGGGGGGCATCATGCTGCCGCCGAGCTTGCCCATCACACCCATGATGTCCTTGTCGACATTCGGCCAGCCGTTGGTGCTGGCAGCGGTCAGGCCGTCGTACAGCTCGGCCTGGGTACCGCGAATGTTCGGAATCATGGTGGCTTCAGAAGAGCCCACCTGCAGAATGCAGTTCGGCTCGTCGGCGCCGGCGGCCATGATGCCGCGGGGACGGGAATACTTGAACGAACGGCCTACCACGTCCACACCGTTGGCCAGCAGGGCCGAGGCAATGGTGTCACCGGCCAGGCCTTCATAGCGCTTGCCGTTGAAAATAAAGTTGAGCGGCTTGCCGGCGTCTACCCGGCCCTTGCCCTGAATGCGGTTCTGCTGGCTCATGACTGGCCTCCTTGCTTCGGCTGTTCGCCCACCTTGTAGGTTTCCTTGAATTCATAAGTCACTGTGTGCCGGGTCGCGTTGAAGAACTTGCGGCAACCGGCGGCGTGGTACCACATCTCGTGATGCAGGCCACGGGGATTCTTGCGCAGGAACAGGTACTCGGCCCATTCCTGGTCGCTCAGCGCATTGGGATCGGCGGGACGGGCAATGTGCGCCTCGCCGCCGTAGTTGAACTCTTCTTCTTCCCGGTGTTCGCCGCAGTGCGGACAATAAATGTAAAACATTGTCTCTCTCCTTTAGTGGGCAACGCCGGCTGCGCCGTGCTCGTCGATCAGGTGACCGGTGGTAAAGCGGTCCACGTTAAACGGTTTGGCCAGGGGATGCGGATCGTCCTTGGCAATGGTGTGGGCGAACACGTTGCCCGAGCCCGGGGTGGCCTTGAAGCCGCCAGTGCCCCAGCCGCAGTTGAAATACAGGCCCTTGATGTGGGTCTTGGAAATAATCGGACAGGCATCCGGACAGGTGTCCACAATACCGCCCCAGGTCCGGTTCAGGCGCACCCGGCTGAAGATGGGGAACATTTCCACAATCGCCGCCATGGTGTGCTCCACCACCGGGAAGGAGCCGCGCTGGCCGTAGCCCAGGTAGCTGTCGATACCGGCGCCGATCACCAGGTCACCCTTGTCGGACTGGGATACATAGCCGTGTACGTGGTTGGACATGACCACAGTGTCGAGAATCGGCTTCACCGGCTCGGATACCATGGCCTGCAGCGGGTGGGATTCCAGCGGCAGCTTCATGCCCACCATGTTGGCCATCACGCCGGAGTTGCCGGCGGTGACGCAGGCCACCTTGGGCGCCTTGATAAAGCCGCGGGTAGTCTCTACGCCGGTGACGGCGCCGTTTTCACGGCGAATGCCGGTCACTTCGGTCTGCTGAATGAGGTGCACACCCATGGCGTCGGCGGCGCGGGCAAAGCCCCAGGCCACGGCGTCGTGACGGGCGGTGCCGCCGCGGGGCTGCCAGGACGCACCCAGCACCGGATAACGGGCATTCTTGGAGCAGTCCAGAATGGGCACCAGATCCTGCACGTCCTTGGTGTAGAGCACTTCACTGTCGATGCCGTTCAGGCGGTTGGCGTTGACCCGGCGCTCGATATCGCGCATGTCCTGCAGGGTGTGACCCAGGTTGAGTACACCGCGCTGGCTGAACATCAGGTTGTAGTTCAGATCCTGGGCCAGACCTTCCCACAGCTTCATGGAGTGCTCATAGAGGTGAGCGGCTTCGTCCCACAGGTAGTTGGAACGTACGATGGTGGTGTTACGGGCGGTGTTGCCGCCACCCAGGTAGCCCTTTTCGATCACCGCCACGTTGGTGATGCCGTGCTCCTTGGCCAGGTAGTAGGCCGTGGCCAGGCCGTGGCCGCCGCCGCCCACGATGATCACGTCATAGCCTTCGTGCTTGGGCGTGGGGTTGCGCCACACTTTCTGCCAGTTCTCGTGGTGGGTCAGGGCATGCTTGAGCAGCCCGAATCCTGAATATTTCTGCATTGTGGTCACCTGTTGATTGAAATCCGTGTCCGTTGATTGCTGCGAGCCGGGGCGCACCCCGGCGTCGGCGTCTTCCTTTGGCGGCTTAGCGATACACCGGGAAATAGCTGCAAAGGCTGGCTACCTGGTCCTTGACCGAGATGATCACCTCGGGGTCGTCCATGTGCTCCAGAATGTCGCAGATCCAGCCCGCCAGCTGGCGGCAGTGCTCGGCCCTGAAGCCACGGCTGGTTACCGCCGGGGTACCGATGCGCAGGCCCGAAGTCACAAAAGGCGGCTGCGGGTCATTGGGCACCGCATTCTTGTTGACGGTAATGTTGGCCTCGCCCAGAACTCTGTCTGCGTCCTTGCCGGTAATGCCCCGGGCAGAGAGATCCAGCAGGAACAGATGGTTCTCGGTACCGTTTGAAACCACATCAAAACCGCGGCTCTGAAACACTTCCACCATGGCCTGGGCGTTTTCCACCACGGCTTTCTGATAGTCGCGGAACTCGGGCTTGAGCGCCTCGGCAAAGGCCACGGCCTTGGCGGCAATGGCGTGCATCAGTGGGCCACCCTGGCCACCGGGGAACACGGCGGCGTTGAGTTTCTTTTCCAGCTCCGGATTGGCTTTCGCCAGGATCAGGCCGCCACGGGGGCCACGCAGGGTCTTGTGGGTGGTGGTGGTGACCACGTCGGCAAAGGGCACCGGGTTGGGATAAACACCGGCAGCCACCAGGCCGGCCACGTGGGCCATGTCCACGAACAGATACGCTCCCACCTTGTCGGCGATGGCGCGGAACCGGGCCCAGTCCATGATCTGGGAGTAGGCGGAGAAACCGGCCACGATCATTTTCGGCTTGTGCTCCAGCGCCAGCTGCTCGACCTGGTCGTAGTCCACCTCGCCGGTGGTGTCGTTCAGGCCGTACTGCACGGCGTTATAGATCTTGCCGGAGAAGCTCACCTTGGCGCCGTGGGTCAGGTGACCGCCGTGGGCCAGGCTCATGCCCAGCACGGTGTCGCCGGGGGCGCACAGGGCCATGTAGACGGCGGCGTTGGCCTGGGAGCCGGAGTGGGGCTGCACGTTGGCGTAATCGGCGCCGAACAGCTCCTTGGCACGATCAATGGCCAGCTGCTCCACCTTGTCTACCGCTTCGCAGCCGCCGTAATAGCGCTTGCCCGGGTAGCCTTCCGCATATTTGTTGGTGAGTACCGAGCCCTGCGCTTCCATTACCGCCGGGCTGGTGTAGTTTTCCGAGGCAATCAGTTCAATGTGCTGCTCCTGACGGCTGGCCTCTTCTTCCATCGCCGACCACAGGGCCGGATCGATATCCTGAATGCGGGTGTGCTTGCTGAACATTCCGTAACCTCCTTGCTCGCACCGGTCGCTGCCCGGTGTCTGTTCATCCATTCGGCGCCGCTCTGGGCCTGCCGGTTGTGCTTTGACGGCATACTACTGCCGGGGAAGTGCACGCAGATGACTGGTTGCGGCCCAATGCTGCGTATTTGCGACAAAAAATCACATTTCAGCAACATTCGTGATCTGGATCCGTTCTTGTCAGCAAGGTTGTACACAGAGCAAAAGGTGCAAACCCCGTGCCGGCGGGGTAAACTCCGGTTAACATGCCGTTACATAAACCAACGCCGCCCACCACGGCGCCTTCATTACGCACAAACATGTCTCAAGTCAGTGAAAAACGTCACTTCAGCCACCGGCTGCGTGATGCCAACAGCGCCTTTCTGCCCGCCCGCACCGCCGGCAATGCGCCGGTAAGGGTGGGCTTTGTACTGCTGCCCCACTTTTCCATGATGGCCTTTACCGCCGCCGTCGACGCCCTGGTCACCGCCAATCTGGTGCAGTCCACGCCCCTGTTCACCATCACCAGTTACGGCCTGAACAGCACTACGGTGCGCAGCGATCTGGCCATCGACATCTCCGCCAATCACACCCTGGATGTGCTGCCGCTGGAAGGGGACGAAGCCCTCGATGTGGTGGTGGTGTGCGGCGGCTTTCGCTGCGATCTGTCCGAGCAGCTGCTGCTGACCCGCAAACTGAGACTGGCCAACCGCAAGGAAAAGGTGCTGGCCGGACTGTGGAACGGCGCCGTGGCCCTGGCCCACGCCGGCGCCCTGGACGGGCTGTGCTGTGCCATTCATCCGGACAACCACAGCTATGCCCGGGAGCGCTTTCCCGCGGTGGAAGTGTCCAGTCAGGCCATGGTGGTGGATGCCCGCACCCTGACCTGCGCCGGCCCCAGCAGCGCCCTGGAAATGATGCTGATGATGATAGAGCGGCTGCACGGCCCCGACACGGTGCGCGCCATTCGCGAAATTCTGAGCAGCGACCGGCTTGCCGACAGCAGCGAAACCCGGCTCGCCCTGGCGGAAAACGATCCCACCCTGCCCGGGGCGCTGCGGGATCTGCTGCGGCTGATGAACAGCAACATTGAAGAGCCCCTGGGCATTGAAGAGCTGGCCGGTTATGTCAACCTGTCGCGGCGTCGGGTGGAGCGGCTGTTTCAGACCCACCTGCAGACCACCCCGTCCCGTTATTACCTGGAATTGCGCATTACCCAGGCCCGCCGTCTGCTGTTGCAGAGCGACGCCAGCATTGCCAACATTGCGGTGGCCTGCGGCTTTGCCAGCTCCACCCATTTCAGCCATTGCTTCAAGGACTTTTTCGGAGTATCTCCCAGCCAGGCGCGGCAGTTGCGGCGTACCGGCACCGCCGCCCGCTGACTTTTGACCATCGAACAGAAATTATCGACAACACGAGCATGATATGGATATCAGCATTCTGATAGTGGAAGACGACGACATCACCCGGGACTGCCTGGCCGACTACTTTCGCCAGGAGCAATATAAAGTGCACTGCGCCGCCAGCGCCGAAGAAGCCGAGCAACGGCTGCAGGCCGAGCCCGTGGATCTGGTCCTGCTCGACATACGCCTGCCGGGCAAGGACGGCCTCACCCTGACCCGGGAAATCCGCGCTCAGGCAGACACCGGCATTATTCTGGTGACCAGCCGCCAGGACGAAATTGAGCGCATCATCGGTCTTGAATGCGGCGCCGATGAATATGTGTCCAAGCCCTTTAACCCCCGCGAGCTGCTGGCCCGGACCAAGAACCTGGCCCGCCGGGTGCGCGCCGCCGCTCCCCGCCAGCCAGCCACCACCGCCAACCTGCGCCGCTTTGATCAGTGGCGGGTCGATCTCGACCGCCGTCTGCTGCTCAGCGAGCAGGACGAAGCCACCCCCCTCACTCACGGCGAATACCAGCTGCTGTGCGCCTTTATCCATCATGCCGGCCAGACCCTGTCCCGGGACCAGCTGCTGGATCGTATCAAGAACCGGGAATGGGCGCCCAACGACCGCACCGTGGATGTGCTGGTGGGCCGGCTGCGGCGCAAGCTGAAGGACGATCCGGCCAGCCCCCGCATTATTCTTACGGTGCATGGCGCCGGTTATGTATTTACTCCCAGGGCGGTGCCATGTTGCGGATAACGTTACTGCTGCTGACGCTGTTGTCTCCGTCGGCCCTTGCCGTGCCCCGTACCGTCACCGCCTGCGGCCATCCGGTGTCCCCACCCCTGTCCTGGGAGCAGAACGGCGAGCTCACCGGCATCACCCCCCATCTGGCGCGCAAGCTGCTGGCCGAACACGGCTACCGGGTGGATATGCGGGTATTCGGCAACTGGGAGCGCTGCCAGATGGCAGCCCGCCAGGGCAAGGTGGATCTGGTGGTGGCCGCCTACAAAACAAAAGAACGGGATCGGCACTTTGTCTTCAGCACCACCCCCATTGTGGCCGATCCGGTCGTGCTGTTTACCCATTTCGGCAATGGCAGTCGTACCCCCTGGAACCTGACCGACAAAACCCTGGGGCTGCTGCTTGGTGACAGCTTTGGCGATGAGTTCGACCACCTCGTCGCCGGCCACCCTCATGTGGAGCGGGTGGCCACCGGCCGGCAGAACTTCCGCAAGCTGGCCCTGGGGCGTATCGACTATATGCCCATAGGACTTGCCACCGGCAAGCTGCAGGCGCAAAAACTCGGGCTCACCGGGCAGTTACTGCCCCTGCCCGAGCTGCTGACCCTGGAGCACTATCATCTGGCCATTCCCAAGGGCTCGGTGCTGGAGCCGCTGCTGCCGGCGCTGTCGGCCCGGCTGCAGACTCTGGTCGACGAGCACTACATTGAACAGATCACTCCCTCTTTTGAACGCCATTACCTGGACGCCCCCTGAATGAATGCCCTGCTGACCCTGCTGCCCCGTTATCGCCGGCAGCACCCGTTGAGTTTTCGTCTGTTTCTGCTGATCATCGGCGTCAGCCTGATCTTTACCCTGGCGTCCACCGCCCTGCAGCTGTGGCTGGATCATCGCAAAATCAACCGGGAAATGGACGAACGCCTGATGCTGATTGAACACAGTTATCTGGATGGTCTTTCCCAGAGCCTGTGGGATCTGAATCTTCCCCAGGCCAGGCTGCAGCTGAAAAGCATGCTCGACATGCCCCATATGGCCAGCCTGACCGTCACCGGCGACGGCCTGGCGGAGCCGCTTACCCTGAGCAAGGGACCGGAACGCGATGGCGTAAACCGGCACAGCTTTGAGCTCGTCTACCCCAGCCGCGCCCTGGGGCCACAGCAGGTAGGGCGGCTGGAAGTGGCCTTCAGCCGGAAAAGCATTCGCCAGCAGCTGATGAACCGGGCCCGCAGCATTCTGCTGGGTCAGTCGCTCACCGTGCTGCTGATCGCCTTCAGCCTGATGCTGTTGTTTCAGCGCCGGGTAACCCGCCATCTCGAGCGCATGGCCCGCTACGTGGCGCAGATTGGCGAAGGCCAGCCCGGTGCCGCTCCGCTGGGCCTGGCCCGCACACCAAGTGATATTCCCGATGAACTCGACACCCTGGTGGGCGCCATCAACACCATGCGCCAGTCGGTGGAACGCCGCCAGAGCGAGCTGCAGCACGACAAGGAAAAACTCGAGGCGCTGGTGAACAAACGTACCCAGAATCTGCGCCAGGCCAAGGAAGAAGCGGAAGCCGCCGACAGCGCCAAATCCCGCTTTATCGCCAACATGACCCACGAGCTGCGCACCCCCATGAACGGTATTCTCGGCACCCTGACCCTGCTCAAGCCCGCCATGGAGAACCGCCCGGAAAAAGGCCTGATCGACACCCTGCAGCACTCGGCGGATCATCTGCTGATGCTGCTCAACGATGTGCTCGACTATGCCGCCCTGGAGCAGGGCCCGCTGCCGGAAGAGCCGGCGCCCTTTGCCCTGAACGAACTGCTGGAAAGCACCATTGCCATGATGCAGGGCTATGCCGGCGCCAAGCAGATACGGCTGCGGCTGAATACGCCGGAAACCCTGCCCTGGCTCTCGGGCCATGCCGGCCGGGTGCGGCAGGTGCTGATTAATCTGCTGTCCAACGCCATCAAGTTTACCGACGAAGGTGGTCAGGTACGGCTGGCGGTACGGCCGGCAGGCAACGGCTGGCAGTTTGTGGTGGAAGACAACGGCATCGGCATTGCCAGCGAGCAGCAGGATCGCATTTTTGACCGCTTCACCCAGGCCGACGAAAGCATCAGCCGCCGCTATGGCGGCACCGGTCTGGGGCTGGCCATCTCCCGCCGGCTGATCGAAGCCATGGGCGGCACCCTCACCCTGGAAAGCGCCCCCGGCCGGGGCAGCCGTTTTACCTTTACCCTGCCGCTGACCCCGGTACAGGCGCCGGTGCAGGAGCGACAGACCGAGGTCACCGCCCTGCCCAGCCTCAGCCTGCTGCTGGTGGAAGACGTGGCCATTAACCGGGGCATTCTCACCGCCCTGCTGGAGCAGCATCACCATGTGGTGAGCCAGGCCGAAAGCGGCGAGCAGGCACTGGAGATAGCGCGCCAGCAGGCCTTTGACGTGATACTGATGGACATGCACCTGCCCGGCATGGACGGCCTGGAAACCAGCCGGTTAATTCGCGAACAGCTTACCGGGCTGAATCAGGACACGCCCATTATTGCCCTCACCGCCAGCGTGACCCCGGAAGACATTCGTCGCTACCTGGACGCCGGCCTGAAGGCGGTGGTGGCCAAGCCGGTGCAGTGGCCCCGGCTCACCCAGGCCCTGGCTCAGGCGCTGGGCATTAAACTGCAACAGCCGCTGACGCTGGATCAGCCTCTGCTGCAGGAGCATTTACAGGTGCTGGGGCGCGGCCGGCTTCTGGCCATGACCAGAAGCTTTGCCACCGAGCTGGCCGACAAAGTGGCGGAGCTGCAGCGCGCCGCGGCAGACGACGATCACCACGAGCTGGCCCGGCTGGCCCACCGCCTGGGCGGCACCGCCGGCATGCTGGATCAGCCCCGGCTGGCCGAAGTGCTGGGCGAGCTGGAGCGGGCGGCCGAAGGCCAGGGATTTCTGGTGCCTGCCCTGCTCAGCAGCGTGGAGCGGGCGGCAGAGCAGGCCCGGGAGGAACTGACCCTGCTGTGCCGGCGGCTGGAAGGCAATAACTGAGACAAACCGTTTACAACTTTTTACAATTGGCACAACGACGTCATACATTCTCCCCTTAGCCTGAAGCCGTTATCTGTATGCCGCCCGGCCGTTGCCGGGCCGGCACTGGCTCAAGGAGAGAACCATGACAACAAAAGCCCCTCAAAAGCCCGGCTTCTGGCTGGCCTGCCTGCCCATCGCCCTCACCTTTGTGGTGCTGGGCGTGCAGCTGTTTTACTTCGGCAATTTCACCCCCCATGTTCCCCTCGCCATGGGCGTGGCCATCACCGCCCTGATCGGCTGGCTGCGCGGCTTCCGCTGGCACGACATGGAAGAGGGCATCATGCACGTGGTGCGTCTCGGCCTGCAGTCGGTGGGCATATTGATCATCGTGGGCATGATCGTCGGCATCTGGATTGCCAGCGGCACCGTGCCCTACCTGATCAAGCTGGGCCTCAGCCTGATTTCTCCGGAACTGTTTCTGGCCGCCTGCGTACTGATCTGCGCCGTGGTGTCGGTGTCGCTCGGCACGTCCTGGGGCACCACCGGCACCGTCGGTCTGGCGCTGATGGGCATTGGCAACGGCTTTGACATTCCCATGTACTGGACCGCCGGCGCCGTGGTTTCGGGCGCCTTCTTCGGCGACAAGATGTCACCGCTGTCGGACACCACCAACCTGGCCCCCGCCGTGACCGGGGTGGATCTGTTCGATCACATTCGCAACATGCTGCCCACCACAGTACCCGCCATGCTCATCTCCCTGGCCATTTACCTGGTGGCGGGATTTGGCTTTATCGGCGATCAGACAGTGGACTTCGCCCGCATCGAGAACATCATCAGCGGCCTGGATCAGCACTTTGACCTGTCCTGGACCCTGCTGCTGCCACTGGTGGTGACCATAGGTCTGGCGCTGAAGAAAATGCCGGCCCTGCCCACCCTGTTTGCCGGCGCCCTGCTGGGTCTGGCCACCGCCATGCTGACCCAGGGGGTGGGCCTGCAACAGGCCTTTGAATTCATGTTCAGCGGCTACCAGATAGACACGGGCGTGCGCGAAATTGACGCCTTGCTCAATCGCGGCGGCATTCAGAGCATGACCTGGGTAATTACCCTGATGCTGGTGGCGCTGGCCTTTGGTGGTGTACTGGAGCGCACCGGCTGCCTGGAAGCCATCATGGAGAAAATTCTCGGTCGTACCCACAGCTTTGGCGCCCTGCAGTCTTCCGCCATTGCCACTTCGGCCATGACCAACGTGGTGGGCGGCGACCCCTATCTGTCCATTGCCCTGCCCGGACGCATGTATGCCCCCGCCTACAAGGCCAGGGGCTACTCGCCGCTGAACCTGTCCCGCGCCTGTGAAGAGGGCGGTACCCTGATTTCGCCGCTCATTCCCTGGAACGCCGGCGGCGCCGTGGTGATCACCGCCCTGGGGCTGGGCATTGCCGAGGGCCATACCGAAAACCTGCTGTACATTCCCCTGGCCTTTGCCTGCTGGCTGTCGCCGCTCATTGGCATGGCCTACGCCCACCTGGGCTGGTTCTCCCCCAAAGCCTCGGCCGCGGAAAAAGAACAATGGCAGCGGGAAGAGGCCGCCCTGGCCGAGCCGGTGGCAGTGAAATAAACAGGATTGCTGCCTAACATGCAAAAACGGGCCGAACGGCCCGTTTTTTGTCTCCGGAAGTGACGACAGAGATGACGCGTTGTCAGCGGCCCCGCCGGCAACCACGGCTGCCGGTGGCTACCTGGGGAACGCCAGATCGCGCAGAAAGAGGGCCATCTGCGGGAACAGGATAAGGCCACCCGCTACCAGCA
Organism: Oceanimonas marisflavi; assembly: GCF_003049725.1. Taxonomy (GTDB): domain Bacteria; phylum Pseudomonadota; class Gammaproteobacteria; order Enterobacterales; family Aeromonadaceae; genus Oceanimonas; species Oceanimonas marisflavi. The sequence continues at coordinate 56,027 of NZ_QAGM01000001.1, forward strand.
CCAGGATCAAGACGAAAGGCAGGGAGCCGCGCACCACATCCACATAACGCCGGCGAAATACCGCCACGGCGGTAAAAATATTACAGCCAAACGGCGGGGTCACCGCGCCGATGGCCACCTGCAGGGTAATGATGATGCCCACCAGTACCTTGTCCAGCTCGAGGCGATCGATCTCGGGCAGAAAAATGGGCACCAGGATCAGGATGACGACAATGGAGTCCACGAACATGCATCCCACGAAGAAGGCAATGGAGATGGCCAGCAGCAGACCGAACTCGTTGGTTTCATTCAAGCCCAGTCCGGCCATGATCGCCTGAGGTATCTGGGCGAAGGAGATCACCCAGGAAAAAGCACTGCCCGCCGCCACCAGAATAAACACCACGGCGGTAATCAGCCCGGTAGACTTGGCAATGTCCAGCACATCCCGGGGTTTCAGCTCCCGGAAAATGACCACCTCAAGCAGCAGGGCATAGAGCACGCACATGGAGGCGGCTTCGGTTGGGCTGAAGAGGCCACCGTAGATACCAAACACCACTATGATGGGGAACCCCAGGGGCCAGACGGCGTCACGGGTCACCCTGAGCCGTTCGGCCAGGCTGGCCCTGGGCACGGTCGGCACCTTTTGATCAATGGCAAAAAACACCGAATATAGCGAAAACAGCATCAGGATAAGCAAACCGGGCACGATGCCGGCAATAAACAGCTCGGAAATGGATGTCTGGGCGATGCCGCCATAGATGATCATGCCGATACTGGGCGGGATCAGCAGGGCGATACCACTGGCACTGATGATCAGCGACAGGGAAAACGAGTCCTTGTAGCCATTCTGAAGCAGCTTCGGGTGCAGTGGCGAGCCCACCGCCACCACCGTGGCCTGGGTAGAGCCGGAGACGGCGCCAAACATGGTGCAGGCCGCGGCGGTACTCACTGCCAGCCCGCCCTTGTAGTGACCGATATAGGCCATCACCATATCGATGAGCTTGGTGGCCGAGCGTCCTTTGGTCATGATATCCGCGGCCAGGATGAACATGGGAACGGCGATCAGCGAAGCTGGCCGGATTCCGGCAAACATCTGCTGGATCATGAACTGGGAGTTACCGAAACCGCCAAACTCCACATAAAAGCCGATCAGCGTCGCCACCATCATGGGCACCATCATGGGGAAGCCAAACAACAGCAGCCCCACCATGGCAATCAACATCAAAGAAGTCATATCCATTCTCTCGGCCCCTAAATTTCCGCAACGTTTTCATACTTTTCGCTGGTCACGTCACTGGCCAGGAAAATATCACTGTTGAACAGGTTCTTGATGCCGGCCACAAAATACTCCAGCCCGGTCATAAACAGGCTCACCGGCACCCATAAATAAATGGTATAAACCGGGATCTGCAATGCAGGCAGCAGCTGCCCCTTGGGTGAAATCCATAGTATGTATTTCACGGAAAAATAGAAAATAGTAAAAATACAGGCGGAGGTAACAAAGGTAATAATAACAATAAGGCCTTTCTGTATTCTCTGAGGCATAGCATCAAAGATCGCCGTCATTCGAATATGACTGCCATGCCGGGCAGCGAAACTGGTGCCGGCAAACGTCACCAGAATAATAAGAATACTATTAACCTCTTCGGCAAAGAACAGGCTTTGACTAAAAACAACACGCCCCACAACATTGGCAATATTATTGGCTGCCATCAATAGCACACTAAAAATAAGAATGCCGCCTTCAACCTTATTAACAATACCAATAATTTGGTGATAGCAGGACTTGATGAAACCGGAAGGTGAGATCATTTCGCAGCTCCTTGATTGCTAAATCAACAGGGAGGTGAAAACATCTCGTTCTCTCTCCCCGTGATAACATTACTTGCCGGTTGCAGCTAAAAGATCCGCTTCCATTTGTTCGAGAATGGCCTTGCCGGAATCACCGGTCATCTCCACAAACCTGGCTTTGACCGGTGCGGAAGCCTCACGGAAAAGCACACGCTTGTCTTCGTCCAGGGATACAAACCGGACACCCGGCCTGGCCGCCTTGATCCTGGCGACCGAGTCATTTTCCAGCCCTTGCTGATAGCTGAGAACATAGTCGTTGGCTTCGTCAATGGCTTTTTGAATCAATGCTTTATCGTCATCCGACAGCCCATCGTAAAAATCCTTGTTGGCCATTACCGCGGTAGTAAAGATGTTGTGGCCAATGTCGGTTATCACCTCGCTCACTTCGTACATCTTGGTGGATTCGATATAGAACATGGGGTTTTCCTGTCCCTGTATCATCTTGGTCTGCAGGGCACCGAACACTTCACCCCAGGGCAGTGGCGTAGGCACAGCCCCAAACGAGCGGTAGGTTTCCACCAGCAGCGGCGACGTCATCACCCGGACCTTGACCCCGTCCAGATCGGCAGGCGTCTCAAAGGGTTTCTGAGTGGTAATGTGCACTCGCCCTTCAGGGAACATGGTCAGCAGCTCCAGCCCCTTGTCGGCATACAGAGCGGGGAAGTGCTCATTAATCACTTTGGAGTTTTTAAAAAAGTAATTGATTTCACTCTTTTTTTCAGGAAGGACATACGGCATCAGGAATACCTGGGCCTCAGGGATAAGACTGCCGGTAAAGCCGGGAGACTGATCCACGAATTGCAGTATTCCGGCCTGGGCCTGCTCCATCACATCCACAGACTCCCCCAGGGTGCCAAACGGATAAATTTGTACCTTGTGACCGGAGTTGGCTTCAACCACTTCCTTGAATCTGGTTGCATACACGCCCTGTACTTCGGTCAGGCTTTCCTCAATCGCATATTTCCAGGTGGCCGCGCTCACCTGCAGTGAGGCCAGGGCCAGAGCGGCAACGGACAGTCTGGTAGTCAGGCCTGGGGATTTTTTGCGCATATCAGTAGTCCTTCTGATGATTGGTTCCACATTGCAAAACTGTAAAAAGTGAACTGCTCGCTTCTCGAACACCCCAGCGCGACTCGCCATGGGCCACCACAATTTTGTAACACTCATACTACTCGTGGGCCGGCTGAGGTTTTTTTCGTGTAAAGCACCAACAGCTTGCGACTTCTTCTGTAATTGACTCACACAACAGAAAGTCTGTGCTGAATGAGAGCATGATCACTCTCTCAACAAGTAGCCCAAAGCCACGCCGTTACTGAGTTTACCGAAGCTCACTATCACGATGAGCCGGCCGCCGGAACCGCTTCCGTTTCATGAATGGGCAACTCACGCCGGGCTTAAATAAAGCCCACCCCTAAGAACAAAAAAATAATATTCACCACACTCTGCGCGGCACGTCACACTTTTAAGAATGTCCTCAGGTTTTTATTACCATGAAAAAATAAAGAGATTGACACCACAAAATAAACTGGTGTGTACTTGCGCCATCTGAAACGAGCCAGCCAGTGCTGCCGACAGTCTTTACTATCGACTGCTCACCCTTGCTGTTTTCAGGATTAAATCTTATTTGACCGGGCATACTTCAACTGGAGCCTGTAATAATGGCCATGCAAAAATCATATTGTTTGCTCCAGCATGACAGCATGCCTGACGAGGTAATAAACATGGATGGATATTGCCAGCAAACTCACCCGTTTCAGCCTGCCATGACGCAGGGGCGTATTCTTCGAATGCAAGGTCGGTTCCCTCTCGATCGCTGATGTGCGGTTGAGCCGGCCGAACTTGCAGGCTCAACCGCACCTCCCCGAAAAGCCAAAAAACGCCATTGACTGACTTTCTTGAAGGGAAGCCAGGGATGGGTGGTTCTGATTATTATTGCCGAGATATACCCCATGCATAACCATGTACTCAATTTCGCTATCGAAGAATATCAGCAGCGACTGGCCAAAGTGCGCGCCACCATGGACAGGCACGAAATTCATACCCTGATAGTGCATGATCCATCCAATATTGCCTGGCTGACCGGCTATGACGGCTGGTCGTTCTACACTCCCCAGGTTGTGGTCGTCGGCATGGCCGGCGAGCCCATCTGGTATGGCCGGCAGATGGACTCTCACGGTGCCAAACGCACCGTCTACCTGCAGGAAGAAAACATCACCTGGTATCCGGACCACTACGTGATGAATCCGCCACTGCATGCCATGGAGTACCTGGCCAACCAGATCCTCAAGCCCAGGGACTGGGCCCGTGGCAATATCGGCATCGAAATGGACAACTACTACTTCAGCCCTACCGCCTACCTGGCCCTGACGGAAAACCTGCCCGAGGCGAAACTGGTGGACGCGACCTCTCTGGTTAACTGGTGCCGGGCCGTCAAGTCGGAAACCGAGCTCAGATACATGCGCATTGCCGCCCGTATTGTGGAAAACATGCACCAGGCCGCCTATGACATGATCGAACCCGGTTTACCCAAAAACCGGCTGGTGGCCGAAATATACCGGGTGGCAATGGAAGGCCACGACGGCCACTTTGGCGACTACCCGGCGATTGTGCCCATGCTGCCTTCCGGCAAGGATGCGTCGGCCCCGCACCTGACCTGGGATGAGCGCCCGTTCAACCACAATGAAGGCACCTTCTTTGAAATCGCCGGCTGCCACCGGCGCTATCACTGTCCGCTGTCCCGCACCATCTATCTGGGTCAGCCAAACGATGACTTTCTGCGTGGTGCCGAGGCGCTCAATGCCGGTCTGGAAGCCGGCCTGGCGGCAGCCAAACCCGGCAACCGCTGCGCCGATATTGCCGATGCACTCAACGCCACCCTGGCGGAATATGGCTTCGACCGGGAAGGGGCACGCTGCGGTTATCCCATCGGGTTGAGCTACCCGCCGGACTGGGGCGAGCGCACCATGAGCCTGCGCAATACCGACCAGACCATTCTGAAACCTGGCATGACCTTCCACTTCATGCCAGGGTTGTGGCTGGACGACTGGGGTATAGAAACCACAGAAAGCATCGTTATCACCGACACCGGGGTTGAAACCCTGTGTAACTATCCGCGCCAACTTTTCGTAAAGAGGTAACGACTCATGCAGGCCACCACCATTACGCCCACCGTGGATTTCGAACAGGACGGCAAACAACACGGTTTCCTCAAACTGCCCTATTCCAGCGATCAGTCGGCCTGGGGATGCATCATGATCCCGATCACCGTGATCAAAAATGGCGAGGGCCCCACGGCCCTGCTCACCGGTGGCAACCATGGCGACGAGTATGAGGGCATCACCGGCCTGCTTAAGCTGGCCAACCATCTGCAGCCGGAGCAGGTGCAGGGGCGAGTGATCATAGTGCCGGCCATGAACTATCCGGCCGTGCGCAACGGCAGCCGCACTTCCCCCATCGACCAGGGCAACATGAACCGCAGTTTTCCCGGGGATCCGGCGGGCACCATGACACAGCGCATCGCCGACTATTTCAGCCGTTACCTGGTGCCCATGTGCGACTATGCCCTTGATATTCACTCCGGTGGCAAGACCCTCGACTTTATTCCGTTTTCCGCCGCCCACCGATTGCCTGATCCCGCGCAGGAGGCCGCCTGTATCGAGGGAGCCAGGCTGTTTGGCGCCCCCAATACGGTGGTGATGTTCGAGCTCGACACCGCCTCGCTGTACGACACCGCGGTGGAATCCCAGGGCAAGATCTTTGTGACCACCGAACTGTGCGGCGGTGGCACCAGTACCCCGGAGACCATTGCCATGGTGGATCGGGGCCTGCATAACTTCCTGCTCTTTGCCCGTATTACTCAAGGCGAGTATCAGCTACCCGACACGCCGCCGCGCCTGCTCGACATGCCCGATGGCTCCTGCTACATGATGAGTGAACATCAGGGCCTGCTGGAAATGCATGTGGCGCTGGGTGATGAGGTCAGACAGGGCGATCTGGTGGCCTCCATCCATACCCTGGAACGGACCGGTCAACCGCCGGCGGAATACCGGGCCCGGCGCAACGGCATTCTGGCCGGACGCCGCCATCCTGCCCTGATCGATATCGGTGATACCTTTGCGGTACTGGCAGTGGACGTGACTTGTTAATAAAAAATTGCAATTGTTCCCACAAGGGCCGCTAGTGACCACCAGCGGCCCTTTGTATACTGCAGGAAATTTTTCAAAAACGTAAACAGGTAGTAACAATGCGTCTGGATCGCTACGACATCAAAATTCTGCAAATACTGTCTCAGCAGGGCCGCATCACCAAATCGGGGCTGGCCGAAGCCATCAACCTGTCACTCAGCCCCTGTTGGGAGCGGGTCAAGCGGCTGGAAGATGCCGGCATCATTCAGGGTTACGGCGCCCGCATCAACACCGAAGTGCTGTTCAAGCGCTCTCCTGTGCTGGTGGAAGTGACCCTCAAACAGCACAATGCCGACGCCTTTCGTATTTTCGAACAGGCCATGATGCAGTGCGAAGAAGTCGTGGACTGCTACGCCACCGGCGGTGGTGTGGATTATATTCTGCGGGTCATGTGTGACGGCATTGATCAGTATCAGCGGCTGATCGATACCTGGCTCACCTCCGGGCTCGGCATCGAGCGCTACTTTACCTATATCGTGACCAAAACCATCAAACAGCAGTCTTCCCTGCTGGAGTTCTCCCCCAAAGTGCTGGCATAACGCCGGCATCATCAGGACAGAACCGGTGCTCTCTGCCTTCGGCTCACCGGTTCCTCGGACTCTGCAGCAAAAAAACCATTTTTTCACACCGACTAAAGAAAGATCACCGGCTTTTACACCCGGGTAACAAAAAGTATCCCTCCCCCATCCCTCCTAGAATGACCTCATAGCAACAACCTGTACCCCTATAACAAACCGGTGGTGTTTATGAGTCTTTCCCTGAAGCACAACTTCGACAGCAAGGTCACCGAGGCCATTATGCCTTACCTGCAGGATCCCCGTCTGGTACGCGAGCTGGCCTATGTCAACGGCAAGTGGGTCGGCGCCAGTCAGGACGTGGCGGTGCTGAATCCGGCCACTGACGACGTGATTGGTCACTGCACCCAGCTGCAGCCGCAGCAAGTGCAGCAGGCCATTGACGCCGCCGAACAGGCCCTGCCTGCCTGGCGGGCACTGATGGCCGACGAGCGCGCCGCCGTGCTGATGCGCTGGCACGATCTGATCCTGGAGCACAAGGAAGATCTGGCCACCCTGATGGTGCTGGAGCAGGGCAAGTCCCTGAGTGATGCCCGCGGTGAAGTCGACTACGGCGCTTCCTTTATTCGCTGGTTTGCCGAAGAAGCGCGCCGGGCCTATGGCGACACCATTCCCAGCCATATTCCCAATGCCCAGCTGGCCACCCTTCGCGAGCCCATCGGCGTTGCCGCCCTGATCACGCCCTGGAACTTTCCCCATGCCATGATCACCCGCAAGGCGGCAGCGGCCCTGGCCATTGGCTGTACCGTGCTGGTCAAGCCCGCCAACGAAACCCCGTTTTCGGCGCTGGCACTGGCCGAGCTGGCCGAGCGGGCCGGGTTTCCGGCCGGTGTCTACAACGTGATCCCCGGCGACAGCGCCGAGGTGTGCGGCGTGCTGTGCCAGTCCGACAAGGTCAAGGCGCTGTCCTTCACCGGCTCCACCCGGGTGGGCAAACTGCTGCTGGCGCAGGCCGCCGCCACCGTCAAGAAATGCTCCATGGAGCTGGGTGGCAACGCCCCCTTTATTGTGCTGCCCGACATGGACATTACGGCCGCCGCCAAGGCCGCCGTGGACGCCAAGTTCCAGACCGCCGGTCAGGACTGTCTGGCCGCCAACCGCATTTTTGTGCCGCGCGACAAATACGAGGCCTTCCTCGCCGCCTTTGCCGCCGAAATGGCCACCATCAAGGTGGGTAACGGCTTTGATGACGGCGTGACCATGGGCCCGCTGATCTTTCGTCAGGCCGTGATCAAGGCCCGGGACATTGTCGATGACGCCCTCGCCAAAGGCGCCCGGCTGATTGCCGGCGACCAGAGCCAGGCGCCGGGCGAGAACTTTTTCATGCCGACCCTGCTGGCCGATGTGACCCCCGAGATGAAGGTATTCCGTGAGGAAAACTTCTGTCCGGTGGCCGGTGTGCTGCCCTACGACAGCATCGACGAGCTGATCCCCGTGGCCAACGACACCGAATACGGCCTGGCCGCCTATGTGTACGGTCACGACATTCGCCACATCTGGCAACTGATGCGCGGCCTGGAGTTCGGCATGGTGTCGGTCAACTCGGTGAAAATGACCGGCCACCCGATCCCCTTCGGCGGTGTCAAGCAGTCCGGCCTGGGCCGGGAAGGCAGCCGCCACGGCTTCGACGAATACAGCCAGATCAAATATTACTGCCTGGGCGGCATGCCCACCGTCAGCGGCAGCTGAACCCGATAGATGGAATAACACAGCAACGAAACGTACTGATTACAGGAGTATTGAACATGACCATGGATACCAAAAAACTGCTCGAAATCGATCGCAACACCGTGTTTCACGCCTCCACTCACCTGAAGCAATATGCCCATGGTGAAGTCGGCGGCCGCATCATCACCGGCGCCGAGGGCATTCGCATCAAGGACTCCGAAGGCGTTGAGCTGGTGGATGCCTTCGCCGGCCTGTACTGCGTGAACATCGGCTATGGCCGCACCGAAATGGCCGAGGCCATCTACGAGCAGGCCAAAAAGCTGGCCTACTACCACACCTATGTGGGCCACACCAACGAGGCGCTGATCGAGCTGTCCGACCGCATCATCAAGATGGCCCCGGCCGGCATGAGCAAGGTGTACTACGGCATGTCCGGCAGTGATGCCAACGAAACCCAGCTCAAGCTGGTGTGGTACTACAACAACGCCCGCGGCCTGCCCCAGAAGAAGAAGGTGATCTCCCGGGATCGGGGCTACCATGGCTCCAGCATTGCCTCCGGCTCCATGACCGGCCTGCCGCTGTTCCATGCCCACTTCGATCTGCCGCTGGAGCGCATCAAGCACACCATAGCGCCGGTGTACTACCGTCGTCCCGACGACAACATGAGCGAGCTGGAGTTTTCCCGGTACTGCGCCGCCAAACTGGAAGAAATGATCCTGGCAGAAGGCCCGGATACCGTGGCCGCCATGATCGGCGAGCCGGTACTGGGCACCGGTGGTATCGTGCCGCCGCCCGAGGGCTACTGGGCCGAGATCCGCAAGGTGCTCGACAAGTACGACATTCTGCTGATTGCCGACGAAGTGGTCTGTGGTTTCGGCCGTCTGGGCTCCGACTTCGGCTCCATCCATTACGACATGAAGCCGGATCTGATCACCGTGGCCAAGGGCCTGACTTCCGCCTACCAGCCGCTGTCCGGCGTGATCGTGGGCGAGAAGGTATGGCGTGTGCTGGAGCAGGGCACCGATCAGTGGGGCGCCATCGGCCACGGCTACACCTACTCCGGCCACCCCATGGGGGCCGCCTCTGCCCTGTGCAACCTGGACATTATCGCCCGTGAAAACCTGGTCGGTAATGCCCGTGACACCGGTGCCTACCTGCAGCAACGCATGCAGGACACCTTTGCCAACCACCCGCTGGTGGGCGAAAGCCGCGGTGTGGGCCTGCTGCACGCGCTGGAATTCTCCAGCAACAAGGCCAAGAGGGAGCATTTCGATCCCAACCTCAAGGTGGGTCCGCAAATTGCCGCCGCCTGTCTGGAGCAGGGCCTGATCGCCCGCGCCATGCCCCACGGCGACATTCTGGGCTTTGCGCCGCCGCTGGTGGTCACCCGCAACGAGGTGGACGACATCGTTGAGCGTACCCTGCGCGCGGTGAACAAGGTCACCGACAAGCTGATCAGCAGCGGTGACTGGAACGCCAGATAACCCGGCGTTTTCAGCACCGGCATCAGCCGGATCACAGTAAGGCAATAACCAGGCGAGGATCGCTCATCGATCCTCGCTTTTGCGGTAGCAACCCATAAAGGGCAAATACATGCCAGCAACTCCCCTTATTCCCGGCCCGCATCAGGTTTACCTGGCCAGACAGGCCTTGCAGGGCCGAGTCGTCCGGACTCCGCTGATCCGTTCCGAGTCGCTGTCCCGGCGTTTCGGCTGCGAAGCCTGGCTCAAGCTGGAAACCCTGCAGCCCACTGGCGCCTTCAAGCTCCGTGGCGCCACCTTTGCCATGAGCAAACTGACTCCCGAGCAGCGCCGGCGCGGTGTGGTCACCTGCTCTACCGGCAACCACGGCAGGGCCATTGCTTACGCCGGCAGCAGGCTTGGCGTCAGCACCATCGTCTGTATGTCCAGACTGGTGCCAGCCAACAAGGTGGCCGCCATTCGCGAACTGGGCGCCGAAGCGCGCATTATCGGCAACTCCCAGGATCACGCCGAAGTAGAGGCCTTACGGCTGGTTGAGGAGCAGGGCATGATCTATCTGCCGCCCTTTGACCACCCGGACATTATTGCCGGTCAGGGCACCATAGGGCTGGAAATTCTGGAGGATCTGCCGGAGGTGGACACCATCCTGGCCGGCCTTTCCGGTGGCGGCCTGCTGGGCGGCATCGGTATTGCGGTCAAGAGCGTGAACCCTACTGTTGAACTGATAGGCGTGTCCATGGACAGGGGCGCCGCCATGATCGAAAGCCTCGGGGCCGGCCGGCCAATACAGGTCACCGAATACGAGTCCCTGGCCGACAGCCTGGGCGGTGGCATCGGCCTGAACAACCAGTACAGCTTTAACGCGGTGCGCCAAGTGATGGACAGATCCTGCCTGGTCAGCGAAAACGCCATCGCCCGCGCCATGGTGCACTTTGCCGAGCAGGAAAAAATGCTGGTGGAAGGCGCCGCCGTGGTTGGCGTGGCCGCCATTGAGCAGCACCGGCTGGACGTACGCGACAAAAAAGTGGTGTTTATCGTCAGCGGCCAGAACCTGGCTCTGGAGACCTTTGACCAGGCCCGGGCCCTGGCCGCCGCCACATCGTGAGCAGATAACCTTGTCGGAATATTCATTTGGGAGCAAGAGATGAACATTTATCATAAAGCGCAAATCGCCGAGGTGACCGGACTGACCGAGGACGCGCTGGCGGCAGTGGAAGCCGGCTTCGCCGCCCTGGGCCGGGGCGAGGTATCCATGCCGCCGGTGCTTAGCATGAATATCAGCGAAAGTAACGGCGAAGTGGATGTTAAAACCGCCCATATTCGCGGCCAGAACCGGTTCGCCATCAAGATCAGCCCCGGCTTTTTCGACAATCCCAGCCTTGGCCTGCCCAGCCTCAATGGCCTGATGGTGCTGCTCTCGGCCAAAACCGGGCTGGTGGACTCGGTGCTGTTTGACGAAGGCTATCTGACCAATATCCGCACCGCCCTGGCCGGTGCCGTTGCCGCCCGGCACCTGTCCCGGGAAGACAGCCACAGCGTGGCGGTGATCGGCGCCGGCCTGCAGGCCGAACTGCAGGTGGCCGCCCTCACCCTGGTGCGCCCCATTCGGGAAGTGCATGTGTTTGCCCGCAACGCCGACAAGATGGAGGCTTACCAAAAGCGCATGGTGCAGCAATACGGATTGTCGGTCACGATACACACCAGCGCGGCCTCCGCCTGTGCCGCCGCCGACATAGTAGTGACCACCACCCCCGCCTCCAGCCCGGTGCTGCACTGGGCCGATCTGCGCCCCGGCACCCATGTGACCGCCATGGGCGCCGACAACAGCCACAAGCAGGAGCTGGAGCCGGCCATTCTGGCCAATGCCGACGTGCTGGTGGTGGACAGACGGGCACAATCGGAGGTCATTGGCGAGCTGCATCATTTTCCCGGCCCCTTTACCCAACCGGTATTTGAACTGGGTCAGGTGGTGGCCGAACAACTGCGGCTGCGTACCTATCCTGAGCAAATCACCGTGTGCGATCTGAGTGGCACCGGCGTGCAGGATACCGCCATCGCCAACTATACCGCCGACCGCCTGGCCGGCTGAACCAGATACCACGAACATCAATCACCAAGGGTGAACAGGTGGCCGGCCCCGGCCACCTGTGGAATGGCCGATTCCCCTTCGGCCGTGATTGCGCAAGGATACGCAGCATGAGTCACGTCAGCGACGCGTTTGACGCTCTGGAGCAGATTTACCCCTTCTACAACGAGACCCGCCGGGCACAGATCCGTATTGGTCTGGTGCAGCTGGCAAGCGATTACATACTGGAAAACGACTGGCGCCGGCTGGCCGGGCCAGGCATCGACATCTACAGCACCCGCATGCCCTACAACAGCCAAATGACCCCCGGATCACTCAAGGCCATTGGCAACCATATTGCCGGTGCCGCCGGACTGGTTACCCCCGGGCTGCCACTAGATGTGATGGCCTTTGGCTGCACCTCGGCCAGCATGCTGCTTGGCAACCACGCCGTCAGCGAACGGCTGACCCGGCAACGGCCGGGCCTGCCCACCACCAACCCCTGGCAAGCCAGCCTGGCGGCATTGCGCCATCTGGGCGTTCGCCGGCTGGCGGTGCTGACTCCCTACACCACAGAGGTGAACCGGCCCCTGTACCAGGCCCTGCAGCAGGCCGGGTTTGAAGTGGTGGCATTTGGCGCCTTTGCACTCAGGCAGGACACCGATGTGCCCGCCATTCACCCCGATGCCATTGTGGGGGCAATAGTCGCCATGCTGAAGAACCGCCGGGCCGACGGGGTTTTTCTGTCCTGCACCAACCTGCGGGCACTCCCGGTGCTGGAGCAGCTTGAGCAGTGTGTCAACCTGCCCATGGTGAGCGCCAACCAGGCCATGTTCTGGCATGCGCTGCACCTTGCCGGCTGTCAGCCGAATATTCCCGGCTTTGGACGGCTGCTGCGTCAGACGGCGCAAGAAAGCAGGCGATAAACCACGGAGCACGCTGTCACCGATGGTGAACATGCTGACGGTATACAGAAGCGTCGTTTCCGTCATCAATCCGGCCGCTCTCAGCACAATTTACCCCCGGTAAATCCGGCATGCTTGCCTTCGTTTTCATGCTTGCGGAGGCTGCCATGTCCCCTCACAACAAAGGAGTTATTCTGACCCTGGCCGGGGTGGCCGTGCTCAGTCTGGACGCCCTGCTTATTCGCCTGATCAGCGCCGATCACTGGACCCTGCTGTTCTGGCGCGGCCTGCTGCTCAGCCTGTGCATCGGCACCGCCTGTCTGTGGCGGGCCCGCCGTTACCGCCCCACCGGCAGGCTGATTTCCCTTGGCCTGGGCTCGGCGCTGTTTTATGCCATTTGCACCGTGACCTTTGTGATCTCAATCCGGCTGACCAGCGTGGCCAATACCCTGATCATTCTCAGCGCCGCGCCGCTGATCGGCGCCCTGCTCAGCCGCTTTGTGCTGCGGGAAAGCGTGTCCGGCCGCACCTGGCTGGCCATCGGCTTGTGCATGGGCGGGCTGGCGCTGGTGTTTTCCGGCAGCCAGCATGAGGGCCACCTGCTTGGGGATCTCACCGCCCTGCTGTGCGCCGCCAGCATGGCCGCCAAGTTCGTGGTGGAGCGGGCCGCCAGCCCCGCCAACATGACCCCGGCGCTGGTGCCCGCCGGCCTGCTGGTGAGCCTGTTTGCCCTGTTTCAGACCCCCACCCTGACCATGCCCGCCGAGGACATGCTGTGGATGGCCCTGCTCGGCCTGGGTGTGGTGCCCCTGGCCTATGCCCTGATCACCCAGGGGCCGCGCTACCTGCCGGCGGCGGAAGTGGGTCTGCTGATGATGCTGGAAATGATCCTTGGGCCGCTGTGGGTATGGCTGGTGCTGGCCGAAGCGCCCGGTGAGCAGGCCTGGATGGGCGGCCTGGTGGTGCTGCTGGCGCTGTTGCTGCAACGCCTGCCGGCGCCGCGGCGTGCGGCACCGGTCATATGTGATCAGGCCTGAGCCATGGCCTGGCCGTAGCGGCGCGGGTTAAAGCGCAATGTGGTGAGCAGCACCACAGACACCAGCCCCAGGTGCAGGGTCCAGCCGGCGGCAAAGGTGCCGGTGCTTTCCAGCAGCAACGACACCGCCAGCGGCCCCAGGGCCGCCAGCAAAAAGCCGCCCCCCTGCATCAGGGCGGTAAGCACGCCCGCCTGCTGAGGCACCGGCAGGTGATCCAGCGCCGTGACCAGCGACATGGAGAAATTGCCCCCCAGCCCTGCACCACACACCGCCACCCACAGCCAGGGCGCCAGCTCCGGCTGCAGCAACAGGCCGGCAAAGCCGGTGAGCTGCAGCAACAGGGTCAGCCACAGCCAGGGGCGCCGATCCTGGCCCCGGGCCAGCAGGGTAATGCCCACCGCCGACACCGCCTGGGCCACCGCCATCACCGACACCAGGCCGGCGCTGCTCGCCGCGCTCCAGCCCAGTTGCTGATAATAGGGCGCCAGCCAGGTCACCATGGTGGAGTAACCGGCGTTAACAAAGCCAAAACACAGCATCAGCTGCCAGGTGCGGGGCCGGGCCAGCAGGCGCCTCGCCAGCCCCGGCTCGGGCCGCTTGCCGCCCTGCTCCGCCAGCACCTTGTGGGCGCACCACCAGGCCAGGGCCACCGGCAACGCCAGCCAGGCCAGCGCCTGCTGCCAGTTATTTTCAACGCCCGCCAGCCAGGGGGTAAGCTGGGCGCCAAAGGCACCGCCGCCCATGATCATCGCCGAATAGAGGCCGGTAACCATGGCCATGCGCCCCGCAAACTGCTGCTTGATAATGCCGGGAAACACCGACTGCACAAAGGCCACGCCCATGCCACAGAGCAGCGCAGTAAACAGCAGGGTAACGCCGTTATCGGCAACACCCCGCAGGGCCGAGCCCAGCATCAGCAGCGCCAGGGCGGTAAGCAGGCCCCGGCGGGTGCCCCACCTGGCCTGCAACCCCGGCGACACAAAGGCGCCCACCCCCATCAGCAAAAAGGGCAGCAGGGTGAGCAGCGATATGCCCACATAACTGAGGCCGGTGCCGGTGCGGATCATTTCCATCACCGGGCCAGGGCCGGTAATAAAGGGACGCAGGTTAAGGCCAACAAGCACCACCAGCAGCAGCATGGCGCCCTGTTCGGCGGCAAAAGAGCGGGATTGAGACGTCATTTATGGGTTCCGGTTACAAGGTTAAATATCAGCGGCCGCCGGCTTGCTCCAGCAGCTGCACCATGCCGGTGTAGCCCAGCTTCCGGGCATGCTGCAACGGAGTAATGCCGTTGGCATCGGCAATATTGGGGTCGGCGCCCGCCTTCAGCAGCAGCGCCACAATCTTGGTGTGTTCCGGCCCGCCCTGCCCCAGCACAATGGCTTCCATCAGCGCGGTCCAGTGCAGCCGGTTAATGTGATCCACATTCACCCCGGCCGCAATCAGCATGTTCACCGTCTCCACATGGCCGCGCTCGGCGGCGGGAATCAGGGCGGTGCCGCCATAGCGGTTGGTGCTGGCCAGATCGGCGCCGTGGGCCAGGGTCAGTTCAAGAATGTCGTTATAGCCACTGGCGCCGGCATACAGGTAGGGACTGTCGTGAATATCATCCTTGGCGTTCACATCGGCGCCGGCCTCGATCAACACCCGGGCCGCTTCCACCCGGTGATGGCGGGTAGCCAGCATCAGCGCGGTGCGGCCATTGTCGTCCCGGCTTTCAAGTTTGGCGCCGGCGTCCAGCAGCGTGCTAATGCGCGGGGCATCGCCATTGATGGCCGCCGCCCGCAGTTGTTGTTCCGGCTCGCCGGCCATCGTTACCACAGACATCAGCAAGGCTCCCAGCCAGACAAAATGAACAAATAACGATGAAGGCAGCATAGCGGCTCCTTGTTACCGGTGGGTATCATTCAACTCTCCCATAATAGAAGTCCGTCTGACCATTTAAAAATTAAATATCTGAATATGCTTTATTGCATAATGAAATAGTTCAGACGCAAGGCGTCCACTGCATGCGATCATCCTTCAGGCTGCGGCCCCGCCAGCCGGCAACATTGCGCTGCCTGCTGCCCAAGCACGCGAAAATACTGTATATTCCCCCCTCGATTTTTTGACTGTAGCGACACTACAGAGGAACTCACATGCAATTTTCATCTCTGGATCTGGCCCCCGAGCTGCAGCAGGCGCTGGCAGACTGTGGCTACAGTGAAATGACCCCGGTACAAACCCAGGCCGTGGTGCCCGCCCGCCGTGGCAAAGACCTGCAGGTCACCGCCCAGACCGGCACCGGCAAAACCGCCGCCTTTGCCATTCCCGTGCTGCAGCGCATGGTGGACAACCCCAGGGCCACGGTGGAGCGCCGCCCGCGCGCGCTGATCCTCACGCCCACCCGGGAGCTGGCCGAGCAGCTGGCCGACAACATTACCGCCTATGCCAAGTACCTGCCCATCAGCGTAACCGCCCTCTATGGCGGCGTGAAAATGGGCGGCCAGGCCAACAAGCTGCGCGCCGGCACCGATCTGGTAATCTCCACCCCCGGCCGGCTGATGGAGCACATTACTCTTGGCAACGTGGCCCTGACCGACGTGGAATTTGTGGTGCTGGATGAAGCCGACCGCATGCTCGACATGGGCTTTATTGCCGACGTGCTCAAGCTGATGCAGCTGACCGCCCCCAAGCGCCAGACCCTGCTGTTTTCCGCCACCACCTCACCGGCGGTAAACGAGCTGGCCCACAAGGTGCTGCACAACCATCAGCAGCTTCGCGTGGCCCGGGTGAACAGCACCGCCGACACCGTGCGCCATGCGGTGTATCCGGTGGAAGAAAGCCGCAAGATTGAGCTGTTTGAACAGCTGCTGGACGAGCAAAACTGGTTTCAGGTGCTGGTGTTCACCAGCACCAAGGAGCAGGCCGATCGGCTGCAGGCCGGGCTGAAAAAGCTCAAGGTGGAAGCGGCGGTATGTCACGGCGACAAGAGCCAGGGCAGCCGGCGCCGGGCCATTGCCGACTTCAAGTCCGGCAAGCTGCAGGTGCTGATTGCCACCGAAGTGGCCGCCCGCGGCCTGGACATTCAGGGCCTGGAGCAGGTAGTGAACTTCAACCTGCCCTACCTGCCGGAAGACTATGTGCACCGCATTGGCCGCACCGGCCGCGCCGGCGCGCCGGGCAAGGCCATCTCCTTTGTAAGCCGGGAAGAAGAGCAGACCCTGGCACGCATCGAGAAACTGATTGGCAGCCCCATCAAGCGCATCAACAAGCCGGGCTATGAAGTCTCCAACCGGGATGTGCTGCTGAAAAAAATCTCCCGCAAGGTGCTCTCCGGCCGCTCCAACAAGGCCACCGCTACCACCATTGAGCTGGAAGGCAGCGCCGGCGGCCATAACAAGCCCAAGGCCAACCGCACCGACAGCGGCAAAAAGCGCAGCCCCAACCCGGTGCGCCTGAAGAAAACCGGCACCGAAAAAGCCGGGCCGAAGAAAAAGAAACTGCGCGGCAAGCGTGCAGAGCGGTATTCCCGCTAAGCGAACTCAAAAGCCGGCCAACTTGGCCGGCTTTTTGTTTGCGGTCATTCCCCTGTTTGTCGTCATTCCCGCCCCTTCCTTGTCGTTCCCGCGAAGGCGGGAACCCAGTACAGACAACACCAAACCCAACCCCGTGCACTATCATCCCAGCCCCGTCGTTCCCTCCCCAGCCGTCGCTCCCGCGAAGGCGGGAGCCCAGAGCAGACAACTCCAAACTCCCCCCATACACCCGCATCAACCGCCGCACACCAGCAAAAACCACCCACAACCTCACCAAATTCACACACCCGCCTCGCAAAACGCACTTTTTAGATTGCCTTTTCAGACTCATACGACAAAATATGGCCCTTCAACAAGGAATTCAGGCATGCGCTTACGCCTCAGCAACAGTGATGGGCGGTAGCTTTCTCTAGAAAATGTTAAATCACTGAACATTACCAACCAGAATTTAAAAGAGATTTTAAAGTAATGAGTACGAAAATCACGATAGATAACTTTGTATATAAAGAAACAGAACTAAATTCATCATTTGCCCTTTCAATAAAAAACATTGTAAAATATGGTGACACCGACATCTTTCCATTTCCATATGAAACAAGAATGTTTCATGACAAATTTGACGATCTCATAGCCTCACTAAATGAAACTCATAGCGACTTTGAAAACAGTTTAAATGAATGCCCTCCAGTAAACATTAGCACATGCTCTACAGTAGGTTATAACGGATATAGATGGGCTACCCAAATAGATCCGTACTGGAATGCATATTTCCTAGGCCTTGTTCTATCAATAAGCAAGGACCTTGAAAAATCCAGAGTAACTGAAGACTACGTTTACTCTTATAGATACTCACCTAACTTTGAACAAGGCTCACTATTCAATAAAGATATAAATTGGCGGAAATTTCAGAGTGATAGTCTTGACTTGGCAAAAGGTGATCCATCGATAAACTATGTTGTAACCTGTGACATAGCAGACTTTTACACTAGGATTTACCATCATCGTTTAGAAAATGCACTAGACCGAATAGACAAGAATAAAAATGTATCATCAAAAATAAAAAAGTTAATTCAAACTTTTTCTGGCACAAACTCTTATGGCTTACCAGTAGGCGGGCCAGCATCAAGAATTTTAGCCGAGTTAGCTCTTGACTCATTAGATCACATCCTCATCATAAACGGCATCAGATATAAGAGGTATGTTGATGACTTTATTATTTTTTGCGGAACAAAAGAAGATGCGCACTCTGTACTTACTTTAATCAGTAGAAAGTTGATGGAAAACGAAGGATTAACTCTTCAAAAACATAAAACAAACATTCTTTCAAAAGATGAATTCACCTCTTTAACTCAATCAAAGCTATATGGTTTAGATGAAGATGAAGGCTCGCCAATGAAAGCAAAATTCATGAGTCTTCCAATTCGGTTTGATCCATACTCACAAAATGCAGCTGAACAATACGAAGAGGTCAAAGAATCACTTAAAGACTTTGACTTATTAGGTATGCTTAGTAACGAGCTACAAAAATCAAAAATAAACCAACCTTATAGCAAGCAATTAATTAGAGCCTTTGCAGCAGCTGAAGATAAAACTCTTTCCGACGCATTTAATGTGATATTTGACAGCATTTCAGAACTATACCCAATATTCAACACAATTATACAAGTTGCTACCACAAATTGGTTAAGGCTTGAAGCACCCACTAAAGACTTGATTCGAAGAAAAATAATAGAGCTAATACACAATGACTCGTTCATATTAAAGACAGAGTTAAACTTAGCCTATACAGTAAAATTATTCTCAAAAGAAAATAGTGTTGAAAGCCAAACAATACTAACAGAAATATATAAGTCAAACACTGATAGCATTTTGATCACCTTAGTAGTAACTCAAGCAATGGCCAAGTGGAATACTCACTACTGGCTATCAGAGCTTAGGCGAACCTTTCCCACTATGACGCCATGGCAACGAAGATTATTTATTGTTGCATCTTATTTGTTAGGTGATGAAGGAAAGCACTGGCTAACACATAACAAAAAGAAATTTAATTTCATAGATGATCTGTATCGAGAATGGGGAGCATTTAGAAAAACTAGTCGTAATCTTGAGGAAGCCTTATGATCTCTGAGTCAACTTTTTCAAAGAAATTCACTTCATTCTGGAATGAAACATTACCAAACTCTAAAAATTACATTAGATTAATTAATGGTGGACTTTTAGATTTTGAGTATGAACCTTTTGAACCCGCAGAAAGAAAAAACAACACAGCTTTAGTTAACGTAATTTCTTTCAACTTACTTCGCTGCTTGTGCAACAAAGAAAAAAAAATCAATGAAATTGATAGCGCCAAATACTACCAAAACCCTCACTTCGATACAATCATTAAGAAATCACTAGTTTATTTATCACGATTTAGCTATGGTGAAGAATGTGAGCTGCCTCTCACCTCAAAGGAAAAAAATCAAATCAGGGAACTATTCCGAATCATGTATATACGTTATGTTGCACATGGAAAACAAGTTACTATAGATCCTGACTTTGATGGGTGTGGCTTTTTGAATAGGTCTTTTGGTGATTTGATATCTAATAAAACTTTGGTTGAAATCAAATCTGGGGAGCGTAGGTTTAGTGTTACTGACACTCGCCAAGTTTTAATATACTTAGTCCTTAATCATTACTCAAAAAAACCAAATGAAATACAAAAAATTGAATTATTCAACCCTAGAATGGGCATATCATTCACTGAAAGTGTCGATGAGTTTTGCCTAAATCTTAGCGCACTTAACAGCCAAGAGCTATTCTCCGAAGTTCAAAAATTCATAGTAAACAATAGTTTTATCGAAACATATGGAACTTAAAAAATCCAATCATATTAGCCTGTTCCCATAACCCAGCCAAGGCTCCCAAATGACCAGCCCCAAACACCCAATAAATAACCACAACACCTACCACGCCCATATTTATTTCGATGCGCACACCCTGGCCTTTGCCACTTCCCTGTGCCAGCGCATTGCCGAGAAGTTTTCACTGGCGGTGGGCGCATTCATCAGAAACCGGTGGGGCCACATACCCTGTGGAGTTGTCAGGTGAAGTTCACTCATGCCGACTTTGACCGCTTTATTCCCTGGCTGGATCAGCATCGCGGGGAGCTGAGTGTACTGGTGCATGCCGATACCGGCGATAATCTTGCGGATCACACCACCCATGCCTGTTGGCTGGATGATGCGGTGGAGCTCGACTTGCGTATGTTCAGGTAGACTCAAACTACTTCTCTATCAGCCGCATATTGCGCCGGTTGGCCTTGAAGGCAAAATCGAACAGATCCCCCACTGCCGATCAGCATTTCCAGCAGCAGGTTCAGGCTCATGCGCGCCTTCTAGCATGGGGGTCCTTGTGTTTGGGGTGAGATCGGTGGTGCCTGTTCTGGATTCCCGTCCCCGTCTGCACGGGGATGACGTTCCTTCTCGGGAATGACGGGGGCTCGGCCTATCATGATTCAGGGCCGGCTATAGTTAATTTAAGCCATAGGCGTGCGAGGATGGATCACCACCTTGCAGGCGGGCTTGATACTCATGGATCCGTTACACGCCAGGCACGGGGCCGGTAGCGGAGAGAGGTCATCGGCATCCGTGCCATCAATGGGATAGGGTGCCCTGTCACGATGCCGTTCGGCGGGGTGTTCGACAGGAGCCTTGTATGTCATGCTTTTCCTGCCGTCGCTGGTGTGCCCTGCGGCTGCTCCTGTTACTGGTGCTGTCCACTGCAGCCCACGCCAGCAGCCCACGCTGGCTGGATATCACCCCCGGCGATCCCGGAATATATATCCGCGGCAGGGTACACTACGTGAACCTGGAGGGTGGCCTTTATATCATCCGCGATATGCGCGGTACCTACTACCACCCCATCAACCTGCCGATCGCCTTCCAGCAGGATGGCCTGGCGATAGAGGCCCTGGCCCGACAGCGGGATATCAGCCAGCTGGGTATCAAGGTCGAGCTGCTACGCATCCGCCGGGCCAGCCGCCTCAAATAGCTGCAGGCCGTAGAAAGCAGGGCCCTGAACTATTCTTGAACTAAGAGTCACTGTTCATGTCAGGCCGGCTTAGCATCCCGCGAAAGGAGGTATTATGTTCAGGCATTGTATCGCAGGCATTGATTTTTCCGCCGGCTGGGACCAATCCCGGGCTCAGCTGACACGCATGGTTCCCCTGCTGGGGATACAGCAACTCACCCTGCTCCATGCGGACGAGCCCCATCACAGATCCCACAAGGAGGCCAGCGCCAATCGCCGCACCCACCTTGAACAGTTGGCAACAGACATGGCAGCGTCTCTGACAATACCGACAGAGCCCGTCTTCGTCTCGGGCTTTGCCACTTCCTCCCTGCTGGAGATCGCCAGCCGCCGGGAGGCCGGGCTGCTCCTGATCGCCAACAACAGCCATTCCCGCGGGCAGGATTTCATTTTGACACCCTCCCCCACTTGATTCGGTGGGGGATTCCCATTACCGGGCGCACCTAAATTACTTCAGGTGCCGGTTCCTGCTTCATTGAGTGACTAACGCCGACTCTCCACAGGCTAACAAGCGGTGTCCCCGCTCTAAAACATTCAAAGCGCCGACCAAATCCGCATTGTTCGTGTAGTCACATTCGATACATTTGAAACGCGCTTGAGTCTGTCGGTTTTCCTTTGATACATGACCACAGCTTGGGCAGGTCTGGCTCGTGTGGTGGGCTGGAACAGCCAACAACATACCACCTTGCCAATGCTGCTTGTACTCAAGCTGTCTTCGGAACTCATACCAGCCTTGATCGAGGATTGATTTGTTCAGTCCCGATTTGGCTTTGACATTCGTTCCGTGTAGCTCCGCAGTGCCCTTGGCTGATTTCGACATATTAGAAACACGAAGGTCTTCAATCGCAATCATCGCGTGGTTTTTGCTGATTTTGGTTGAAGCCTTGTGCAAGTAGTCGTTGCGGCAGTTGGCAATGCGGGTATGAACTTTTTGAACCTTGGCCTTTTGCTTTTTCCAGTTGGCAGAGAACTTAACTTTGCGTGACAGTTTGCGTTGCTCGATAGCAAGGCGCTTTTCATGCTTGCGAAAAGCATTAAGTGGCTTCAGGTGCGAGCCGTCCGACAACGTGATGAAGCGAGCCACACCAACATCCAATCCCACGGCAGATGTTGACGGGTGACAGGGGGTAGCCACCTCTTGCTCAACCTGAAAGGCGATATACCAGTGACCAGACTTGAGACTGACCGTGCAGTTCTTAATGATGCCGTGCACCTGACGGGATTCGCGGAACTTCAGCCACCCCAATTTTCCGGGCAGCTTCACGCGCTTACCGTCTAGCTGACAATACTTATTGAAGTTTACAAAGCGGATCGCGTCCTGATTTTTACCTTTCTTTTTGAAGCGGGGCTTTTCAGCCACCAGTGACTTGTCAAAATAGCGCGTCCATGCGCCGTGCAGGTCTTTCAGTTTTTGTTGCAAGTTGTCCGTGTACGCTTCCTTAAGCCAAGACAAATCATCCTGTTTTTTCCACTGCGTAATGAGCTTGTTCAGCTCAAAGGCACAGGGGATATTCTTGCCTTGGTCAAGCTGCTCAAGGCAGTGACGCAACCCATGATTCCATACAAATCGGGCATGACCACAAAGCACAGCGAGCCGGGCCGCTTGTTCAGCGGTAGGCTCCAGTCTGTATTTGTAGGCCTTGCGTATCAGCATGACAATTCAGTGTGTTTGCGTGTAATGTAGATATAATAGGAAGCCAACCACAAAGGATCAATATCAGTGTGTGATTATAATAAGGGGCGTCACAGTTGCTACTCCCTGCACCTTCACATCGTCTTTGTCACCAAATACCGGCGGAAAGTGTTTGGTACATTGCATCTGCAAAGTCTGGAAGCCACCTTCAGAGAATTGTGTGAAGGGTTTGATGCAGAGCTAAAAGAATTTAACGGAGAAAGCGACCACTGCCATCTGCTCATTGCCACGTCTCCGAAAACTCCCGGCGTGGCTAAGCTGGTCAATTCGCTCAAAGCTGTCAGCTCGCGCCGGTTGCGCCGGGAGTTTAATGACATTGCCGGCGCGTTTGGTAAAAACGTGTTGTGGAGCAGAAGCTACTTTGCTGGCACCTGTGGCGGTGCTCCCTTGACCGTGATAAAGCAATACATCGAGCAGCAGGACAGGCCCATTTAAGGTGTTGTGCACCTTTGGCTATTCCCCTCCCTCCTCCTTCGGAGGGAGTACCCTAGGTAGGACTTTACACTAATTGAGAACGCCACCTAGCCATTTATTATGGGCAACGTGGCACTCGACCTCGCCCGCCAGAGCCGGTTGCCGCTGCTGATTATTCCGGTCGATCTCGGCCCCATCGATGACGCCGTCCCTTTGCTGCTGGTCACGGATCACTCTTCGGACTCCACCCGGGCCCGGACCTGCTTCACCGCGCTGCTGGGAAGCGAACGCAACGGCCGGGTCATGGTCATCAACAGCCCGGACCACCAGCTGGACTTCGAAGAACTGAAGGCCGAAGAGGGATTCGCCGACAATAATGAACGCCTGGACATCGGTGTTGCCCTCGGCGATCCCGTGGATGACGTTTGCAACACCGCCAGTGAACTGAAAACCCCGCTGATCGTGATTGGCAAACATGGCGGCCCATCCGGCCGGGAGCCAGCGCTCGGCGGTGTGGCAGAAGGCATCTGCCGACGGGCGCTCAACCCGCTGCTGCTGATCCCTTCATAAATCAGGCGCCCGACCAGCCTCTTGCCGGGGTTGCCTCTATGCCGATTGAACGGTAACCCGGTAGTCTGGTTTTCACGCGTGCGGGTAAATTCCATGAAGCTGTGCTGGCCGTTTGCCCATTCCCCAACAAGCCATTAGCCTGTTACCACCATTCACACTGTCTGTAACCCTAATGACCAGCCCCAAACGCCCAATAAACAACCACAATGCCTACCATGCCCACGTTTATTTCGATGAGCACACCCTGGCGTTTGCCACTCAGCTTTGCCAGCGCATTGCTGAGGTGTTTGCACTGGAGGTGGGGCGCATTCATCAAAAGCCGGTGGGACCGCATACCAGGTGGAGCTGTCAGGTGAAATTTACTCATGCCGACTTTGATCGCTTTATTCCCTGGCTGGATCGGTATCGCGGGGAGCTGAGTGTACTGGTGCATGCCGATACCGGCGATAATCTGGCGGATCACACCACCCATGCTTACTGGCTGGGTGATGCGGTAGAGCTGGATTTACGTATGTTCAGGTAGACTCAAAATACTTCTCCATCAACCGCATATTGCGCCGGTTGGCCTTGAAGGCAAAGTCGAACAGATCCCCCAGTATGGGAATGCTGCCGATCAGCACTTCCAGCACTATGTTGAAGCCCATGCGCGCCAGCAGGGTAAACGGCAGTTTCATGCGAATGGCCTGCAGCAGTATGTAACCCGAGAAGGCGGCGCCGGTCAGATCCCCTACCCCGGGCACCAGCCCGATAATGCCGTCCAGGCCAATGCGAAAACCGCCGGGCAGGCGAATGGCGCTGTCCAGCAGCCAGGCCAGGCGGTCAAGTTTTTCGCGGGTTTCCTGACTGTGGTTTGAGTTGCGGGAGGGCATGGGGCTCCTTGTGTTTGGGGTTAGATCGGTAGTGTCTGTTCTGGATTCCCGCCTTCGCGAGGATGACGTTCCTTCGCGGGAATGACCTGAGCATGGCGCTACTTTTTGGCGATTACCCATACGGCGTGGACGATGCCGGGAATATAGCCCAGCAGGGTGAGGATGATATTGATCCAGAAGTGCTTACCCAGCCCCACCTGCAGGAAGACGCCCAGTGGCGGTAGCAGAATGGCGATAAGTATTCTGATTAAATCCATGACTGGCTCCTTGTTGTCATCTTCTTCGGCAGATTAGCCCGGGGAGTTTAAAACAACAACGTCACCGGGCTTACTTCCCCTTGCTCACCGCATCCATGGCGTCACACCAGGCCTGCAGGCCATTGTTCGCTTTAATGTGCTCCAGGCCTTTCAGAGTAAAAGTGCCGGGGGTGGCAATGCTGTTGCCAATGTCGCCGTAGTCGAGCTCGGGGCGGGATTCAGCCAGGGCCATGGCGCTGGTGATGGAGTGCACCACCATCTGCCGGGCGGCGTGCTGGCTCATGCCCTGCGCCACGCTCCAGTCAATGAGCTGCTGCACCAGAAAATAGCTCCAGCCATGCAGGCAGCCGTGGGCCAGGGCCACGTCAAACAGGGCTTCCGACTCCAGCACAATCACCTTTCCCATGGCGCCGAACAGGGCCTCGGCGGCCGCGTTGGCCGGAAACAGCGGCACCGGCCCGGCGCCCACCTCCACACTGGCCGGCGGCAGCACGCGCACCAGCGTCGTCGCCTGCAGCGCCGGGTGTTGCCGCAACTGCTGCAACGACACCCCTGCCATGGCCGACATCACCAGCTGGCCGGGCTTGAAGGTCAGATCCTGCAGCAGCTCGCTCAGGCTCTTCGGCCGCACCGCCAGCAGAATGATGTCGCTGCCCTCCACCACCTCCTGATTGCTGCCGGCCACCTCGCACCGGCACTGTCCGGCCAGCCGGCTGGCCGCTGCGGCATTGCGCGGGCTCAAAATAATGCGCCTTTGGTCGCCGCCGTTGCGCAGGCCGGTTACCGTATAGGTGGCCAGGTGGCCAACGCCCAGAATGCCAAGGATGGGTATGGTCATGTCGGTTTACTCATGGTTAACGTGCTGGCTGTGCCCTGCTCTGTGATGGTCAGCATGCTGGGCTGGGGCTGGTTGAGCAACCACTAACCCGAGATCTTGAGTCGTCGGCCCTGGATTCCCGCCTTCGCGGGAATGACGGGGGAAGACGCGGGAATGACGGAAGAAGACATCGGAGTGACGGGGAAGACACGGGAATAACAAATCATTATAAAAACGCCGGCATTTGCCGGCGTTTTGCGTTGTCTTCCCCAAGACAGTGCTTATTTGCGCAGTACCCCTTCTTCCACCAGCAGGTCGTAAATGGCCTGGGCGGCGGCCTGGGGGTCGTTGCGAATGATTTGTCCCTTGCCCCCCTGGGCCTTGGCGGTGGCCTGCCTGAAGCGGTCGGCGGCGGTTTTGGCGCGGGCCACCTTCAGGCGCTTGGGCCTGGGTTTGGCGTCCTGCCACTGCCAGCCGGTGCTGTCAGCATCGCGCCTTGGGGCCACCGGTTGCTGCTCGGTCACGGCGCCGCGCCGGGCCCGGGCAAAGGCGAGCTGGCGGGGGCTGGCGGCGGCCTCGTCCACGCTGGCCACCAGTGGCAGCTGGGTGGTAATACGCCGGCGCTGGCCACGCGGCAGTGCCTGCAGCAGGGTGACCTGATCGCCGTCAATGGATTCGATGGCGGCAATGCCGGTTACCAGCGGCCAGCCCAGGTGCTCGGCCAGCAGGTAGGGCAGCATGCCCGAGCCTTCGCCCTGCTCGGCATGAATGCCGGTGAGCAACAGGTCGGGCTGTTTCTCGTCCAGGTAGGGCGCCAGCACCGACAGGGCGTCGTCGTTCTGGCCCTGGCGCAGCACCGTCAGCCGCTCCAGTCCCATGCCCAGATAATCCTGCAGCGCCGGGCGCTCCGGATCACCGGCATGGATCACTTCCAGCTCCCCCTTCAGGGCAAAGGCCACTTCCAGGGCGCAGGCGTCCTGCATGGCACGGCGGGTGCGGCCCGACACCGGGTGACGGCCTTCACTCACCAGCACCGCAATCTTCAACTGTTCAGGCTGCATCACTTATCTCCTGCTCCGGTTTGGCGGACGCCAGCGCCATCAGCGCCGCCAGAATTTCGCGGCTGTCACCAATGGCGCTTAAGTTCGCGCGTTTCACCATGTCACAGTCGGTGTCCTGGTTGATGGCCACCACCTTCTCCACCTTGCCCAGGCCCTGCAGGTGCTGCACGGCGCCGGAAATGCCCACGGCAATATAAACCCGGGCGCTTACCCAGGTGCCGGTGGCGCCCACCTGGCGGCTGCGCGGCATAAAGCCGTCGTCCACCGCCACCCGGCTGGCGCCCTCGGCGGCGCCGAGCAGGGTGGCGGCCTGGTGGAACTGCTCCCAGTCGTGCACGCCGTTACCGGCGGAGAGAATAAACTCCGCCTCGGCCAGGGGTATGTCGGCGGGATCCACCGCCACCCGGCCGCCGTCGTGCACCCTAACGGTGGGCAGGGTGTCTGCCTCAAAGCTGACCGGCAGGGTCTGGTAACGATGCTCGGTGCAGGGCATGGCGCACTCTTCCAGCAGCAACAGCAACCGGCACAGCGGGCGGGTAATGTCCTGATGACCGGCGCCGCTGCGGGCGATAACCTGATCGCCCTCCCACTTCCACACCCCGGTGGCGGGCCGCTCGCCCAGGGCCACCGCCAGCCGGCGGCCCAGCTCGGCTGACTCGCCGGCATCGGGGAACAGCCAGTGCAGCGGCTGATATTCGCTGTCGGCCTGCAGGCACAGCTCGGTCCAGGCTTCGGGCTGGTAGCCCTCTACCCCGTCCAGTTGCAGCAGCCGATCCACCCCGGCCTCGTCAATGCTGTCTTTCAGCTCGCCGCACACCAGGCCCAGCACGGCGGTGCTCTGGGCCTGGGCCGCCGCCATCTGCTGGGCCAGGCCCAGCACGTCCTTGCCATGGCCGGTGAGGCGGCCGCCGGACAGCGGCAGCCAGACCGCAATATAGTGCTGCGGATTGTCCACTGTGTGCAGCGGCAGCTGTGGCTGCTCGCTGGCCTTGCGTACCAGGGTGGTCACCCCGGCGGCGCCGTTCATATTGAGCCGGTCCAGCCGGCGCAGGCCGCTGGGACCGTACTGCCACTGGGGGCGCGGGTTCTTGCGCAGCAGCCCGGTGGGGCCGCGCAGGGGCTCGCCGCTCAGTTCACCGTGGCGCGGATGCAGCCGGTTGCGGGCAATCCAGGCCAGCCGCGGATCCTTGCGAATAATGTCAGACATGAGCTTCCTCCTTCTTCGGCTGTTCGGCGGGCAGGATCAGCGCCTCCAGCAGCAGCTCGGCAATGTCCTTCACCTCGGGCCGTGGCTCCACCACCCCTTCCATCATCAGGGTACACTGAGGGCAGGCCACCGCCATCAGCTCGGCATCCACCGACCGGGCGTCGTCCATGCGCATGTCGGCAATACGGCGCTCGCCGGGAATGTCGGTGACCGGGGCGCCGCCACCGCCTCCGCAGCAACGGGAGCGGAACCCGCTGCGCTCCATCTCGGTGCGGGCATAGCCCAGCTGATCGAGCAGGTAGCGCGGCGCGTCATACACACCGTTATACCGGCCCAGGTAGCAGGGATCGTGGTAGGTCAGCCTGCCGCTCTGGCCGTTGCTGAACGCCAGCCGTCCCTGCTGGTGCAGATCGGCCAGCAGCTCGCTGTGGTGCACCACCTTCAGCTCGCCGCCCAGCTCGGCATATTCGGTGCCCAGGCTTTGCAGCGAGTGCGGATCGGCGGTCACAATGCGGTTAAAGCGGTACTTGCCCAGGGTACGAATATTGGCCCTGGCCAGGCGCTGGAAGGTGGCTTCGTCACCCAGGCGGCGGGCCAGATCACCGGAGTCCAGCTCCTCGTTGCCGAGGTAGGCAAAGTCCACGCCGGCGGCCTGCATCAGCTGCACCAGGGCACGCAGGGTGCGCTGGTTGCGCATGTCAAAGGCGCCGTCACCCACCCACAGCAGCACATCGGCCTCGCCCACTTCCTTCATCAGCGGCATATTGAGATCGGCAGCCCAGTTGCTACGGCTGGCCGGGGCCAGGCCGCCCGGGTTGTCGGTGGCGATCAGGTTTTCCAGCACTTCCTGGCCCTTGCCCGGGGTCTGGCCCCGCTCCAGGGTCAGGTAGCGGCGCATGTCCACCACGGCATCCACGTGCTCAATCATCATGGGGCACTCTTCCACGCAGGCGCGGCAGGTGGTGCACGACCACAGGGTCTGGCTGTCGAGCATGCTTTCCACCAGCGGCTTGTCGGGGCAGCCGGTACGGGCGGCGCCTTCCTGGCCCGGGTGCGGGCTGCCGTGGTAGGCCACTTCTTCCTGGGCGGCCAGGCTGGTCACCATGTCCTGGATCAGTTTCTTGGGGTTGAGCGGCTGACCGGCGGCAAAGGCCGGGCACTTGCTCTCGCAGCGGCCGCACTGCACGCAGGCGTCAAAACCCAGCAGCTGGTTCCATTTAAAGTCGGTGACCTTTTCCACCCCCAGCTTGTCGGCGGTCAGATCAATCGCCTTCAGGCCGGTGTCGCGGCCACCGCCAAAGCGGGCCGGACGGCGGTGAAAGGCCAGATGCAGGGCACCGGCAAAGGCGTGCTTCATGGGGCCGCCCCAGGCCATGCCAAACACCAGCTCGCCCAGGCCCCAGGCGCACAGCGCCAATAACAGCAGGCCCAGCAGGGTGCTGCCGGTGCCTTCCGGCAGAATGCCGGCGGCCGGCAGGGTGGCAATGAAAAAGCCAACCGAAAACGCCAGCAGGCTTTTCGGCAGCCGCTGCCAGGGGCCGCGCGACAGGCGCGAATTGGGCAGGTCGCTGGCAGGCTTTCGACGGCGCTTCCACACAAACAGGGCGCCCACCGTCATCAGCAGGCTGGCGCCCAGCAGGGGCCATACCAGCCAGGCGCTGTGCAGGCCCAGGCCGTGCACCAGCACCACCAGCACCAGCGCCAGCACAAAGCCGCCGCCGGTGGCCACGTGGGTGTTGGACATGTATTTATCGCGGGCCACCACATGGTGCAGATCCACCAGATAGCGACGCGGCATGGCGGCCAGCCCCTGCCAGAAGGCCACGGGGCTGGCCTGGCCCCGGCGCCACAACCGCACCCGGCGCACGGCACCGATCGCGGCCAGGGCAAAGGCCAGCATAAGCAGATAAGGGATCACAGGCTCGAACATAGCGGGCTCCTCAGGCAGGGCCGGGGGTTCCCGGCCCTGCTGGCTCAGAAGTCTTTACACAGACGCAGGGCGTCGTAGATGGCGGCGTGAGTGTTGCGCTGGGAAACGCAGTCACCCAGACGATAGAGCAGATAGCCCTTGCCGTGCTCGGCCAGGGACGGCTGGGGCTTGGCGTCGTACAGGGCTTCCAGATCGATCTGGCCCTTGTTGACCGCATCGCCCTTCAGCTCGTAATAGAGCCGCTCGTCCGGACGCAGGCCGTTCTCCACCACAACCTGATCCACCACCCGCTCTTCCTGCTGGCCGGTGTACTCGTTTTCCAGCACCGCCACCAGCTTATCGCCCTCCTTGTAGACCTTGTGCAGGGCCAGATCGGAGGTCATGATCACCTCGCGCTCATAGAGCGAGCGGTAATAGGTGGGGAAGGTGGTACCGCCAATGGCCGCGCCGGGCTTGATGTCGTCGGTCACCAGCTCCACCAGGCTGCCCTTGGAGGCCAGGTAGTCCGCCGCCGACATGCCGGAGAACTCGCAAATGGTGTCGTACACCAGCACGTTCTTGCCCGGCTCCACTCGGCCGGAGAGAATGTCCCAGGTGCTCACCACCAGGCCTTCTTCCGCGCCCCACTCGGGCACCTGCTCCAGGAAGGGAGTGCCACCCACCGCCAGGATCACCACGTCGGGCTGCTCACCCATAATGGCGGGCAGATCGGCGGCGGTGCCCAGGCGCAGATCCACCTTGAGGCGATTAAGCTCCAGGGCATACCAGCGGGTAATGCCGGCAATCTGATCGCGCTGGGGCGCCTTCGCCGCCAGGGTGATCTGGCCGCCCAGCTCGGGGGCCTTTTCAAACAGCACCACCTGGTGGCCGCGCTCGGCCGCCACCCGGGCCGCCTCCATGCCACCGGGGCCGCCACCCACCACCACCACCTTGCGCACCGGGCCGTCGGTTTTTTCGATGATATGGGGCATGCCCATGTATTCCCGCGAAGTGGCCGCGTT
The DNA here is from genome assembly GCF_003049725.1 of Oceanimonas marisflavi. Taxonomy (GTDB): domain Bacteria; phylum Pseudomonadota; class Gammaproteobacteria; order Enterobacterales; family Aeromonadaceae; genus Oceanimonas; species Oceanimonas marisflavi. Next base: position 87,180 of record NZ_QAGM01000001.1, read on the forward strand.
CTGAATGCAGAGCACGTCCAGGCCCTGATACTGGCGGTCGATACAGTAGTTGGCGCCCACACACTGCTTGATTTGATCCACCTGACCCAGCTTGATTTTGGTGATCAGATGCGGGTCGGCAATGTGCGCCCGGGTCATGCCCACAAAGTCGACATAGCCGCCTTCCAGAATACGCTGTGCCTGGTTCGGGTCCTTGATGTTCTGGGCGTGGATCACCGGCACGGAAACCACTTCCTTGATGCCCGCCGCCAGGTGCAGGAAGGGCTCGGGCGGGTAGCTCATGTTGGGAATGACGTTGGCCAGGGTGTTGTGGGTGTCGCAGCCGGAGCCGATCACGCCAAAGAAGTCCACCATGCCGGTGTCGTTGTAGTATTTGGCGATCTGCTTCATGTCTTCATGGCTGAGGCCGTCGGGGTGGAACTCGTCGCCACAGATGCGCATGCCCACGGCGAAGTCGGGGCCCACCTCGGCGCGAATGGCCTTGAGCACTTCCAGGCCAAAGCGCATGCGGTTTTCAAAGCTGCCGCCCCATTCGTCGGTGCGCTTGTTGACCCGCGGGCTCCAGAACTGATCGATCAGGTGCTGGTGCACGGCAGACACTTCCACCCCGTCCAGGCCTCCTTCCTTGGCGCGGCGCGCGGCCTGGGCGAAATCACCGATAATGCGCTGAATGTCTTCCGGCTCAATGGTTTTACAGGTGGCGCGGTGCACCGGCTCGCGAATGCCCGACGGCGATACCAGGGTGCTCCAGTTATAGCCGTCCCAGCGGGAACGCCGGCCCATGTGGGTGATTTGAATCATGATCCTGGCGCCGTGCTTGTGCATGGCCTCGGACAGATTCTGGAAATAGGGAATAATGCGGTCGGTGCTCAGGTTGACCGAGCTCCACCACTGCTGGGGACTGTCAATCGACACCACGCTGGAGCCGCCGCAAATGGCCAGGCCCAGGCCGCCCTTGGCCTTTTCCTCGTAGTATTTCACGTAGCGATCCGTGGTCATGCCACCGTCGGTGGCATGTACCTCGGCATGGGCCGTGCTCACAATCCGGTTGCGAATGGTGAGCTTGTTGATGTTCATGGGTTGAAACAAGGCGTCGAACTGTCCCATCCTGGAATCCTCTTGTACATGCTGCGGGCCGTGCTCCCGGCCCGCCGAAAATGAATACTCGCCGGGAACGCGCCTTACAGCGGGCTCACTTCAAACAGGCCGTAATCGCAACCGGTCTGGGCGCCGCTCTGGGTCTGGCGGGCCTGGGTGCGCACCGGGTAGCCCAGGCTTCGGGCGATCTGATCCATGGCGCCGGCAAACCAGCCGGTGAACATGTAATCCACCATGCGATCCACCTTGCCGTACTGATACACAAAGGCGGAGTGATCCAGGCGAACCCGGGCGGTGCCGGCGGCAATGTCCAGCTGCTCGATAGTGAACAGGCCCCAGCCACGCTGGGACAGACGCTTCATGTAGTGCTCAAACACGGCGTCGCCGCTGATGCCATGGCACTCGGCCTCTTTTTCACACCAGTGCCAGGCCGACTTGTAGCCGGCCTTGTACAGGATCTCTGCATAGCGCTCCGGGCCCAGCTCTTCCTCGATGGCCATGTGGTTGTTCACAAAGAAGTGACGCGGCACATAGAGCATGGGCAGGGCGTCTGTGGTCCACACGCCGGTGCTGGCGTCCACTTCAATCGGCATTTCGGGTTCATGTACTGACATGGTTGTTTCTCCCTTGCTTCCTTAAATTCTGCTTATTCGCCCCAGACGTCCTTGAGCACACGAACCCAGTTGCCGCCCATGATCTTCTCCACCAGACGCGGGGAGTAACCGTTGCGCAGCAGGGCCTCGGTGAGGTTGGGGAATTCACCTATGGTGCGAATGCCTTCGGGGTTGATGATTTCGCCAAAGCGGGTCAGGCGGCGGGCATAGCCCTTGTCGTGAGTGAGCCACTCGAAAAAGTTCTGATCGTGCCCCTGGGTAAAGTCGGTGCCGATGCCGATGGCGTCTTCACCCACCAGATCCAGCACATAGCCAATGGCTTCGACGTAGTCGTCGACGGTGGACTCAATGCCTTTCTTCAGGAAGGGGGCAAACATGGTCACACCCACAAAGCCGCCATGCTCGGCGATGAAACGCAGCTCGGCGTCCGACTTGTTGCGCGGATGGTCCTTCAGGCCGGCGGGCAGGCAGTGGGAATAGCACACCGGCTTTTTGGACTCGAGGATCACCTCTTCCGAGGTTTTGGCGCCCACATGGGACAGATCGCACATGATGCCGACCCGGTTCATTTCGGCCACCACCTCGCGGCCAAAACCGGACAGACCGCCGTCGCGCTCATAGCAGCCGGTGCCCACCAGGTTCTGGGTGTTGTAGGCCATCTGTACGATGCCCACACCCAGCTGCTTGAAGATTTCCACGTAACCGAGCTGATCTTCAAAGGCATGGGCGTTCTGGAAACCGAGAATAATGCCGGTGCGGCCTTCTTCCTTGGCGGACAGAATGTCGGCGGTGGTGCGCACCGGACGGATCAGATCGCCGTGCTCCTGATAAAAGCGATTGAACTCGGCGATGTTATTCACCGTGGCCTGAAACCCCTCCCACACCGACACGGTGCAGTTGGCGGCGGTGAGCCCGCCCCGGCGCATGTCTTCAAACAGTTCGCGCCCCCAGTTGGCGATAATGAGGCCGTCGATCACGATGGCCTGATTGTGTACTTCTGCTGCGTTGTGCATAGCCTGCCCTTCCCTGCATTCGGTTAGCGGTGACACCTGGTTCACCGGATTCAGGGGCAGTCTATCCCGCGCTTATGGGCGCGCTGTGGCTGAAAACGACAGAGGCATAGTTAAAAGCGTCACCTGTCATACCTTGTGACTTACCAGCAGGCTGCTACTTACTGTAGGCGCCACTTCAGTTGGCGCAGACTCACAGACAAAGATCTCTTCAAGGCCTGTTGTACAGGCCCTGCCGGCTAAAGCGGCAGCTACAAAAAGAGTCAAAAAGCAACAAGCCCCGCACTGCGGGGCTTGTTGCTTATAAAGTGTCAGAGCAGTTACAGGATCACAGACGCAAAGGTGGGCTCACTGCGTGCCGTCTCGAGCCGGGCGCTGAAGTCCGTTTTGGGCATCACCGGAACCGCTTCTGCCGCCCTGGGCATGGGGCGGCTGCAGCGATCGTCCCGGGGAGGAACGCCAAAACATTCGCGGTAGCACTTGCTGAAATGGGGCATGGACACAAAACCGCAGGCGGTGGCGATATCGATGATCGCCATCGAGGTCTGGCGCAGCAGCTGGCGGGCCCGCTTCAGCCGCAGGTTGAGATAGTAACGGGACGGCGAGCACTTCACATGACGCTGAAACAGCCGCTCTACCTGACGGCGCGACAGCCCCACATAGTGCGCCAGCTCGTCCAGGGTAATGGGCTCTTCCAGGTTGGCTTCCATCAGTGCCACCACCTCCGCCAGCTTGGGCTGGGCCGGCCCAACCAGGTGGCGCAGCAAGACTTTCTGCTCTTCCTGGCCATCACGAATGCGCTCGCACAGGAACATGTCGCAAATGGCGGTGCTGAGGGCGCTGGAATGCTCCTTTTCGATCAGGTGCATGATCATGTCCATGGGGGCCGTACCGCCGCTGCTGGTCAGCCGGTCCCGATCGATGCAATACAGGGCATTACTGGTTTCAAAACGGGGAAAAGCCTCCTTGAAGGCGGCCATGTATTCCCAGTGAATGGTACAGCGGTAACCCTCGAGCACACCGGCATCGGCCAGCAGGTAGCTGCCGGTGCACACGGCGCCCAGCTTGACCTTGCGATGGGACAACTGCTGCAGCCAGGCTCGCAACTGGCGGCTGCGGGCATTGGCCACCCCCACCCCGCCGCACAGCAGCATCATGTCGAGGTGGCCACAGTCGTGAATGGCATGATCAGGCGTCACCAGCATGCCGTCACTGGCCCGCACCGGCTGACCGGTTTCGGTCAGCATCACCCACTCATACAGGTTCTTTCCCGACAGCTGGTTGGCCATGCGCAGCGGCTCAATGGCCGATGCCAGGGAAATCATGGTGAAGTTGTCTACCAACAGAAAACCGACGCGTTGTGGCTGGCTCATTGCTCTTGCTCCTGGTCCCTGTGCGGTCGCATTCGGGATCCCTGCATATATGATTGCGACATTCAATAAAGTGGCATTTACATAACAAATGCACTCATTAACAAAACATATAACATAAACTTAACCTTTGACCAGCCATATCCCTTCTGATTTTAGGGGCTCAGTCACAGTTTGCATGAAGGCGCACATAATTAACCTTTTACTCATATAGAAGGCCCCCGCAAACCCGGGCATCACTCTCTAAAATATCTTTTGGCTACAAATGGTTATGACAGAAAGTTAAGGAAGTGAAAAATTTCCCTTTAAATACATATAAATATAAAAAAACCGCCGGTTAACGGCGGTTTTTTGCTTTTATTTCAGTTGAAAATAACCCGTAGTGAAAGCGCTGCTCTCCCCTGACTCACGACACCGGCGGAACCTGGGGGTCTACCGTTACCGGCGCCCCGACGGGGACTTCCTGATGCAGCGCCCGGTACAGGCCCCACATCATCACCAGAATAACGAACGAGAAGGGAAAGGCGGCGATAATGGCCGCAGTCTGCACGGCCTTGAGGCCGCCGGCCAGCATCAGGATGGCCGCCACCGCCGCTACCGCCATGCTCCACAATACCCGCTGACTGCGAGGCGGATGTTCATTGCCCAGCGACAGTATGGTGGTCACCACCAGGGTGCCGGAGTCGGCCGAAGTGATAAAGTAGAGCGCCACCAGCACGGTGGCCAGCACGGAAGCCAGTGTCCCCATCACACCGCCATCCAGCAGAGACAGGGTCGTATACAGCGATGAGGTGACGTCTTCAGCCACCGCAGTCACAATACCCGCCTGCCCCACGGCCGCGACCGCTTCTCCGGCCGCATTGGTGACCGTATGGGTCAGCTCCAGATACAGGGCCGAGCCGCCAAACAGGGTGAGCCAGAGCAGGCCCAGCAGGGTCGGCACCAGCAGCACGCCACAGATAAACTCGCGGATGGTACGGCCTTTGGAGATCCGGGCGATAAACATGCCGACAAAGGGCGACCAGGACATCCACCAGGCCCAGTAGAATACCGTCCACCAGGACTGCCACTGGCTGTCTTTGGTGGCATCGGTCCAGGTGCTCAGGCCCACCACATGGGTCAGGTAGTCACCGAGACCCTGCACATAACTCAGCAACAGATAGCGAGTGGGGCCGTAAACCAGCAGGAACAACAGGATGGCGGCGCTCAACCACATGTTGGCCACCGACAGCCATTTTACACCCCGGCCCAGGCCGGACAGCACCGACAGGGTGGCAATCAGCGAGATCACCGCGATCAGGATCAGCTGGTTGCTGGTGCTGACTTCCATGCCAAACAGGTGATTCAGGCCGGTATTGATCTGGGAAACCCCGAAACCGAGAGACGTCGCCACCCCGAAGATGGTGCCGAATACCGCCAGGGTATCGGCGGAATGCCCCATCCAGCCGTAGATGCGCTTGCCAATCAGCGGGTAAAGCGCAGAGCGGATGGTCAGGGGCAAGCCTTTGCGGTAGGAAAAGTAAGCCAGCGACAGACCCACCACCACATAAATGGCCCAGGGATGCAGGCCCCAGTGAAAAAAGGTGATACGCATGGCCACTTCGGCCGCTTCCGGCGTCAGCCCCTCGGTAATAAAGGGATTGCTCTGAAAGTGATAGATGGGCTCGGCAATGGCCCAGAACACCAGGCCGATGCCCATGCCGGCACTGAACAGCATGGCAAACCAGGAAAACAGGCTGTATTCCGGGCGGGAGTCATCGTCTCCCAGGCGTAAGGTGCCAAAACGGCTGAAAGCCAGTACCACACAGAACGCCAGCATCAAGGTCAGAATGGCAATGTAATACCATTTGAAGTTGTTGATGAGGTAACCCGAGATGCCTTCAAACAGGGTAGCGGCCCCCTCGGGATACAAGGCGCCTCCCAGTACAAACAGGGTAACGATAATCATGGAACTGATCGTCGCCGCCGGGTTCATTCCTTTAAAAAGTCCATCTTTGCCAACCATAGCAAGAGATCTCCGTCGGATAGATAGTGGGTCAGTCGCGGCCGGGGCCGGGCTCGGCTCAAGCACGGCTCCGGTCGCGACTGCGGTTGATGACCGGGCGCTCAGGGCGCCCACCGGTGCAATACCGTTCCCTATCTCAACAGCTAACGGCTGGTTGAAACTTCTCCAATGCGACACCCTGTTAACCAGTTCCGCCTCGAACGTCATATTCTGTTTTGATTGCGACAGCATGTCGCAAATTTGTCTTGATTGAGGAGAGTTTGAGCAGATGCTGAATGCTGCAGCCATTAATAGCGGCTGGCAAAATGGAGCAAGGTAGCCCGAGATAACCCGGGCTACTGAAAAGGGGCCATTACCCGCCCCTATGTGGGTGTTTTACCGACGAATACCGTGCTCTTCCCGGTATTCCTTCAGCGTCTGCATAATGCGGATCAGACAGTCGTCACGCTCCTGGATCAGTTCATTAATCGAGGCGCCATTGGCCTGGCTCAGACAGCCGGCCACCATGTCTTCCTTGAGCTGGGAGGTCAGTTCGGGGGCCTCCAGCCGGGTCCAGGGCTCCTTCAGCGATTCCTCGAAATGGTCCAGCAGGTGCGCCATGCCGCCCTGACCGCCACCCAGGTGGTAGGTCAGGCAGTGCCCCATAATGGCCCAGCGCAGACCCGGGCCGTAGGCGATGGCCTTGTCGATATCCTCCACCGAGCATTCCTTGTTGGCCACCATATGCAGTGCCTCACGCCACAGGGCCTCCTGCAGACGGTTGCCGATAAAGCCCGGCAGCTCCCTGTCCATCTTGGCCACCTGCTTCTCGATGGCTTCGTAGAAGTCAGCGGTCCAGTCCACCACTTCCTGACTGGTGCGCTTGCCGCCGCAAACTTCACAGAAAGGCACCAGATAGGGCGGGTTGAACGGATGGCCAACAACAAAGCGATCTGCGTTTTGCACATCGACGGCCATGTCGGTCATGGCAAACCCGGAGGTGCTGGAAATAATCACCACTTCGGGCGGCGCCAGCCGATCGAGCTCGGCAAACAGGGCGCGCTTGGCATCGAGATTTTCCGGCGTGCTTTCCTGGATTACCTCAACACGGTTAACCAGCTCTTCCAGGCTATCGGCAAAGTGCAGCCGCTCAGGGCTCGCGCCTTCGCGCAGGCCCAGCTTCTCCATGGTGGGCCAGATATGGTCCACCATTGCCAGCAGCTTTTCGCGGGCATTGGGGCCCGGGTCATAGGCGACCACGTCCATGCCCATTCTCAGAAAGTGCAGCGCCCAGGCACCGCCGATCACACCGGTACCAAGCACACCGGCCCGGGTAACTTCAGTGGGTAAGGGTCGATTCATTATCTTTGCTCCAAAATAAGGTTGCTTGCCGCCGAACGTTACTGGGTGCCACGCAGACGCAGCTTCTGACGGGCCTCGGCCGGGCTGAGTACCCGGGAGCCCATGCTCTCGACGATATTAACGGCGCGCTCCACCAGCTGGCCGTTGGTGGCAAACTGGCCCTTGCTCAGATACAGGTTGTCTTCCAGTCCGACGCGGATATGGCCGCCAAGCAGGGCAGACTGCGCCGCCCAGGGCAGCTGATTGCGGCCCAGTGCAAAGGCGGTCCAGTTGCTGTTGGCCGGCAGCATGTCCACCATGCCCTTGAGCAGGCTCAGCTCCGGTGGCGCGCCCCAGGGAATGCCCTGACAGATCTGGAACATGGCGTTATCGTCGATCAGCCCTTCTTTCATCATCTGCAGCGCAAACCAGAGGTTGCCGGTATCGAAGATTTCCAGCTCAACAGTCACGTCCAGCTGCTGAATGCGGGCCGCCGCCTTGCGCAACATGTCCGGGGTCGAGATATACACCAGATTGCTGTCACCGAAGTTGACCGAGCCGCAATCCAGGGTACAGATTTCGGGTTTCAGCTCCTCGATATGCACCAGCCGCTCGAGGCCACCGACCAGGTCGGTTTCGGGGCAGAAAGCCGTGGGATCTTCCTCCGGGCCGATATAGAGATCGCCGCCCATGCCAGCGGTCAGATTGATGATGACGTCGCAGTCAGCGGCACGCAGGCGTTCGCAGACTTCGGCATACAGATCCAGGCGCCGGGAACTCTGCCGGGTTTCCGGATCGCGTACGTGAATATGGGCGATGGCGGCGCCGGCGTTCCAGGCCTCGATGGCGGCATCGGCAATCTCTTTCGGGGTGACCGGTACATGGGGGCTGCGGTTGGCGGTATCGGCAGCGCCGGTAACGGCGCAGGTAATAATTACGTCCTGATTCATGCTGTTGCTCGCTCCTGTTGGAATACCGTTAAATGGGCGCGCAGAAGATGTGGTCTTCATTACGCCCTCGGTGGATGACTAAATTACTCGTCTGAAAACTCAACTTTTGCCTTTATTCGCATTCATCTTGCTCAAATGCGCAAAACCTCGATGGCCTACCGGGCGAGCGTCTCCGCCGGCTGCCGGCTCATATGCTCCTGCCGAAGGCGCAACAGAAAGGCCACGCCCACGGTGAAGAGACCAAAGGCCACCGGAATGGCCGCCACCGAGATAAGGGTGAGAATGACCTTGAAGATGTCGCCATCCAGCCAGTTGATCACGATGGCCAGAGACGCCATGGCCACAATCCAGAAGGCACGGGAACGCTCTACCGTGAGCATTTCGCAGACCAGCCCGGCAGAATCGGAGCTGGTCACAAAGAACAGCAGAATATTGAGGGTCAGAATGAACGAGAGCACACCGTATTGATCGAGGCTGGCCATCAGGGCAAACACATCCTGAGCCTCCATTTCAAGCCCGCCCAGACCGAACACGGTGAACCAGAGGCAGGACAGCAGGCTCGGCATCAGCATTACACCCATCACCAGCTGACGCAGCGTACGTCCCTTCGAGATGCGGGCAATAAACACCCCGGTGAAAATAAACCAGCCATACCAGGATGCTTCAAAGGCGTAGAGCCAGTCTGCCAGCCAGGCCTTGCGCTCGGGATCCCCCTGGCCGGTTTCGGTGGCCATGGCCGGGTAATTCCACAGGTAATCGGGCAGCAGGCGGGTAAAGGTGGAGAGTATCTCTCCCGGGCTGGTCAGCAGGAACACGCTGAACAGCAATACCAGGGCAAACAGGGTATTGTAGTTGCTCAGCCACTTAATGCCCCGGTTCAGGCCGGAAGCACTGGATGCAATGGCAAAGCCGGTCAGCACAATAATAATCAGCGTGGCGCTGACATCGACGCCCAGAAACTGGGCCAGACTCTGCTGCAGCGGCTCGGCCGCATAGGAAAAGGTCAGCGACAGGCCAATGACCGTCGACACTACCAGGCTCACCAGGTTCACTTTGCTGAGAAAACCACCGCCCAGCAGGGTTTCGGCGGGCTTGGCAATATTCAGGTTATACATGGCATGCGCAAAGAGCGCACCAATGGCAAGGTATCCGGCCCAGGCCAGCAATCCCCAGTGATTAAAGGCATAGAGCAGTGCCTGATCGGTGCTGTTGCCCGCTTCGACATGATAACGCGGCTCCAGTACTCCCCAGGTGACCAGGCCGATGCCCATGCCGGTGGCAAACAGCATGCCCAGCCAGGACAAGGTCGAAAATTCCGGGGCTCCTTTGCCAAAGCGCAGGTTGCCCAACGGGGTCAGCATCAGCAGCACGAAGGCGACCGAAATGACAAAGGCGGGATAGGTAAAAATAAAGCCAAGGTTGCCAATGACGTTAAGTTTGATGGTATTGAGCAGCGCCTGAAAGGGCTCGGGGGCCAGTGCAGCAAAGCCGATAAGAACAATAATCGTCACCACGGTGGCGACGGTGGTGCTGAAGTTCCGCTTCATAAGCATCTTTCCTTGTGGTTGTGGTCACTCATGTGAACCTGGTTAATACCGTTCGTCGTTGAGGGGTCTCCTTGTCGAGCCCGCAAGAGGCCTGAGATGGGTAATAAGCCTTGAAAAACCGTAAGGGGTCAGCGCAATCGCCTGTTCAGCGCGTCACAAAAGCCCTGCCAGGCCACGGCCATGTCAGGCAGCAACTCACGGGCATGCAGGCAGCCGTGCAGCATGTTGGCAGCCAGGTGATAACCTACACTGGCCCCACCCTGTCGCCAGGCGGTAACGGCCTGTTCCAGGGGTGCCGTCAGAGGATCCCGTTCCACCGCCAGTACCTCTACACGCTCAGCCGGAGGACGAAGACCATCACCTGAAGGAGCGTCTTGCTCGATCAGAGGCCAGGCAGACAGAACATCTTCACGGCTGAGCAAGGGCGCGTCGGGCCCGAGTGTTGACCATGCAGGAACACCCACCAGTGGGTATATCAGCCCCAGAACAGGAACCTGTTCGACGCCATCCACAACGTCGAGGATCAGACGGGCACCAGCACTGTCGCCCACCATGGCAACGGGAGCCAGGGCTTCACACACCCTGCGGCAATCATCCATGGCGCTGGCATAGCGGGCTTCCGGCATCAGGCTGTAATCCAGACTGACAACTTCTCTTTCCAGCGCCTGGGCCAACCCCTCGGCAACCCCCTGATGACTGTCCAGTGACCCCAGACTGAAGCCGCCACCATGTACATAGAGGATCTGGCCCGGGCGCATATAGGCAGGGCGGTAACAACGTACCGGCACATTCCCGATGCGGGCATCACATACATCCATATCAGCAGGCCTGGGGGGGGCGAAGGACGCACATAGCTCGTCATAATAACGGCGCGCTGCCGCCAGCGGCATACCGTTCATGGCATTCAGCCCCTGCTGAAAACGCAGCTCAAAATCAGCAATATCCATACTCACCTCTTCTGTACTCAATGGCAGGCATATGACCATGTGCAGAGTTCATCGCATCGCTACCTGAAAGCGCCGGGACGCTGTCACCCCGTCAATGAATCACTAAGGTACCTGCCTGAAAATACCACCTTTGCCTTTATCCGCGTCTTTATTGCCTTAAAACGAACAAAACGACAGATTGTCGCAAATGGATATGGGATATCTGTTTGCGACAACAGGCCAAAGAAGGGGCTGCCGCCGGCGATTCATGGCGGTGCCGGGCGGCACTCACCACACTCGCTCAACGTTCCCGGCTGGGACTTTTGTTAAAGCGCTGCTGATAGCTGCGGGTGAAATGGGACAACGAGACAAAACCGCAGGCGATGGAGATATCGGTCACGCTCTGGCTGGTCTGCTGCAGCATCCAGCGCGCCTGATCCAGACGCAGGTTGCGGTAATAGGTGCTGGGTGTCTGTTGCAGGTAATGACGGAACAGGCGCTCCAGCTCCCGCCCCGACAGCCGCAACTGAGCCGCGATTTCACTGATGCGCAACGGCTCTTCCAGATTGCGCTCCATCAACTTTACCGCTTCCAGCAAACGGGGATTGCGGCTGTCCAGGCGCTGTTGCAGTGAAATGCGCTGAGGATCGCTGTGGGCACGCTGGTGAGTATAAATAAGCTCGTCTGCCACCATCGTCGCCAGTCCGTTGCCATGTTGGGTATCAATCAGATACAGCATCATATCAAGCCCCGACAGTGCCCCGGGACACGAAAACCGGCCCCGATCCACCACCAGCAGTTCCTGTACGAAGTTGACCCGGGGAAACGCCTCGGCGGTGCTCTGCAGGTTTTCCCAGTGCAGGGTGGCACGGTAGCCATCCAGAATACCGGCGGCGGCGGCAATATAGGCACCGGTATCCTGACAGCCGATATCGGTGCCGTGACTGGCCAGCTGTCGAATAAACCCCAACAAGGCGGGGGTAATGCGCGCGTGGGGCTCGTAGCCGGAGCAGATAATCAGCGTATCGCAGCCGGGAAAGTCACGAATGGCAATATCGCTCATGATATCCAGTTCATCGCTGCTGCGTACCGCTCCTCCCTGCTCCGAAATCAGTTGCCAGCGATACAGCTCCCGGCCACTGCTGTGATTGGCATGACGTAAAGGATCCAGCATGGCGGTCAGGCCGAACAGCGAAAAGCCGGGAACCAGCAAAAAGCCAATGTGCTGAGGGTAGCGAAGAGGGCGGTTTCCAAACATGGGGGCACGTAATCCTTGAGCGGTCGAGAGAGGTTCTGATGTCAGCAAAGTCCCAGCAATAACACATGCCTTCGACCGATGTGAATACACAAGGCCAAAGTTCGGCGGATACAGGCAAATTTTTCAGTAATGCAGGGATAGTATGATCCCGACAATACACTGGCCCCAATGAACAAGAGACCCATCATGACCACAGAACTCAAGGTATTTAACGGCACGGTTCAACCCGAATGGATCGATTACAACGGCCATATGAACGATGCCTGCTATGTGCTGGTATTCAGCCAGGCCATCGATGAATTTATGGTGCAGATCGGTTTGGACGAGACCTTTCGGGCCGAACATCAGGTGTCGATCTATACGCTGCAGAGCATGGTGCACTATCTGCAGGAAGTGAGCCTGGGCGAGCCAATACAGGTAAGTGCCCGACTACTCGAAAGCGACGCCAAAAAGCTGAGAGTCTTCTTCACCATGCGCCACGGCAACGGCGGCCAGGAGCTGGCGGCGATGGAAACCCTGCTGCTGCACATGGACATGGCGGCCCATCGCGCCGCGCCCATGCTGCCCGATACCGCAGACCGGGTCGCAACCCTGCAACAGCGCCAGAGCAGCAGCGAGTGGCCGTCGCTGGCCGGCCGCAGCATTGCCCTGACACGGCCACGGGGCTGAGCCAGCCATGACCGATCTTTTCGTTACAGCCTGTCGTGCAGGAACATGACTGACGAAGCTTCGGATTCACACTCACAAGGACAGAACGGGGAAAGATGACGATGAACAAGGTACTCTGGCAACCGGATGCTGCACGAGTCGAACGCAGCCACCTCTATCGCTTTATGCAGCTGGCAGGCAAGCAGGCCGGTACACATTTCGATAACTACGATGCGCTTTATCAGTGGTCGGTAACACACCCGGAGGCGTTCTGGTCTCTGCTCTGGGACTTTACCGATGTGCGCGCCAGCACACGCGGGGAGCGGGTGCTGGTTGATGGCGACCGTATGCCCGGCGCCCGCTGGTTTCCCGAGGCCCGGCTGAACTATGCCGAAAACCTGCTGCGTTACCGTGATGATCGCCCCGCTCTGGTGTTTCGTAACGAGGCCGGGCAGCGTGACAGCCTGAGTTATGCCGGACTCTATCAACGCGTGGCACAGCTGGCCGCCGGTCTGAAACGCGCCGGCGTGGTCCCGGGCGACCGGGTCGCCGGCTTTGTACCCAACGTCATTGATACCGCCGTCGCCATGCTGGCCAGCGCCAGCCTGGGCGCCGTCTGGACCGCCTGCTCGCCCGACTTTGGTCATCAGGGTATTCTCGACCGCTTTGGTCAGACCGCCCCCAAGGTACTCTTCACCACCGACGGCTATCTCTACAACGGCAAAACCTTTAACTCCCTTGAGCGGCTGGCCGAGGTACTGCCGGCGTTGCCGAGTATCGAGCGGCTGGTGGTCATGCCCTACCTTGATGCCGAGCCCGATCTGAGCCCGGTGCCGGGGGCCGTGCTGCTCGACGACTTTATCGACTCAGCCGCCACCACTCTTGAGTTTGCCCAGCTTGGCTTTGACAGCCCGCTGTGCATTGTTTATTCGTCCGGCACCACGGGGGCGCCCAAGTGTATCGTCCATGGTGTGGGCGGCTCTCTGCTGCAGCATCTCAAGGAACACCAGCTGCATACCGATCTCGGGCGTGACGATACCCTGTTCTATTACACCACCTGTGGCTGGATGATGTGGAACTGGCTGCTCAGTGGCCTGGCCAGCGGCGCCACCCTGGTGCTGTTCGATGGCTCTCCCTTTGCCCCCACGGCCGAGGTACTTTGGGATATTGTCGAGCAGGAGGGCGCCACCGTCTTCGGTACCAGTGCCAAATATATTGCCGCCCAGGAAAAGGCCGGCATGCGACCGGGAACCAGCCACCGGCTGCATGCCCTGAGAACCCTGCTGTCCACCGGCTCGGCACTGACCCACGAGAGCTTTGAATATGTCTACCGGGAGATCAAACAGGATCTCTGTCTGTCATCGATTTCCGGCGGCACCGATATTCTGTCGTGCTTTGCCCTGGGCTGCCCGGTGCTGCCGGTACACGCCGGTGAGCTGCAATGCCGAGGACTGGGCATGGCGGTGGAGATCTGGGACAACGGCAAACCGATGGCAGAGGGCAAGGGCGAGCTGGTCTGTACCCGCCCCTTTCCGGCCATGCCCGTCGGCTTCTGGAACGACAGCGATGGCCAGAAATATCACGATGCCTATTTCGGCACCTTTGACAATGTCTGGGCCCATGGCGACTATGCCGAGCTGACCCCGGGCGGTGGCATGGTGATCCACGGCCGCTCCGATGCCGTGCTCAATCCGGGCGGCGTGCGTATCGGCACCGCTGAGATCTACCGCCAGGTTGAGAAGGTTGAGGCGGTACAGGAAGCCGTGGCCATTGGCCAGACCTGGCAGGACGACGTTCGGGTGATCCTGTTTGTAGTGCTCAAACCCGGCCACCACCTTAATGCCGCTCTGGAGCAGAAAATTCGCCAGACCATCCGCAGCAACACCACCCCCCGCCATGTGCCGGGAAAAATCATTCAGGTCACGGATATTCCCCGCACCCGCACCGGCAAGCTGGTGGAGCTGGCGATTCGCAACGTGGTCGAAGGCGAGCCGGTTAAAAACCGGGAAGCCCTGGCGAACCCGGAGGCACTGGAAGGGTTTCGGGATTTACCGCAACTAAGGTGCTGAACACCCCTGCCACCATCACCACCGGCGCTGGCCCGAAGGCTGGCGTCGGTTATTTCCGTTCCGGGCATACTGAGATTGTTCCGGAAGCGACACCGAAGTCGGTGCTCTGTTGCCTGAAGCATAACGGCAGCATAGGCTGTGGCGACAGGAATAAATCAGGGAGCAATCACCATGATGATCACCGACCTTATCGATCAGCAGGACTTTCTGGCCCGGCTGCGGGCTTGGGGAATATCCCCGCCGGCGAAGCTGGCGGATTGTGAGCCACTGCTTAAAGATCAGCTGAAAGGCCCGGAAGGGGCTCTGTGGCAGGAACGGCTGGAAACCCTGCTGGCCCAGCGGGCGCTGCTGCACCCGGAGGTGCTGGCGCTGGTGGAGAGCAGCCTGAAGAACCCATGATCCGGTATAAGGAAGGTCTGTAGCGGCCGCTTTAGCTGGCAGGGCCTGCACAGCAGGCCGTACCACCGGCGTTGCCTGATAAACGCGCCAGCTAAAGCGGCGCCTACAGCACGAACTCGTTGTTAAATACCAAACGAAATCCGGAGGCAACCGCCTCCGGACTTGAACGCCGCCTTACTCCGGCAGCTCAACGGACAGGGTCTGGCCGCCGGCGTTGGCGACAAAGGTGTCGGCGTACCAGTCCACAAAGTTCACCACGCCGAATTCATAGGTAGGCGAATAGGGGCCCGGCTCATAAGCCATGGAGTTAATGCCACGCTGGTTCTCCTCCGCCAGGGCACGGTCCTGGGCGTTGGTGGCATCCCACACCAGGCGCAGTTTTTCCACGTCGTAGTCGACGCCTTCCACCGCGTCCTTGTGCACCACCCACTTGGTGATCACCTTGGTCTTCTGTGGCCCCAGCGGCACCACCTGAAAGGTGATCAGATGATCGCTCTGGCCATGGTTCCAGGAGTTGGGCAGGTGCAGAATGCGCAGTGAGCCCAGCTCACGATTCTTGACCCGGCCCAGGGTCTTCTCACAGGCATTGGAGCCATCGATGGTCATGGCCACCTTGCCTTCGGCCAGGGGCATGCGCACCATGCGGTTGCGCAATCCGAACGACACATGCTCATGGGGAATGCCCTCGGCGTCCCATTGCTCGGCCATGCGCGCCACGTGGGCCTTGAAGGCGTCGGTCGCGCGGGGATCCGTGGTGTCGTCAAACTCCAGCAGGGTATTGAGCAGCTCGGGATGAGAACCATTGCAGTGGTAACACTCCCGGTTGTTCTCGATCACCAGCTTCCAGTTGGCGTCTTCCACGATTTCGGACTGTACCGCCACCTTGGCGTTTTCCAGATCGTAAGGCTCCAGATAGTGCTCCAGTGACGTCAGAAACTCGTCAATCTCGGGCGGGTTGTCGGCCAGGCAGATAAAGATGTAGCCACCGGCGGTTTTGGTGTGCACCTTTTTCAGCGGAAAGTCGCCTTTATTGAACTGCTCGCCCATGTCGTTGCCGGCATAGATCAGCTGTCCGTCCAGCTCATAGGTCCACTGGTGATAGGGGCAGACCAGCTTGGCCACCTTGCCTTTTTTCTCGGTACACAGGCGCGAGCCCCGGTGCCGGCACACGTTGTGAAAGGCCTGCACGCCTTCCTTGTTGCGCACCACGGTAATGGGGTTGTTACCCACCTCCACCGTGATGTAGTTGCCAACTTTGGGGATTTCGCAGGTCAGCCCCACATACAACCACTCCTTGCAGAAAATCTGCTCCATGTCGGCCTCGAACACCGACTGGCTGTTGTAACAGGCCTGGGGAAGGGAGTAGCCGGGACGACGCTGCTGCAGCAGCTGAACGGTGTCCGCCAGTCCGGGGGCGGTACCAATAAGAGTGGTGTTGCTCTGCTCCATCTGCATTGCTTCCTTTGGTGAGTTGAAAGGGCGGAAAACCATACCGCCGATGGGCGTATTGTTATCCTGCCCGGTCACCGCCGGTTGTCTGAAAACGACTCGCCCCATCTGCTTTTACGACCCGCAAGCCAGCGGCTTTCCCTTGCTTCACGCCCTTTGATGACAAAACGGGGCTGACGGATATGTCCGTGTCGTTTTCAGGCAACCGCGCCGCTTCATTCTCATCAAGAATGCCGGCAACAAGGACAAAACGGGGCCCGCCGCCCCAGCGGAGGACAGCGATGAATCAGGACTTTATTTCACCCATTAATACCCAGACCTGGAGCAACGGTCGCCACCCGGTGCGCTGTGTGCGTGTGATCCAGGAAACCTGGGACGTGCGTACTTTCTGCTTTACCGCCGAAAGCCCGCTGCTGTTTTTCTTCAAGCCCGGCCAGTTTGTGACCCTGGAGCTGGAAATTGAAGAACAGACGGTGATGCGCAGCTATACCATCGCCTCCTCCCCCTCGGTGCCCTACAGCTTTTCCATTACCGTCAAGCGGGTGCCCGGCGGCGTGGTGTCCAACTGGTTGCACGACAACCTTGTGGAAGGCGACGCCCTGGCGGTACACGGCCCGGTAGGCAACTTCAACTGCATCGACTTTCCCAACGAAAAAGTGCTGCTGCTTTCCGGCGGCGTGGGCATTACTCCGGTGATGTCGATGATGCGCTGGTGGTTCGACACCAACGCCGAGGTGGATATTCAGTTTGTGCACAGCGCCCGCACTCCCAAGGATCTGGTGTTCTACCGTGAGCTGCAGCACATGGACTCGCGGCTGTCCAATATTCAGCTGAGCCTGATTTGTGAGCGCACCGACATTGGCGAAACCTGGAGCGGCTACCGCGGCTTCCTGAACAGCGCCATGCTCAGCCAGATATCCCCCGACTTTATGGAGCGGGAAGTGTTCTGCTGCGGCCCCACCCCCTATATGAAGGCGGTGCGCAATCTGCTGCAACAGGCCGGTTTCGACATGGACCGCTACCATGAGGAAAGCTTTGGCGCCACGCCGGTGGAGGTCATCGAAGACGTGGAGCTGCTGGCTCAGGAGGCCTCGGATCTGGCCGAGGAAATGGAGCGTACCGAAGAGCGGCTGACCATCTCCTTCCTCGACAGCGATCTGCAGGTGGATATTATGCCCGGCGAAACCCTGCACAGCGCCGCCGCCCAGGCCGGCCTGCATATTCCCAAGGCCTGCGGCATGGGCATTTGCGGCACCTGCAAGGTGAAGGTGACCAAGGGTACGGTGGCCATGGAGCACAACGGCGGCATTACCGATGAAGATATTGAGGAAGGTTACGTGCTGAGCTGCTGCAGCGTGCCCAGCGGCGATGTGGAAGTGGAGTACTGAAGTCACGGAGAGGGTGCAAGGGCTTACAGGTCCAACCCTTTTTGCCCGAGCCGGCAGTCCGGCTCGGGCTTTTTTGCTTTCACACACAGGCTTCGTAATTCAAAACGCACTCGGGCTGTAGGCGCCACTTCAGCCGGCGCATTTATCGGCCCACACCGGTATTAACGGCCTGCTACGCGGGCCCTGCCGTCGCCCCCTTTCAAATCCATATCGCATCCCATAACGGGTAATCGCCCACCCGGTTAACCAGCCCCGCCCTGAGCGGGTTGGCAATAATGTATCTGGCAATCTGCCGCAGGTCTTCTTCCTGCCGAATGGCATGATCATGGAATCCCCTTTGCCAGCAGGCACCGCTTCGTCCCAGATGGTGGTTCACACGTCTGGCCGAACGGCCCTTGAAGGTATGGATCAGGCCCGCCAGAGAAGCAGCTTCATTCAATTGCAACAGCCAGTGCAGATGTTCGGGCATCAGCACCCATGCCAGCGACTGTGCCTGCTGTTGCTCCTGCAGATGCCGCAGCTCGCCGATCACTAGCCGGCCTGCATGCCAGTCATCAAACAACCGGCGGCGATGACGGGTGCAAACCGTAATATGATAGATCTGGCCTTCAATGGAGCACCTGCCTGCCAGGGCATGATGATAGGACATGGAGATGATGAGGTGGAGGGTCGTGGCAAACAGTGTAGTTTATGGAGCGCGGGCAACGCCGGTGTTAACGGCCTGCTACGCAGGCCCTGCCAGCTAAAGCGGCAGCTACAACACAAACTCCGTATTTCACAAACAGCTCGGACTGTAGGCGCCACTTTAGTTGGCGCGTTTATCAAGCAGCGCCGGTGTTAACGGCCTGCTGCGCAGGCCCTGCCAGCTAAAGCGGCAGCTACAATATCAGCTCCGTATGTCACAAACAGCTCGGGCTGTAAGCGCCACTTTAGTTGGCGCGTTTATCAAGCAACGCCGGTGTTAACGGCCTGCTGCGCAGGCCCTGCCAGCTAAAGCGGCAGCTACAACATCAGCTCCGGGTTTCACAAACAGCTCGGGCTGTAGGCGCCACTTTAGTTGGCGCATTGATCAGGCAACGCCGGTGTTAACGGCCTGCTGCGCAGGCCCTGCTTCGGACATCTTACCGTGCTGGGGCTGCAGATACCCGGCACTGCGCCCGGCGCTGCCACAGCAGCAGGGCGATCAGGGCATAAAGGCCGATCACCACCAGGCCCACCCACTCTATCTTGAGCGGGGTGAACTGGAACAGCAGCACCAGGCCGAACATCAGTGTCCAGTTCAGGGCCACGTAGCGCACCTGCCCCAGTTTCTCGGCCTCCATGCCCAGGTTGGTGGTATAGAGGCGGATCAGCGAGTCGAGGGAGTTGATCACAAAAATCACTCCCACCACCACCATCGACAGGTTCAGCAAGCCGCCGATCGCCAGGCTCTGCTCAAAATGCAGATAGAGCACGGAAAACCAGATGGCAATGGGAATGGAGGGCACCACCAGCATGGCGATGCACAGTTGCCAGGCCGGCAGGCCACCGGCAAAGCGGGCCACAAACTGGCCGATCATGATGCTCCAGGAAAACCACCAGAACAGATAAAAGGCGTGATAGTCGGTAATGGGCGTCACAAACCGGTGAATATGGGTGAAGTACTCACCAATGCCGGCCACCGTGCTGCCCAGCCCCTGTACCCCTGCCCCCGTGTTCAGCCACATGGCAAGGATAAGCGCGATAAACAGCCAGGTTGACGCCACGCTCAGCAGCTTCACATAACGCACGTCGGAGCTGGACCAGACCGCAGCCAGCACCACCAGTGCCACCAGCCCGTAGACCATGGCCGGCGGAATACCCTCGATATAACCGGGCAGGTAACTCAGGAACAGGTAACCGGTAAAGGCACAGGTGCCGATAATCACCAGGTTATTGATAAACTTGATCAGCGGGATTTCGAACAGCCTGACCCTGGGCTCGATCAGCACAAAATAGAAGGTGGTGAAGAAGTAAAAACCCCATACCAGAAAGCCCCAGAAGCCAAACTCGATGGCCAGGGGATTGGCAAAGCCGTATTCCGCCTCGCTGGCATAAACGGGAAATTCGGTGAGCGGAAACATCACCAGGCCCACGTCCAGCCCAGAGGTAAACAGAATGGCAATAAAGGTAAACAGGGAGGTGGGCATTTCCCCCTTGCAGCGCACCCGGCCGTAACGCAGCAATATCCACACCGACGCGGTCAGCGTCAGCACAATGGCAACAGACAACACCATATCCATGGCAAAGTTCCTCTTTTGTTGACTCCATCAATCGGTTCGTGCCCAACGGCACTGTGATCATCCGTGTGTTACTTGCTGGCCTTTAAACCTCACATTAATTGAACGATCAATCAATACCCCACTGTAAAAGCAGGAGAGAATCAGAATATGCTGATTGCGACCCGGGACCTGGCTGTTTGCGACAAGAAGGTAGGGTATAAAAAAGGACGGCATTCGCCGTCCTTTTGCTGGGCCGGTTAAACCCGGCTCGCGTCCGTCGCCGGAGCGGCGCGGTTGTAAACGGTTTCGTCCAGCTCGTTTTCGCTCTTGCCGATCAGCACCGACACCATAAGATCGCCACACACGTTCACCGTGGTACGGGCCATGTCGAGAATACGGTCGATACCGGCCACAATGGCCAGACCTTCCAGAGGCAGGCCAACGGTGGTCAGCACCAGCGACAGCATGATCAGGCCGGCACCGGGCACACCGGCAGTACCAATGGAGCCCAGTGTCGCGGTCATAATGATCAGAATGTAATCGGACATGGCCAGATCCACGCCAAAGGCCTGGGCCACGAACACGGCACAAATACCCTGATACAGCGCGGTGCCGTCCATGTTGATGGTGGCACCCAGGGGCAGTACAAAGCTGGACACACCCTGAGACACGCCCATTTCCTCACGGGCCGCCTTGATGGAGGCCGGCAGGGTGCCGGAGCTGCTGGTGGTGGTGTAGGCCACGGCAGCCGGGTTGATCAGGCCTTTCAGGTAGCGCACCGGGTTCAGACGGCCTACCAGGCTGATCAGGCCGCTGTACACCACCACCACGTGGATCAGGGCACCCACATACACCAGGGCCACCACCTTGATCAGCGGCAGCAATACTTCCAGGCCGTACTTGCCCGCCACCCAGGCCATCAGGCCAAACACACCGTAAGGGGCCAGCTTCATGATGATTTCGGTCAGTTTGTACATGCCTTCGGCCAGGCTTTCAAACACACGAACAGCCGGCTGCGCCTTCTCGCCGCACAGGGTCAGGGCAATGCCCAGTCCCAGGGCGAACACAATGATCTGCAGTATGTTGCCGGCGGCCATGGCACCGATGGGGTTTTGCGGGATCAGCGCCAGCAGAGTGTCCACCATGGAAGGGGCTTCTTTCGCCGACACCGGCTCGGTAATGGTCATGTTCATGCCGGCACCCGGGGAAAACAGCAGCGCCAGTGCCAGACCAATGGTAATGGCCACCGCCGTGGTACCCAGGTAAAGCACAACGGATTTGAGACCGATACGGCCCATCTTGCGGGTGTCCTGCATGGAGGTGACACCCACCACCAGAGAGCAGAATACCAGCGGCACGATCAGCATCTTGATCGCGTTAATAAACAACGTGCCAATTGGCTTTAACAGCTCGGCGTCCGGCCCCATCAGGGTGCCCGCAATCACGCCCAGCACCATGCCTACCAGAATTTTTTTCCAGAGCGCCAGTCCGCTCCAAAAGCCGGTACGGCCCTGCACTGCTACTGTCTGTTCCATCGTTGGTTCCTTGATTTTTTGATGTCGAGGTATACAGCCGGACGCCCCTGTGCGGGTGCGGTCCAAACCATCGGTATCTGGCGCTCACTCGCCAATCCCTGACCAGACAACAGCAAAGCCCATGCCAGTTTCTGAAAACTCCATTAAGCAACTGTTTATTAATGAATTTTTAATCAAGGTTGAATGGCAGCACAAAGCGGAAGGGGTATAACCAAAGTTATGAGCAAGGTCACAATGGAGAAGAAAAGTAATTTTTATCAAGGTGATAGGCAGGTTAACCCGGGTTATAACCCTTAACCCGGGTTATAGGGGTTCAGGCCTCGTCGGCCGCGGCCTTTTTCAGCCGCTTGCTCAGCGCCGGCTGGGAGATGCCCAGCAGACGGGCGGCCAGCGACTGGTTGCCCTCGGCCCGGCGCATGGCCTCGGCCACCAGCAGATCACCCACTTCATTCAGCCTGGGCAGGGTCGGCATTTGGCTGAAGGGGCCGGATTCGGCTTCGCCTGCTGGCAGAACCTGTGTTTCCTGCTGGCCAAGGGCCTGGCGAAACACCTCCATCGACAGCATTTTCGACTTGTGCCGGCTCATGGCGTCATAGGCCAGCGCCCGCAACTCGCGCACATTGCCGGGAAAGGCGTAGTTGGCCAGCAGCACCGGCAATTCCCTGGGCAGGGTGGGCACGGTTTTGCTCAATTCCGCCGCCGCCTCGGCAAGAAAGTGCTCCAGCAACAGGGGAATATCATCCTTGCGCTGGCGCAGCGGTGGTATCTCCACCTGATGGGTGCGCAGCCGGTAGTAGAGATCCTTGCGGAAAGAGCCGTCCTGCTGCTTGCGGGCCAGATCCTGATGGGTAGCCACCACGATGCGGGCACGCAGGCGTTTGGGCCGGTCGCTGCCCAGAGGGTAATACTCCCCTTCCTGCAGCAGCCGCAGCAGCTTGACCTGGGATGCCAGGCTCAGATCCCCAATCTCGTCCAGAAACAGGGTGCCACCCGCGGCCTGTTCAATCATGCCGGCCCGGGCCCGCTCAGCCCCGGTAAAGGCCCCCTTGTTATGACCGAACAGGGTGTCGGCAAACACATTGTCGTCCAGCCCGGCCACATTCACGCTGATCACGGGCCCGTTGCGGTTGCTCAGGGCATGAATGGCGTGAGCAATCAGCTCCTTGCCCACGCCGCTCTCGCCACAGATCAGCACCGGCTGGCTGCTGGCAGAAATGGCCTCCAGATACTGAAACACCGAGCGCATGCCCTTGTCCTGGGTAATGATGCCGGCAAACACCTCGGGGTGCTCCAGGGTGTCGGTGAGAAAGCGCCGGCGCATTTCTTGGTTTTCCAGCCGCATTTCCTGGCTGGCAATGGCCCGGCGAATGCCGCCGATCAGCCGGTCTTCTTCCGTGGTCTTGACGAAATAGTCGTAGGCTCCGAGGCGAATGCAGTTGACCGCCGTTTCCAGCTGGTTCAGCCCGCTGACGATGATCACCGCAATCTCGGGGTATTCCTCCACAATTTGTTGCAGCAGGGTTTCGCCGGACAGATGCGGCATGGTCAGGTCCAGCAGCACCAGGCCAATGGGCTCCCGGGCAATGATGCCCATCACCTCCCGGCTGTCTTCGCAGCGGTAAATATGATTGATGCCGCCCCGCCGCTCCAGAGCAATGCTGAGGCTGCGCAGAAAGGGGGCTTCGTCATCCACCAGCAGCACGCCGAAGCCGGGATAGAGGTTGCTTTTGATCACGATGGGGTTCCTTTTATCGCAGGCAGCGTCAGGGTGGCGCGGGTGCCCCTGCCCGGCTCGGAGTCATACTCCAGCCGGCCGCCATGCTCCTGCACGATGCCGGCAGACACGGACAAACCCAGCCCGATGCCGCCCTGCTCGCGCTTGGTGGTAAAAAACGGATCCTTCAGCCGGGACAGGTTGTGGGGCTCGATGCCCACCCCCTGATCGATAATGTCCAGATACAGCTCATTGCCCTGGGCCCGGTAGCCGGTGCGGATAAAAATGCCCTGCTCCGGGCTGGTCAGGGCCTGGCAGGCGTTGACCACCAGGTTGACCACCACCTGCTCAATGCGCTGGGCATTGCCCCTGAACGGCGGCAGGTCCGGTGCGCAGTCCACCTCCAGCCGCTGGCTGGACTTGCGAATGGTGTTGTCGACCAGGCGGATCACCGTGGCCACCAGGGCATTGAGATCCACGTTTTCGGTGAGCTCCGCCGGGCCCTGGCGGGCAAAGTCGCGCAGATCGTCCACTATACGGCGAATGCGGCCGGCGCTGGCCTGCATGTCGTCGAGCATGGCCGGCAGCTCCTCGCGCATGCGGCTGTAGGGCAGCCCGGCCAGGTAGAAGTCGCCCTGCTGCTCATATTGCGCCTCCAGCAGCGCTTCCAGATCGGCAAAGGCGTCTTTCAGCACCGGCAGGTTCAGCAGCAGCAGGCTGCTGGGGTTGTTGATCTCGTGGGCCACCCCCGCCACCAGAATCCCCAGGGACGACATCTTGTCGGCCTGGATCAGCTGCTGCTGCTGCAATTGCAGCTTTTCGCTGCGCCGGGCCACTTCCCGGGCCAGCATGCGGTTCCAGATCACAATGCCGCCCAGCACCACCAGCAGCAGCGCCGACACCAGGGCGGCGGCCAGGCCGATTTTCTTCCAGGGCCAGCCGCCCTGCTCCAGCGGCCCGAGCCACTTGTCGTAAATTTGCTGGTAACGACCGGTATTCTTGAGAATGGCCAGCCCTTCGCTGAACCCCGCCAGCAGCGCCTCGTTGCCCCTGGCCACCGCATAGCCGTAGCGCTGGGGGCGAAAGGGCTGGCCCACCGGCACTATGTTGGAGAGCTCCAGCTCACGGCCCAGATAAAGGCCCGGCAGGTTGGCGACCAGGGCATAGTCGTGCCTGCCCGCTGCCAGCAGACGCAGGGCGGTGGCATGGGTGTCGACCAGCACCAGTTTTGCCCCCACCTCACTGTGCAGCAGCAGGTCGTGCATAATGCCGCCCCGCTGCACAATCACCTCCCTGCCGCGCAGCGCGGCCAGCGCCCGGGCCTCGCCTTCCCCTTTGCGGGCAAAAATGGACTGATGCACGATGGCATGGGACGGCGAAAAGCTGTAATCGTCGCGGCGCTCGTCAGAAAAGGTCATGCCCTGCAGCACATCCAGCTCGCCCGCATCCAGCGCCTGGCGCATGCGGTTCCAGTCGCCCAGGCGAATGTCTACCTGCATGCCCATGACCTCGGCAATGGCGCGGGTCAGCTCCACGTTGTAGCCGTCGGGCTCGCCGTCTTCATTAAGAAATTCATAGGGCGGATAGTCGTGATCACCGCCCACGCGAATAATGCCGTCCCGGTACGGCTCTGCCGCCATGGCACCGTCCAGGGCCAGCCCCCACAACAACAAACACACCCAGAGCCGTTTCATGGTTTCGGTTCCGCCCGGCCGTAATGGTGCTCGCACACTTGCCAGAAGGCCTCGGCGGTGTCGGACAGGGGCCGGCTGCAGCGATAGAGGCAGACATTGAGCGGCCACTGCCAGTCGCTGCCGCCGCAGATCACCAGAAAGCCCTGGCGCAATTCTTCCCGAATGGCAAAGCTCGGCACCCAGGCAATGCCCATGCCCTGCATGGCCATCACCTTGAGGCTGTCGGCCAGGGGCGACTCAAATGCCTGGTGCAGGGTGACCGGGCGCGGCCGGCGGCGCAGCAAGCGCGCCACACAACGACCGAGAAAAATCTCTTCGGGGTAGCCAAGATAAGGCAAGGCTTCTGCATCGGCTGAGTCCAGATTAAACACGGGCCGGCCGTCTTCGTCGGCCCGGCACACCGGCACCAGCTGCTCGGTTTGCAGCTCAAAACGGTGAAACTGCGCCGGTGCCAGGCCGGGATCGTCAAAAGCCAGCAGAAAGTCGCAAATGCCGTTTTTCAGGGCCTGCACGCTGTCGTCCACATTAGCCACCAGCTGACGGGTGCTGATGCCTTCCAGCTCCCGCTGAAACGACTGCAAAAAGGCGGGAAACAGGGACAGCGACAGGGTGTGAGACACGGCAAAGTCGATGGTATGAACGCCGCGCTGCTTGATGGAGCGCAGGTGGCTGATGCTGTCGGCCAGCTGGGTCACCAGGTTGCGGGCGGTAATGCGAAACAGCCGGCCCTCATCGGTGAGCTGCACCGGCATGCTGGTGCGATCGACCAGCTCGCAGCCCAGGGCGGCTTCCAGCGCGCGAATGCGCCGGCTGAAGGCGGGCTGGGTCATGTGCCGCTCCTCGGCGGAGCGGGAAAAGCTCTGGGTGTGGGCCAGGGACAAAAAGTCTTCCAGCCATTTTGTTTCTATGTTCATGCACCACCCTCGGCTTTTTCACAGCATCGGTCAGCCTGCTGACCGGTTCGGGCGGCATTATATCATTCGGTGGCGGCCTTGCTCAGCGCAATGTTGTGCCATGCCCATCCCGCACCGGATATAACAAACCGGCATAACAGTGCCATCCTGTTGATATTTCAGGCCCAGCCTGGCGGTTATGCAGAGCGGGTATAGGGGGTACTCAAACGGCATTGTCGGTACCCTCGCCGGCTGCTTTAGGCTGCCAAAAAACAGCCTGGAGACTTTCTGATGCGTTCCCTTATTGGCATTCTTGGCGGCATGGGGCCGCTGGCCACCGTTGACTTTGTGACCAAAATCATTCACCAGACCCCGGCCAGCCGGGATCAGGATCACCTGCCGCTGCTGGTGCATTCGGTGCCGCAAATTCCCGACCGCACCGCCTGCCTGCTGGAAAACAGGGAGTCGCCTCTTGCAGCCCTGCTGAAAGGGCTGAACACCCTGATAAGCGGCGGTGCCGGCTGCATTGCCATTCCCTGCAACACCGCCCATTACTGGTATGAGCCGCTGGCTCAGGCGAGCAGCGTGCCCATTTTGCATATTGCTCAAGCCTGCGCCGAAGCGCTGGCACAGGAAAAAATCACCTCCGTGGGCCTGCTGGCCACCGACGGTACCCTGAAGGCCGGCTTTTATACGCGGGAGCTGGCGGAATACGGCATTGCCCTCACCACCCCCCAGCAGGAACTGCAGCGCCGGGTGATGGAAGGCATTTATCTGGTGAAGTCCGGTGCCCTTGAGCAGGGTGCTCAGGTGCTGGACGGCTGCATGGCCGACATGCTGCAGCAGGGAGTGGAGCGGGTCATTCTGGGCTGCACCGAAATTCCCGTGGCGCTGAACGCCCTTGACTCGGTCCATGCCCACCTTGGCATGGACGCCACCCGGGCGCTGGCGGCGGCCTGTGTGCAATGGCACCAGCAGCAGCCAATGGCGGTGGCGGCGTGATCACGCCGCCAGCTTGGTGTTTCTTGGTCAGGCCACGCAGGGCGCCACCATGGAGGCGGGGCTGAGCACCGCCGCCAGCCGCTCTTCACTGAGCAGCTGCTCTTCGCGCACCAGCTCGGCCACGGTGGCGCCGCTCACCAGTGCCTGATTGGCAATGCGGCTGGCGTTGTCGTAACCGATGTGAGGCACCAGGGCGGTGATAATGCCGATGCTGTTGTGCAGGTGAGCGGCGCACTGCTCTTCATTGGCCTTGATGCCGCGTACGCAGCGGGTGTCGAGCATGCGAATGGCCTCGCCCAGCATGCGGCTGGAGTTAAGCAGGTTATAGATGATCAGCGGCTCCATGGCATTCAGCTGCAGCTGGCCGGCCTCCGCCGCCAGGGTCACCGCCATATCGGCGCCGATCACCTGAAACGCGGTCTGGTTCATGGCCTCGGGGATCACCGGGTTCACCTTGCCGGGCATGATGGACGAGCCGGGCTGCATGGCGGGCAGCTGAATTTCACCCAGGCCGGTGCGCGGGCCGCTTGAGAGCAGGCGCAGATCGTTGCTCAGCTTGGACAGCTTCACCGCCAGCCGCTTGAGCACGCTGGAGAAGGTGACGAAGGCGCCCATGTCGGAGGTGGCTTCCACCAGATTGCTGGCCAGGCTCACCGGCTGGCCGGACACCTCGGCCAGGTGCTTCACCGCCAGCGGCGCATAGTCGGGATGGGCGTTAATGCCGGTGCCAATGGCGGTGCCGCCCAGGTTCACCTCGCACAGCAGGCGGCAGGCGTCGTCGATGCGGGCTTCTTCTTCGCCCAGGTTAACGGCAAAGGCGTCGAACTCCTGACCCAGGGTCATGGGCACGGCGTCCTGCAGCTGGGTGCGGCCCATTTTGAGAATGTGGGCAAACTCTTCGGCCTTGGTAGCCAGGCTCTGCTGCAGTCCGGCAATGGCCTGCTTGAGCGGCTGGGCGGCAAACACGATGGCCAGCCGGGCGGCGGTGGGATAGGCGTCGTTGGTGGACTGGGAGCGGTTCACGTCGTTGTTGGGATGCAGGTGTTTGTATTCACCGCGGCCATGGCCCAGCTTGGCCAGCGCCAGGTTGGCAATGACTTCGTTGGCGTTCATGTTGGTGGAGGTGCCCGCCCCGCCCTGAATGAGATCCACCACAAACTGATCGTGCAGGGCGCCGTTGATGATATCGGCACAGGCGGCGTTAATGGCCTCGGCCTTGTGGGGCTCCAGCTGGCCCAGATCCCGGTTGGCGTGAGCGGCGGCAGACTTGACCATGGCCAGGGCGTTGATCAGCTCGGGAAAGTGGCTGATGGGCACGCCGGTAATGGTGAAATTCTGCTGCGCCCGCTGGGTTTGAATGCCGTACCAGGCCTCGGCCGGCACCGGCTGTTCGCCCAGTAGATCCTTTTCGATACGTGTTTGCATGGGGTACCTGCTTTGTGGGGTTTGTGCTGTTCAGGCCCCTATTACAGCAGTGCGCACGCGCACTGAATATTTGACGCCCTGACTCAAGCTGATGCTGAATGATGCACGAACTGCGTCACAAAGCGACTGTTGCACCCTGTTGCAGCAAAATAACCTTCGGTATACTGACGCCAGTTTCATGGAGCCGTTATGCACCAAGATTTCGCCAAAAACCTGCGCCTGCTCTGCAGTTACTACAAGTCGGTGGCCGAAGTCTGCCGCCGGCTCAAGATCAACCGCCCCCAGTTCAACCGCTACCTGAGCGGCCGCTACAAGCCCTCGGCCCACAGCCTGCGCCGGCTGTGCGACTTCTTCGGGGTGGAAGAGCATGAAATACTGATGCCCCACAGCCAGTTCGAGCTGCTGATCCAGGTGCGGCCCAAGCCCCAGGTAACGGAAGAAGTGCACCCGGAAACCGAGCACATGAGCCTGCTGCAGGCCAACTCTCACGGGCTGGACAAGTATCTGGGCTATTACTTTGAATACCATTACTCCATGGCCTTTCCGGGCAAGATATTGCGCAACCTGCTGTGCCTGGAGCGCCGGGGCAACGGCGTGTATTACCAGCGCACCGAGCGCCTGCAACAGGCCCCGGGCGAGCGGGTGTATCACAGCAAATATCTGGGCATGGCCCACCTGCTGGCAGACCGCATTTTTCTGGTGGACTATGAATCGCTTACCGGCAACCAGATCACCCAGACCATACTGATCCCCACCTTTAAAAGCCGGGTGGGCCGGTTAAGCGGCCTGCGCCTGGGCGCCTCCGCCAGCGGCGAGCGCATTCCCAGCTGTACGCGAGTGGTGCTGGAATATCTGGGCCGGCAGGTGGACATTCGCCGTACCCTCTCCCTGTGCAGCACCTTTGACGCCGACAGCGGCCAGATCTCCGGCACCATTCTTAACGCCATCGGCAACGACATGGCCCCTCACGAACACCACTTTCGGGCCAGGCATTATTTTTGATGGATATTACGGGCCGGTATGCCTGCGGCCCGGTTGTTCGGTCAGATAGCACTGTGACTCTGGGAAAATCTACCCTGTCCAAGGGTATGTTTGTTATCTGATATAAATAACCTCTCTGCTGCTTTTTAACTGTCAACTAATACAGGTCGGGAGCATACTTTGTTCAATATGTGTCCTTCTGGCGTTCGTGCGTAAATTTTCGAACTTTTTCCAGAACGAAATGGTGAGAATTTCACGTAGGAACGCAAGATTTGAACTCAAAATACACAATTTTGAAATGTGCTCGCGCCCTGTCAACTAATATATCCCCACGACGTTCAAGCTATTAATGTTGTTCTGAACGCTTCTTGCTCAACCTTCAGGTTATACAGCTCTGAATATTCTCAAGCGTACTTGCACCTAACCCCTTTTAAATTAGGGCTCAGTTTTTAGATTACAGGCTAACAAGTAATCCCTAGTTAGGGACAGCGACACAACGAGGGAACTACTATGAGCGTTAACGCTAACATCAAGCAGGTAATGACCGTGGCTACTGCCGTGTTCGCCGGTGGCGGAGTGCCCATGCTGTGGGGGCCGCCGGGTGTAGGCAAGAGTATTGGCATGGCCTACTACTGCCAGCAACGGGCAGCCGAACTGGGGCTGCAGGGGGTAGCGGAGTACGGCGACCAGCCCAAAGACCCGAGTAAATGGTTTGGTTTTATTGACCTGCGGGCCACCGACAAAGACCCAGTGGACATGGGCGGGCTGCCGGATAAGGACGAGACCACCGGGGTGATGATCCGACTATGCCCGGACTGGTTTCCGCACACCGGGCGCACCGACTTGCCCGACCACGGCGTTCTGTTTATCGACGAAGCACCCAGTGCTCCGCCCAGCGTGCAGGTGACCTGCTATCAGATTACCCAAGAGAAGCGCATCGGAGCCTACAAACTCAAACCGGGATGGAGCGTGGCCATGGCCGGCAACCGAGTCACCGACAGCGGCGCGTCCTTCAAAATGCCAGCACCCTTGGCCAACCGTATCCAACATTTGCACGTAAGTTCGGATTCGACCTACTGGCTGAACGAGGTGGCCAGCATCATTGAGCTGGAGCCGCTGGTGCAAGCTTTTATTCGCTTCCGCCCGGATTTGCTCAATACCTTTGAGGCGCACCTAGAACACGGCCGCAAGGAGATGGCTTTCGCCACCGAGCGCTCATGGCAAAAACTGTCGGACATTCTCAAAGCCAGCCCCAGGCTACTGGATGACCGGGTGTCGTTGATGATGCTGACCGCTGGTACCGTGGGCGAGGCACAAGCGGTGGAGTTTTGCAGCTTTGTGCAAATCTGGCAGGACATGCCGGACATTGACCAGATACTAGCCGATCCGGTTCAAGCCCCAGTTGAGTTCAACGCCGCCACTACCTATGCGGTGCTGACCGCACTGGCGCACCGAGCTGAGAGCAAGACTTTCGCGGCCATCATGGCCTACTTGACCCGGCTGTCGCCGGAGTATGCCGTGGCCGGTATCAAGACCGTCAATTCCCGGGACAACGGCCGCGAAATATACGCCACTGAGGCGTTCATCAAGTGGTCGACTGAGTACGGTCACCTGCTGGGCTGAGCCCTGCTCCACGAGAAGCAGGGCGTTGCACGAGGAATACCACAACAAGGTACGCATTGAGACACACATTATGGAAATCGTACAAAAGGCGATAATCCAACTGGTGCTGCGGCAACCGACCTACGCCGCCATCCTGATGGATATGGACATCGTTTATGACCCAACCACGCTGCCGCCGGGGCTGCCCCGGACGGTGCTGACCGACTCAAAAACCCTGTATATATACCGGGGTTTTGTGGCCACGCTGAGCCTGCCCGATATGATGCGGGTACTCAAGCACGAGGCGCTGCACATCATGCTGCTGCACTGCGCCACCAGCCGCTTCCCGCCAACGCAGTACCGCCGGGAGGTGCTGATGCTGGCGGTGGACCATGTGGTCAACAACATCATTCTGGCCGAGGACGGGGCCATCGAGGGCATCGACTGGGTATGTGATAGTCAGTATCGAAACTGGAGCGTGGAACAGGTGTACAAGGATTTGTTGCTACAACAGCAACAACACGAACAGGGGCGAGCTGGTGCTGATAACGATGACGGTGGGGGTTGTTGCGATACTAATACTGGTAGCGGCGGTAATTCTGATTCCCTAACTAGGGATAATCCGTCGCTGCAATCCAACGACGTGATTGCCAACGACGACCCCGGGGCCGAAGTCGAGACCCGGGTGCGGGTGAGCAAGGCCATCGCCGTGGGCAAGGCCATGGGCAAGGGGGTGAGTCCGGCGGTGCGTGAGCTGGTGAGCCAGCTGATAACTCCCAAGGCCAACTGGAAGGAGGAACTGGCAGACTGGTGCAAGCAAACCAGCCGCGACGACTACTCGTTTACCCGGCCCAACCGCCGCTTTCTGTGGTGCGGCATAAAACTACCGGGCATGTATTCACCCACCGGCAGCATGGCTGCCCTGGCGGTGGTGCTGGACAGCTCGGGCTCAGTCAGTTGCGACGAGGTGCTCCGCTACCTGAGCGAGATCGCCTGTGCCGCTAACGACTGTAACCCCACCGAGTTGTACGTGGCGATAGTCACCACTGAGGTAGAGGCGGAATTTCACCTGACCCCGCCGTTCGACTTCGCCCCAGTGGCCAAGGCCGTTACCAGTGGCGGCTCCGATATGACCGCCGGGCTGCGCTGGGCCGAGAGCCTGCCGGTCGACGTTAACGGCGTGGTAGTGTTCACCGACGGCTACACCCCCTATGGCCACCCGCCCGAGCTACCGGTACTGTGGGCCATGACCACCAAGCAGCGTGCACCCTATGGCCGCACCCTTTACGTCGGTGATTGAAATCCGGTGTCACATGAAACACAATGAGGGTTGAATAATAAATCAGCTGTTAGATATGAACACCATACCCCACCAAGCTATGCTCACTCCCACTGGGGTACACCGCAAAGACGACCGGCTTATGAACAACAGAACCCTGCTGGAACTGGCGCCAGAGGACCCACGAGTGTCGCACCGTAACATGCAACTTGAGGTGTTCCTGCGATGCCTGCACGGCTAGCTCGACGAACATGAAGCTTTGGACACCATAGGTATCCCCCAAGCGACACGGGTCATTAACGCCATGCTGACGATGGAGGACTAACCGTGGCCATGGACGCTCACCAGCAACGCTATACCTTCCTACTCACAGCTGCCAGCAACGTGTTGCGGCAGTGTCTATACCCCCACTACCGGGTGTACAACGCGCAGTATTACTACTTGGTGGTGCTACCCAAACAGGGCGATGTATTGTTCGGGCCCAATGTGCGTCTGACCCCACTCGACTTCGAGGTAGAGTACTACTGGCAACTACGTTTTCGCGCCGAACGAAAGCAAGGTTTTTTGCGCGAGATCGACCTAGCCAGTGACCTGACGCTGGAGCGGGCAGCGACCATCATTCGGCTGGAGCTTTGACCATGAACTGGGCCGAGCGATCAATGAACCTGAAACGGGAATTGGGTCGGTAAGCTCCGTAACAGTTCACCGGGAGTGGCTTGACACGAACAGTTCTTCAGGAATGGGATAATGTGTTTCTCGACGCAGGCCCGGGTCACCGATCGTAACCATTCCTGCGGACAGCGACCTAAGAGTTTGGCGATTTCCACCAGCGACAAAATGCGTTGCCGGAACAGCTCGCCCTAGTGTGCGCAGACCTCTTTGCTGCCTTTACACACAGCACATAGCCGCACAGCGCCCGTTCGGTTTCGTTGTTGGTCCAAGGTGCGTTCAACAGCGCCGATATCATGTATGAACATTTTAATGCTTAGATACCAGACTATGATGATATTGTCTAGAACGCTCCACCTATCAACATTTCTCTAATGATCGGGGCGGCTTGTTCCACTGTATATATCCCCATATCAATAGAATAAGGGGATTCAGTTAAACTCTTGACATTCAAAGGGTATAACTCAAACTCTCTTTTAAGCCACCACATATGAAACAAGACTTCTAAATATGGAATTTCAGCATAGTGCTCTAAAGTTGGCCTTAGTAAAACACATGGCTTTTTCACTCGCCGTCCTTCGCTATCATATTTTACCCAGTACCGCTCTCCCGGTTTTTTGTAACGTATCGTGATATCCCACCCATCAGTACAAACCATATAATTTTCCTTACTAACTAGCAAGTAACGAAGTTCTTTCATCACAAGATCCAGCTTAGCACTGTCAGCCATGCTCAAACTTAGAGGCGCTCCACACTCATCCCTCATAACAAATGACTCCTTATTTTTTCATGGCAAAGTCCACCCCAACTATAATAGCAGCTTGGCTATCTACAACACTTTCTATAAACCGCTCTTTGGATATTATCCTGCCCCTGTGGTCGACTCGGTGGTGCGCAGCGCGGTCACGCAAGCCCGTAAAAAGCTGGGCAGCGACGTGGTGCGTGATATCTTTCGGCAAACACTATCCGGTCAGAAAGAAAAATGCCGCTCACCTTAAGTGAACGGCATTAGGCTCCCGCCGGCGTTTTTATTTCACTCCCTTACTCAGGTTGCCCCTGCCCCGCATAGGCCAGCTGCTTTTCGGTAAAGGCTTCAAAGCGCTGTTGCCAGTCCGACAGGGTCAGGTCGGTGGTGCCGGTGACCTGCACCGCCGTGACCTTGTATTCCGGACAGTTGGTGGCCCAGTCGGAGTTGTCGGTGGTGATCACGTTGGCGCCGCTGTGGGGGAAGTGGAAGGTGGTGTACACCACCCCCGGCTGCATGCGCTGACTGTGCCGGGCCCGCAGCACCGTGCTGCCGGTGCGGCTTTGAATATTCACCGGCTGGCCGTCGGCAATGCCCCGGGCGCTGGCGTCGTGGGGGTGAATTTCCAGCACGTCCTCGCTGTGCCACACGTTGTTGTCGGTGCGCCGGGTCTGGGCGCCCACGTTGTATTGGCTGAGAATACGGCCCGTGGTCAGCAGCAGCGGAAACGCCTCGCTCACCCGCTCGGTGGTGGGAATAAACTCGGTCACCACCATGCGTCCTTCACCGATGGGGAAGCTGTCACCGTGCATGATCGGCATGCCGTCCGGGTGCTCGTCGTTACAGGGCCACTGAATGCTGCCCATGCGTTCCAGCCGGTCGTAACTGACCCCGGCAAAGGACGGCGTCAGCGAGGCGATCTCGTCCATGATCTCCGACGGGTGCCGGTAGTGCATGGGGTAGCCCAGGGCGTTGGACAGCGCCATGGTCACTTCCCAGTCTTCCTTGCCCGCCAGGGGCGCCATTACCCGGCGCACCCGGTTGATGCGCCGCTCGGCGTTGGTAAAGGTGCCGTTCTTCTCGAGGAAGCTGGCCCCCGGCAAAATCACATGGGCGAACTTGGCGGTTTCGTTAAGGAAAATATCCTGCACGATCAGCAGCTCCAGGGAGCGCAGCGCCGCCTCCACATGCTGGGTGTTCGGATCTGACTGGGCAATGTCTTCGCCCTGCACATACATGGCCTTGAACCGGCCTTCGATGGCGGCGTCGAACATGCCTGGAATGCGCAGCCCCGGCTCGGCATCCAGCCCCGCGCCCCACACCGCTTCAAAGCGGGCACGCACGGCGGCGTCGGTCACCGGCTGGTAGCCCGGCAGCTCGTGGGGGAAGGAGCCCATGTCGCAGGAGCCCTGCACATTGTTCTGGCCCCGCAGCGGGTTTACCCCCACCCCGGGCCGGCCAATGTTGCCGGTGGCCATGGCCAGGTTGGCGATGCCCATTACCGTGGTGGAGCCCTGGCTGTGCTCGGTCACACCCAGGCCGTAATAAATAGCGCCGTTGCCGGCGGTGGCATACAGCCGGGCAGCCTCGCGCAGTTGCTCCGCCGGCACGCCGATCACGGCGCTCATGGCCTCGGGGGCATGGCGCGGATCGATAATAAAGTCGCGCCAGGCGGCGTACTCCTCGGGGGCACAGCGGGTGGCGATAAAGTCCTGGTCTTCCAGCCCTTCGGTCACAATCACGTGAGCCAGGGCGTTCACCAGAGCCACGTTGGAGCCCGGACGAATGGGCAGATGCAGGGCTTCATCGGTATGCGGACTGTCCAGCAGATCGATGTAACGGGGGTCGGCCACAATCAGTTTGACGCCCTGGCGCAGCCGCTTGCGCAGCAGCGAGCCGAACACCGGGTGGGCGTCGGTGGGATTGGCGCCAATCACCAGAATGCAGTCGGACTGCATCACCGAATCAAAGTCCTGGGTGCCCGCCGACTCGCCCAGGGTCATTTTCAGGCCATAGCCGGTGGGGCTGTGGCACACCCGGGCACAGGTGTCGGTGTTGTTGGTGCCGAGCGCAGCCCGCACCAGCTTCTGCACCAGGTAGGTTTCTTCGTTGGTGCAGCGCGACGAGGTAATGCCACCCACGCTGTTGCGGCCGTGCTGTTGCTGCACCTCGCGCAGGCGCCGGGCGGCAAATTCAATGGCTTCCTGCCAGCCCACTTCCCGCCAGGGCTGGTCGATAGACTCCCGGATCATGGGGTGCTTCAGCCGGTCCTTGTGGCTGGCATAGCCAAAGGCAAAACGCCCCTTCACACAGGAGTGGCCGTGGTTGGCCTGGCCGCCCTTCCAGGGGGTCATGCGCACCAGCTCATCGCCCTTCATCTCGGCCTTGAACGAGCAGCCCACGCCGCAATAGGCGCAAGTGGTGATCACGCTGTGCTCGGGCTGGCCCTTGTCGATCACCGACT
Organism: Oceanimonas marisflavi; assembly: GCF_003049725.1. Lineage (GTDB taxonomy): Bacteria > Pseudomonadota > Gammaproteobacteria > Enterobacterales > Aeromonadaceae > Oceanimonas > Oceanimonas marisflavi. The sequence continues at coordinate 123,474 of NZ_QAGM01000001.1, forward strand.
TTTCGCTGAGGGTGGCGGTGGGGCAGGCCTGCACGCAGGCGCCGCAGGACACACAGTCGGAATTGAGAAAATTCACTCCCTTGCCGGTGGAAATCCTGGAGTCAAAGCCGCGCTTTTCCACGGTCAGGGCAAAGGTGCCCTGCACCTCGCCACAAGCGCGCACGCAGCGGGAGCAGAGAATGCACTTGCTGGCGTCAAAGGTGAAATAGGGGTTGGACTCGTCCTTCGGCAGGCTCAGGTGGTTTTCGCCGGCAAAGCCGTAACGTACCTCGCGCAGGCCCACGGCGCCGGCCATGTCCTGCAGTTCGCAGTCGCCGTTGGCCGGGCAAGTCAGGCAGTCGAGGGGGTGGTCGGAGATATACAGCTCCATGATGTTGCGGCGCAGTTTGGCCAGCGCCTCGGTCTGGCTGCGCACCACCATGCCCTCGCTCACCGGCGTGGTACAGGACGCATGCATGCCGCGCCGGCCTTCAATTTCCACGGTGCACAGCCGGCAGGAGCCAAAGGCCTCCATATTGTCGCTGGCACAGAGTTTGGGAATATTAATGTCCACCAGGGCGGCGGCGCGCATCACGGAGGTGCCTTCCGGCACCGTCACTTCCACCCCGTCTATGGTCAGGCTGACCTGTACTTCCGACAGGCGGGCCGGGGTGCCCAGATCCTTTTCGGGAAAAAAATGTTCAACCATCAGGCATCGCCTCCCTGGCGCTGAAAGTCTTCGGGAAAGAGGGTATAGGCGCTTTTCACCGGAAAGGGTGTCATGCCGCCCATGGCGCACAGGGAGCCCTGAATCATGGTGTCGCACAGGTCTTCCAGCAGCGCCATATTGGCGTCGCGGTTTTCGCCACGCATGATGCGGTCGATCACCTCTACGCCCCGGGTCGAGCCAATGCGGCAGGGGGTACATTTGCCGCAGGACTCCTCCACACAGAATTCCATGGAAAAGCGCGCCTGCTCGGCCATGTCGACGCTGTCGTCAAACACCACCACGCCGCCGTGGCCCAGCACGGCGCCAATGGCGGAAAAGGCCTCATAATCGAGGGCAGTGTCGAACTGCGCCGGCGACAGATAGGCTCCCAGGGGTCCGCCCACCTGCACCGCCCGCACCGGCCGGCCGCTGGCGCTGCCGCCGCCAAAGTCGTCAATCAGCTCGCGCAGGCTGTGCCCAAAGGCCAGCTCCACCAGGCCGCCCCGGGCTATGTTGCCGGCCAGCTGGAACGGCAGCGTGCCCCGGGAGCGCTCCACACCAAAGCCGTGATAATGCTCGGGGCCGTCCCGCAGAATGGAAGGCACCGCCGCCAGACTGAGCACGTTGTTCACCACGGTAGGCAGGCCAAACAGGCCCTCGATGGCCGGCAGCGGCGGCTTGGCCCGCACCATGCCGCGCTTGCCTTCCAGGCTTTCCAGCAGCGAGGTTTCTTCGCCGCAAATATAGGCGCCGGCGCCCAGGCGCACTTCCAGCGCAAAGGCGCGGCCACTGTTTTGAATATTGCTGCCGAGATAACCGGCGGCCTCGGCCCGGGCAATGGCCAGGTTGAGATGGCGGTGGGCCAGCGGGTATTCCTCACGCAGGTAGATATAGCCCTGAGTGGCGCCCACGGCGAGGCCGGCGATAATCATGCCCTCAATCAGCATATAGGGGTCGCATTCCATTACCAGCCGGTCGGCAAAGGTGCCGGAGTCGCCTTCATCGGCGTTGCAGACAATGTATTTTTGCGCACCGGCGGCATCCAGCACCGTCTGCCATTTAATACCGGTGGGGAACGCCGCGCCGCCCCGGCCGCGCAGGCCGGAGGCCTTGACCTGGTCCACCAGCTGCTGCGGGCCGAGTTCCAGGGCGTTATGCAGGCCGTCAAAGCCGCCTGTGGCGCGGTAATCCTCCAGTGACACCGGATCGGTCACACCCAGCCGGGCAAAGGTGACCCGCTGCTGCTTCTTCAGCCAGGGAAGCTCGTCGGTTGGCCCCAGGGCCAGGGGGTGATCATCGCCGAAGTGGCTCTCCAGCAGCGAGGCCACGTCGCCGGGCTCTACCGGGCCAAAGGCGCGGCGACCGGTGCCGTCGTCCACTTCCACCAGGGGCTCGAGCCAGAACAGGCCGCGGGAGCCGTTGCGCACCAGCTCAATCTTCAGGCCACGGGCTTCGGCCTCGCGGCTTATCAGGGTGGCCACATCCTCGGCGCCCAATGACAGCGCCGTGGTCTCACAGGGAACAAAGACGCGCAGGCTCATCAGTTCAGCTCCAGTTTGTAGGTGGTCAGGTCATCCACCAGGCGGTCAAAACGGGCCGGGTCCATGCGGCCCTTGATGTGCTCCCCTACCCGCACCGAGGGGCCGGTGGCGCAGTTGCCCAGGCAATAGACGGGTTTGAGGGTAATGCTGCGATCGGCCGTGGTCTGGCCGTAGTCCACCCCCAGCCTGGTTTTGGCATGGCTTTCAAGCGCGCGGGCGCCCCGGGCCTGACAGGCCTCGGCCCGGCACACTTCCACCACATGGCGGCCGGGCTGTTCGGAGCGGAAATAATGATAAAAGCTCACCACCCCATGCACATCGGCGGCGGTGCTGCGTAAATGGCGGGCTATCACCCCGATGGCGGCATCGGGAATGTAGCCGAAATGATCCTGAATACCATGCAGGATGGGCAACAGGGCGCCGGGTTTGTGTTTGAGTGACGTCACTATTGTTTCAACAGTGTCTGAAACGCCTGCTTGAGTCTCATCCATAACAGTATCAACCTTGTAAAACGGTGATGGCGGTGCGCGTTAGCCACCGCCATTTACAGTGCGTATGGCCCGGCCGCTCCTGACCGGGCGTGATAAACCCTGCACGCCCGCATTGAGAGTGCAGGGGTTACCCTAGCGGTTGTCAGGCCACCATACCATGGGGGTCGATCACAAATTTCTTGGCTACCCCACCGTCAAAGTCGGCATAGCCCTGCACCGCCTGATCCAGGGAAATCACCTGCACGTTCACGGCCTTGGCGATCTGCACCTTGTCGAACAGGATCGCCTGCATCAGCGGGCGGTGATACTTCATCACCGGACACTGGCCGGTATGGAAGGAGTGGGACTTGGCCCAGCCCAGGCCAAAGCGCATGCTCAGCGCCCCTTCCCGTGCCGCCTCGTCCACCGCGCCCGGATCTTCGGTCACATACAGGCCGGGAATGCCGATCTGGCCGCCGGCGCGGGTCACTTGCATGGCAGAGTTGAGCACGGTGGCCGGCGCCTCCTTGCCGTGGTTGCAGCCGCAGGCATGAGCCTCAAAGCCCACGCAGTCCACGAAGGCATCCACTTCCCGTTCGCCCAGAATGACTTCCAGCTTGTCTTCCATGGAGCCGTCTTCGCGCAGGTCAATGGTCTCGCAGCCAAAGCTGCGGGCCTGGGCCAGGCGATCCGGGTTCATGTCGCCCACGATCACGCAGGCCGCGCCCAGCAATTGAGCCGAGGCGGCGGCCGCCAGGCCCACGGGGCCGGCGCCGGCAATGTAAACGGTGGAGCCCGGACCCACGCCGGCGGTCACGCAGCCGTGGAATCCGGTGGGGAAAATGTCGGACAGCAGGGTGAGATCGCGAATCTTTTCCAGCGCCTGATTCGGATCCGGGAACTTCAGCAGGTTAAAGTCGGCGTAGGGCACCATCACGTATTCGGACTGGCCGCCGACCCAGCCACCCATGTCCACATAGCCGTAGGCGGCGCCGGGGCGGGCGGGGTTGACGTTCAGGCAGATGCCGGTCTTGCCTTCCTTGCAGTTGCGGCAGCGGCCACAGGCAATGTTGAAGGGCACGGAGACGATATCGCCTGGCTTGAGAAACTCCACATCCCGGCCGCATTCGATGATCTGGCCGGTGATCTCGTGACCCAGCACCAGGCCGGAAGGCGCCGTGGTGCGCCCGCGCACCATGTGCTGGTCGCTGCCGCAGATGTTGGTGGACACCACCTTGAGAATAACGCCGTGATGGCAGGCCCGGTTGCCCAGAGACAGTTCGGGAAAGGCAATGGACTGCACTTCAACCTTGCCCGGCCCGGTGTAGACCACCCCTCTGTTACCGTGTATTGCGCACATAATCAGCATCCTTGTTCTTGACGAGTGTCGCGCTCACCAATGAGCGCACCCGGCCTGGGGCAACATCTGGTTCACAGGCCGGCTCCCAGTAGACTGCCGAATGCATTTGGCCACATTGCTGATTAAGACACCCATTTGCCAAAACAAGACATAAGGGAGATTCCGGGCCGGGTCCCCTTGATCATCGGCAGCAAAACCCCTAATCTTATTTTTATTGAACGTTCAATTAAGAAAAAATCATGCCCATTACCGGAATCAAGGACACCCGTAAAAAACAGCTGATCGAGGCCACCCTGGCCTCGGTGGCCGAATACGGACTGCAGAACACCACCATTAACAGCATCAGCCGGCTGGCCGGCATGTCGTCCGGCATTATCAGTCATTATTTCGGCGGCAAGCAGGGGCTGATTGAAGCCACCGTACGCCAGTTGCTGGACGAGCTCAAGCTGGCGCTGCTGTCCCGTACCGATGGCGCCCCCACCAGCCCGCAACAGCGGCTGATGATGATAGTGGAAGCCAACTTCACCGAATTTCAGCGTTCACGCCCGGCCACCAAGTCGTGGCTGAGCTTCTGGGCCCAGGCCATGCACGATCCCAGCCTGGCGCGGCTGCAGCAGGTGAACAGCCAGCGGCTGATCAGCAACCTGAGCTATTCATTCCGTCCCCTGCTGGGCGCGGAGCAGGCACGCATTGCCGCCCGACAGACCGCCGCCATGATCGACGGCTTCTGGCTGCGCAGTGCCCTCAGCGTTAATCCCGAGCAGGATTTCCGCGACGGCGAGCAACTGTGCAAGGCCTTTATCACCGATTTGCTACAGCACCATGGAGTAACCCCATGTCATTGACCAGACACCAGAACTTTGTTGACGGCCGCTATGTGGCCAACCAGAGCGGCGAGACCTTTACCGTGGTCAACCCGGCCACCGGCGAGGCCATTTATGAAGTGGAAGTGGCCGACCAGCACATTCAGGCACTGGCCATCGACTCGGCTCGCCGCGGCTTTGAGCAGTGGTCGGCCATGACCGGCATGGAGCGCAGCCGCATTCTGCTGCGGGCCGTGGCGCTGCTGCGCGAGCGCAATGACGAGCTGGCCTGCATCGAGGTGCTGGACACCGGCAAACCCTGGCAGGAAGCCTCCGTGGTCGACGTGGTGACCGGCGCCGACAGCATTGAATTTTTTGCCGGCCTGGCGCCTTCTATCGAGGGCAACCAGCAGGATCTGGGCGGCGACTTCTACTACACCCGCCGTGAGCCCCTGGGCATTTGCGCCGGCATTGGCGCCTGGAACTATCCGCTGCAGATCGCCTGCTGGAAGTCCGCGCCGGCCCTGGCCTGCGGCAACGCCATGATCTTCAAGCCCTCGGAAGAAACGCCGCTGGGCGCGCTCAAGCTGGCCGAAATCTTTATTGAGGCCGGGGTGCCCGCCGGCGTGTTCAACGTGGTGCAGGGCGACGGCGCCGTGGGCGCCTGGCTCACCGGCAATCCGAACATTGCCAAGGTGTCGTTCACCGGCGAAGTGGGCACCGGCAAGAAGGTGATGGCCGCCGCCGCCAGCAGCCTGAAGGACGTGACCATGGAGCTGGGCGGCAAGTCGCCGCTGATCATCTTTGACGATGCGGATCTGGAAGACGCCGTCTCCGCCGCCATGCTGGGCAACTTCTATACCCAGGGCGAGATCTGCACCAACGGCACCCGCGTATTTGTACACAAGCACATTTACTCAGACTTTATGGCGCGGCTGCTGGAGCGCACCCGCAACAACATTGTGGCCGGCGACCCCATGGATCCCGCCACCAACTTCGGCGCCCTGATCTCCAAGGGCCACCATGAAAAGGTGCTGGGCTACATTCGCAAGGGCATTGAGGAAGGCGCCACCCTGGCCTGTGGCGGTGAGGCGCTGCGTCCGGCCTCGGCCCCCAACGGCTATTTTGTGGCCCCCACCATTTTCACCGACTGCCGCGACGACATGACCATCTGCCGGGAAGAGATCTTCGGCCCTGTGATGTCGGTGCTGACCTTTGAAGACGAGAACGAAGTGATCGCCCGCGCCAACGACACCGACACGGGTCTTGCCGCCGGCGTGTTCACCAACGATCTGCGCCGGGGCCACCGGGTCATTCACAAGCTGCAGGCCGGCATCTGCTGGATTAACGCCTACGGCGCTTCCCCCGCCGAAATGCCGGTGGGCGGTTACAAGCTGTCCGGCATCGGCCGGGAAAACGGCCTGGCCACCCTCAACCACTACACCCAGCTGAAGTCGGTGTATGTGGGCATGAACAAGCTGGAAAGCCCGTTTTAATACCCATGACATGAAGCAAATGCTCTGTGTTCGGCCCTGTTGTAGCTGCCACTTTAGTTGGCAGGGCCTGTGCAACAGGCCTTGAAGACACAGTGGTCTTCAGGTTTGCGCCGGCTAAAGCGGCGCCTACCGCCCTGATACACCCGGCACCTTCAGTGATCGCGCGAACACCGAACCGAATTCGAGGTAATAGATGAACACCACATTCGACTACATTATCGTGGGCGCCGGCTCTGCCGGCTGCGTGCTGGCCAACCGCCTGACCGAAGACGGCACCACTCGAGTGCTGCTGCTGGAAACCGGCGGCAGCGACAAAAGCATCTTTATTCAGATGCCCACGGCGCTGTCCATTCCCATGAACACCGAGAAGTACGCCTGGCAGTTTCATACCGAGCCTGAGCCCTTTCTCGACAATCGCAGCATGCACTGCCCCCGGGGCAAGGTGCTGGGCGGCTCGTCCTCCATCAACGGCATGGTCTATGTACGCGGCCATGCCCGCGATTTTGACGAGTGGCAGCAGCACGGCGCCGAGGGCTGGGACTATGCCCACTGCCTGCCCTATTTCAAAAAGGCCGAAACCTGGGCCTTTGGCGGCGACGACTACCGGGGCGACAGCGGCCCGCTGGGGGTAAACAACGGCAACAACATGCAAAACCCCCTGTATCAGGCCTTTGTGGATGCCGGGGTGGAAGCGGGTTACTTTCACACCCCCGACTACAACGGCCGCCAGCAGGAGGGCTTTGGCCCCATGCACATGACGGTAAAGAACGGCCGCCGCTGGTCCACCGCCAACGCCTATCTGCGCCCGGCCATGAGCCGCCCCAACCTGACCGTGATCACCCACGCCCTGGTGCACAGAGTGCTGCTGGAAGGCAAGCAGGCGGTAGGCGTGCGCTTTGAGCACAAGGGACAGGTACAGGAGATACGGGTCAACAAGGAGGTGATCCTCAGCGCCGGCTCCATCGGCTCGCCGCACCTGCTGCAACTGTCCGGCATCGGCGCCAAAGACACCCTGGAAGCGGCCGGCATCGAGGTGCAGCACGAGCTGCCCGGAGTGGGCGAAAACCTGCAGGATCACCTGGAGTTCTATTTTCAGTTCCGCTGCAAGGAGCCCATCTCCCTCAACGGCAAACTCGATCTGTGGAACAAGTTCAAGATCGGCACCCGCTGGATCCTGAACAAGGACGGCCTGGGCGCCACCAACCACTTTGAGTCCTGCGGCTTTATCCGTTCAAAGGCCGGGGTGGAATGGCCGGATCTGCAGTATCACTTTCTGCCCGCCGCCATGCGCTACGACGGTCGTGAAGCCTTTTCCGGCCACGGCTTTCAGGTCCATATCGGCCACAACAAGCCGAAAAGCCGGGGTTATGTGAAGGTGGCCAGCGCCGATCCCAAGGCCGCGCCGAACATCCGCTTCAACTACCTGGAGCACGAGGACGACCGGGAAGGCTTTCGCGCCTGTGTGCGCCTGACCCGGGAGATCATCAACCAGCCGGCGATGGACCCCTACCGCTCGGAAGAGATTCAGCCCGGCGAGCACATTCGCACCGACGAGGATATTGACGCCTTTGTGCGCCAGGCAGTGGAAAGCGCCTATCACCCGTCCTGCACCTGCCCCATGGGCACCGACGACATGGCTGTGGTCGACCCGGAAGCCAAAGTGCGCGGCATTGCCGGCCTGCGGGTGGTGGACTCGTCCATCTTCCCCACCATTCCCAACGGCAACCTGAACTCCCCCACCATCATGGTGGCGGAGCGGGCCGCGGATCTGATCAAGGGCAAGGCGCCCCTGGCCCCCTCGCAGGCGGACGTGGGCATGGATGAGCAGTGGCAACAGCGCCAGCGCGCCGGCCAGCCGGCCCGCAAGGTGGGATGAGCCGAGGCCTGCTCTTTCGGTTCAATCTGCTTACGACGGTAGGCGCCACTTTAGTTGGCGCGTTTATCAGCCAGCGCCGGTGTTAACGGCCTGCTGCGCAGGCCCTGCCGGCTAAAGCGGCAGCTACAACACAGGCTCCGTATTCCACAAAAGGCTTGGGTTGTAGGCGCCACTTTAGTTGGCGCGTTTATCGGGCAGCGCCGGTGTTAACGGCCTGCTGCGCAGGCCCTGCCGGCTAAAGCGGCAGCTACAACAAGACCCTGGGCTCTGGAGCATTTTACGATGAAGCATTACGCTCAGGCCCGGCGGCGCCGCACTATGGTGCCCCGGTCGCCCACTGCATAGACGGTGCCGTCCTTGGCGGCACATACGGCGCGCAGGCCGGCCTCGGTGGATGCATTTTCCCGCTGCCAGCGGCCCTGCTCCAGCCTGAGCACTGTGCCCCGGCCACCCACGGCAAACACCTCGCCGGCATCGTTGCCGGACACCGACAACAAGTCCTGCTGCAGCCGGGTGGGCATGGTGTGCCAGCGCTGGCCGTTGAAATGCACCACAGTGCCCGACAGGCCCACGGCGTAAATGTCGTTCAGGCTTCGGCCCCAGACGCTGTAGATAAACTGCTCGGTGCCGGTATTGAAACCCTTCCACTCCTGGCCGTTGTAGCGCAGCGCCAGACCAAAGTCGCCCACTGCCAGCAGGTGTTGTGCATCCAGGCCCCAGAGATCGTACAGGGCCGATGTAGTGCCGCTGGCCATGCGCTGCCAGCCCAGACCGTTGTAATGCAGCACCAGGCCTTCATCACCCACCGCATAGATGCAGTCGGGGCCGGTGCCCCACATCGCCAGTATGGTGGTGTGCAGGTGCAGGTCGAACTGCAGCTGCCACTGCTCGCCGTTAAAGCGGTAAATGCGTCCTTCCTGACCGCCGGCCAGCAGGCCGCTGCCTTCGCAGCTCCACAGGCAGTGCACCGCCAGTTGCTCATCGGGGGCCGGCAGCGCTACCCATTGCTCGCCCTCCAGGCGCAGCACGGTGCCGGTGTCGCCGCAGGCATACAGTTGGCCGTCGTGGGCCTGCCACAGTCCCCACAGCTGACGCTGGGTGGGACTGTCCATCGCCTCCCACCGGCTTTGCGCCGACACTTCCTTGTGAGGAATGGCCAGCGCCTTTTCAAAGTCGGGCGCGGCGGTCATCAGGGTGCCGAAGTCCCCCACCACCAGCGCCTCGCCCGAGCCCAGGGTAACGATGTCCATCAAGTCGTGGTGGGTGTTGCAGGCCAGCCGGTGCACTCGGTTGTTGTGCAGATACAGCAGGTGGCCCTTGTCGCCCACCAGCAGCACGCCGTCCTTGTAGGCGCGCAGGGCCCGCAGCCGGGGCAGTTCGGCGTCCTGAGCCAGGTTGTGAAACTCGCCGTGGCGATAATGCACCAGTTCGCCGCAAAAGCCGCCTCTGTCCACAAAATAACGTCCACCGGCCAGCAGCAGCTCGTCGTCGTTCAGCACCAGCATGGCATGAAAGCCGGTGCCAAAGGGGCATGCCACCGGCTGCCACCGGCCGTCGGCTTCGCGTCGCAGCAGGGTACCCTCACCGCCGGCGGCATAGACCTTCCCGGACGACGTGCAGGCCACTGCCCGCAGGTTGATGCGGGTGCCCGAGACTTCGGGCCGCCAGCCCTCGCCGTCGAAATACAGAATGCGACCCTCGTCACCCACCGCCCAGGCTTCGCCGGCGGCATTGCCGTCGATGGCAAACAAGGGGGTGTTTTCCTCACAGGAGGCATAGCGGCCGGTGTCGTCGTTGACCACGCCCCCCTGGATCTGCCGCCACTGCTCACCGTTGTAGTGCAGAATGCAGCCCATCCAGCCCACTGCATGCAGGCAGTCGGGGGCCGTGCCCCAGATACCGTGCAGGGGCAGTGGCACCGGCGCGGCCTGCTCGTGCCAGCCCGGCTGGTCGGCGTTGAAATGCAGAATGCGGCCTTCGTCACCGACCACAAACACTTCGCCCTCGCCGGCCCAGCCGGACCAGAGCACATCGCCGTCGCCGGCATGGGCTTCCAGCACCGGTCGCCAGGGGGTCACCACAGGGGTGGCCACCTCGACCCGGCTGGCGAGCTGACGGAAAAAGTGACGGCGGGAAGGATTCTGTGCTGAGCTCATCGCGCGCTCCTCGTATCAGTGGTTAGCGTCAGGGTTGAGCCGGGCGTGCTCGCCGGCCAGCAGTGCTTCCAGGTCGCGCCGGGCCTGCTCTCTGTCCTGCTCGGGCAGATCGCTGAGCAGCGCTTCCAGATCGTCGTCGTCTGCAGTGACCAGTGCCTGCAGCTCCTCGGTGGCCGCCTGCCGGCTTTGCTGGCGGGCATGCTCGATGCAGGCCTCCACGGCGGGAGCAAAGGCTCGCGCTTCCGGGCTGTCGGGCTGATCCATGGTGACCGGGGCCCCCGAGTCGGACGCGGTGGCCAGCAGCGGCGACAGCGGAATGCTGGCCAGCGACTCCACCTCCATCTCCGCCAGCGCCTCGGCCAGATGGGCTCTGGGGAACAGCTGAAACTCGCCACCGCAATGAGGACAGGTGACCCCGGCCATGTTTTCCACCACGCCGATCAGCGGCAGGCCCCGCTCCTGACAGAAACGAATGGCCTTGAGACTGTCCATCAGCGCCACCTGCTGGGGGGTAGTGGCGATCACCGCCGCCACCGCCTGCTGCTCCAGCAGATCGGTCAGGGTGATCAGCTCGTTGCCGGTGCCCGGGGGCATGTCCACCACCAGAAAATCCAGCGGACCCCAGTCAAAGGAGCCGATCAGGTGATGCATAAAGTCGTGCTTGTAGGCATCCCGCCAGACGATGGGGGTATCGTCCCGCTGCATCATAAAGGCCAGGGATCCCACCTTGACCGGGTGCGGCAGGCGATCGCCAAAGCTTTCCAGGGTGTCGAGGCCGCGCTCGGTTACCCGTACCCGCTGACCCACCTGGTTGAAAAAACGGCTCTGGTTGGGGCCGTGAATATCCGCATCGGCCACCCCCACCCGAAAGCCCCGGGAGGCCAGACCGGCGGCCAGATTGGCGGACAACGTGCTTTTGCCCACCCCGCCCTTGTTGGCCATCACCAGAATGATCTGGCCAATCCGGGCGAGGCGCTGCTCCAGCAGCCGTTTCTCGTGATGAGGCTTGTCCAGCTTGCACTCCGGCTCTTTCGGGCAGAACTGGCAGGCATGGCCCCGGTCGCAGTCAGCCGGGCGCAGGGCCAGCTCGTCGTTCTGGCCCGGATTGAATTGGGTTACCGTCATAATGTTCTCCTCCCCTTGAGTGTTAACGGCTGTTGTCCAGCAGGATCCAGTTGGGGGTTACCCGCTTGTCACCGTCACGCTGGTTCTGGCTGCCTTCCCATACCGCAAACACCACCGGGATCTCCTTGCGGGACAAGTCCACCTGATGTTCGCCCTTGACCTTGAGCGGCCGGGACATCACCACATGCCATTCGCTGTCCTGCTCAATTTCCTCGGCCACCCAGGCGCTGGCGCCGTCAATCAGCTGATCCGGCAACTGCGTGGTGCTGCCGTAGCCGCCGGCGGCCAGATCCTCAATCTGGTCGCGGTCGGAACGCCAGTACCAGATATTGACCGGTTTGTCCGGACCCGAGCCCATCATGTAGGAGGTGTCGGCGCCCTTGAGGGCGAACTGCACCGCCACGCCGTCACGGAAGTCATCCACGGTCGTGGCCCTGTCTTCGGTGGCGTCCTTCCAGCGCAGCCGCAGGTAAAAACGCTCGTCGGAGCGGGCCACCTGAAAATACATGTGCTTGGCCTCATAGGCCTGGTCCTGCTCAAAACGCAAATTCACCGACTGGTGTACCGGCGGCGCCGGATACAGGCCCACGCGGTACATGGGCAACCGGTCCCAGATCAGATCGTCCGGATCGTTCTGGCTGCGCAGATAGATGGTGCCGGGAATGCGGCCCACCCTGACGGTGTCACCGGGCTTGACCTCGGTGACGTTGGGGTTCATCTCACTGTGATCGGCCAGGGCACCGGTGCTGGTGATGGCCAGCCCCAGCAGCATGGCCCGGTAAAGGGACGACATTGCTTTCATTCTGTATTCCTCATTATTCCCACATGCCTTCGGACTCACCGGTGGCGGCGCGCTGACCCGGTTGCGGACAAGGGCCGACCTGATTTTCCAGTAACGCCTGCTGCCGCTCCGCCCAGTCGGGCAGTCGCTGCACCAGACAGGCCAGGTTGGCATCCAGGCCTTGGTCGGACTCGTGATTGAAACGCTCACGCAGGGTGCTGGCCATCGGCACCAGGTAGCGGGTCAAAAAGTCCCGCAGCGCCCGACGGGGAGACGACGGATCCCGCCCGTTTTCCAGTGCCTGCTGCTCCAGATGACACAGCAGGGCGCAGAATTCGAGCATGGTCACCAGGTGATCCGGCTCGTCGATATGGCCTTCGTCCTCGGTAGCCGCCTTTAGGCCAAAGTGCCGGTAAAAGGCCTGCACATTGAGCAGATAGCGGCCCGGGGTGTCGCCGGCCAGCAGCTGCCCGTAGGCACTGGCCACCAGCGGCACTCTGGGTTTGCCGTGCCGGCCGTGCACAAAGGTGGCCATATAGCCCACCTCCAGTGCCTGCAGATCGGGGCTTGCCGGCAGCCCGGGCCAGGACGCCTCGCCCAGGGCGCTCAGGGCCTCGTTAAGTACAGCGGCCAGGCGGCCCTGTTGCAGGGCCTCCCAGGTTTCGGCCAGGGGGTAATCGAGCATGGCCGCGGCCAGCCGGAACAGGGTGCCCCGGGCTTTTACATGCTCGGGAATGGCGACATTGGTGTTCATGGTGTTACCTCCCCGTTCAGCTGAGCTTGAACATGTCGGCGTGGTTGTAGCCGATCAGCAGATCCATCAGGGCGCTTTCGCGGCCTTCGGCCTTGGCCTGACGCTCGGTTTTGAGGGTTTCCAGCACCTCGCCCACCCGGGGGCCGAACAGGCTTTCCAGATAGGCCAGCGGAATGCGCGGTGCTTCGGCAATACGGCCATCGGACTCATATCTGGGCGACGACAGCGGCGGCACATAGAACACATTGGGCTGGGTACCCCACTCGGCGTGCAGCGGCAGCGCCACCTTGTATTGCTCTACCAGCTTGTGAATGGGGCCTTCCTTGTCGTCCCGGTAGCCGACCCAGCGAATACGGCCGACACACTGACGGGCACAGGCATTGGGCAGGCCCTTTTCAATACGCGGATAGCAGAAGATGCACTTCTCGGACTTGGAGATCTGCTCGTTGAAATACACCTTCTTGTAGGGGCAGGCATTCACGCAGTAGCGGTAGCCCCGGCAGCGCTCCTGATCCACCAGCACAATGCCGTCTTCCTGGCGCTTGTAGATGGCGTTGCGGGTACAGGCCGCCAGACAACCCGGGTTGGCGCAGTGGTTGCACAGCCGCGGCAGATAAAAGTAGTAGCTGTTGGGATAATCCCCCTCGCCCTGATCTTCGTCCCAGTTGGCGCCCCAGGTGGGCTTGACGTTGGGCCGCAGCCAGGGATCGGTGCCGGTCATCAGCGCTTCTTCGTAGTTGTATTCCCAGGGAATACCGTAGTCTTCCTGGCTGGGCTGGCGGCCCAGGCGCAGGGCGCCGTCCTTGTCGAAACCGCCGCCCATGTTCTGGTAATCGCGGGGATAGCCCAGCCCGGGCTGGGACTCCACGTTGTTCCAGTACATGAATTCACGACCGTTGCGGTTGGTCCACATCAGCTTGCAGGCTGAGGTACAGGTCTGGCAGCCGATACATTTGTTCAGGTCCAGCACCATGCTGAGTTGGCGTTTGACAGCCATGGCAATCTCCTCTTAAACGGTCCGCGGATCGGCGATGTCTTCCGGCTTGGCCAGCTCAATCTCGAAGCTGGATTCGTGCAGCAGCTGGTTGGCGTTCCACATGCAGTATTTAAAGCCCAGGTGGCCCCAGCCCCCGACCAGTTCCAGCGGTTGCAGGAAGGTGGCCATGGAGTTGTTCATGGGCTTGCGGTGAATGTACTGATGGGGCTCCCAGCCGTGCTCCATCATGATGGAATGCTTCGGAATGCTGGGATAGAACTTGGCCTGGGCGAAGAAGTCGCCGGTGCCGTTGAACAACCGCACCCGGTCGCCGTCCTTGATGCCCCGCTCGGCCGCCAGGCCCGGGTTGATATAAATGTTGGGCTCGCCCCGCTGCAGCCGCAGCAGGTACTTGTTGCTGCGCCAGTTGGAGTGCACGCCCCAGCGGGCATGGGGGGAATAGAAGTGCAGCGGATAGTTCGACGCCTCGGGGCCGGCATAGAGCCGGGCCGTGGGCACGGTGGCGCCCAGCTGCATAAAGCGCGGGTGATCACAGTAGAAGGTGATGCGCCCGGTCAGGGTGTCGTAGGGCTTTTTACCGTCGGTCTGGGCGGTAAACGGATTGTAGGGTTCGTCGGGCTTGAGCGGCTGGTTGGTGCCGGCGTGCTCGTTCATCACGATAAAGCCGCGCTCCACCGCCTCTTTGACGGTAACACCGCCGAACTCCGGCGAATTCTCGACGATATAGCGGAATACGTCGAGGTCGGTGCTGAGGGTGCCGTTGCGGGTGAAGTCGTCGTGAATGGTGTGCAGATCCCGGGTGACATCGCCGTCCTGAATGGGACCAATGCCCCGGGCGATGGCGCGCTCCTGAATCTTCTTGGTGAGCAGGGCCATGATGTCCCAGTCGGGCTTGGACTCGCCCACCGGGGGCACCGAGCGGGTAAAGACGTTACAGAAGCGGTGATAGCCCTGAGTACGCAGATCCCAGCTCTCGTAGTGGCCCGCCGCCGGCAGCACATAGTCGGCCCATTCGGCGGTGGAGTCCATGCGCACGTTCACGTTCACATAGAGCTCGCTGGCCTGGCGCAGGTGTTCGTCGCGGTAGCGGTTGGCGAACTTGTTGCGGCGGAAGGTATTGTCGGCCACCGAGATCATGCCCTTGATCTCGCCGTGATACGGCATCCAGCCCTCGTCGATGGACTCCTTGATCATGGCTTCCAGATCGTCGAGGTCGAAGCCGACCCGTTCCTTGAGCTTCTTGTTGTTAAAGTGCTCACGGGCGCCGGCCATCATGCCACCGCGCAGAAACTCGCCCAGGCCGCCCGGCTCGTAGCGGGGTTTCTTGTCGCCGAACTCGGACAGCTCGGCCCAGCGCGGATGGTTCCACACCACCCAGGAGGTATCCAGGCCGCCGGTGCGGCCGCCATGGCCGGTGAGCGCCAGCGCCAGACCGTAGGCCCGGCCGATATGAATGCAGTTGGAGTAGCCCGAGGTAATGTAGCCCAGCATGACGATGGCCTTGCGGGCCTTGGCCAGATAACGGGCTTCCTGACGCACCACGTCCGGATGAATATTGGTGAGCTTGAAGGTGTACTCGGGCGTGTATTTGGCCGCTTCCTGTTTCACCTGCTCAAATACGGTGGTCACTTTGATATTGCCGACCTTGAAGGTGCCTTCAATGGCCGGATCGACATTGCCCAGCTTCAGGGTCTTGTCGTCACTGCCCATGGAGCCCTTGGCCTTCACCGCCTGACTGGTATTCAGATCCCAGTGGTAGAACACCTCATCGGAGCCGCCTTCTTCAAGATCCGCCTCGCGCAGCAGCTTGCCGTTGTCCAGGCGCACCAGCATGGGCAGATCGGTCTGCTCCTTCATAAACTCGGGCTTGAACAGTTTTTCCTCGATGATGACGTTCACGAACGACATCGCCAGGAAGGGATCCGAGCCCTGATTGATGGGCATCCACAGGTCGGTGTGCACCGCACTGGTGTTGTGATCGGGGGCGGTGCTGGTGATGCGCGCGCCGTTGTATTTGGCTTCCCAGATGTAGTGGGCATCGGGAATACGGGTGGCATTGGGGTTGATCATGCCCATCAGAATGTAGTCGGCATCAAACCAGGCGTCGGAGGTGAAACTCTCCAGCGGATTGCCGTAGGTCAGATGGGCGCCGGTGTTGAGATCCCCCACCACGGTGAAGCCGTCGAGCTGAATGCCGCCCACCAGGGACGAAAAACGGTTGGGACCGGCGTGACGCACCATGGTCTGGTTGCCCGATCCCTGGTGGGTCTTGAGCTTGCCGGGACCGTACTTGACGAAAATATCGATGATCTTGTCAGCGATTTCCTCGGTGGCCTGATCCCAGGAAATGCGCTGCCACTTGCCCTCACCCCGCTCGCCGGCCCGCTTCAGCGGGTAGCGCAGCCGATCGGCTTCATACATGGCGGTGGAGTGAATGGCGCCCTTCTGGCAACCCCGGGGGTTGGCATCGGGGACATTCGGATTAACCTGAGGATATTTGGCGATCTGCTCTTCACGCACCACCAGACCGTCTTTTACGTAGACGTTCCAGGCGCAGTTGCCCATGCAGTTGATGCAGTGGGCGGCATGGCCGATGTAATCCCAGTCCCATTCCTTGCGGTAGAGGTCTTCCCAGCTGCGGTAGGGGTATTCGGTGGCGAGGGTGTCGGAGACAGGCTCCAGACGGTTAAGCGCCCAGCTTTTACTGCTCATCACAAGGCCGGCCCCGGTAAGGCCCAGTCCCTTGAGAAAATCACGGCGCTTGAGTTTAGACAATTGCATTTGCTGTCCTCCTGGGCCCCGGCTGAACCTGATCCGACGGGGCGCTTTTGGTGTCGCCGCGGAACATAACACCAGACTTAAAATAGGGTCATTCGGTAATTCGCCCAAAAGCGCTTTAGTTCGCTTTCGGTTGATGCAGATCAACCAAAGCAGCCGGATGAAACTTCAAGTAAACGTTAAGAATACTCATTAACGGCGGCTTTTATGCTTAAAACCCAGTGTTTTCCTCAGGTTTATCCTGGCTGCTGGCTGCTCTTTCTCGGGTCAGGTGCTGTGTTATTCAGCACCGGTGTGATCCGGCCGCTTTACAGCCATTCGCGCAGTCTTTATGGTCATGACTGTCCTTTCAGGAAAGAAAGGGTTAACCCCGAATCAACAACGCAAGGGAAGTTGCAGCGTGAGCATTAATTTCAGATTCGATCTACGCCATATCAAGGCCTTTATGGCCGTGGCCGAGTCATTGCATTTCAAAAAGGCGGCGGACAGCCTGTTTATTACCCAGCCGGCATTGAGCCGGCTGATCAAGGGACTGGAAGAAGCGGTGGGAACCGAGCTGCTGGCCCGCACCACCCGCCAGGTGGCGCTGACCGAAGCCGGCCGGCTGTTTCTGGCCGAGTGCAAGGAAGGTCTGCGGGTGCTGGAACGGGGCGTGCATCTGGCCCAGGCCGCCTCTCAGGGCGACATTGGTCATATTTCCATCGCCTATAACGATTTTTCCATCAACGGCGTATTGCCCGACATCATTGAACGGTTCAAGGAAAAGTACCCCAATATCTCCATTGAGCTGACCCATATGCCGTCTCACGAGCAGCACAGGGCCCTGCAGGACTGCAGCATAGATGCGGGCTTTATGATTGGTCCGCTCAACGCACCAGGGATCGAGACCCTGTCCTGCGCGGTGGAAGAGTTGCTAGTAGTGCTGCCCCTGCGCCATCCGCTGGCCGGTCGCAGCAGCCTGCGGCTGGAAGATCTGAAAAACGAAAAGTTTATTCTGGGAGCAGACAACAGCTGGAAGGCATTTCGCAGCCGTTTTTTAAAAAACTGCCAGCAGGCGGGCTTTACCCCCAATATCGTGCAGGAAGCCACCACCAGCACGGGCATTTTCGGACTGGTGGCCGCCAATATGGGGATATCTGTGTATACCGAATGTGTCTACAAGTTCACCCGCAGGGATATTCATTTGATCCCGCTTGAAGGCATTGAGCACAGGGTGGAAACCGTGGCCGCCTGGAACAGCGCCTTTATCAGCCCCAGTTTCGCCCATTTTATTCGCCACCTGCAGGACGAGCCCCTGCCCGCCTGATCTTAACCGGCGCGGGCAAACACCAGGCTGGCATTGGCGCCGCCAAAGCCAAAGCTGTTGGACATCACACAGTTTACCGGCTCGTCCGTGAGGGTATTGAGCAGAATGGGCGAGTCCTTGAGCGAATCGTCCAGCTGTTCAATATGGTGCGAAGCAGCCAGGAAGTTGTCTCGCATCATCAGCAGGCAGTAAATGGCCTCGTGCACACCCGCCGCACCCAGGGCGTGACCGCTCAGGGCCTTGGTGGAGCTGAACGGCGGCAGTTTGCCGCCAAAGGCGTCCCGGGCCGCGTCGATTTCCACCAGATCCCCGGCCTGGGTGCTGGTGCCGTGAGTATTGAGGTAATCCACCGGCTGCGTGCAGCTTGCCAGCGCCAGCTGCATGGCCCTGAGCGCCCCTTCCCCCGAGGGCGACACCATGTCCTGGCCGTCGGAAGAGGTGCCGTAACCGACGATTTCACCATAGATACGCGCCCCCCGGGCCAGGGCGTGCTCCCGCTCTTCCAGCACCAGCACGCCGGCTCCCCCGCTGATCACAAAGCCGTCTCTGTGCTTGTCGTAGGGCCGGCTGGCCCGGGTGGGATCTTCGTTATAACCGGTGGAAAAGGCACCCATGGCGTCAAACATGCAGCTCTGGCTCACGTCTTCCGCCTCGGCGCCGCCGGCAAAGACGATATCCTGCTTGCCGAACTGAATTTGCTCAAAAGCATGACCAATGCAGTGCGCACTGGTGGCGCAAGCCGAGGCAATGGAATAGTTAAGGCCGCGAATATTGAAGAAGCTGGCGATACAGGCCGACACCGTGCTGGTCATGGTGCGCGGCACCCGGTAAGGGCCGACCTTTTTCACTCCGCCACTGGCCAGCAGCTGGTTGGCTTCCACTATGTCGCGGCTGGAGCCGCCCCCGGAGCCCATCACACAGCCGGTGCGCACACTGGTCACCTGCTCCTGTTCCAGGCCGGCGTCGGTAATGGCGTCCTGCATGGCCAGATAGGCATAGGCGGCGGCATCCCCCATAAAACGCCGGTGCTTGCGGTTAATGCGGCTGAAGTCCGCATCCAGCATGCCCGACACATGGCTGCGCAGGCCCGCTTCCCGGTAGGCCGGATTGATATCGATGCCAGAATAGCCGTTTAGCAGTGACGAGGTCACCGCTTCCAGGCTGTTACCAAGGCTTGAAACTATTCCCATTCCTGTCACTACAACTCGACGCATGCTGCTCACCTCTGCACTGTATCTGGTGGTTTGTTATTGTCGGGTTAACAGTAACACGCCGGATTGGCGACATTGATTGAATATAAACATCAATAAAACATGAAATGTAAATAATAAAAAAGGGCAAGAAAACTTGCCCAAAGGTACAGACAGGAGTGAAACGCTTATTATTTATCGAACTTGATCCGCTGAAAAGCATTCAGGCTTTTGTTGTAGTGCCAGTGAATGGCGCAGCTGGTTCCAAGATAATGATCACTGCTTTTATTATCAATATCCTTTTGCGGATAATAACGCAATATCCAGGCTTTCATCAGCAGCCAGTAAATAAACATGCCCGCAAACAGCCCCACCACAAAGGCCCAGGCGCCGGAGTAAAACGCCAGTCCCCCCGCCCCCAGCCAGGCGATCAGTCCCGCCGGATTTACCCCCTTGTAATAACGGAACTGCCCTTGGGTGGAATACAACTCGGGCACATTCAGCCGCCGGTTCCGCAAAATAAAATAGTCGGCAATCATGATACCGCCAATGGCCGAAAGGAATGATCCGTAAGAAAACAAAAACGCAAACAGATTATCCAGTATGGCCCAGGGCATGGACAGCGTGCCCACCACACCGGCAATAAACACCGCCACCGGATATTTAATATAAGGGGCACCGGCATTGACAAAGGCCAGAGACGCCGGAATCAGATTGGCGGCATTATTGGTGGACCACTGCGCCAGGATCACCAGCACCAGCAGCACAATCAGGCTGATCCCCTCGCTCTGCCCCTGAATCACGGTGATCGGATTCCAGTCGCCGGCGGCGATAAAGGACACGGCACCGATCAGCGCAATCCAGGCCTGGGTCACCGGCAGCGCTACCAGCTGGGCCAGCAAAATATTGCGGTTGCGCGCCATAAAGCCCCGGGCGCCCGCCCGCGTTTTGACAAAACGGGTGATATTGGGAATGTCGATGGCCAGGGTCGACCAGAAGGCCACATTGGCCAGAAACAGGGTCAGAATGGACACGTCGGCCTCGCCCACAAAGGTCCAGATATTGATGCCTTGCGTCCGGGCCAGCACGTCCAGGGTAAAATACATCCATACCGAAATCGCCAGTATCGCCGGCGCGGCAATGGCCGCCAGCCGCTCCACCGACTTGATGCCCAGCGCGGTGTTGGCCACCTGCACCAGGGCAAACACCAGATACCACAGCGGCCAGCTGGAAAACCCGATCAGGTATTCCACAATGCCGTTCAGCGCCAGGGCCCCCAGGTAGGTCTGAATGCCAAACCAGACCGCCGCAATCAGGCCGCGAAAAATCGAGGGAATATGGGTGCCGTACACCCCGAACGGCGCCCGCAGATACACCGAAAACGACAAACCATGCTCGGTGCCGATATCGGCGGTCAGGGTCATTAGTGACGCCAGGATCACGTTGGCGATCAGTATGGTCAGGATCACCTGCCACAGAGGCAGGCCGGTCACGCCGTTGGCGCCCAGCTGAAAGGTAGCGATGATCACCGCAATGCCCACCCAGATCCACACAAAGCCCCAGGCGCCTATGGTTCTGCGCCGCTGGCTGACCGGCAGAATCGATGACTCCATCAGGTGATTGGTGTGTTGCCCGGCCGTCGTGTCGGGCGAAGTAATCACTTGCTCATTTGCATTCATATTACTTTCCTTAGCCATATTTCAGACAAAAAAAGGGGCGGATAACCCGCCCCGAGCAAAGCTGTCCTCAATGACGATGTTATTTTTCAGCCGGCGCTGGCGAGCAGCTCCCGGCGATCCAGGGTGGCCACCATATCGAGCTCAAGGGCCTCGTCCAGCACCACGCCATACACCTCAAAGGCATGCTCCCGGGTACAGAAATCGTCGAGTACGTCTTCCCGCACCTGCTCCGCCGGCCGCTCCAGGGGGTTGCCGTAGCCACCACCGCAGGGGGAGTAATAGGCCATCACGTCCCCGGCCCGAGTGGCATGGCCGGAAAACTTGGAGTGCATCCGGGTCACTATCTCCGGCGTGGCCTGGTTGTAGATCTCGGTCTTGCCCACAGCGCCGTCGGTACCGCCGAACAGGCCCCAGGGCACGTCGAAATGACGCTCGCTCTCGTGGGTGATAAAGCCCGGCGTCAGCACCCGCTGCGCCTTGACCACGCCAATGCCGCCCCGGTACTTGCCCGCCCCGGGCATCACATCGTCGCGTAGCTCGTAACGGTCGCAGATCATCGGCAGGTGCATGCCCAGATCCTCAATGGGGTTGTTGCGGGTATTGGCCATCAGGTTGTCGATGCAGTCGGGTCCGTCTGAGTGAGGCCGGCCGCCGTAAGCGCCCTCGTTCACTTCCAGGAACACCCAGTAGTCGCCGTCGTCCTTGACCCCGGAATAGGAAGCAAAGGAGATGGAGGCGGAGCTGCCGGCGATCACCCGATCCGGCATGACCGGCGCCAGTGCCTTGATGATAAGGTCTATCATGCGGTTGCACTGGGTAAAGCGGGCCTCGGCCGCCGCCGGAAATACCGGGTTAAAGATGGAGCCTTTCGGCGCCACCACCTTGATGGGACGGAACGAGCCCTCGTTGGACGGCACCGGCACATCCATGGTGTGGGTGTCGAGCAGCAGCTTGCGAAAGGCGGCGTAGGCGGCCACCTTGCACGAGCCCTCAAAGGGCACGTTGTAGGCGGTGGGGGTCTGGGGTGCCGAGCCGGTGAGATCCACGGTAATGCTGTCGTCTTCCACCTTGACCGTCACCACCACCGGCAGCCGCTCGTCCCGGTTACGGCCGTCATCGTCGAGAAAGCCTTCAGCCCGGTATTCACCGTTGGGTACCTCGCGGATTTTCTGGCGCAGTATGCTCTCGGAGTAGTCGATAAGCTGATCCACGGCGGCAAAGGTGGTGCTTTTGCCGTAGCGGTCCAGCAACTCCTTGAAGCGCTTGACCCCGAGCTGGGCCGAGGCCACCTGGGCGTCGATGTCCCGCAGCAGCTGGGTGGAGGCCCGGCTGTTCTGGGTGATCATCTGGGCCAGAGCCTCGTTGCGCACGCCCTTTTCATAGAGCTTGATGCCCGCCAGCAGCATGCCCTCGGCATAGACATCGCCCACGTCGATGATCAGCCCAGGCGTGGCGGCGCCAATGTCGATATGGTGGGCGGTATTGCCGGAAAAGCCCACCAGCTCGCCCTCGTAAAACACCGGAATAATCACCGCCAGATCCGGTGAGTGGCTGGAGCCGTAATAGGGATGGTTGTGGAGCACCACGTCCCCTTCATGCCACTCCCCGCCCTGCAGGGTCTGCTCCACCCCGCGCAGGTAGGCGGGAATGGAGCCGATGTGCATGGGCGTGGACTCCGACTCGCAGATGGTCTGAAAGTTGGTGTCAAACAGCCCCGCCCCCAGATCCTGGGACTCCCGAATAATGGAAGAAAAGGACATGCGGTAAAGGATGTGGCCCATTTCTTCGGCAATGGTTTTCAGGGCACCGTTGATGACCTGCAGGGTAATGGGATCGACCTGTGTCTGGTTCATGTCATTCATCCTTCTTACGCGTCCTTGGAAATAAAGAGATTGCCATGGCGGGAAATCCGGGCCTGCCATCCGGGCGGCACCAGTGATGTGGAATCCCGCTGCACCAGCAGCGCCGGCCCCGGCACTCGCTGTCCGGCCTTGAGGGCCTTGCGGTCATAGCGGGGGGTCACACACTCCTGACCGTCGTCAAACACGGTGGTGCGCTCATAGAGGAAGGCCTTGTCCAGATCGTCCGGGCCAGCCTCTTCGCTCAATGGCCACTCCAGCTTGCGGGACTCGGCGTTACCAATCACCCGCAGGGTCACCAGCTCCACCACCGCCCCCTGGAAGCAATAGCCATAATCCGCCTCGTGAGCCTGGTGGAAGGCGTCAATCACCTGCTGCACACCGTCGCGGGTCACATCGCCGGCGGGAATGGTGGCCCTGAGCTCAAAGCCCTGGCCGTAATAGCGGCATTCCGCCAGCCGGGTAAGGCTCATGTTCTCCGGCTCGACGCCGTCGTCCCGCAGTTTTTGCATGATCTCGGTTTCCAGCAGCGACAGGTTGTGCTGCAGCCGTTCCAGGCTGTCGTCGGAAATGGTGTTGAGATCGCACAGCATGGAGCGGGTGGCTTCGTACTGCAGGTTGGTGGTCAGCAGGCCGGCGGCAGCGGTAATGCCCGGCGCCGGCGGCACAAATACCGCCTTGGCGTTCACTTCCGCCGCCAGGGCCGGGCCATGCACCGGACCGGCGCCGCCAAAGGGCATCAGCACAAAGTCGCGGGGATCCACGCCCCGGGCCACCGAGTTGGAGCGAATGGCCAGAGCCATGTTGTTGTTGACGATCTTGAGAATACCCAGAGCGGCGTCCTTGACGCTCATGCCGAGGGGCTCGGCGATTTTTTCCCGAATGGCCTGCTCGGACAGCGCCGGATCCAGGTTGAGATCGCCCCCGAGCATGCGGTCCGGATCCAGCCGGCCCAGCACGATATTGGCGTCGGTCACCGTGGGCTCGGTGCCGCCCCGGTTGTAACAGGCCGGGCCGGGATTGGAGCCCGCCGAACGTGGCCCCACCTGAAAGCCACCGGCCTCGTCGATATAGGCAATGGAGCCGCCCCCCGCCCCTATGGTGATCAGATCGATCATCGGCACCATCACCGGATAGCCGGCCACGTAGGAATCCCGCGGGTTCATGATCTTGATGCCGCCGTCGGACAGGGTGGAAATGTCTGCCGAGGTGCCGCCGATATCCACGGTAATGATGTTCTGCTCGCCGTCGAGCTGGGCGAAGTGGTGACCGCCGATCACGCCGCCGGCGGGGCCCGACATCAGAATGTTCACCGGGCGCTCGCAGCAGCTTTCCACCGTGGCCACGCCGCCATTGGACTGCATGATGCGCAAATCGGCGTCAATGCCGTGCTCCCGCAGCTGGCTGGAAAGATGAGTGAGGTAACTGGAGGTGCTGGGGCCCACATAGGCGTTCATGGCGGTGGTGGAGAAGCGCTCGTATTCGCGCATCACGTCCACCACTTCGCTGGAGCAGCAGACAAAGGCGCCGGGCATCATTTCCTGCACGATTTCCTTGGCCTTCAGCTCATGCTCCCGGTTCAGGAAGGAATAGAGAAAACCGATGATCACCGCCTGCACGCCCCGGGCCTTGAGGGTGGCCACGGCGTCCCGTACTTCCTGCTCGTCCAGGGCGGTTTCCACCGTGCCATGAGGCGGCAGTATGCGTTCATTGATGGGAATGCGGTTGCGGCGTTTGACCAGAGGGGAAGACTGCCAGGGGGCGTCGAAGTGCAGAGAGAAATTATGGGGGCGCTTGTGGCGGCCGATATGAAGAATATCCCTGAACCCCTTGGTGGTGAGCATGCCCACTTCGGCGCCGTTCTTTTCAATGGAGATATTGGTGGCCACGGTAGTGCCATGCACGATAAGGTCGATTTCGTTCTTGTCGAGTCCGGCCTTGTCGCAGATCTCCAGTATGCCCTGCATCACCGCAATGGACTGATCTTCCGTGGTGCTGGGCACCTTGTGTTCAAAGATACCCTTACCAATTGAATCCCTTTCCGTGGTTTCCAGTATCAGGTCGGTATTGGTACCGCCTACATCTACACCGATACGTGCCATTTGCTTCTCCTTCAATCCATTAAGGAGCTGGTGGAAGGCGTTTTATACGGCTCCGCCTTCCACCGAGCCGAGGGTGATATTACTGCTTTTCGAGCTTGTTCAGGTAGTCCACGCAGGTATCGACGGTTTCCACGTCGCCGAACTTGGCGTCGATGTCGAACAGGTTCCAGGCCACGGCGCCGGGAATACGGTCACCGATACACTCCTTCACCGCGATGGGGCGGAAGCCTTCGGCCATGGCGTCACAGATGGTGGTGCGCACACAGGCGGAGGCGGTCACGCCGGTCACCAGCACGGTGTCGACCCCGGCGGCGCGCAGGAAGCCGGCCAGATAGGTGCCCTGGAAGGAGCTGGCGTGCTTCTTGATGAGCACCTGTTCGCCTTCAATGGGGGCAATACGGTCGTCAATGGCCCACAACTCTTCGTTGTCCTGAGCGCAGAAGTCCACCGGGATCTTGTTGTGCC
>NZ_QAGM01000001.1:148999-344849 GCF_003049725.1 Oceanimonas marisflavi
CCCTGGAAGGAGCTGGCGTGCTTCTTGATGAGCACCTGTTCGCCTTCAATGGGGGCAATACGGTCGTCAATGGCCCACAACTCTTCGTTGTCCTGAGCGCAGAAGTCCACCGGGATCTTGTTGTGCCACAGGCCCATGTCGGTGTTGGGGTTGTTGCGATCGTTCACCTGATAGCAGGTGGTGACGTGCACAACGGGCAGGTTCTTGGCGCGGAACGCTTCCAGCAGACGCTGCATGCCTGGAATGATCTCGTCGTCAATCTTGTCGCAGGTAAAGGGGTTGCCGGGCCGGGTCCAGGCGTTGGCCAGATCCACGCTGATCAGCGCCGGCTTTTTGCCGAAACCGACACGGCGCTGAAAGCCGTTTTGCTGATACAGGGAGGTGGCTTCGTCGAAAGCCTGGTTGAGCATGGTCATCAGATCCTGGGACTCTTTGGACATGGTTTTTCTCCGTTTTTTGCTGATTAAAGGTCGAATTTCCCGGCCCGTTCAGTGCCGTTCCTTTCGTTGGCAAATACAGAGTACCCAGCCTGATAATTAACATCCAATTCACTTTTTTAAAGAATTAATAACCTGAATGGAATAATCCGGATAGTTCGTTGAATACGAAAAAAGCCGGCAACATGCCGGCTTTTTACTACCAATAACTACATATTCATCACATCAGCCAAACCCTGGCAGCCACAGCACCAGTCCCGGGAACAGGGTGTAGAGCCCCACCGCCCCCAGCAGGATCAGCCAGTAGGGCAAGGACGCCCAGGCCGCTTCCGTGAGGTTGACCTCGTTGCGGGTGATCGAGGTCAATACAAACAGGTTTAGCCCCACCGGCGGCGTGATCATGCCGATTTCCATCAGCAGGGTCACAATCACCCCGAACCAGATGGGATCGAACCCCAGACTCATCACCATGGGAAAGGTAATGGGCAGGGTCATCAGCAACAGGGAGATGCCGTCAAAGAAACAGCCGAGCACGATATACACCAGCACTATCATCAGCAGAATGCCGTAGGGGCCAAAGCCGATTTCCGAGATGGCCGCCACCGCCTCACGAGGCAGCGCCAGCATGCTCACCGCCTGGGACAATATGGCCGTGCCCAGCATGATAAAGGCGATGGCACTGAACATGACGGTGGAACGCTTGAACGCCTGCCACAGTTTGCCAAGGGTCAGATCCCCCCAGCTGAAACCCAGCACTATGCTGGCCATCACCCCGAGAGATGCCGCTTCCGTGGGGGTGGCAATGCCCAGATAAATGGTGCCCAGCACAAAAAAGATCAGAATGGGCAGCGGCCAGATCTGAGTCAGACCCCGGCGCACCTCGGCCCAGTCCATGGCCTCACGGCCTTCCGGCACTACCCGGCTGCCGATGCGCGAGCGAATGATGATCCAGGCAAAAAAGGCCGCGGAGATCATCAGCCCGGGCAGAATGCCCGCCAGAAACAGCTTGCCAATGGACACGTGCTGGGTGGCGCCATAGATGATCAGTGCCAGGCTGGGCGGGATCAGCAGGCCAAGGGTGCCCCCCGCCGCCAGGGTGCCCACCACCATGCTGGGAGAATAGCCCCGCCGCTTCAGCTCCGGATAGCCGATGGAGCCGATGGCCGCCGCCGTGGCCGAGCTGGAGCCGCTGACCGCACTGAACAGGGTGCAGACCGCAATGTTGGTGTGCAGCAGCTGGCCCGGAATACGCCGGAACAGCGGCGTCAGGCCATTGTAGACCCGGGTCGACACGCCGCTCGCCAGCAATATGTCACCGAGAAAGATAAACAGCGGCACCGCCGTCAGGGAAAACCCGGTCAGCAGGTTCCACACCGAGTTGATCGCCAGCGCCGTGGCACCGCCCCCCTGAAAGTGCAGCAAAATCATGCCTACCAGGCCCAGGGCAGCCCCCAGCAGGGCGCCGCTGCCGAGCAGCACCAGCAGCCCGGAACTCAGAATAAGCCAGCTCATTACGCCACCTCCACGGATTGCTCATTATCGGACTGCTCGCCCACTTCCGGGTGACGCAGACCATGGCGCAGCTGCACCAGAATGCACAGCACGAAGGACAACGGCATCAGTGCCATCCAGGGCCACAGCAGCAGACCACTGATATCGGATCGGGCTTCGATCTCCCGGGAAAACACCATGAAATCCCAGGATTCATAAATAACGATGGTGGAAAACAATATCAGCACCAGGCCGGCAAAGGTCTCGGACAGGCGCGCCGCTCTTGCAGACAGGGCACGGGTAATCAGGTCGATGCGAATATGACGGCCGCTGTTGAGCACATGGGGAATGGTGAGAAAGGTCAGGGAAAAAAACAATAAACCGGCGAGCTCATTGGAAAAATGCACCGGACTGCCAAAGAGGTAGCGCAGCAGGGTACTGGCGAACACGGTAATGGTCATCAGTATGCCGCCGCCGACCCCGGCGAGAAACAGGCCGTAACACAGCCTGTCGACAATTTTGGTTAACAGGGACATGGTGATTCACCCTCCTGGTGAGCCACGGCCGGGGCGCACGGGAAGGCCCCGGCGTGGTAATTACTGTTTGGCCAGCGCGCTGAGCTTGCCAGTCACTGTGTTGTAAATGGTTTCGCCATCCGGGCCGGCCCGCCTGGCAATGGTGTGCCAGGCCGACAGTGCCGCCTGCTGGAAGCTGGCCACATCCTGAGCCGAAAAGTCCTCCAGCATGGTGACCCCCAGCGCCTCACGCCTGGCCCGGGCGGTAGCTTCCCGCTCCGGGTCCACGGCGGCGTCACGGGTTTTCTGCCACAGTTTTTCACCGGCCTGCTGCAGCACTTGCTGCTGCTCCTCGCTCAGCTTCTTCCAGCTGCGCTCACTGATGCCAAACAGGGCCGGCACCGCCGCCCAAGGATGCAGATAGGCTTCGTAATCGGTGACCTCATGCAGGGAAACGGTTTCCGCCACGGTAGAGAGGTAATAGGCGCAGTCCACCACCCCGGTCTGCAACGCCATATACATGTCGTTCTGGGGAATGACCTGAGCGGAGATATCGAGTTTGCCAAAGGCGTCGACCAGCTGGGCCGACCAGACCCGCACCTTCTTGTCCTTGAGTCCGGCCAGGCTGTTGACCGGCTCCTTGCAGTGCAGGCCCACACTGAACACCGGCGAGACGATGCCGCCAATGGTCTTGATATTCCATTTGGCGTAACCCTGCTCGTAAATGTCGCGAATGGTAGGAAGAATGTCGAGATGTTGTTCGGGTTGGGTAATGGCGCCCTGGGCGTAGACGGCGGCCAGCTCGGGGGCGTCACGGGTGTAATACTCACCATAGAGCAGGGCCATATCCACCGAGCCCCGCTGCAATATGCGCAGCAGATCCGGCTCATGCAGCCCCAGCGAGGCGGCGTGGAACACATCCACTTTCAGATCACCGCCCGACAGCTGCTCCACGTCTTTGGCAAATTCATTGAGGTAACCGGCTTCCGGCCGGGATTCGGCATAGCCGCTGTGAAACTTGAGTACGGTAGGCGCGGCCTGCGCCATGGTGGAAAGAAAGGGCGTGACCGTCAGAGCGGCGGTCAGCGCCAGGGTAAGTTTGCTTGGTGTGAGCGCTTTCATCATATGTCCCTATAGTGGGGACCGGCTCCGGACAGCGGCCGGCGCCGGTCCTGACTTCAGCCATCAGTACATGGTTACTGACGTTCCAGCTTGTTCAGATAGTCCACACAGGTGTCGACGGTTTCCACATCGCCGAACTTGGCGTCGATATCAAACAGGTTCCAGGCCACGGCGCCGGGAATGCGGTCACCGATGCACTCCTTCACCGCGATGGGGCGGAAACCCTCGGCCATGGCGTCACAGATGGTGGTGCGCACACAGGCGGAGGCGGTCACGCCGGTCACCAGCACGGTGTCGACCCCGGCGGCGCGCAGGAAGCCGGCCAGATAGGTACCCTGGAAGGAGCTGGCGTGCTTCTTGATGAGCACCTGTTCGCCTTCAATGGGGGCAATACGGTCGTCAATGGCCCACAACTCTTCGTTGTCCTGAGCGCAGAAGTCCACCGGGATCTTGTTGTGCCACAGGCCCATGTCGGTGTTGGGGTTGTTGCGATCGTTCACCTGATAGCAGGTGGTGACGTGCACAACGGGCAGGTTCTTGGCGCGGAACGCTTCCAGCAGACGCTGCATGCCTGGAATGATCTCGTCGTCAATCTTGTCGCAGGTAAAGGGGTTGCCGGGCCGGGTCCAGGCGTTGGCCAGATCCACGCTGATCAGCGCCGGCTTTTTGCCGAAACCGACACGGCGCTGAAAGCCGTTTTGCTGATACAGGGAGGTGGCTTCGTCGAAAGCCTGGTTGAGCATGGTCATCAGATCCTGAGAGTCGTGGGACATGGTTATTCTCCTGATTTCACTGTAAAAATGGTTGAGCTCCGGCACCTTCTCCGGCGCTTTCCCCCTTGGGTGATTTCAAGTTAACAACCCTCACAATTAACATCCAATTCACTTTTTGCAGCGATTGATAACACAAACGCAACAATCCGAATTTCCGGCTTCAACAGGGGCCGAAGTGATCCCACACGGGTGGATCGCCGAAGTAGCCATCCATAAAGTCGACAAAGCTGCGGATCTTGCCCGGCAGCAGGGTGCGGTGGGCATAGACCGCATAGAGCGCCATGGGGGCCGGGGCATGCTCGGGCAGGATCACTTGCAGCCGGCCGTCGGCAATGGCGGGGCCGGTGATAAAGGTGGGCTGAATAATGATGCCGGAGCCCCGAATGGCGGCGTCCACCAGCACATCGCCGTTGTTGCAGCTGAGCGCACCGTCACCGGGCAGACCTGGATCCTGCTCCATATAGCTGTAGTGCAGGCAGCGATGCTGTTTAAGCTCCTCGGGGCTGGCTGGTGTGCCGTGACGTTTCAGGTAATCGGGAGCGGCGCAGATCACCAGGCGTATGGGCGCAATGCGCCGGGCGATGAGTGATGAGCTTTTGAGGTGGCCGATGCGCAGGGCCAGGTCAAAGCCTTCTTCCACAATATCCACCTTGCGGTCATTAAGCTGCAAATCGACGCTGACCTGCGGGTAAGAGCGCTGAAAATCACACAACAGCGGTGCCAGATGGCGGGTGGCAAAGGATACGGGGGCACTCACCCTGAGCCGCCCCTGAGGCTGATGGTGGGCGTCGCCCAGGCCCTGCTCCAGCTCGTCGATGTCGTTCAGCAACTGCCGGGCCCGCTCGGCGTAGCGCAAGCCCTCTTCGGTGGCATGCACCTTGCGGGTGGTACGGTTCAGCAGCCGGGTGCCCAGCCGTGCTTCCAGCCGGGCCACGTATTTGCTGACCAGCTGGGGTGATAATCCCAGCCGGTCGGCGGCCTGAGTAAAACTGCCTTCCGCCACCACGGTGACAAAGGCGCGCATAATATCAATTCGATCCACTGGACCTCCCTGAAGCATGATATTCACCAGAAATGTTTGCTGTGCCGGGTATCATCGTCGGCCAAAGCGCACTGCTTCTCCGGCACGCCGTAAACCCATCCATGGGGGCTCCGCTGCGCCTTCCATGGCGCAGAGGGCACGGCGAAGCAGACACCCTTTGACCTCCTCATCCAGGTACTGGGCTGACAGTCAGTCATCCAACAACCCAATTAACAACAATATGTTTATAATTAAACAATATGGCGCACGTTTAACCAATGAATTAATGAAAGTAAAGTGAGCGCATCATCACTTGGAGGAGACTTACCCATGACCCGCTTTACTCATTCCCTGCTTGAATCCCGTGCCGGCCTGGCGGCCCTGGCCCTGCGCGTGCCCACCGGCATCATTCTGGCCGCCCACGGCGCCCAGAAGCTGTTTGGCTGGTTTGGCGGATACGGCCTGGAAGGCACCGGCCAGTGGATGGCCAGCATTGGCCTGGCCCCCGGTTACCTGATGGCCCTGCTCGCCGGCAGCGCCGAGTTCTTTGGCGGCCTGGCCCTGCTGCTGGGACTGCTGACCCGGCCGGCGGCGGTAGTAACGGCTTTTACCATGCTGGTGGCCCTGTTCAGCGTGCATGCCGGCAACGGTCTGTTTATGGCCAACAACGGTTATGAATATGCCCTGACCCTGTTTGCGGTAAGCCTGGCCCTGGCCATTCAGGGTGGCGGCCGCCTGGCGCTGGACAACTGGCTGCTGGCACGGCTGGGGGCGGTGAAGCCAGCCGTTGCCTGAGAGCGTTAAGCACGGGTAGGTTGCCGATGAGCGCAGCGAATCGCAACATCAGGCCAACTGCGGCATGGCGGAATTCGCCAAGGCTCATTCGCACCCTACTCTGCAAACCACACTGCGGCCTGCCATTACCCTTCATATGCAGGCCTGGTATCGTCTGTCTCTGGACTCTCGCCTTCGCGGGTGTGACGGAAGCGCGGGCATGACCAAGGAGACACGGGCATGACGGCAAGAAGGCGTCATTTCGGAGCTTTTCATGAACTCATCCCTTGATATTGTGTTTATTTCCCATGGCGGCGGCCCCCTGCCGCTGCTGGGTGACCCGGGCCATGCCGATATGGTGGCCGGGCTTGGCAAACTGGCCGGGCAACTGCGCCGGCCCGAGGCCATTGTGCTGATAAGCGCCCACTGGGAAGAAGCCGAGCCCACCGTTACCGCCGGCACCACACCCGGGCTGATTTACGACTATTACGGCTTTCCCCCTGAGTCCTATGCCATCGAATATCCCTGCCCCGGCGAACCCGCTCTGGCTAAGCAGATTCAGCAGGCGCTGCAGAACGCCGGCCTGCCCTGCCGGCAGGACGCCCGGCGGGGCTTTGATCACGGCATGTTTGTGCCCCTGAAGATCATGTATCCCGGGGCCGGCATTCCCTGTGTGCAACTGTCCCTGGCCGGCCACCTCGACGCCGGCTTTCACCTGGCCATGGGCGAGGCCCTGCGCGCCCTGGAAGGTCAGCGCCTGCTGGTGATTGGCTCCGGCTTTTCGTTTCACAATATGCGTGAGTTTTTCACAAGCTCCCCCGAGGCCAACGACAAAAACCACGCCTTTGAACGCTGGCTGACACAAACCTGCTGCGATGCCAGCTTAAGCGAAGCCGAGCGCCGGCACCGCCTGCAACACTGGGAGCAGGCGCCTCATGCCCGTTTCTGTCACCCGCGGGAAGAACACCTGCTGCCCCTGCAGGTGTGTGCCGGCCTCGCCGGCCGGGCCTGCGATCAGCACCAGTCCGTCAATATACTGGGCAAGGAATCGGGCTTTTTCTGCTGGCAGGGCAACACCGCCGAGTGACGATTGTGCCGCCGGGCGCACAGCGCGATTTCATGTTCGGTGCCATTATGGTGAGCATAAATACACCACGGGAGAACACCATGGCAGGAGGATGGTCACGGGACGGCGCCGTGCAGGATCAGATAGACGCCAGTGTGGAAGACGCGGTGCAGGATGCCCGCCGCCGGCTGGGCGCCGGCGACAGCCTGAGCCACTGCGAGGAATGCGATGCCCCCATACCCGAGGCCCGCCGCAAGGCGGTGCCCGGGGTAAGGCTGTGCATTGAGTGCCAGGGCAAGGAAGAAAAACAGCGCAGCAACAGCGGCATTAACCGCCGCGCCAGTAAAGACAGTCAGCTGAGGTAGCCGGCGCGGCGGTTATCTCAGGGCTCAAGCAGGCTGGCTTTTCGCAGGCAATCGGCAATGGCATCCAGCGCCTGAGGGTTGGCCAGGGCATCGCGGTTGTCGCTTCGGCCCCCGCCATTGAGCAGCCGGGCCACCGCCAGCTCCACCTTTTTGCCGCTGCGGGTGTAGGGAATTTCCGGCACCTGCACTATATGGCGGGGCATGTGCCGGGGGCTGGCGCCGGTGCGAATGCGCTGGCGCAGCCGCTTGCACTGATCCTCGCTCAGGCGCTCATCCGCCACCACCAGCAACACCACTTCCACGTCGCCGTCTGTCTGCCGGCCCACCACCAGACTGTCCTTGATATTGGGGTCCAGCTCCACCTGGCGGTAGATCTCCGCGGTACCGATGCGCACGCCCCCCGGGTTGAGGGTGGCGTCGGAACGGCCATAGATGATGGCGCCGCCGTGCCCGGTAAAGGCCACATAGTCACCGTGGGCCCAGATCCCGGGAAAGGTATCGAAATAGGCGTCATGGTAGCGCTTATTGTCGCCATCCTGCCAGAAACCCACAGGCATGCACGGCAGCGGCTGGCGGCATACCAGCTCGCCCCGGCCGGTGGTTTCCCGGCCCTGCTCATCCATGGCCACCGCGTCCACCCCCAGCAAGCGGCACTGAATTTCGCCCCGACGCACCGGCAGCAGCGGGCAGCAGCCCACAAAGCAGCCGCAAATGTCGGTGCCGCCGGCAATGGAGCCCAGCAGCACTTGCTTTGGCAGGGTGCCATAGACCCAGTCGTAGTCTTCCGGCAGCAGCGGCGAGCCAGTGGAAAACACCACCCGCAGCGCCGTTAAATCAAAACGCTGCCCCGGTTGTAGGCCGGTTTTGCGGCACTCGGCCAGAAACCGCGCACTGGTGCCGAAATGGGTCACCTTTTCCTGCTCCGCCAGCGCCCACAGCCGGTTGAGATCCGGCTGCGCCACGGCGCCGTCCACGGTGATCAGGGTCACTCCGGCCAGCAGCGCCGAGGCCTGCCAGTTCCACATCATCCAGCCGCAGGTGGTGTAATACATCAGCCGGTCACCCGTCCCCAGATCGCCGTGCAGCACCAGCTCCTTGGCGTGATTGACCAGGGTGCCAGCGGCGCCGTGCACAATGCACTTGGGCTTGCCCGTGGTGCCGGAGGAAAACAGTATGTATACCGGATGATCGGCGGGCAGCGGCGTAAAGGAAGGCGCCTGGCCCCGGCCCTCGGCCAGGGCCCGGGACCAGCAGGTCACGGCCGGCCCGCTCTGCTCTCCCAGCCCCGGCAGCACGGGCACGCTCAGCACCGCGCGCAGCCCCGGCAGCCCCTGCACCACCCTGGCAAATTCCTCGCGCCGGTCGTAGTCCCGGCCGCCGTAACGGTAACCATTGACCAGCACCAGCACGCTCGGGCTTATCTGGCCAAAGCGGTCGATGATGGCCTCGGCACCAAAGTCCGGCGACGCCGAGCTCCACACCGCGCCCATGCTGGTGGCCGCCAGCATGGCCACCAGCGCCTCGTAACCGTGGGTGACCACGCCCGCCACCCGGTCGCCACTCTGCACACCCTGCGCCCGCAGCCAGGCCTCCAGCGCGCCCACGTCCCGGTACAGCCGGGCAAAACTGTAACGGGCAGGAGCACCGCTCTCGCCATGGCATACCACGGCATCGTGGTCGGCCAGGGGGCCGGTGCCGTGGCGCAGCAGATTGGCGGCAAAGTTCATGCGCATGCCGGGAAACCACTCGGCCCCCGGCATGTCGCGCCGGCCCAGCACCCGACTGGCCGGGGTGTGGCAGTGCAGGCCGCAGAAGTCCCATACCGACTGCCAGAATGCCTCGGGCTCGCGCACCGACCAGGCATGCAGGGCGTCATAGCCGGCAAAACCACCCAGTCCCCGGCTTTCCAGCCAGTTGATATAGCGCGCCATGTGGCTGTGCTCCCGCAGCGCCGGCGTGGGCGTCCATAGCACTTCATTGTTCGTCATCATGACCTCCTATTGCATGTGCCAGCCGTGGCTGACCACCACCGACTGACCGGTGAGCGCCGCCGACGGAAACGCCGCCAGGTGTACCGCCAGCTCGGACACGTCCTCCAGGGTGGTAAACTCGCCGTCCACCGTGTGTTTAAGCATGACGTTCTGCACCACTTCCTGTTCACTCAGGCCCAGCTCCCGCGCCTGCTCGGGTATTTGTTTCTCCACCAGGGGGGTGCGAACAAAGCCCGGGCAGATGATGTTGCTGCGCACGCCCCTGGCCGCCCCTTCCCGGGCCACGGTGCGGCACAGCCCCAGCATGCCGTGCTTGGCCGCCACGTAGGGCGCCTTCAGCGGCGACGCCTCCAGCGAGTGCACCGAGCCCATGTAGAGCATGACACCGCCGCCGTGTTCATACATGGCCGCCAGCGCGGCGCGGGTCAGCAGAAAGGCGCCGTCGAGGTGCACGTTCATGACCCGGCGCCAGTCGGCGTAGTCCAGCTTGTGCACCGGCTCAATATGCTGAATGCCGGCGTTGGCCAGGGCGATATCGAGCCGGCCCCAGTGCTGCACCACCCGCTGCACGCCGGCGTTCACCGCCTGTTCATCGGTCACGTCCATCTGCAGGGCAATGGCTTCGCCGCCCTCGGCGACGATGCCCAGCACCGTCTGCTCGGCCCCGGCCAGGCTTAAATCCGCCACCGCCACGCGGGCACCTTCCCGGGCGTAGTGCCGGGCAATGGCCCGGCCAATGCCCTGGCCGGCGCCGGTGATCAACGCCACCTTGTGTTCAAGACGCATAACTGTCTCTCCTTGTGAAAGTCGGATTACTGGCCGCCATAGACATGGGCGGGCAACCAGGTCGCCAGGGGTTCAAATGCAAACACCAGTCCCAGACCCAGCAACTGCAGGCAGATAAAGGGCGCCACCCCCCGGTAAATGTCCTTGGTGGTGATCTCAGGCGGGCACACGCCCTTGATGTAAAACAGGGCAAAACCCACCGGCGGCGTGAGAAAGGAGGTTTGCAGACACAGGGCAAACAGCACCGCGAACCACACCGGCTCCACCCCGAGGGAAAACACCACGGGGGCCACCAGCGGCAGAATGATCAGGGTGATCTCCACCCAGTCGAGAAAGAACCCCAGCAGAAAGGTAATAAACAAAATGGTGAGCATGACACCCGTGGTGCCAAAGGGCAGACCGGTAATGGCCTGACGGATCACGTCGTCGCCACCCAGGCCCCGCAATACGGCGGCAAACACGGTGGCGCCGATAAAGATACCGAAGATAAAGGCGGTGGTGCGACTGGTCTGGTAGAGGGAATCACGCAGCACTTGCCAGTCAAGCCGGCGGCTGCACAGCGCCATCAGCAGCGCCCCCACCGCGCCCACCGCCGAGGCCTCGGTGGTGGTGGCAATGCCGTGAAAGATGGAGCCCAGTACGGCGCCGATCAGCACCAGCGGCGGCAACACCGCCAGGGCCACCTCGCCCCAGGCCCGGGCGTCCATGGCCTGCTTGTGCTCGGGGGCCGGCGCCGCGTCCTTTTTCCACCAGGCCAGCAGCACGATATAGAGCACATACATGGCCCCCAGCATCAGTCCGGGTACCAGGGCGCCCATAAACAACTTGCCCACCGAGGCCGAGGGCGTGCCCAGCCGGTCGGCCATCAACACCAGCATGATGCTGGGGGGCACCAGAATGCCCAGGGTGCCCACCGAGCAGGCAGTGCCCACCGCCAGGCTGCGGTTGTAATTGGCCTGCAGCATGGGACCGATGGACAGCATGCCCAGCAGCACCACGGATGCCCCCACAATGCCGGTGGACGCCGCCAGCAGCATGCCCACGATCACCACGGTGAGCGCATAGCCGCCCCGCAGCGGCCCCAGCGCCCGCACCAGGCTGTGCATCAGCCGTTCGGCAATGCCGGAGCGATCCAGCATAATGCCCATGAAAATAAACAGCGGCAGCGCCACCATCAGCTCGTTGGCGACAATGCCGAACAGGCGGGCGTCCAGCACCCCGATAGTGCCGTTCCAGGTAAACCAGAGATTGGCGTCAAACTGCTCCACCATCACATGGCCGGCCAGGGCAAACAACAGTCCGGTGCCGGCCAGCACCCAGGCCACGGGAAAGCCCAGCAGCAACAGCCCCATAAAGGTGGCAAACATGGCCACCACCATCAGTGTTTCCAGCTCCATGGTTATTTCTCCGTGTTGGCCAGCCAGGCGCCGGATTTGGCCCGAGGGGGATCCCCCAGGCGGCGGGGAAATGCAAACAACAGGGTGGCGCAGCGCAGGGCGCGGGAAAACAGCGCCAGGGCCACCAGCATCAGCCCAAGGGGCAGCACGCTCTTGAAAATAAAACGATAGGGCAAGCCGCTGGGGGCCTGGGAGCGCTCGCTATAGACCCAGGCCTTCCAGGCGTAGGGAATAAGGGTATCCACCATCAACGCCATGATCGGCAGCGCCAGCAGCAGGATGCCCGCCAGCTCGATGCAGGCCTGGGTGGGCAGGGAAAACCGCTCCCGCAGCACATCCACCCGCACATGATCGTCTTCCACCACCGCATATCCCAGGGAGAGCATGGTGGCGATGCCAAACAGGTGCCAGGACAGCTCTTCAAGGGCGATGGAGCCCGCCGACAGCACAAAGCGGCTGAACACATTGGTGAGCACCACCACCAGCACCGCCAGCCACAGCCAGGCACTGAGCCGGCCGGTGCCCGCTACCAGGGCGTCCAGCCGGACCGACAGCCGGTTATGGGGCAACACTTGGGTTGAGTCGTTTGGTTTTGACATGGCGACCTCGTCAGTTCAATCAATAAAAGGCGGACACGACCGTGCCCGCCCCGGCGTGATTAGTTGTACTGATAGAAGTCGCGGGGCAGGTAGCCCTTGCCGTGCCAGATGGCATGGTGCTTCATAAACTCGCGCTGGCTGGTCAGCACCCGCTTGAACATCTCGTCTTCGGCGGCGATGTCGTCCATCACCCGGTTGGTGACCTTTTCCAGCTCACGCAGCACCGGCTCGGGCAGCACCTGGGCGGTGACCCCTTCCTTTTCATAGTCCCTGAGCGCCGTGGGCTGGGCCCATTCGCTCTGGGCAAAGCCCTTGAGGGTGGCGGACTCACAGCCCATTTCCACCAGGGCGCGGGTTTCGGGCTCAAGCTTGTTCCACACGTCCTTGTTCACCAGCAGGTGAGAGGTGGTCAGGGTCTGGTGCCAGCCGGGCATGATGTAGTTTTTCACGATCTGATCCAGCCCCAGCATCTTGTCGATGGCGGGCTGGGAAAACTCGGTGGCGTCTATGGTGTTGCGCTCCAGCGACTGAAAGATCTCGGCGCCGGGCACCATGGTCACCGAAGAGCCCAGCTCTTCAAGCACCTTGCCGCCGATGCCGGCAAAGCGAATGCGCAGGCCCTGAAAATCGTCCAGGCTGGAAATCTGCTGCTTGAACCAGCCCGCCCCTTCCGGACCGATAATGCTGCACAGCATGGGGTGGATATTGCGCTCGGCGTAAATCTCTTCCAGCAGCGCCTTGCCGTCGCCCTCGTAATACCAGGCCAGGTAGGCGGGCGGCTCCATATTGAAGGGGGCGCCGGAATAGAGTGGCAGGGCCGGAATGGTGCCCTGATCGTAACCCACCCAGGTGTAGCCGGCCGGATACTTGCCCGAGCCCACCGCGTCCATGATTTCAAAGGGCGGTACCAGCTCGCCGGGCTCGTAATAGCGCAGTTGCACATCGCCGCCGGAAATGGCCGCCAGCGACTCGGACAGGTGCTTGACCGGGGTGGTCAGACCCACCAGGTGGGACGGAAAGGCCAGCGGCACTTGCCAGCGCACCTTTTCCGCCATGGCGGGGGTAGCGGCCAGGCCGGCGCAGAACAGGGCGGCCATACTCAGTGCAGATACTTTGCGGTTTATCGACATGGGTTCATCCTTCTGTTTGGTTACGTCCCTGGTAACGGTGCTCACCGGCCCCGCACCAACTGCTCGCCGTTATCAATACAGAAACCATGCCAAACCTGTTAACAATATGTTAATCAAGGGCTTACACAAAGGCTGCGGAGACCATCGTCCGGCTTTCAGGACGGTTATCGTATGGGTCTTTAAAAAGGTGTAGCAAAAACCGGACAGACGTCCGGTTTTCAGGAATGGCGGGCGAGCTTGTCGTAAAAAACCGAGCGGGAAATGCCCAGCAGGCGGGCGGCCTGAGTGCGGTTGCCACCGGCCTGCTCAAGAGCGGCGTGAATGGCCTCAGCCTCAGCGCGGGCCAGCACCTCGGCCAGGGGGCGCACACCGGGAGTGGCGGATGGCTCCGGCAATACCGGCTCGCCGGCCGGCTCAGGCCCGGCCAGCGGCAATACCCGGTCAATCAGCCCGGCGTCGAGCAGCTCGGCTTCTTCGCTCATGGTCCAGGCCCGCTCCAGCACATTGCGCAGCTCGCGAATATTGCCCGGCCAGTGATACCGGCCGAGGGCGGCAATGCCGGCATCGGTGATCTCCACCCGGCTTCCGCCAGCGCAGATCTCCTCCAGCAGCACCTCGCACAATATGCCCAGGTCTCCCAGCCGCTGGCGCAACGGCGGTATGGCGATCTCCAGCACATTGAGCCGGTAATAGAGATCGGAGCGAAAACTGCCGTCGGCCACCATGGCACCCAGATCCCGGCTGGTGGCCGCCATGACCCGCACGTTCACCGGCACCACCCGATTGGAGCCCAGGGGCTCGACTTCCTGCTCCTGCAGCACCCGCAGCAGCTTGGCCTGCAGTGCCAGGGGCATGTCGCCCACCTCGTCCAGAAACAGGGTGCCGCCGTTGGCAAGCTGAAATTTGCCCTCACGGCTGCGCTTGTCGGCACCGGTATAGGCACCGGGGGCCACGCCGAAAAACTCGGCTTCCAGCAGGCTGTCGGGAATAGCCGCCAGGTTCACTCCCACAAAGGGTCCCTCGGCCCGGGAAGACAGAGCATGAATGGACTGGGCCAGCACTTCCTTGCCGGTACCGGTTTCTCCCAGCAGCAGCACCGGCATGTCCCGCCCTGCCGCCAGCCGGGCCCGGCGCTTGACCTCCAGCGCCGCCGGGGTGGCGCCGGCAAAATCGCCGAGCTGATAGCGAGTGCGCCGTCCGTGGCTGGCCAGGGCGCGTTTGGCGGCCTGCAGATCCTGATGCAGGCGGCGGTATTTGCTGACCAGGGGCGTGAGCGGCTGCAGATCGTCATACAGCACAAAGGCCACGGCACCACTCACTCGCCCCAGCTCGTCAAACAGCGGCAGCCGGGTCACCACCAGCTGCTGGGTGTGGTATTCCATGATATCGACCAGCAGCGGCTGGCCGCTTTCCACCACTTCCGGCATACGGCTGTGGGGAATCACCGAGCGCACCGGCCGGCCGATCACCGAATGGGGGTCTGCCAGCCCCAGCAGTCGCGCGTAACGGGCGTTGATCCAGCTGATGCGGCTGTGCCGGTCCACCGCAATGGCGCCGGCACTGGCCTGCTCAAACATGGGAAACAACACTTCTATCAGCTCGCGGGTCAGGCCACTGCCTGACCGTGCATTAAACGGCATGGACACAAGACGCACTCCCTGGCGAAGGTAGGCTTCGATGGTAGCCAAAAGCCGGCGTCAGTTCGAGTGATCCTGCTCGGGTGTCAGCCCGCCAGCCGGGGGTGCACCAGCAGGCTGCCGTCTGGGCCGGTCAGCAGATCCGCCTCCACCCCGTAGAGGGTGTGCACCAGTTCGGGGGTCAGACACTGGTGCAGCGGACCAAAGGCCTGCAGGCTGCCGCCCTTGACCGCCAGCACGTCATCGGCGGTACGCGCCGCCAGGTTGAGATCGTGAATGGCCACCAGGGTCACCATGTTCTGCGCTCTGGTCAGCCGCCGCAGCACCGCCATGATATGCAGCGAATGGTACAGATCCAGGGCGCTGGTGGGCTCGTCCAGCAGCAACACCTCGGGCTTGCGGATCAGCGCTTGGGCAATGGCCACCAGCTGCCGCTGGCCACCGGAGAGCTGCTCGAGGTAACGGGCCGACAACGGCTCAATGCCCAGCTCGTCTAGCACATCGCGCACCGCCGCCAGATCCGCCTCGGTCACCCGCACCGCACCGTGCACCTTGAGCGCCATCAGCACCGCCTCAAACACGGTAATCCGGGCCCCGGTCGGCGTGATCTGGGGCAGATACACCACCTTGCCCGCCCGGCGGGCCCGGCTCATGCCAGCCAGATCCTCACCCTTGAGCAATACCCTGCCCTGTTTCGGGGCCAGCAAACCGGCAATGCCCTTGAGCAGGGTCGACTTGCCGGTGCCATTGGGGCCCAGCAGCACGCAGAGCCGGCCGGCGCCGGCGGCAAGACTCAGCTGGTTGACGATAAGCTCCCGGCGATAGCCCAGGCTCAGTTGTTCCAGTACCAGACTCATGCTGCGCTCCTTCTGCGGACCACCACCAGCAAAAACACGAAAAACGGCACGCCGATCAGCGAGGTGGTAATGCCGATGGGCAGCAGCACGCCGGGAATGATGGTCTTGGACAGGATTTCGGCCACGGTAAGCAAAATGGCACCAAACAGCATGGAACCGGGCAGGAAAAAGCGCTGATCTTCCCCCAGCAGCATGCGCGCCATGTGCGGGCCCACCAGTCCGACAAAACCGATAATGCCCACAAAGGCCACCGCCACCGCCGCCAGCAGCGACGACAGCATCAGCACCACCAGACGAATGCGGGTGACGTTCACCCCCATGGCCTCGGCGGCCTCGTCGCCCATGCGCAGGGCGGTCAGCCGCCAGGCGCTGCGCCACAGCAGGGCGCAGGCCAGCGCCAGCAAGGCCGCTGCCACCCCCACCTTGGGCCAGGTGGCCCGGCCCAGGGAGCCCATGGCCCAGAACACGATCTGCTGCAGGGTTTCGGCACTGGCGGCAAACTGCAGCATGGCGTTCAGGGCCGAAAACACAAACAGAATGGCAATGCCGGTGAGGATCATGGTTTCCTGAGTGGCACCGCGCATGCGGCTGACCAGAAAAATCACCAGGGCACTCAGGCAGGCAAACACAAAGGCATTAAGGGTGATGATATAGCCCTGAGCCCATTCCCAGGGCAGCAATGAAGTGCCAAAGGCAATGGCCAGGGCCGCGCCAAAGGCGGCGGCGTGAGACACTCCCAGCGTAAAGGGCTCGGCCAGGGGGTTGTTGAGAATGGTCTGCATCAGGGCGCCGGCCCCGCCCAGGGCCGCCCCCACCAGTATGGCCATCAGCGCCACCGGCAGACGAATGTCCCACACAATAAAGCGGGACTTGATGCCGGCCTCATCGGGACTTAACAGGGTATTCAGCACCTGCCCCAGTCCCAGCTGCCCCGGCCCTATGGTCATGTCGAGCAGAAAAATACCCAGCAGCAGGGCGGCCCCGAAGGCCACCCATTGTGTGCGTTTTCCCTGATGTCGCTGATAGTGAAAGGGCGCA
Source organism: Oceanimonas marisflavi (assembly GCF_003049725.1). Taxonomy (GTDB): domain Bacteria; phylum Pseudomonadota; class Gammaproteobacteria; order Enterobacterales; family Aeromonadaceae; genus Oceanimonas; species Oceanimonas marisflavi. The sequence continues at coordinate 165,999 of NZ_QAGM01000001.1, forward strand.
TCCGGCGCCGTCACTCCGGCGTGCTCACTCATTGCATTTTTACCCAGAAGTGACCTTCATAGGCAAAGGGCATAAAGCGCTCATGGTATTCCCGCAGATCGGCTTCGGCATCAATGCCCTGCATGCGTTCAGGATGCATCCAGCCGGCCATGGCTTCCACCGCGGCAAACCAGGCCGGGTGATTGTAGAACTGATGCCAGATGCCGTAAAACTGCCTGTTGGCCACGGCATCGATGGCCGGCCAGCCCGGACGCTGGCTGAGGGCGGCCAGCCCCTGCTGCAGGTTGTCGCTGTCGGCGGCATAGCCCAGGTTGATGCTGGTGGCTTCGGGATAGGCCAGCTGCCAGTTGGCACCGGTACCGATGATCAGATCAAAGGGCTCGGTCACCAGGGACTCGGGGTTAATATCCAGCGACAGCGCCTGGGTTTTGTCGCTGCCCCAGTTGCGGCCACCGGCCAGTTCCACATAGCGACCAAAGTTGTTGGGACCAAACACCCGGCAGCAATCCCCCATGCCGGACGCCCGCTCCATCAGTACCAGCGGCCGCTCTTCATCGGCCAGCCCCTGCAGGTGTTCGTTCACCCGGGCCATTTTCTGTGCGGTAAAGTCGTTAACCGCCTCGGCTTCTTTTTCCTTGTGCAGTACCTCGCCGAGAATGCGAATGCTGGGCGCGGTATTGGCCACCGGCTCATCACGAAAGTCCACAAACAGGGTGGCGATGCCGGCCTTGTTCAGTTTGTCGATGGTGCCGTTTTCCTGCCACAGCTGATAATAGGCCTGGTTCACCACCACCAGCTGGGCATCCAGGGTCAGAGCCTGCTCCACATCAAAGGTCACCTTGCCCGGGTGACCAAAGCGCGGCAGCGTTTTTACGGTATCCGGAAAGGTCTCGGCCAGCTTGAAATAGGTATCGGGGTCGGCCCGCTCCATGTCGTCCGACCAGGCCACCACATGGGCAAAGGGATCATCCTTTTGCAGCGGCATCAGCATGTACATCAGGCGGGCTTCGGAAAGAATAATGCGATCAACCTGCTCGGGCAGGGTCACCTCTCGCCCCAGCAGATCGGTGATATGGCGTTCACCGGCCAGGGCCGGCACCGACATCAGACAGGCGCAGAGTAATAGCAAGCACTTTTTAATCATTGTTATTTTCCGGGTTGCAGAAATCAGGAAGCAGTAATGGTATTGCGAACTATTGCTTTTTGTAAACCATTGCTTTTTCGGTTACGTCGGTAACCCCGTGCCTGCCGGTCATTACAAGCGCCCTGCTTTCTTATACAATAACCGGCAACATTTTCAGGCCGGTTTATGGCCCCTCATTTTCCCGATATTCCCGGAGCAGCGACTTGGCGCAACATAACGACACTTTTCGTGATTTTGGACTGGATGTCCGTCTTGTTCGAGCATTGGATCACCAGGGTCTGGAGACCCCCACCGACATCCAGCAAAGAGCCATGCCCGTGGTGCTGGCCGGTCACGATCTGCTGGCGTCCTCCAAAACCGGCTCCGGCAAGACCCTGGCCTACCTGCTGCCGGCCCTGCAACGGCTGATGAAGTCCCGGGCCCTGAGCAAGCGCGACCCGCGCGCACTGATTCTGGCGCCCACCCGCGAGCTGGCCCGCCAGGTATATGTGCAGCTGCGCGCGCTGGCCGGCAGCAACTTCAATATTGCCCTGCTGCTGGGGGGCGAGAACTTCAACGATCAGCTCAAGTCACTGCGCCGCCAGCCGGATGTGATCGTGGCCACCCCGGGCCGGCTGGCCAACCACCTGGATGCCCGCTCACTGATGCTGAACGGCCTGGAGCTGCTGATCCTGGACGAGGCCGACCGCATGCTGGATCTGGGCTTTGCCCCTCAGCTGACCCGTATTCACCAGGCCGCCGATCACCGCCGCCGCCAGACCCTGATGTTTTCCGCCACTCTGGATCACGCTGAGGCCGACTCCATGGCCGCCGAGCTGCTCAAGTCGCCCAAACGGGTAGCGGTGGGCGAGGCCCATGCCGAGCACACGGACATTGAACAGCGCTTTTTGCTGGGGGATCACCTGGATCACAAGCAGGCGCTGCTGGATCACCTGCTGGCCAACGAGTCCTATCAGCAGGCCATTATCTTCACCGCCACCCGGGCCGATACCGAACGGCTGGCCGAACGCCTGCAGCAACAGGGGCTGACCACGGCGGCGCTGCACGGCGACATGAGTCAGGCCGAGCGCAACCGCATTATGGATGCCTTTGCCCGGGGCCAGTACAAGCTGCTGATCACCACGGACGTGGCCTCACGCGGACTGGATCTGCTGCAGGTATCGCTGGTGATCAACTTCGACATGCCCAAACAGCCGGAAGAATACGTGCACCGCATTGGCCGTACCGGCCGGGCCGGCGCCAGCGGCACCGCCGTTTCTCTGGTGGGCCCCCGGGACTGGGATGCCTTCAAGCGGGTGGAGAAATTTTTGCAGCGCGCCGTCACCTTTGCCGAGATAGAAGGCCTGCAGGGCAAGTTCAAGGGCATTCGCCCCCCTGCCCGCAAGCACGGCTTCAAGGGTAAACCGGCCGGCAAGACTGCCGCCCTTCGGACCAAGGAGCCGGCCGCCGGCAAAAAGCCGGCCCGCAAACCCGCGCCCAAGCGGCCTGCCGGCTTTACCGGCCAGGGGCAGACGCCGGCTGGCATCGTCGACGACGGCATGGCGCCCATGAAGCGCAAAAAGCCAAAACCGGAGCAGGAGTAAGCAAACGGCGCCCGAGGGCGCCGGGGATTTCATATTTACTGAATCAATGCTAATAATAGAAGCATTAAACTTGTAAATAGCGAACGCTTCAAGAATGAAAAACCTGCCCACGGATCTGCTGCGTACCTTTGTCACCATTAATCAGCTGGGGGGCTTTACCCAGGCCGGAGAACGGCTGGGTCGCTCCCAGCCCGCCGTCAGCCTGCAGATGAAGCGGCTGGAAGAACTGCTCGACGCCAAGCTGTTCAACCGCGGCCAGGGCCTGCAACTGACCGAAGAAGGCCAGCTGGTGCTGAATTGCGCTCAGCGCATGCTGGATCTCAACGACAGCCTGCTCTCCCGTCTGGGGTCTCCCAGGGTCAGTGGCTCGGTGCGCCTGGGCATTCCCAATGACTTTGAGGTGTCGTTTCTGGCCGCCACTCTTGGGCGCTTTTCCCAGGCCTACCCCAATATCACGCTGGATGTGAGCAGCGATATCAGCGTCAACCTGCTGGATGATTACAACAAGGGCGCCTATGACCTGGTGATGGCCATTGAAGAAAGCCGCCAGGACCACTCACAACTGACCGACTACATCACAGAGCCCCTGGTGTGGGTGCGCAAAAGCAACATCATGCTGTCACCGGACGAGCCCCTGCCCCTTATTCTCTACCCCAAGGGCTGTCTGTACCGCAAGTCGATCATCAATGCCCTGAACCGTGCCAATCTGCCCTGGCGTATTGTGTACAGCACCTCCAGCCTGCTGGGCATTCATTCCGCCATCAAGGCCGGTCTGGGTATCAGCGCCCTGTCGAAAAGCACGGCCCCGGACGGCATGGAGGCTTCTCCTGTCTTTGCCCACTGCCCGGATCTGGGCAGCGTGTCCATCGGTTTTCGTTACGATTCCAACAAGCTGAGCCCGGCCGGGCGCATGCTGCTCGACTACCTCAAAAACGATCTCAACACCCTTTGAGCCACGGCCCGGGCACTCGGGTGCCCATCATCAGCCAAACAGATAGAAGTAGCAGGCCAGCACACCGATACAGGCCAGGTTAAGCACAAAACCGGCCTTCATCATCTGCCCCTGACGGATCAGGCCGCTGCCGAACACAATGGCATTGGGCGGCGTGGCCACCGGCAGCATAAAGGCGCAGGAAGCCGCCACCGCAATCACCGAGGCCACCATCACCGGGGTCAGCCCCAGGCTTTCGGCCACCGCCGCAAACACCGGCACCAGCAGGGCGGCGCTGGCGGTGTTGGAGGCCAGCTCGGTCAGGAACACCACAAAGGCGGTAATGGTCAGCAGGATCACAAAGGGGCTGGCGTTTTCCAGCAGATCCGCCAGCACATTGGCCAGAAACAGGCTGGTGCCGGTGTCACGCAATACGCTGCTCAGGGTCAGACCACCGCCAAACAGCAGCAGCACGCCCCAGTCGGTATGCCTGGAAATATGCTGCCATTCCGCCACCCGGGTCAGGCCAATCAGGGCAATGGCCAGCAGGGCCACCAGGGTATCAAAACCGGCCAGTCCGCCCAGGGCGGCGGAGACGGGGCCAGAGAAAATCCACAGCGCCACCGTGACGGCAAAGATGGCCAGGGTGATTTTGCGTTTACCGGTCCAGCTGACCGTTTCCTCGGGCAGCTCGATACGCTGGCCGAGCTGCGGGCGGAACAAGAGGTACAAAATGACAATGGTCAGCGGCAGCAGCATCAGGGTAATGGGCAGGCCAAGGGCCATCCAGTCACTGAAGCTCAGCCCCACCTCGGCGGCGGCAATGGCATTGGGCGGGCTGCCCACCAGGGTGGCGATACCGCCAATGCTGGCGCTGTAGGCGATGCCCAGCAGCACAAACACATAGGTAGCCCTGTGCTGCTGTTGATCCAGACAGCTGAGCAGGCCCAGCGCCAGCGGCAGCATCATGGCGGCGGTGGCGGTGTTGCTGATCCACATCGACAGAAAGGCGGCGGTGAGAAACATCAACAGCACCGCCAGGCTCAGCCGGCCATTGGCCAGGCGCAGAATACGGCTGGCGATCAGCTTGTCCAGCCCCTGGCTGTGCATGGCCGCCGCCAGGGCAAAGCCCCCCAGAAACAGGAAGATAATGGGGTTGGCGAAATTGCCCAGCGCCGCTCCGGTGGACAATACGCCCATCACCGCCGCCAGCAGCGGCACCATCAGCGCGGTAATGGTGATATGCACGGCCTCGGTCAGCCAGAGCACGGCAATGAAAATCAGCAGACTGAGGCCCTTGGTGACACCAGGCTCAAAGGGCAGGAAGAGCAACAAAACAACAAAAAGGGCGATATCGGCCAGCAATATCCACCCCTTGATGCCAGAGCCATTATCTTGCTTAAGGGCATTGTTAACCATATTTTCATCCACCACGGGTTCCAGATAAGGCGCGGGAGCTTAGCAGAAAGCGCCTGGGCTGGCGTATTCGACAAAGGTCAAAACGTGATCCCGGACCTGGAACTACCGGTGAGTGAATGGCGCATCACAGAAAAAGCCCGGCATGGCCGGGCTTTTGGTTACACAGTTGGTGACAACCGGCTCAGTAGCTGCGGGCCACAGAGGCTGCAGGTGCAGTCCGGGTCAGCTTGCTTACCGCCACATAAATGATGGAGGACGCCAGACAACCGTAGAGCGGACCTTCCACCCAGCCTACATTGGTGAACAGCAGGAAGCTGCCGCTGGTCACAAAGCCGGTGAGCATGGCGGCCAGAGCGCCGTAGCCGTTACCCTGCCAGAAGGAGGAGATGAATACCGGACCGATCATCACCGCCAGCAGGGTGCCGGAGCCGAGAATACCCAGCCAGGACAGCATAAAGGGCGGCGCATACAGCATCATCAGGAAGCCAATGATACCCAGCAGAGCAACCCAGATGCGGTTCACCCACAGAATACGGGCGCCGGACGCCTTGCTCTTGGGGAACAGGGCGGTGCGCAGATCGTGGGATGCGGCGCTCGATACGGTGTGCAGCAGCGAGTTGGCGGTGGACTTCATCGCAAACAGGATGAACAGGGTAATGATACCCGCCAGCGCCGGGTGCAGGAACGTGGCCAGGTATACCGGCATGGCCTGATCCGCTTCCGCCAGCTCGGGATGCGCTACCCGTACATACATGCCCACAATTGGCACCAGGCTCAGCAGACAGCCCATGGGAGCTACCCAGATGGCCACCTGGTGCATCTTCACGGTCGGTTTGAAGGCCAGGAAGCGCACCGCCATATAGGGCAGCACAGCGGTAAACAGGAAGGCATAAGGCAGTACCAGGAATACCGAGCCCTTGCTCTCGCCGTAAGGTGCCGAGGAGCTCGGATTGAGCAGCTCCGGATCGATGGCGTTCAGGCGATCGACCATTTCGGTCAGGCTGACGTCGGTAAAGATCTGCACCATCATCACCACGGCGCCGATGCCCATGCCCGCCACCATCAGGGTGTCGGTCCAGGCCACGGCGGCCAGACCACCCAGCATGGTGTAGAGAATGATCACCGAGATCATCAGCAGCGCGCTTTCAGTCAGGCTGATACCCAGCCAGGACGCACCCAGCAGGCCCACCGCCTTGATCTGGCTGGTGAGGAACACCAGCAGCAGCACTATGGTGATCAGTGCCGCCACACCCTTGACCCAGCGCTCCAGCAGCTGGCCGCCACCGTGCACCTGGGACACGTACTCGGGAATGGTGCAGCTGCCCAGCTCATCGGCGCGACGGCGCAGAAAGTGGGCGAAATAGAGCACGGCAATCACCATGGCCGGGGCAAAGAAAAAGTTGCCCAGCACTTCCACCGAGCCGAACTCGTAGGCCACGCCGGGCGAACCCATAAAGCCCCAGCCACTGAAGCCGGTGGCCACTATGGTACCGGCGCCCACGAACGGACCCAGGCTGCGGCCGGCCACCAGAAAGCCGGCTTCGTCACTGTCTTTTACCACCCGGCTGGACAGATAGCCGATAAAGATCAGCACGCCGAAAGAGCCCAGCAACAGGGCCCAGTTTAGAAATGAATAGTTTTCCATCACAATTTCCCTTTGGTCGTTTGGTCGTTTCGCTTGTTAGTCGTCGGACTTGCGAACGTATTCCCGGTAGACATAGGCCAGGCCGGCCCAGGCAAGAATGATGGCGTTCAGATAAGCAAACCATTCCATGGTCCAGGATTCGATTAACATGACTTCTACCTCTTTGAGCGGCTTCTTGCGAAGCTGGTTTAATATCACTGATTCCACCGGCCGGAGCCGGCCTCACCAGAAGTAGGGCGGCAATAATATTCCCTCTATTGCCGTTGCAGATGGTTAAAACAAATCAGGCCCGCCCTCGCGGGCAGGCCTGCTCTTTATCAGCCCTTGATAATGTTGTGCTCGGGGCCGAAGGGGAAGCGGGTGATGTTTTCCACACCGCTTTCGCTGATGACCAGAATGTCGTGCTCGCGATAGCCGCCGGCACCGGGCAGGCCTTCCGGCAGCATGATCATCGGCTCCATGGAAACCACGTGACCCGGCTCCAGTACGGTGTCGATGTCTTCACGCAGCTCCAGGCCGGCTTCACGACCGTAGTAGTGGCTCAGGGTACCGAAGGAGTGGCCGTAGCCAAAGGTGCGGTACTGCAGCACGTCGTGCTCGGCAAAGATTTCGTTGAGCTCGGCGGCGATGTCACTGCAGCGGTTGCCGGCCTTGATCAGTTCCAGACCGCGGCGGTGTACCTTGCAGTTGATTTCCCACAGCTCCAGGTGACGGTCGGACACGTGCTCGCTGAACAGGGTACGCTCCAGGGCGGTGTAGTAACCACCGATCATCGGGAAGGTGTTCAGGCTGAGAATGTCGCCGGCTTCGATCTTGCGGCTGGTCACCGGGTTGTGGGCGCCGTCGGTGTTGATACCGGACTGGAACCATACCCAGGTGTCCATCAGCTCGGCATGGGGGAAGGTGCGGGCAATTTCGCGCACCATGGCCTGAGTACCGGCCAGGGCCACTTCATACTCGGGCACACCCACGCCAATGGCGTCACGGATGGCGGCGCCGCCCACATCGGCCACACGGGCACCCTGCTTGATCAGCGCGATTTCTTCGGCAGACTTGACCATGCGCATTTTCATGGTGGGCACGCCAATGTCCACGAACTCGGCTTCCGGCAGGGCCGCCTTCAGCTTGTCGAGGTTCTGCAGGCTCAGGTGGTCAAATTCCACACCCACGCGCTTGGCGCCGCCAATCAGCTGCTGCACAGCGCGGAAGAAGTTGTCTTTCTGCCAGTCGGTGTATACCAGGTTGTCGCCCAGGGCATTGCGGCGGTAGGGCTGGCCACCGTCGATGTTGGCGGTAATGGTGGTGTGAATGTCCTGAGTCACCGCCAGACCATAGTCCCGGCCGAAACGGCAATACACAAAATCACTGAAGTAGTTGATGTTGTGATAAGAGGTGAACAGTACAGCATCTACATCATTGGCAGCCATGTACTGACGCAGCTTCTGCTGACGAGAGCGCATTTCCGCCTCGGAAAACATACCGCGAACTTTTTCACCGTTGGGGATGGTCAGGGTGTTGGGCATCTGCATGGTAAGGCTCCTTCCTTCTAACTGGTAACAGGGTTGTTAACTGCGCCCCATGTAATGGCTGATTAGCGCATGTCCCTGATGCTAGAGCCTGCCTTCCCATAACAGAAATGAATACTTCAAATCAGCACATAAGGGTTGTTAATGCCTTGTTATTGATGATAGCAAAAGCGCCAGTACATGCTGCTCAAAAGGCGAGAGTGATCACAAAGTTTTAACCATGGGGACCACTTCGTAACCATTTATGGACACAATTCGGTGTTCAATCCTTCCCGTACGGCTCTGCCTGCAGCAGGCTCAGCCCGCAAAAAAATGCTTGCCCAACACCAGTGCCCAGATCAATGTGGCCAGCAACAGGGTCAGCAGCACCGCCGCCGAGGCGGTGTCCTTGGCCCGGCCCGCCAGTTCGTGATGCTCGGGGCCGATACGGTCCACCACCGCTTCAATGGCGGAATTGAGCAATTCCACCACCAGCACCATCATCAGGCTGGCCACCAGCCACAGGGTTTCACTCAGGTCCAGATCAAGCCAGAAAGCAAACGGCACCAGCAGCAATGCCAGCACACACTCCTGGCGAAAGGCGGCTTCAAAGCGCCAGGCACTCACCAGCCCCTGGCGGGAATAACCCAGGGCCGCAATCACCCGTTTCAGTCCGGTTTTGCCCGGTTTCATAAAGACTCCTCAGGTGTCTTGTGCCAGTCTTAGCCTTGCCACTTCGGTAGCCTGATGCAGCTTCTGCTTCAGTACTTCAAGCGGCGGTAATACGGTGAGATATTCAGCCACATGAATGCCCGACTTATCGAGTTCCAACAGTTCGATTTGTTCCTTTTTCTTGCTGCTGCACAAGATAATCCCAAGTGGAGGCAGTTCTCCTTCTTCCTGCTCGTATTTCTGCAGCCAACGCAGGTAAAGCTCCATTTGGCTTTTGTGGGCATGTTTGAACTTTTCTGTTTTCAAGTCGATGGCAACCAGCCGCTTCAACTTGCGGTTATAAAAAAGCAGATCAATGTAAAAATCATCTTCATCAATCTGAATACGCTTTTGCCTTGCGACAAAAGTGAAACCGGCGCCCATTTCCAGAAGAAAGTTCTCGATGTCTCTTAAAATCGCATCTTCAAGATCTTTCTCCAGATAGCGATCATTCAGGTCAAGAAAATCAAGCAAATAAGGATCTTTCAATAGCAGGCTTTCGTTGAGCTTGCCTTGGCCACGTAGCGTGCTTAGCTCAGCCCTGATGGTTTCATCTGGCTGCTTTGAAATGGCGGTACGCTCAAACAACATGGAGCCAATACGCTGATCCAAAGTACGGGTAGACCAACCCTCGGTAATGGCCATTTGGGCGTAAAAGTCACGCTTCAACGGATCATCTATATAAATCAATGCTTTAATATGCGTCCAGCTCAATTGTCTCCGCAGTGCAGAGACAATCTCAGCATCGTTGATACTTTCGGCAAACTTCATGCAGTGGCGAAGTTGTTGTTTGCTCCACCCCTTGCCAAATTGTGCGGTAAGCCGTTTGGCCAGTTGGCTGATCACCTGCTTACCATATTCAGCTCGCTCGCCATCCAGGATCTCCTGGTTAATACGCAGCCCAACATGCCAATACAACAAGGTAAGCTCGCTGTTCACTGCAACAACAGCGCGCTGCTTGGCCTGGCTGATTAAGGCGATAATATCCTGTTCAAAAGGTTGGAACGGGGCTGTCATTTGCTTTTCTCCAGTTCGCGACGTTGCAATTCGGCCTTATCGGGGCCGATACGCAGCACGCTGCCCTGGGTGTACCAGTCCCCCAGCACCAGCCGCTGCGCCGGCCGGCCGTCGAGCTCAAAGTCATGAATGGCGGGCCTGTGCGTGTGGCCGTGAACAAGTCGCTGCACCCCTGCCTCACGCATTTGCCGGGCCACCTCCCCCTGATTCACATCCATGATGGTGATGCTTTTGTCCTGCTTGGACTCGGCGCTCTTGCCGCGAATGCCCTCGGCAATGCCAAGGCGCTTTTTCAGCGGCAGGCGCAGAAACAGCCATTGCAGCCAGCGCCAGCGGGTAATGCGGCGGTAGCGCTGATAACCGGCATCGTCGGTGCACAGGGTATCGCCGTGCATAATAAGCGTTGGCGTGCCATACAGGTCGATCACCTGATGTTCGGGCAGCAGGATCATGCCCGCCTCCGCGGCAAAGCGCCGGCCAATCATGAAATCCCGGTTGCCGTGTATGTAATACACGGGCGTGCCGGCTCGGCTGCAGGCCCGGAATGCCGCCGCCACTTGCCGGTTGAGCTCGCCCGGCTCGTCGTCGCCGATCCAGAATTCAAACAGATCACCCAGCACATAAAGCGCATCGGCCTGAGGCGCTTCCGTTTCCATAAAGCCCAGAAAGGCATGAGTAATATCGGGCCGACCGGCACTCAGATGCAGATCGGCAATAAACAGGGTATGGGGCATTAAGGAGTATCCGCTTCCAAACACAACAATGCCCGCCGTAGCGGGCATTGCAACACACGGCGCAGCAGCTTATTCGCTGACGGTCACGCCGGTGATCAGCACGTCGTCTACCGGTACATCCTGATGCATGTAACCGCGGGTGCCGGTGGCCACACCCTTGATCTTGTTGACCACATCCATGCCTTCGCTCACTTCACCGAACACACAGTAGCCGTAGCCCTGGGTGGTGGCGGACTTGAAGTTCAGGAAGTCGTTGTCGTTGACGTTGATAAAGAACTGGGCAGTGGCGGAGTGGGGCTCCATGGTGCGGGCCATGGCAATGGCGCCCACCTTGTTGGTCAGACCGTTGTCGGCTTCGTTCTTGATGGCGGCGCGGGTTTCCTTTTCTTCAAAACCGGGGCCGTAGCCGCCGCCCTGGATCATGAAACCGTCGATCACCCGGTGGAACAGGGTGTTGTCGTAATGACCGTCGCGGCAGTATTGCAGAAAGTTGGCAACGGTTTCCGGGGCCTTGTCGGCAAACAGCTGAAGAGTGATATCGCCGTAGGTGGTATGCAGTGTAACCATGTTCATGTTTCCGAGTGTTAATGTTCAAATGCCGAGTTTAGCGCAAGCGGCGGCGTTAGCGAACCCCTGCCACTGTCGTATCCGTGCCTTTGGCTGTGGAGCCCCCGGCTTCAGGCAAATGATACAGCCCCTGCTGATAGGCCAGACTGCCCCACAGGGCATAGGCCCGGGCCTGTTGCGCCAGGGTGGCGTTCACCGGTGCCGGGGTCAGTTGTTGTGCGCCGGCATCATAATGAAAACCCAGGGCGTGCTTTTCCGGCTGCAGCACCACCATGTCGTCTCCCTTCAGCAGGGCAAAGTTCTGATCAAACTGCATCAGCGCCCGGTTGGGAGAGGCCTGGGTCAGATCCCGCCCCAGCATGGGGTTGTCGCTGTCGATGCCGGCCAGGGACAGCAGGGTGGGCGGCAGATCTATCTGGCTCACCAGCCGGTGGTCGCGCCGGGGCGCAATGCCCTCGCCCAGCAGCAGGGCCGGTATTCGAAAGTGCGGCACCGGCACCAGCTCGGGGCCATAGGTGCGCGAGTCGTGATCCGCCACCACCAGAAACAGGGTATCACTCCAGTAGTCCGAGTGCTGTGCCTGCTCAAAGAAGCGGCCCAGGGCGTAGTCGGCGTATTTGGCGGCGTTGTTGCGGGTGGCCCTGGGCTGTTCATACAGCTCGATACGATCATCGGGAAATTCAAAGGGATCGTGATTGCTGGAGCTGAACACCAGGCTGAAAAAGGGTTTGCCGTCGTCGTGCAGCCGTTCAAATTCCTGATGCGCCCGGGCAAACAGATCCTCGTCACTCACGCCCCAGGAGCCCTCAAAGGCCGGTGATTCAAAGTCCCGCTGATCCACTATGTGCTCAAAGCCATTGCCCAGAAAAAAGCTGGCCATGTTGTCGAAATGACTTTCGCCGCCATAGATAAACTGAGTGTGGTAGCCCCGCTCATGCAGCAGCTGCGCCAGGGTGAAAAAACCGGTCTGGCTCTTGTCGAGCTTGACCACGGCCCGGGACGGCGTGGGGGTATAACCGCTGATCACCGCCTCTATGCCGCGCACCGAACGGGTGCCGGTGGCATAGAGCTGCTCAAACAACCAGCCCTGCCGCGCCAGCTGGTCAAATTCCGGGGTCAGCGGCAGGCCGCCCAGGGATCCCACAAACTGAGCGCCCAGACTTTCTTCCAGAATAATCACCAGGTTTTTCGGCTTGCTCCGGTAGCTGGCGGTGTTATGGGTCAGACTCGGCAGCGCGGCGGAGACATAATCCTGCGCCGGCCGTCCCTGAGCCTGATGCAGGGTGTCGAGCAATTCCTGTTGCTCCATACGGCCATACAATGAGGCGGCACTTTCTTCCTTGCCCAGTTGTTTGAGCGCAAAGCCCACCGAATAGGCGGAGTTGAGCGCCAGTCCGTTCACCAGCGGATCGGTGGAAAAGGCCACCAGTGCCGGGTTCAGCCCCCTGTGCCCCAGGGTAGAGCGGCCGCCGAGCAGACCCAGGGCCAGCACCAGCAGCGCCAGCACCGGTCGCCAGTACCAGACCGGCATGGTCAGCTCACGGCACAGCCGGCCCGACCAGCGCCACAACCCCCATACCGCCGCCGGCACCAGCACGGCCGCCAGCAACACCGCCGGCAGGTGGCCCTGCCACAGCATGCCGAACACTTCCTTCGGGTAGATCAGGTATTCAATAAACAGCCGGTTGGGGCGCAGATCATAGGTATTGATAAAGGCCGGGGTGGCCAACTCCAGCAACAACAGCAGACCGGTGCCCGCAGTCAGCCATACCCGCATCAGCCACAGCCAGGCCCGGCCCGGACCCTGTTTGCCCGCCAGCAGCAGGGTGAGTACCGCCGGCACGCCAAACAGCCAGCACAGGGTGGACACATCCACCCGCAGCCCCTGCAGCAGCACCGGCCCCCAGCCGTCGGCCCCGGTCACTCTGCCTGCCTGCCACAGCGCCAGCCCCATCCGGCTGCCACTCAGCAACCCCAGGTTCAGTACAAAGAAACAGAAAAAGGGCCACAATGGGCCCAGTCGTTGCTTAAGCATGGTGATATTCCCCTTCAACCCCGGTTCCAGTCAGAGCAGGGTAATGAACAGGGGGTCGAAAAAAGGTCAAAAGCCGATACGTACCCGGGTCCCTCCTGGCCGGTTGGGTGCCAGGCTCAGGCGCCAGCCCTAGTGTTCACATATTCGCTCCACAATGGCCAGGCCCAGACCAAAACCGGTGCCGCCACTGATGCCCCGCTCCCACACCCGCGCCAGCACGCCGGGCGCGATGCCCTCGCCGCTGTCGCGCACCTCCAGCCAGTCCGGCCCCAGACACAGCTCGATGTGGCCCTCAGGGGTATGATCCAGGGCATTGCGCAGCAGGTTATTGATCACCGCCCCGGTGAGGGTGGCGGGCACCCGAATGCCCTCTCCCGGGACTTCCTTCAGCGCCAGGGTCAGCCCCCGGGCCTGTGCCCTGGCCTGCCAGGACTCGATGCAGCGAGCCGCCAGCAGGCTCAGGGCAACGGGCTTGTCATGCCGGGCCGCCGACTCGGGCGAGCGCGACAACTGCAAAAACAGCTCCACCTGTTGTTGCATGTCGTTCAGCGCCCCTTCCATACGATCCAGCTGGCGGCGTTCTGCCGCCGTGCCGCTGCCGGTTTCCCGCAGCATGTCGAGGGCACCGCGGATCACCATCATGGGGGTGCGCAGCTCGTAGCTGGCGTTGGCGGAAAACTGCTGCTCCCGCGTGAGCAACGCCTGCACCTGCCGGGCGTAGTCCTCAAAGGTATGCGCCAGCAGGCCCACCTCATCATTCGGATAAGGGCCCCGCAGCCGGGCATCGGGCTGGTGGCGCAGCTGCGCCACCTCCGTCGCCAGCCGGGACACCGGCTGCAAAATCTGCCGGCTGAGCCGGCGCGACAGCCAGAACCCCAGTATCCACACCCCCAGCACCGCCAGGGCGGCCCCGCCGAACACCCGCAGTTCGTAGCGTTCAAACTCGCTCTGATCCTGCACCAGCACATGCTCCCAGCCGGGCTCGTAATGCACAAACAGGTTGTAGGCACCGTCCGCCAGCAGCACCTCGTGGCCCCCTTCCGGGTAGCCGCGAAAGGCTTCTGGCAGCAGCCCCTGCTGCTCGGCGGGCAGCTTGTAATAGGTGGTGTCGGTCATGGACAGCACCAGCGATTGCGTCTGGCTGGAATGGGCCCGCACCTGATCGAGCAGATCACTTTGCAGGTGGTTGTAAAACAGGCTGCGCTCAAACCAGAACACCAGCAGCACCATGGCCACCGCCGCCACCAGACTCAGGGTCACGATCAGCAGGTTAAGCACCCACTGCAGGCGGGCGTTAATGCTCAGATGCATGATCTTCGGCCGCCAGCCGGTATCCCCGGCCGTGCACTGTGTGCAGCAGAGACCGGTCAAAGGGCTTGTCGATGGCGCTGCGCAACAGGTAAATATGGGACTTGAGGCCGTCGCTGTCGGGTGGCTCGTCGGCCCACAGCTGACTGGCCAGGGTTGCCCGGCTGACCAGGTTGGGGGAGTGCTTCATCAGTACTTCCAGTAATTTCAGGCACTTGGGATTCAGGTTGATGTCCCGGCCCTGACGGCTGACCCTGAGCGTGTTCAGATCCAGGGTGAGATCGGCCACCGTCAGCCGGCGCACCAGCTGCTGCTGGCTGCGCTTGAGCACCGCCTGTATGCGCGACCACAACTCCGACAGGGCAAAGGGCTTGACCAGGTAGTCGTCGGCCCCCACTTCAAACCCGGCCAGCTTGTCGTCCAGGGTATCCCGGGCGGTGAGCATGAGTACCGGCAGCGGATTGAGCCCGGTCCGCAGCCGCCGGCACAGCTCCAGGCCGTCGAGCCCCGGCAGACCGAGATCCAGCACCAGCAGATCGAATTCTTGCCGGGCCAGCAGCGCTTCCGCCGCCGCACCATTGTGCAGGGCATCGACGGTGCACCCCTTGAGAGAGAGGTAATCAACAATGTTGACCAGTATGTCGGGGTTGTCTTCCACCACCAGTATGCGCATGCCCGTTCCTCGCTTGTAGCACTCGGCTGTTGCCGCGCTTTTTATTAAATCATCGTCTTTGCGCCGAATGTAGCCCGGGCTTGCACCGAGTGGCCTTTAACGGTTCAATAAGCGCTATTCTCAATGACCACTCACCACCACAAGACACTGAAACATGCTGAAAATATACAATTCCCTGACCCGTCAAAAAGAAGAATTCAAACCCCTGGTGCCCGGCAAGGTCGGCATGTATGTGTGTGGTGTCACCATCTATGATCTCTGTCATATCGGCCACGGTCGTACCTTTGTGGCCTTTGATGTGGTCACCCGCTACCTGCGCTACGCCGGTTATGACCTGACCTTTGTACGCAACATCACCGACATTGACGACAAGATCATCAAGCGCGCTGCCGAAAACGGCGAAGACTGGCAGGCCCTGACCGAGCGGCTGACCGGCGAAATGTATCGCGACTTTGACGCCCTCAACATCGCCCGCCCCGATATCGAGCCCAAGGCCACCGGCCATATTGCCGAAATCATTGCCATGGTGGAAACCCTGATCACCGACGGCCATGCCTATGTGGCCGACAATGGCGACGTGCTGTTTGAGGTAAACAGCTTTGCCGACTACGGCAAGCTGTCGGGCCAGAATCTGGAGCAGCTGCAGGCGGGCGCCCGGGTGGAAGTGGAGCAGGCCAAGCGCAACCCCCTCGACTTTGTGCTGTGGAAGCAGTCCAAGCCCGGCGAGCCGAGCTGGGAATCGCCCTGGGGACCGGGCCGCCCGGGCTGGCATATCGAATGCTCGGCCATGAACGGCAAACACCTGGGCAAGCATTTCGACATTCACGGCGGCGGCTCGGATCTGCAGTTCCCCCACCACGAGAACGAAATCGCCCAGAGCTGCTGCGCCAACCACAGCCCCTATGTGAACACCTGGATGCACTCCGGCATGGTGATGGTGGATCAGGAGAAAATGTCCAAGTCCCTGGGCAACTTCTTTACCATTCGCGACGTGCTGGACCATTACGACGGCGAGACCATCCGCTACTTTTTGCTGTCGGGCCACTACCGCAGCCAGCTCAACTATTCGGACGAGAACCTGAAACAGGCGCGCACCGCCCTGGAGCGGCTCTACACCGCGCTGCGGGATCTGCCCGAAGCGCCCGCCACCGGCGGCGACGACTTCGTGACCCGTTTCAACGCCGCCATGGACGACGACTTCAACACACCCGAGGCCTACTCGGTGCTGTTTGACCTGGCCCGGGAAATCAACCGCCAGAAGGGCAAGGACGACGCCGCGGCCGCCGGCCTGGGCGGTCGCCTGCGGGAGCTGGCCGGGGTGCTGGGACTGCTGGAGCAGGATCCGGAAGCCTTTTTGCGCGGCGACGCCGGTGCCGACGACGAAGTGGCCGAAATCGAGCGCCTGATCCAGGCCCGTCTGGATGCGCGCAAGGCCAGGGACTGGGCTGCCGCCGACGCCGCCCGGGACAGCCTCACCGCCATGGGCATCGTGCTGGAAGACGGTCCGGAAGGCACCCGCTGGCGCCGTAAATAAGCTTCAGGGTTGAAAACAGCATCAAGGGCACCAATATGGTGCCCTTGATGCTTTTACGCCCACAGACAGTGGCCGATGTGCAATAAACAGGAGCCTGATATGCAAACACCCACCTTTATCGCCCTTGCCTTTTCACTCACCCTGCTCGCCGGCTGCGAGCCTCAGGGTCCCGCCGCCGGTGTGGAAGATCATATAGATGAGGTGGTGGAAACCGGCTTTAGCTCCGGGACGTCCCCGGCCCTGCCACCCGAGGCCCGCCCCGAACCCGGGGTGATTGAACAGCAGAAAAAACAGCACCAGCAGGTGGTGAAGCAGGCTTCCCGGGAAGCAGAGCAGAAGCTGGACGAAATTCTGCAAAACACTCAGGGTCAGCCCTGAGCAGGCACTCTGATCACCCCGATGCCGTCAGGGTTCGTCATACCACACCGGGCACAACGTCCTTTTACTGCGCCAGCCGGCTTCGAAAAAACAGGTTAACTATTGATTAGTAAGGATTTTATCTTATTCGACCAATCTGAAAGAATATTGTCATGGCTGTTGCATATGCTCCATTTGGGCTATTACTGTGTATGTCGTCACCAAAAAGCGGAATATCCCGCAACCCCGCTTGATAAAACTGGGAGAAGCTATGAACAAGTCACTGCTGAATATTCTGTTGTTTACCTCCGTCACCACCTTTGGCCTGGCAGCCTGTGACAACAAGGGCCCGGCGGAGCAGGCCGGCGAGAACGTGGATAACGCCGTGGAGCAGGTACAGGAGCAGGCCGAGCAAACCATGGACGAGACTCAGGAAGCCCTGGGCATGGAAGAAGAAGGCACCATGGAGCAACTGGGCGAGTCCATTGATGAAACCGTGGACGAAGCCGCCCAGGCCGCCAGCGAGCAGGCCGATGCCGCCGGTGAAACCATGGATGAGACCACACAGACTGCCGGGGACATGGTGGAAGACACCATGCAGGCCGCCGGTGACATGATGGATGACACCATGCAGGCCGCGGAAGAGGCCGCCGATGCCGTGGGTGACACCATGGATGACATCAGCGCCGAGGCCGAGCGCAAGGTCAACGAAGTACTGGAAGACAGCGAGCAGTAAGCGCCACAAGGCAAGCGTAAAAGGGGGGAGCCATGCTCCCTCCTTTTTTACGCCTCACGCCTCACGCCTCACGCCTCACTGATTATCCGGCGGCTCCAGTTCGCCGCCGCAATGATTGCAGAATTTGGCATCCCGCTCGTGGCCGCTGCGATCGCACTGGGGGCAGTGGCGGCGGGAATATTCCCGCCGCATTTCCCGGCCCAGCTCGGCGGTGATGATACCGGTGGGCACGGCGATAATGGCATAGCCCATCAGCATGGTGACGGCGGCGATGCCCCGGCCCAGCCAGGTTTGCGGTGTGATATCACCAAAGCCGACCGTGGTGATGGTGACAATGGCCCAGTAAATGCCAGTGGGAATGCTGGTAAAGCCGTTTTCCGGCCCTTCCACCACATAGAGCAGTGAGCCGAACAGGGTAACCAGAATAAACAGACTGCTGAAGAACACCAGTATCTTGCGCCGGCTCTGATAGAGTGAGCGCATCAGGGTGTTGGCCTCGTCCATATAGCGGATCAGCTTGAGTACGCGGAACACTCTGAGCACCCGCAGCAGACGCACCATCAGCAGAAAGCTGGCGCCGGGCATAAAAATGGCCAGGTAGGTGGGCAGCACCGCCAGCAGATCGATAATGCCGTAAAAACTGCGCAAATAGCCCGACCGGCTCTGGGCGCACCAGATGCGCAGGCCGAACTCCACCGTAAACAGCAGGGTAAAGCCCCACTCCAGACCGTAAAGCCAGGGACCGTACTGGGCCCGAATGCTGCCGATGGAGTCCAGCAGCAGCACCACCATGGACAGCAGAATGGCGATGATCAGGGCAATGTCAAAGCGCCGGCCCGCCGGCGTTTCGGTGCCGAAAATGACGGTGTACAGGACATCCTTGTCGAGCCACTTCATGCCATTCCCCTGTGTGGTTTAGTTGTCGTGATAGCGCTCGCAGGCAATCAAGGTGTTTTCGATCAGCGTGGCCACTGTCATCGGGCCCACGCCGCCGGGCACCGGTGTAATGTAGGCGGCGCGCTCGGCGGCCACGGCGTATTCCACATCGCCCACCAGACGGCCGTCGTCGAGGCGGTTGATGCCCACATCGATCACCACGGCGCCGGGTTTGATCCAGTCACCGGGAATAAAATGGGGCTTGCCCACCGCCACCACCAGCAAATCGGCGTTTTCCACCTTGCCCCGCAGGTCTTCGGTAAAGCGGTGACAGGTGGTGGTGGTGCAGCCAGCCAGCAGCAGCTCCAGGGTCATGGGACGGCCCACTATGTTTGAAGCGCCCACCACCACGGCATTGAGGCCATGGGTCTTGATATGGCTGCGCTCAATCAGGGTCATGATGCCCTTGGGCGTACAAGGACGCAGGGCCGGAATACGCTGGGCCAGACGACCGAGGTTGTAGGGGTGAAATCCGTCGACATCCTTGTGAGGATGAATACGTTCAATCACCAGGGTGGTATCGATGTGGGCCGGCAGCGGCAACTGCACCAGAATGCCGTCTATGGTGGCATCCTGGTTCAGCTCATCGATCAGCTCCAGCAACTGCTGCTGCGTGGTGTGCTCGGGCAAATCGTGAGACTTGGATACAAAGCCCACTTCTTCACAGGCCCGGCGCTTGCTGCCCACATACACCTGAGAGGCCGGGTTGGCTCCCACCAGTATCACCGCCAGGCCCGGAGCCCGTTTTCCGGCGCTTTTACGGGCCGAAACCCGTTCGGCCACCTGGTTGCGCACCGCCTGTGCAATCGCTTTTCCATCGATTAATTGAGCTGACATCTGCGTTATTTCTCACCTTTATAAACCTGTGGCAATTGTCGCATTTTTTCAGGGGTTTGATAAGCAAAGCCCGGAGCGATAAAGCCGTTGACCCTGTGGTCTCAAGCCGGTATTATGCCGCCCCGTTGCCGACCGCCAGGCCGGATAACAAGCGCCCTTAGCTCAGCTGGATAGAGCATCCGCCTTCTAAGCGGATGGTCGCAGGTTCGAGTCCTGCAGGGCGCGCCATTAGTGGTGACCGTAGCTCAGTTGGTAGAGTGGTAACAGCTTGAAAACGCTGTTATTTCCCGGATTGTGATTCCCCAACACCAAGAGCTGTGGTTACAAAAAAGGTTACAAGCCCTGTGTAACTTGTGGTTGATTCGTGAGGTATACGATGCCACAAGCTACATTCAAAATCGGGGCTTTTACCGTCTCCGTATCCTACCTGCAACAACGCAGCACCACCGGCCTGTTCTACTACCGCCGGGCCATCCCCGCTCAATTACGCCGCCACTACAACGGCAAGCGTGAACTGGTGTTCTCCCTCAAAACCAAAGACCTGAGCCAGGCATCCCAAAAAGCCCAAGCGCTGGCCTTGCAGCACAACAAGGAATTTGAACAGTTAAAGCATAACGTCACCCCCTCCCCCGTGCTTACCATGCCACCGGCAAGCCCTCCGCCTGCCGAGCTGGTTCCCGCGCCAGCACCAGAGCAGCACACCATTACCCTGAACGACATCAAGCACCATGCCCTGAAAGCACATCAAGGCAACAAAAAGAAAACGACCGAGATCACCCGCTGCTTTGGATACTTTGCAGATCTCCCCCCTATCCTTGCCCATATCAAAAAGCGTGACGTGCTGAGAGTAGTTGAACGCCTCAAGACAGAGCAGCAGCTCAAAACCGCCACCATCAAAAAAGCCGTTGGGTTTATCAGCCGACAAGTCCGGTTAACGCTGCAACTGCACGATCTGAACATTAGCAACCCCTTTGCCGGCGTTCCCTTCGACAACATCAAGAAAGACGCTGAAAAACGTCACACCTTCGAGGCAGACGAGTTGCTGAAGGTACGGGAGACCATCAGAAGAAAATCGGCACTGGTCACCGCCCAGATTGTGGGCCTGCTCTACGACACCGGTTGCAGAAACGCCGAGATAGGCGGCCTGCTGCTGGACGACATTAAACTGGACGCCCCCATTCCTCACCTTGTAATCAAACCCCATAAACAACGAGGCCTGAAGAACGACAACAGCGAACGGTTAATCCCCCTTACCGGCATCAGCCTGGAATTTGCCAGCATCGTAAAAACAGCAGCACAACCAGAGCAGAAACACGCCTTCCCCCGTTATATCAAGGACGGCAAGTTCAAGGGTGACGGCTGCTCTCAAGCGGTAAACAAGTTCCTGTCTGGCGTGGTTGAACAGGGCACCAGCCACAGCTTTCGCCACAGCCTGAATAGCCGGCTGATAGAGTCGGGAGCAACGGAAATGGAAATCGTCAGCCTGATGGGCTGGAGCCGTGAAGGCATGATCCACCACTACGGCAAAGGCAGAAGCCTGGAATACCTGCACCATGTACTGGCGCGGATGCACCGACACGAGCAGAAAAAAGGCGTGACTGTCGTATAAATTTCAGACTCATGTGGTTTCTTTTTTGTTCATAACCTGCTATCGATCAACATGGTGCCTTACCATATGCTTTCCATATGCAACACCAGAAGACATGGCAAGTTAAAAACTAAAAACACAAAGGGATAAAAAATGGCAACTATAAAATGCACTGAATGCGACAATAAAATTTCCGACTCTGTTAAATTTTGCCCACACTGCGGAGCACCTAATTCGCAAGATGAAGAACATGAAGAACATGAAGGTAGAACGGTGGGTTTCCTACTCGGCAGCGGAATCCTATTTCTTCCATTGATTTTTTCTTGGTTCACTTTAAGAAAAGGATATTCAGCAAAAGCAAGATTCATGTCTTTCGCTTGGATTTACGTTACACTCATGATAACTATCATACCTATCACCAACAAATCGCCGACGAGCCAAGCACAAAAAATAGAGAGCAGAAAGCAGAAAGAAAATGAGGAAAACTTGAAAAGAACCGCAGCCAATCTAATAAATGCTTATGGTTACTCGTGTGACTTTGTAGATCACGTCACCCCTTTCGCATTATCCGAAGGGTTTAATGTATTCTGCGAAAACTCAAGATACCATTATGAAATAGAGAATAAAGGGGGAAACTGGATTGTAAGAGTAAAGTGAGCGTACTCCTTAATGGATAAGGACATTACACTTACAAAAATCTCTTTAATTTCATATTACAAACCAGTTTATTATCTATATACATAATGACATTGTGGCTTAATCAAAAATTAGGCCACACTTTCCACTCAACATTACTTTCATGGTTCATAGCAAATGCAGCGACTCACACCATTGATAACCACCGCTCTCATTTTATCCATGAGTCAAAACTTATCTCATGCAAATGAAATTCACGAAATCAATGATTGCTCTTACTTAAAAAATGCCAACTCAGAGTCAGAAAAGGAAATATTTAACTTCCTTTACCCACCAGGTAAAGGCATCCGCCCTTCCACCCATACTTTCAGCCTGGCTCAGGCCTGCACAAGCAGAACAAAGAACCTTGACACATTGAAAAAAGAGGTTGAATTATGCTTAAAGAACTTCCCTCCCGTGGCCTGCGAGTTCAAGGCAGCGCTTCTAAAGAGGCAGACTCTTGAGGTTGATTACCTATTAAAAGAAGCCAGCACTTTTAAAAAGATAGCGTTAGAACAAGCACAACAACAAAAAATGGAAAGGGAAAGAGCCCAACAGGAAGCATCTCTTAAAGAAAGAATGGCAGACATAGAGGCCAAGAAAGCTGCTCAAACTGCATTGGTAAACCATCAAGAAAAAATGCAGGAAGCATTAAAGGAACAGTGTGTAAACGAAGCTCCCATTTTGAGAGAACATGACCAAAACATCATGACTCAATGGAAAGCAGATCTTGATGATTTCAAGCAAGCTGTAAGCTCTGGCAAAAACCGTTATGCTGCTCATCTCTACCAGAGCAAGCTGAAAGGAGTACCCGATAAAAGCAAGCTTATGATAGCTTCAGACAGCAATGATGCCTGCTTCCAGTTTGATGAATACAATAAACTTGAGGATATGATCCTGGCACAGCTAAAAAACACACAATCTTCATTTGAAACAGCGATGCCAGACTTCATCAAAATCAAGAACTACATATCTGAAAAAGAGCAAGATGAGCTACAAGAGAAGAAGCTTACACTAACAGACACAAAAGTTTGTAAAGCAGCTACAGCAGCGATGTTCGGAAGAAGCCCGTCAATCATGAATGTAACCTCTCGTGGAAAAATACACTTCGTGAGTTACATCAGGCCAAGTGACAACACCAAGTGGCAGATAAAATGCTACCTTGATAAAAACAAAATTATCTGGGCATCAGCCAACCCTGACAGCTCAGGAAGATGGAGAACACAGCATGTTGAATATGGTGACCCGGTGATAACTTACTCCATCGACAATAGTGGTACAACAGTCACTATCAATGAAGACTTCAGCGACAGTGTGGTAACACATAGCTACTCAATAGCAGAACTTTAACTTAATAATCACTTGACCCAATAAGGAAATCGGGCAATAATGAAAATAAGGGTGCACTTCCGCTCCCCTCCACAATGCGCATAATCCTGTTCAGCATTAGAGGCAACCACTTTACGGTGGCGGCCCTCTTTTGCTTTTTTGCGTATGTGGCTTTCAGCAGCAAAGGAGAAAACTATAAATATGACTGAAATCAAAACCGTAACCGCTATTCCCGCTGGAGGCAAAACCCATGAAGTAATCGAGATGATCAACAACAGCGAGGATAAGTTCGTTGTTGTGAACATCAGCCAAGCATTGGCAGATCAAACTTACACCAGCATTACTCGCTCTAAAGCTATTGCTGTATCTAACTCTACTGGCGGTGGTCGTGTGGGCGCTCAGATTGAGCAAAACCTAAGAAATAAAGTTAGCGTTATTGTTTGTTGCCATCAAGGGTTTATGAAGATTGATCCTACCCTCTTGCACGGGTACACGGTCATCATTGATGAAGTACCGAGCACAATTAACTTGGGTTCTATCCCCGTGAAGGATACAACCGACATTCTCAATATTTTGGGGAACTGCTGCAACATAGACGGCTGCAAGTACACTCTTCATCCTGACCACGGGAATGACGGTATTGAAGCAATCAAAGCACAAGGTACACGGTCAGAGAAGATGGAAAGCATGTTAACGGCTTTAGAGCTGGGTAGCACTGTAACACGGATGGGTGACAATGAGTTCCGTTGGTCTGTGGTGTTCAATTGGGTGGAGCATCTGCAACATGCAGACAGTATTTACATGCTGGCGGCTCAGGTGGAAGGGCTGGCGACTACTGAGCTAATGAAAGCAAAGGGCGCTGTATTTGTACCAACCAACGACATAACACCTGCATACCATAGTTACGTCAACCCTGAACGTATCAAGATAGTCCCCCTGCTCACTGGCATGGACTACAGCAAGAATCAGTGTGTAGGTGGTGAGAATGTATTGAGGGTATGTGCTAATGGAAACTACAAGCATGATGGGTTCACCGTCTATCAAAAAATTCGTGAGAACACTAAATTAGCTCTAAAACATTACAGAAAGGACCAGTTCATTTATACGGTTAATAAAAAACAGCAAGATGAAAAGTGGGACTATGGTGAAGCTAAGTTCGTACCCTATAACCCTCATGGAAGGAATGACTTGGTAGACTACGAAGCCGTAGTATGCATCTATCAAGCTAATCTTGATAACTCTCAGAAAGCCGAGTGTAAAAAAGTAGCGAAACACCACAATCTTGATGAAGATGCGTTTGTAGGTGCTGTTATGACTCAAACCTACCTTGAGCCTATCTTTCAGGCTGCCACACGGGGAATTATCCGTAATCATGAAGACTCAGATACCACTTATGTTGTTATCGTACCGGATGAGCGGGCAGCAAACTACCTTGCTAACGGTCATTTCAAGGGTGCTGAGATAGTATATGACTTTGCTATTGATGGGAAAAAGGTAAAAGAACAGAGAGAACAGCATTTACGTGATCAGAACCTGAAGTTTGGAATAATTAAGCTAACACCTAAAGAACTTGGGATTCCTACACCCCATACGAATGCTTTCAAGTGCTGGAAAACAAACCGTAATAAGAAAGGCATCAAAACCGATTTATCTGACTGTATCGACTGGATGAAAAAAAGGAACATCCCAACCAGCCACCTGCAAGCCTGACACCGGCGGCTATGCGCCACTGTTCTTTTATAGAGGGGCTTTAGCCCTACCAACACAACAATAGAAACCATTGCACCAACGAATGATAATGAGGAAGGTGATATGTGTTTCGTTAATTGTTGTTAGGGAGCGGACAATAGCAATGAACGTGTAGTGAGTTGCTTTGTTTCGCTCTCTTACTCCATATTATTCATACAGCACTCTATCAAGGGTAGCTACAACGTCTGTTTGTTGTAGGTAGTCTGATAGTAGTGATGTTAGAGGGTAGTATTACGAACTGTGTTTTAGTGAGTAATGCTTAGCCTCTATATGAACCATTGAAAAATGACACTAAATATGTAATAGCTTTATACATAAAAAGTGTCACAACTACGCACAGCCGAAAGTGTCAACAACAATATAATAAACAAGGTTTAAATACATTAATAATAAACCATATAAATCAACACTTTACATTAAAAACATAAACAATACTGACATGCTAATGGAGGGAAATACAGTGATAGTAAGGGATTGAAAGACATAAGGGGATGATAAATATCTGGTTGTGTTTAACAAACCGCCCTCTTGATATCAATATTTTTTAAGATATAAAAATTACTATTAATCAATTCAGATCGTGTGTGGTATCCCCTCTGTTTCAGGCTTCCATGCCTGGCTATGGCTATCGCCTGCTGGCGCTGGTTTACATTGGGTATACACAAATCAGACTGAAAAATCTCTCTTGTTTGTTGGTTCACTAATACACCTTTACAAACCCAAAACAGACCTTTATTATTGAACCAGTTAAAACAGACTATGGTAATTCAAATGAACCGTGTGTATGCCTACCTGAGAGCATCGACTAATGAGCAAAATGCCAGCCGGGCCAAAGAGCAGTTGATTGAGTTCGTACAAGCTCAAAGCTTAACCGTGTCAGCATGGTTTATAGAGAATGAATCTGGTGCCAGCCTGAAGCGGCCAGAGCTGTTCCGGTTGCTGGATGTTGCCCAAGCTGGTGATGTATTGCTGGTGGAACAGGTAGACCGCCTGAGCCGGTTGAATGCCAATGACTGGAAGGCGTTAAGATCCACGATTGAGAGCAAAGGCATCCGTGTGGTTGCCCTGGACTTGCCGACAAGCCATCAGCTTATCAAGTCAGGAGATGAATTCACCAGCCGAATGCTGGAAGCCCTGAACGGCATGATGTTGGACATGCTGGCTGCCATTGCCCGTAAGGACTACGAGGATAGGCGTAGAAGACAGGCCCAGGGCATTGCCAAGAAGAAGGCTGAAGGAGGCTACAAGGGCCGCCCCGTTGATATGGTGCTGCATGGCAAGGTCAAAGAATTACTGTCAGACGGGAAAAGCTATAACAAGGTTATTGAACTACTCGGCTGCTCAAGAGCTACAGTTGCTAAAGTAGCCAAACAGATGAAGGAGACAGAAGCATGAAATCTGTTTATCTAATGTTGTTGCTATGTGGGGTACTGGCTGCCCCATCAGCCTATGCCACTACGATGCTGTTACGGGGTGAGTATGTGGTTGAGCAGGTGAAGTATTGTGTTTACTCCATGAGCAGCGCCAGCAAACAGCATGTAATCACCATCAAACACTATGAGAGCTGTAAGAAGGTAGTGAGCTTGTAACAACCCCCTTGCAATACCAGCCCAAACAACCCGAAACATAGCCATAACGCTTCCTGAGCGGCCCGTAGAGGCATTCTAATGCCCTTACCTACCCTACCCCATTGCTTAGCTGTTGTGCTCGATTACACAAGGCAAAACCCAAGCAAAACAAATAAGAACAAAGTATTTATAAATCAACATCTTGTGGATATATCTATGTTATATCGGGACCACTCGTTCACTGTAAGTCCTCCTGCCTGACAGCTCTCCCACCACTCAGTAATATTTCATCCCAAGATGTTAGGGATCAAAAGTGCTTGCAGAAGGTTACATAGCTGCTTACAATACGCCCCCGTATCAGCCACACTACCTATTCAAGTGACTGATATTTCTGATGTTTTAACATCAGCCACAGGTTAACCCTTTTGCAGGGCGCGCCATTAGTGGTGACCGTAGCTCAGTTGGTAGAGTCCCGGATTGTGATTCCGGTTGTCGCGGGTTCGAGCCCCGTCGGTCACCCCATTTCTCTGAACTTCCCTCGAAAAATAGTTAAATTCCCCTGCATTTTCTGTAGGTTGGCGATGAGCGAAGCGAATCCCAACAACAGAGCCGACGGCTGGAATGTTGGGATTCGTAAAACTCATCCCAACCTACGCGCTGATACTCATTGCGTATCCGTGCTGTAGGCGCCGCTTTAGCTGGCGCAAACCTGCAGGCCAGGTGTATTTAAGGCCTGTTGCACAGGCCCTGCCAACTAAAGTGGCAGCTACAATTCCCTAATCCCCGATCCCTATTCCCCGTTTTTATCACTGCGGCTCAGCAGCTTCGCCACTCTATCCACCAGTGCGCGACGAATGCCGCCCAGCTGTTTTTTCTCGTCGCCCTGCCAGGGAATGGGCCGGCACAGATCCATGGTCTGCAGGCCCAGCCGGGCGGTCAGCAGGCCGGCGCCAACGCCCTGTCCGGCCCGGGCCGACAAGCGCCCGGCCAGCTCCAGCCCGAGCAGGTCCATGCCGGCGTCAATGGCCGCTTCCGACACCCCCACATAGAGCATGTGGTGCAGCACCCCTTTCAGCAGCCGCAGCCGGCTCAGGGCGCCGAGGCGAATGCCGTAGCACTGGGTAATGTCTTCCATCATTTTCAGGTTGCGCCACAGCACCAGCAGCATGTCTACCGCCGCCAGGGGGCTGGCCGCCACCATGACGGCCGCCTCGCCGGACCATTTCAGCACTCTGGCCCGGGCCTGCCGGTCCTGAGTGGCCAGCACCTGCCGGCTGTACAGGCTGAGTACTTCACCGTCCTGCTCGTCGCCGGTCAGCCCGGACTGCCACTGGGCAAAGGCGTCGCTGTTATTCAAGCCACTGCGTTGCGCCAGCTGCTCGCAAAAGCCCTGTGCCTGGCCATGGCCGGCGTCGGCCAGCAACTGCTCGGCCCGGGCCCGCTGGCGGGATACCCGTTCCAGCCGGCGCAGCTGCCTGAGTTCCCGCCACAGGCTGCCGCCGGCGGCCAGCGCCAGCAAGGCCAGCGCCAGGCTCCAGGCCGCGCCCAACCACTGGTTGTCCTGCCAGGTCTGCCACAACGACAGCCCGGACTGCACCAGCAGCAACAGCACCATCAGGCTGACCGCACTCCACCACAGCCGGTGCCGGCGTTTGGGCCGCAGCGCGGCCGCCGGACCGTCGGGAGCATGTTCCGCCTGCAGAAAGTCCTCGTCGTCAAGGGTTTGCCCGGGCCGCAACCGCGCGTCTTTCGGCGTATTCAGAGGCTGGTCGAGAATGACTTTGGTTTTCAGGGTCACGCGAGTTTGTCTCCCAGTAAAAAGGCCAGCGCCCGATCCAGGCGCAGATGAGGTAACGGCTGCTCCGGCTGCCAGACAGGGGGCGCAAAGTCGGTAAAATCAAAACCCTGCCGCTGCCAGAAACCGGCATCGGGCAGGGTTTCCGGAATTTCTCCGGGATACAGAGTGACCGGCTCGCCACTGTTGAGACGCCGGCCCTGCAGGGCGGGAATGGCCTCACCCTGGTGGCTGGCCTCGCCGCTGGAGGTGGCCTTGATGGACGCCAGCGCCAGGGTCTCG
Source organism: Oceanimonas marisflavi (assembly GCF_003049725.1). Lineage (GTDB taxonomy): Bacteria > Pseudomonadota > Gammaproteobacteria > Enterobacterales > Aeromonadaceae > Oceanimonas > Oceanimonas marisflavi. The sequence goes on from NZ_QAGM01000001.1 coordinate 194,657, forward strand.
ATATCGATGCCCGACAGCCGGGCATGGCGGTGACCGCTGCGCACCAGACCAGACAATAACCGGGTCAGCCGGCCGTGCTGATCGGGCGTGAGGTGATCCGCCTTGGTGGCGGCAAACAGCAGCTTGTCGATGCGGGGCGCAAACAGCCGCCGCCACCAGCCGCTCTTGCCGTAGTCAAAGCTCTGCACAATGGCATTTACCGCCCGGCTCAGATCCGTAAAGCTGTCGGGGCCGCGGTTCAGGGCGCTGAGGCAGTCCACCAGCACGATCTGGCGATCAAAACCGGCGAAGTGATCCCGGTAAAAGCCCGCCACCAGGTGCTTTTTATAGTGCTCAAAGCGAGTTTCCATCATGCCGTAATGGTGCTGTTCGTTCAGCCCTGCCGGCACATTCCCCCACACCCAGGGCACAAACTGCAGCATGGGCGCGCCCTGATATTCCCCGGGCAAAATAAAACGCCCCGGCTGCACCAGATAGGCGCCGCATTCGCGCTTGATATCATGCAGCCACCGGGTATAGGCCGCCGCCAGGGGCGCCAGCACGGCATCGCTGGCGGGGCTGTCGGGGGCGATGGCGCCGCCGGCCTGCAGCCAGGATTGCGCCAGGCTCGCCAGCGCCGGGGTTTGCAGCAGCTCCCGCTGCTGGGCACTCCACTGGGCGTAGTTCATGGACAGCAACGGCAGGTCGAGCAGCCATTCACCGGGATAGTCCACCAGCTCAAGGTAAAGGGTGGCGGTGTCCTGCAGCCGGCGCTTGAGCCGGTTTTTGGGACAGTAACGAATGGCCAGGGTAATTTCACTGATGCCCCGGGTGGGCTCGGGCCACACCGGCGGGCTGGCCGAGAGCTGATTCAGCGCCGCCTCGTAACCAAAGGCGGGCACATGATGATGACGCCCGGGCACCCGCTGGCAGCCGAGCAGCCGCCCTTGTGCCGCCGGCGGCCAGTGCGGCAGCCGGGCATCGAGCCCGGCGTGCTCCAGCTGGTTGACCAGACTGGTAATAAAGGCGGTCTTGCCGCTGCGGCTCAGTCCCGTGACCGCCAGCCGCAGCCGTCTGTCCAGCCCCCGCTGCACCCAGGACTCCGCCTTGTTGCGCCACTGGCGCATGGCTGTATTGCTCATTTATCCTCGCGCAAATCGTTGAATTGACGCCGCAGACGAAATTCGCCGGAAGTGATCAGCCGCTCCATGGCCGCCACCCTGATGTTGAGCCGGGTCAGCCGGGTTTCGAGCCGCTCCAGCGCTTCGTGAGGCGCCAGCCCCGAACGCCAGCCGGCGGCTTTAATATGCTCCTGATAAGGTGCTTCCGCCTGTTCACGAGGCAGGTCGTCCAGCAGCAGCCAGGCGGCAATATAGAGCACCAGGGTCAGGAAGCTGGCAAACAGCAGAGCGGTGATGGCCAGCACCCGCACCAGCCAGGGCTCCAGCTCCAGTCGGTGAGCAATGCCGGCGCAAACGCCGCCCAGCTTGCCGTTGCGCTTGTCACGGTAAAGGTTGATCAGCGTTGACGCCATTCCGGTACCTCCTGATCCAGCAGCCGCTCCAGGGTTTCCACCCGCTCCGCCAGCTGCTCGGACTGCTGCAGGGCCTGCTCCAGGCGAGTACGGGCATGTTCATCCAGCCCTTCATCCAGCCGGCGCTTGCTGCGATAGTGCAGTACCAGCCAGATGGGCACCACCAGAAACAGAAAAATGTTTAACGGGGCCACCAGGGCCCAGGCCAGATCACTCATTATTGCTCCTTGTTATCGTGCATTTTCGCCTTGAGCCGTTCCAGCTCCTTGCTGATGGCGTCATCCACCTCCAGCTCGGCAAATTCCTGATCCAGCCCCTTGCTCTGGCTGTAGAGATCGGCCCGGGCTTCCAGCTCGTCAATTTTGCGTTCCATGCGGTCAAACTTGTCGATGGCCGACGAGTTTTCACTGCGGCGCACCCGCTCCTGCACCTTGATACGGCTCTGGGCGCTTTGCTGGCGCAGCTGCATGGCCTGCTGCCGGGCACGGGCATCACCCAGTTTGGCTTCCAGCTTGGCAATGGCATCGGCCAGCTTGTCCATGCTTTCTTCCACGACCGTGCATTCCTGCTCCAGTGCCGCCAGCAGTTCGCTTTGCTTTTTCTTTTCCAGCAGCGCGGCCCGGGCCAGGTCTTCCCGCTGCTTGGTCAGCGCCAGCTCGGCCTTTCCCTGCCATTCGTCCACCCGTTCATGATGACGTTCAATCTGGCGCAGCAGATCCTTTTTCTCGGCCAGAAAACGGGCCAGATTGGAGCGCTCGCGCACCAGCTCGTCTTCCATTTCCTGAATGATCAGCCGCACCATTTTTTCCGGATCCTCGGCCTTGTCCAGCAGGGAATTGAGGTTGGCGTTGATGATGTCGGCCATTCTTGAAAATATGCTCATGAGGCGTCTCCTTGATAAAACCACGGACGGATTGCCCGCGTTTTTGGCCATGATCAATACAACTATCGTGCCAGCCCCCTCGGCCCCTTGCCAGACCTGAGTTTCGGGCAGGCAACAAGCGGTGAAAAGTGGCCGAGCCTGGTAAAAAACACTACTATTTGGCGAAATTAACCAGAGTGTAGTCTTTATGGACAGCGATCTCATTGGCCAGTCCAATGCCCTGCTCGGGGTACTGGATGAAGTCTCCCGTCTGGCGCCACTGAACCGGCCGGTGCTGGTGGTGGGTGAGCGCGGTACCGGCAAGGAGCTGGTGGCCCACCGGCTGCACTATTTATCGTCCCGCTGGCAGCAGCCCTTTGTGTCCATCAACTGCGCGACCCTGGCCGAAACCCTGCTGGAAAGCGAGCTGTTCGGCCACGAAGCCGGCGCCTTTACCGGGGCGCAAAAACGCCATGCGGGTCGTTTTGAGCGGGCCGACGGCGGCACCCTGTTTCTTGACGAACTGGCCACCACCAGTCAGCGGGTGCAGGAAAAGCTGCTCAGAGTCATTGAATACGGTGAGTTTGAACGGGTCGGTGGCAGCCAGCCGGTACGGGTAAATGTACGTCTGCTGTGCGCCACCAATCAGGACCTGCCCGGGCTGGTCAAAAAAGGGGAATTCCGGGCCGATCTGCTTGATAGACTGGCCTTTGATGTGATTACATTGCCGCCCCTGCGGGCCCGGGAGCAGGACGTGCTGCACCTGGCGGAGCATTTCGCGGTAAAATGGTGTGCCGAGCTGGGCCGGCCGCTGTTTGCCGGCTTTGCACCCGGTGCGCGCCGGCAATTGCTGGCCCATGACTGGCCGGGCAATGTGCGCGAGCTGAAAAGCGCGGTGGAGCGCAGCCTGTGCCGCCAGCGCGAGCCCGATCAGCCCCTTGAAAGCCTGTGCCTGGATCCCTTTGCCTCTCCCTGGCAGCCAGCGGCAAGGCCGGCCCGGCCTGAGGCAACAAGCTGGCCGCTGGATCTGAAAAGCCACCTGGCATCACAGGAACGGACACTGGTGCAGACGGCACTGATCCGGGCCCGTTATAATCAGCGCCAGGCGGCCGGGCTGCTGGGACTGAGTTACCATCAGCTGCGTGGCCTGCTGCGCAAACATGCCGTGGCAACGTCTGCGAGCGCGGCCACGGACAAAAAGGACTGAACATGCGTTTCTGGCTATGCTGGCTGCTCGCCCTGCTGCTGGCAGGGTGCGACAACAGCGACCGACAACTGGCCAAAGAAAGCCTGCTTTACTGTGCGGAAGGAGCTCCCTTTACCTTTAATCCGCAGCTGGCTGCCTCTACCCAGACCCTGGACGCCACCGCCCACCAGCTTTATGACCGCCTGCTGGACATCAACCCCGACACCCTGCAGCCGGAGCCGGCACTGGCGCTGAGCTGGACGAGAAGCCATGACGGTTTGCGCTATCGCTTTACCCTGCGCCCCGGGGTGCAGTTTCACCATACCGCCTGGTTTACCCCCACCCGGCCACTGAACGCCGAGGACGTGGTGTTCAGTTATCAAAGAGTCATTGATAAAAATCATCCCTTTCACCATGTCAGCGGCGGCTATTATCCCTTTTTCGACAGCATTGGCCTGAGTGAGCTGGTGACCGAGATCAGGGCCCTGGGGCCACGGGAAGTGGAATTCGTGCTGAGCCGCCCCAACGCCTCCTTTATAACCAGTCTGGCCACCGACTATGGTGTGGTGCTGTCGGCGGAATATGCCAGCCAGTTGCTGGCGGCGGGCACGCCTGAGCTGATCGATCAAAAGCCGGTAGGCACGGGACCTTTTTACCTGGCCCAGTACCGCATTGACGACTTTATTCGCTATCACCGTCACCCCGGCTACTGGCGCGGAGACGTGGGCCTGGCCCAGCTGGTGTTTGACATTACCCCCAAATCATCGAAACGGCTGGCCAAGCTGCTGACCGGTGAGTGCGATGTCATGGCTCACCCCGGCGCCAGCCAGATGACGGTGATCAAACAGCATCCCGAGCTGATGCTGGATCAGGCTACCGGCATGAATGTCTCTGTGCTGGCGCTCAACACCCAGAAAGCCCCCTTCCATGATGTGCGGGTACGCAAGGCCCTGGCGCTGGCGCTGTCGCGCAGCGATATTCTGCAGGCGGTCTATTTTGGTATCGGCTCCGAGGCCGAGTCGGTACTGCCCCCTGTGTCCTGGGGCTATGATCCCAACCTGCTGATGCCCCTGCCCGATATGGAGCGAGCCCGCTGGTTGCTGAGGCAGGCGGGGCAGGAAAATGGCTTTGATATGACCCTGCTGGTACCGGCCGGCGCCCGGGGGTTTAACCCGGACGGGCTTAAAACCGGTCAGCTCATTCAGCGCCGGCTGGGAGAGCTCGGCATTCGCGTGCGACTGCAGAGTCTGGAGGAGCAGATATTGCGCCGGGAGCTGGCGGCCGGCGAGCAGGATGCGGTACTGACCGGCTGGTCCGCCGACAATCCGGATCCCGATAACATACTGCACAATCTGCTGAGCTGTCAGGCCATTGCCGCCGGCACCAACGCCAGCCGCTGGTGCCATCCGCTGTTTGAGCAGCAGCTGGCCGCCGCACTCACCGCCCCCACCCTGAGCGAGCGCATCGGCTACTACCACAGAGCTCAGGAAATCGTGCAGCTGGACATGCCGCTCATACCGCTTAATCATACCCTCAAGCTTCAGGCTCACCGGCGTACGGTGCATAATCTGAAGCTGCAGCCCTATGGTGGTGTGGTATTGCACCGGGCCTGGAAGGAGTAACCATGCTGATTTACCTGCTGCGACGCTTCAACCTGCTGATCAGCACCCTGATGCTGCTGACCCTGATTGCCTACAGTCTGGAATACCGGCTGCTGCAACAGGGTGACGGTGACTTCTGGCATGGCTACTGGCTGTTTCTTCAGGCCCTGCTGGCCGGCGACTTTGGCATTTCCAGCGCCACCGGACTGCCGGTGCTGGGCGCCCTGAGCCAGTATTTTCCCGCCACCCTGGAGCTGTGTCTGGCGGCCTTTGTGATATCCCTGGTGGTGGGTGTGCCGGTCGGCACCCTGGCGGCGGTGCGTCAGGGCCGCTGGCAGGACACCCTGATCCTCACCGGCACCCTGCTGGGTTATTCGGTCCCCGTGTTCTGGCTGGGACTGCTGCTGGTGATGCTGTTTTCCCTGCATCTGGGCTGGCTGCCGGTGTCGGGACAGCTCAGCCTGCTTTACGAGATAACGCCGATCACCGGCATCATGACCATAGATACCCTGCTCACCGATCATCCGTACCGCTGGGAGGCCTTTCTCGACGCCCTGCGTCATCTGGTGCTGCCGTCCCTGGTGCTGTCCATCGTGCCCACGACGGAAGTGATCCGCCAGGTCCGCAGCGCCCTGCTCGAGGTGCTCAAGCAGAACTACATTCGGGCGGCCCTGACCAAGGGCTTCAGCGACACCCATGTGGTGCTGCGTCACGGCCTGCGCAACGCCTTTCCCATGGCCATTCCCACCCTGGGACTGCAGTTTGGCACCGTGCTGACCTCGGCCATGATGACCGAGATCGTGTTCGACTGGCCGGGCCTGGGCCGCTGGCTGGTAACCAGCATCTCGTTGCAGGACTATGCGGCCATCAAGGGGGGCACCCTGGCCATTGCCACCTTTACCATTGTCGCCAGTGTGGGCATGGACATACTCTCCACCCTGATCTACCCCAGCAGAAGGAAGGTGATCTATGCCAGCCAGGGCTAACATCTATCCCGAGCTGCACGTGCGCTCCCCTCAGGAGCGGGCCTGGCAGCTGTTTCGCAAAAACACCCTGGCCATGATCGGTCTCTGGGGCCTGGGCATTCTGTGTGCCCTGACCCTGCTCGGTCCCTGGCTGGCTCCTTACGCGCCCTATGAGCAGTTCAGCGAGGCCCTGCTGCTGCCGCCGTCCTGGGCCGACAAGGGCAACGTGGACTTTTTTCTCGGTACCGACGATCTGGGCCGGGACATGCTTTCCCGGCTGATTAGTGGCGCCAGGCTCACCTTTGGCAATGCCGTGCTGATTGTGCTGGTGGCCCTGTTTGTCGGCAGCGTCATCGGCATTCTCGGTGGCATGAGCAAGGGGCTGAGAGCCAGCATTCTCAATCACCTGCTCGATACCCTGCTGTCGATTCCGTCGTTGCTGCTGGCCATTATTTTTGTGGCCATTCTGGGGCCGGGTCTGTTCAATACCCTGATCGCCATCACCCTGGCCCTTATTCCCCAGTACATTCGCGCCACCTACAACGCGGTGTCGGAAGAAATGCAGAAGGAATACATCACCGCCATTCGCCTGGACGGCGCCAACGCCTGGCGCATTCTGCGTTTTGGCATTGTGCCCAACCTGAGCGATACCCTGGTCAGCCAGACCACCCGGGCCCTGTCGGCGGCCATGCTCGACATTACCGCCGTGGGCTTTCTCGGCCTTGGCGCCCAGCCGCCCCGGCCGGAATGGGGCGCCATGTTGTCGGATGCCATGGATCTGGTGTTTCTGGCCCCCTGGACCGTGACCCTGCCGGGGCTGGCCATTCTGTTCAGCGTGCTGGTGGTGAACATGGTGGGGGAAGGCCTGCGCCAGGCCATTAACGAGGTAATGGACTGATGCCGCTGCTGGACATTCGCAATCTCACCATTGAAATCGACACCCCCCAGGGCATGGTCAAGGCGGTGGACAAATTCAGCCTGACCCTGGCCGAGGGAGAAATCCGTGGTCTGGTGGGCGAGTCGGGCTCGGGCAAGAGCCTGGTGGCCCAGACCATAGTGGGCATTGCCCGGGATACCTGGCGGGTAACCGCCGATCGCATGTATCTGGACAACGTCGATCTGCAGAGCCTGTCGCCCAAAGAGCGGCGACTGCTGATGGGCCGGGACATGGCCATGGTCTTTCAGGAGCCCTCCACCAGCCTGGATCCGTCGGAAAAGATCGGCGCCCAGCTGGTGGAAGCCATTCCGTCCCGCAGCTTTCAGGGCAAGTGGTGGCAGCGCTGGATGTGGCGGCGCAAGCAGGCCATCGGTCTGCTGCACCGGGTGGGCATTCGCGACCACAAAATGGTGATGAATGCCTACCCTTTTCAGCTCTCCGACGGCGAATGCCAGAAGGTGATGATCGCCATGGCCATTGCCAACCAGCCCAAACTGCTGGTCGCCGATGAGCCCACCAATGCCATGGAGGCCACCAACCAGGCCCAGATATTCCGGCTGCTGGAACGGGTCAACAAGCTTTCCGGCACCACCATTTTGCTGATTGGCAACGACATCACCAGCTTTGCCGGTCTCACCCACAACATTACCGTCATGTATTGTGGACAGGCGGTGGAATCCGGCACCCGGGAGCAGATCCTGTCCCGGCCTCACCACCCCTATACCGACGCCCTGCTGCGCATGATGCCGGATCTCGACGGCAGCCTGCCCCACAAGTCCCGGCTCAACACCCTTCCCGGGGCCATTCCGCCGCTGCAGAGCCTGCCCATCGGCTGCCGGCTGGGGCCGCGCTGTCCCAAGGCTCAGCGCCAGTGTGTGGTGGCGCCACCGCTGGCCAAATACAAGGGGCAGAGCTATTACTGCCACTTTCCCCTCAATATGCCGGAGAACAAGAAAAAATGACCCGCGCGCCGTTGCTCAAGGTGGACAACCTCAGCAAGGTATATATCAACCACACCGGGCTGTTTCGCAAAACCGTGAAAACCGCGTTTTACCCCTTGTCGTTCACCCTGGAGCGGGGCCAGACCCTGGCGCTGATGGGGGATGCCGGCTCGGGCAAAAGCAGCCTGGCCAAGGTACTGGCAGGCGTGTTACCCCCCACCCAGGGCAGCATTTACATTGACGGGGAAAAAATCGAAACAGACGATTATAAAAAACGCTGTCAGCTGATCCGCATGATTTTTCAGGATCCCAGCACCTCGCTCAACCCGCGCAGCCGCATTGGCCAGATCCTGGACGCGCCCCTGCTGCTGAATACGGACCTGGATGCCGAACAGCGCGAGGCGCTGGTGATGGACACCCTGCGCATGGTGGGATTGCTGGCGGAACACTATCATTTCTACCCGCAGATGATTTCCACCGGCCAGAAACAGCGGGTGGCCCTGGCCCGGGCGCTGATCCTCTCCCCCAGCATCATCGTCGCCGACGAAGCCATCTCCAACCTGGATATTTCGGTGCGCTCCCAGATCATCAACCTGCTGCTCAGCCTGCAGGAGCGCCTGGGACTGTCTTACGTACTGGTGGCCAACGATCTGGGGGTGGTGCGGCATATCAGTGATCAGGTGATCCTGATGCACGAAGGCCATGTGGTGGAAGCCGGCCCCGCTCACAAGGTGCTCAACAACCCCCAAAGTGAGCAGGCCGAGCGCCTGCTGCAGAACTACAACAATGAATTCCGCTGGCAGCCACCGAAGAACTGAGGGCCCCGCCCCAACAACCCGTCATGTCCGCGCAGGCGGACATCCAGTGGCAGACGATGCCGGGCCTGCTGCATTAATGCCGAAATGAACAAGTGGTGCCGTTGGTGGAATGGACTCCCGCCTTCGCGGGAGTGACGATATCGCTCAAACCGGCACGCCGCTGTGAAAGCGGAACAGGTCGTCGGGTGTCTGAATAAGCGCCGCCTCCTGCTCGCCAAAAAACGCCACCCGCTCATCGATATTCTCGCCGGCGTAGTCCCGCGCCAAAGTCAGATAGTCCTGATAGTGGCGGGCTTCCGAGCGCAGCAGCGACACATAAAACCGGCTCAGCTCGTCATCCAGAAACGGCGACAGCCGGGCAAAGCGCTCGCAGGAGCGGGCTTCAATATAGGCGCCAATGATTAAGCGATCGACAATGGCCGCCGGCTCATGGGTGCGCACATGGGCCAGCAGGCCCCTGGCATAACGGGACGCCGACAGTGTGCTGTAGGGCACATTGCGGGCCTGCATGATTTCCAGCACCTGTTCAAAATGGTGCAGCTCTTCCTGAATAAGCCGCACCATTTTTACCAGCAGATCGTTCTTGGCCAGTTCATCAAATACCCGGCGGTTATCCCCCATCAGGGTCTGCTTGCCCAGTACCTGGCCCTTTTCCGGCAGGGCGTCGAGGGACTTGTAAAAGTCGAGGTTGGGCAGCAGCTTGCGTTTGTCCCTGGGCAGGCAGTAGCGACGCACCAGGCTGTGGGCGCTCATGGCCGCTTTCATTTCGCAGTTGGCATGATCCACCAGCAGCACCGTCAGCCGTTCCGGCTTTCTGGCCTCGGCTATCCACTCGTCGGGGGTGGCGCAGTGCAGAAAGTCGTGAATGGGGGCAAGCAGGGAGTCAAATTCGGTGGTCAAAGCGCTGGCGTTCACAATCATTACCTGTTCGGTGCAAAAACGGCGGCCCGCAGTGTACCAATTCGCTTTCTTCGAGGCAGCCTTGCTGGACACTTTTTCGGGGCAACGAGGCTGTGGTCTTGTCATGGCCGGCGCAACAAGGAGCCGAACGAACATCACCCTGAGCGCCAGCCCCGCCAAAAACCTGACCCGGATCACAGTTTTTAAGGCAAAGGGGATTTTCGCCTAACATTATTTTGGTTTTTACCTAAAATTCGGCCATCGAATCGTTTGCGTAACCGTTTCGACAGCATCATTTACCGGTAAAACAAGATTGTTTAGCCAACATCAACAAGGCGCCACCGTGAAAAAAAACACTCTGCTGAACAGCCATCTGTCCACTCTGGTGGCACGCCTGGGCCATACCGACGAGATCACCCTTGGCGATGCCGGACTGCCGGTGCCTGCCGGGGTCGAGCGTATCGATCTGGCGGTGAGCCCCGGTCTGCCAGGCCTGGAAGGCACGCTTGGCGCCCTGCTCAGTGAGCTGCAGCTGGAAGCCGTGGTACTGGCGGAAGAAATCAAAACGGTCAGTCCGGATCTGCACCAGCGCCTGCTGGATCAAATTGCCGCAGCGGCCCATGCTCAGGGCGGCGACATTGCCGTCAGTTATATCAGCCATGCCGAGTTCAAGCGGCGCAACGGCCACAGCCGGGCCGTGGTGCGCACCGGTGAGTGCACGCCTTACGCTAATCTCATTTTGTGTGCCGGCGTCCCCTTCTGAGGAATAACATGAATCCGATATTGTCTCTTTCCGGCATCGACAAGGCGTTTCCCGGCGTGAAGGCGCTGGATCAGGCCGGGCTCAATGTCTATGCGGGCCAGGTGATGGCTCTGATGGGCGAAAACGGGGCCGGCAAGTCCACCATGATGAAGGTGCTCACCGGCATTTATCAGGCCGACGCCGGCACCATTCACTACCGGGGTGAAACATGTCACTTCAAAGGGCCGCGCGAGTCCCAGGAAGCCGGTATTGGCATTATTCATCAGGAGCTGAACCTGCTGCCGGATCTGACCATTGCCGAAAACATCTTTCTGGGCCGCGAGCCCACCGGTGCCTTGGGCAACATCGACTGGCGCACCCTCTATGCCAATGCGCAGGCCCTGCTCGACCGGCTGCAGATAAAGCATTCTCCCAAAACCCGGGTGGGTGATCTCAGCATTGGCGCCCAGCAGATGGTGGAAATCGCCAAGGCACTGTCGTTCAACGCCGATGTGATCATCATGGACGAGCCCACCGACGCCCTGACCGACACCGAAACCCGGGCCCTGTTCCGGGTGATTGAAGAGCTGCGCCAGGCCGGCTGCGGCATTGTCTATATCTCTCACCGGCTGGCGGAAATCTTTGAGATCTGCGATCGCATTACCGTGCTGCGCGACGGCAAGTGGATTGGCGAGGAAGCGGTGGCCGATATCGATGAAGATCGCCTGATTGAAATGATGGTGGGCCGCCGCCTCGACGAACAATATCCCCGCCTGGTGCAGGACGCCGGCAAGGAAGTGCTGCGGGTGGAGAACCTGGCCGGCCCCGGTGTCAGGGACGTCAGCTTTACCCTGCGTGAAGGCGAAATTCTCGGTTTTTCCGGGCTGATGGGGGCCGGCCGCACCGAGCTGGCCCGCATTCTGTATGGCGCCGTGCCCCGCACCGGCGGCCAGACCGAGCTGGCCGGCCATCCCTACAGTGCCACCACCCCGCATCAGGGGCTGGACGCCGGCATTGCCTATATTTCCGAAGACCGCAAGGGCGACGGCCTGGTGCTGGGGCTGTCGGTGCTGGCCAACATGAGCCTGTCGGCGCTGGGCGAGTTCAGCAAGGGGCCTCAACTGCTGCACGGCGCCGAGCGCAGCGCAGTGGACGAGTTTATCCGGCTGTTCAATATCAAGACGCCGGGCCGGGAGCAGCTGATTGGCAATCTCTCCGGCGGCAATCAGCAAAAGGTGGCCATTGCCAAGGGACTGATGACCCGGCCCAAAGTGCTGATCCTCGATGAGCCCACCCGGGGCGTGGACGTGGGCGCCAAAAAAGAAATTTACCAGCTGATCAACCGCTTCAAGCAACAGGGCATGGCCATTTTGCTGCTGTCGTCCGACATGCCGGAAGTGCTGGGGATCAGCGATCGCATACTGGTGATGCACGAAGGGCGCATTACCGGTGAATTCAGGGCCGCCGAGGCCACTCAGGAACAACTGCTGGCCGCCGCCGTGGGCCAGGCGCAACAAGAGGAAATGGCATGAACACCGCTCTCAACTCCGGCCGTCGCTGGTTCAGCAAGGAATGGCTGATAGCCCAGAAGTCGCTGATCGCCCTGATCCTGCTGATTGGGGTGGTCTCGGTACTGAACCCCCATTTCTTCACCGTGGACAACCTGCTCAATATTTTGCGCCAGACCTCGGTAAACGCCATTATCGCCGTGGGCATGACCCTGGTGATCCTCACCGCCGGCATCGATCTCAGCGTGGGCTCGGTGCTGGCTCTGTGTGGTGCCTTTGCCGCCAGCATGGTGTCGATGGAGCTGTCCATTTTCATCACCCTGCCGGCGGTGTTGCTGGCGGGCTTTGCGCTTGGCGGCGTGAGCGGAGTGATCGTGGCCAAGGGCCGGGTGCAGGCCTTTATCGCCACCCTGGTGACCATGACGCTGCTGCGCGGCGTGACCATGGTGTATACCGAGGGCCGGCCCATTTCCACCGGCTTTACCGATGCGTCTGACATTTTCGCCTGGTTTGGCACCGGCTATGTATTCGGCATTCCGGTGCCGGTATGGCTGATGGCCATGACCTTCCTCGGTGCCTGGTACCTGCTCAACCACACCCGCTTTGGCCGCTATATTTACGCCGTGGGCGGTAACGAGGCCGCGGCCCGGCTGTCGGGCATTAACGTGGCCCGGGTGAAGATGGGTGTGTATGCCATCTGCGGCATGCTGTCGGCGCTGGCCGCCATTATCGTCACCAGCCGGCTGTCGTCGGCCCAGCCCACCGCCGGCACCAGTTACGAGCTGGACGCCATTGCCGCCGTGGTACTGGGCGGCACCAGCCTGGCCGGCGGCCGGGGCGCCATTATGGGCACCCTGGTGGGGGCGCTGATCATCGGCTTTCTCAACAACGCACTCAACCTGCTCGACGTGTCGTCCTACTACCAGATGATCGCCAAGGCCTCGGTGATCCTGCTGGCAGTGCTGGTCGATACCAAGAACAAGTAACTCACGCAATGAAAGGAATATCATCATGAAAAAACTGACCACCATGCTCTCTGCTGCCCTCGTCAGCGCCACCATGACCGCCGGTGCCTATGCCCAGGATACCCTGGCGCTGGTGATCTCCACCCTCAACAACCCCTTCTTCGTGACCATGAAGGAAGGGGCCGAGCAAAAGGCCGCCGAGCTGGGTTACAACCTGATTGTGCTCGACTCCCAGAACGATCCCGCCAAGGAGCTGGCCAATGTGGAAGATCTGAACGTGCGCGGCGCCAAGGTGCTGCTGATCAACCCCACCGACTCCGATGCCGTCACCAACGCCATTCGCCTGGCCAACCGCGCCGGCCTGCCGGTGCTGACCCTGGATCGCGCCGCCAGCCGTGGTGAGGTGGTATCGCACATCGCCTCCGACAACGTGGCCGGTGGCAAAATGGCCGGTGACTTTATTGCCGGACAGGCCGGTGAAAACGCCAAGGTCATCCAGCTGGAAGGCATTGCCGGCACCAGCGCCGCCCGCGAGCGCGGCGAAGGCTTTGCCCATGCGGTAAGCGAGCACGGCTTTAATCTGCTGGCCAGCCAGCCCGCCGACTTTGACCGTACCAAGGGCCTGAACGTGATGGAAAACCTGCTGACCGGCAACCCGGACGTGCAGGCGGTGTTTGCCCAGAACGACGAAATGGCCCTGGGTGCCCTGCGCGCGCTGCAGGCCGCCAACAAGAAAGACGTGCTGATCGTGGGCTTTGACGGCACTCAGGACGGCATCAAGGCGGTAGAAGGCGGTCGCCTGGCGGCCACCATCGCCCAGCAGCCCGGTGAAATCGGCGCCATTGCGGTGGAAACCGCCGACCGAGTGCTGAAAGGCGAAACCGTGGCCGACCACATTCCGGTACCGCTGCAGGTAATCAGCAAGTAATTTCTCTTGTCACTCCCGCGCAGGCGGGAGTCCACGAGGACGACACTGATTAAAATCCGGTGCCGTCGGCGCTGGATTCCCGTCTCCGCCTCTGCGAGGATGACGTTCCTTCGCGGTGAATGACGTATCAGCCAAGGCATTTTAGAGCAAACAGCATGACCTTAACCGTAACCGGCAGCATCAATATCGATCACGTTATTCGGCTGCCCCAGTTTCCCCGCCCCGGTGAGACCCTCACCGGCAGCGACTACCGCATTGTACCCGGCGGCAAGGGGGCCAATCAGGCAGTGGCCGCCGCCCGGGCCGGCGCCGACACCCGGCTGGTGGCCTGTGTGGGTGAAGACGCCATGGCCAAAACGCTGCTGGACGGCTTTGCCGCCGATGGCATTAACATCAATGCCATCGACACCGTGGCCGGCGTCAACACCGGGGTAGCGCTGATCCAGGTGAACGATGCCGGCGAAAACACCATTGCCCTGGCCGCCGGCGCCAACGCCGAGCTGACCCCGGCGCGGCTGGAGCACCATGCCAGCGCCCTGTATTGCAAACAACTGCTGCTGCAGCTGGAAATTCCGCTGGAAACCAACCTGGCCGCCGCGCGGGCCGCCCGCGAGCAGGGCGCTCAGGTCATTCTCAACCCCGCCCCCGCTCGTGCACTGCCCGCCGAGCTGCTGGCGCTGGTGGATCTGATCACCCCTAACGAAACCGAGGCCGAACGGCTCACCGGCATTGCGGTCAGCGACGAAAGCGGGGCCGATGCCGCAGCAAAGGTCCTGCATGCCAGCGGCATTGCCACCGTGATCATCACTCTTGGGGCCCGCGGCGTCTGGCTGAGCGAGCAGGGCCAGGGCCGGCGCATTCCCGGCTTTTCCGTACAGGCGGTGGATACCACGGCGGCAGGCGATACCTTTAACGGCGCCCTGGTGGCGGCCCTGCAACAGGGCATGGCGCTGGAGCCGGCGGTACGCTTTGCTCAAGGCGCGGCCGCCATTTCCGTGACCCGCCCCGGCGCCCAGACCTCGGTGCCCTGGAAGGCCGAGATTGAGGCCCTGCTGGAGCAAGCATAAATGGCCACCATCAAGGACGTGGCCAGGCTTGCCGGCGTGTCCACCTCCACCGTCAGCCATGTGCTGAACAAAACCCGGTTTGTCAGCCCGGAAATCACCGGCCGGGTACAGCAGGCCATTGACGAGCTGCACTACACGCCGTCGGCGCTGGCCCGCAGCCTCAAGGTCAACCAGACCCGCACCCTGGGCATGCTGGTGAACTCCAGCGCCAACCCCTTTTTTGCCGAAGTGGTGCAGGGCGTCGAGCAGCGCTGCTATGAACTGGGCTACAGCCTGGTGCTGTGCAATACCGGAGCAGACAGCAACCGGCTGGGCACCAGCCTCGACATGCTGCAGCAAAAGCGGGTGGACGGCATTATCGTCATGTGCACTCAGGCCAACCTGACAGAGAGTGATCTGGAGCGCCACGCCAGTCTGCCGCTGGTGATGGCGGACTGGGGGCCCATGGAGCTGGACGCCGATTTGATCAAGGACTCGGGTCACCGGGGCGGCCGGCTGGCCACGGAACACCTGCTTCGTCTGGGACACCGGCATATTGGCTGCATTACCGGGCCCGCCGGCCAGCGCGCCAGCGAAGAGCGGCTGGCCGGATTCACCGCAGCACTGACCCGGGCCGGGCTGACAGTACGCAAGGAATGGACAGTGGAAGGCAACTTTGAGCTGGCCGGCGGCCAGGCCGCCATGGCGCGTCTGCTGGCCCTGCCCCGCCGCCCCACGGCGGTGTTTGCCTGCAACGACATGATGGCCGCCGGTGCTCTGCGGGCCCTGGCCGACGCCGGCTTGCGCGTGCCCCAGGACATGTCTCTGGTGGGCTACGACAACATCGAGCTGGCCCGCTACCTGGTGCCACGGCTCACCAGCATAGAGCAGCCCAAGGCAGGGCTGGGGGCCCTGGCGGTGGATACCCTGCTGGCGCGCATTCGGGATCCGCAGGCTCCCCGCCGCATACTGCCCCTGGAGCCGACGCTGGTGGCGCGGGAAAGCAGCGCCCCCCTGGCCATTTGACATCACTGGGGTTAGCCTCGGGGTTTTACCCTCAACCGCTGTGATCTTATGGATAATCATCAAAAAGGATTACTGCTGACCGCGCTGGGTGTGCTGATCATCTCTCCCGACGCCCTGCTGCTGCGCATTGTCAGTGTGCCGCCGGATCAGCTGGTGCTGTGGCGCGGCCTGCTCAATATGCTGGGTTTCTGGCTGATTGTGGTAGCCCGCCACCGCGCGGCCTGGCCCGATGCCTTTCGCGTGTGTGGCCTGACCGGGTTGGGCTGTGCTCTGCTGTTTACCCTGAGTACCTTTGGCTTTGTGCTGGGCAACCACTTTACCAAGGCCGGCAATGTGCTGGTAATCCTGGCGTCCACACCGCTGATTGCCGCCCTGCTGAGCCGGGTGTTCCTGCATGAGCGGCTGCCCCTGCGCACCTGGCTGGCCATTGTGGCCTGCCTGTTCGGCATCAGCCTGATCGTGCTGGACGACACCGGCAGCGGCTCTCTCACCGGCAGCCTACTGGCAATGCTGGCGGCGCTGGGGCTGGCGGGCAACCTGACCTTGGCACGCAGCAAGCCCGGCGTGGACATGAGCCCCATGCTGGCCCTGAGTGGTCTGTTCACCTTTTTGCTGACCTTTGGCTGGAGTGGCCATATCATGCAGCCCGCCGTTGCCGATCTCGGCTGGCTGGTGCTCTTGTGTCTGGTCATGCTGCCGGCGGGGTTTACCCTTATCCAGCGCGGTCCGCTCTATCTGCCCTCGGCGGAAGTGAGCCTGCTGATGCTGCTGGAAACCGTGTTCGGCACCCTGCTGGTGTGGCTGTTTTTAAGCGAGCGGCCCAGCAATCAGGGGCTGGTGGGCGGCACCATTGTGCTGCTGGCCATGATCATCAAGGCCATGCTGGAACGACAGCCGCTCGCCGCTAATCCCGTGCGGGCCTGACAAGGAGCGTCTTTACATGTGGAAACTCAACCCGAGGGCACTGCGCTATCTCAACGAAGTGTCCCGTCAGGGCTCGCTGCGCAAGGCGGCCGCCAGGCTGAATGTGGATGTTTCGGCCATCAGCCGGCAACTGCACCAGCTGGAAGAGGAAATCGGCCTGCCGGTGGGCTATCGCAACGGTCAGGGCTTTGTGCCGACCGAGGTGGGCGAAGAGCTGATCTCCCTCTATCGTCAGCAAAAGGCGAGCGAAGACGCCACCCTGTCCCGCATCGAGGCACTGCAGGATCTGCGCCGCGGTCAGGTTACCCTGGCCGTGGGCGAAGGCTTTATCGCCGATCTGATCTCGGCGCCGCTGCAAAGCTTTATGCAGCACTATCCAGACATTGCCATTTCCGTGGAGATGGCCGGTGCCAACGAGGCCGTCCGCCTGGTCAAGGAAGACGAAGTCGATCTGGCGCTGGTCTATGCGCCCCAGCCGGATTCGTCACTGCATTGCCACGTGACCCGCAATCGCCCGCTCGATCTGATCACCCCGCCTGGGCATCCGCTTTCCCGCAAGGGCCGACCCGACATTCACGACGTCTTGAACTACCCACTGGCGCTGATCGATCAGCAATTTGGCATGGGCCAGCTGCCCAGGCTGGTTGAGCAACTGGAACACATTCGCTTCAAGCCGCAGCTGAAAACCAACTCGGTGTCGGTCCTCAAGAATTTTGTGCTGTCCGGCATGGGGCTGACCTTTATGCCCAGGCTGACCGTGCACGAGGAAGTCATGGCGGGAAAAATTATCTGCCTGCCCGCGCCCCATCCGCTCCTGGCCAGGGCTGAGGCGCAGATCGTCAGCCACAAGGGTCGCGAGCTGACCGTGGCCGGCGAGCGTCTGCTGCGCCACCTGAGCGAGGGCATGCTGTTTTTCAGTCAGGGCAGATAATGATTACCACCATAGGTGTTGCGTAAATATCAACACCTTGACTATTGAAAAGTCAACAGATCAACACCTAACCTGAAGCCGTCCCCCAACCAGTATCACGATATGGAGATCATTCGATGAAAGCGTCATTTGCCCTTTCTCCCCTGCGCAAGGCCATGGTTACCTTGCTGGGCGCCGGCACCTTGATGGCAACCGGACTGACCCAGGCCGCCACCACCATCGATCTGTCTTACAACGGTGCGCCGGATGCAGACAAAAACGCGGTTCACCTATTTGCCAGCAACCTGAAGCGGCTGGTGGAAGAAAAAACCGATGGCGAGCTGGAGCTCACCCTCTATCCCAACAGCATGCTGGGCGAAGAAGTGCAGCGCATGGAGCAGGTGATGGCCGCCCCCGGCCTGAACATTGCGTCGTTTGCCGGTATTTCGCCCCTGTTCCCGGAAATTTACACCAGCTCCATTCCCTTCCTGTTCCGCGACTTCGACCATGCCCGCAGCTTCTTTGATGAAGGGGAATACTGGAAGGCCGCCCAGCAGGAATTTACCGACCGTACCGGCACCCACCTACTAGCGGTGGTGGAAGAAGGCGGCTTCCTCGCCTTTACCAACAGTAAGCGCCCGATCAAGTCACCCGAGGACTTCAAGGGCCTGCGTTTTCGAGCCATGGACAAGAGCCAGGTAGCGCTGTATGAAGCCTTTGGTGCCTCAGGCACCCCCATCCCCTGGACCGAAGTCTACATGGCGCTGAAAACCGGGGTGGCCGATGGGCAGATGAACCCGCCCATGTACATCATTCTGGGCAGCCTGCAGGAGGTGCAGCAGCACCTGACCCTGGCCAACATTCAGTATTCCGACCAGTTCCTGGTGGCCAACGGCGAACTGCTTGAGTCGCTGACCGACGAACAGCGTCAGGCGCTGAAAGATGCCGTGGCCGAAGCCAACCAGCTCAACCGCGAGTCCGTGGAAGCCAAGGTGGAAGAGCGCGTTCAGTTCCTGGTCGACAAGGGCATGCAAGTGTACCGTCCCACCGCCGAGGAGCTGGCGCAGTTCCAGGAAAAGGCCAAGCCCTCCTACATCAACTGGCTCAAAGAGCAGAACATTGAGCAGAAGTGGGTGGACCTTGCCTTGGAAGACGCCGGCAAGTTCTGAGTTTTTTCTGAATCATCCTACCTTTCTGGCGGCCTGACGGCCGCCCCTTTACGCCATGAGACAACGACTGATAACCCTGATGAGCCGGCTGGTTGAGGCGGTGGTCGGTACCCTGATCCTGACCAACCTGCTAGTGCTGCTGTACGGCGTGGCCGCCCGTTACCTGTTGGGCCGTTCGCCCATCTGGATGGATGAACTGTCACGTTTTCTGATCATTGCCTGTGCCCTGCTGATGGCCGGCGTGGTGCTGATACGCAACGAACACATGCGTATTGGCCTGCTCGAGCAACGGCTGCCGTTGCCACTGGCCCGCCTCCTCAAGCTGTACCAGTGGTTGCTGATCCTGATCATCAGCGCCGGATTCTGCTGGTACTCCTGGCATTACGCCTTTTCGGTAAGCCGCTTCACCACCATGGGGCTCAGCATCAGCCGCACCTGGCCGGTGCTCAGCCTGCCGCTGGGCTTTGGCCTGCTGTTTGTATTCAACCTGCTGCGCGGCCCCTTTGGCTGCAAGGAAGCCCGCTCATGACCCTAGCCATGTTTGCCTCCTTTATCATGCATGTCTTGCTGGGCCTGCCACTGTTTATTGCCCTGCTGTTCACCGCCGTGGTCGGTTTCATGTTTATCGATCCGTCCATGCTGGGCCGCATGGTGCCGCAGCAGTTTTTTGGCGGCATTAACGTCTTTTCCCTGATGGCCATTCCACTGTTCATTCTGGCCGGCAACCTGATGAACAGTGCCGGCCTGACGCAACAGCTGATGGCCCTTGCCCGGGTCCTGGTGGGCCACCTGCGGGGCGGGCTGGGTTATGTCAATGTGGTGTCGAGCGTATTCTTTGCCGGCGTCAACGGCTCGGCGGTGGCCGACACCTCGGCGCTGGGCTCCCTGCTGGTGCCGGCGATGAAAAAGGAAGGTTATTCGGCCTCCTATGCCGCCGGCCTGACCGCGGGCAGCTCGCTGATCGGCCCCATTATTCCGCCCAGCATTTTCATGATCCTCTATGCTTCGCTCACCAATACCTCGGTGGGTGATCTGTTCCTGGCCGGCGTTATTCCCGGTTTGCTGCTGGGCCTGGTGTTCATGATCATGAACTGGTTTTACGCCCGCAAGGCACAGCTGCCGGTGTCGGGCCAGCGCCCGACCATGGGACTGTTTTTGCAGGCCCTGTGGGGCGCCCTGCCGGCACTGTTGGCCCCCTTTATCATCGTCGGTGGTATCGTCTTTGGGGTGGTCACACCCACGGAGTCGGGTGCCCTCACCGTAGCCTATGTGGCCCTGATCGGCCTATTCACCAAGCAGCTGAGCTGGCACCGGCTGTGGAGCGCCCTGGTGGAAACCGCGCGCCTGACCAGTGCCGTGTTTCTAATCATGGCCGCCTCGGCGGTGGTCAGCTGGCTGCTGTCTTACGCCCAGGTGCCCAAGGCTTTCGTGACCCTGTTTGATCCCATTATCGAACAGCCGGTTCTGGTGCTGTTGTTGCTTAGCCTGATCACCTTTGCCACCGGCATGTTCATGGAAGAGGTGTCCGCCTTGATGCTGCTGACCCCCATCTTCATGCCCGTAGCCATGGCGGCGGGCGTGGATCCGGTGCACCTCGGCATCATCATCACCCTGAACATCACCATTGCCCTGATAACCCCACCCATGGGCGCCTGCGTCTTTGTGGCCGCCGCCGTCAGCCGGCTGGAAATTACCGAGCTGTTCAAGACCATCTGGCCCTTTGTTGCCACCGCGTTGCTGGTGCTGGTGGTGCTGATCCTGTTTCCCGGGCTGGTGCTGTGGCTGCCCGGACTGTTCGGAGGACAGCTATGAACGCCCCTATTCCCCTGCTGAATGATCCCGACTGGACGCGCGTGTCTGCGCTTCCCATTCGAGAGAACCATGAGGATCTGGTGCCCGCCAGCCTGGCCCCGGCAAACCTGGCGTGCTATCCGGCCTACTACAAGCTGGGCATTCCCAACGCGGTGCCCGAATGCTATATGCGCCGGGGAGTGTATCAACGCCTGTTGGCGGCGTCCCGCAGCCTGCCAAAGGGCCTGACCCTGCTGGTGATGGACAGCTGGCGCCCCTATTCGGTACAGCAATATCTGTACGACACCCTGTATAACGCCATTGAAAACCACTGGCCCGACAAGCCCGCCGCCGAGCTGGAGCAACTGACCCGGGAATTTGTGTCGCTGCCCAGCACCAATCCCCGATCCCCCAGTCCCCATCTGACCGGAGGCTCGGTGGACGTAACGCTGATTGATGAGCACGGTTTGATGCTCGACATGGGCAGCCAGTTCGACGAAGCCACGCCCTGGTCACACACCGCCGCCTTTGAACAGCTGGCTTCGCCCACGCCCCATGAGCAGCAGGTGATTGCCAACCGTCGCCTGCTCTACCGGGCCATGATCGACGCCGGCTTTACCAACCTGCCCAGCGAATGGTGGCATTACGACTTCGGCAACCAGTTATGGGCCTGGTACAGCGGTCAGCCCCAAGCCTGTTACGGCCCCACCCACCCCGAAAGCCTGGAAAGCCGCTGGCGCCAGGAAATAGACCGCCGGCACCAATAGGCCGGCGGCCTTCCGCAACGGGCGGCTTTGCCAGCCGCCCTGCTAATGAGTAAACTGGCTGCATCTAGGTTGTTCGGATTTCGATAATGAAGCAATTTGCCGAGTTTATTCCGCTGATCATTTTTTTCGTGGTCTACAAAACGGTGGACATCTATGCCGCCACCGGCGCGCTGATGGCGGCCACCTGCGTGCAGATGCTGGTGCAGTGGCTGCGCCACAAAACCCTGGAGAAAATGCACCTGGTCACCCTGGTGCTGGTGCTGGGCTTTGGCGGCATGACCCTGTTTTTTCACGATGACGCCTTTATCAAATGGAAGGTCACCGCGGTAAACGGCCTGTTTGCCCTGGGTCTGCTGATAAGCCGCTACGGCTTTGGCAAAAATCCCATTCAGCAGATGCTGGGCAAGGAGCTGACCCTGCCTGCGGCGGTATGGGACAAGGCCAACCTGGCCTGGGCCGGCTTTTTTGCCTTTTGCGGCGCACTCAACGTGTATGTGGCGTTCAATCTGCCCGAGGAATGGTGGGTGAACTTCAAGGTATTTGGCCTGCTCGGCCTGACCCTGCTGTTTACGCTGGCCACCGTGCTTTATCTTTATCGCCTGCAACCCGCACACAACAATCAACGTTAAGGACAATTTTTCATGTGGTATGTGATTTTCAGTGAGGACAACCCCAACAGCCTGCCCCTGCGCAAGGAAGCCCGCCCGGCTCACCTGGCCCGGCTGCAGGCTCTGGCCGATGAAGGCCGGCTGCTGGTGGCCGGCCCCAACCCGGCCATCGACGCCGAGGATCCCGCCGAGGCCGGCTTTACCGGCAGCACTGTGATCGCCGAGTTCGACTCGCTGGAAGCCGCTCAGAGCTGGGCCGATGCCGACCCTTATGTGGCCGCCGGCGTCTACGCCGATGTTATCGTCAAACCCTTCAAAAAAGTCCTGCCCTGATATCAAACCGGCTTTGGTTTTTTCACTCCCGCGCCGAGCGCGGGAGTGAAACCGGTTATTTTTAAACCGGAAATTTGCATAAACCCAGTTTCTGTTCGAGTCTTTAATCGTCCTTCAAAAGGACTTGTATGAAGATTAAAGAGGAGACACGGAATGAAAAAACTGCTTGCCCCTGCCCTGCTGTCGATACTGATGGCTACCGGCGCTCCGGCGTTTGCCAACGAGGAAAACACCGAAAGTGCGGTGGTGACCAGCATCAACATCAATACCGCCAATGCCGAGCAACTTGCCCAGTTGTCCGGTGTAGGACCGGCCAAGGCGGCGGCCATTGTGGACTACCGGGACACCAACGGTCCGTTCAAGTCCGTTGACGATCTGGCGCTGGTCAGGGGGATTGGTGAAGCCACCATCGATAAAAACCGCCACCTGCTGAGCAATTAAAACCATTAAGCCAATCATGCTGCCCCTTTCGACCCGTGGCCGTCAGGGGCAGCTTTGGTTATGATAGCCGCCTTGTTATCAACTCCGGTTTTTTCATGTCAAACCAACAATCCATTCGCAAGGCCGTGATCCCCGTCGCCGGCCTGGGTACCCGCATGCTGCCGGCCACCAAGGCCATTCCCAAGGAAATGTTGCCGGTGGTCGATAAACCACTGATCCAGTACGTGGTGAACGAGGCGGTCAAGGCCGGCATCAAGGAAATTGTGCTGGTCACCCACGCCAGTAAGAACTCCATTGAAAACCACTTCGACACCAGTTTTGAGCTGGAAGCCACCCTGGAGAAACGGGTCAAGCGCCAGCTGCTGAGTGAAGTGCAGAACATCTGCCCGCCCGACGTGACCATTATGCACGTACGCCAGGGCGAAGCCCGGGGACTGGGCCATGCCATTCTCTGCGCTCACCCCCTGGTAGGCGATGCCCCCTTTGCCATTCTGCTGCCCGATGTGCTGATTGACGATGTGGCCTGCGATCTGGAACAGGATAATCTGGCGGCCATGATCGCGGCCTTTGATAACACCGGCAACAGCCAGATCCTGGTGGAGCCGGTCGCAGACGAGCTGGTGGATCAGTTCGGCATCGTCGATCTGGGCAATGTGAACATCAGCCAGGGCGAGTCGGCGGCCATTGCCGCCATGGTGGAAAAACCGGCCCGGGAAGAAGCCCCTTCAAACCTGTCTGTGGTCGGCCGCTATGTGCTGCCGGCGTCCATCTGGCCGTTGCTCAGGAAAACCCCGCTTGGCAAGGGCGACGAAGTTCAGCTGACCGACACCATCGCCATGCTGATGGCCAAGGAACGGGTAGATGCTCACCATATTACCGGCAAGAGCCACGACTGCGGCAGCAAGCTGGGTTATATGATGGCCAATGTAGAATACGGTCTGCGTCACAAAGAGCTGGGCGAACAGTTCCGTCGTTATCTGCAGCAACTGCAGGCCTAACCGGATGTCCGGCTGGCGGTCAGCTCAATACGGCCGCCATAACCGCCGCACAGGCTCAGTTGCAGAGGAAAACGGCAGTGCTGGTGCCAGAGGCTGGCGGTAAATTCATCTCGTCCCAGAGGGCCGGCGTTGCAGCTTGACAGCCAGTCACTGCCCGTCATGCCGCCATTGGCCACTTCCACGGTATTGCTGTCGGCTCTCAGCCGCAGCAGCATCAGGTTAACGCTGGTATTGAGCCCGGCCTCGAACAACTTCCGGTTGATGTATTCAAGGGTTCTTGCCGGGCTTTGCAGCAAGGGACTGGTGCCTCCCCGGTACTGACGCAGAGGCTCGTTCAGCAAAAACGCCACCAGCAACATTAGCATGGGCGTGTCAGGGTACAGGGGGTCAAACTCTGCCACCAGCAGCAACAGATCCTGCTCCAGCCGCACCGACTGGGTCAGTACCCAGGGGGTGCTGTGTTTCAGGCTCAGCCGCCAGCTTCCCAGTTGTTTGTCTTCCGATCTCACCAGATCCCGTAACAGGCGGGATGCGGCCATATCCTGACGGCGGTAAAACGCCAGATTGGATTCAAACTCCGCCATTTCCTGCCGTTCCTGCAGGGCCGCAGGAGCCAGGCAGACCGCCAGCCGCCGCTTGACCACACTCCAGTTCTGTACCGGCTTTATCAGATAATCCACAGCCCCGGCCCGCAATGCCGCCGCCACTTCCGCCATGTTGCCCGCTCCCGACACGGCAACAAATGGCAACTCGGGATAATACCGGCGAAACAGCGCCGGCAATGCCTCTTGCCGGTGACCCGGCATCATCAGGTTGCCCAGCACCAGATCGGGATGGTGCCGGCCAGCCAGCACAATTCCCTGCTCGGCACAGTCTGCTTCATGTACCCGGGCATTCCAGAGCTCCAGCCTGGCCAGCAGCTGTTGCCGGAACAGCATATCGTCGTCTACGAGCAATATGTCTGGGTGCCGCATGAACATGAAATTACCCGAAAATGATAATGATACCTAAATTCAGCCTAGCCGATTTCACACAGACGGCAGGGGGTGACTGTATTCTGCCGCCGCTTTATTGGATAATGCCCCCAATATTCCGGTATCCAGGCACTATGACTCCCGCAGAATATCAGGCATTGACCTCGCCCAGACTGTCTCATCCCGCCCGCAGCCTCTACCTGCTTTACCTCAGGCACCAGGCCAGGGGGGATATGACGCAGCCTCTCGACTATCCGAGTCTGGGACGGGCGCTGGCGGTGCAGGGAGAAGGGGATTACCGTTACCGGGTAACACCGGCCGATCTCACCGCCCTGCTGGACGAGCTGCAGCAGAGCGGTCTGCTGGCGCTGCAGAACAGGGCCCATTCGCAGAACTATCACGGCGCCCGCTTTCGGCTGGCCCTGAAAAGCCTGCAGGGGCTCACTCCCCTGCCCGCCCGCCAGTTTGCCATGTATCCGGAATGGCGGCCCGACGAGCAACTGGACGGCCTGGCACGGCTGTGCGGCCTGCTCGACAGCCGCTATGACGACACCGAGCTGGGGGAGTTTATCGCCTACTGGCTGGGCCGGCCGGAAGTGTTTGAAAACCAGCACCAGTGGATGCTGCGCTTTGTACGCCAGCTGAAAAACCGCCGCGCCCTGCGCCGGGACACGGGCCCGGCCCCTGTCACCGGTTATCAGCAACAGGCCGCACCGGCAGAAACCGACACCGGCCCCAGCAAACGCGCCCGGGAAATGATGGAAGAGGCCCGGCGTCTGCGCGGCGAGCATCAGGAGAGCCATGATGAAAAAGACACCTGAAGAAATGGCCGCCGATCTGGCTGAAATAGCCCGGCGCCGCCGGCAGCAACAGCGTCCGCAAAAGGACATGACCCCTACCGCCACCCGGGGCGAGGTGCAAAAGGTGCTGCAGCACCTGCAGCAGCTTCGGCAGGGTGGCCAGTTGCCCCAATACGACTACGACGCCCTGCGTCAGCAGTATGAACAGCAGGCCAATGCCGATGTAAAGCGGCTGCAGCAGGAAGCCAAAGTGCACCGCACCGAGCGGCTGCTGGCCCAGGCCGATCTGAATACCGACTGGACCTTTGCCAATATGGACGACGGCGATCCGGCCCTGGCGCCCCATATTGAAACCGCGCACCATTTTATCAACGCCTTTGATCACTGGGAGAAAAAGGGCGGTACCGGCATTTTAATCTATGGCGACTTTGGCACCGGCAAATCCACCCTGGCCGGCGCCATTGCCCATGAGCTGATCCAGCAGCACCAGAAGTCGGTGATCTTCCAGCAGTGGGCCTCGGTGGTGGACCGGCTGTTCTTTGGCGTGATTGAAGATCAGGAAAGCCGCAACAAGTATCGTCGCGCCCTGGAAGAAGTGGATCTGCTGATTCTGGATGAAGTGGCCGCCAACCGCAGCCGGCTGGCGGAAAGCCAGTCCAGCTTTCTGGGCCATCTGCTGCGCCGCCGGCGCAACCTGTCGAAAAGCATTATCATCATCAGCAACCACGATCCCCAGTCGCTGCACCGGGCGGTGGGTGATTTCTGCTTTGAAGCGATCAAGGCCTTTCACCCGGTGGACATTGCCCTGCGCGGCCCCAGCCGCCGCCCGGACATCGGGGATTACCGCAGCTGAGGCTGACGCTTACAGTCGCCACCAGATCAGGGCCAGCAGCCCCGCCCCCAGCAGCACTTTGTTACGCAGCCGTTTGGGCACGCTGGCCAACCGCCAGGCCAGCCCGACCTTGGGCACCTGCTCGGCCAGCGCCAGCCAGTCCACCTCTGTGTGCTGGCGGCGCCGGGCCTGCTGGGTAAGCAGCTTCAGGCGCAGGGCTTCGGCCTTGAGCTGCAGCATTTGCTGCTCTTCCTGCAGGTTTCTGTGCACTTGCCCTCCTCAGTCTTTCATCGACCAGTCACTCATGTCACGCTGACCACGAAGATAGGCCACATCTTCCTGCACGTCTTTCAGGGTCTGCTCCAGAAAACGGCGTTGCCCGGCCAGATTTTTCATCATGGCCAGGCAGGCCCAGAGCATGCCCAGAGACAGCGCCACCGCCAGCCCGAAAAACACCCACACCCGGGCCGCCGGCGAGAGCACCTCGCTCAGACCAAACAACAGGCTGATAAAGGCCATAAAAAACAGCGCCACTGCGCTCAGCGCCAGCACGCCCAGACGCACCATGCGCTCTTTCTGGGCAATAAACTCAATGCGCGCCATGCGAAAGCGCACAAAGAGCAGCTCGATGATGGTATCGAGCACTTCTCTCAGGGGCGGTTTACCGCTCATGACATTAACGGCCCCGGCACAGCAGTGCCCCCACAACCAGCCCCACCAGCGCCGCTATGCCCATGGCGTGCCAGGGCTTGCTGCGCACCAGGTCATCCGCATTGGCGGCGGCCTGACGAGAGCGCTCTACCACCGAGTCTTCCATATCGGCATACTGCTGCTGGGCCCGGTCGAGCTGGGCCTTCAGTTTCTCCTTCAAGGCCTTGCCTTCCTTGGTGCCGTCGTCGGCCGCCGCCTGATACAGCGCTTCTGCGTCTGTCAGCAGCTGTTTGACGTCTTTCATCAGCGCCGCTCTTTCTGCCTCGTATTTGCCGGCCATGGTGCCTCCTTGTTTCATTTGAAGTTAAACACTCGAATAAAACCAAACACTGCCTCTACACCATATTCCCTCGTGGCAGACTTGGCCAGCCATCGGGCACGTTTAGATGGTGGATACGAACGAGACTGTCGCAGCCATCACCTCAGCCACGCAAGCATCCTTTCCCCCGGCCTTCTCTGCCCTATACTCGAACCAGCCTCAACCTGTAAAGGAGAACACCATGCTTAAAAAAGTCCTGCTGACCTCCCTGTGCCTGGCCAGCACCTCGGTCCTGGCCGACTGGCAGCTGAACAATGAGCTGAGCCGGGTCAGTTTTGTCACGGTCAAGAAGGAAAGCGTCGGCGAGCCCAACCATTTTGAACGGATCACCGGCCGGCTCAGCGACGCCGGCCAGTTTGAGCTGACCATAGATCTGGCCAGCGTGGAAAGCGGTATTCCCATTCGCAACGAGCGGCTGGAAGAGTATCTGTTTGAAACCGGCCGCTTTCCCAAACTGACCCTGAGCGCGGATCTCTCCGGCCAGCTCGACGCCCTCAACAGTGGTGAAGATCGGGTGATTGAAACCGACGCCACCCTTAACCTGCACGGCACGGAGAAGACTCTGCCCATTGCCGTGCTGGTCAGCCACAAGGGCAACGGTGATCTGATCGTCTCAAGCTGGAAACCGGTGATCGTGCAGCAGGAAGACTTTGGCTTTACCGCCGGTATCGACAAGCTGCAGGAGCTGGCCGGCCTGCCCTCCATCACCCGTACCGTGCCGGTGAACTTTGTGCTGAGCCTGCAAAAGCAGTAGCACAGTTCCGGTTCCCTTCCATTAAGAAGCATCGGAGCCATGCCATTCGGCTCTGATGCTCCCAAGCCGGACCATGCCGAAAAGTAACCGCCCCCCTGCCTACATGGCATTACCCCTCCCTCCTTTTTCAGCGGGATAATGCTGCCCACTTGTTACGGAAATGAAAAACAAGTGTTCCCCGCAGCCGATGTGCGCGGGGAAATATTGATGATAGCCCCCAAATGTAAAAGGACTTTGCTATGAACACATCTGTAGCTCAGGCACCATCAAGCCGTACCAACGTGTGGCAACGGTTGCAAATATGGCAGAAGGTATTAATTGGACTGATACTGGGCGCCGCCACCGGCTTTATGCTCGGAGAAAGCGCAGCCATTCTGCTGCCCATCGGCAAGGCCTTTATCTCGGCCATCAAGATGCTGGTCGTTCCCCTTATCTTTATTTCTCTGGTCTGTGGTGTGACCGCCATCAAGGATGTAACCCGTATGGGGCGGATAGGCGTCAAGACCTTTGCCACCTACATTGTGACCACGGCCATTGCCATTCCCATCGGTCTGATCATGGCCATCTGGCTGAAGCCCGGTGAAGGCATGGACCTCGGCAGCGCCACCAGTATGGACATCAAGGAAGCGCCGAGTATTGTCGACACCCTGCTGGGCATTATTCCCACCAACCCCTTTGCTTCCTTTGCCGATGGCAATGTACTGCAGATTATCCTGTTCGCCATTTTTCTTGGCATTGCCATTAACCTGGTCGGTGAAAAGGCAGATCCGGTAAGAAAGGTGTTCGACGCCTTTGCCGACGTCATGTACAAGCTGACCGATCTGGTGATCGCCTTCGCCCCCTTTGGCGTATTTGCGCTGATTGCCACCACCACAGGACAGTATGGTCTGGATGTGCTGCTGCCCCTGCTCAAGGTGATTGCCGGTGTTTACCTCGGTTGTATCATTCATGCCCTGTTCACCCTGGGCGGAGGTCTGGCCTTGCTGACCCGCCTGAGCCCGGTTCAGTTTTTCAAGGGAATTTTTGAAGCCCAGCTGGTGGCTTTCAGCACCACCACCGCCGCCGGTACCCTGCCCGTGACCATGGCCTGTGCCCGCGATAACCTGGGTGTGTCAAAGGATGTGTCCAGCTTTGTGCTGCCCGTGGGCACCACCATCAACCTGGATGGTACGGCACTCTACCAGGCGCTGACGGCGGTGTTTATTGCCCAGGCCTACGGCATTGACCTGGGCATGGCCGAATACGGCATGATACTGCTGACCGCCATTCTGGCTTCCATTGGCACTGCCTCCGTTCCCGGTGGTGGCCTGATCGTACTGTCTCTGGTACTGAGCACGGTGGGTCTCCCCCTCGAAGGCATCGCCTTGGTGGCCGGTATCGACCGGATCCTGGACATGGCGCGTACCACCATCAATGTTACCGGTGATGCCGCAGTTTCCGTGCTGATTGCCCACAGCGAGGGCGAGCTGGACAAGGAGACTTACTACAGAAAGGCGGAATAACTCTTTTCCGTCAGTGTTGTCATTCAATACATCAGGTTGCCGCCTTGCCGGCAACCTGATTGCTTTTTGAAGACGACATCATTTCAGACTTTCTTGCCGCCGTTGGTCAGGGCAGCCAGCACCTCGCTGTAGGGCGCACCACTCAGGTTTTTATCAATATCCCTGTTCAGCGCCTTGCGCAGGCGATCGTCCATGGCCTCGCGCAGCAGGCCGAGAAACTGGGGTGGCGCCGCCAGATAAAAGCCCCCTATTTCGTTGTGATCCAGCGCGTTCCGCACCCTGGCCATGATGTCACGGGCAAAGCGCTGGTTCTCGGTATGACTGGCGTCGGTTTTTTCCGGTATGGCCGACACGTCTGTGGTCAGCTCGCTCGTTTTCAGCCGCGCTTCCGGATGGGCCAGATCCATGACCTCTTCACCCGTGTTTTCAACCCAGTCCTGCCGGTACACAACGGCCCTGGCGGCATCGGCAACCACGATCCAGTCTGGCATTGGCATATCACACCTCTTTCGGTTGTTGGAACATGTCGGGATGTATCAAGCGACCTAAGTATCGTCGATTCCTGATAATTTGCATGGGGCTAAATGGCCGGTGCGCCGGCGCGCGTGGCGTCTACAGCCCGGATATACAATGAGTAATACCAATTACATTAAGCAAGTGATCTGCTTCGGCCCTGTTGTAGCTGCCACTTTAGTCGGCAGGGCCTGTGCAACAGGCCTTGAAGACACAGTCGTCTGCATATTTGCGCCAGCTGAAGCGGCGCCTACCGCTCAGATACAGAATGAGTAAATGTTTAATCCGAGTGGTATCAGCATACAAAACAAAAAAGCCCCGCTTCTCAGCGGGGCTTTTGCTATCTCACCAAATCAGTGCAGGCGTTACTCGCCGTAGGCTTCGGTGGGCAGGCAGCTGCAGAACAGGTTGCGGTCACCGTAGACATCGTCGATGCGGTTTACGGTGGGCCAGAACTTGCTGCGGCGCACGTCTTCCGACGGGAACACCGCCAGCTCACGGCTGTAGGCGCGGTTCCACTCGGCATCCATGACGTCGTCCTGAGTGTGCGGGGCGTGCACCAGGGGGTTGTCTTCCAGGGTCCACTCGCCGCTTTCCACCTTGCGCATTTCAGCACGGATCTGCTTCATGGCAAAAATGAAACGGTCGATCTCCACCTTGGACTCGGATTCGGTCGGCTCGATCATCAGGGTGCCCGCCACCGGGAAGCTCATGGTCGGCGCATGGAAGCCAAAGTCGTTCAGGCGCTTGGCCACGTCCATTTCGCTGATGCCGCTGGACTCTTTCAGCGGACGAATGTCCACGATGCACTCGTGGGCCACGCGATCGTTGCGGCCACTGTAGAGGATGGGGTAATCCTCGGCCAGGCTGCGCATCAGGTAGTTGGCGTTGAGAATGGCCAGCTGGGTGGAGCGCTTGAGGCCTTCGTCGCCCAGCAGGGCAATATACATCCAGCTGATCGGCAGAATGCTGGCAGAGCCGAACGGTGCGGCCGACACGGCGCCGTTGTTGCGGCTTTCCTTGTCGGTTTTCACCACCGCATGGCCGGCCACAAAGGGGGCCAGGTGCGCTTTAACGCCAATGGGGCCCATGCCCGGACCGCCGCCACCGTGAGGAATGGCGAAGGTCTTGTGCAGGTTGAGGTGGGACACATCGGAGCCGATAAAGCCCGGTGAGGTGATGCCCACCTGAGCGTTCATGTTGGCGCCGTCCATGTACACCTGGCCGCCAAAGCTGTGCACGATGTCGCATACTTCGCGAATGTTCTCTTCATACACGCCGTGGGTGGACGGGTAGGTCGCCATGATGCAGGACAGGTTGTCACCCGCTTCTTCCGCCTTGGCCTTGAGATCGGCCATGTCGATGTTGCCCTGTTTGTCACAGGCCACCACCACTACCTTCATGTTGGCCATCTGGGCCGACGCCGGATTGGTGCCGTGGGCGGAGCTCGGGATCAGGCAGATGTTGCGGTGCCCCTCGCCCCGGGACTCATGGTATTTCTTGATGGCCAGCAGACCGGCGTACTCGCCCTGGGCACCGGAGTTGGGCTGAATGCAGATGGCGTCGTAACCGGTGACCTTCACCAGCCAGCTTTCAAGCTCGCCAATCATGGTCTGGTACCCTTGAGTCTGATCCAGCGGTGCAAAGGGGTGAATGCGGGCGAACTCGGGCCAGCTCACCGGCACCATTTCGGCAGTGGCGTTCAGCTTCATGGTGCAGGAGCCCAGCGAAATCATGCCGTAGTTCAGCGCCAGATCCTTCATTTCCAGCTTGTGGATGTAGCGCAGCATCTCGGTTTCGGAGTGATAGCTGTTGAACACCTCGTGCTCGAGAATGGCGTTGTCGCGCACCAGTTCGGCGGGAATGGAGCCGGTGCCGGCGGCGGCCTGAGTGTCCAGATCTTCCACGGTCAGGCCGTGGGCGTCACCCAGGAAAATGTCGAACAGCTCGGCCACGTCACCCCGGGTGGTGGTCTCGGACAGGGATACACCCAGCGCGCCGTCGATATCGGAACGCAGGTTCACGCCCTTGCTCACGGCGCGGGCAAGGATGGCGTCCTTGTCGGCGGTTTCCACGGTAATGGTGTCGAACCAGGTGTCGTGTCTGAGCGCCACGCCCTTGCTCTGCAGGCCCAGGGCCAGAATGTCGGTCAGGCGGTGCACCCTGTCGGCAATGCGCTTCAGGCCTTCCGGGCCGTGATACACGGCATAGAAACTGGACATGTTGGCCAGCAGCACCTGAGCGGTACAGATGTTGGAGTTGGCTTTTTCCCGGCGAATGTGCTGCTCGCGGGTCTGCATGGCCATGCGCAGGGCCGGACGGCCACGGGTGTCCTTGGACACACCGATAATACGGCCCGGCAGGGAGCGCTTGTGCTCGTCGCGGGTGGCAAAGAAGGCGGCGTGAGGTCCACCGTAGCCCATGGGCACACCAAAGCGCTGGGCGTTGCCCAGCACCACGTCGGCACCCAGCTCGCCCGGGGCCTTGAGCAGCACCAGGGAGAGAATATCGGCGGCCACACAGGCAATGCCCTTGCCGCTTTGCACCTGGGCGATCAGATCCTTGAGGTCGCGAATTTGGCCGGTGGTGGACGGGTACTGGAACAGGGCACCGAACACATCGTGCTCTACCACCGCCTCGGCGGGGGCGACCTTGATGTCGAAGCCGTAGTGCTCGGCGCGCTCGCTGACCACGTCGATGGTCTGGGGGTGCACGTCGTCGGCAATAAAGAAGATATTGGCTTTCTTGTTCTTGCTCACCCGACGGGCCAGGGCCATGGCCTCGGCGGCGGCGGTGGCTTCGTCCAGCAGGGAGGCGCTGGCCAGCGGCAGGCCGGTCAGATCCTGGGTCATTTGCTGGAAGTTGAGCAGGGCTTCAAGGCGGCCCTGAGCGATTTCGGGCTGATACGGGGTATAGGCGGTATACCAGCCCGGGTTTTCCAGCACGTTGCGCTGGATCACCAGGGGCACATGGGTGTCGTGATAGCCCATGCCGATATAGCTCTTGAACACCTTGTTCTGATCGGCCAGGGTTTTCAGGTAGCCCAGGGCTTCCTGCTCGGTGCGCGGGGCGCCAATGCCAAGGGGCTGGTCGTTGAGAATGCTCGCCGGCACCGTCTGCTTAATCAGATCGTCCAGGCTGTCGGCGCCCACTACTGCCAGCATGTCGGCCACTTCCTGCTCGGAAGGACCAATGTGACGGCCGATAAAGGCGTTATTCTGCTCAAGTTCAAACAAAGACTGGGTCATATTTCCTTACTTCCTTCATCGGGCAAAACGCCCGAGGGTAGACAGACGACCGGCCCCTGGGGGGTACTTGCCGGCAAAGAGTCTGATATTGAGATTGCACATCAACAGCCGCAGCTGCGTGACCAGGGCAACATCAACAAAGCCCCCATACGGGGGCTTTAAGGGTGCTTATTCTTCGTCGATGCTGTTTTCGTAGCCTTCGGCATCCAGCAGCTCGTCCAGATCGGACTCGTCGGCCAGCTTGATGCGGAACAGCCAGCCGTCACCGTAGGGGTCGGAGTTCACCAGCTCGGGGCTGTCTTCCAGATCCTCGTTTACGGCAATGATTTCGCCGCTGACCGGGGCATAGATGTCAGAGGCGGCCTTGACCGACTCGGCCACGCAGCACTCTTCGCTGGCGTCCACGTTACGGCCCACTTCCGGCAGCTCAACAAATACCATATCACCCAACAGATCCTGCGCATGTTCGGTAATGCCGATCACCGCTTCACCGTTTTCTTCAAGACGTACCCATTCGTGCGAGCGGGCATACTTCAGTTCACTGGGGATATTGCTCATCAGTTGTTCCTCTTGGTTCTTAAAACTCGGCAACCGCCTTGCCAAATCGTACAAACGTCGGCTTGACCACGGTCACCGGCATCCATTTCTTGCGCAGTTCCACTTCCGCGTTGTCGCCAATGGAGCGGGGCACCCGCGCCAGCGCAACGCTGAAACCCAGTGTAGGCGAGAAGGTGCCGGAGGTGATCACACCCTGCTGCTCATTACCGTCTGCATCGGTAAAGCGCACCGGGGTACCGGCACGCAGCACGCCTTTTTCCTTCATCACCAGGCCCACCAGCTTGGGCTGATCGCCGGCGGCACGCTGGCTTTCAAGCACATCGCGGCCGATAAAGTCACGGTCGGCGGGCTCCCAGGCAATGGTCCAGGCCATGTTGGCGGCCAGGGGAGACACGGTTTCGTCCATGTCCTGGCCGTAGAGATTCATGCCCGCTTCCAGACGCAGGGTGTCACGGGCACCCAGGCCACAGGGGCGCACGCCGGCGTCTTTCAGGGCATTCCACAGGGCGCCGGCCTGCTCGGCGGGCACCACAATTTCATAGCCGTCTTCACCGGTGTAGCCGGTGGTGGCAATAAAGAGGTCGCCGGCCTGCACGCCAAAGAAGAGCTTCATGCCTTCCACGGCGGCGTTCTGCTCAGGGGTAAATACGGTGGCGGCCTTGGCCTTGGCGTTGGGGCCCTGCACCGCGATCATGGCCAGCTCCGGCCGCTCGGTCAGGGTCACGTCAAAGCCGTCGGCCTGCTTGCTCATCCAGGCAAGGTCTTTTTCACGGGTGGCGGAGTTGACGATCATGCGGTAATCGTCATCGGCGAAGAAATAGGTAATGAGATCGTCAATCACCCCGCCCTGCTCGTTGAGCATGCCGCTGTAAATGGCTTTGCCGGGCTGGGTGATGCGGGCCACGTCGTTGGCCAGCAGGCGCTGCAGGAAGGCCTTGGCCTGGGGGCCCTTCACATCCACTATGGTCATGTGAGAGACATCGAACATGCCGGCATCCTGACGGACGGCATGGTGTTCTTCAAGCTGGGAGCCATAGTTGATGGGCATATCCCAACCGTGAAAGTCCACCATTTTGGCACCGGCTTCCAGGTGCTGCGGATGCAAAACTGTTTGCTGAGTCATGACGCTTCCTTATATTCCGAGCCCGGCCAGCGAGCGATAATCCGGTCTAGCGTGCTGATTATACTCAAGCAGCGTCGGGATAACACGGCAGGAAACTCAAAAAAAACTAATCGTTAAATGCTGCAGTATAAAATGTGAACTCACTCATGACAGTCGTTTTAACGTGAAGAAAGCAACATTTATGGATTTTAATACCGAAAATTAACATTAATTTAAAATTTTATATATAAAATCATCTACAGACAAGCACAAGCACAAATTATGTGCTTGCAGGCTCGCCTTTAATCAGCTTAGAAAAACTAATTACCAACAAGCCTCGGATTAGTTTTTCTCAAGTGTTTTCATCAATACGGGAGAGCCGGGGCTGCAGGCCGCCAATGCCCAGGGCGTGGGCCGCCAGCCGGCGCTTGAGGGGAACAAGGTGGTCGGTCAGACCCAGGCCCAGAGAGCGCACTTCCCGCACCAGGGGCAAACGGCTGCCAAACAGCCGCTTCAGCCCTTCCATGCCCGCCAGCATGGTGACAGCTTCGGCCTTGCGCCAGCGCTCAAAGGCGCGCAGGCCGGCCAGCTCGCCAATGTCCTTGCCCTCGCCGTGGCGGGCCAGCAGGGTGTCGGCCAGGGCGGCGGCGTCCTGCAGTCCCAGATTGACCCCCTGTCCCGCCAGCGGGTGTATGGTGTGGGCAGCATCGCCAATCAGCGCCCAGCGCGGGCCGCAGAACTGCTGGCTGTAACGGGCCCTGAGCGGAATGGCTGCCCGCGGTCCCAGCACCCGGCACAGCCCCAGACGCAGATCAAAGGCGGTGGAAAGCTGCTTGTTGAACTCACTCTCGGGAAGCGCCAGCAGAGCCCCGGCCCGCTCCGGCGGACAGGACCAGACAATGGAGCAGCGATGCGGGTGGGCCAGGGGCAAAAAGGCGAGAATATCGTCACCGCGAAAGATCTGCCGGGCACAGCGGCCGTGGGGCTCATCGGTTTCAATGGTGGCCACCAGGGCGTGATGATCATAATCCCATTCGGTCATGCCCGGCTGCATCTGCCCGCGCAGCCAGGAGCGGGCGCCATCGGCCCCCACCAGCAGCCGGCCGGTAATGGGCGTGCCGTTGTCCAGCAGCACAAAGGCGCCGCCGTCGCTGGCAGACACGCTGGCCGCCCGGGCCGGCAGGTGCAGGCTGATGTGCGGGCTGAGCCGAGCCTGCTCCAGCAGGCTGTGCTGCAGCAACCGGTTTTCCACAATATGGCCCAGGTGAGGCTGGTGCATCAGCCCGGCGGAAAAACCGATGCGGGCGCGGCTTTCGGCTTCCCATACCTCCATTTCGGTATAGGGCCCGAGCCGGTCACTGTGGCCGGGCCAGGCATTCAGCCGCTCAAGCAGGGTCTGGGACGCCAGGTTAATAGCGCTGACCCGGTTGTCGGCCACCTCGCCAAAGTCGTGTTCGGGCTCCTGCCCTTCCACCACCGCCACCTTCATGCCGCTGGGGGCCAGGGCCAGGGCCAGGGTGAGCCCCACCATACCGCCGCCAATAATAATGATGTCTGCCGCTTGCATCAGCTTACCTCTTGCCCATGGCCCGCCAGGCCAGTTGACTCTTTAACGGGGCACAGGCGGCCATGGCCGACAGCCCCAGGTTGCGCCCGGCGGCGAGCACCGGGTTGTTGTTGGAAAACAGCAGCGCCAGCGCCGTGGTCAGCCCCACCATGCCGGCCTGATCCGGCAGCCGCGACCGGCCATAGGCGCTCAGCACGGCGTGGCTGCCGATATCCCGCCCCTCACTCAGGGCCTGACCGATGTGATCGGTCAGGCTGGCCACGTCGCGCAGGCCCAGATTAAAGCCCTGACCGGCAATGGGATGCAGCAGATGGGCGGCATTGCCCAGCAGCACCACACGGTGATGCCAGGGCCGGGGCGCCTCATCCAGCACCAGCGGATAGCAGTGGCGCTTGCCGGTGCGAACGAGCTTGCCCAGCCGGTAGCCAAACTGCCGCTGCAGGGCGGTAAGAAAAGCCGCGTCGTCCAGCGCCATCAGCTGCCCGGCCCGCCCGGGACTGACACACCACACCAGGGAGCTGCGCCCCTCGCTCATGGGCAACAGCGCCAGCGGGCCTTCCGGGGTGAATCGCTCAAAGGCCCGGCCCAGGTGAGGCTCGGCGGTGGCGATATTGGCAATGATGGCGCTCTGGCCATAGTCCAGCTGGCGGCGTGGCATGCCGAGCTGCTGGCCAACAAGGGAGCGGTTGCCGTCGGCGGCTACCAGCAGGCTGGCGGAAAAGGCCGCGCCCGAGTCGAGCTCAATGGTCACTCGCTCGGCATGCTGTGCAAAGCGGGTGATGCGATCGGGGCAGAACAAACTGATGCCCTCGCCCGCCGCCAGCCGCCGGTGCAGTTCGCGCCCCACCGGCTGCAGCTCCACCACCTGGCCCAGGGCGGGCACACCATATTCGGCGGCGTGCATTTCCACCCGGCCAAAATGGCCCTGATCGGAGACCTGAATATGGGTAATGGGAGTGGCCAGCCTGGCCAGCGCCGGCCAGATGCCCAAGCGCTGCAACAGGGTCTGGCTGTGCCAGGCCAGCGCGATGCTGCGGGCGTCAAAGCCCGGATGGCGGTCGTGCTCGGGGTCCATGGCCTCGATCACCGCCACGGAAAGCCGGCTGCCGTCGGGCTGGCGCAGCCCGGACAGGCCCAGCGCCAGCACGGCCCCGGCCATGCCGGCGCCGTTGATTACCACGTCGTAATGGGTCATTGCGGTTGTGTATTAAATGGCTGAAATCAGTGCAGGGTCGGACGCTCGGGCACCGGGCTGCCCTTGCCGAATTCCTCAAAGGCCATGGTGGCGCCGAGCTTGAGGTGTTCGTAAAGCACCACAAAGGCGGCTTCGCTTTCTTCGTCTTCCTGCTCGAACTCGCCGGATACCTGGGTAATGCTGCTGATGTCCTGGATCATTTCCTGCAGCTCGGGCGACGCCTTGTTCAGCTCCTGCTGTACCACGCCAAAACCGGCCAGAAAGGCAGCAGCCCATTCCATCATGGCGTCCAGACGGTCATCGAGAGGCTCTTCGTCGGCGGGCAGCAGCAGTTCAAACCGGCTTTGATCAATCAGATCGTCATACACCCGGTTAAACAGCAGGTTGACCGCCTTTTTCAGCTCGGCGGGCAGGCCAAAGCCATCGTTGAGCAGATCGTTGAAGTGCTGCTGCCAGCGGGCATCATCCCGGGCCATGCCGCCGCAGACAAGGCCGCAAATCACGCCATGTACTTCGGCGGCGGTCACCACCATGTTGTGCTGTTCCAGCAGAGTGGTGAAGGCATCAAAGTTGAGGCGGGCGTTATCGTTCATCATTTACTCGAAAGTGGTGCTGAATTACCGCAGATCCTAGCATCCTCGCTCATTGCAGACCAGCAACCCCTTGAAAGTTCTGATACGCCACTATATATTCGCGGGACTTTCATTGCTCATTGCAAGCCACCTGAGGACCACATGACCACAGCGGCAATCGACATCGTAATTCTCGGGCGCCCCTACAAGGTGGCCTGTCCTGCCGGGCAGGAAGAGGCATTGCAGCGGGCGGCCGACATGCTCAACGAGCGTATTCGCAAGTTTCGCGAGAGCGGCAAGTCTGCGTCCAATGAGCAAATCGCCATTATGCTGGCGCTGAATGTCTGCCACGAGCTCGAGCTTGAAAAGGACAAAAATCATCAATATGCTGACGCCATGGACAGACGCATCAAGATGCTTCAGCACACCATTGAAGAGGCCCTTGCCAGCAAGGTAAACTGAGTCTGTTCACACAATTTGTTTTTCCCTGGGGTGTTCGTCAGTGAGTGGCGTCCCTGAGCCGATATCAACAGTACAGGAACGCCGCGTTGCTCGCTATTGAGCATGCTCGGCCTCGACCGAGACGCCTGCGGTGGGTACCGGAGTTCCGCCTTGAACCGACGGGTTCAAGGACTAACACTCGCAACGGCATCCTGGGGACCCCTCATTTATTCATCTGGCAATCTCATGACCCAGCAACAACCCAATAATCCCCTGCACGGCATCACTCTGGAAGCCCTGCTTACCGAGCTGGTGGAAAAATACGGCTGGGACGAGCTGGCCCGCCGGGTCAATATCAACTGTTTCAAAAACGATCCCAGCATCAAGTCCAGCCTTAAGTTTCTGCGCCGCACCCCCTGGGCCCGCACTCAGGTGGAAGAGCTTTACCTGCGTCTCAAAAACAGCCCCTGGCACCGCTGACCCTTTGCCTTGAACCCGGCATTGAGCATAAGCTCGGCTCATTCTCGCTTTCAATGGAATGAGCCATGACAGAACGCCATCTAATACGCCAGCAAATCAGAGAAGCCCGCCGCCGGCTGAGCCACACCGAGCAACAGGCCGCCGCCCATGCCATTACCGACCGGGTAGCCGGCACACCGCACCTGGCCCAGGCAAAAAAAGTAGCCCTGTATCTGGCCAATGACGGTGAACTCGACCCCCACCCGCTGATCGACTGGTACTGGTCTCAGGGTGCTCAGGTATATTTGCCGGTGCTGCATCACTTCAGCCCCGGGCATCTGATGTTTCTGCGCTACGAGCCCGATGCCCGCCTGATCGCCAACCGTTTCGGCATTCCCGAGCCCCGGCTGGATATTCGCCTGCTGCTGCCCAAAAACGAGCTGGACGTGATCTACACGCCGCTGGTGGCCTTTGATGCCACCGGCAACCGCATTGGCATGGGCGGCGGTTTTTATGACCGCACCCTGGCCGGCTGGCATAAAGGACTGGGCCCCCGCCCGGTGGGACTGGCCCACGACTGCCAGCAACTGCCCGAGATCCCCACCGATCACTGGGACGTGCCCCTGCCCGAGCTGCTCACCCCGGGCCAGCACTGGCGCTGGTAAGCCTCCAGGTCTCCTTAACCAAGACACCGCAGGCGGGATTACCGTATTCGACCGTCAAATGCCACGGATGGCATTTGCCGAGCGACACATGGATGTGCTTGAAGCGTGTCGAAGGAGGTAACCCGGCTGCGGTGTTCTCAGGGGCCGGCTTTGCTATAATGCGCGGCACTTTTGCAGGAGAGCAGTACAGCCATGACACAAGACGAAATGAAAAAGGCCGCCGGCTGGGCGGCGCTGGAGTTCGTGACCCCGGGCAGCATTGTTGGCGTGGGCACCGGCTCCACCGTCAACCACTTTATCGACGCCCTCGGCTCCATCAAGGATCAGATCAGAGGCGCGGTATCCAGCTCCGAAGCCTCCACCGAGCGCCTGAAGGCGCTGGGCATTCCGGTGTTTGATCTCAATGACATCAGCGAGCTCAACGTCTATGTGGATGGCGCCGATGAGATCGACGGCTCCATGGCCATGATCAAGGGCGGCGGTGCGGCCCTGACCCGGGAAAAAATCGTGGCCGCCGTGGCCGACCAGTTTGTGTGCATTGTGGACGGCACCAAAACCGTGGACGTACTGGGCAAATTCCCGCTGCCGGTGGAAGTGATCCCCATGGCCCGGGAATACGTGGCCCGGGAGCTGAGCAAACTGGGCGGCCAGCCGGTTTACCGGGAAGGTGTGATCACCGACAACGGCAACCACATTCTGGACGTGCACGGCCTGGCCATTACCGAGCCCAATGTGCTGGAAACCCGCATTAACGCCATTGTGGGCGTGGTCACCAACGGCCTGTTTGCCGAACGCGGCGCCGACGTGCTGCTGATCGGCACTCCCGACGGCGTGGTGCGCAAAGGCGGCTGAAGCTCATTTGCCGAAATGCCGCGTAGGTTGCCGATGAACGAAGTGAATCGCAACATATTAAAGACGCCTGTCGAATGTTGGAATTCCGCCTTCGCGAAGATGACAGCCGATATTCAGTTCACCAGCGCCACCGCCTTGATCAGGGCATAACACTGCATGCCCTGATGCAGCCCCAGTTGCGCCGCCGACCAGGCGGATACCTCGGCCAGCAACCGCTGGCCGCCATTCAGCTCCCCGTCTGCCAGCACTCTGCCCTCGCCCATGTCATGCAGTGCCGTCAGCCGAACCGGCAGCTGGTTGAGAATGGAGATCCCGGCTACCGGCGCCAGCGCCAGACTCACGTCCGACGCCTGAATGCGCACCCGGACCCGCTCGCCCCCGGGCCGGCGGGCATGCACCAGCCACAGGGTCTGGCCGTCAAACCCAAAGGGCGTGCGGCCATCCGCCAGCTCGGCGCCCAGCTCCCCTTCCAGCATGCTGGCCGCGCCCTGCTCCGAAAACAGGGGTGAGTCTGGCCGGGCCATGGCCTGCTGCAAGGCTTCCATGCCGGTGGTGCGGCCCTGCTCCATAAAGATCACACGGTCCGCCAGCCGCTCCACTTCGTCCGGCGCGTGGGTCACATAAAACACCGGCACCCCGGCCCGGGCCGACAGGCCTTCAATCCAGGGCAATATCTCCCGTTTGGCCTGCGTATCCAGCGCCGACAGGGGCTCATCGAGCAACAACAAGCGGGGGGCCGTGAGCAGGGCCCGGCCAATGGCCACCCGCTGCCGCTGACCGCCGGAAAGCGAGGCCGCGCCCTGCTCCAGCAAGGGTTCAAGCCCAAGCCAGCCGACTATTTCATCAAAGTCCGGTCTGCTCTGCCCCCTGGGCAAGCGGCGCCAGCCATAGAGCAGGTTGTTACGCACCGACAGATGAGCAAACAGGCTGGCCTCCTGAAACACATAACCAAAGCGGCGCTGGTGCACCGGCAGCCGGTGCAGGTTTGCGCCGTTCAGCCACAGTTCACCATCGGCCCGCTCCAGCCCGGCCAGGCAGCGCAGCAGGGTGGTTTTGCCACAACCGGACGGGCCAAATAATGCGGTCACGCCGCTCGACGGCTGCTCAAAGGCGGCGTCAAGGCGAAACCCTGCGCGCGCCAGCCGAAAACGCGCCCGGATCATGGCTGCACCACCGAAAAACGCCGGTTAAGCATATAAACCGTCATCAGAATGCTGAACGACAGCACCAGCAACAGCGCCGACAGGGCATGGGCCTGGCCGTATTGCAGCATTTCAACATGATCGTAAATGGCGATGGAAATCACCTGGGTGGCGCCGGGAATATTGCCCCCCAGCATCAGCACCACGCCAAACTCCCCGAGGGTATGGGCAAAGCCGAGCACAATGGCGGTGA
Source organism: Oceanimonas marisflavi (assembly GCF_003049725.1). Taxonomy (GTDB): domain Bacteria; phylum Pseudomonadota; class Gammaproteobacteria; order Enterobacterales; family Aeromonadaceae; genus Oceanimonas; species Oceanimonas marisflavi. The sequence goes on from NZ_QAGM01000001.1 coordinate 236,995, forward strand.
GAAAACCGCGCCGGGCCAGAGGCACCGCCACGGTAAAGAAGCGGTTCAGGGGCGAGGCCCCCAGGGTGGCGGCCACTTCCAGCGGACGCCGGCCCATGGCCTCAAAGGCCCCCTGCAGTGGCTGCACCACAAAAGGCAGGGAGTAAAACGCCGAGCCGATCACCAGACCGGTAAAGGTAAAGGCGAGACTGCCGCCGCCCAGCGCCATGGACAAACCACCGATCACCCCATGGGGCCCCAGCGCCAGCAGCAGATAAAAGCCCAGCACGGTGGGCGGCAGCACCAGCGGCAGCGCCACCACCGCCTCAATGGCGGTTTTCAGCCGGCTTTGAGTCTGGCTCAGCCACCAGGCCAGGGGCGTGCCCAGCACCAGCAGCACCAGCACGGTCACCCCGGCCAGACGCAGGGTCAGGCCGAGGGCCGCCATATCCTGAGGCGCCAGCATTCAGTTGTCCTGTTCGGTGCCGTAGCCGTAAGCGTGGATCACCTTTACCGCTTCGGGAGAACGCATATAGTCCAGCAGGGCTTTGGCCGCCGCGATGTCGTTCAGCTGTACCGCCTGCTGCACGATGGGCGCATACCGATCCGCCGGCACTTCCCACCAGGAGCCGGCGCTGTAATCCCCCTGGCTGAATACCTGGGACTTGGCCACAAAGCCCAGATCGGCATTGCGGCTGTACACATACTGGTAGGTCTGGCCGATGTTTTCTCCCCGCACCATTTTCCTGTTAAAGCGCTCCCACAGCCCCAGACCGGACAACACCTCCCGAGCGGCCCGGCCATAAGGCGCGGTCACCGGGTTGGCGATGGCCAGAAAACGAAAGTCGCCGTTTTTCAGTACGGTCAGCTCATCATCAATCAGGGTTTCATCCGGGCTCCACAGCACCAGGGTGCCCAGGGCATAGGTGAAGCGGCTGCCGGGCACTATAGCCTTTTCCTGCTCCAGCAAGGCGGGCCGGGCGTCATCGGCGGACAGGAACACATCAAAGGGCGCGCCATTCTTGATCTGGGCATAGAGCTTGCCGGTGGAGCCGGAGGAGATCAGCACGCGGTGGCCGGTTTGCTGTTCAAACTGCTCGCCAAGGGTGGTGATGACATCGAGAAAGTTGGCAGCCACTGCCACCCTGATCTCATCGGCGGACAACGGCAGGGACATGCTCAGGGCACAGAGCATGAGGGTACTTCGAAGCGAAAACATGAAGGCTGGTCTTCCTTGGTCATACGGGCAAACGAAGAGCGGTCTTCACCTTATCCTTATGTCAACGGGAATACAACGCCTCGCAGCCTAACATGGGTGCCGGCCACGAGGCACCTGAAGGCACAGGCGTCAGAGCATATTGCGGATCACATAGTGCAATATGCCGCCATGCCGGTAGTAGGTCATCTCATCCTGAGTATCGATGCGGCACAGCGCCTGAATTTCCCGCTCCTTGCCGTCCTTGCCGGTAATCGCCACCGTCAGCCTGCAGCCGGGTTTCAGATCGCCAAGCCCGCGAATGGACAACTGCTCTTCGCCGGTCAGCCCCAGACTGTCGGCGCTGTTTTTACCGGTAAACTCCAGCGGCAGCACCCCCATGCCAATCAGGTTCGAGCGGTGAATGCGCTCGTAAGAGCGGGCCAGCACCGCCCGTACCCCCAGCAGCCGGGTGCCCTTGGCGGCCCAGTCCCGGCTGGAGCCGGTGCCGTACTCCTTGCCGGCCACCACCACCAGCGGCACGCCCTCGCTCTGATAACGCATGGCGGCATCATAAATAGACAGCTGCTCGCCACTGGGATAATGACGGGTTTCACCCCCTTCCACCCCGTCCAGCATCAGGTTGCGAATGCGGATATTGGCAAAGGTGCCGCGCATCATCACCTCATGATTCCCTCTCCGGGAGCCATAGGAGTTAAAATCGGCCCGTTTGATACCAAGAGACTGCAGATATTTGCCGGCCGGGCTGTCGGCCTTGATGCTGCCCGCCGGCGAGATATGATCCGTGGTTACCGAATCCCCCAGCAGCGCCAGCATACGTGCCGATTCAATATCGGCCACCGCCTCAGGCTCGGCCTTCATCTCGCTGAAAAAGGGCGGATGACGAATATAGGAAGAGTCCTCCTGCCAGTCAAAAGTGGCACTGCCGGTCACGTTAATGGCGCACCAGCGCTCGTCACCATCAAATACTTCGGCGTATTCACGGCTGAACATCTCGGTTTTCACCCTAGCCACCGCCTCGGCCACTTCCTTTTGCGACGGCCAGATATCCTTGAGATAAACCGGCTTGCCGTTTTGATCGGTGCCAAGGGGATCCTTGGTGAGATCCACATGCATATTTCCGGCAAGGGCATAAGCCACCACCAGCGGCGGTGATGCCAGCCAGTTGGTTTTCACCAGCGGATGAATGCGGCCTTCAAAGTTACGGTTACCCGACAGCACCGAAGCCACCGTGAGGTCATCCTTGCGAATGGCACCTTCAATCGGCTCGGGCAGTGGCCCCGAGTTACCGATACAGGTAGTACAGCCATAGCCCACCAGGTGAAAGCCCAGTTGCTCCAGGGCCGGCATCAGGCCGGCGGCCTTGAGATAGTCGGTGACCACCCGGGAGCCCGGCGCCAGCGAACTTTTTACCCAGGGTGCCCGGGCCAGGCCTTTGTCCACGGCGGCTTTGGCCATCAGGCCGGCTGCCATCATTACACTGGGGTTGGAGGTATTGGTACAGGAGGTAATGGCGGCGATCACCACGGCGCCATCACGCAGGTGATGGGTGTAACCATCCAGTTTAAAAGGCGTCCCCTGCTGCACTTTTTCACAACCCACGGCGGTCTGCCCCCCCTCGCCTTCCAGCCGGCTTGCGGCCTGGCTGCTGACCGACTGCTCATGGGCCAGCGCAAAGGCTTGCGGCACCTTGCCCAGCTCCACCCTGTCCTGAGGTCGCTTGGGGCCGGCCAGGCATGCTTCCACCTCGCCCATGTCAAGCTCAAGGGTGTCGGTAAACACCGGCTCGTCGCCGGGGTGACGCCACAACCCCTGGGCTTGGGTATAGGCCTTGACCAGTTCGATATGCTGCTCGCTGCGGCCGGTGAGACGCAGGTAACGCAGGGTTTCTTCATCCACCGGGAAAAAGCCGCAGGTGGCGCCGTATTCCGGTGCCATATTGGCAATGGTGGCCCGATCCGCCAGGGGCAGACTGGCCAGACCGTCGCCGTAGAATTCCACAAACTTGCCCACTACCCCCTTGTTGCGCAGCATTTCGGTGACGGTCAGCACCAGATCGGTGGCGGTCATGCCTTCACGCAGACTGCCAGTGAGCTTGAACCCCACCACCTCGGGAATGCGCATAGACACCGGCTGGCCCAGCATGGCGGCTTCCGCCTCAATGCCGCCCACGCCCCAGCCCAGAATGCCCAGAGCATTGATCATGGTAGTGTGGGAGTCGGTGCCCACCAGAGTATCCGGGCAGGCCAGGGTGCCCTTGTCTGTTTGCTGCTGCCACACCGTCTGGCCCAGATATTCCAGGTTGACCTGATGGCAGATACCGGTGCCGGGCGGCACCACACGAAAATTGTCAAAGGTCTGCTGACCCCAGCGTAAAAAGGCATAGCGTTCGCCGTTGCGGGCCATTTCCAGATCCACGTTGGTGGCAAAGGCCTGCGCACTGGCGAACTCGTCCACCATCACCGAGTGGTCGATGACCAGATCCACCGCCGACTGCGGGTTAACCCTGGTCACCTCGCCGCCCAGGCGCTTGACCGCCTCGCGCATGGCGGCCAGATCCACCACCGCCGGCACCCCGGTAAAGTCCTGCATCAGCACCCGCACCGGACGAAAGGCAATTTCCCGATCGCTGTGCCCCTGCTGCAGCCAGTCCACCATGGCCTGCAGCTCATCCTTCAGGCTGTCTTCGCCATGGCGCAGCAGGTTTTCGGTGAGTACCTTGAGGGATTTGGGCAGGCGGGCCAGCTGCTCGCCGCCGGGCGCCTGGCCGAGGGCATAGTAATGATAATCACGGCCTTCCAGGCTCAACCGGGCCCGGGCAGTACTGTTCAGTTCGGAAGACATGTTTCCTCCTTGGTTCCTGAGCGTCCGGCGTCCCGTTAGCGGGGCGCCGCCGAATATGCATTATTTTATATATCAGACAGTTAGGAATTGATTATGGCTCAAGGGCGTACAGGGATCAAAAAATGGCCAGCCAGCGCCTCAAGGGCCATACTGCAATAAAAAAGACAACCATGATTTTTTGGTCTCAGTCTCATTTTTTCTCGCTGGCACCCTGCGCCCCGATGGCGTAGAAGGAAGCCCGCAATCATTGTATACACTCAGTCACAGGACTTTGCCGCGCACTCATGAAGATCGCCATTCTTTCCCGCAACCCCTCTCTCTATTCCACCCGCCGCCTGCAGGAGGCCGCCGAGGCCCGGGGCCATGAGCTGCGCATTATTGACGTGCTGCGCTGCTATATGAACATCAATGACAACAAGCCCTCCATTCATTACAAGGGGGAAGATCTGGCACACTTCGACGCCATCATTCCCCGCATTGGCGCCTCGGTCACTTTTTACGGCACCGCCGTGCTGCGCCAGTTCGAGATGATGGGCTGCTATACCCTTAACCACTCGGCGGCCATCAGCCGCTCCCGGGACAAGCTGCGATCGCTGCAACTGATGTCGGGACACGGCGTGGGCATGCCGATCACCGGCTTTGCCAACAAGCCCGACGACGTGCCCGATCTCATCAACATGGTGGGCGGGGCGCCTCTGGTAATTAAGCTGCTGGAAGGCACTCAGGGCATCGGCGTGGTGCTGGCGGAAACCCGCAAGGCGGCAGAGAGCGTGCTGGAAGCCTTTATGGGGCTCAAGGCCAATATCATGGTGCAGGAGTTTATCGAGGAAGCCGGCGGCGCCGACATTCGCTGTTTTGTGCTGGGCGACAGAGTGATTGCCGCCATGAAGCGCCAGGCCCAGGAGGGCGAGTTTCGTTCCAACCTGCACCGGGGCGGCGAAGCCCGGCTGGTACGCATTACCCCCGAAGAGCGCAAGACCGCCGTGGCCTCGGCCAAGGCCATGGGACTGCAGGTGGCCGGGGTGGATCTGCTGCGCTCAAAACGTGGTCCCCTGGTGATGGAGGTGAACTCCTCTCCCGGGCTGGAAGGCATTGAAAGCGCCACCGGCAAGGACGTGGCAGGCATGATCATTGAACACCTTGAGAAGCATGCCCACCGCAAGCCCCGCCACCGGGAGCGTGGCTGATGAGAGCGACCTTTGAACTCGCCGGCCAGCATGTGGCCCCCGGCCGGCGGCAGATCATGCAGCTGGCCCTGGCCCAGCTCTATACCCAGTCGCCACTGACGGTGCCGGTGGAAGTAGTGCACGGCAAATTGCCTGGCCCGGTGCTGCTGCTGTGCGCCGCCATACACGGCGACGAGCTCAACGGCATTGAGGTGGTCAACCAGGTGCTGGCCAAAATCAATCCGGCCCGCCTCAGGGGCACCCTGGTGGCGGTGCCCGTGGTCAACGTGTTCGGTTTTATTCACAAGTCCCGCTACCTGCCGGACCGGCGCGATCTCAACCGCTGTTTTCCCGGGTCAGAAAAAGGCTCGCTGGGTGCCCGGGTGGCGCACTTTTTTGTGAACGAGATCGTCAGCAAGTGCAGTCATATTATCGATCTGCATACCGGCGCCATTCATCGCAGCAACCTGCCCCAGATCCGGGCCCAGCTCGACTGTCCGGTCACCCGGCAAATGGCGGAAAGCTTTGGCGCGCCCATTATTCTGGACGCCAGCATTCGCGATGGCTCGCTTCGCTCGGTGGCCGAAACCCAGGGAGTGCCGGTCATCCTATATGAAGCCGGCGAGGCACTGCGCTTTGATCCCCTGCCGATCAAGGCCGGGGTGCGCGGCGTGCTCAGGGTCATGCGCTGTCTCGACATGCTCAGATCGACGTCCACCAAGGCAGTGGCCGAGCCCATTATCGCCCGCACCAGTACCTGGATTCGGGCCGAGCACGATGGCCTGCTGCACCTGCAGGTCAGACTCGGGGATCGCATTCGCAAGGGAGACATTCTCGGTACCATCACTGCGCCCCTGGGCACGGAAAACCGGGATATTATCGCACCGCGCAGCGGTATTGTGATTGGCAGCCTGACCATGCCGCTGGTGAACGAAGGCGATGCCATCTGCCATATCGCCCTGTTTGACGAGATCAAGCAGGCGGAAAAAACCGTTGAGCGCTTTGTGGACGAGCTGGATGTGCAACCGTCAGCCATGTAACCGACCCGGGTAACGGCAATAGAAAAGGGGCAGCCACTGGCTGCCCCTTTTGGTGTCGTCGGCGTCATCCTGAGCCCTGGTTGCTCCCTGCAATCCCTGACCTGACCCACTCCGGGCCTTCCCCTTTCCCGTTCCGTCGGGCTCGTCCCTGTCTCTTCCGTGAATGGCTGCGTTCCTGCTGCCAACCGCTTCGTCCTGAAGGTATCCTTCGGTCTTCCCGACCCTTTCCGCTTGGTCATCCACGACCGGGTCCCTTGCCGTTCCTGGCTGCCGGCTTTCCTGCCCGCACTGTCTTCCCCGATTCCGTTCTCCGACGTTCCTGTCGGTGTGTCCTGAAGGCCTCCTGCCCGTTGCTTTCCTTTGCAACTCAGCCCGCCTTGCTGTTGGGATTAACTATACCCTTTCCTTTGCCCGGAACAATGCAGCCGGAACACCGGTCAAATCGCTCACGCTTTGAACACGAAAATAAACCCCTTTACATTCAATAGCTTGTTAAAACACCAATCCAAAAACCATATATCAAAAGCGCCTTTTCCGTGCGTGCCTTGAGAGATCGCTTACAAGGATGAGGGGGGAATAGGGAATAGGGGGGGGAATGGGGAATGGAGAATGGGGAATGGAGAATGGAGAATGGCAAAAAAATGCCGGGCAAGCCCGGCATGGTCATATGGCAAGAAATTCGCTTCAGCCCATCATTTTCGCCTTGAGCACGGCGAAATCGGCGGGAATGGTCTCGGACAGGGATTCCATGGCGCCGTGCTTGGCCAGCGGGCCCGGCAGTTCAATATCCTGCTCGAGAATGCGGTCCACGCTTTCCTTGAACTTGGCCGGATGGGCGGTGCACAGAAAAATACCCACCTCGTCCTTGCCCCGCTCCTTGTTGAGCAGATCCCAGGCGATGGCGCCGTGGGGCTCGCACAGGTAGCCCTTGGCAAACAGCCGCTTGAGGGCGTCCTGGGTTTGCTCATCGTTAAGGGCGCCGGAGGCGATATCGGAAAGACTCCAGCCCTTGACCCGGCACAGCTCTTCCACCCGCGGCCAGTTGTTGGGACGGCTCACGTCCATGGCGTTGGACAGGGTGGCCACGGTGGCGTGGGGATCCCAGTCACCGCTTTCCAGGTAACGGGGCACGGTATCGTTGGCATTGGTGGCGGCCACAAAGCGCTTCACCGGCAGGCCGATGGCCTTGGCAATCAGGCCGGCAGTCAGGTTGCCGAAGTTGCCGGACGGCACGGAAATCACCGCCTTGCTGCGCTGCTCGGCGGGCAGCTCGGCCACGGCTTCAAAGTAGTAGCACACCTGGGCCAGCAGCCGGCTGATGTTGATGGAGTTGGCGGAGTTCAGACCCACCGCGGCCTTCAGCTCTTCGTCGTCAAAGGCGTTCTTGACCAGGGCCTGACAGGCATCAAAGTCGTCCTGTACCGCAAAGGTACGGATATTGCCCCCAAGAGTGGTGAACAGCTTTTCCTGCAGCGGGCTGATTTTGCCTTCCGGATACAGGATAACCACTTCGATATTGGGCAGACCGTAGAAAGCGTGAGCCACGGCGGCGCCGGTGTCGCCGGAGGTGGCGGTCAGAATGGTGATCTTGCCGTCGCTGCTCAGGGTGGCCAGGCACTGGGCCATAAAGCGGCCGCCAAAGTCCTTGAACGCCAGGGTCGGGCCGTGGAACAGCTCCAGGGCGTAGGTGTGCTCGTCCACCTTCACCAGCGGCGCCGGAAAGGTAAAGGCGTGCTCCACCATGGCGGTAAGGGTGTCTTTGGGAATTTCATCACCGATCAGGTGCTGCAGAATGGCCACGGAGCGCGGCACCAGCGGCAGCTCCAGCAGGGCGTCCACGTTGGCCAGCGGGCTCAGGTTTTCCGGAAAAAACAGGCCCTGGCCACGGCCCAGGCCCTGCTTGACGGCGCCGGCAAAATTGATGGTCTCTGCGTTATCCTTGATGTTGTACAACTTCATAGCTTGGTTCCTGTGACTCGCGCGCCTTCGGCGTCGAGTTTGCAAATATGGCAAAAGCCATCCTGATTCTGAATAAAGTGGTCGGCCAACCAGGCCTGGAGCTTTTCCGCCTGATGCAGATCCTTCATCACCGTAAACACGGTGGGGCCGCTGCCGGAAATACCGGTGGCCAGGGCGCCCATGGCGGCGGCATGCTCGCGCACTTCCTTGAAGCCGGGGATCAGCTGGGAGCGGTAGGGCTCGGCGATCACGTCCTTGAGCATGGCGGCGGCCACCCTTTCCTGACCGGTGTGACTAGCATGCACAAAGCCCGCCAGCCGGCGGCCGTATTCCAGGCAGTCCTGACGGCGGTACTGGGCCGGCAGAATTTCCCGGGCGGCGGAAGTGGACACGGCAATGCCCGGGTAGCATACCACCCAGTACCATTCATCAAAGGACGGCAGGGTCTGGCTGACCACACCGGCTTCATCCAGCACCAGCTGCATGCCCCCCAGGTGGCAGGGGGCCACGTTGTCGTAATGCACCGAGCCGGAGATCTGCCCTTCCAGCTCGCCCATCAGCAGCATCAGCTCATGCTCGCTCATGGCGTTGTCGTAAAAGGCGTTCAGGGCCACGAAGGCGGCCACTATGCTGGTGGCGCTGGATCCCAGCCCTGAGCCCACCGGCAGGTTCTTTTCCAGGGTCATGGTCAGCGGCTTGCGCGCCAGCCCCTTTTTGTCCAGCGCCTTTTCATAGGCCAGCCAGCAATCGTATACGATGTTCTGGGTGTAGTCGGCCGGCAGCTTGTGGGCATAGGGGCCGGCGTTGGTGAGATGAAACTCGCCGCTGGCGTCTTCTACCAGCACGCGATCTCCCAGCAGGGAGCCATCGAGGGGGGCCAGCGCGGCCCCCAGTACATCAAATCCAACACTGACGTTGGCGGTAGAGGCCGGCGCATAGGCTACAACACTCATTTAAATCTCCTGCTTCCAGTTATGGGTGCGCAACAGGTCGGCAAAGACGCCGGCGGCGGTTACATCGGCACCGGCACCGTAGCCACGCAGCACCAGCGGAATGGGCTGGTAATACTGGGTATAAAACGCCAGGGCGTTTTCGCCGTCCTTGACCTTGAACAGGGGATCATCGCCGTCCACGGCCTTGATCGCAACCTTGCATTTGCCATTTTCGATAACACCCACATAACGCAGCACTTGGCCCTCGCCCGCCTCGGCGGCTTTCTCGGCAAACCAGGCGTCTGCCTGCGGCAGCCGGGCCATAAAGGACTCAATGTCGCCGCTGGCGTCAAAACCCGGCGGCAGCGCCTGCTCCACCTCGATATCGTCGAGGCCGAGCTCCATGCCCGCTTCCCGGGCCAGGATCAGCAGCTTGCGGGCCACGTCCATGCCGTTCAGGTCGTCCCGCGGATCCGGCTCGGTAAAGCCGTTTTCCCGGGCGATGCGGGTGGCCTCGGCAAAGCTCATGCCTTCGTCCAGCTTGCCGAAGATGTAGGACAGGGAGCCGGACAGAATGCCGCCAAAGGCCTTGAGCTTGTCGCCGGCACGAATGAGGTTCTGCAGGTTTTCGATCACCGGCAAACCGGCGCCCACGTTGGTTTCATACAGGAACTTGCGACGGGTTGAGCGGGCCGAACGGCGCAGCTCACGGTAGTAATCCAGGCTTGAGGTGTTGGCCTTCTTGTTGGGAGTGACCACGTGAAAGCCGGCGGCAAGAAAGTCGGCGTACTGATCGGCAATCACCTCGCTGGTGGTGCAGTCCACCAGTACGGGGTTGATCAGGTGACTGTCTTCCACCAGGCGGGTGACCCGCTCCAGGCTGAAGCTTTCCTGGGCCTGCTCCAGACGATCACGCCAGTCGCCCAGATTGATGCCGTTCTTGTCCAGCAACATCTTGCGGGAGTTGGCGATGCCCACTACCCGAATGCCGATATCCTGGGCTTCCAGCACCGGCTGCTGACGGCGGATCTGTTCAAGCAGGGCGCCGCCCACACCGCCACAGCCCACCAGGAACACATCGATAAACTGCCGGCTGGAGAAGAAGTTCTGGTGACAGGCCTTGATCGCTTCGGTCACCTTTTCCTTGCGGATCACCGCCGAGATGGAGCGTTCGCTGGAGCCCTGAGCAATGGCCACGATATTTATGGATGCTTCCGCCAGGGAGTTGAAGAAGCGGGCAGACACCCCCCGGGCGGTGCGCATGCGATCCCCCACCAGAGAGATAATGGCCAGATCGTCGATCAGATCCAGCGGCTCCAGCAGGTTGTTCTTGAACTCCAGGGCAAATTCATTGGCGATGGCCTTTTGTACCTTTTGCTTGTCAAAGGTGTGAATACAGAAGCTGACGCTGTATTCCGACGAGCTTTGGGTGATCAGCACTATGCTGGCACCGGCGCGGGAGATGCAGGAGAACAGCCGGCCGGCCATGCCCACCATGCCCTTCATGCCGGGACCGGAGATGTTGATCATGGTCATGCCGGCCAGATCGGAAATGCCCTTCACCTGCAGATCGTCGTCGCTGCACTCGGGGCCAATCAGCGAGCCTTCGCCCTGAGGGTTACCGGTGTTCTTGATAAGGCAGGGAATATGGAACTGGGCGATGGGGGCGATGGTTTTGGGGTGCAGCACCTTGGCGCCGAAATAGGACAGCTCCATGGCTTCCTTGTAGGACAGCTGGCGCAGCAGCTTGGCATCGGGCACCAGGCGCGGGTCGCAGTTGTACACACCGTCCACGTCGGTCCAGATCTCGCAGCACTCGGCGCCCACACAGGCGGCCAGCACGGCGGCGGAGTAGTCGGAGCCGTTGCGGCCGAGAATAACGGTTTCACCCTGCTCGTTGCCAGCGGTAAAACCGGGCATCAGATAAACGCAGTCGTCACGCAGGCCCTTGTCGGCAAAACGCTGGCGGGACACTTCGATATTGACCTGGGCTTCCAGCACACTGCCCTCGCCCAGCAGCATTTCCTGGGGGGAAATCACTTCCACCTGCTCGCCCCGGGCCCGCAGCAGCTCGGCCATGGTGGCAATGGACAGGGCCTCCCCCCGGCTGAGAATACGGGCCTGAATGTTGTCGGGACACTGTTGCAGCAGGCTGACGCCCTGCAACAGCCGGGTCAGCTGGTTCAGCTCCCGCTCCACCACTACCTTGAGCCCGGCGTCATCCAGACCGGCATATTTGCCCTTGAGTCCGTCGATAATGCCGTGAAAAATCTGTTCGATTTCCTTCAGCACCGGCGCCGCTTCCAGACCGCGAATGGTCTGCTCCACCACCGCCACCAGATGATTGGTAACCCGGGCCGGGGCCGACAGCACCAGCGCCACCTGGGACTGGCGCTGGTTGTTGACCACGATATCGGCCACGGTGTCGAACCGCTCGTTATTGGCCAGCGATGTACCGCCAAATTTCAGGACTCGCATTTATTACTCCCTGTGTAAAACTGAAAAAGCCCGTATCTGGTTGGGACACGGGCTTTTCGATTCAAATTCTGTTTGTCGTCAGCGCATCAGCCCGCCCCGGTGCCACCCATGGTGGTGCCGGTAATAATAATGGTGGTGGTGCGGGTAAACTGCAGCATGACGTAAAACCTGTAACAACGATTGGCATAGCAATAACCCGGGGCCGGTGGCTTGTCAACTTCACTCCCGGGATTTGAGGGCCCGCTCAAGGTCCTTGCAGAGCAGGTGCAGCAGGTTCAGATCCCGCTGCGCCAGCACAGGCAACTTGTCCTTTACCCATTCAGCCAGTTTTTCCTGCTGTGAAACCCCAATTGAATCCAGTAATTGTTCTGTTTTTTGCTGTAACACGCGAAGCTGAGCGTTTTCTTGCTGAACGTCGTTTTTTTGTTCACCTTCGGGCGCCAGCCCCTGACTGAATTCCCAGGCATAGAGCATGATCGCCTGGCCCAGATTGAGGGACGGATAGCCCACCTTGAGCGGCAGATAGCTGATGATATCGGCCTGGGCCAGATGCTCGTTGCTCAGCCCCGACTCCTCGCAGCCAAACAGCACCGCCACCCGCTGTACCGCCTTGTTGTTGACCTGGGCAATGGCTTCCTTGGGGGTGGCATAGTGCTGGTAGCGGCCACGCCGGCGGGCAGTGGTGGCGATCACCAGATCCATGTCGGCCAGCCCCTCGGCCAGAGTGGAGAAATGCTCGGCCTGCGCCAGTATCTCCTGGGCGCCGTGGGCCACCCACTGGGCCTGCTCCTGCTCGTGCACCCGGCTGTTGATCACCCGCATGCGCTCAAAGCCCATGGTTTTCATGGCACGGGCCGCGGCGCCGACATTTTCCGGACGGGCCGGTGACTCCAGTATGAAATACAGCTGCACGGACATTACTCGTCTTCCTCAAAATACCAGTAGCCCTGATTCACCAGCGGCAGCAGGCAGTCCAGCAGGTTGCGCGGGTCTTTCAGGCAGGCCACTTCCGGGCCGCAGATACGGTTTTGATCACACAGCAGGGCGATGGCGTCGGCATCGGCTTCTGCCAGCTGGTAGCGATCACCGTCCAGGTAAAACACGTCTGCGCTGCCTTCATGGTAGAAACAGCGCACACCGCCCAGGCGGTAGAGGTGGTCACCGTGATCCAGCCGCAGCACCAGCTCTTCCAGGCTGTACACCGGCTCGGCGGGTTCCAGATCCAGGTCATGCTTGGCTTCCGAGATCATTTCGCCAAACCAGTCGTTAAGGCGGGCGTCGTCGTCCAGCAGCTCGTGCATCAGGGCTTTCACCTGGGTCATCACACTGTGATCGAGACGGCCATGGGCGCTGGCGGCGCTCATGCCGGCATCGTCAAAACGCCGGGTAGTATCCACATGGGCCAGCAGGTGATCGGCAAAGCTGGAGAACAGGTCCTTGGCGTCGGGAGCGCGAAAGCCGATGGAATAGTTCAGCGCCGGGGTTTCGGCATACCCCTCGTGAGGGCAGCCGGGGGGAATGTAAATCATGTCGCCGGGCTGCAATACTTCATCGATCACCGCCTCAAAGTCGTCGCAGTGGCGCAGGGCGCCGTGGGCGGCGAATTCGCGCAGGCTCTGACGCTCCCCTACCCGCCAGCGACGGCTGCCGGCGCCCTGAAGAATAAAGACACCATACTGATCAATATGGGGGCCCACACCGCCCCCCGGAGTGGAAAAGCTCACCATGACGTCGTCAAAGCGCCAGCCGGGAATAAAGCGGAACAGCTCGGCCAGATCCTGCACCCCGGGGTGCCACTGGTTGACCGCCTGCACCAGCAGGGTCCAGTCGCGTTCGCCCAGGTGATCGTATGACTCGAACGGCCCGGTTTCCGCCTGCCAGCGGTCCTGCTCGCGCCATACCCGGCGGGATTCGATATGGGGTTCAAGGGCCAGACCGGCCAGCTCGTCGGGGCTCAGGGGATCGTCAAAGTCCGGCAGGGCGGCCTTGAACAGACGCGGCCGGCGCTGCCAGTCGTGGGCCAGAAAATGGTCGATATCCAGTTTAAGAGGGCTGTGCATGAAAAACTCGCAACGGGGGCAATAATGCTTCAAGAATAGCGGCTTATTATGCCCGCGGTGCGGGCATAATCATAGGTATAAGCTATCTCGCACCTTTCGCTCAGAGCGAGTCAAAGGCCGGGTGGTAGGTCACCAGGCCGGTGGGGGCCGGCGGCTTCAGCGCCAGCGCCATAAAGGCGTCGCCGGCATCGGGATAAGGGCAGGTCAGCCCTATTTCCCGCGCCGGGCGAAAGCCAAAGCGCCGGTAATAGGCCGGGTTGCCCAGCACCACTATGCCGGCCCAGTCAAAGTCGCTGGCGGCCTGAATGGCTTCGCGGATCATTTCCGAGCCCACGCCCTGGTTCTGGCAGTCGGGCCACACACTCACCGGCGCCAGTCCCAGCCAGCCGATGTCTTCGCCGTTGATCAGCACCGGACTCATGGCCAGGTGACCAATCACCGCCCCTTCGTATTCCGCCACCTGGCTGACGCTGATGGCCCCCTGCTCACGCAGGGCCAGTACCAGATCGGCCTCATCGGGGCGGCCAAAGGCCGCGTATACCACCTCGTCGATATCGTCGCCGTCACCGGGACGCTCGGTTCTGCAGATCAGCATGCTTGCCTCCCGGCTCGCGTTGGCAACTCAGGGGGCCAGGCGGGAAATGGTCCAGCCGTCATTCTCGCGTTGGTACATAAAGCGATCGTGCAGCCGGTTGGCGCCGCCCTGCCAGAACTCCACCGACTCGAACTTCACGCGGAAACCACCCCAGAAGCTGGGTAAGGGCACCTCACCGCTGGCGAACTTCTGCTTCATTTCCAGAAACTTGGCTTCAAGCAGGCCCCGGGCTGAAATACGTGACGACTGTTTTGATACCCAGGCGCCAATCTGGCTGTCCTTGGGACGGCTGGAAAAATACTTCATCACCTCGGTGGCGGAAAGTTTTTCGACCCGGCCGGTGACATGCACCTGACGCTCCAGCGGGTGCCAGGGAAACAGCAGGCTGATGCGGGGATTATGATTGAGATGCGCGGCCTTGCGGCTGCCCATGTTGGTGTAAAAGACAAAGCCCTGCTCATCCACCTGCTTGAGCAGCACAATGCGCTGATAAGGCTGTCCCTGCTCGTCGACCGTGGCCACCACCATGGCGGTGGGATCGGGCAGCCCAGCGGCAATGGCCTGCTGCATCCAGGTTTCAAACAAGGCAAGGGGGGTGTCGGGCAGGTCGTTACGGCGCAGGCCGCCCTGCAGATATTCCCGTCGGTAATCCGCCAGCTCCATGTGTGTTGTTTCCGTCGGCTGAAAGTGGCTTCATTGTGCAAAGCCGGCCCTGGCTTGGCAAGTGTTGTTGTTGAGACGTGAAGAGGAAGACGTAAGGAATGAGGGGTAAAGAGTGAGGAGTTAAAACAAAAAAGCCGGAGAAGATTCTCCGGCTTTTGCGTTAACCGAGTGGCTTATTCGGCGCTGTCGGTCTTGGTTTCTTCGGCAACAGCGGCCTCGGCGGCGGGCGCTTCGGCTTCTTCCGGCTTGTTGGCTTCCTTGATGGACAGGCGGATACGGCCCTGACGGTCCACTTCCAGCACCTTGACCTTGACGGTATCACCCACTTTCAGGTGATCGGATACATTCTTCACCCGCTCTTCGGTGATCTGGGAGATGTGCACCAGACCGTCCTTGCCGGGCAGAATGTTGACGAAAGCACCAAAGTCGGCCAGACGCACCACCTGACCTTCGTAGATGGTGCCGCTTTCCACTTCTGCGGTCAGCTGCTCGATACGACGAATGGCGGCCTTGGCGGCTTCACCGTCCACGGCGGCGATTTTCACGGTGCCGTCGTCATCCAGCTCGATGGTGGTGCCGGTTTCTTCGGTCAGGGCACGAATGGTGGCGCCACCCTTGCCGATCACGTCACGGATCTTCTCGGGGTTGATCTTGATGGTGTGAATGCGCGGGGCAAAGTCGGAAATATCGGCACGGGGCGCCTGCAGGGCCTCGTCCATCACCTTCAGAATATGCAGGCGGGCGTTGCGGGCCTGTTTCAGGGCCACTTCCATGATCTCTTTGGTGATGCCTTCGATCTTGATGTCCATCTGCAGGGCGGTCACACCCTCGTTGGTACCGGCTACCTTGAAGTCCATGTCGCCCAGGTGATCTTCGTCACCCAGAATGTCGGACAGCACCACAAAGCCTTCTTCTTCCTTCACCAGACCCATGGCGATACCGGCCACGGACGCCTTGATGGGCACACCGGCGTCCATCAGGGCCAGGGAGGTGCCACACACGGAGGCCATGGAAGAAGAGCCGTTGGATTCGGTGATCTCGGATACCACACGCACGGTATAGGGGAATTCTTCCGCGCTCGGCATGACAGCAGCCACGCCGCGCTTGGCCAGACGGCCGTGACCGATTTCCCGGCGCTTGGGGCTGCCGACCATGCCGGTCTCACCCACGCAGTAGGGAGGGAAGTTGTAGTGCAGCATAAAGCGGTTGGCACGCTCGCCGGTGAGCTCGTCAATCAGCTGGGCGTCACGCTCGGTGCCCAGGGTCGCGGCCACCAGCGCCTGGGTCTCGCCCCGGGTAAACAGGGAAGAGCCGTGGGCACGGGGCAGCAGGCCGGTGGCCACGTTCAGGGCGCGGATCATGTCGGGCTCACGGCCGTCGATGCGGGGCTCACCGCGGACCACACGGCCACGCACGATGGTTTTTTCCAGCTTGCCCAGCAGCTCCTGAATTTCCTTGATTTCCGCTTCCGGGGACTGCTCCAGCACGGCGGCCTGAACCCGGGCCTTGATATCGGAAATGGCATCGCGGCGGGCGGTCTTGTCGGTGATGCGGTAGGCTTCGCCCAGCTCGGCGGAAGCCAGCTCGGCCACCTTGGCCTTGAGGGCTTCGTTTTCGGTCTTGGGCTGCCAGTCCCAGGGCTGAGTGCCCACTTCGGCGGCCAGCTCGTTGATGGCGGTAATGGCGGCCTGCATCTGCTCGTGGCCGTACATCACGGCGCCCAGCATCACGTCTTCGGGCAGCACGGAGGCTTCGGATTCCACCATCAGTACGGCACCGGCGGTACCGGCCACCACCAGATCCAGCTGGCTTTCCTTCAGCTCGGTGATGCTGGGGTTCAGTACATATTCACCGTTCATGTAACCCACACGGGCGGCACCGATGGGGCCGGCAAAGGGAATGCCGGAAATGGCCAGGGCCGCAGAGGTGCCCAGCATGGAGATGATGTCCGGGGCGATTTCCGGGTTGGCGGACATCACAGTGGCAATGACCTGAACTTCGTTTTTGAATCCTTCGGGAAACAGCGGACGAATGGGGCGGTCGATCAGACGCGCGGTCAGTGTTTCGCCTTCGGTAGGACGGCCTTCACGCTTGAAGAAGCTGCCGGGAATACGACCGGCGGCGTAGGCCCGCTCCTGGTAGTTCACGGTCAGCGGAAAGAAGTCGCGGCTTTCGTCGGCTTCGCGCTTGCCAACCACACTCACCAGCACGGACGTATCGTCGATGCTGGCCATCACGGCGGCGGTGGCCTGGCGGGCAATCACGCCGGTTTCAAGGGTGACGGTATGCTGACCGTACTGGAAGGTCTTTACGATAGGATTCACGTGGTAGATTCCTTTAACTGTTTGATTCTTTAATACGCCGGCACAGTATACTTGATTCCTGTTTAAAGGACAGAATGGCGGGAATAAAAGCGTGAGGGGTGAGGGGTGAGGTAAAATAAAGGCCCCTTCCCCCTCACCCCTCCCCATTAAAAACAGGCAAGAAAAAAGGGAGCCGAGGCTCCCTTTTTAACAAGGCTTTGGAGTCGATTAACGACGCAGGCCCAGCTTTTCGATCAGGGCACGGTAGCGCTCTACGTCTTTGCGCTTCAGGTAGTCCAGCAGGTTACGACGCTGGGATACCATGCGCAGCAGGCCGCGGCGGCTGTGGTGATCGTGGATGTGCTGCTTGAAGTGGCCCTGCAGGTGGTTGATCTGGGCGCTCAGCAGAGCTACCTGCACTTCGGGAGAGCCGGTGTCGCCTTCGCCACGGGCGAATTCGGCAACGATCTGGGCTTTGGTTTCAGCATTTAGTGACATTGTGTCTACTCCAAATAACATGAATGAATTCCAGCCGATCACTAATTCAGCCGGAAGGAAGCACGGCATTCTACCAGCAACGCCGCACTTGGCAACCTGAAATGCGTGCTAATTAACGCACCAGACGGCGCGGCGCCACCTTGCCGTCGTCGTCGATTTCACCGACGCCGACAAAACGGCGGTCTTCGCCTACCGTCATGCGCACAAAGCCTTCAAGGGGCGCGCCCGACACCTGCACCGCCTGGCCGTGCAGCAGGTAACCCGCCACCAGCTCGGACAGGTTCACCTCGGGCAGGCTCTGCACCGCCGTGTCCATGGGCAGCAGCAGCGGATCCAGCTCCAGCCGGGGCGAGATATCATTGGCCTTGCAGTTGTCGAGAATGCACTGCAGCTGCTCCAGGGTCAGCATGCGATCCGCCGGGTAACCGGCCACCGCCAGCCGGCGCAGCACGGTGACGTGGGCGCCGCAACCCAGGCGCTCGCCCAGATCGTCCACTATAGTGCGAATGTAGGTGCCCTTGCTGCAGTGCACTTCCAGCTCCACCTCGTCTCCTTCAAAGCGAATGAGCTTGAGCTCAAACACCGTGATGGGCCGAGCTTCCCGGGGCACTTCAATGCCTTCCCGGGCGTACTGGTACAGGGGCTTGCCCTGGTACTTGAGCGCCGAGTACATGGACGGAATCTGCTCAATGTCGCCGCGGAAATGATCCAGGGCTTCAATCAGCTCGCCGGCAGACACGTTCACCGGGCGGGTTTCCACCACTTCGCCGTCGGCGTCGCTGGTGTCGGTACGCTCACCCAGTTTAGCCACCACCCGGTAGCGCTTGTCGGCGTCGAGCAGGAACTGGGAAAACTTGGTGGCTTCACCCAGGCAGATCGGCAGCATGCCGGTGGCCAGCGGATCCAATGCCCCGGTGTGGCCGGCCTTGGCGGCGGCGTAGATGCGCTTGACCTGCTGCAGAGCATCGTTGGAAGTGATGCCCGCCGGCTTGTCGAGCAACAGAATGCCGTCTACCTCACGGCCGCGAAAACGTCGCTGACGGCCCATCTCAGTCCTGCTCCTTCTCGTCTTCGTCGTCGCGGCCGGTGCTGCGGCGCTTGTCTTCGGCCACTGTGCTCGACACCAGGGTGGAAATGCGCATGCCTTCCACCAGGCTCTGATCGTAGGAGAAACGTAGCTCCGGGGTGACCCGCAGGCGCATGGCCTTGGCCACCAGGCTGCGAATGTAACCGCTGGCTTCCTTCAGTACTTCCATGCCCTGCTCTACCCGCTCGGCATCGTTGTCGAGAAAGGTCACAAACACCTTGGCGTAGTTGAGGTCCCGGGACACTTCCACTCCGGAAACGGTGACCATGCCCAGACGGTCGTCTTTGATTTCCCGCTGCAGGATAACGGCAATCTCTTTTTGCAGTTCCTGCGCTACCCGGCGGGTACGGCTGAATTCTCTGGCCATTGCTTTTTTCCAAGACAAAGGGGGCCCAGTGGCCCCCGTTGATTACTGTGTTCAGACGTGGTTAACGGCCACCTTACAGGGTGCGCTGTACTTCCACAATCTGATATACCTCGATCTGGTCGCCCACGCGCACGTCATTGTAGTTCTTCACGCCGATGCCGCATTCCATGCCGTTACGCACTTCCTGAACGTCATCCTTGAAGCGACGCAGGGACTCCAGCTCGCCTTCGTAAATCACCACGTTGTCGCGCAGTACGCGAATCGGGTTGCTGCGCTTGACCACACCTTCGGTGACCATACAGCCGGCGATGGCGCCGAACTTGGGCGAACGGAACACGTCACGCACCTGAGCCAGACCGATGATCTCCTGCTTGAACTCGGGCGCCAGCATGCCGGTCATGGCCTGCTTCACTTCGTCCAGCAGCTCATAGATCACACTGTAGTAGCGCAGGTCGATGTCTTCCGCCTCGATCATCTTGCGGGCAGAGGCGTCGGCACGCACGTTGAAGCCCAGAATGATGGCGTTGGACGCGGCTGCCAGGCTGGCGTCGGTCTCGGTGATACCACCCACGCCGGAGCCCACGATCTTCACCTTCACTTCGTCGGTGGACAGCTTCATCAGCGAGTCGGAGATCGCCTCGATGGAGCCCTGTACGTCCGCCTTCAGCACCAGGTTGACCTCGGCCACTTCGCCTTCGCTCATGTTGGCGAACATGTTTTCCAGCTTGGCCTTCTGCTGGCGGGCCAGCTTGACTTCGCGGAACTTGCCCTGACGGTACAGCGCCACTTCCCGGGCCTTCTTCTCGTCCCGTACCACTGTGGCTTCGTCACCGGCAGTGGGTACACCGGACAGACCCAGGATCTCCACCGGAATGGACGGACCGGCGGATTTCACTTCGCGGCCCAGCTCGTCCTTCATGGCGCGTACCCGGCCGTATTCCAGGCCGCACAGCACGATGTCACCCTGATTGAGGGTACCGTCCTGTACCAGCACGGTGGCCACGGGGCCACGGCCCTTGTCGAGGCGGGACTCGATCACCACGCCGGAGGCCATGGCGTCGTAGACCGCACTCAGCTCCAGTACTTCGGCCTGCAGCAGAATGGCTTCCAGCAACTCGTCGATACCGGTACCGGCCTTGGCGGAGATATGAACGAAGATGTTCTCGCCGCCCCAGTCTTCCGACATCACGCCGTGCTGAGCCAGTTCGCTCTTGACCCGATCCGGATCCGCTTCCGGCTTGTCCATCTTGTTCACGGCCACGATCAGCGGTACTTCCGCCGCCTTGGCGTGCTGAATGGCTTCAATGGTCTGGGGCATCACACCGTCATCGGCGGCCACCACCAGTACCACGATATCGGTGGCCTTGGCACCACGGGCCCGCATGGAGGTAAAGGCCGCGTGTCCCGGAGTATCCAGGAAGGTGATCATGCCATTGTCGGTTTCTACGTGATAGGCACCGATATGCTGGGTAATGCCACCAGCTTCACCTGAGGCCACCTTGGTACGACGAATGTAGTCCAGGGTGGAGGTCTTGCCGTGGTCAACGTGACCCATGATGGTCACTACCGGTGCGCGAGACTTGCGCTCGGCGTCAGTGTCACGATCGGACAGTACCCGCTCTTCCAGCTCGTTTTCACGACGCAGCACCACCTTGTGGCCCATTTCCTCGGCCACCAGCTGGGCGGTTTCCTGGTCGATCACCTGGTTGATGGTCACCATGGCGCCCATCTTCATCATCGCCTTGATGACTTCGGTGCCCTTGACCGCCATGCGGTTGGCCAGCTCGGCCACGCTGATGGTCTCGCCGATTTCCACTTCGCGGCTCACCGGCTGGGCCGGCTTCTGGAAGCCGTGCTTCATGGACTTGGGCGTCATCACCTTGGCGCGCTTGCCCTTGCGCTGACGCTCGTTGCGGCTTTCGCGGTCTTCACGATCTTCCTTCGACTTGCCACCCTTGCGCTTCTTGCCACCGGTGCGACGGGCTTTCTGCTCCTCGCTCTGATCGGCTTCGTCTTCCGCAGCCCGGGCGTGCTGGTTGGTCGTGACGTGATAGTCGGCGTCTTCCGGCTTTTTGGCCGCTTCTTCGGCCCAGCGCTTCTCGTTTTCTTCCGCCAGCCGGCGCACTTCTTCCGCCTTTTTCTGGGCTTCCAGCTCGGCTTTGCGCAGAGCTTCCTCTTCGCGCTGTTTCTTCAGGTTTTCTGCTTCGCGCTTGGCCATGTCATCCGCCTTTTTCTGCTCTTTGCTTTGAGGCTTGGCAGCCCCCTGCTCGGTGTTTTTCTGAGCCTGCAGCTGAGCCTGACGGGCTTGTTCTTCCGCTTCACGCTTGGCTTTTTCTTCCGCTTCGCGCTTGGCTTGCTCTTCCGCTTCACGCTTGGCTTGTTCGGCTGCTTCTCGTTGGGCCCGTTCTTCGGCCTCGCGACGCGCCTGCTCTTCAGCTTCCTGGCGCGCCTTTTCTTCCGCTTCACGCTGCTGTTCTTCCAGCGTGTCGCGTCTTACGTAGGTGCGCTTTTTGCGCACCTCTACCTGCACCGCCTTGTTCTTGCCGCCGGCGCCCTGAACACTCAGGGTGCTGATGGTTTTGCGCTGCAGGGTCATCCGTTTGGGTTCTTTATCGTCATTGGCGCCATGCTGCTTTTTCAGATGAGCAAGCAGGGCGGCCTTTTCAGTTTCAGAAACGGTGTCGTTGCCGGATTTCTCCATGCCCGCTTCACGAAACTGCTGGATCAGACGATCAACCGGCGTGTCGATGTCACTGGCAAGTTGCGTCAATGATACTTCTGCCATTCATTTACCTCCGATGATCTTATTCCTGGTTCTGCTCTCCGAACCAGCAGATGTTACGGGCAGCCATGATGAGTTCACCCGCCTGGGCTTCATCAAGACCTTCAATGCCTTCCAGGTCGTCGATGCCCTGCTCTGCCAGCTCTTCCAGATCCGCAACACCGCGGGCGGCCAGCTGATAGGCCAGCTCGCGGGTCATTCCGGGCAGCCCCAGCAGATCTTCTGCCGGCTCTACCCCTTCAAAAGACTCTTCCTGGGCCAGTGCCCTGGTGGTCAGGGCATCCTTGGCCCGGTTACGCAGCTCTTCGACGGTTTCCTCGTCCAGCCCTTCCACGCTCAGCAGCTCGCTGACCGGTACATAGGCGATTTCTTCCAGGGTGGAGAAGCCTTCGCCCATCAGCAGAGCGGCAAAGTCGTCGTCTATGTCCAGATTGTCCACAAACAGGCTGATAATCTTGTCGTTTTCAGCCTGATGCTTCTGCTGCAGATCTTCCACCGTCATCACGTTCAGCTCCCAGCCGGTGAGCTGGGAAGCCAGACGCACGTTCTGACCGTTACGGCCGATGGCCTGGGCCAGATTGCCCGCTTCCACGGCAATGTCCATGGCGTGGGCGTCTTCGTCCACGATAATGGAGGCGACATCGGCCGGGGCCATGGCGTTGATCACAAACTGGGCGGGGTTGTCGTCCCACAGCACGATATCCACCCGCTCGCCACCGAGCTCGCCGGATACCGCCTGCACCCGGGCGCCACGCATGCCCACACAGGCGCCGATGGGATCGATGCGGCGGTCATTGGTCTTGACCGCAATCTTGGCGCGGCTGCCCGGATCCCGGGCGGCGGCCATGATTTCGATGATTTCTTCACCGATTTCCGGCACTTCAATGCGGAACAGCTCTTTCAGAAACTCCGGATTGGAGCGGCTGACAAACAGCTGGGCGCCACGGGCTTCGGGGCGCACCGCATAGAGCAGACCACGCACCCGGTCACCGGAGCGGAACGACTCGCGGGGCAGCAGATCTTCACGGAAGATCACCGCTTCGGCGTTGTTGCCCAGATCCAGAATGACGTTGTCGCGGGTGGCCTTTTTCACCACACCGGTAATGATCTCGCCTTCCTGATCCTGGAACTGCTCCACCACCTGCATGCGCTCGGCTTCGCGCACCTTCTGCACGATCACCTGTTTGGCGGTCTGGGTGGTGATGCGATCAAAGACGACAGATTCAATCTGATCTTCCACATAACCACCCACCTCAATTTCCGGGTCGTCGATCTGCGCCGCTTCCAGGGTAATTTCCCGGTAAGGGTTGGTCAGGACTTCCTGATTTTCCACCACCTGCCAGCGGCGGAAAGTATCGAAGTCGCCGCTCTTGCGGTCGATAGCAACCCGCACGTCGATGTCGCCTTCGTATTTTTTCTTGGTGGCCGTGGCCAGCGCGGTTTCCAGCGCCTCAAAAATTTTTTCGCGAGGCACCGCCTTTTCGTTGGAAACGGCGTCTACAACCAGCAATATTTCTTTATTCATGTCCGATGGCCTCGTCAGTCAAAGTTCGGAACCAGATTTGCTTTTTGAATGTTGGCGTAGGCCACGGGAAATTCCTGGCCATTCACCTCCAGGCGAACCATGGTGTCGTCGGCAGACACCACAATGCCCTTGAGTTTGCGGCGATTGTTCACGGCCATGCGCAGCGCCAGCTCCGCTTCCTGGCCGATAATGGCCTGGTAATGGGCCGGTTTGAACAGAGGTCGTGCGAGCCCCGGGGATGAGACTTCCAGATCATACTCAGTGGAAATGGGATCTTCCACATCCAACACGGCACTGACCTGCCGGCTGACTTCGGCGCAATCGTTCACATCGATGCCGTTTGCATGATCGATATACAGTCGCAGGGTTGAGTGACGGCCGGCACGAACGAACTCCAGCCCCAGCAGTTCAAAGCCCAATGCCGCTACCGGCTCGCTGAGCATCTCGGTCAATCGTTGTTCCAATGTAGCCAAAGCTACCCCCTTCAAAAACAAAAAAAGGGCTCGCAGCCCAGTTTAAATACGCACTGGCTACGCCAATGCAAAAGTCCAGATAACAAAAAGCCCCGATATTCAAATCGGGGCTATTCACCAGGACCCTGATTGTCGCCTCGCAGCGACCATTCATCGTGAGCAGACGATGAACGTGAAATTGGTTGCGGGGGCCGGATTTGAACCGACGACCTTCGGGTTATGAGCCCGACGAGCTACCAGGCTGCTCCACCCCGCGTCCGAAATCGTGCGAGATTATAGCCAAATCGAGCATTTTTCTCAACTTGTCTATAAATTGGTGCCGAGAGCGGGACTTGAACCCGCACGCCCATACGGGCACTACCCCCTCAAGATAGCGTGTCTACCAATTCCACCACCTCGGCAAAACTTTAATTGGGTACGTCGCTGCCGTTGGTCACCGGCACGTCACCCTGAACAGGAGCTTCAACCACTTCGGGAGCCGAAAGGTCTTCCCACTCGCTGCTCTGCTTGGTGCTGTGGGTAGAGAGGTTACCCAGCACCAGGCTCACTACAAAGAATCCAGCCGCCAACAGTGTGGTCGTTTTGGTCAGGAAATTCCCTGAACCGCTGGATCCAAATACCGTATTGGATGCACCCGCTCCGAAGGAGGCGCCCATATCTGCGCCCTTTCCTTGCTGTATCAGCACCAGGCCAATCAGGGCCAGCGCAATAAGCAGGTACACCACCAAAAGAATCTCGTACATTTTGCTACCTTTGGTTGGCGCTTGCTTCCCGTGGCGGTCTGCCTTGGGAGCGGGGCTAATACTAACGACACCCCCTGCGGGTTACAAGCGTAATTTAAAAAAAACCGTCTGAATGCATAAAAAGACGGCAAAGCGATGATTCAACAACCGTTTTCTTAGCTTTAAGCCGTAAGCTGTCAGCTGTAAGCCACCCGGTGTTGTGTTTGAGTACATACTGGCAACTGAATATCTTAATACTTCGGGCAACTTATAGCTTCCAGCTTCGAGCTTAAAGCTCCGGCGAAGCCGGTCAGGCCGGTATGGCTTCGGCGATATGCTCGGCCAGGCGGCGCACCTGGGACTCGTCGGCACCTTCCACCATCACCCGGATCAGCGGCTCGGTGCCCGACTTTCTCAGTAATACCCGGCCGTTGCCGGCCAGCTCGGTTTCGGCGGCGGCCACCCGCTGCTGTACTTCTTCATCGGCCAGCGGGTCGGTACCGGTGGCAAAGCGCACATTGACCAGTACCTGAGGGAACAGGGTCAGGTCGCGGCGCAGTTCGGCCAGGCTGCCCCCCTGATTTAACAGGGCACGCAGCACCTGCAGCGCCGCCACTATGCCGTCCCCGGTGCTGTTGTGATCCAGGCTGATGATATGGCCGGAATTTTCGCCGCCCAGTTTCCAGCCGTGCTCCTTGAGCAACTCCATCACATAGCGGTCCCCTACTTTGGCGCGTTTGAAGGGAATATCCAGCGCGGCCAGCGCCAGCTCCAGCGCCATATTGCTCATCAGGGTGCCGACCACGCCTCCTTCGAGCTTGCCCCGCTGCTGGGTGTCCCGGGCGATGATATAAAGCAGCTCGTCGCCGTCGAGCAGGGCCCCAGTATGATCCACCATGGCCAGGCGATCGCCGTCACCGTCAAAGGCGATGCCCAGATCGGCGCCGTGCTCCCGCACCGCCGCCTGCAGTGCCGCCGGCGCGGTGGAGCCGACGCCGTCGTTGATGTTGAGACCGTTGGGCTGCACACCGGTACGAATAACTTTGGCGCCCAGCTCTTCAAATACCGCCGGCGCGATGTGATAGGTGGCGCCGTGAGCACAGTCCAGCACTATGGTCAGGCCGTCCAGATGCAGACCCGACGGAAAGGTGCTCTTGCAGAATTCGATATAGCGGCCGGCGGCATCATTGATACGGCTGGCCTTGCCCAGCTGATCCGACGGCACGCAGTCCATGGGCTGATCCAGCATGGCTTCAATGGCCAGCTCCACCTCGTCGGGCAGCTTGGTGCCGTCGTGAGAGAAAAACTTGATGCCATTGTCATAATAGGGGTTGTGTGACGCGCTGATCACAATCCCTGCCTCGGCCCTGAAGGTGCGGGTCAGGTAGGCGATGGCCGGGGTCGGCATGGGGCCGAGCAGGGCGGCCTGCAGACCGGCGGCGGACAGCCCCGCCTCCAGCGCCGACTCCAGCATATAGCCGGAAATACGGGTGTCCTTGCCGATCAGCACCTTTTTGGTGCCGGTTTGTGACAGCACCTTGCCGGCCGCCCAGCCCAGCTTCATTACAAATTCGGGGGTAATGGGATATTCACCGACGCGGCCGCGGACCCCGTCGGTACCAAAATATTTTCTGCTCATGAAATGTGTTCCTGATAGTGGGCCGCCTTGCGCCATACGCGCAGGGCATCGACCATTTCCTTTACATCGTGCACCCGTACAATTTGTGCGCCTTGCGCCACTGCAAACAGATGGGCCGCCAGGGTACCGGCAAGGCGCTCGTTCACTTCGCGATCCAGCAGCTGGCCAATCATGGACTTGCGCGACATGCCTGCCAGCAATGGCAACCCCAGGCGATGCAGCTCACCGATACGGCCCAGCAGCTCGTAATTATGCTCCAGGGATTTGCCAAAACCGTAACCCGGATCCAGGCAGATGCGTTCGCGGGCAATGCCCGCCGCCTCGCAGGCATCCAGCCGCTCTTCAAGAAAGCGGGCAACATCAGCGACCACATCGTCATAATCCGGCGCCTGCTGCATGGTGCGGGGCTGGCCCTGCATGTGCATCAGGCACACGGCGGCACCGCTGGCGGCGGCCACCTTCAAGGCGTCCGGCTCGCGCAGGGCACGAATGTCGTTAATCAGATCGGCGCCGGCTTTCACCGCCTCGGCCATCACAGTCGCCTTGCTGGTATCCACGGAAATCCAGCAGTCCAGCTCGGTGCGCAACCGCTCGATTACGGGCACAACCCGCTCCAGCTCCTGCCGCTCGGCCACCTCATCGGCGCCGGGCCGGGTGGACTCACCGCCCACATCAATAATGGTGGCACCGTCGGCCACCATTTGCAGAGCATGGCGCAGGGCAGCGTCCTGACCGTGAAAACGGCCGCCATCGGAAAAAGAGTCGGGAGTGATATTGAGCACCCCCATCACCTGTGGTGTGGAGAGATCCAGCGTTCTGGATGAAGAAGATAACAACATAAACGGGTAATCCCTGAAAACAAAAAAGCCCCGGTAGACATGACCGGGGCTTAATTTATCACAAAACTCAGTTGCTGGTGGCGTCACCGGGCTTGTTCAGATCGGGTGAAGACGCTTTTTTGTCTTCGCTCTCGTCCTGCTTGTCACCGGTGCCGGCGGCCGGCCCCTGGGGCTTGTTGCCGTGCTCGTCCTTCCAGTCGGCAGGCGGACGGACCTCCCGGCGCGCCATCAGATCGTCGATCTGGCGGGCGTCGATGGTCTCGTACTTCATCAGCGCGTCTTTCATGGCATGCAGAATGTCGAGATTATCGTTCAGGATCTGCTTGGCCCGGTTGAAGTTGCGCTCGATGACCTGCTTGACTTCGGCGTCGATCAGCTTGGCGGTTTCATCAGACATGTGCTTGCTCTTGGCCGCAGTACGGCCCAGGAACACTTCGCCCTCTTCTTCCGCATACAGCAGGGGTCCCATTTTCTCGGACAGGCCCCACTGGGTCACCATCTTGTGGGCGATTTCGGTGGCCCGCTCGATGTCGTTGGAGGCCCCCGTGGTCACCTTGTCAAAGCCATAGATGATTTCTTCCGCCAGACGGCCGCCATACAGGCTGGAAATCATCGACTCCAGATGCTGCTTGCTGTAGCTGAAGCGATCCTGCTCGGGCAGGTACATGGTCACACCCAGGGCTCGGCCACGGGGAATGATGGACACCTTGTACACGGGATCGTGCTCGGGCACGATGCGGCCGACGATGGCATGGCCGGCTTCGTGGTAGGCGGTCATCTCCTTCTCGGACTCGGACATCACCATGGAGCGGCGCTCGGCGCCCATCATGATCTTGTCCTTGGCCTTTTCGAACTCTTCCATCGATACCAGACGACGGCCGCCACGGGCAGCAAACAGGGCGGCCTCGTTGACCAGGTTGGCCAGATCGGCACCACTGAAACCGGGGGTACCCCGGGCGATCAGCGAAGGCTCAACATCATCACCAAGAGGCACGCGACGCATATGCACCTTGAGGATCTGCTCACGGCCACGCACATCGGGCAGACCCACCACGACCTGACGGTCGAACCGGCCCGGACGCAGCAGCGCAGGGTCGAGTACGTCGGGACGGTTGGTGGCGGCGATCACGATAACGCCTTCATTGCCTTCAAAGCCGTCCATTTCCACCAGCATCTGGTTCAGGGTCTGCTCGCGTTCATCGTGACCGCCACCCAGACCGGCACCACGCTGGCGACCGACGGCGTCGATTTCATCGATAAACACGATGCAAGGGGCCGATTTTTTGGCCTGCTCGAACATATCGCGCACCCGGGATGCACCCACGCCCACAAACATTTCCACAAAGTCGGAGCCGGAAATGGTAAAGAAGGGCACCTTGGCTTCACCCGCAATGGCCTTGGCCAGCAGGGTTTTACCGGTACCCGGCGGACCCACCAGCAGAATACCGGTAGGAATGCGGCCACCCAGCTTCTGGAAGCGGCTGGGATCACGCAGGTAATCCACCAGCTCCTTTACATCTTCCTTGGCTTCATCACAGCCGGCCACATCGGCAAAGGTGGTTTTCACCTGGTCTTCGCCCATCAGCCGAGCCTTGCTTTTGCCGAAAGTCATGGCCCCCTTGCCGCCACCACCTTGCATCTGGCGCATAAAGAATACCCAGACGCCGATCAACAGCAGCATGGGGAACCAGGAAATAAAGATGGAGGTCAGCAGGCTGGGCTCTTCCGGCTTCTCACCCACTACCCGCACATTATTGTTGAGCAGGTCGTTAAGCAGCTGAGGGTCTTCGGAAGGCATGATGGTGGTAAAACGGTCACCGCTGCGCTTGACGCCATTGATGGTCTGGCCGTCCATACGCACTTCACGGATCTGGCCCTGAGCCACTTCCTGTACAAAAGTGGAATAATCCGTCTGGCGGCCGGACGGTTCACCTGGGCTGAAGCTCTGGAATACTGACATCAACACCACGGCAATGACCAACCACAGGATCAAATTTTTCGCCATGTCACTCAAATTACTAACCTCACCGGCTGACAGTTTATGACTGAAACAGGGTACTACAGTTTAAAACCTGTAGCCACAATGTAGACTTCTCGGGATCGGGGCCGCGAGGAGTCGGGTTTTCTTACCTTGACCGTAGCAAAAGACCGGCGCACATCGGCAAGAAATTCATCAAATCCGGCCCCCTGGAAGACTTTCACCACAAAACTGCCTCTGGGGGCCAGTACCTGCTTGCACATATCCAGCGCCAGCTCCACCAGATACATGGCTCTGGGCTGATCCACCTCGGGGGTACCACTCATGTTCGGCGCCATGTCCGACAGCAGCACATCCACCTTGTCGTCCCCTACCCGCTCCAGCAGGGCTCCCAGCACCGCCTCTTCACGAAAGTCGCCCTGCAGAAAGTCAACGCCGGCGATGGGGTCCATGGGCAGAATGTCGCAGGCGATCACCTTGCCGCTCTGGCCTACCTGCTCGGTGGCATACTGGCTCCAGCCGCCCGGGGCGGCCCCCAGATCCACCACCGTCATGCCGGCGCGCAGCAGCCGGTCGCGGCCCTGCAGCTCTTCCAGCTTGAATACGGCACGCGAGCGCAGGCCCTTTTTTTGTGCCTGTTGTACATATTTGTCGTCAAAGTGCTCTTTCAGCCAGCGGGTTGAGCTGGCCGAACGTTTCTTTTTGCCCATTAATTTGTCGCTCTGCTATTACCATTAGTGCCTAGATGGGGGTACAATGCTCCCCTTTCAACCTGATTAACCGAAGCATTTTGCAATGACCCTGAACAATAAGCAAAGACAATACCTCAAGGGACTGGCCCACAGCCTGAAGCCGGTGGTATTGCTTGGCCAGCATGGCCTGACCGAAGGCGTACTCGCCGAGATCGACCTGGCCCTGAACCACCACGAACTGATCAAGGTGAAGGTCGCCGCCGAAGACAGGGACGTT
Source organism: Oceanimonas marisflavi (assembly GCF_003049725.1). GTDB lineage: Bacteria > Pseudomonadota > Gammaproteobacteria > Enterobacterales > Aeromonadaceae > Oceanimonas > Oceanimonas marisflavi. The sequence continues at coordinate 267,109 of NZ_QAGM01000001.1, forward strand.
AAAAAGCTTGTCATGGACGCCATTGTGCGTGAAACCGGCGCCGTCAAGGTACAGACCATTGGTCATATTCTGACGATTTACCGTCAGAGCGAGCAGAAAAAAATCATTCTGCCCCGGGGGTAATTGCCCGTCAGCCAGAGTAAAAAAACACAGAGCCCCGAGGGGCTCTTTTTGTATCCGGGCATCCGGATAAAGACGGGAGTAGCCTGTGGGCCACTCCCGTCCGGGTTCAGAGGTACTCGACCTTGATGATCTCGTACTCCACCTCACCGGAGGGAGTCTTGACCACGGCCACGTCGTCTTCTTCCTTGCCGATCAGGCCCCGGGCGATGGGGGAGTTCACCGAAATCAGGTTGGCCTTGATATCGGACTCGTCGTCGCCCACGATGCGGTAGGTGATTTCCTGTTCGTCGTTGACGCGAAACAGGGTTACGGTGGAGCCGAAAATCACCTTGCCGTTTTTGGGCATGCGGGTCACGTCGATGATCTGGGCGTTGGACAGCTTGGCTTCAATTTCCTGAATGCGGCCTTCACAGAACCCCTGTTGCTCACGGGCGGCGTGATATTCGGCGTTTTCCTTCAGATCGCCGTGCTCACGGGCCTCGGCAATGGCCTCGATAATTTGCGGACGGCGCACGGATTTGAGGTGGTCCAGCTCTTCACGCAGCTTTTGCGCGCCGCGAATGGTCATCGGAGTTTGATTCATAATGGAAACCCGGTTCCTTTTGAACAACAAAATAACAAGAGCCCTGCCGGAACAGGGCTCAAATCGTTTACGTTTTTATGCAACGGTACCTGCGCTTGCAGTGCGATGCTGGCCGGCTGGCGAATAACCCAGCCTAATACAGCCGGCTTAACTGGTCAAATCGTCAAAAAAACGCTTTACCCCGTCAAAAAAGCCTTCCGACTTGGGTCTGTGCTTCCTGGCCGCGGAGCCACCGCAGGAATCCTCGAGCTGACGCAGCAGCTCCTTTTGCTCCTCGGTCAGGTTCACCGGCGTTTCTATGTACACCTTGCACACCAGATCGCCCAGCTGACCATTGCGGGCCGAGCGCACGCCCTTGCCCTTGAGCCGGAACATGCGGCCGGTCTGGGTTTCGGCGGGGATCTTGAGCTTGACCCGGCCGTCCAGAGTCGGCACCTGCACCTCGCCACCGAGGGCGGCAGCGGTAAAGCTGATGGGCACCTCGCAATAGAGGTTGTTGCCGTCGCGCACAAAGATATCGTGCTCGCGCACGTGCATCTGTACATACAGATCGCCCGCCGGGGCCCCGGCTTCGCCCGCTTCCCCTTCGCCGGACAGGCGAATACGATCGCCGGTGTCCACCCCCGCCGGAATTTTCACCGACAGGGTCTTGGTCTTCTGGTAACGGCCTTCGCCATGGCACTTGCTGCAGGGATCGCTGACGATCTTGCCCTTGCCGCGACAGTGCGGACAAGGCTGCTGCACGGTGAAAAAGCCCTGGCGCATCTGCACTTGGCCATGGCCGTGACAGGTGGGACAGGTCTTGGCCTGGGTGCCCGGCTTGGCGCCGCTGCCGTCGCACACGTCGCAACCGGCCAGGGTAGGCACCTTGATCTCTTTGGTCACGCCCCTGACCGCTTCTTCCAGGGTCAGCTCCATGTTGTAGCGCAGATCCGATCCGCGGGCAGAACGCTGCTGCCGGCCCCGTCCGCCGCCGAAAATGTCGCCGAATACGTCACCGAAAATATCACTGAAATCGGCACCGCCGCCAAAGCCGCCCTGACCACCGTGCTGACCATTGACCGCATCGTGGCCGAACTGATCGTAGGCGGCCCGCTTCTGGGCGTCGGTGAGTACTTCGTAGGCTTCGGTGGCTTCCTTGAACTTGTCGGCCGCGTCGGCATCGTCCTTGTTGCGATCGGGATGATATTTCATCGCCATTCGCTTGTAGGCTTTCTTGATTTCGCGCTCGTCGGCTCCCTTGGAGACGCCGAGCACTTCATAATAATCTCGTTTCGACATAGCTTGCGTGTTTACCTGCTGATTAACACAAAGGCGGGCGTTGGAGTCCCAACGCCCGCACGGTCAGCGTCTGTGCGCCGGGGTGGCCTTACTTCTTGTCGTCTTTGACTTCTTCGAACTCGGCGTCCACCACGTCGTCGTCGGCCTTCTTGCTGCCGGCATCCTGGGCACCCGCATCCTGAGCCTGGGACTGCGCCTTGGCCTGGGCGGCTTCCATCAGCTTCTGGGATGCTTCCAGCAGTGCCTGCTGCTTGGCTTCAATCTCGGCCTTGTCTTCACCACGAACGGCGGTTTCCAGCGCGCTCAGGGCAGACTCGATGGCGCTCTTGTCGTCGGCGGCCAGGGCGTCACCGGCTTCTTCCAGCTGCTTGCGGGTGGCGTGGGCCAGACCGTCGGCCTGGTTGCGGGCGGCGACCAGCTCCTCGAACTTCTTGTCTTCGGCGGCGTTGGCTTCGGCGGCGCGCACCATGGCGTCGATCTCTTCCTCGCTCAGACCGGAAGAGGCCTGAATGGTGATCTTCTGCTCCTTGCCGGTGTCCTTGTCCTTGGCGGACACGTGCAGAATGCCGTCGGCGTCGATGTCGAAGGTCACTTCAATCTGCGGCAGGCCGCGCGGCGCCGGACGAATACCTTCCAGGTTGAACTGGCCCAGCGACTTGTTGTCGGCGGCGCGCTTGCGCTCACCCTGAATGACGTGAATGGTCACGGCAGACTGGTTGTCTTCGGCGGTAGAGAACACCTGAGACTTCTTGGTCGGAATGGTGGTGTTCTTTTCGATCAGCGCGGTCATCACGCCACCCATGGTCTCGATACCCAGAGACAGCGGGGTCACGTCGAGCAGCAGCACGTCTTTTTTGTCGCCGGCCAGCACGGCGCCCTGAATGGCGGCACCTACGGCCACGGCTTCATCGGGGTTCACGTCCTTGCGCGGCTCCTTGCCGAAGAAGTCGCTCACGGCCTTCTGTACCAGCGGCATGCGGGTCTGACCGCCCACCAGGATCACGTCGTCAATGTCGGACACGGACAGACCGGCATCCTGCAGGGCGGTGCGCACCGGATCCAGTGACTTTCTGACCATGTCTTCTACCAGAGACTCCAGCTTGGCCCGGGTTACCTTGATGTTCAGGTGCTTGGGACCGGAGGCATCGGCGGTGATGTAGGGCAGGTTCACCTCGGTCTGCTGGGCGGAAGACAGCTCGCACTTGGCCTTTTCGGCGGCTTCCTTCAGACGCTGCAGGGCCAGCATGTCGTTGCGCAGGTCAAAGTTCTGCTCGCGCTTGAACTCTTCCACCAGGTAGGTAATCAGGCGGTTGTCGAAGTCTTCACCACCCAGGTGGGTGTCACCGTTGGTGGCCAGTACTTCAAAGGTCTTTTCGCCGTCCATGTCATCGATTTCGATGATGGAGATATCAAAGGTACCACCACCCAGATCGTATACGGCCACCTTGCGGTCGCCCTTGGACTTGTTCACGCCATAGGCAAAGGCGGCGGCGGTCGGCTCGTTGATAATGCGCTTCACGTCCAGACCGGCGATGCGGCCGGCGTCCTTGGTGGCCTGACGCTGGGCATCGTTGAAGTAGGCCGGTACGGTAATAACGGCTTCGGTGACCGGCTCGCCGAGGTAGTCTTCGGCGGTCTTCTTCATCTTCTTCAGCACTTCGGCGGAGATCTGCGGCGGCGCCATTTTCTTGTCTTTGGCTTCCACCCAGGCGTCACCGTTGTCGGCCTTGATGATGTTGAAGGGCATGATCTTGATATCGCGCTGAACTTCTTCGTCTTCAAAACGACGACCGATCAGGCGCTTGATGGCGAACAGGGTGTTTTTGGGGTTGGTCACGGCCTGGCGCTTGGCCGGCTGACCTACCAGGGTTTCGCCATCGTCGGTGTAGGCGATAATGGAGGGAGTGGTGCGGGCACCCTCGGCGTTTTCAATGACCCGTGGGGTATCCCCGTCCAGGATCGCAACGCAGGAGTTGGTGGTACCCAGATCGATGCCGATGATTTTACCCATAGAATCCTCTCTTGATATTGCTAATTCGGTAACAAGCGTTTTGATATTTTGCTTTAACGTCTATATGTGGCTGCCGGTTTGGGCTTTCAAGACGGCGCTCACATTTTTTTATGTATTGACCGGTATCAGGCCTGAGTGTCGGCGGCGGGGCCTTTTGACACCATTACCATGGCGGGACGCAGCACCCGGCCGTTAAGCTCATAGCCCTTCATCATTACCGCCAGCACGGCGTTGGCCGCCACTTCGTTGCTTTCCACCATGCTCATGGCCTGGTGCCGGTTGGGATCAAAGGGTTCGCCCTTGGGATCGATTTGCGCCACACCGAACTTCTCCACCGCGCTCAGCAGCGATTTCAGGGTCAGCTCCACCCCTTCATGCACGGCTTTGAAGGCATCGCTTTCATCGCTGGTGTGCTCAATGGCCCGTTCCAGGCTGTCGATCACCGGCAGCAGCTCGCCCACGAACTTTTCCAGGGCAAACTTCTGGGCCTTTTCCACATCCTGAGCGGCACGGCGGCGAATGTTCTCCATCTCGGCCACGGCCCGCAGGGCATTGTCCCGCTCTTCCTTGACACTGCTTTCGGCGGCGGCCAGCTTCTGTTCCAGTTCAGCCACATAAGCCGCATCGGGCTGGACGGTCTCTTGCTGCTCTGCCTCGGCGGCCGGCTGCGCCTGTTCCGGCTGTTGCTCCTGCTCCAGCTCGGCGGACTGTTCCGTATCAACCTGATTATGCTTGCTGCTCATGTTGTCTCCCGTGAGTATCAATTAACTTTGTGCCTATATGGGGGTGCCCTGCCCCATTTCAAGGGCTGAACTTCACAGACTTGTTTCCGCGTTGGTGGCGCTTGGGCAACACTCTGATTAGAATGGCGATTATTCAACAACGTCGAGCAACGCGGACCGCTTCGCCGGACAGCTATTTATGGAAACCGACTTCAATACCATCGCCCTTATCGGCAAACCGGATCATCAGGGCGCCAACCAGACCCTGGTGGCGCTGTATCGTTATCTGTCCGGCCTTGGCCTCAACGTGGTGATCGAACGCCGGGTAGGCGAACAGCTGGGGCTGGAGCGGGCCGAGCTGCTGGAAATGGTGGAGCTGGGAGAACGTGCGGACCTGGCCATCGTAGTGGGTGGCGACGGCAACATGCTGGGCTCGGCCCGGGTATTGTCCCGCTTTGATGTGGCGGTGGTGGGAGTCAACCGGGGCAACCTCGGCTTTTTGACCGATCTCTCTCCCGACAGCTTTGAGCAGCCGCTGGAACGCTTGCTTTCCGGCGACTACCAGACCGAACACCGCTTTCTGCTGGAAGCCCAGGTGCACCGCCACGGCCAGCTCAAGGCCAGCAATACCGCCATGAACGAGGCGGTGCTGCATCCGGGCAAAATCGCCCACATGATCGAGTTTGAGGTGTATATCAACGGCCATTTCATGTACAGCCAGCGCGCTGACGGCATGATAGTGGCCACCCCCACCGGCTCCACCGCCTATTCGCTTTCCGCCGGTGGCCCCATTCTCACGCCCAATCTCAATGCCATTACCCTGGTGCCCATGTTCCCCCATACCCTGAGCTGCCGGCCCATTGTGATCGACGCCGATGCCCAGATAAAGATGGTGCTTTCCCCTGCCAACAAAAGCGAACACATGCTGGTGAGCTGCGACGGCCATGTGTCGCTGGCGGTGCAGCCCGGGGATGAAATTCACATCAACAAGAGCCCGCACCGGCTGAAACTGCTGCATCCCCGCGGCCACAGCTACTTCGAAGTGCTGCGCAGCAAGCTGGGCTGGGGCAGCAAGCTGTTCTGATCTTGCACTGTATAAAACTACAGTATACTGTATTCCCATACAGCATCTTTTTTGTTGCAGGGAATCATCATGTTGCTTCAGCTCACCATCAGCAATTTCGCCATCGTTTCCTTTCTTGAGCTGGATCTGCGCCAGGGCATGACCAGCATTACCGGCGAAACCGGCGCCGGCAAATCCATTGCCATCGACGCCCTGGCCCTGGCCCTGGGCGAGCGAGCCGACGCCGACTCGGTGCGCCCCGGCGCCGACAAGGCCGACATCAGCGCCCGCTTTCGCGTCGACAAGCTGCCCAGGGTCAAGGCCTGGCTCAGTGAGCAGGAGCTGGACGAGCAGGATGAATGCATACTGCGCCGTACTCTCAGCCGGGAAGGCCGTTCCCGTGGCTATATCAACGGTACCCCGGTTCCCCTGTCGCAACTCAAGGCGCTGGGCGCCCTGCTGGTCAACATTCACGGCCAGCACGCCCATCAGGAGCTGCAAAAGCCCGATCACCAGCGCGCCCTGCTCGACGCCTATGCCGGCCATCATCAGCTGGTGAGCGGTGTCAGCCACAGCTATCAGCACTGGCGCCAGCTCAACAACGAACGCAAACGGCTGCTGGAAGAACAGGAAAAATGGCAGGCAGAGCGCCAGCTGCTGGAGTATCAGGTGGCCGAGCTCGACGAGCTGGCCCTGAGCGAAGAGGAATTTCCCGAACTGGAAGCCGAACACAAACGGCTTTCCAACGGTGCCGAGCTGGTTAACGACTGTCAGCTGGCGCTGGACGTGCTGGGCGACAATGACGAAACCAATGCCCTGCAGCTGCTGCGTCAGGGCCTGAAAACCCTGGGCGAGCTGGTTGCCATGGACTCACGCCTGAGTCCGGTGCTGGAAATGGTGGAAAGCAGCCTTATTCAGCTGGAAGAAGGCCACAGCGAGCTGGGCCGGTATCTGGACCGGCTGGAACTGGATCCGGAGCGCCTGCACGAGGTGGAAAGTCGCATGAGCAAGGTAATGGAGCTGTCGCGCAAGCATCATGTGCCCGCCGGGGAGCTGTTTGGCTTTCATCAGCAGCTCAAGGCCCGGCTGGCCGACATGGATCACAGCAGCAGCCGGCTGGAAGGGCTGGACGATGAAGTGGAGCTGGCCCGTGAAGACTTTGTGCAGGCCGCCGAACGCCTGAGCCAGAGCCGCCAGCGTTACGCCGCTGCCCTCAACAAACAGATCACCCAGAGTCTGCACCGGCTCAGCATGGAAAAGGGGCGTTTTGAAATTCAGGTCAACGCCGATGCCGGCGCCGGTTTTTCACCGCTGGGCATTGACCGGGTGGAATTTCTGGTGAGCACCAACCCGGGTCAGCCCATGAGCCCCCTGGCCCGGGTGGCCTCGGGGGGCGAGCTGTCGCGCATCAGTCTGGCCATTCAGGTGATCACCGCCCAGAAGGTAGAGACACCCACCCTTATTTTCGATGAGGTGGATGTGGGCGTAAGCGGCCCCACCGCCGCCGTGGTGGGCAAACTGCTGCGCCAGCTGGGTGAGTCCACCCAGGTACTGGTGATCACTCACCTGCCTCAGGTGGCGGGCAATGGTCACCAGCACTTCTTTGTGAGCAAGAGCAGCGACACCGATCACACCGAAACCCGTATGCAGGAACTGGATGAGCAGCACCGTCTGCAGGAGCTGGCCCGGCTGCTGGGCGGCAACCGCATTACCGACAATACCCTGGCCAACGCCCGGGAGCTGCTGGTGTGCTGAAAGCGGATTACACCAGCCGGCGGGCGGCACCCACCACAATGTCGATGGCTTTTTGCTCGGTGTTCTGCATGGTGCTTTCGTCGGGGGTTTCCTGCTGGGTGCGGTTGACGATCACCCCTGCCACACAACCGGCCTTCAGGCCCTGACTGGAGCACATGGTAAACAGGGTCGCCGACTCCATTTCGTAGTTGAGCACCCCCATTGACTGCCATTCCTTCATGCTGCCCTGGAACCGGCGCAGCATGCGGGCCGAGTGGGTGTCGTAGCGTTCCTGCCCCGGATAAAAGGTATCGGAGGAAGCGGTAATACCCACATGAGGCGCCACGCCCTGCTCCCGGGCCGCATCCACCAGAGCACAGGTGCAGTCAAAATCCGCCACCGCCGGAAACTCCGGAGGCGCAAAGTGGCTACTGGCGCCATCGAGACGGACGGCACCCGTGGTCACGATAATGTCGCCTACCTCCACTCCGGGCTGAATGGCCCCCGTGGTGCCCACCCGCAAAAAGGTGCGCACGCCCAGCTGGGCCAGCTCTTCCACCGCAATGGAAGTAGAAGGTCCGCCAATGCCGGTAGAGCATACCACCACCGGCTTGCCATCCAGCTCGCCCAGCCAGGAGGTAAACTCACGCTGGCTGGCCAGGTGCACCGGGTTTTCCAGGTGACGGGCAATGCGCTCCACCCGTTCCGGAGCACCGGGCAGAATGGCCAGTGCTGCACCGTGCAAATCCTCGTCGGTGACACCCAGGTGAAAAACATGTTTGGTCATAACGAAGCTCCTCAAGCGAGTACAATAATCCCGAATAGTAAGCCAGCCGAAGGTAAATCACCATGCTCAGCTGCGGAACCAACGCCAGCGGCGCCGGTCAGTCTTTTACATCCCATTGCAGTGCCGCTATGATGCCGGCAGGACTCTCAGGACATAACCGCCTATGCAACTCAAAAGCTTGATATTACCCCTTTTTCTCACTCTACCCCTGACCGCCTGCAACCTGGTCTATAAGGTCGACATTCCCCAGGGCAACTATCTGGAAGAAAAACAGGTGGCACAGCTTCGTCAGGGCATGACCAAAGAGCAGGTTCGTTACCTGCTGGGCAACCCCATGAGCCTGGACGGTTTTAACCACAACCGCTGGGTTTATATCTACTATTTCAAGCCGGGCCGGGGGGAGCTGGAACAAAAACGTCTAGTGCTGGACTTTATCAATGATGGCCTGGCCTCTATAGGCGGTGACTATACTCAGCCCGAGACCTTTGAGCAGGGACTTTAATCCCGCCCCAATAAATAATGGAGCCTTGTGGCTCCATTATTTATTTGCGACTGCGCTTGGGATCCGGCCGGCCACCGGTGACCTTGTCGGCGCGGCCTTCCTCCTTGGCCTGCTCCGCCCGGCGCCGGCGTATCTCTTTCGGATCGGCCAGCAAGGGCCGGTAGATCTCGATGCGATCACCCTCGTGCACCGGCTGGCCGAGTTTTACCTGACGGCTGAAAATGCCCACCGCATTCTGCTCGAGATCGATCTCCGGAAACTGCTGCAGCATGCCGGACTGCTCGATGATCTCCCGTACCGTGGCCTCGGGCGGCACCCGCAGGCTCAGCACCGTCTGCCGGTCCGGCAGGGCATAGACCACTTCAACCTGAATAAGATTCACTGCCGTATACCTCCCTCGCCCGTTCACTGAAGGCATGCACCATGGCGTTGGTCAGCTCCTTGAAAATGCCGCCGAATGCCAGTTCCACCAGCCGTGACTGAAATTCGAAATGCAGTTTCAGCTCCACCTTGCAGGCATCTTCATCGAGAGGAATAAAGGTCCAGCCGCCGTTCAGCGACTTGAAGGGGCCATCCACCAGTTCCACATTAATCTTGTGATCCTGTTCAAGACGGTTACGGGTGGTAAAGGTCTTGCGGATCCCGGCCTTGGCCACGTCGAGCGCCGCCGTGATGCTGTGTTCGCTTTTTTCCAGCACGCGACTGGCCACACAACCAGGCAGAAACTGCGGGTAGTCGTCTACATTGTTGACCAGCTCATACATCTGCTTGGCACTGAACATCACCAGCGCACTTCGGGTAATACTCGGCATAACCTCTCCTGGCATTCTGACCGGCCGATTTTAACACTTATGGGACCCAGGCTCACCCCTGGAAGCTGCTTAAAAAGACACCGATCGCCAGTTCACCAATTCCCAAGCACCAAAGGGCACCGTATAATGCGTGCACTATGGCAAAAAACAAAACCAAAAAGAAACCCGGCTCCAACACCATCGCCGTTAACCGCAAGGCACGGCACGAATATTCCATTGAGGAAAAACTCGAAGCCGGTGTTGAGCTGCAAGGATGGGAAGTCAAGGCGCTGCGGGCCGGCAAGGCCAACATTGGCGAGGCTTACGTGTTTATGCGAAACGGTGAGGCATTTCTGTTTGCCGCCACCATCACCCCGCTTAACATGGCCTCCACTCACGTGGTGTGTGACCCGTTACGCACCCGCAAGCTGCTGTTGCACAAGCGCCAGCTGGACAGGCTTACCGGCCTGATCGAGCGGGAAGGCTACACCCTGGTACCGCTGTCGCTGTACTGGTCCAAGTCCTGGGTCAAGGCCGAAATTGGCCTGGTAAAAGGCAAAAAAGCCCACGACAAACGCCAGGACGTGAAGGAGCGCGACTGGAAGCGGGAAAAGGCCCGCATGATGAAACACAAGGGACGCTGAGTTGAGGCTTGTGTTTCAGCAATATTTGAAATAAGATCGAACTGTTCCTTGGGGCTGATTCAGGATTCGACGAGATTCTCGAACTCCTAGGTGCATGCCGAGGTGCGATAGGCCTCGTTAAACAATCGCAAAAAAATAGTCGCAAACGACGAAAACTACGCACTCGCAGCTTAATAACCTGCTGAGAGCCCTTCTGCCCTAGCTTGCCTGTGACTTAGGGAATCGGAAGGTCATCCTTCACAGGATCGCGTGGATGCCGTGCCTGACGGTTGAAGCGTTAAAACCAATTCAGGATAGTCTGTCTGTGGCGTGTCAGTCCGCAGCAGCTGGCGAATTTAATGACTGACTAAGCATGTAGTACCGACGATGTAGGTTTTTCGGACGCGGGTTCAACTCCCGCCAGCTCCACCAATCGATTGGAAAGGCCCCGCAAGGGGCCTTTTTGTTTGGTAATCAGTTACTTAATGCTCACCCGCCCTTCCTGAAAAACCACCTGAAACCCTGCTTACTGTCACACCTGGTATCCCATTATGGACCACCTGCGCTGATAAACCGAAAACACCGACTGGCTGGCATCCCGAAGCCTCCTATCACTCGCGCTCCCCTTTCTCCCCCTGCGAACCATTACGTATACTTTCGGCAAAGGGAGGAGCATCATGGAACGAGAAGCCAGCAATACCTGCGCTCTGGTAATGACAGGTGGTGGTGCCCGGGCTGCATATCAGGTTGGGGTGCTGAAGGCCATTGCCGAGTGTTACCCGCGGGGTCATGCCATTCCCTTTCCCATTTTGTGCGGCACTTCGGCAGGTGCCATCAATGCCACAGCCCTGGCCTGTTATGCATCCTGCTTTCATCTTGGCGTACGCAAGCTGGAATATGTCTGGCGCCACCTCAACACCCACAAGGTACTGAGGTTGCAGCTGGGGCGCATAATCAGCCATTCGGTAAAAACTCTGGTAAAGGGAGCACTGGGCAAGCCCACACAAATGGCGCTGCCATTGTTTGACAACAGCCCACTGGAGCGCTTGCTGGAGACCCTGATCGACTTTCAGCGCATAGACAACAACCTGCTTTATGGCGCGCTGGAGGTGCTGGCGGTAACCGCCTCCAACTACAACACCGGAGACTCCACCACCTTTTTTCAGGGCCGGCCCTATCATCAACCCTGGGCCCGGGCGGGCCGCTCGGGGCGTTCGTCCATTATTGCCACGCCGCACCTGATGGCCAGCAGCGCCCTGCCCTTTGTATTCAAGCCCTGCCGGCTGCAGAACCACTTTTTCGGCGATGGCTCCATTCACCAGCTCAACCCCTTGAGTCCGGCCATTCACCTGGGCGCCAGCCGGATACTTATCATCAGCCTGGCCCATGACGAGGTGGACCCGGACCATTTATCCAGTAACCCCAGCAGCTCCGATATTGCCGGTCACCTGCTCGACACCATTTTTACCGATGCACTCACCTCGGATATTGAGCGGCTGCAGCGAATCAACAGCACCATCCGGCTGATCCCCGAGCGCAAGCGGGAACAGCTGAGCCTGCGCCATATCGATAACCTGGTGCTCAAACCCAGCCGTAACCTGGATGAAATGACGCTGCAGCATTTTCATCGCCTGCCCTGGAACATTCGGGCCCTGCTCAGTCTGTTTGGCGTGGAAGCCGGCGATGCCACCGGCCTGGCAAGCTTTTTACTGTTTGAACGGGAATACACCCGGGAGCTGATTGATCTGGGCTATGCCGATACGCACAAACGGCTGGAGGAAGTCTGTTTGTTTCTGGATCTGGAGCCGTCGCTGCGAAGAACGGGGACTTGAGGGGTGAGGTGAGGATGGAGCGCGGGCAGCCTGCCCGCAATTTGGTGCGACGCGCCAACGTCTTGAGCGCCCTGGAGGACGCTAATGCAGGCTGGCAGCCTGCGCTCCAGGGGTCCACTCCATTTTCCAGCCGGGCTGACCGGGTTTGGCGGCAAAGCCGGAACACACGAATACCCCCACGGCGGCCACCAGCTGTTCACCCAGCATCAGCAAGGGCACCCGCTCCCGGTGCCAGGGAGGCACACCATATTCCTGCCACAGCTTCTTTAAGGGACGGGAACCGCTTCTGCCCACAGGGCGGGCCCGCAGGCCGGACACGGCAAAGGCGATATGCAGTTGCTGCGGTGCCAGATCGACCCTGAGATCTGCCTCATCTTCAACCCGGCAAAGCCGCAGCCGGCCGACGCCCAGCGCCAGCCATTGCTCTGGCTCAAGGAGGGAGGCGGCAACCGGTTTCCCCTGTAATACCGGCACATAGAGGTGCCCCTGATAACGGCGGAGCGTTTTGCCGCCAATATTAAACACCGGATCCGCATCCACCCGGGCCTGGGCCAGCTCATGCCAAACCACCTTCAGCTGGCTGAGGCTCAAGTGCAGCCCTGCTCGTGCCAGCCAGTAACGCAGAGCGTTATTGCGCCGGGTCTGGCTGAGCCGGGAAAGTCCGGCAACACAAAGGCCGCCATGGTCGTTTTGCAGCGCCGGCAGATCCTGCCCGGCCAGTGCCTCGGCCAGCTCCAGCTGCTCGGCACAGAGTCCGGCACTGCGGCTGGCGGTATGGGCAAAGGCCGGCCACTGGGCCAGCAGGCGCGGCAGGATCTCGTTACGCAAAAAGTTGCGGTCAAAGCGGTTGTCGGCATTTGAAGGGTCTTCCACCCAGCTCAAGCCCTGCTCGGTTGCAAAGCGTTCAAGCTCGGCGCGGGAAACCTGCAGCAGGGGCCTGAGCTGGATCCCTTGTCCCAGAGGCTTGCATTCCGGCATGGCGGCCAGCCCGGCAATGCCGGCACCACGCTTGAGCGCCAGCAGCAGGGTCTCGGCCTGATCATCCAGGTGATGACCGGTAAGCAGGGCGGCCCCGGATGGCAGCTCGTCGGCCAGGGCTGCGTAGCGGGCGTTGCGGGCGGCGGCTTCCAGGCTGATGCGTGGGCCGGTTTCCACCTTTACCTGCAGAATGCGGCAAGGCACATTCAGGCTTTCCGCTACACGCGCGCAATGCGCCGGCCAGGCGTCGGCCGCCGCCTGCAGGCCGTGGTGCACATGCAGAGCATGAATCTCGCGCGCTTGTTCAGCGGCCAGTCGCGCTGCCAGCACCAGCAAGACGGTGGAGTCGAGCCCGCCGCTGAAGGCGACATAAAGCGGGCCCTGAGGGTAAAGGTCGTTGATGCGTTGGAGGAAACGGGGATAGAGAGACATGATGAGTCCAATGGAGCGCGGGCAGCCTGCCCGCTGTTTGGTGCAAAGCGCCAACTTTTTTAAGCGCCCTACCGGGCGCTAATGCAGGCTAGCGGCCCCTATTCAGGGACAAGACCTGCGCTCCATTGATTGTGCAATCTTTGAAGTTGGTACAAATCCCAACATTGTCACCATCTGCTCGAATGTTGGAATTCGCTTTGCTCATTCACAACCTACGCTTTTCTTACAGCTTACAGCTTATGGCTTCAAGCTTACGGCAAAGCCGGGTCAGCAGTAGCCGTATTTCATCAGGCGCTGGTAGCGCTGTTCCAGCAGGGTGTCGGTATCGAGCTGCTCAAGATCGGCCAGATCGGTCACCAGACGTGCTTTCAGGTTCTCGGCCATCAGCAGCGGGTTGCTGTGAGCGCCGCCCATGGGCTCTTCCACCACATTATCGATCAGGCCCAGCTCATGAATGCGGCCGGCGGTGATGCCCATGGCTTCGGCGGCCACCGAGGCCTTTTCGGCGCTCTTCCACAGAATGGAAGCACAGCCTTCCGGGGAGATCACCGAGTAGGTGGAATACTGCAGCATGTTGACCCGGTCGCCCACGCCAATGGCCAGGGCGCCGCCGGAGCCACCCTCACCCACCACGGTGCAGATGATGGGGGTCTTGAGGCCGGACATCACTTTCAGGTTACGGGCAATGGCTTCACTCTGGCCACGCTCTTCGGCACCCACCCCCGGGTAGGCACCGGGCGTGTCGATAAAGGTCAGGATCGGCATTTTGAAGCGCTCGGCCATTTCCATCAGGCGCAGAGCCTTGCGGTAACCTTCCGGGCGCGGCATGCCGAAGTTGCGCTTGATCTTTTCCTTGGTCTCGCGGCCCTTCTGATGGCCAATGACCATGACCGGGCGGCCTTCAAAGCGGGCCACACCACCCACAATGGCCTTGTCGTCGGCATAGGCACGGTCACCGGCCAGCTCGTCAAACTCGCCAAACATCAGCTCCAGGTAGTCCTGGGTGTAGGGGCGACGAGGGTGGCGGGCCAGCTGGGAGATCTGCCAGGGGCCCAGATTGCCGAACACTTTTTTGGTCAGCTCGTCACGCTTGGCTTCCAGACGGCTGATCTCTTCATCCAGATCGATATCGAGGCCTTCACCTTCGCCCACGTGACGAAGTTCTTCAATCTGGGCCTGAAGCTCGGCGATGGGTTGTTCAAAATCCAGGAAATGGTGGCTCATGGCTGCCCTCTAGTCAAAAATCAGTTCGACCTTGTCCGAACCCAGCAAGCCCCTGAGCGATTCCAGCATCTGGTCGGTGGGGGTTACCCGCCACTCGGTGCCCAGAGTGAGCTCGGCTCTTGCGCCGGGTCGGTTGTAGGTCACACGCACAGGACATACGCCCGCCCTTACCGGCGTGAGTATGTCCAGCAATTGAGTAAAAAAGCCCTGATCGATGCGGCTTTTGTCGATGTACAGTGCGAGCCCGCGGGCAAAGCGCTCCCGGGCATCGCTGATATCAAGCACTTCTCTGGCCGACATTTTAAGGCCACCGGAGAAGTCGTCAAAGCTGACCTGTCCGCTGATAACCAGAATTTTATCTTTTTCCAGCAAAGACTCATAGCGTTCCAGCGCATCGGAGAACAGGGTCACGTCCAGCCGGCCGGATTTGTCATCCAGGGTGAGAATGCCCATGCGGTTGCCCCGCTTGGTGGTCATCACCCTGGACGCGATCACCAGCCCCGCCACCGTACTGATGCGGTCGCGGCCGCCGGGCTGCACTTCGTTGAGCCGGCCACTGGTATAGTGGCGCAGCTCTCTGGCGTACTGGTTAATGGGGTGACCAGTGAGATACAGCCCCAGGGTATCACGCTCGCCGTCCAGCCAGATCTTGTCGGGCCAGGGCGGTACGTCGGCAAAGGCGTGCTCTGCCTTGTCTTCTTCCACCAGCACGCCAAACATGTCGCCCTGGCCCAGAGCCTCGGCTTTGGCGTGCTGATCGGCGGCCTTCATGGCCTCTTCGAGCGAGGCCATAATGGCAGCCCGGTGCGGACCCAGCCGGTCCATGGCGCCGGAGAGGATGAGTTTTTCCATCACCCGCTTGTTGAGCTTTTTCAGATCCACCCGGTTGCAGAAGTCGAACAGATCCCGGAACGGCCCGCCTTTTTCTCTGGCCTCGAGAATGGATTCAATCGGTGCCTCACCCACCCCCTTGATGGCGCCGATGCCATAGACGATATGGCCGTCTTCGTTGACGGTAAAGCGGTAGCGGCCGGTGTTCACATCGGGCGGGATCAGGGTCAGGCCCATGCGCTGACACTCGTCCACCAGGGTCACCACCTTGTCGGTGTTGTCCATGTCGGCAGTCATTACCGCCGCCATGAATTCCGCCGGATAGTGGGTTTTCAGCCACAGGGTCTGGTAGGAGACCAGGGCATAGGCGGCGGAGTGGGACTTGTTGAAGCCATAACCGGCGAATTTCTCCACCAGGTCAAAGATCTTCATCGCCAGTTCGCCGTCGATGCCGTTGGCCACGGCCCCCGCCTCAAAGCCGGCCCGCTGCTTGGCCATCTCTTCGGGTTTCTTTTTGCCCATGGCCCGGCGCAGCAGGTCGGCGCCGCCAAGGGAATAGCCCGCCAGCACCTGGGCTATCTGCATTACCTGCTCCTGATACAGAATAATGCCGTAGGTGGGCTCGAGAATGGGCTTGAGCGACTCATGCTGCCACTGCTCGTCGGGGTAGGACACCGCCTCGCGACCGTGCTTGCGGTCGATAAAGTTGTCCACCATGCCCGACTGCAGCGGGCCCGGGCGGAACAGCGCCACCAGGGCGATCATGTCTTCAAAGCAGTCCGGCTGAAGGCGCTTGATCAAGTCCTTCATGCCCCGGGATTCCAGCTGGAACACCGCCGTGGTCTCATAACGCTTCAGCAGCTGAAACGAAGCCTTGTCATCGATGGGAATGGCGGCAATATCGATCGGGGGTTTGCCTTCCTTTTCCAGCCGCGGGTTTATCATGCCCAGGGCCCAGTCGATAATGGTGAGGGTACGCAGACCAAGGAAGTCGAACTTCACCAGGCCGGCGGACTCCACGTCGTTCTTGTCGAACTGGGTGACCGGATGATGCCCTTCGGCATCGCAGTAAAGGGGCGCAAAGTCGGTGATTTTGGTGGGCGCGATGACCACGCCCCCGGCATGCTTGCCGGCGTTGCGGGTGACCCCTTCCAGAATGCGCGCCATGTCGATCAGCGCCCGCACTTCCTCGTCCTGATCATACAGTTCGGGCAGCTTGGGCTCGGCGTCAAAGGCCTTGGCCAGGGTCATGCCGGGATCGGGGGGGATCAGCTTGGAGATGCGATCCACAAAGCCATAGGGGTGGCCCAGCACCCGGCCCACGTCCCGCACCACCGCCTTGGCGGCCATGGTGCCAAAGGTGATGATCTGACTCACCGCGTCCCGGCCGTAGAGTTCGGCCACGTGGTCGATCACCTCGTCGCGCCTGTCCATGCAGAAGTCGATGTCAAAGTCGGGCATGGACACCCGCTCGGGGTTCAGAAAGCGTTCAAACAGCAGGTCAAATTCGAGCGGATCCAGATCGGTGATTTTCAGCGCATAGGCCACCAGTGAGCCGGCGCCCGAGCCCCGGCCCGGCCCCACGGGAATGCCGTTGTCCTTGGACCACTGAATAAACTCCATCACGATCAGGAAGTAACCGGGAAAGCCCATCTGGTTGATGACCTGAAGCTCAATCTTCAGGCGGTCGTCGTATTCCCCGCGTTTTTCGGCACGCACCTGTGGATCCGGGAACAGAAACTCGAGCCGCTCTTCCAGGCCTTCTTCCGAGCATTTGACCAGAAAGTCTTCAATGCTCATGTCGCCGGTGGGAAAGTCCGGCAAAAAGTACTCGCCCAGGCGCACGGTCACGTTGCAGCGCTTGGCGATTTCCACACTGTTTTCCAGTGCCTCGGGAATGTCGGCAAACAGCTCGGCCATTTCCTCGGCGCTTTTCAGGTATTGCTCGGGGCTGTAGCGTTTGGGCCGGCGCTTGTCATCCAGGGTATAGCCGTCGTGAATGGCCACCCGTATCTCGTGGGCGTCAAAGTCGCTCTTGTCGAGAAACACCACCTCGTTGGTGGCCACTACCGGCAGCTGTTGCTCGGTGGCCAGCGCCACCGCCATATGCAGGTAGCTTTCTTCATCGGGGCGGCCGGTGCGCAGCAGCTCCAGATAATACCTATCGGGAAAATGCTGCTGATAAAAGGCCAGGCACTGCTCACTCAGGGCCTGGTTGCCCTTGAGCAGACAGGCCCCCACATCCCCTTCCCGGCCGCCGGAAAGCACAATCAGCCCCTCGCCATGCTCGGCCAGCCAGTGTTTGTCGATCACCGGCCTGTGCTGAATATGGCCCCGCTCATGGGCTCTGGATATCAGCAGGGTGATGTTCTGGTAACCAGTGTTGTCCATGGCCAGCAGAGTGAGCCGGAACAGCTGCTCGCCCATCTCTTCACTCTGCACCCAGATATCGGTGCCCACAATGGGCTTGAGGCCTTTTTTATGGGCATCGCCGTAAAAGCGCACCAGGCCGCACAGGTTCATCTCGTCGGTCAGGGCCAGGGCCGGATAAGCCTGCTCCTGCACTCGGCTGGTGATGGGGCCGATCTTGGCCAGGCCATCCACCATGGAAAAGTCGGAGTGAATACGCAGATGAATAAATCCCGTGCTCATGCGCCCTCCAGCGCCCGGGCCACGGGTTTAAAGCTTTTGCGATGTTCGGGCAAGGCGCCGTGCTCGGCCAAGGCCGCCATATGCTCTTTGGTGGGGTAGCCCTTGTGGCGGGCAAAGCCGTATTGCGGATGCCGGGCATCCAGCGCCAGCATTTCATTGTCCCGCGCCACCTTGGCCAGAATGGAGGCGGCGCTGATCTCCGCCACCCGGCTGTCCCCTTTTACCACTGCCTGGGCAGGCATGGGCAGTTCGGGGCAGCGGTTGCCGTCGATAAACACAAAGCCGGGCTGCACGGAAAGACCCGCCACCGCCCGGGTCATGGCCAGCATGGTGGCCTGCAATATGTTCAGCTCATCGATTTCGGCCGCCGTGCAGCGGCCAATGGCCCAGGCCAGGGCATGCTCGCGAATAAGCGGCGCCAGCTGCTCCCGCTTTTTCTCGCTGATTTTCTTGGAGTCGGCGAGACCGGGAATCGGGTGATGAGGGTCGAGAATAACGGCGGCGGTGACCACGTCGCCGACCAGAGGGCCCCGGCCCACTTCGTCGACGCCGGCCACCAGCACGCCGCTGGGGTAAATAATGTCGCTCATGGTTTTCTTGTTGCCAGCTCCAGCACCGCCAGGGCGGCCTGTTCGTCGGCGTTACAGCGAATGCGTTTGTGCAGTTGAGTGAAATGAGCCACCAGCTCACTGGTGTCGTTGTCGAGCAGCTTGCCGATTTCATCCACAATATGACCCGGCGTGCATTCGTGCTGGATCAGCTCGCTCACCAGGGTCTGATCCGCCAGCAGATTGGGCAGCGACACATGCTCGGTTTTCACCAGCCGCTGGGCCAGCCAGTAGCTGAAATCCTTGAGCCTGTAGCCCACCACCATGGGCTTTTTGGCCAGCATGGCTTCCAGGGTGGCGGTACCCGAGGCCAGCAGCACCACGTCGGCGGCGGTCATCACCTCGCGCCCCTGCCCCTCGATCAGAGTAACCTCGAGCCCTGGCGCAACCCGCTCCTTGATGGCCAGAAATTCCTGACGGCGCTTCTCACTGACCAGAGGCACCACAAACTGCAGCTCGGGATGACGCACCTTGAGCTGCTTGCAGGCTTCCAGATACACCGGACTCAGCAGGGTCACCTCGGCATGGCGGCTGCCGGGCAACAGAGCCAGGTAGCGGCCATTTACATCCAGGCCCAGTCGCTCCCGGGCACTGCGCGTATCGGGCACCAGCGGCATTTGATCCGCCAGGGTATGACCGATAAAACGGCAAGGCGCGTCAAAGCGGTCGTAAAAGGCTTTTTCAAAGGGCAGAAAGGCCAGCACCAGATCGGTGGCGGCCTTTATCTTGTGAATGCGGCTCTGCCGCCAGGCCCAGACCGAGGGGCTGACATAATGCACGGTGGCAATGCCCGCCTGCTTCAGCCTGTGCTCCACCCCGATATTGAAGTCGGGAGCGTCGATGCCCACGAACACATCGGGTGGGTTGGCGATAAAGTGCCGAATAATCTGCTTGCGGATTTGCAGAATGCGCGGCAGCCGGCCCAGCACTTCCACTATGCCCATTACCGCCAGCTCTTCCATCTCAAACAGGGCCTTGCAGCCTTCCGCCTGCATCTGCGGGCCGGCAATGCCTTCAATGATGGCGTCGGGGTGGCGACGGCGCAGCTCGCGAATAAGCCCGGCCCCAAGGGTGTCGCCGGACACTTCACCGGCGACAATGCCGATACGCAGGGGCGCCTCAGGCACGAATAATTCCGCGCTCATTGGCCTTGAGGAAATCAACCATAATGCTCACCTCTGAGTGCTTTTCACCCAGGCTTTCCAGCGCCGGCAACACTTCCTCCACGGTTTTACCGCTGCGGAACAGCTCCCGATAGGCCTGCTTGATGGCGGAGATGGCTTCCTTGCTGAAGCCCCGGCGGCGCAGCCCTTCGGAATTGATGCCAAAAGGCTTGGCATAATGGCCGGCGGCCATCACGTAGGGCGGCACGTCCTTGTTGAGCGCGGCGCAGCCGGCAATAAAGGCGTGGCTGCCGACCCGGCCAAACTGGTGAATGGCGGCATGGCCACCAAAAATCACGTGGTCACCAATGTGTACGTGCCCCGCCAGGGTGGCGTTGTTGGCGAAGATACAATCACTGCCAATGCGGCAGTCGTGAGCCACATGCACGTTCACCATAAACAGGTTACGGCTGCCCACGACAGTGAGGCTTTCATCCTGGGAGGTGCCCCGGTGAAAGGTGCAGGATTCACGAAGAATGTTGTCGTCGCCGATTTCCAGCACGGTGCGCTCGCCGGCGTATTTCTTGTCCTGGCAGTCTTCACCAATGGAGGCAAACTGAAAAATACGGTTACGCTTGCCAATACGGGTCGGGCCCTTGATCACCACATGAGAGGCGATCCGGCAGTCGTCACCAATTTCTACGTCGGGACCGATCAGGGTCCAGGGGCCAATCTCCACGCCCTTGCCAATAACGGCATCGGGATGAACGATGGCGGTTTCATGGATCACTGCACCTTGTTCACTCACACTTAACCCTCGCGTTTGGCGCACATCAGCTCGGCGGTGCACACAACTTCGCCGTCGACGCTGGCAACACCGGTAAACTTGGCGATGCCTCTGCGCTCTTTCAGATAAACCACGTCCAGCACCAGCTGGTCTCCCGGCACCACGGGGCGTTTGAAGCGGGCGTTGTCGATGGAGGCAAAGTAATACAGCTCGTTGGGCTTGGGCTTGCCTACCATTTTAAACGCCAGAATGCCGGTGGCCTGGGCCATGGCTTCCAGGATCAGCACACCGGGAAACACCGGCTTGTTGGGAAAGTGGCCGGTGAACATGGGCTCGTTGAACGACACGTTCTTGATGCCGCGCAGGGTTTTGCGCTCCGGGCTTATCTCGTAGTGAGCCACCCGGTCGACCATCAGGAAAGGATAGCGGTGCGGCAACAATTCCAGGATCTCCTGGATGTCCAACTGATTCAGTTCGTTACTCAAAATTTAACCCTACCAAAAGTGTGCTTAGTCGTTGTTGTTCAGTTTTTTTTCAAGCTGGCTCAGCCGCTTGTGCATGTCGTCAATGCGCATCACACGCGCCGCTGTTTTGCGCCACTCCTTGTTCGGTTGCAGCGGAATGCCGGAGGAGTAAACACCGGGCTCGGTAATGGGCCGCATTACCATGGCCATGCCGGTAATGGTGACGCCGTCACAGATTTCCATGTGGCCGTTGAACACCGAAGCGCCACCAATAATACAATATTTACCGACCTTGAGACTACCGGCCATGATGGTACCGCCCGCCATGGCGGTACCGTAGCCAATTTCCACGTTATGGGCGATCTGACACTGGTTGTCGATAATCACATTATCGGCAATACGGGTATCCTCCAGCGCGCCCCTGTCTATGGTAGTACAGGCGCCGATTTCCACCCGGTTGCCGATAACCACACCGCCGAGCTGAGGGATCTTGATCCACTCGCCCTTGTTGTTGGCATAGCCAAAGCCGTCGGCGCCGATCACCGCGCCCGACTGCACCAGACAGTCGCTGCCAAAGGTGACGCCATGGTAGATGGTCACATTGGCCCAGAGCTTGGTGCGGGCGCCCAGGCGCGAGTTTTTGCCCACAAAGCAACCGGGGCCGATGATAACGCCGTCTTCAAGCACCACACCGGACTCGATCACCGCATTGGCGCCGATGGCCACGCCCTTGCCGAGCGTGGCGCTTTTCGCCACCACGGCGCTGGGGTGCACATCCACCGCCGGGGCTGGCGTGGTGTCCAGCGCCTGGGCGGCCAGGGCAAAGCCAAGATACGGGTCGGCCATCACCAGACTGGCGACCGGACAGGCGTCCTTGTCTTCTGCCCGCAGTATTACCGCTGCCGCCTGCGTGTGCTCCAGCAGGTGGCGGTATTTGCCGTCGGTCAGAAAGGCAACCTCACCGGGACCGGCCTTGTCGAGGGTATTGACCTTGTGAATGGGCTGCGCAGGATCTCCGTGCAGCTCGGCTCCCAGTGCCTGGGTCAGTTGTTGCAGTGTGATGCTCATGGGCTTGCTCTTGTTACTTGCTGACGCGGCTGATCACCTGTTGGGTGATGTCGAGAGACGGATTAACATAAATCACGGCGCCCCGCTCGATCACCAGATCCAGCCCCTGTGTTTTGGTAATGTCATCTATCGCGCCCTTGATACGCGACAGCATTTTCTGGCGCTCTTCGTGCTCACGACGCGCCTGGTCCTGCTCCAGTGCCCGCGCCTTCTGCACAAAGGCGGCCTGCATTTCATTGAGCTTTTTCTGCGCCTCGGCCTTTTGCTGATCGTTCATAAAGGCCATGTCTTTTTGCTGTTTTTCCACAAAGCTGCGGCCCTGCTCTTCCAGCGTCTGCACTTCCTTCACCCGGGAAGCAAATTCGTTTTTCAGCTGGTTGCGTACCACCTCCCGCTGAGGCATTTTCTGAAAGACTTCGGCGGTATCCACCACCGCAATCTTGCCCTGGGCCTGGGCCAGGGTCGCGGTCATGACCAGCGCCAGGGCGCCGGCGAGTTTAACCAGTTTGTTCATTTAAATTCTCCTTGTTCGGTGAGGGGTGAGGCGTTAACGGTCAGAAGTGAGGGGTGAGGCGTTAAAGGTGAGGGGAAAAAATCTCCCCACTCTTCTCCCCTCACTCCTCACGCTTCACCCCTCACGCAGTTAAAACGTGCGGCCGATATTGAAGTTGAACACCTCGGTCTTGTCCCCTTCCACCTCGGTGATCGGGGTGGCCAGGGAGAACACCAGCGGGCCCAGGGGTGACAGCCACTGCATGCTGACACCGGCAGAAGCACGATACTCGCCGGGATCGCCGAAGTCATAACAGCCTTTGGTGCAACCGGCAAAATCGGACGCATCGTATTCGGTGTCCCATACGGTGCCCACATCCATAAACAGGCTGGTGCGCAGGGAGCGCTGCAGATCCTCACCGGCAAAGGGCGTGGGCACGATCAGCTCCAGGGAGCCCGCCAGCAGGGCGTTGCCGCCAATGGCGCTGCCGTCCGTGGTCAGATCACCATTGTCTTCCCGGAAAACAGCCCGCGGCCCCACCGAGTTGCTCTTGAAACCGCGCAGGGTGCTGAAGCCACCGGCATAGTAGTTTTCAAAGAAGGGCAACCGGCTGGTATTACCGTAACCGTCGGCGTAAGCGGCGCGGAACTTGCCGTGCAGTACCCAGTTGTGCTTGCGATCGAGCGGAAAGTAATGACCATCGTCAAAGCTCAGCTTGTAATACTGAAGATCCGAACCGGGAACCGTCACCTTGGCGCTCAGGCTCTGGCGGCTGCCGGACGTGGGGAACACGCCCCGGTTAAGGGTATTGCGGGTCCAGCCGGCGGTCAGATCGAAGTCGTCAAAGGTCACCTTCTCGTCTTCATTAGCATCATTGTCGCTCCAGAACGCCCGCAGCTGTTCCGAAGCCCGATCCGGCTGGCTCAGGGTGTTGTGCTCATACCCCAGGCTGAAGTTCAGGCTGTTGTTCTCATCGATGGGGAAGCCGGTAAGGCCACGCACACCATAGGTGGTGCTTTCATAATCGATGGAGCCCAGATCATCATCGGACTCAAACGACCGGTAATAGATGCGGCCACCCAGGCTGACCCCGTCCACGGTGAAGTAGGGATCGGTAAAGTCCAGCGACACATTCTTGGAATAGTCGTTCATCTGGGAGTTGATGCCCACCCGGTTGCCGGTGCCAAGGAAGTTGTCCTGCTGCAGGCCGGCCTGAATGCTGAAGCCGGAGTCGGTACCGAAGCCCACACCAAAGTTGATGGAGCCGGCGGGCTGCTCCTTGACCTTGACGTCGAGATCCACCAGGTCGTCCTGTCCCGGCAGACGCTGAGTGTCCACTTCCACGTTTTCAAAGTAACCCAGCCGGTTCAGACGGGTGCGGGACTGCTCGATATTTTCGCTCGACAGCCAGGTGCCCTCCATCTGACGCATTTCCCGGCGCAGTACCTCGTCCTTGGTGATCTCGTTGCCGCTGAAGTTGATGCGGCGCACATAGACCCGGTTGCCCGGCTCGATATTGACCACCAGCTCCACCTTGTTGGTGGCTTCATCGATTTGCGGAAAGGTGTTGATACGCGGATAGGCGTAGCCGAAACGACCAAGAAAGCGCGACAGCAGCTCTTCCATATGGGCGGTGTCGGCGGCGGAATAGAGATCACCGCGCTCGATGGGAATAAGCTCGTTCATCTCCCGCTGGCGATCAATCAGGTTGCCACGCAGGCTGACGCCGGAAACCGTATACTGCTTGCCCTCGGTCACATTCAGGGTAATGTAAACCCCTTCCTTGTCGGGCGACATGGACACCTGGGTGGAGGTGACATCCGCCTTGAGATAGCCCCGATCGCGGTAAAAGGAGCGCAGGGTCTCAATGTCGCCGGCCAGCTTCTGTTTCTGATAACGCTTGTCACCCAGAATGTTCCACCAGGGCACATCGTCTGACAGCTCCAGCTGGCTCAGCAGCTGCTCTTCACTGAAGGCACGGTTGCCGACAATGTTGATCTGCTTGATTTCGGCGGCTTCGCCTTCCACAAATTCGAACTTGAGATCAACCCGGTTGCGGGGCAGCGGTGTCAGTACCGCCCTGACATCGGCGGAATACTTGCCCACGCCGTAGTAAAAATCTTCCAGGCCTTTTTCCAGCTCGCTGAGGGTAGTACGATCCAGCGGCTCGCCAACTCTCACTCCGGCCCCTTCCAGGCTTTCACGCAGCTGCTCTTCCTTGATTTCCTTGTTGCCGCTGAAGCTGATGCCGGCAATGGTAGGCCGCTCGGTGACCTGTACCACCAGGGTATCACCGTCGCGCAACAGCTGAACCTGCTCGAAGTTGCCGGAAGCGTAAAGACTGCGAATGGCTTCGGCCAGACGGGCCTGATCGACCTCCTCGCCTACCCGGACCGGCAGGCTGAGCAGGGCTGCGCCCAGGGTTACCCGTTGCAGGCCATCAACCTGAATGTCTTCTACCACAAAGGGGGTGATGCCGCTCTGCGCCTGGGCCAGCATGCTGGCGCCCAGCAGGCAGGAAGCGGCAAACGTATTCTTGAGTGCCCTTGTTTTTGCCATAGCCTGACTTGATCCTTGTGTCTTGTCGCTCAGAGGCGACCAATGTCATTAAACAGCGCCAGCCCCATCAGCAATATCAGCAGGGCCGCCCCTATCCTGAATCCCAGCTCCTGTATTTTTTCCGGCACCGGCCGGCCGGTAATGGCCTCAACCGCATAAAACAGCAGGTGCCCACCATCCAGTACCGGCAGGGGCAACAGGTTGATAATGCCCAGATTCACGCTGACCAGCGCCATAAAACTGAGAAAATATACCAGTCCGAAGTCGGCGCTGGCACCGGCCCCCTTGGCAATGGAAATGGGTCCGCTCAGGTTGTCGACGGAGACGATACCGGTCAGCAGCTTGCCGATCATGCTGAAGGTCAGCACCGTCAGCTCCCAGGTGCGCTCCGCCCCTTCCCACAAGGCCCGGACCGGGCCATAGGCAAGCTCAAAACGGTAACGCTCATCCACCGGGGTGACCGAGGGCGCCACTCCCACATAACCAATGGCCTTGTCATCGGTTTCAAGCAGAGCCGGTGTGAGCATCAGGTCGAGGCTCTGACCCGCACGGCGCACCACAAGTTCCACCGGCTCCCCGGGAGAAGACTGCACCAGTGCCACAAACTGCGACCAGTCGCGCAATATTTCACCATTGGCGCTGTAAAGCGTGTCCCCGGGCTGCAGCCCGGACTGCTCCCCGGCCCCACCGGCCAGCACCTGCTCCAGAGTCAGAGTGGGTACCGGGCCTTCCGGCACCAGCCCCAGAGCGGTAATGGGTGATTCACTGTCGGGATCGAACCGCCAGCGTTCAAGGGGCAGCGTCAGCTGTTGCTCCCGGCCATTGTTGTCCTGAACCTTAATGGTGGTCTGATCGGCACCAATACGGCCAATCAGCGAAAAATTCACCTCTTCCCAGGTGAGTACCTGATTGCCATTGACGGCGGTAATTTCCATGCCGGGCGTGACTCCGCCCAGAGCGGCGGGTGACTCGGCGATCACGTCTCTGACCACCGGCTTCACCGAGGGCACACCGATCATGAACATCAGCCAGAAGGCAAACACCGCAAACAAAAAGTTGGCCATGGGGCCGGCCACCACAATGGCCATGCGCGCCCATACCGACTTGTTGTTAAAGGCCTGGTCCGCCAGCTCCGGCGGGACCTCATCGACCCGGCCGTCGAGCATTTTCACATAGCCACCCAGAGGGATCATGGCCACCACATACTCGGTGCCGTCACGGCCGGTTTTACGCCAGATGGGCTTGCCAAAGCCGATGGAAAATCGCTCAACCCGCACGCCATTGCGCCGGGCCACCCAGAAGTGGCCGTATTCATGTACCGCCACCAGTATGCCAAGGGCGATAATAAAGGCGCCCAGATTCCACAGTATTTCAATCATGCCCGTGTCCCGATCAGTTGTACGGCCAGCCGGCGCGCCTCGGCGTCGAGGGCCAGTATGTCTTCCAGCGCCTGCGCCCGGGTTGCTCCCAGACTCTCCGCCACTTGCCGGTTAATGCCGGCAATGGCCATAAAGCCCAGCCGGCCTTCCAGAAAGGCCGCCACCGCCACTTCATTGGCGGCATTCAGCGCCGTGGTAGCCCCCTGCCCGGCGGCGCAGGCGTCGATGGCCAGCTGCAGGCACGGATAGCGGGCCATATCGGGGGCCATAAAGCTCAGCTCGCCCAGGCGGGTAAAGTCGAGCGGCGCCACGCCGGACTCAATACGTTCGGGCCAGGCCAGCGCATGGGCGATAGGTGTCATCATATCCGGCTGGCCCAGCTGGGCCAAGACGGAACCATCCGAGTATTGCACCATGGAGTGGATCACCGACTGAGGATGCACCAGCACCTCCATCTGGGCAGGCGCAGCGTTAAACAGCCAGCGGGCTTCGATATATTCCAGCCCCTTGTTCATCATGGTGGCGGAATCGACGGAAATCTTGGGTCCCATGGACCAGTTGGGATGATTGATGGCCTGGGCCGGCGTGACATTGGCCAGCGCTTCAACCGGGGTATAACGAAAGGGTCCGCCGGAGCCGGTAAGCAGGATCTTGCCGATGCCGGCGCCGGCGAGATCCCCTCTGCCCGGGGTGCGTTGCAGCTCGGCAGGCAGACACTGGAAGATGGCGTTATGCTCGCTGTCCACCGGCAGCAGTTCGGCACCACTGTGATGCACAGCATCGATAAACAGCTCGCCGCTCATCACCAGGGCTTCCTTGTTGGCCAGCAGCACCCGCTTGCCGGCCCGCACCGCCGCCAGCGTGGGCAGCAGGCCGGCGGCACCGACAATGGACGCCATCACGGTGTCAACCTCGGGCTCGGCGGCCACCTGGCACAGCGCCTCGCTGCCCGCCAGCACGTCGGTCTTGCTGCCGGCGTCGCGCAGTTGCCGGCGCAGTTCGGCCGCCGCCGTGGCGTCGGCCATCACCGCGAAGCGGGGCGCAAATTCCAGACAGTCGGCCAGCATTCGCTCCACCTGACGGCTGGCGGTCAGCGCAAACACCGAAAAACGTTCAGGGTGACGACGCACCACCGCCAGGGTACTTTGGCCGATGGAGCCGGTGGCCCCCAGTATGGTCAGCTGTTGCATCAGCCCTGCCCCGCCAGTTGATAGACCACAATAAAGATGGGCAGGGCGGCGGTCAGGCTGTCGATCCTGTCCATAATGCCGCCGTGGCCGGGCAGTATATTGCCCGAGTCTTTAAGACCGGCTTCCCGCTTGAACATGCTTTCCACCAGATCTCCCAACACCGAGGCCAGCACCGCCACCATGGAGGCCAGCAACACCGCATTGCGTTGTGCCCCCGGCAAGTCAACGGCATAAGTGACCGCCAGCGCCAAAGCACAGGCGGCGATCACGCCGCCGATCATGCCTTCCAGGGTCTTGCCCGGACTGACGCTGGGGCACAGCTTGTGTTTGCCAAAGGTCTTGCCGGCAAAGTAGGCGCCGGTATCGGCAGCCCACACCAGTGCCATCACAAACAGCAGCAGCCAGGCGCCGTAATGGGGATTCTGTTCATAGTGATAGCTGCGTAGCACCAGCAGGGACCAGAAAAAGGGCACCAGGCTGAGCAATGCAAACACCGCCTTGAGCCAGGTCCGATCCTGCCACAGTGCGCGGCTGGCCGGATAGCGCAGCACCAGCGGCAGGGCACACAGCCACCAGAGCGCACCGGCATTTAACACCATGCCAACCCAGCCGTGCAGGCCATCGGCCCAGATATGCTCGATGGGCACACTGGCCATCAGCGCCACCAGCACCAGCGCCAGAAACACCATGACCACGTTGGACTTTTGTGTATCGATAAAGCGGCCCCATTCCCGGCCCGCCAGCAGGTACACGGCGGTGGCAAACAGGGCGAAAAACGGCAGGGGCAGCAGAAAAATGGCCCCCAGCACCACAGGGATCAGGCACAGGGCCGTGATAATACGAAGCTTTAGCAAGAAATGTCCTCTCTTCGCGGGTGAAGGCCTTGAGCCATGCATGCTCACCCTTTTCGTTATTATTTGTTTGCGACCTTTTGCTCCAGCATTTCCCTTATCTGGGCGCCGGTGCAGCCAAAGCGCCGCTCCCGGCCCACAAAGGCGGCAATGGCGTCACTGAACGCATCTTCACCAAAATCAGGCCAGAGCACGGGGGTAAAATACAGCTCGGCGTAGGCCAGCTGCCACAGCAGAAAATTGCTGATGCGCTGCTCACCACCGGTGCGGATAAGCAGATCCACCGGCGCCAGATCGGCAAGCTGGGTGTGCTCGTTCAGCAGCGCCTCGGTAATCTCTGCGGGAGCCAGCTCCCCCTTTTGCGCTTTTTCGGCAAGTGCCCGCGCCGCCTGAGTAATATCCCAGCGGCCGCCGTAGTTGGCAGCAATATTGAGGGTCAGGCCGGTGTTATTGGCGGTAAGGCGCTCTGCATCATCGATTTTCCGCTGCAGATGGGAAGCAAAGGCACTGCGATCACCGATAATGCGCAGCCGGATATTGTTGCGGTGCAGCTTGCGTACCTCGGAGCCCAGCACGGCAATAAACAGGCTCATCAGGGCGCTGACTTCGTCTTCGGGCCGGCGCCAGTTTTCACTGGAAAAGGCAAACAGGGTCAGGGCATCGAGGCCGAGCTTGTAGGCAAATCTCACCGATGCCCGCACCGACTTTACCCCGGCCTTGTGACCGGACACCCTGAACTTTCCCCGTTGCTCGGCCCAGCGTCCGTTGCCATCCATAATAATGGCGACATGGCGGGGCAACGACTGCTCTTCAAATGCTGCCGTAGCTGGCATAATCACTCCTGCACAAAAACAAACGCCGTGCAGGCAGCTACACGGCGTTGGCTACTATACCTGATGTAACTATCAGATTTCCATCAGCTCTTTTTCTTTGGCAGCCAGAGCATCATCCACCTGCTTGATGTACAGGTCGGTGAGTTTCTGAATGTCGTCCTGTCCGCGACGGTCGTCGTCTTCGGAGATTTCCTTTTCCTTGAGCAGTGCCTTCAGGCTGCTGTTGGCGTCGCGACGAATGTTGCGAATGGCCACCCGGCCCTGCTCCGCTTCGTTGCGCACCACCTTGATCAGATCCTTGCGGCGTTCTTCGGTCAGCGGCGGCAGCGGAATGCGGATCATGGCGCCGGCACTGGACGGGTTCAGCCCCAGATCGGAGGTCATGATGGCCTTTTCAACGGCCTGGATCATGGAGCGGTCAAACACGGTGACCGCCAGGGTGCGGGAGTCTTCGGTGGTAATGTTGGCCAGCTGGTTGAGCGGCGTGGAGGCGCCGTAGTAGTCCACGTGAATGGTGTCCAGCAGGCTGGGGTGAGCACGACCGGTGCGCACCTTGTTCATCTGGCTTTTCAGCGCTTCCACGCTTTTTTCCATGCGGGTTTTGGCGTCGGTTTTGATGTCGTTTATCACGGTCGTTATCCTTTTATCTTGATGGTGAGGAGTCAGGCGTGAGGGGTGAGGGCTTCTCCTCACTCCGCTCCCCTCAATCCTCACAAAGTATCACAACTTGTTGCTGATCAGGGTGCCTTCGGTTTCGCCCATGACGGCACGGCGCAGCGCGCCCGGCTTGTTCATGTTGAACACGCGAATGGGCAGGTTGTGATCCCGCGCCAGGGTAAAGGCGGCCAGATCCATCACCTTGAGTTCACGATCGAGCACATCGTCGTAACCCAGGTGATGATACAGCTCGGCATCGGGATTCTTGACCGGATCCTCGCTGAACACACCGTCCACCTTGGTGGCCTTGAGCACCACGTCGGCCTCGATCTCGATGCCGCGCAGACAGGCGGCGGAGTCGGTGGTAAAGAAGGGGTTGCCGGTGCCGGCGGAGAAGATCACCACCCGGCCCTTGCGCAGCAGGCTGATGGCATCGGCCCAGTTATAGCTGTCGCACACGCCTTCCAGGGTTATGGCAGACATCAGACGGGCATTCACATAAGCACGGTGCAGAGCATCGCGCATGGCCAGACCGTTCATGACGGTAGCCAACATACCCATGTGGTCGCCCACCACGCGGTTCATGCCCGCCTTGGCCAGGCCCGCACCACGAAACAGGTTGCCACCGCCGATCACCAGGCCAACCTGGACGCCCAGCTCAACCAGTTCCTTGATTTCCTGAGCCATACGCTCCAGTACGGCGGGGTCGATACCAAAGCCTTCCTCTCCCTGCAGCGCTTCGCCGCTGAGCTTGAGAAGAATGCGTCTGTATGCGGGTTTCGGATTGGTACTCATGCTTTCTATTCCTGATCATAGAAAGACCGCGACGAAATGTCGCGGTCTGAACAGCATCAAAAAAGGCGGGAATTAACCCTTGGAAGCGGCAATCTGAGCCTGAACTTCGGCAGCGAAGTCTTCTTCCTTGCGCTCGATACCTTCACCCACTTCGTAACGTACGAAGCCCAGGGCGTCGGCGCCTTTTTGCTTGAGCAGCTCGCCCACGGAGATGGACGGATCCTTGACGAAGGGCTGGCCGGTCAGGGAGATTTCGCCGGTGAATTTCTTCATGCGGCCTTCAACCATCTTCTCGGCGATGTCTTTCGGCTTGCCGGAGTTAATGGCGATGTCCACCTGGATTTCACGCTCTTTGGCCACCACTTCGGCGGACACGTCTTCAGGCTTGACGAACTGCGGGCTGGAAGCAGCCACGTGCATGGCCACGTCTTTGGCCAGCTCTTCGTCGCCACCCTGCAGGTTGGCGATAACGCCGATGCGGGTGCCGTGCAGGTAGGTCACCAGGTTGTCACCTTCTACCAGCACGACGCGACGCAGGCTCATGTTCTCACCGATCTTGGCGATCAGGTTGGTCAGGGCGGTTTCAACGGTTTCACCGCTGGCAAGTGTGGCGGCCTTCAGGGCTTCTACGTCACCGATCTTGTTGGTCAGGGCCAGGTCGGCGATCTGCTCACCCAGGGCGCGGAAACCGGCGTCTTTGGCAACGAAGTCGGTTTCGCTGTTCATTTCTACCAGTACGGCGGTGTTGCCTTCCTGACGGGCCAGGATGATGCCTTCAGCGGCGATGCGGCCGGCTTTCTTGGCGGCTTTGGCCTGGCCGGACTTGCGCATGTCTTCAATGGCCTGCTCGATGTCACCGTTGGCTTCGATCAGCGCTTTTTTACAATCCATCATGCCGGCGCCAGTGCGCTCACGCAGTTCTTTTACCAGGGCGGCGGTAATGTTTGCCATGTGTAATGTCCTCGGTCTTGTTCCAAGAAAACAGGGGCACATGGCCCCTGTTAACCTATAACTTTCGTATGGTTAATAAAGGCTTAAGCGCAGGGCTCAGTCTTTATTATTCTTCTACGACGTAGCTGTCTTCGGCTTGCACGGCCAGATCCTGGGCGCGGGCAGCGTTTACGGCGTCGGCAGCGGCGTTCAGGTACAGCTGAACGGCACGGATGGCGTCGTCGTTGCCGGGAATGATGTAGTCAACGCTGTCCGGGTTGGAGTTGGTGTCTACAACAGATACCACGGGAATGCCCAGGTTGTTGGCTTCCTTGATGGCAATGTGCTCGTGATCGGCGTCGATAACGAACAGTACGTCGGGCAGACCGCCCATGTCCTTGATACCACCCAGGGACTTTTCCAGCTTTTCCATTTCGCGAGTGCGCATCAGCGCCTCTTTCTTGGTCAGCTTGTCAAAGGTACCGTCCTGAGACTGGGCTTCCAGATCCTTCAGGCGGTTGATGGACTGACGCACGGTCTTCCAGTTGGTCAGCATGCCGCCCAGCCAGCGGTGGTTCACATAGAACTGGTCGCAGTTGGTGGCGGCTTCTTTTACGGCTTCAGAGGCAGCGCGCTTGGTACCAACAAACAGGATCTTGCCCTTTTTGGAAGCCACGTTACCCAGGTAGTTCAGCGCATCGTTGAACAGGGGAACGGTTTTTTCCAGGTTGATGATGTGAACCCGGTTGCTGGCGCCGAAAATGTAAGGCTTCATCTTGGGGTTCCAGAAACGGGTCTGGTGACCGAAGTGAACGCCGGCTTTCAGCATGTCGCGCATTGATACTTGTGCCATGATTTCCTCAAAAGTGTATTGGGTTAGGCCTCCACACATCCCATGACTCCGACCCGAAGGCACCCTGGAGCATGTGCCGATGTGTGTGTGTGTTAAAAAAGTGAATGTTGGTGAAGCCAATCCGCAGACCCGGCTTCACGGCGCGCTTTATACCATAACTGCCCCTGCTGCACCAGCATGAAGGCCGATTTCGGTGCTGGAAGTTGACGCCCGGCAAGGGTACACTTTTGGCCCTTTCACGGGTACGCCCGCCCATCGCCCAGCCTTTTTACAGAGACGAATATGAGCATAGTCATAAAAACCCCGGAAGAAATCGAAAAAATGCGCGTGGCCGGCCGCCTGGCCGCCGAGGTGCTGGAGATGATCGAGCCTTATGTCAAGGCCGGTGTCACCACCGACGAACTCAACCGAATCTGTCATGACTATATCGTGAACGAACAGCAGGCCATTCCGGCGCCGCTGAACTACCACGGCTTTCCCAAGTCCATCTGCACCTCGGTAAACCATGTGATTTGCCATGGCATTCCGGCGGACAAGAAGCTCAAGGACGGCGATATCATCAATATCGACATTACCGTGATCAAGGATGGCTACCACGGCGACACCTCCAAAATGTTTACCGTGGGCAAGCCCAGCATCATGGCCGAGCGTCTGTGCCGGGTCACCCAGGAGTGCATGGAGCTTGGCATTAAAATGGTGAAGGACGGCGTTCACCTGGGCGATATCGGCGCCGCCATTCAGCAGCACGCCGAGGCCCACAACTATTCGGTGGTACGGGAATACTGCGGCCACGGCATCGGCAAGGAGTTCCACGAGGAGCCCCAGGTGCTGCACTACGGCAAGGCCGGCACCGGCGAGGTACTGAAGGCGGGCATGTGCCTGACCATTGAGCCCATGATCAACGTGGGCAAACGCCACAGCAAGATGCTGAACGACGGCTGGACCGTGGTGACCAAGGACCGCAGCCTGTCGGCCCAGTATGAGCACACCATTCTGGTGACCGAAACCGGCTGCGAAGTGCTGACCCTGCGCAAGGACGACAACCTGCCGCGGATTATCACCGCTTAACCGCGATGCGAAGCAGCAGCGCGGTTGCGCTCCGCCGACACGCTTCAAGCCCATCCATGGGACACTCGGCAAATGCCATCCATGGCATTTGACGGTCGGCTACGGCAATCCCCGCTGCTGCTTCGTGAAATATTGGTGTCGCCTGTTGGAATAACAGCGCCTGTAGGTTGGGATGAGCAACGCGAATCCCAACATGTTCCAAGTCCCTGTTCCCCATTCCCTATTCCCTGAATCACCCTCATGAAACCCAACGTTACCCGCAGCCCTGACCGACGTCCCCGCAAACCCGCACCGAAAAAGCCGTCCGGCCCAACCGTGACCCTGCTGCTGAACAAGCCCTATATGGTGCTGTGCCAGTTTACCGATGGCGACGGTCGCGAGACCCTGGCCGACTATGTGGATGTGCCCGGTGTTTATGCCGCCGGCCGGCTGGACCGCGACAGCGAAGGTCTGCTGGTGCTGACCAATGACGGTGCCCTTAATGCCCGCCTGACTCAGCCCGGGCGCAAGACCGCCAAAACCTACTGGGTGCAGGTGGAAGGCGACCCCAGCGAGGCCGATCTGGATAAATTGCGTCAGGGCGTAGAGCTGAAGGACGGTCTTACTCTGCCGGCCGAGGTTCGGCGTATGGAGGCCCCTGATGTCTGGCCGCGCAATCCGCCCATACGCGAGCGAAAAAATATTCCCGATACCTGGCTGGAGATTAAAATCACCGAGGGGCGCAATCGGCAGGTGCGACGCATGACCGCCCATATCGGTTTTCCCACTCTGCGGCTGATCCGTTACGCCGTGGGCAACTGGACCCTGGGTGACCTGCAACCCGGACAATGGAGAAAAGTATGAGTCATGCGGTAACCCTGGCGGTGATCGTGCGTGCCGGTGAACGTTTTTTGATGGTGGAAGAATGGCAGCAGGGCAGAGTCATGTTCAACCAGCCCGCCGGCCACCTTGAGCCCGGTGAAAACCTGCTGGACGGGGCACGCCGCGAGCTGCTGGAAGAAACCGGCCTGACACTGCCCCTCGAACAGGCGGTGGCCGTGTATCAGTACACGGCGCCGGACAACGGCAAGCACTTTGTGCGCTTTACCTTCTGCACCGAGGTGGACGAGCCCCTGCCAACAAACCCGCAGGATCCGGACGGTGACATTATTCGCTGCCACTGGCTGACGCTGGCTGAAATTGAAGCGCTCGGTAAACAACTGCGCAGCCCGCTGATTTTGGCCTCATTTCGGGATTATCTTAAGGGCGAGCGGTTTCCTATCTCGGCACTCAAAAGCTGGGACTAGGGAATGGGGATTAGGGAATGGGGAATAGGGAATAGGAACTGAAACTACCCACCATTCCCCAGTCCCTATTCCCTTAAAGAAAGCTCCCTCCCCCTCACCGCATTTGTCTGGTAAAATAGCGCCCGTTTTGCAATCGAGTAATGGGCGTTATGAGCGATAACAGTCAGGTTAAAGTGATTGTCGGCATGTCCGGCGGTGTGGATTCCTCGGTCTCGGCGTATCTGCTGCAACAGCAGGGCTATCAGGTGGAAGGCCTGTTTATGAAGAACTGGGAAGAAGACGACACCGACGAGTACTGCTCCGCCGCGGAAGACTTGCGCGACGCCCAGGCCGTGTGCGACAAGCTCGGCATTGAACTGCACACCATCAACTTTGCCGCCGAATACTGGGACAATGTGTTCGAGCATTTTCTGGCGGAATACAAGGCCGGCCGCACCCCCAACCCGGATATCCTTTGCAACAAGGAAATCAAGTTCAAGGCCTTCCTCGAGTTCGCCGCCGAGGATCTGGGCGCCGACTACATTGCCACCGGCCACTATGTGCGCCGCAGCTTTGACGACCAGCCCAAACTGCTGCGCGGTATCGATGGCAACAAGGATCAGAGCTACTTCCTCTACACCCTGAGCTCACAGCAGGTGGCCAAAAGCCTGTTCCCGGTGGGCGAGCTGGAAAAGCCCGAGGTACGCCGCATTGCCGAACAGCTGGAGCTGGTCACCGCCAAGAAAAAGGACTCCACCGGCATCTGTTTTATCGGCGAGCGCAAGTTCACCGACTTTCTGGCCCGCTACCTGCCCGCCCAGCCCGGTAATATTGAAACCGTGAACGGTGAAGTGATCGGCCAGCATCAGGGCCTGATGTATCACACCCTGGGCCAGCGCAAGGGCTTAGGCATCGGCGGCCTGAAAAACGCCGGCGACGAGCCCTGGTATGTGGTCGACAAAGAGGTCGAGCGCAACGTGCTGGTGGTGGCTCAGGGGGATCACCCCCGGCTCTATTCCGACGGCCTCATCGCCCGTCAGCTGCACTGGGTGGATCGCCAGCCGATCACCGAGACCGTTCGCTGTACCGTCAAAACCCGTTACCGCCAGACCGACATTCCCTGCACCATAGCGCCGGTGGACGCCGATACCATTCGCGTGATCTTTGACGAGCCCCAGGCGGCGGTGACGCCGGGTCAGTCGGCGGTGTTTTACAGCGGCGAGGTGTGCCTGGGCGGCGGCATTATCGAAACCCGGTTCAACAAGGATAAAGCGTGAGTCACAGTCTCGAAAACCAGACCCTGGCCTTTGCCGGCATCTGCCAGGCCGCTCACCTGGTACAACAGGTGGCCCGCCAGGGCGTGATTGAAGACAAGGCGGTGCTGTCTTCCACCCTGCACAGCATCATGGTCACCGACGCCGAGCAGTCGGCAGACATTTACGGCGGTCACGACCACCTGCGGCTGGGCTATCAGACCCTGATCGAACAGCTCAACGGCGACAGCAGCAAGAAAGACGCCGAACTGACCCGCTATCTGGTGGGCCTGGTGGCGCTGGAGCGCAAGCTGGCCAGGCGCCGGGATCTGCTGTCGATGCTGGGTGAGCGCATCAGCCAGGTCAAACGCCAGCTGCATCATTTTGATCTGCTCGACGAGCAGGTACTGGCCAACCTGGCCGGCATTTACAGCGACATTGTCAGCCCCCTGGGGCCGCGCATTCAGGTCGCGGGTAACCCCAGTTACCTGCAGCAGCCGCTGGTGCAGCACCAGATCCGCGCCCTGCTGCTGGCGGGCATTCGAAGCAGCGTGCTGTGGCGCCAGCTCGGTGGCAAACGCCGGCATATTCTGTTTTCCCGCAAGCGACTGGTGGCTCAGGCCCAGGCCGCCCTGCGTTATTAAGTGTTTTAATACCCCCCAACCTTCAGGAGTTACAGTTGATGGAATTGTCAGCATTAACGGCCATTTCCCCGGTCGATGGCCGTTACGGCAACAAAACCGAGGCGCTGCGCGCCATTTTCTCCGAGTTCGGCCTGCTGCGCTTTCGCGTAGAGGTGGAAGTTCGCTGGCTGCAGGCCCTGGCCGCCGAGCCCGCCATTGCCGAAGTGCCGGCCTTCTCCGCTGAAGCCAATGCCCTGCTCGACAGCATAGTGGCCAACTTCAACGAAGCCGACGGTCAGCGCATCAAGGACATTGAGCGCACCACCAACCACGATGTCAAAGCCGTGGAATACTTCCTGAAGGAAAAGGTTGAGGCCCTGCCCGAGCTGGCCGCGGTGAGCGAGTTCATTCACTTTGCCTGCACCAGTGAAGACATCAACAACAACGCTCACGCCTTGATGCTGAAAGCGGGCCGTGACGACGTGGTGGTGCCCTACTGCCAGCAGCTGGTGGATGAAGTAAAACGCCTGGCCGCCCAGTACCGCGATCTGCCCATGCTGAGCCGCACTCACGGTCAGCCCGCCTCGCCCACCACTCTGGGCAAGGAAATGGCCAACGTGGCCTACCGTCTGGAGCGTCAGCTCAAGCAGATCCAGGGTATTGAGCTGCTGGCCAAGATCAACGGCGCCGTGGGTAACTACAACGCCCATATCTCCGCCTATCCGGAAGTAGACTGGCACGCCTTCTCCGAGCAGTACGTGACCGGCCTGGGCCTGACCTGGAACCCCTACACCACCCAGATTGAGCCCCACGACTACATTGCCGAGCTGTTTGACGCCCTGGCCCGCTTCAACACTATTCTGCTCGACTTCGACCGGGATGTATGGGGCTATATCTCCGTGGGTTACTTCAAGCAAAAGACCGTGGCCGGCGAAATCGGCTCCAGCACCATGCCCCACAAGGTCAACCCCATCGACTTTGAAAACTCCGAGGGCAACCTGGGCCTGGCCAATGCCATCTTCAACCACCTGGCCGCCAAGCTGCCGGTATCCCGCTGGCAGCGTGACCTCACCGACAGCACAGTGCTGCGCAACCTGGGTGTGGCCGTGGGCTACTCGCTGATCGCCTATCAGGCCACTCTGAAGGGCATCAGCAAGCTGGAAGCCAACCCGCAGGCGCTGGCGGCCGATCTGGATCAGAACTGGGAAGTGCTGGCCGAGCCGGTACAGACCGTGATGCGCCGCTACGGCATCGAAAAGCCCTACGAGAAGCTGAAAGAGCTGACCCGGGGCAAGCGGGTGGACGGCGACGGCATGCGCGCCTTTATCGACACCCTGGAACTGCCCGAGTCCGTGAAGGACGAGCTCAAGCAACTGACCCCGGCCAACTATATCGGCCGCGCGGTCAAGCTGACCGACGAGCTGAAGTAATCCTGTAGGCCCCGATTTATCGGGGCAATGGTGCCGCCCGGCAATACCACTTGCCCGGTTAAAACCGGGCCTACAACATACAAGGGCGAAGTAACATGCTTCGCCCCACTTCACAGATTTTCTTCCCCAACTCCCCCGCCCGTGCGGCAGACCACAAAACGCTCACTTCCTCTTCGCTTTTTTCCCTTTTGTTTCATTAACATGCTTTTCGGACTTGGTCGGGAGCAGCAGAAACATGAACAGCCGGACACGGGAAATGGCGCACATTGTCATGCGCGGTTTCGACGCCTTTTACCGCTATTTTCTGGTGATCACTCAGGGTGCCAAGGTACGGTTTGAAACCCAGGACTGGCATGGCGTGCAGCTGGCCGCACGTCGCCGCATCTGGCTGTATGACGAACACGTCAACAATACCGTGCGCGCCGTGCTCGACTACAACCGGAGTCCCCTGCGCCATCAGGAGCTGAAGGCACTGAAACAGGCCTTTAATGATCTGCTGATCGCGCATCCCAATGCGGACATGGCCGAGTCCTTCTACAACTCGGTCTACCGCCGCTCTACCCGTCATCGCAGCATTCGCGCCGAAAACCTCTACGTGCACCCCTTTGTGCCTTGCCCGGGAGAGCAGGATCTCGCGCCCATGATCTGGCGCTATCATATTGCCCCGGAAGAACTCGCCACCACCCTGCAGAGTCTGCTGGAACGCCTGGGGCTGGACAGGCCCTTTGTACGGCTGGAGCGGGATCTGGAGCATATTGAGCACACCATGGCCGAGCAGGGACTGACCGTTGAGCCTCTGCAGCTGACGGTGATCAACACCCTGTTTTACCGCAACAAGGGAGCCTACCTGATTGGCCGGCTGGAACGGCCCGAAGGGCTCCTGCCCTTTATATTGCCGATATTGCATGAAAAGGACGGTCTGGTCATCGACACCCTGCTGCTGAGCCGGGATGACGCCTCCATTCTGTTTGGCTTTGCCCGGGCCTATTTTATGGTGTGCTGTTCAAAGCCCTCGCTGCTGGTGCAGTTTTTACGGCCGCTGCTGCCCAACAAGCCGGATTATGAAATCTACAACGCCATCGGCTGGCAAAAGCATGGCAAAACCATTTTTTACCGGGGCTTTTTACAACATCTGCAGAATTCACGGGATCAGTTTGTAACAGCGGAAGGCATCAAGGGCATGGTGATGTGCGTGTTTACCCTGCCCTCGCTCGATGTGGTGTTCAAGGTGATCAAGGACCAGGTCACACCGCCCAAAACCGTGGATCGCACCACCGTCAAGGCCAGATACCGGCTGGTGAAACAGCATGACAGAGTGGGGCGCATGGCCGACACCATGGAGTTCACCAACTTCGAACTGCCACTCAACCGTATCAGCCCCGAACTGCTGGAAGAGCTGCAACGGGAGGTGCCGTCGCTGCTGACCCTCAAGGACGAGCGACTGATCATTCATCACCTTTATACCGAGCGCCGCATGACCCCTCTTAACCTTCACCTGGAGCAGGCCGATGACGAGCGGCTGCGTGATGCGCTGGATGAATACGCCAGTGCGCTCAAGCAACTGGCCGCCGCCAATATCTTTCCCGGTGACATGCTGTTCAAGAACTTTGGCGTCACCCGCCACGGCCGAGTGATTTTTTACGACTATGATGAAATCGCCTATATGACCGAGTGCCACTTTCGCGATATTCCCAGAACCGATAACCTGCAGGATCAGCTCAGCCCGGAGCTCTGGTACTCGGTGGGGCCTAACGATGTGTTTCCCGAGGAGTTCAACACCTTTCTGCTCTATAACCCACGCATTCGTGACGCCTTTGGTGAGCAACATATGGAACTGTTTACCGCCGGCTACTGGCGGCAACTGCAGCACAACATAGAACAGGGCCGGGTTGAGGATATCTTCCCCTACCGGCGGCGGCAGCGGTTTAAATACAAGTACGGTGAAGAGTGTGAGGGGAGAGGTGTAAAGAGTGAGGGGTGAGGGGTGAGGGGTATGGACACTCTCCTCACATCTGTCCCCTCTCCCCTCACACAAAGCTTACAGCTGCGGGTGGCTCAGGGGCTCGCGGGACACCAGCACGCCATTCAAATCCGAATACACATAATCGCCCGGCTGAATGGTCACCCCGGCAAAGGTGACCGGCACGTCCACCACCCCTTCACCGCGTTTTTCCGAACGGATCGGGCAGGCCGCCAGGGCCTTGATGCCGATGGCCAGCCCGCCCAGGGTGCCGGCATCACGAATGGCGCCGTGAATGATGATACCTTCCCAGCCGTTTTCCAGGGCCTTTTCCGCCAGCATGTCTCCCATCAGCGCGCAGCGCAGCAGGCCGCCGCCGTCCACCACCAGCACCTTGCCGGTGCCCGGCTGTGCCACCAGCTCCCGCACCCGGGAGTTGTCTTCGTAGCAGCGCACCGTCACTGCCTGCCCCCAGAACAGGGATTCTCCGCCAAAGTCGCGAAAAACCGGGTCCAGTACCTTGATCTTGTCTGCATGTTCGTCACACAGATCCGGCAGCAAATCGAGCATTTCATTCTCCATTATCAAAACTCAGGTAACCGGCGTTGCCGGAGCCGCTGCGCGGAATCCGGCAGCCACACCGGGATTCAGCCTTAAAACAGGGCTTGACCTGGATCAACCCCCTTAATAAAACTATTTAACAATATCTATTGCAAACTGTTGTTATGCCGGTGTTAACTGTTAAAATAACACCAATTTATCAAAAGGACCTCTGTTCTTCCCCTTTTCAAGCCTGTTGGGTATGACGCAGTAACTGCATGGGACGCATATAAAAACAATAATGGCATCGGCACAGGCACAAAACCGGAGCATAAGGCGGCATGGTGTAAACTTGTTACAGCATGGCTCTGCCCGGTACCCGAGATTTGTTCCGCTGCCAGCGACAGTATTTTTACATTCAGAGAACAGGTAAGCTCATGCAGACTCCACACATTCTTATCGTTGAAGACGAACTGGTCACCCGCAATACCCTCAAAAGCATTTTTGAGGCGGAAGGTTACACCGTGCTGGAAGCCACCGACGGTGAGGAAATGTACAAGGCCCTGTCCAGCCACAAGGTCAATCTGGTGATCATGGATATTAACCTGCCAGGCAAGAACGGTCTGCTGCTGGCTCGGGAGCTTCGCGAGCAGCACAACCTGGCGCTGATGTTCCTCACCGGCCGCGACAACGAGGTTGACAAGATCCTGGGGCTGGAAATCGGTGCAGATGACTATATCACCAAGCCGTTCAACCCCCGGGAGCTGACCATTCGCGCCCGCAACCTGCTGGGCCGGACCATGCAGGCCCCTGATGGTCAGGAAGAGGAAAAGCAAGTTGAAGCCTACCGCTTTAACGGCTGGACCCTGGACATCAACAGCCGCGCCCTGGTCAGCCCCAACGGTGAAATGTTCAAGCTGCCCCGCAGCGAGTTTCGCGCCATGGTGCACTTCTGCGAGCACCCGGGCCAGATCCAGAGCCGCGCCGAGCTGCTGAAGAAAATGACCGGCCGCGAGCTCAAGCCTCACGACCGCACCGTGGACGTGACCATTCGCCGCATTCGCAAGCACTTTGAATCCGTGCCCGATACCCCCGAGATCATCGCCACTATTCATGGCGAAGGCTACCGTTTCTGCGGTGAGCTGGAAGGGTAAACTCTTTGGAGCGCCTGCGGCGCTAATGCAGGCTGGCAGCCTGCGCTCCACCACATAGTGCCATCTGCAGCTTGCCCGCATATTGCCGCTGAAGCGGCAAAAAAATACCGGCCATTTGGCCGGTATTTTTGTTTGCGCCTGTGTGCCCTTACAGCACGTCGACGGCGTTCAGCTCGCGGAACGCCTGCTCCAAGCGGGCGATCATGCTGAGCTGGCCTTCACGCAGCCAGACGCGGGGATCGTAGTACTTCTTGTTGGGCTTGTCGTCGCCCTCGGGGTTGCCGATCTGGCCCTGCAGATAGGCTTCCTTTTCCTTGTAGTAGTTCATCACGCCAGCCCAGGTGGCCCACTGGGTATCGGTGTCGATGTTCATCTTGATCACACCGTACTCGATGGATTCCTTGATTTCCTCGGCAGAGGAGCCGGAGCCACCGTGGAACACGAAGTTCAGGGACTTGGGCGCCAGACCGAATTTCTCGGACACGAACTTCTGGGAGTTGTCAAGGATCTTCGGGGTCAGCTTGACGTTGCCGGGCTTGTACACGCCGTGCACGTTGCCAAAGGAGGCGGCAATGGTGAATTTGTCGCTGATGGCACTCAGCTTCTCGTAGGCGTAGGCCACGTCTTCCGGCTGGGTATAGAGCAGGGAGCTGTCCATGCCGGTGTTGTCGACGCCGTCTTCCTCACCGCCGGTGCAACCCAACTCAATTTCCAGGGTCATGCCAATCTTGCTCATCCGCTCCAGGTACTTAGCGCAGATCTCGATGTTTTCTTCCAGGCTTTCTTCAGACAGGTCGATCATGTGGGAGCTGAACAGCGGCTTGCCGGTTTCGGCAAAGTGCTTCTCACCGGCGTCGAGCAGGCCGTCAATCCAGGGCAACAGCTTCTTGGCGGCATGGTCGGTATGCAGGATCACCGGCACACCATAGGCCTCGGCCAGGGCATGCACATGGCGGGCACCGGAAATGGCACCCAGAATGGCGGCCTGGTGACCTTCCAGCTTGAGGCCCTTGCCGGCAAAGTAGGCGGCGCCACCATTGGAGAACTGCACGATCACCGGGGCCTTGACCCTGGCGGCGGCTTCCATCACGGCATTGACCGAGTCGGTACCCACCACGTTCACCGCCGGCAGGGCAAACTTGCCGGCCTTGGCGATTTCAAAGATTTTCTGCATGTCATCGCCGCTGACTACGCCCGGCTTGACCACATCGGAAATTTTCTGGGACATTGTATTGCTCCTGTAAGCTGCATCACGGCCGGCGCTGCCGACCGTGATGGAAAAATGGATTCAACTGCAGGCGCCGCTTTAGCTGGCGCAAACCTGAAGGCTGCTGTCGCTTAAAGGCCTGTTGCACAGGCCCTGCCGACTAAAGTGGCAGCTACAA
Source organism: Oceanimonas marisflavi (assembly GCF_003049725.1). Taxonomy (GTDB): domain Bacteria; phylum Pseudomonadota; class Gammaproteobacteria; order Enterobacterales; family Aeromonadaceae; genus Oceanimonas; species Oceanimonas marisflavi. Next base: position 310,526 of record NZ_QAGM01000001.1, read on the forward strand.
AATCAGGTCGTTGGTTAAATGTAATAAGAGTTAGCTCTGGGCGCGCTGTTCCAGCATGGCCACCGCCGGCAAGGTCTTGCCTTCCACGAACTCCAGGAAGGCGCCGCCACCGGTGGAAATGTAGGACACTTTGTCCTTGATGCCGAACTTGTCGATGGCTGCCAGGGTGTCACCACCACCGGCGATGGAAAAGGCCTCGCTCTCGGCGATGGCTCTGGCCACCACCTCGGTGCCATGGGCAAACTGATCGAACTCAAACACACCCACCGGACCGTTCCACAGAATGGTTTTGGCTTCCTTCAGGATTTTGGCCAGGGCCTCGGCGGAGTCGGGGCCGAGATCGAAGATCATGTCGTCGGCGTCCACCTCGCTCACCGGCTTGGTGGCGGCCTCGGCCTGCTCGGAGAACTCGGTGCCCACCACCACATCGGTGGCCAGGGGAATGGCACAGTCGGCGGCCAGTTTTCTGGCGGTATCGAGCAGCTCGGGCTCATACAGCGACTTGCCCACCGGGTGGCCGGCGGCAGCGATAAAGGTGTTGGCTATGCCGCCGCCCACCACCAGCTGGTCGGCCACTTTGGACAGCGACTCCAGCACGGTCAGCTTGGTGGACACCTTGGAGCCGCCCACAATGGCCACCATGGGGCGGGCGGGCTTGTCCATGGCCTTGGCCAGGGCGTCCAGCTCGGCGGACAGCAGCGGGCCGGCACAGGCCACGGGGGCGTATTTGGCCACGCCGTGGGTAGAAGCCTGGGCCCGGTGTGCGGTGCCGAAGGCATCCATCACGAAGACATCACACAGGGCGGCATACTGGCGCGACAGGGTTTCGTCGTCCTTTTTCTCGCCCTTGTTGAAGCGTACGTTTTCCAGTACCACCAGCTCGCCCTCGGCAATGTCCAGGCCATTCAGGTAGTCGCTGGCCAGGCGTACCGGCACGCTCAGCTTGCCGGCCAGATAGTCCACCACCGGCTGCAGTGAGAACTCGTCGGCAAATTCCCCTTCGGTGGGGCGGCCCAGGTGCGAAGTGACCATCACTTTCGCGCCCTTGGCCAGGGCCGCTTCAATGGTGGGCAGCGAGGCCAGAATGCGGGCGTCGGAGCCGACCTTGCCGTTTTTCACCGGCACGTTCAGGTCGGCGCGGATCAGCACCCGCTTGCCGGACAGATCGAGTTCATTCATTTTGATGACAGACATAATGCGTCCTCTAATTGGCAGTACTGTTGTTAATTCGTTTTTCTCGCCGCCAGCCAGGCCAGGCTGGTATCCAGCATGCGGTTGGCAAAGCCCCATTCATTGTCGCACCACATCAGCATCTTGATGAGGTTGGCATCGCTCACCCGGGTCTGGGTGCCGTCGATGATGGAAGAATGGGGATCGTGGTTGAAGTCCACCGACACCAGCGGCGCTTCTGTGTAGTCGAGAATGCCCTTGAGCGGCCCCTGTGCCGCCTCGCGCAGCACTTGATTGACCTCTTCCACCGACGCGTGTTTTTCCACGATAATGCTGAGATCCATGGCGGTGACGTTAATGGTGGGCACCCGCACGGAGATGGCCTCAAACTTGCCGGCAAAATGCGGCAATATGCGCTCAACGCCCTTGGCCAGCTTGGTGTCCACCGGAATAATGGACTGACTGGCGGCCCGGGTACGGCGCAGATCGGCATGATAGGCGTCAATCACCTGCTGATCGTTCATGGCCGAGTGAATGGTGGTGATATTGCCGCACTTGATGTTGAACACCCGGTGCAGGGTCTCGATCACCGGCACCACGCAGTTGGTGGTGCAGGAAGCGTTTGAAACGATGGTCTCATCGCCGGTGAGCTGCTGGTGATTCACACCATAGACGATGGTGGCGTCCACATCGCTGTCGGCGGGGTGGGAAAACAGCACTCGCCCCGCTCCCGCCGCCAGGTGCAGGCCGGCATCGGCCCGGCTCGACAGCACGCCGGTACAGTCCAGCACCAGATCCACGCCCAGCTCGGCCCAGGGCAGCCTGCCGGCCTCGGGCTCATGACACAGCCGGATATGATCGTCGCCAATGCGCATGCCCTCCCCCTCCAGGCTCACTTCCCGGCCAAAGCGGCCGTGGCTGGAGTCGTAGCGGGTAAGGTGAGCCATGGCCTCGGGCTCGGCCAGCTCGTTGATGGCCACGATTTTCATGTGCCGGTCAAGGCCGCGCTCGTAAAAGGCACGCAACACGCTGCGGCCGATGCGGCCATAGCCGTTGATGGCGAGTCGAATCATGAGTGTCTGCTTCCTGCTGGGCTGCGGGCGAAAGGCCCGGTGTCAGAATTCAGGCCCAAGTCTAACGAGGATTGAAAGCGAGGGGAATGGTGAAGGCAGTGATGCAGCCCTAAAAAGGAAAAACCCCGGCCGTTTGCACGTCCGGGGCAGTCATCAGGGATTAAAATTCAGACAACTTCCAGCTCGGGCTCAGGCTCGGTAACCACCGGACTTACCTTGGCCTGAACCGCCTGCTGCTGCAGCCAGTGCAGCATTTGGGCGGGGTAACAATCGTCCGCCGACCACTGGCAGGGCGGCGGGGTTGAAACAGCACTCATACGCGACACATTATCCATAAAGCAATCCTCGCTGATGGAACCAAACTCAGATTAACCTTACCGATTGACGGTTTGATGACATTACCCGCTTTGCCACTAAAAGGCCAATTCAAGCCACAAGGGCGCCCCCGCACTAATGCAGTCGAGCCGCCTGCGCTCCACTGTCCTGCGATATGGGTTCTTCCTCCTCCACCACCTCAGGCTCGCTCAGCTCCAGCTCCATCTGGCCGGCGCTGGCCTCGGCCAGGGCTTGCTCTTCCAGATCCGGAAACACCTCCTCCATCGGCAAATCCACGAACTCCTCGTTACGGGGATCGAGCTCGGTGATCACACCGGGCGTATCGGCGGGCGTGGCAATCCAGGCGGCCTGCTCGGCCACCGGCACCGCCGGCGTGCGCCACTGCCACCACAGGGTGTAGCCGCTCAGTAACAGGGCCACGCCGCCACAGCCGATATACAGCCCCTGAGGCCCGAGCCAGGTCATCATGCCGGAGCTGAACAGGGGGCCGAGCGAACTGCCCAGACCATAGCTCAGCAGCAGGGTGGTACTGGCAGCCACGATATGATGGGCCTCCATGCGGTCATTGGTAATGGCCACCGCCACCGGATAGATGGACGCCACCATGCCCATATAGAGGGCGGAAAAGCCGATCAGAATGCCGAGGTGATACTCGCCCCCAATAATCACGCCGGCGGCGCTGAAGGCAATAAGCAGATTGATGACCAGCATAATGCTGCCCCGGTTAAGGCGATCACACAGTCGTCCCAGAGGCCAGGCAAACAGAATAAAGGTAAAGATGGACGCCGCCATAAACCAGGACAACTGACCCACGGGCAGGCCCACCTGAATGGCGTAGACAGGGGCCATGGCGTAGAAGCTGCTGATCAGCACGCCGCTGCACAGGGCCGCCAGCAGCCCCACCGGGGCGCTGCGAATAATCGACCTGATACTGATGCGCTCGCTGTGCTCCACCGTGGGCGCATCCATTCGGGTCAGCGACAGCGGTACCAGGGCGGCGGTGAGCAGAATGGCGCCAAGCGTAAACGGCACAAAGGCGGCGGGGTCGGTAAAGCCAATCAGCAGCTGGCCGGCGGTGGCCGCCAGATAGGCGCAGATCTGGTAGGCAAAGAACAGGGTGGCGCGATTGTCACTGGTGGCCACGGCACTGAACCAGCTTTCAATCACCACAAAACTGCCGGCCACGGCAATGCCGCTCAATGCTCTCAGCAGTGCCCAGACAATAATGCTGTCGGTGAGCGGAAAGATCAGAGTAGAGCTGGCCAGTACGGCACTGAACACCGCAAAGGCGCGAATATGACCTACCCGCTTGATCACCCTGGGCCCGTACAGGGAGCCCAGCACAAAGCCCACCGAGTAGCACACCATGATGCTGCCGATCAGAGTCGGCTCCACCTGTCTGAGACCCAGGTTAACCCCCAGCAGGGTCATCACAAAGGTGTTGCCCCCCATCAGCAGAAACACGCTGAAGATCAGCGACGACAGGGAGATAACCAGACGTTTTATCATGGCGGTTGGTCGTTTGACGGTGAGTGAAAGGCGCCCAGAGTGACAGCAAGCAGCGGGGCTGAACAAGTCCTGAGCGTTCAATATTCGGTGCCGATCACTATTTCTTGAACCAAAGCGCTTTTTGAACCGAACATAAACAAAAACCCCCGGCCGGGGCCGGGGGTTTTTATTCAGCAAAAGCCGGGCTTAGCCCTGGGCTTTCAGCTTGCGACGGTAGGCGTGCAGCAGCGGCTCGGTGTAACCGCTGGGCTGGGTGGTGCCTTCAAACACCAGGGCGCAGGCGGCTTCAAAGGCGATGCCATCGAAGTCGGGCGCCATGTTGCGATACAGGGGATCGCCGGCGTTCTGCTCGTCCACAATGGCGGCCATGCGCTTCATGGACTCCATCACCTGCTCCTTGGTCAGGATGCCGTGACGCAGCCAGTTGGCGATATGCTGAGCGGAGATACGCAGAGTGGCGCGGTCTTCCATCAGGCCCACGTTGTTGATGTCGGGCACCTTGGAGCAGCCCACACCCTGGTCGATCCAGCGAACCACGTAGCCCAGAATGCCCTGAGCGTTGTTGTCCAGTTCATTCTGAATATCTTCTGCGGTCAGGGCGTCACGATCGGCCTGGGTCAGCAGCGGAATGGTCAGCAGGTCGTCCAGTTTGGCCGGCTTGCGGGACTTGAGTTCATCCTGACGCGCTTTCACATTCACCTGATGGTAGTGAGTCGCGTGCAGTACGGCCGCAGTCGGCGACGGAACCCAGGCGGTGTTGGCACCGGCCAGCGGGTGAACGATCTTGGTTTCCAGCATGGTGGCCATGTTATCGGGAATGGCCCACATGCCTTTGCCGATCTGCGCCTTGCCCTGCAGGCCGGCAGCCAGGCCCACGTCCACGTTGTTGTTTTCGTAGGCGCTGATCCAGGCTTGCTTGCGCATGTTGCCCTTGCGCACCACGGCGCCGGCTTCCATGCTGGTGTGAATTTCATCACCGGTACGATCCAGGAAGCCGGTGTTGATAAAGACCACACGGTCACGGGCTTCATAGATGGCGGACTTCAGGTTGGCGCTGGTGCGGCGCTCTTCGTCCATGATGCCCACTTTCAGGGTGTTCTCGGCCAGACCCAGCACTTTTTCGATGCGGCTGAACAGCTCAACGGCAAAGGCCACTTCTTCGGGGCCGTGCATCTTGGGCTTGACGATGTACACGCTGCCGGTGCGGGAGTTGCGGAACTTGCCGTTGCCCTTGAGATCATGAATGGCGATCAGGCAGGTGACCAGGCCGTCGATGATGCCTTCCGGCACTTCGTTACCGTCCTTGTCCAGTACCGCTTCGTTGGTCATCAGGTGACCCACGTTACGCACGAACAGCAGGCTGCGGCCGTGCAGGGTGAAAGACTCGCCCTGGGGGTTCAGGTATTCGCGATCCGCGTTCAGCGCGCGAACGATTTCCTTGTCGCCCTTCTTGATTTTCTGGGTCAGGGTGCCTTTCATCAGGCCCAGCCAGTTGCGGTAAACACCCACCTTGTCTTCGGCGTCCACGGCGGCCACGGAGTCTTCACAGTCCATGATGGTGGACAGGGCGGCTTCAACGATCAGATCCTTGATGCCGGCCTTGTCGAGCTGAGCAACCGGGTTGGCGGCGTCGAACTGCAGCTCAATGTGCAGGCCGTTGTTGCGCACCAGTACGGAAGCCGGAGCAGTGGTATCGCCCTTGTAACCGGCGAACTTGTCGGCGTCGGCCAGGGTGGTGGTGTCACCGTTTTCCAGAGTGATCTGCAGCTCACCGTCGACCACTTTATAGGCGGTGGCGTCGGCGTGACTGCCGGCAGCCAGCGGCGCGGCCTGATCCAGCAGGTTGCGGCCCCAGGCAATCACCTTCTCGGCGCGGCGCGGGTTCAGGGATTTGGTCTTTTCGGCGCCATCGGTTTCGGGAATGGCGTCGCTGCCGTACAGAGCGTCATACAGGCTGCCCCAGCGGGCGTTGGCGGCGTTCAGGCAGTAACGGGCGTTGTTCACCGGTACCACCAGCTGCGGACCGGCCAGGGTGGCCAGCTCGGCGTCAACATTGGTAGTGGTGATTTTGTAATCTTCCACTTCCGGCACCAGATAACCGATGTCGGTCAGAAACTGCTTGTAAACGGCTGCATCGTGGGGCTTGCCGGCGTTGGCCTGGTGCCACTCGTCGATCTGTTTCTGCAGGGCTTCCCGCTTTTCCAGCAGGGCGCGGTTTTTGGGGGCCAGATCGTTAACAATCTGCTCCATGCCACTCCAGAACGCGGCGGGCTCAACGCCGGTACCGGGAATGATTTCATTTACTACCAGATCATGTAGAACGGTAGCGACTTGCAAAGTGCCGAGGTGAGTACGTTCCGTCATAGTTGCTTCTTCTATTCTAGTTGTCAGTAGTGTTCAATCGACCGATCACTAACCCTAATCGCTTGGGAGCGATAGTTTACCTGCGAAGACGGGTCTAGGCAAAGTCGAATTGCGATTTATGGTCACAGGATCTTCACAAATTGTGAATAAAAAATCACTAACTTTATATTCTTCTATATAATTCAATCATATAACACAACTGCTCAGCAATTAACCCCTGACTCAGGATCAACCAGGATCCGCCACCGATCCTTTATCTCCAACTCCCTTTCCTTCCCTCCATCCGGCGTGTTTTGCACCCCCTTTAAACAACAAAACGCGCCGAAGCGCGTTTTTTTACCAACCAGTTTTGCCGTTTTAATCAGTCCAGCATGCTGTGAATATCTTCATCACTGGTATGGCGTACGTCCTTGCCCTTGACGAAATAGATGATGTATTCGCAGATATGCTGCACCCGGTCCCCGACCCGTTCCAGAGAGCGGGCGCACCAGAGCACGTTGAGCACATGGGGAATGGAGCGGGGATCTTCCATCATGAAGGTCATCAGCTCACGAATAATGGACTCGTACTCCCGGTCCACCTTGTCATCTTCCTTGTGCACTTCGATGGCCGCTTCCACGTCCATTCGGGCAAAGGCGTCGAGAGACTCGTGCAGCATGCGCACGGTACGCCGGCCCATGTTTTCCATGGAGACCAGCGGCGGCTGCTTCTTGTTGGCGTTGTCGAGCAGCATCATGCCAATGCGCTTGGCCACATCACCGATGCGTTCCAGATCGGTGATGGTCTTGATAATCGCCAGCACCAGACGCAGATCCGAAGCCGCCGGCTGACGCTTGGCGATAATGCGGGTGCATTCCTCGTCGATCTGTACCTCCAGCGCATTCACCTTGTGATCGCTGGCCACGATCTGACGGGCCAGATCCATGTTCTGCTCATGAATGGCGGTAATGGCGTCATTCAGTTGCTGCTCCACCAGGCCGCCCATCACCAGCACCTGATTGAGTACGCCTTCCAGCTCAACGTTGAACTGGCCGGAGATATGTTTGTTGAGATTCTGCTTGTCCATGGTGCAGGCTCCTTAGCCGTAACGACCGGTAATGTAGTCTTCGGTCTTTTTCTTGCTGGGGGTGGTGAACAGGGTATTGGTGTCGGCGTATTCGATCAGCTCCCCCATGTACATAAAGGCAGTGTGATCCGACACCCGGGCCGCCTGCTGCATGTTGTGGGTCACGATCACCACAGTGTACTGCTCTTTCAGGGTGTTGATCAGCTCTTCGATCACCAGGGTGGAAATGGGATCGAGCGCCGAGGTGGGCTCATCCAGCAGCAGCACTTCCGGCTCGATGGCGATGGCCCGGGCGATCACCAGGCGCTGCTGCTGACCACCGGAGAGACCAAAGGCGTTGTCGTGCAGACGATCCTTGACCTCGTCCCACAAGGCGGCGCCGCGCAGAGAGCGCTCCACCGCTTCGTCCAGCCGGCGGCGGTCATTGATGCCCTGCAGGCGCAGGCCATAGACCACGTTCTCGTAGATGGATTTGGGAAAGGGATTGGGACGCTGGAATACCATGCCCACCCGGCGGCGCAGCGCCGCCACATCCACTTCCTTTCCGTAGATATTCTGGTTGTGCAGCAGAATTTCGCCTTCGATGCGGCAGCTTTCCACCAGATCGTTCATGCGGTTGATACAACGCAACAGGGTCGACTTGCCGCAGCCAGAAGGGCCGATAAAGGCGGTGACCTGGCCCTTTGCAATTTTCATATCCACGTTGAACAGCGCCTGCTTGGCACCGTAAAACAGGTTGAGTCCGCGTACTTCCAGAGCGGTCTGCTCCTCGCTCAGGCGGCTGACATCCAGGGTCGAATCCTGACCAAGGGGGGTAGCGACGTTAATCATGTTTCTATACCTCTAAACGTTGGCCGGCCGGTTTACTGATCCAGCGAGCGGAATTTTTCACGCAGGTGATTGCGAATGCCGATGGCGGTCAGGTTAAGCCCCACGATCACCGTCACCAGCAGGAAGGAGGTCGCATACACCAGGGGGCGCGCCGCCTCCACGTTCGGGCTCTGGAAGCCCACGTCGTAAATATGAAAGCCCAGATGCATGAACTTGCGGTCCAGATGCAGGTAGGGGAAGTTGCCATCCACCGGCAGGTTGGGCGCCAGTTTGACCACACCGACCAGCATCAGCGGCGCCACCTCACCCGCAGCCCGGGCAATGGCCAGGATCAGACCGGTCATGATCGCCGGGCTGGCCATGGGAATAATGATACGCCACAGGGTTTCGGCCTTGGTCGCACCCAGTGCCAGGGAGCCCTGACGTACCGAGCTCGGTATCCGCGACAGCCCCTCTTCGGTAGACACTATCACCACCGGCAGGGTCAGAATGGCCAGGGTCAGGGCTGACCACAGCACACCCGGGGAGCCGAAGGTCGGGCTGGGCAGGGCTTCCGGATAAAACAGCTTGTCGATGGAGCCGCCCAGCATGTAGACGAAAAAGCCCAGACCAAATACGCCGTACACGATGGAAGGCACACCGGCCAGGTTGATCACCGCAATACGGATGATCTTGGTCAGGCTGTTCTTGCCCGCGTATTCATGCAGATAGATGGCCGCCACCACCCCCAGCGGGGTCACGATAATGGCCATCAGGATCACCATGAATACGGTGCCGAAAATGGCCGGGAACACGCCGCCTTCGGTGTTGGCTTCCCGCGGCTCACCGCTGATGAACTTGCCCATCTCCTTGAACCAGTGGCCGGTCTTGGCCACCGTCCCCATGTCGTTGGGCCAGGCCACGTCCAGCACATCGCCCAGAGACAGGGTCACTTCCTGGCCACGCATGTCACGCACCACCACGCTGTCACGGCGGGTTTCGTCACGCAGGGCGAACAGATCCTTTTCCAGCACGCGGTAATCGGCGCGAAGCTTTTCCTCTTCAGCCTGAATGTCGGCCAGCGCCTGTTCGGTCAGTTCCCCCTCCAGCTCCAGCTTGCGCTGTTCCAGACGCAGCCGCTCCAGCTGGTGGTTGATGCTGCCGATCTCGCCGCGCTGCAGTTCATCCATGCGTTCGTTAAGCTCGTCTACCCGTTCAATGCGGGCCCGCAGCTGCTCACGCACATCGCCGGCCACGGCACTGCCGTTTTCCAGCACGCGTTCCACATAGCCGTAAAAGTTGCCGTTGTGGGAACGCTCAAGCACCGCCAGACTGGCCGGAATATCCCGGGACTGAATGTCGGTTTCCAGGATCCAGCGAAAGTCCAGGGGCACGAATTCCCGGTTGCCGGTTTTCACCAGATAACGGGTCAGATTTTCTTCGGTCACCCCTTCCAGCGCCAGGCCGGAGCCGCGCAGCTGGGCCACCGGTACTTCTTCCCGGTCGTGGATTTCACCGATCACGGTGTAACGCTCGCCCTCGGGCGTGCTCAGCTGCCATTCATAAATGGTGTGCGGCCAGAAATAGACCAGTCCGCGCCAGCCGATCATCAGCAGCAGACCCAGCACGGCCACCAGGCTGAGGCTGACAGCCCCGCCGGTCATCCAGATCCAGGGCGCACCCGATTTGAACCATTTACTCATTCGTCTCGCCCCTTACATTGAGCTGTATTTGTCACGCAGTCGCTGACGCACGAACTCCGCAACCGTGTTGAACAGGAAGGTGAACACAAAGAGCACAAAGGCCGCCAGGAACAGAACCCGGTAGTGAGAGCTGTTCACCTCGGCTTCCGGCATTTCCACCGCAATGTTGGCGGCCAGGGTACGCATGCCGTTGAAGATGCTGAAGTCCATCACCGGTGTGTTGCCGGTGGCCATCAGTACGATCATGGTTTCGCCCACGGCCCGGCCCAGGCCCATCATCACCGCCGAGAAGATGCCAGGGCTGGCGGTCAGCATCACCACCCGGGTCAGGGTCTGCCAGGGGGTCGCACCCAGTGCCAGGGAGCCGTTGGTCAGGTGACGGGGCACCGAGAACACGGCGTCTTCGGCAATGGAGAAAATGGTCGGGATCACCGCAAAGCCCATGGCGATACCCACCACCAGGGAATTGCGCTGATCAAAGCCAATGCCCAGCTCGTTGGTAAGAAAACCGCGGGCATCACCGCCGAAGAAGACGTTTTCCACCACGGGGCTGAAGGCAAAACAGGCCCAGCCCACCAGCAGTACCACCGGCAGCAGCAACAGGCTCTGCCAGCCATCGGGCACGGCGTTCCTGATGTGCTTGGGCAGGTACTGCCAGACAAAAGCGGTCAGAAGAATGCCCGCCGGCATCAGCACCAGCACCATGACCACGCCCGGCAGGTGGGTTTCAATCAGCGGCGCCAGCCACAGACCGGCCAGGAAACCGAGGATCACCGTGGGCAGGGCTTCCATGATCTCCACCGTCGGCTTGACCACCTTGCGCAGTCCCGGCGACATGAAATAAGCGGTGTAGACGGCACCGGCAATGGCGATGGGTACCGCGAACAGCAGCGCATAAAAGGCCGCCTTGATGGTGCCGAAGGAAATCGGCACCAGGCTCAGCTTGGCTTCAAAGTCACTGCTGCCGGAGGTGGACTGCCACACATACTGGGGCTCGGGATAGCCTTCATACCAGACCTTGGTCCACAGTGCCGTCCAGGTCACTTCCGGATGTTCGTTGTCCACATGGAAGGTGGACAGACGGTCACCATCGGCCAGCAGCAGCAGGTTGTTGCGCGGTGACAGGGACAGGGCTGACACGCCTTCACCTGCCAGTCTTTCGGAATAAAGGTGGCTGTCGCCGGTGGTATGGAAAATATCCACCTGGCCAGAGCTGGTTACAGTAACAAAACCCTTGCGGTTGACCTCGTTGGCGATCTGTGTCACCGGCCCGGCCGCTTCAAACTCGCGAATAAAGGTGAATTCGCGCTTGCCGTCCTTCGCCACTTCAAACCACTGGGACACCACACCATTGTCGTTGCCCACCAGCAGGGAGTTGCCACCGGACAACAGCGTCATGGTGGTGATGTCTCCGCCCCGGGCATTCATGGGGATCACTGAGCGCAGCCGTACCTTGCGAATGTTGCGCACATCATACACCGACACTTCGTTGCCGCTGCGCACGAACATAAAACGCAGGTTGGGGGTCACCAGGATCTGATCCACCTGTGCCGGCAGACCGGGAATGGCCACCTGGGTGGGAGTCAGCTCCAGTTCACCGGTGAGAAAGTTTTCCTTGCCGGCGAAACGGGTCAGCACAATCTCACCGCCGGCCACCACCGCCGCCGCCAGCAGATCCTCGCCATTGGTGGCGAAGCTCAGGTTCTCCAGCGCCCTGCCCTGCTCATCGACCTGCAGCGGCGCCCGTCCGAAGGGCCAGGTGACGCCGGGGGTAATGGTACGCACATTGTCGGGATAGCTGACATCGAACTTGGGTGCCAGCACCTGCATGGTGCCGTCATTCAGACCATAGGCCACCATGGACTTGCCGTCGCTGGCGGTTGCCGCGGTGACCTGACCTTCCACCGCCGTCGAGTAAAGCTGCTGCCCCTGTTGCAACAGGGAGTAAAAGCGCACTTCACCGTCCTGGGTAAACTGATAAACCTGCTCGTTTTGCTCTTCCACCCCCAGCAACAGCGAGCTGCCGCCGTCGACCAGGCTGATCTCGGTCGCCGGCTCCACACTGGCGCTGTCAAAGATGGGTTTGACTACATAGAGCAGATAAAAAAAGATAAGCAGCAGCGCCACCAGCACTATGATACCGCCGGCGGTCACTCCTGCCTGAGCCAGCCTGTCCTTGAGCCAGCGCTTGCGGCTCCCCGACAGGGACATGGTTTGAGTCTGGGCTGACATTCGTCACCTCGTTCACTATTCAGTTGCCCGCATTCTATGGCAAATAAATGACAGTTTTGTTACAGATAACAAAGGTCGCAAGCAGGACTTTAAAAAATACCCGCAAGGTGTATCTTGAACAGGAAGACCTTCCGCTATTCAAGGAGAGAACCGATGAAAACACTGGTCGCCACCCTTATCGGTCCCGACAAGACCGGCCTGGTGAAGCAACTGGCCGCCCTGGTGCGCCAGCATCACGGCAGCTGGCAAGGCAGTGCCATGAGCGAGCTGGCCGGCTATTTTGCCGGTATCGTGGAAATACAGGTGCCCGCCGAGCACAGTGAAGCACTGGAGCAGGCACTGACGTCCCTGCCCGACTTTCAGGTACAGCTGGTAGAAGGAAAAAGCCCCTCGCCCCGTGGCCAGCAGCTCAAGCTGACGGTGACCGCCAACGACCGCGTCGGCATCATCGACGAGGTGACCGACATTATCAACAGCCTTAATGTCAGTGTAAAAAGCCTGAAGACCGACAGCCACCCCGCCCCCGTCACCGGCATTGCGCTGTTTGAGATCCAGAGCACCCTGACCCTGCCCCACGGCCAGACCCTGGGCGATCTGCAAAGCCGGCTGGAAGCCCTGAGCGATGATCTGGTGGTGGATATAGAACTTATTTGAGTACTTGACTCAACCGGCCGCCTGCTTTTTGGCGGCCTTTTTCTCCGCCCGGCGGCGCCTGAAAAAATCGCTGAGCTGGGCTGAGCAGGCCCCCGCCAGCACTCCCGAACACCATTCAATGCGGTGATTGAGACCGGGGGTGGCCAGCAGTTGCAGCACAGAGTCCACGGCGCCGGTCTTGGCGTCGCTGGCGCCATAGACCAGCCGCTGAATACGGCTGTGCACCATGGCGCCGGCACACATCATGCACGGCTCCAGGGTCACATAAAGGGTGCAGTCCAGCAGGCGGTAGTTGCCAAGGCGTGCTCCGGCCTGGCGCAAAGCCATGATCTCGGCATGGGCGGTGGCATCGTGGTGGCCGATGGAGCGGTTCCAGCCTTCCCCCACACATTCCCCCTGATATACCACCAGGGCACCCACCGGCACTTCCCCTTCCTGCTCGGCCCGGGCCGCCAGTGCCATGGCCCGCTGCATCCAGTATTCGTCTTGCTCGTTCATCACCGCCTCCTGAAGGCGGCTATTATGGCAAAAGCCGGCCCGGCTGCAAGCACGATGCAAAAAGGCTGAAAAAACCGCCACTGCGATCAATAAAGCGGCAAACGAATATAAAAGCGTAAAAATAGGGTTGCGGCGGGGCGGGCGGAACCTTATAGTAGCTCCCGATTCGGCGTGTAGCGCAGCCTGGTAGCGCACTGTCATGGGGTGTCAGGGGTCGGAGGTTCAAATCCTCTCACGCCGACCAAATCATCCTGAAAAGCCCACCTTATGGTGGGTTTTCTGCATTTAACAGTGGGGCTTTCCACACGCTTGTGTGAATAGCCCGATAAAGCCCATCTATTTACGGTGGGTTTTTTACATTTAGCTCCGGCGATCTCCACACATCTGTGTACATAGCCTGATAAAGCCCATCTATTGACGGTGGGCTTTTTGCATTTAACGCTGGCGACTCGCCGCGAGCTGCCTGCAAACGGGCACTTCAGACGGGGAAAGTGCCATATGGTGCACGTTTCCCCCAAAATGACCACCTAAGCCTTATATTCCATCAGCAAGACCTCAACCGGCTGACCGTGACGCTCCAGACGGCGTTGCTCCACCTCGGCAAACCCCATGGCCTCGAAAAATGGCCGGGCATTCATGCTGGCATCGCAATACAGCCGGTACAGCCCCCGGGACGCCGCCTCGGCCTTGAGGCGTTGCATCAGCGCCCGGCCTATGCCCTCGCCCTGACGGGCATGATGTACATAAAATAAATCGATACGACCGTCATCGCCGAGTTCGGCAAAGCCCAGCAGACGTTTTCCTTCCATCGCCACCAGTGGCCGGGTACGAATAAAGCGGCTGACCCAGCGCGGCTCGTCATACTCCTCAGGTGCCCATACCGCCAGCTCGTTGTCGCTGTAATCGGCCTGGTTGATCCGGTGCACGGTATCGTGGAACAACTGCCAGATACTGCCCGTTTCACCACTGCGGATCTTCCTGATTTCCATAATTGCTCCTGCTGCTGATACTGCTTACATGCTAACTCTTCCATATAGCCACAGTTAGTGCCAATAAAAAAGTGGCTTTTCAGCCACTTTCAACCTGTTAGCACAGATTTTTATGCTTCAGGCCCGGCTGCCGGCGGCCTGATGAGGCGCCAGCCGGGTAGTAAACAGGGCCGCCAGCAGCAAAAAGACACTGGATATCCACAAGCAGGCGGCCAGCCCCGCCTGCTGATACACCCACCCCGACAGCAATGTGCCCGTCAGGCGTCCCAGGGCATTGGCCATATAGTAAAAACCCACATCCAGGGACACTCCGTCTTCACTGGCATAACTGACAATCAGGTAGCTGTGCAACGATGAGTTAATGGCAAACAAGGCGCCGAACAGCAGCAGACCTGCGGGCAACAGCCAGTGGGGATCAAGCTTGACCGTCAGCCCCAGAGCAATCAGCGCCGGAACCGTGGTCAGCGGCAGCACCCAGCCCAATGCTGTCCTGGCCCCGGGCGCCCGGTCCGAGTGCCTGCCGGTCAGATGTGGCGCCAGCGACTGCACCAGACCGTAGCCAATGACCCAGAGCGCCAGAAATCCGCCCACCCGCCAGTGATCCCAGCCAAATACAGACGCCAGGTATACCGGCAGCGCCACTACAAACCAGACATCCCGGGCACCAAACAGGAACAGGCGTGCCGCCGACAACAGGTTGATATTGCGGCTTTTGGAGAAAATATCCCGAAACTTTGGTTTGGTCCTGGCCCGCCCCAGTTCCTGTTTCAGTAACAGCAGGCTGGCCAGCCACACCAGCGCCAGCACCACGGCCATGGCAGCCACTGCACCGGCAAACCCCAGTCCCGTCAGTAAAGCGCCACCAAGAAAAAAGCCCACCCCCTTGAGCGCGTTTTTGGAGCCGGTAAGCAGGGCAACCCAGCGATACAGACTGCCCCCTGCGTCTTTGGGAACCAGCAATTTGATGGCACTTTTGGCGCTCATTTTGTTGAGATCCTTGGCAATGCCCGACAAAGCCTGAGCCGCCATCACCCAGGGCACCGTCAGCCATGCCGTCGGTACCAGCAGCATGGCAAGGGCCAGCACCTGCAGCGCCAGACCCAGATTCATGGTGCGGTTCAGCCCCAGACGGGCGCCCAGCCAGCCGCCAGCCAGATTGGTGATCACCCCGAACAGCTCATAAAACAAAAACAACAGGGCAATTTCCAGAGGTGCATAGCCAAGCTGGTGAAAATACAGGACGACCAGCATGCGCAGGGCGCCGTCGGTAAGGGTAAAGGCCCAGTAGTTGCCGGTGATCAGCAAATACTGGCGTACTTCCTGAGACAGGGTGGCAAACATGGCTCAGTTTGCCTGATCGAGCCGGCCCACCTTGCGCATCAGCTCGGCAGCCCGGTTGGCGTAGCCCCACTCATTGTCGTACCAGACATACAGCTTCACTTGAGTGCCATTTATGACCATGGTCGACAGCGCATCGATAATGCCGGAACGCGGATCCGTCTTGTAATCCACCGAGACCAGGGGACGCTCTTCGTAACCGAGAATACCGGCAAGAGAACCTGCGGCGGCGGCTTTCAGCAGTTCATTCACCTCTTCCGCCGTGGTGGCCTTTTCCACTTCAAAGACGCAATCGGTCAGGGAAGCGTTAGCCAGTGGCACCCTTACTGCGTGACCGTTGAGCCGGCCTTTCAGCTCGGGGAAAATGTGGGTAATGGCGGTGGCCGAACCGGTCGTTGTGGGGATCAGGCTCTGACCACAGGCCCGGGCCCGGCGCAAATCCTTGTGGGGCGCATCCAGTATGGTCTGGGTGTTGGTGATGTCGTGAATGGTGGTCATGGAGCCATGACGAATGCCCAGCTGTTCATGAATGACCTTGACCACGGGTGCCAGGCAGTTGGTGGTGCAGGAGGCGGCGGTCACGATGGCATGCTGCGCCGGGTCGTAAAGATGATCGTTCACTCCCATCACCACGTTGAGCACGCCCTCTTCCTTCACCGGCGCGGTGACGACCACCCGCTTTACGCCCTGATCCAGATAAGCCTGCAGCAGGCTTCTGGTTTTCATTTTACCGGATGCCTCGATCACCACGTCACACCCGGACCAGTCGGTGTCGGCAATGGCACTGTTCCGGGTGCATTCAATACGCTGCTCGCCAATCAGCATGCCCTGCCCGTCGGCGCTGGCTTCAAATGCCCAGCGGCCGTGCACCGAGTCAAAATTCAGCAGGTGCGCCAGGGTGGCGGCGTCACCGGCGGGATCGTTGATGTGCACAAACTCCACATCGTCCCATTGCCAGGCCGCGCGCAATGCCAGCCGGCCCATGCGGCCAAAGCCATTGATTCCAACTTTAATGGTCACTTTCTCTCTCCCCTCTGTACCGTTATCAAGCTTCTCTGCCGGCGAGGATATATGAAAAAACGCATAAATAAAATGCGAAAAAAAGCCCCGGAAAACCGGGGCTCAAACAACCATGACAGCAGACGCTGTTATTTCAGACCAAGCTTTTTCAGGTCGGCTTCCACCACGGCGGCGGGCACCGGCACATAGCCGTCCTTGTCGACGATTTCCTGACCCTGCTTGGACAGCATCAGTTTGACAAACTCGGCTTCCATCGGACCCAGCGGCTTGTTGGGGTGCTTGTTCACGTACACGTACAGGAAGCGGGACAGCGGGTATTCACCGCTGATGGCATTTTCAGAGTTGGCTGCCACATAGTCGGTAGAGCCGGCTTCAGCCAGCGGCACGGCGCGCACGCTGGAGGTGCTGTAACCCAGGCCGGAATAGCCGATGGCGTTCAGGGAAGAAGACACGGACTGCACCACGGAGGCAGAGCCGGGCTGCTCGTTCACGTTGTTCTTGAAGTCACCCTTGCACAGGGCCTCATCCTTGAAGTAGCCGTAGGTACCGGATACGGAGTTGCGGCCGTACAGCTGGATATCGCGATTGGTCCAGTCACCGTCCAGACCAACCTGACCCCATTTGGTGGCCTGCTGAGCCATGCCACAGGCAAGGGTGCTGGAGAAGATGGCGTCCACCTGATCCATGCTCAGACCCTCGATGGGGTTATCCTTGTGCACGAATACCGCCAGGGCATCGATGGCCACGCGAACCGGCGTCGGCTTGTAGCCGTAGCGCTTTTCAAAGGCTTCAATTTCATTGCTCTTCATGGCGCGGCTCATGGGGCCGAACTGGGAAGTGCCTTCGGTCAGGGCAGGCGGCGCAGTGGAGGAGCCGGCGGCCTGGATCTGGACATTGACGTTGGGATACTGGCGTTTGAACTCTTCGGCCCACAGGGTCATCATATTGGCCAGGGTGTCGGAGCCAACGGAAGATACGTTTCCGGACACACCGCTCACTTTCTGATAATCGGGCAGTGAATCGTCAACTGCCGCAAAAGCGGAAGTGGCGGCCATGGCCACGGTCAGTCCCAGTGCACTTGCCAGTTTGTTCAGTTTCATCCTTAATCTCCAATTCGGGTTCGGTCTTTCAAGACGCGGCCAGTATTGCTGCCGGCGATGACAACTATATGAACCAAACATGACGCTTTTATGACAACCCCGCAAGGGTTTAATTCGGCTGTAACAGACAGACCGGCCCCCGCATAAACGGGAGCCGGTCTGGGAGAATGAAGAAGAAAAGCGTCAGGCAGTCTGTTGCACACTGGTGCCGGTTACCAGCAGCCGCTCGGGCAGGCGGAAGCCGAAACGACTGCCCTCACCCGGACGACTTTCTATCTCCAGATGGCTGTCGTGATGGCTGAGGGCATGCTTGACGATGGCCAGCCCCAGCCCGGAGCCCCCGGTCTGGCGGCTGCGGGCCTTGTCGACCCGGTAAAACCGCTCGGTCAGCCGGGCGATATGCTCGGGCGCGATACCGTCACCGTCATCACTCACCGTAAAGCGGCCAACATTTCCCTGCAGCCCCCATTCCACATGAATATGGCTGCCCGCCGGGGTGTGACGCACGGCGTTATACACCAGATTGGAAACGGCACTGCGCATCTGCTCCGGATCCCCTCTCATTCTGAGGGAGGAATCGATCACAAAACTGAAATGATGCTTCCGCTCTCCACTGAGCGCCACCGCTTCCTGCTCCAGCATCTGCAGTATAGCCGGCATATCGACCACCTTGGTAAAGTCGGGCTGAGGTGCGGCCTCATAGCGGGTCAGGGTCATCAGCTGATTGACCAGGGCGTCCATGCGCTGGGTCTGTTCAAACAGCACTTTCTGGGCCTTGTGCCACACCTGCTCGGAGGGCGGCTCTTCCAGCATTTCCAGATAGCCCTTGAGTACCGTCAGCGGTGTGCGCAATTCGTGGGATACGTTGGCCACAAAGGATTTGCGTACCTGCTCCAGGCTGCGCAACCGAGTGACATCCCGCACCACCAGCAGTGCCTGATCTTCGGCATAGGGCATGATCCGGCACTCCAGCAGACGCTCTTCGCTGAGTGGCGAGGGCATTTCCAGCGGCTCACGAAAATCAGACCGTTTCATGTAAGCGATAAACACCGGCATTCGCACCAGGTTGCCGATATGCTGACCGGCATCGTCCGGCCAGCGGAACCCGAGCAGCTGCTGGGCCAGTTTGTTACACCAGATAATGCTGCCGTCCCGGCGAATAACCACAGCGGCGTCGGGCAGGGCCTCGGCTCCTTCGCGAAAACGGCGTACCAGATTGGCCAGCTCCCGCCGGCGGGTACGCTGACGCTGTTGCAGCCGATAGATACCGTTAAAAATGCCTTCCCAGCTGCCCTTGCCTTCCGGGGGGGTCAGGCTGCGATCCCGCCACAGCCATACCGACAGCTTGTGCTGATAGCGATGATTGACAAACAGATGGAGCAGGGTACCCGCCAGTAATCCCAGAGCCGGATTATCGACAAGCAGCCCAAGCAGCCCGAAGACCAGGTAGAACAGCCCCAGCCGCCACCATAAGCCCCGATTGGATTCTTGTTGCTGCATGCAAGCCTCATAGGCGAACGGAAAAACGGTAGCCGGCACCCCGAACTGTCTGGATCAGACGATCATGCCCGGAGGGCGAGATGGCCTTGCGCAACCGGCGAATATGCACATCCACAGTACGATCTTCCACAAAGACATTGGTGCCCCACACATTATTAAGCAACTGCTCGCGGCTGTATACCCGCTCGGGGTGAGTCATAAAGAAATGCAGCAGCTTGAATTCGGTCGGCCCCATATCGAGCTGCTGGTTATTGGCGCTGACCCTGTGACTGAGCGGGTCCAGACACAGGCCCTGCACCTCGATCGCATCTTCCACCGAGGTTGGCGCCACCCGGCGCAGTACCGCCTTTAAGCGGGAAGTAAGTTCCTTGGGGGAAAACGGTTTGGTGATGTAGTCATCGGCGCCCACATCCAGGCCCTTTATCTTGTCTTCTTCTTCGGCCCGGGCGGTGAGCATGATCACCGGGATCTGGCGGGTGAGTTCGTCCTGCTTGAGGTGCTTGATAAGCTGAATGCCACTGCCGCCGGGCAGCATCCAGTCGAGCAGGATCAGGTCGGGATAGGGCTCCCTGACCATTTCCAGAGCCTGATCGTAATCCTCGGCCTCCTGTGTGGTAAAACCTTTCTGCTCCAGTACAAAACACAACATTTCGCGAATGGGGGCTTCATCTTCCACCACCAGTATTTTCCGTGTCATTTTTCAACCGCCTCTGTCATACGGATCTTGTCGTCTTGCCCCCATTATTGGAAGACAGTATGACAGTTTTATGAAACCGTGACACAACAGATTCTTTTGAATCCAATTGTGACCTGTTCAGCACGCGTGATACCCCATGCACAGCTCCGGCTGACCGGTACCGGGATCCAGACTTTCCCTGAGCACGGCAAAACCATGCTGCCGGTAAAAATGCACCGCAATGTCATTTTCGCAAAACACCTTCAACGACAGTTGCCGGCGCAGCCGCTTGGCGGTGGCCATCAGCGCCTTGCCGATGCCCTTTTGCTGACAGTCCGGGCGCACAAACAGCGCTGCCAGATAATCTTCCGCCAGGGCAACAAAGCCCTGAATTTCTCCTTCCCGCTCGCATACCCATACTTCTGCCGAAGGCAGGTAACGGGCCCGCATTTGCTCCTGCTGGCGCCACCAGTAAGCGGCGGGCACAAAGTCGTGTGCCTGCAGCGAAGCCAGCAGCCAGACGTCCAGAATGGCGTCGGTATCTTCCGGCCTGGCCTGTCGTATCATTGTTCTTCTCCCCTGCTCATTCTTTATTTCATTGTATGGGCCCGGACCGCCCCTGAGCGGGGATTTGTGCACCTCTGTGAGCGGGATCCGCCTTTATGACTCAGGAATGATCCACTGATCACAAAGTCGGATTGCTATACAATGCCGCTTTTTCGGCTCGTGACCGAGGACGCCATGTGGTTTAAAAATCTGCAAGTTTACCGTTTTACCCGCCCCTTTGAACTCAGCCTGGAAGAGCTGGAAACACAGCTGGAAGCCATGACCTTCAGCCCCTGCGGCAGTCAGGAACAGGCAAAAGTGGGCTGGATTTCTCCCCTGGGAAAGCGTGGCCAGGCCCTGACCCACAGTGCCGGCAACCAGATTTTGCTGTGCGCCAAAAAGGAAGAAAAAATGTTGCCGGGCTCGGTGGTCAACGATGAAGTGGCCGACAAGGTGGAAAGCCTGGAAACCGAGCAGGGCCGGGCGCTGAAGAAAAAGGAAAAGGACGCCATCAAGGAAGAGGTGATCGTCAGCCTGCTGCCCCGGGCCTTCAGCCGCTTTCAGCAGACCTTTGCCTGGATCAACCCCGATGACGGCTTTATCGCCGTGGACGCCAGCTCCGCCAAGCGCGCCGAAGATCTGCTGGCGCTGCTGCGCAAGTGTATCGGCAGCCTGCCGGTGGTGCCCCTGGCCATGACCACCCCCCCCGAGCTGACCCTGACCGACTGGCTCAAGGACGGTGCCGCCCCCGCCGGCTTTGCCCTGGAAGACGAAGCCGAACTGCGCTCGGCGCTGGAGCACGGCGGCATTATTCGCGCCAAACAGCAGGATCTGCTGAGCGACGAAATGAAGGCCCACCTCGATGCCGACAAGCTGGTGACCAAGCTGGCGCTGAACTGGAGCGACACCATCAGCTTTATGCTGGGCGACGACATGAGCATCAAGCGGCTCAAGTTCTCGGAAGAGCTGCGCGAGCAGAATGACGATGTCACCAGCGAAGATCCGGCCGCCCGTTTCGATGCCGACTTCGCCCTGGTCACCGGCGAACTGTCCCGTTTTATACCCGAGCTGATTGACGCCATGGGCGGTGAAGAAAGCCGTTAAACGCACCTGGAGCGCAGGCTGCCAGCCTGCATAGCGCCCAGTCAGGGCGCTCAATAAGCAGGTTGCCGCAGCGCGCCAATTTGCGGGCAGGCTGCCCGCGCTCCACCAGCCCCCTCATATGACCAAAGCTGTCCCACGGTATTGGTATTTCAGTGCGTTTCCGTCTGTTATCACCGGCAACGACGGTTTCCTTCGCGGATGACGGTTATGTTGACACTCCATCGCATTTGCAGGAGTTCAACCATGCGTCCTTTTTCTTTTGCCGGCCTGCTGGGGCTGCTGCTTCTGGCCACCGGCTCCGCCTCGGCTCATGACGACCGGGGCTGGCATCACCACGAATATGAGCAGGATTATCGTGATGAATACCGCCGGGAATACCGCCGCAACAGTCTGCCCATCACCACAGTTGCCGAGGCCCGGCATCTGGCCGATGACAGCCGCATTATTCTCTCCGGTCATATCGTACGCCGGCTGGATGACGACGAATTTCTGTTCAGTGACGGCACCGGCACCATCAGAATCGAAATGGACGATGACGACTGGCGCAGACTGCGCCGCCATCGCCGGGGCGAAATACTGATCTGGGCCGAGGTGGAAAGAAAAAAACGCCGGGTGAAGCTGGAGATCGAGCGGGTGCGTCCCGCCGGGTGGTAACCATTGCTCGAAATCACCGGCGCATGAGAGTAAAATGCCGGCCCCGGCCGCCATCAGGTGGCGGCCCGCTGACCTGACATCAGACGAGATCATCATGTTTGTACCCGAATTGCTCTCCCCCGCCGGTTCCCTCAAGAACATGCGTTACGCCTTTGCCTATGGCGCCGACGCCGTGTATGCCGGCCAGCCCCGCTATTCCCTGCGGGTGCGCAACAACGAATTCAACCACGAGAACCTGCAGATTGGCATCAACGAAGCCCATGCCCTCGGCAAGAAGTTCTACGTGGTGGTCAATATTCAGCCCCACAACGCCAAGCTGAAAACCTTTCTGCGCGACATGAAACCCGTGGTGGACATGGGCCCGGATGCGCTCATCATGTCCGATCCCGGCCTGATCATGCTGGTGCGCGAGCACTTTCCCGAGATGCCCATTCACCTGTCGGTGCAGGCCAACGCGGTCAACTGGGCCTCGGTGAAGTTCTGGCAGGACTACGGCATCGAGCGGGTGATTCTGTCCCGGGAGCTGTCACTGGAAGAAATTGAAGAGATTCGCCAGCACTGTCCCACCATTGAGCTGGAAGTGTTTGTGCACGGCGCCCTGTGCATGGCCTATTCCGGCCGCTGCCTGCTGTCCGGCTACATCAACAAGCGCGATCCCAACCAGGGCACCTGCACCAACGCCTGCCGCTGGGAATACAAGGTGCATGAGGCGAAAGAAGACGACGCCGGCCAGATAGTGCACAAGCAGGAGCCGATCATGGTGCAGCCGGTAGAAAGCGACATCACCCCCACCCTGGGTGCCGGCAAGCCCCATGATGAGCCGGTGCTGCTGGAAGAAGGCAACCGCCCGGGCGAGTACATGGCCGCCTATGAAGACGAGCACGGCACCTACATCATGAACTCCAAGGATCTGCGCGCGGTGCAGTATGTGGAGCGCCTGACCCAAATGGGCGTGCATTCCCTCAAGATTGAAGGCCGCACCAAGTCCTTCTATTACGTGGCCCGCACCGCCCAGGTATACCGCAAGGCCATTGACGACGCCGTGGCCGGCAAGCCCTTTGACACCACCCTGATGAGCACTCTGGAAAACCTGGCCCACCGCGGCTATACCGAAGGCTTTCTCAAGCGCCATGCCCACGGTGACTACCAGAACTACGATTACGGTTACTCGGTGTCCACCAGCCAGCAGTTCGTGGGCGAGATCACCGGACGTGACGGCGACTGGGTGGAAGTGGAAGTCAAAAACAAGTTTCTGGTGGGCAACAGCCTGGAGCTGATGACGCCAAAGGGCAACCTCACCTTTACCCTGGAGCAAATGAAAAACCGCAAGGGCGAGCAGGTTGACGTGGCCCCGGGCAACGGCCATGTGATGTACATTCCCCTCGACGCCGGCATTGATGTGACCTACGGTATTCTGATGCGCAACCTGGGTGATCAGCAGGACACCCGCAACCCTCATGTGAAGCAAGCCGATGGCGCTGTTAATCAAGGATAACTGCATCAACTGCGACATGTGCGAGATATACATATAAGTAATTGAATTTAAAGTTTTTATTGAAAAACCTGTGAAAAACATGAGAATTTTATTCATGGTTTTTAACTACAAAAACTGATTAATTAATAGCCTAAGGCTATCTCAGCCAAGGTGGTTCCCAGACGAGCGCCTTGGCTTTCCTCATCTAGACCCGTCTCCCTCTCTCCATAGCCTGCCCTCAACGCCTTATTTATTGTAAGATCCACCGCCTTTCTATTAACAACAACAAAAATAGCATTATGACAACTTTGAGCACTAAGCCTCCCTCCTTTCGCAGGGACATAAATGGCCTACGGGCATGGGCCGTTGTGGCCGTCATTCTCTATCACTTTGGAATACCGGGGTTCGATGGGGGGTTTGTCGGGGTAGATATTTTTTTCGTCATCTCAGGCTTCCTGATGACCGGCATAATAATAGGAGGAATAGAGCATTCGGGGGGGGGTAATAGATTTAGCCTATTAAATTTTTATCTCGCCAGAGCTCGCCGGATTGTTCCTGCACTGCTGGTGCTATGCACGGTTCTGCTCATTCTTGGCTGGTTCTGGTTACCCGCAACAGACTACAGAGCGCTGGGGTTTCATATCTTCAGTGCCTTGGGATTTGTCTCCAACATCAAGTTCTGGAAGGAAGCCGGCTATTTTGATGCTGCTTCCCATGAAAAATGGCTACTGCACACATGGTCGCTGTCTGTAGAGTGGCAGTTTTACATTATTTTGCCTCTGGTACTGCTTCTGCTGTGGAAGCTTCGCCCCAGCCGTAACTTCATTATTGGTATGATGGCCGTCGGCTTTATGCTCTCACTGGGCCTGTCAATCGTACTATCTCCAATCAAGGCAAGTGCAGCTTTTTATCTGCTGCCCACTCGCGCGTGGGAAATGTTGGCAGGTGGATTAGTATATCTTCTGGCAGACAGGATAAGATTTTCTTACATCCAGAGTAAATCGCTCGAAGCTATCGGTTTTCTTCTTCTGCTGTACTCTATCTTTTTCTTAACCACTGCGGCTGTCTGGCCCGGTTATCTCGCTTTGCTGCCTGTAATTGGTACTGCTTTAGTACTCTTGGCTAATCAGGAATCAAAGCTGACTGCAACGCAACCTGCTCAGTGGCTGGGGAATATCTCTTACTCCCTGTACCTGTGGCACTGGCCCTTTGCTGTTGCGCTAAACTATGCAGGATTGCAGCAAAACCTGTTTGCGATAGCTATTGCCCTTCTCTTGACGCTGGTATCCGGCTACGCCTCCTACAGGCTAGTAGAAAAGCCTGTTCGCTTCCACCTGAACAAGGTAAGTCTTAAGCCTAGTATTATTGGCTTTGCTGTGGTGGTTCTGGCAGTAGCGCTGCCCGGATTGGCGGTAAGGCTACAGGATGGAGTTCCCGGGCGTCTTCCTCATGTTGATGCCATCTTCAATGAGGCTAATAACAGAAATCCTCGAATGGCTGAATGTCACGTTTCAGGCTCTAAACCTATTCCAGAGTGTACTTATGGTGGGAATAAACTCGGAGCAATTGTAATTGGTGATAGCCATGCGGCTTCTTTTGTTCGCACAATAGAAAAGGCT
Organism: Oceanimonas marisflavi; assembly: GCF_003049725.1. Taxonomy (GTDB): domain Bacteria; phylum Pseudomonadota; class Gammaproteobacteria; order Enterobacterales; family Aeromonadaceae; genus Oceanimonas; species Oceanimonas marisflavi. Next base: position 335,961 of record NZ_QAGM01000001.1, read on the forward strand.
TTGCCCTCAAATGATCTCAATGTTCTCGACTGGACATTAAGCTCTTGCCCAACAATAGTAGGTTTCAAAGACAAAAAAGACCAAAGTTATCGTTGCGGTGATTTTGTTGACTCAGCAGTTAAAAGACTATCTAAAGAAAAAAGTGATACACCTGTTTTTATTATTAACAGAACGTCTGGATATATTGAAGGCCCCAATGAGCCAGATAGAAGCCTTGAGATAGAAAATCCCAATAGATATATCACATCACCTCATGAAAAAAGAGATGATGAATTTTACAATGAAATCACTCAAGGGATAATAGAAACTGCATGCCTTATCGCTGAAAGCAATCCAACATTTATGTTAAGGCCTATCCCTGAGCTAAAGATAAATGTCCCTAAAACAATGGGAAGCAACCTACTGTTATATGGAAATCCCTCTAGAGTATCTATCGATATAAATGAATACTATGATAGGAATAAAAGAGCAATTGAAGCTCAAAACACAGCTGCCAAAAATTGTGGAATTAAAATTTTAGATCCACTTCCTTATTTATGTGATGAACATTTTTGTTACGGTGACAATGGTGGAAAACCAATTTACTATGATGACGACCATCTAAATGAACGAGGTGGACAACTTCTGATGCCTATATTTGAAGAAGTATTCAAAGAACGAAAAACTGAAGCAACCTTGGCTAGTAAATAAAAATATCATATAAAAAGGGGCAGCATCATGCTGCCCCTATATTTCAGAATGGAAGTTCTTCTTCAGGTTCATCAAAACTTAAATTATTACCAACCTTAAAATCAAAATCCAACTGCTCTTCCTTTCTCTTTTCATAAACATCCTTTGCGTCTTGAGCCTCTCCTTTCCTTTTATGGAAGCTCTCAGCAACAACATCAAACTCAAGCTTGTAAATTTTTGGCCTGTTAGTGTCTCTACACCTCATTTTTATCGTATTTACACCAACATTAATAAACTGAGTTTTATTTATTTCATTTAAAGCTGTTTTCAAAATTTTAGCGTTAAAGTCTCTGAAGTTGATATCACAACTAACTCGAAGCAACTCGCATAATGTATCAATGCGCCGATTAAATTTGAGGCTTGCTCTTTTCTGCAGTGATACTTCATTGAGGAATAAACGCATAAAATAAAAAGAAGTTTCACTTTTCAAGCCAACCAAGTAGTTAAGCGGGATAGTAGTGTAGCCCTTCGGGTGTTGATCCACATTATATAAATAAGGCAAGAATTCATAACTGAACTTCATTTTAATAAAACCGTAATCTGCTTCTTCCACACACTCGAAAACATCTATAGCACTAACACCACTTACACTATCATCAGTTAATTTTTGAGTACGAATCGGCCTGACATTACACTTTATATCAGCAAGTAACTCGGCCTTTCTTTCTACTTCTATTTTGTTATTTTTAGATTTAAGCCCCCATAGTGAAACAAAATCCTCTATAGAAAAAATAACAGACCTATATTTAAAGTCAAAGTCAGGCACTTTCGAATGTGAAATATAGTCAGTATAAAACTTTTCACTTGTTGGATTGATCAGAGATAAAGCAGTATATAATATACGCCGCTCCATGATCCTCATGCTTGTGAAGTTTATGATTTGATTGGAAAGTGAAATAGTATTATTTTCTAAACGGTTCATTGGTTCTCCTTTTTCTGAAAGTTAGTAATTCAAAAAATGGAAGTCAACCCTTCAACACAAATTATCATCACTTCGTTCCTTGCCAGAAACTACTCCCTTACTCTTCCACCATCTCGCCTTACACTTGAACCACTTCCCTCAAAAACATAACATTTCACAAAAATTGACAGCTCTCAGCGATCAAAAAAAACATCTGATACGTAACAGCCAGCACTGCACATAAAAAATCATTTTTATAGTTTTGAATAACCCTAGGCAAGCTTGGCTTATCAGTAATTTTTTTAGTTAACTAAACAAGATAGTGAAACATGCTACAGAAACAAGTCTGCTAAACAAGATCAGGAACAGGAAACTAAACAGGAAATGAAATCAGGACAAAAACAAGTATGCAACAGGAAAACAATATGAAAAATTTATTGAGAAGGGCTAACGCCCTATCTAAAGACTAAGATCTTCTCTCTTGATATTTTTTTCACTAACACATTCATTGATCTTTTCTATAACTGAAGAAACCTCTGAGCATATTTCTAAATTTGATAGTTCACTCATAGTTTTGTAAATTCTATTTTTTTGTCTGTTCTTTTGAGTTGAGTCTTTCTCTTCCTTTGCCTTAAACCACTTTATAAGCTGACGTTGCAACCTTTCCAAAAGCTTCTTTTCCAGTTGAGTTTTATGAAGCTTATTATCGAACTGTTCAGATAGAGATTTAACCAGATTCAACTTTTCATCGATCAAGTTAAAGTCTCTGGCACTTTTTACTCTCCAGCTCGGAATGTTTTTTTTGTTGGGGCACTTCTGGCATTCAAGAGTTTTTGCATATTCAGTCCAGTCATAACCACATCTTTGCTTCGTTGAATTATTAAAGGTATTTTTAAGTACATGTGTTGCTGTTTTACGTTGTAAGTTTTTTAGAAAATTTCCTTGCTCTGTAAATTTCCCAACAACCAAGTGGACATGATCTCCAGTCCCTTTACCCTCCATGCTCTGCTGATGTAATATTGCAAGCGTACTGCTAGCCAGCTCTTTGCCCCCAACATTACAACATTTCGCCAATGCATTGATACAATCAATAACAATCCCGCGCCACTGTTTTTCTGAAGGTCTATAATTTTTTGGTAAGTTCAACGTAAATTCCATTGCGTAAGAGCTTGGAGGCCGACCGCCTAGCCCTCTCATTTTTTGTTCTGCAGAGTAGCGTTCTGCGTAGTAAACGATATTAGCCATAGCATCATCACCACCAAACACCTTGGTGATACATTCGGTCTTTTCATGATTTATATGTTTCTTATTAAACAAGTATACATGTCTGGCAGCTATACCTTTAGCACCATTTTTTGTCACTGCTGTTTTTACTGTCCATCCTTTCATATTTAAATTAATATTTATATTTCACATTTGTATTCAAGATAGGCTAACCGAAGGTTAACCGTACTTGCTTAGGGAGACCCTAAGAACCCCAAAATCAAAAATAATTTTTCAAGAAGTTGGCAACGACATACTCAACTAACTCAATCTTCAATCTCTTTTCTGCTTGCTTGAAGTCATAACCATCCACACTATCAAGATATCTTGCCTTTTCTAATACAAGTAGTGCTTTAACAATCTCTTCAATATCAATACCGCCACTTTTACCGAATAAAGACTCATATAAAAAACTATTTTTATCATGAATCAACTTTTCTAAAAAATTACTGTATCGACTAACATCTTGAAAAAAGATGATTTTAGTTATTTTATTTTCCATATATTAATAATACTAAAATATTAATGTAAATCCAAAGCAACTAAAAACCATAAGTTCACATTCAAAATAAGGCGTTATTATCGAAACATCCCATTTGAGTCATACTCCATAACTCAAAACAGGTGTTACAAGCTCGTTAAAAATAATTGTTGACATTTTCATTCATGACCTTACGATAAATATCGAGGGGTTGCTTGAACCATGATAGAGATTACATAGAAATGAACAACAAACTACTTAACTATTCCCAAGCAGCATCTTACATTGGTGTGAGTAGGCCTACGCTTAACCGGTATGTGAAGACACATCGCAAGCGTAAGTACCTTCAGCCAATCCGTTTTTCTCAAAACAAGGTGCTGTTCAGGAAAACTCAGTTAGACATGTTTATGCAGGAATGTGTTAGCTGAATTTAAGGAGGGGAAACCCTCCTTTTTTTACCTGTATCCCTCCTCTTCCAACGCCTTTATCTCTTCATGTAACACTTTATAATGCGCATTAAAACCAGCAATTGCCGGCTCTAGTACATCACTAAAATCATAGTGCTTGGAGAGGCTATCCCCTACAGAGTGATTCATACAAATTTTACTTACTCTCTCATAATCGGGCCGGAACTCACGTAGTTGCTCTATAACATTGGTTTTCACCAGCTTTCTGCATAGCGTAGGGAAAGCTCCAGCAGATCCTTTTTTACCTATATCTTTACCCTGAGAGTAAATATGTTCATTATCAAAATTATCTTTAAATAATTTATCCAAAGATCTTTTATTCATGGGAAGATTTGTGTTTCTCACTCCAGAGAAAACATAAACTGGGTTAACCCCTCTTTGTTCTTCTAGTATCTCTCGTATTTCCGGCGTAATTGGAATAATAAATATACTTTTGGACTTCATATCCCCCTCATAGTATTTAATCATTTTATCACTAACAGAAGACCACCTTAAATTACTAACATTAATTGGTCTTACTCCTGTCAGGATCATAAACCTCACAGCATTTTTTTGCATTGGTGTTTTCTTTGCTATTCTGATCCAGAGCTTAGCCATACCTTTATTATCCGTATATACTTTGCATGGCTTATTAGACTTAATGTCTTTAAAAACAGGGTGTTTGTGCAGGTTAGCGGCACAGTCAATGTCATCATTATACAGCATTGCACCATGCGCCCATACTCGCTTTAAACACTCCATAACTTGCTTTACATATGACCTTGATAGAACGTCGCCTGTTGGCTTCACGTATTCATAAAGAAGATATTCGCAAGCACTAACAATGTCTCTTATTTTAACTTTCCCGAAAACTTGACATTCATCAAAGGCTAACTTAATAGTTTTAGCTCTTCCCAACTCCGTTTTAAAGCTACTAACTCTATAGCCTTCACCATCAGCAAGATTATCTATAACAAAGGGCAAAGACTCATCTTTTTTCCTCAACCTCTTCATCAGGCTATTTATATATGACTCGATAACATAATAAACAGTGACGTTAGTTATATCTCTGGACATAATCCTTGCTGCGTGATCCAAAGCCTCTGAATACGTCTTAAAGTCCTTAAACAGATCTCCCACCCGTCCATATTCTCGATAGAACGCGATATATATACTCCCGCTAGGCTTTATCACTAGCCTCAGTTTTCCCGCACTTTTTGTGATTGATTTGTTTTCCTTTATTGCTTTATCAAGCAGGTTCATGAGTTCTCGATCTGTAAATTTTTTCTTTAGTTCCAGCTGGAATCTAGCTTGTTCAAAATTCATACAACACTCCGATAATAGAGATCCGCTAGCTTTCAGATGCAGGTTTTCACAGGACGAGCGAAGCCATCCCGGATAACCAGCTTAAAAAGCCAGAATCAGGTTATTTGTTCATCAAAATTGAGGTAGAATTCACAGCCGATTGCGTACAAACGCCTGTAAACTCGCGACAAATCAACAATGCCGAAGTTGGGGAAGGAGAACAAGCCCCGTATGGAGCCATGAGAAGATTCGTGAGAAAAAAACCGATAAACTATGAAAAAATGTGAAAACGCATGATAAGGCAAGCATGTCAATAGACAAAATACCGGCACTAAAAAAATTTATGTATTTCAATAAGTTAAATGAGAACCTTGGCGCATGGCACTACTAATCAAAGACAGCTGCATCAACTGCGACATGTGCGAGCCGGAGTGCCCGAACGGTGCCATTTATTACGGGCCGGAGATCTACGAGATAGACCCGGATCTGTGCACCGAATGCGTCGGGCATTACGACAAGCCCACCTGTGTCAGCGTCTGTCCCATCGACTGCATCATTAACGACCCGGACCACAGGGAAAGCGAAGAGCAGTTATGGGACAAGTTCGTGGTGCTGCATCACGCCTGAACAAAAAGCCCCGGTTCGCAGACCGGGGCTTTTTCATGGGTTCATATTCCGAAGCTCATACCCCGGGTTCGGGCAGGGCTTCTTCTTCCGGCAGCAAAAACCACACCACCAGGCCGGCACAGGCCAGCAGCAACCCGCCCAGTACCCGCTGATCCATCTCCGGCAACAGGCCCTGCACCAGCAGAAACAGACCGCCCCCCAGATTGGCACAGCCTCCGAGCAGGGCGCCGGCGGTGCCGGCATGCTGTGAAAAGGGCGCCACCGCCCTGGAGGTGGCCACCGGAAACAGCAGGCCCGCTCCGGCAAAATACAGGCCCCCACCCAGCACCAGCATAAACAGACCCAGATCCGGCAGCAGGCCGCCGGCCAGCACCAGCACGGCACCACTCAGCAGGCCGGCACTGGCCAGCCACTGCATGCGTCGCACCGTCCATACCGCCGCCTTCATCGACGCCAGCATGGCCCCGCCGAAATACAGCGGCAGCGGCAGAATAAACAGCAGGCTGATGTCGGCGCTGGTCAGGTTGCCCTGCCGGCTGGCCAGCACACTGAACACCGCCTCGTACAGGATCAGGCCGGCAAAGGTGGCGATCAGCATGCCGAGCTGACGACGAAAGCCACTGTGATGCAGCACGTACTGATAGGCGGGCAGCATGGGCTGCACATGGCGGCGCACGGCGGGCAGGGTTTCCCGAAAGCACAGGCTCATCACCAGCAGGATCACCAGCCCGGTGGCCAGCAGAAAGCCGTACATCGACTGCCAGCCAAAGTGCAGGTTAAGCCAGCCACCGGCCAGGGGGGCCAGCAAGGGCGCCAGCATGATGCCCATGGACACATAGCCGTTGTAACGCACCAGCTCGGCGCCCTCAAAGCGATCCCGCATCAGGCTGCGGCACAGGCTGCCCGCCGCCGCCGTGCCCGCCCCCTGCACAAAGCTACCCAGCAGCAGCATGGGGTAAGACGGCACCAGCAGGATCAGCACCGAGCCCAGCACATAGATACCGAGACCGGCGAGCAGGACCGGCCGGCGGCCATGACGGTCTGACAGCGGCCCATATACAAACTGAAACAGTCCGTAGGGGATCAGGTAAAAAGCCATCACCAGGGGCATGGCCTGGCCACTGACCTGCAGGGCGGCGGCCATGTCGCCCATGGCGGGCACATAAAGGGTTTGGGTCATCTGACCCGCCGCTACCATCAATACGGTCAGCAGCACCAGTGACAGGCCCGACATGGCCATATTCTCCAGAAAACAGGTACATGATATGACTCACATCATAGAGACTGGAGAGATCCGCTGGCAATCGAGATTCATGCGAGCTTTTATAATGGCCAGACCCAGTTTTTCTAATCGAAACGGTAACGGTAACTGACGCCCCAGGAAGTAAGGCCATCGTTGGGCTTTTTCAGCCCGCCATTGGACAGGTGCCAGGCTTCCAGCGCCAGGCTGTGCCGGCCCATCATCAAACCCAGACCCGCCCGGCTGTTAAACTGCAGCCGGCTGGACAGCTCCCTGGACCCCAGCCGGCTCTGGTTAATCCAGGCCGGCCCCACCCCCGCATAGGCCAGGGGGCGCAGCCCACCTTGCCCGCCTTCATACACCAGGCTCGGCACCACGCTGAGCTGGGTAAGGTGGTCGCCATCCAGGCGCCAGCGGCTGCCATCAAGATCCACCCCAATATCCAGGCGCCCTCCGGCAAGCGAGCGCCAGTCCTGCTGCCAGCCCACCCCCAGACCATAGCGCTCGGCGTTGTCACCCTCGCCACCCGACAGTGCCAGAGAGGGATCTGCACGCAAGGGAAACGCCAGCATTACCATCAACCACACACACCCGCGTCCCCTGTTCATGCCGGCCTACCTCTTTATTACAAGCCTGTTCAAATTCTAGACACCCATTTTAATCCTTGCCTGCGGTGGGGACGCTGGTATAATTCGCGCTCGAATTTTGTTCTTTAACATCAAGTGGGTCTTCTCATATGCATCCGATGCTGAATATTGCGGTGCGCGCTGCGCGTAACGCCGGTCAGGTTATCGTCAAGGGTTTTGCCAATCCGGACAATCTGGAAACTCGTCAAAAGGGCCAGAACGATTTCGTTACCAATGTCGATCTTGACGCGGAAAGCGCCGTAATAAACACCATTCGCAAGTCTTACCCCGAGCACACCATTATTGGTGAAGAGTGCGGTGAGCTGACTGGCAGTAACCCCGACTACCAGTGGATTATCGACCCCCTTGATGGCACCACCAACTTCATGAAGGGCATTCCCCACTTTGCCGTATCCATCGCCCTGCGGGTGAAGGGCCGCACCGAGCAGGCCGTGATCTACGATCCCATTCGTGATGAGCTGTTCACTGCCAGCCGTGGCGCCGGCGCCCAGCTCAACGGCTACCGCATTCGCACCGGCAAGGCCAAGGATCTGACCAACACCGTGCTGGCCACCGGCTTTCCGTTCAAGCAAAAGCACCAGACCGAGGCCTTCCTGGCCATGTTCCAGGGCATGTTCCTGCAGTGCGCCGACATTCGCCGCGCCGGTGCCGCCAGCCTGGATCTGGCCTATGTGGCCGCCGGCCGGGTAGACGGTTACTGGGAACTGGGCCTCAAGCCCTGGGACACCGCCGCCGGCAGCCTGATCGCCCGGGAAGCCGGTGCCATCGTGACCGACTTTGTGGGTGGCCACAACTTTGACCGCAGCGGCAACGTGGTCTGCGCCAACCCCAAGGTGCTGAAAGTGATGCTGTCCACCATTCGCGAGCATTTGCCCGAGTCGCTGGCCAACTAAGCCCGGCCCGGTAAACATATCAAGCCCCGCCAATATGCGGGGCTTTTTTGTGGCTGGACGTCAGGGACTGGGGACTGGCAGCATACTTTGTAGGCCCCACTTCAGCCCCCCGTGTCAGGATAGTTGTCGCCTCTTTAAAACCCAATACCATAGACGGAGGGGCGATAAGTAGACATGAATGAATCAGTACCCTGAAGAACGTAGAAACGCCATGATCCGTAAGATGCTGTCTCCGGATTGTCCTTCCATTGCTCAGCTGGCTCGTGATGAGGGAATATCGAAGTGGACCCTGTATGATTGGCGTAAGCAAGCCATTGATGGAGCGCAGAGAATACCCATGCCGGACAAGCCAGCAGA
>NZ_QAGM01000010.1 GCF_003049725.1 Oceanimonas marisflavi
TTATGCCTGGCGGCCATAGCGTTGTGGAACCACCTGACTCCATGCCGAACTCAGCAGTGAAACGCAACCGCGCCGATGATAGTGTGGCAGCTGCCATGTGAAAGTAGGTCACTGCCAGGCACCCAATACCGAAAAGCCCTTCACTGATGTGAAGGGCTTTTTTCGTTTCTGCGCGTTTAATATGCAATTGCACTCCCCGCTATTTGCTTATGCTTGCCGCCCGGAGCAAAAAGGCATAGCGTTAAGTTGTAATAAAGCTGTCATGGCCCGGTGCTTTAACTGGACCATGACCATGACAAGGGCTCAGCCCGGGGAGCATGCCTATGGACGGCTACGACCGCAAACGCTTTATTCTCGATACCAATGTGCTGTTGCACGAACCCCTCTCCATTTACTCCTTCAAAGAGCACGATGTCGTCATTCCCATGACGGTGCTGGAAGAGCTCGACCGCATCAAGGACCGGCAAAAGGATGTCAGCCGGGACGCGCGGGTGGCCATTCGCACCCTGGAGGATATTTTCCACGATGCCACTCCCGAACAGATTATTGCCGGGGTGCAACTGGGACTGAAGGACGACGACGCCTCGGGCCGTATTGCCATTATCTCGGATCGTCACCTGCCGGAAGGCTATGCAGTCTTTACCGACGACGAGGCCGACAACCGTATTATCAATACCGCACTTTATCTGCAGAAACACCACGGCGGCCGCAAGGCGGTGCTGGTGACCAAGGATATCAATATGCGGCTCAAGGCCAAGGGTGCCGGTCTTGAGCATGTGGAGGACTACCGCTCCGATCAGCTGGTGGACGACATTCGTCTGCTGGCCAAGGGTTTCTGCCATTTTGACGACAGTTTCTGGGACCGGGTAGGGGAATGCGAAAGCGAAACCCATGGCCGGGAGGTGATCCATACCGTTGCCGAAGAGCTGCTGCCGGGCGCCCATATCAATCAGTACCTGATCGATGACACCGAGGACTTTGCCGGCCGCGTGCTGGACAAGGAAAACGGTCAGCTGCGCTTTGTGGATCTGGGCCGGGAGCGCATGATGGGGCGCAAGGCCTGGGGCATTCAGCCCAAGAATATCTATCAGGCCATGGCGCTGGATGCGCTGCTGGACCCTCATATCGATATGGTGATCCTGACCGGGCCGGCGGGCTGCGGCAAGACCCTGCTGGCCATGGCCTCGGCGCTGGAAATGACCATAGAAAAGGGCATTTACGATCGTGTGATCGTCACTCGAAACACGCCGGAAATCGCCGAAAGCATTGGCTTTCTGCCGGGCACCGAGGAGGAAAAAATGGCGCCCTGGCTGGCGGCCATTACCGATACCCTGGAGGTATTGCACAAGCAGGACGAATGCATGGACGGCTCGCTCAGCTATATCATGGGCAAGGCCAATATTCAGTTCAAGTCGGTCAACTTTATGCGCGGCCGCAGCATTCAGAACACCTTTGTGCTGCTGGACGAATGCCAGAACCTGACCGCGTCCCAGCTCAAGACCATCATCACCCGCTGCGGTGAAGGCACCAAGCTGGTGTGCTCGGGCAACCTGGCTCAGATTGACTCCAACTACCTGACCCCGGTGACCTCCGGACTGACTTATATCGTGGAACGTTTCAAGGACTTTGAAGGCAGCGCCAATGTCTACCTGAATGGTGTGATGCGCAGCCGGCTGGCGTCCTTTGCCGAAGAGAACCTGTGAAAAGTGGGGGGGTGAAATGTGAGGGGAGAGGAGTGGACTCCTCACTCCTCACTCCTCACCGCCGCCGTTCCCAGATACGCCCTTAATTCTGTTGTGCGGGGTGCCGACAGCAGCCCGCCGTCACCCTGCTCAAGAATACGGCCATCGTGTACATAGGCGATACGGTCGGCAACCCGGGCTGCCTCTTCCGGGTGATGAGTGACCAGCAGTACGATCAGTCCCAGCCGGTCGGTCTGTTCCCGTAACAACTGCAATAACTCAAAACGCAGTGCCGGATCCAGTGCCGAGAAGGGCTCGTCCAGCAACAGCACCGGCCGCTGGCGTACCAGACAGCGGGCCAGCCCCACCCGTTGTTGCTGCCCGCCGGAGAGTTGCCCCGGCTTGCGTTTCAGCAGGTTACCAATGCCGACCTGTTCGGCCACCGCGTGAACCTGCTGCTGCTGGGCCGGTGTCAGTTTCAGCCCCGCATGCAGCCCGATGGCGATATTCTGGTATACGTTCATATGCCAGAACAGGTTGTTGTCCTGAAACAGGGTGGTCACGGGCCGCGCCGACGGTGACAGCCCGTGCAGATCCTGGCCATTCAGGTGCAGTTCACCCCCGTCTACCCGGGCAAAGCCGCCCAGCATGGCCAACAGGGTGGACTTGCCGGCACCGCTGGGGCCAATCAGCGCAGTGATGGTGCCCGGCGCGGCGGTGAGGGAAAAACACTGGCGCTGCTCCGGGTAATGAGCGCTCAGGTTATTCAGCGTAAGCATGCTTGCCTCCCAGTACGCGCTCAATCAACAGAAACAGGGTCAGGTTCAGTGTCAGTAATACCAGGGCGGTAGCGGCGGCATCCGTCATCTGATAGCTGCCCAGTTGCTGATACAGCAACCAGGGCAGAGTCTGCAGTTGCTGGCTGCCAAACAGGGCGATGGCGCTTAAGTCCCCCAAGGACAGCATCATGGCCAGAGAGAGCGCCAGGGCCAGGGGTTGGCGCAGCAGCGGCCACTCCACCAGCCGAAGGCGGTGCAAGCCGCATACGTTCAGGCTGCTGCACAGGCGGTCGTAGCGGTGGGCCACTCGCTCCATCGGCAGTTGCAGGGTGCGCAGGGCATAGGGCATGGCCATCAGGGCATTGACCAGCACCACCAGCAAGGGGCCGAGGGCAAACACATCGGCCACGCCGCGCAGCAGAATAAACAGCCCGGTGGACAGCACCACCGCAGGTAATACCAGAATGACGGAGCCGCTGGCTTCCAGCCCGCCGGCCAGCAGGTGGCGATTACGCTGCAGCCGCAGATGGCGGCTGGTGACCAGCAGTCCGGTGGTGAGCGTGACCGACAGCAGACCGGCCCCGACGGCGATGCTCATGGACTGCCCCAGTGCCGACCACAGCCGGCTAGAGGTCAGTGCCGGCAGCAGTCTGGGGTTGAGGCCGGCGGTCACGATGGCCAGCAAGGGTGGCAGAAAGACGACGAACGCCACCGCCATCACCATGGCATCGGTCAGCCGGGTGCGCCACCAGGGCGCATCGTGGCGCAGGCAGGCGCTGAGCCGGTCACCCCGGTATTCCGGCGGCTTGCTAAGACGGTACTGCACCAGCAGAAAAGCACCACAAAACAGCAGTTGCAGCAGGGCCAGGCTGCCCGCGAGAGGCAGATCAAAGTCATAACGCAGGGCCTGATAGATGGCCACTTCCAGGGTGGTGGATTTGGGGCCGCCACCCAGCGCCATCACGGTGGCAAAGCTGGTAAAGCAGAGCATAAAGATCAGGCTGGCCAGCCCTGGCAGGGCGCCGCGCACCGCCGGCCAGATCAACCAGCGAAACAGCTGACGGCTGTTAAAGCCGAGCTGACTGGCCAGCCGCCACTGGCTGGCGGGAATGGCTTCGATGTTCTGCAGCAGAATGCGCGCCGCCAGCGGCATATTGAAGAACACATGGGCCAGCAGAATGCCGGTGAGACCATAAAGATAACTGACCGGCTCCAGGCCAAGCTGGGTCAGCAGCTGATTGCTCCAGCCCTGGCGGCCGTGCACCGCCACCAGTCCGAATACCACCAGGATTACCGGCAGCACCAGAGTCAGTCCAAACAGCCTGAGGAGCAGATTGCGGCCGGGAAAGCGCCGGCGCGACAAGGCCTGGGCCAGCGGCAGGGCCAGTCCCAGGCTGATCAGGGTGGACAGGGCCGCCTGGTAAAAGCTGAACCAGACCACATGGCGCAGGTAAGGGTCGGTAAAGACCTGAGCTGCATTGCTGCCACCCTGCATCAGCAGGGCGGCAATGGGAACAGCGGTGAGCATCAGAATGGCGACCAGACTCAGACTGCCCGGTAGCCACCATAAGCGGGATGGCATCAGCGGGTGGTGGCGTTCAGCCACTGGCGCAGCCATTGTTTGCGCTGGCTGGCCACTTCTTCGGGGCTGAAGCTCAGTGCCTGGCTGGGGGTCACCAGCTCATCAAAACCGGCGGGCAGCTCGGTGTCGATCACCGGATACATCCAGTTGCCGGCGGGAATATGCTGCTGAAAACCGGGAGTGATCATAAACCGCATAAAGCGATCCGCCAGCTCGGGCTGACTGGTACCCTTGATCTTGCCGGCCACTTCCACCTGCACATAGTGGCCTTCTTCAAAGCCGGCGGCCCGGTACTGGTGCTGTTGCTCCGCCTCAATGTGGTAGGCGGGGGAGGTGGTGTAGGACAGCACCATGTCGGCTTCGCCTTCCAGGAACATGCCGTAGGCCTCGCTCCAGCCCTTGGTCACGGATACAGTGCGTTTTGCCAGGTTTTGCCAGACGTCAGGGGCCTTGTCGCCATAGAGTTTCTGCACCCACAGCAGCAGTCCCTGGCCCGGGGTGCTGGTGCGCGGATCCTGATACAGCAGGGTCAGCTCGGGGCGCTCAAGCAGCTCGGCAAAGCTGGCGGGCGGGTTGGTCAGCTTGTCGGCATTATAGATAAAGGCGAAATAGCCGTAGTCATAGGGCAGGAAATAGGGATCGCTCCAGCCACCGGGCAGGGTCAGCCCTTTGGGGGCAAGACCGTGGGGTTCAATCAAGCCGGTCTCTTCAGCCGCCCGCAGCAGATTGTTGTCGAGCCCCAGTACAATATCGGCTTTGGTGTTACTTCCTTCCAGCCGGAGCCGGTTGAGTATGGATACACCGTCATCCAGCGCTACCCATTCCAGGTTACAGTCGCACTCGGCTTCAAAGGCGGTTTCTATCGCCGGGCCCGGCCCCCAATCGGATGCAAATGAGCTATAGGTATAGATGGTCAGCGTCGGCGTTTGTGCCGCCAGCGGCGCGCTGGCCGCCAGCAGCAGGGCAAGCAAAGTCTTTTTCACGGGCCACTCCCTGGTTGAATCATTAGTATCGGGGTGAAACGGCGCCCTTGTCGGCAAGCCCCGATGGCAAAAAGGAAAGACCGCTATTGTAGGTAGATTTACCCGGTGAAACCAGCCATTGAAAGGACAAGCCCATGTTACCAGCCAACAAGGAAAAGCGTCTGCATCAACGTATTGAGGTCAATGCGACCGTGATCCTGGCCACCGCCAGCGAGCGTGTTCAGGGAACCTGTCTCAATCTGAGTCAGCAGGGCATGTTGATGGAGGTGGAATGCGGGCGCTGTAGAAAAGGACAGCACTGGCAACTGATGCTGCCGGCAGTCGGTGACCGGGTGCCGTCAATCAGGGCCATGGCCACCGTGCTCAGGGTGGAACGTGGTGTGACCAGTGATCTGGTGGCGCTCCTTCTGGAAGACGTGCACTAAAAACGCCGACACTGGGCCGGCGTTGTGTGGTTTGCTGGGGCAGGTTACAGCCAGGCGGGCTGCTGCGCCTCGTAGGCGTCGATCTGATCCGCGTGTTGCAGAGTCAGGCCGATATTGTCGAGGCCGTTCAGCAGGCAGTAGCGGCGGAACTCATCGATCTCGAACGGGAAGGCGTGCTCGCCGGCGCGCACTTCCTGCGCTTCCAGATCCACGGTGATCTCGGCGCCCTTGCTGGCCGCCACATACTGAAACAGGCTTTCCACCTGCGTTTCGGTCAGGCGCACCGGCACCATGCCGTTGTTGATGGCGTTGCCGTAGAAGATATCGGCAAAGCTGGGGGCGATCACCGCCTTGAGGCCAAAGTCGGCCAGCGCCCAGGGGGCGTGCTCGCGGCTGGAGCCGCAGCCGAAGTTTTCCCGGGCCAGCAGGATCACCGCCTGATCGTAGGGCGCCTGGTTAAGCACGAACTCGGGGTTCGGCTGTTCGCCGGCGTCATCGAGAAAACGCCAGTCGTGAAACAGGTGCTTGCCAAAGCCGGATCGGGTCACCTTTTGCAGAAACTGCTTGGGAATGATCTGATCGGTGTCTACGTTGGCCGCATCCAGGGGGGCGGCGATACCGGTTAATTGCTTGAATCCGCTCATACTATTCCCCTTACAGATCCCGAATGTCGACAAAGTGACCGAACACGGCGGCGGCGGCGGCCATGGCCGGGCTCACCAGATGGGTGCGGCCACCCCGGCCCTGACGGCCTTCAAAGTTGCGGTTGCTGGTGGCGGCACAACGCTCACCGGGCTGCAGCCGGTCGTTGTTCATGGCCAGACACATGGAACAGCCGGGCAGGCGCCATTCAAAGCCGGCTTCGATAAAGATTTTGTCGAGGCCTTCGGCTTCGGCCTGGGCCTTCACCTGCTGGGAGCCGGGCACCACCAGCGCCTGAACGCCGGCGGCCACCTTGCGGCCTTTGGCGATGTCGGCGGCGGCGCGCAGATCTTCAATGCGGCTGTTGGTGCAGGAGCCGATAAACACCTTGTCGACACGTACGTCGGTGAGCTTGCCACCGGCGGGAATGTCCATGTACTGCAGGGCCTTGACCGCAGACTGACGCTCAACGGCATCGTCAAAGTCTTCCGGAGCAGGAATGGTGCCGTTGACCGGCATCACCTGACCCGGGTTGGTGCCCCAGGTGACCTGAGGGGCAATGGCGTTGCCGTCGAGCTCGACCACGGCGTCAAACTCGGCGCCTTCGTCGGACTTGAGGGTGCTCCAGTAGGCCACGGCCTGCTCCCACTGCTCGCCTTCGGGGGCAAAGGGGCGGCCCTTGAGGTAGTCAAAGGTGGTCTGATCGGGGGCGATAAGACCCGCCTTGGCGCCCAGCTCGATGGCCATGTTACAGATGGTCATGCGGGCTTCCATGGACAGCGCCTCGATGGCGCTGCCGCAGAATTCCACCACATAGCCGGTGCCGCCGGCGTGGCCGACTTCACCGATAATGGCCAGCACCACGTCCTTGGCGCTGATGCCCGGATTGAGCGTGCCGTTGACCTGAATCTTCATGGTTTTGGCCCGGCCCTGTTTCAGGGTCTGGGTGGCCATGACGTGCTCTACTTCCGAGGTGCCGATACCGAACGCCAGGGCGCCAAAGGCGCCGTGGGTGGCGGTATGGGAGTCACCACAGACGATGGTGGTACCGGGCAGGGTCAGGCCCAGCTCGGGGCCGATCACGTGCACTATGCCCTGATACTTGTGGTGCAGGTCATAGAGGGGCACGCCGAACTCTTCACAGTTCTTGGCCAGGGTTTCCATCTGGATACGGGCCATTTCACCGGAGGCGGCGATGTCGTTGGTCTCGGTGGAGACGTTGTGATCCATGGTTGCCCAGGTGCGGTCGGGGCGGCGCAGCTTGCGGCCCTTTTCGCGCAGGCCGTCAAAGGCCTGGGGCGAGGTCACTTCGTGCACCAGGTGGCGGTCAATGTAAAGCAGCGGGGTTTCGCCGGCTTCATTGCGCACCAGATGGGCGTCAAATACTTTCTGATAGAGGGTCTTGGCCATTAGCTTGCTCTCCGGATACGGGAAACGATCTGCTCACCCATTTGACTGGTGGACTGCACCGGATGTTCGGCCTTGTCGCTGTAAAGATCACCGGTGAAGTAACCGGCGGCCAGGGTTTCGGCCACGGCGCGCTCAATGGCTTGGGCCGCTTCTTCCTGCTTGAAGCTGTAACGCAGCATCAGGGCGGCAGACAAAATCTGGGCGATGGGATTGGCAATGCCCTTTCCGGCGATATCCGGGGCGGAGCCACCGGCGGGCTCGTACAGGCCAAAGCCCTGATCGTTCAGGCTGACGGACGGCAGCAGGCCCATGGAGCCGGTGATCATCGCCATTTCGTCGGAGACAATGTCGCCGAACAGGTTGGAGCACAGCAGCACATCGAACTGGGACGGATCCTTGATCAGCTGCATGGTGGCGTTGTCGATATAGATGTGATTCAGGGTCACGTCCGGATAGTCTTTGGCGATTTCGGTGACCACTTCGCGCCACAGAATGGAAGCCTGCAGTACGTTGGCCTTGTCGACGGAGGTGACCACGCCACGACGGCCCTGAGCCGCCTCGAATGCCAGCCGGGCGATGCGCTCGATTTCATAGCGGTGATACACCTCGGTATCAAACGCCTTTTCTTCCGGGCCAGAGCCTTCGCGGCCCTTGGGCTGACCGAAATAGATGCCGCCGGTCAGTTCACGCATGCACACGATGTCAAAGCCGCGGGCGCTGATGTCGGCGCGCAGCGGTGAAAAGCCTTCCAGACCCTGGTAGATCTTGGCCGGACGCATATTGCAGAACAGCTTGAAATGACCGCGCAGGGGCAGCAGGGCGCCGCGTTCGGGCTGCTCGTTGGGGGGCAGGTTTTCCCACTTGGGGCCACCCACAGAGCCGAACAGCACGGCATCGGCGGCTTCACAGCCGGCCAGGGTGGCGGCGGGCAGGGGGCTGCCGTGGTTGTCGATGGCGATACCGCCCACATCATAATGGCTGTATTCCAGCTGCAGGCCGAACTCGGCCTGCACCTTGTCCAGCACGCGAATGGCTTCGGCCATCACTTCCGGGCCAATGCCGTCACCCGGCAATACCGCGACCTTGTAGCTTGCGCTCATGTTCACACTGTCTCCATACGAATTTTTTTCTGAATTTCTTCTTTCTTTTCCGCGACCTGCTCGGCCCGGTAAATGCAGTTAATCACGTGCACCAGCGCCTGGGCAGACGACTCGACGATGTCGGTGGCCAGGCCCATGCCGTGGAACTTGCGGCCTTTGTACTCGGCGACGATGTCTACCTGGCCCAGTGCATCCTTGCCTTCGCCCTTGCTCTGCAGTTCGTACTTGTCGATGCGAATGTCATAGCCGGTTATCCGGTTGATGCACTGGTACACGGCGTCCACCGGACCATTGCCCACGGCGGCTTCGTTGACCACTTCGCCGCCCACTTCCATGCGCACGCTGGCGGTGGACATAACGTTGCTGCCGGACTGCACGCTCAGGTACTTGAGCTTGTACTGCTCCGGCTCTTCGTGGATCTGGCTGAAGAACACCAGGGCTTCCAGGTCGTAGTCAAACACCTGGCCCTTGCGGTCGGCCAGAGCCAGAAAGCTGGCGTAGAGGGTGTCGAGATCGTAGTCCTGCTCGCTGTAGCCCATCTCGGCCATACGGTGCTTGATCACATGGCGGCCGGAGCGGGAAGTGAGGTTGAGCTGGTTCTTGGGCAGACCGATGCTCTCGGGAGTGATGATCTCGTAGGTATTCTTGTTTTTCAGCACGCCGTCCTGGTGAATGCCGGAGGAGTGGGCAAAGGCGTTGGCACCCACAATGGCCTTGTTGGGCTGTACCGGCATGTTGCACAGGTTACGCACCAGCTGGCTGGTACGGTAGATTTCCTGGCTCTTGATGTTGGTGTGCACCCCGAGCAGCTCGCCCCGGGTCTTCATCACCATGGCCACTTCTTCCAGCGAGCAGTTGCCGGCCCGCTCGCCGATGCCGTTGATGGTACATTCGATCTGGCGCGCGCCCTGCTGCACGGCGGCGATGGAGTTGGCTACCGACATGCCGAGGTCATCGTGGCAGTGCACGGAAATGACCGCCTCATGAATGTTGGGCACCCGCTCGAACAGGGTCTGAATGATGCCGCCGAACTCGCTCGGTACGGTATAACCCACGGTGTCGGGAATGTTGACGGTGCGGGCGCCGGCCTTGATCACGGCCTCCACCATACGGCACAGGTTGTCGATGGGGGTACGGCCGGCGTCTTCGCAGGAGAATTCCACGTCGTCGGTGTAGCCGCGGGCGTGCTTGACCGCCGCCACACTCATTTCCACTACCGAGTCGAAGTCCTTGCGCAGCTTGCTCTGCACATGAATGTCGGAGGTGGAGATAAAGGTGTGAATGCGGAACTGATCCGCCACCCGCAGGGCCTCGCCGGCAGCGTCGATATCGGCCTTGAGCGCCCGGGACAGGGCACAGACCCGGCTGTTCTTGATATGGCGGGCAATGGTCTGCACCGACTCGAAGTCGCCGGGTGAAGAGATGGGAAAGCCCACTTCCATCACGTCCACACCGAGCCGTTCCAGAGCCTGGGCGATCTGCAGTTTTTCCTTGACGGTCAGGCTGGCGGAAAGCGCCTGTTCACCGTCCCGCAAGGTGGTATCGAATATAATGACCTGGTTCGACATGTCGCTTTCCTCTGTGTATCCGTGCCGCCCGAAGCAGAATGAAAAAAACCCGTGCGGACGGCACGGGTTTTTGAATGTGAAACTGTGTGAATGATAAATTCCAGCTACGCCTGACCCCGCGCGTTAATGCACCTTGTAGGTTAGTAGTAGTAGCTGAATCTGCTTTTGCATGGTCACTCACATCAGGAAGAATCCGTTAACAACGCTATACAGATAACGATTAACGGCGGCGCTGTCAACTTTACCTTGGCCGCAAGTGCCGACAACACAAACTAAATATAAAGGCGGAAAGGGTTTAATTCAGTGCTTTATTCTGTGATTTTAATTTTTTGCCAATCAATAGTTTCATGTTGCGTTGTCATGTTGTTGTTATTGTTTTGTTGTTGGTAAATCCCTGCTTTGCCGGTCCTGTTGGTGAGGCTTTAGCCGCTGGCGCCAGCGCGCGAATTTTGTTGGCGCTGTTGTGCCCGGAGCGGTAATGGCAGGCTGTTTCGAGCGAAGCCAACGGATTTGCCAAAGCCCGTAGACAACGGATTTAAAGCAGGTTAAGGTGATTTTTCATCCTTTTTCTGCTTATCTTCAGCTTCGCTGTTGTAAGTTGTTGTTTAATAAATATAAAAAGTCGCTCATTTTGCCATGTTGCCCGGCCGCCGGCCGGGTGTCATGGTACGAGGGAGTGGCAAGGTGAACGGAGCAGAGCCTGGAGGGCTTTACCATGGAGATGTTATCAGGCGCAGAAATGGTCGTGCGGGCGCTGGAGGACCAGGGGATTGATTACCTGTTTGGTTATCCTGGCGGCTCGGTACTGGACATCTATGATGCCTTGTTTGAAAACAGCAAAATAGAGCACGTGCTGGTGCGCCACGAGCAGGCGGCCGTGCACATGGCCGATGGTTACTCGCGGGCCACCGGCAAGGTGGGTACCGTGCTGGTGACTTCGGGTCCCGGTGCGACCAACTGTATTACCGGTATTGCCACCGCCTATATGGATTCCATTCCCATGGTGGTGCTGTCCGGACAGGTGCCGACCAACTACATTGGTGATGACGCCTTTCAGGAAACCGACATGATCGGTATTTCCCGTCCCATCGTGAAGCACAGTTTTTTGTGCAAGAAGGCGTCCGATATTCCGCTGGCCATCAAAAAGGCCTATTACATTGCCGCGTCCGGCCGTCCCGGCCCGGTGGTCGTGGACTTGCCCAAGGACATTCAGAACCCGAAGGAAAAGCATCCCTACGTCTACCCCGCCTCGGTGGATATGCGCTCCTACAACCCGACCGGGGTGGGCCACAAGGGCCAGATCAAGAAGGCGATGAAGGCGCTGGCCGAGGCCAGGCGTCCGGTGATGTATGTGGGTGGCGGCGCCATTACCGCCGACGCCAGCGGCCTGGTGGTGCAGCTGGCCGAGCAGTTCAACCTGCCGGTGACCAATACCCTGATGGGCCTGGGCGTCATGCCCGGTACCCACAAGCAGTTTATCGGTATGCTGGGTATGCACGGCACCTATGAAGCCAACAAGACCATGCACAACTCGGATCTGATCCTGGCCATTGGCGCCCGTTTCGACGATCGGGTGACCAACAACGTGGCCAAGTTCTGCCCCCATGCCACCATAGTGCATGTGGACGTGGATCCGACCTCCATCTCCAAGACCATTCCGGCGCACATTCCCATCGTCGGCTCGGCCGATACCGTGCTGGCGCAGATGCTGGAAGCGATTCGCGAGCTGGGGCTCAAGCCCGATACCCAGGCGCTGGACGACTGGTGGGTGCAGATCGAGCAGTGGCGGGATCGCAAGTGCCTGAGCTACGAGAAGAGCGACAAATACATCAAGCCCCAGCAGGTCATGGAGTCGGTATACCGCATCACTGAAGGCAAGGCCATCATCAGCTCCGACGTGGGCCAGCACCAGATGTTTGCCGCACTCTACTACCCCTACGACAAGCCGCGCCAGTGGATCAACTCCGGTGGCCTGGGCACCATGGGCTTTGGTCTGCCCGCCGCCATGGGCGCCAAGCTGGGCTGTCCCGATGCGGTATCGGTGTGTGTGACCGGTGACGGCTCTATTCAGATGAACATTCAGGAGCTGTCCACCTGTATGCAATACAACATACCGGTGAAAATCATCTCCATGAACAACAGCGCCCTGGGCATGGTGAAGCAGTGGCAGAAGATGTTCTATGAAGGTCGTCAGAGCCATTCCTACATGGACTCGCTGCCCGACTTCGTCAAGCTGGCCGAATCCTATGGCCATGTGGGCATGAAGGTGACCGATCCGGCCGAGCTGGATGCGGCCCTGGAGAAGTGCTTCTCCATGACCGACAAGCTGGTATTCATGGATATTCAGATCGATCCGGAAGAGCATGTTTACCCCATGCAGATCAAGACCGGAGCCATGGATGAAATGTGGTTGAGCAAAACGGAGCGAACCTGATGCGGCGTATTATTTCCCTGTTGCTGGAAAACGAGTCCGGTGCCCTGAGCCGGGTAGTGGGGCTGTTTTCCCAGCGGGCCTATAACATTGAAACCCTGACCGTGGCCCCCACCGAGGATCCCACCCTGTCACGCATGACCATCGTCACCAGCGGTGACGAGCGGGTGATCGAGCAGATCACCAAGCAGCTCAACAAGCTGGTGGACGTGCTCAAGGTCAGCGATCTGACCGACGGCGATCACATCGAGCGGGAAATCGTGCTGGTCAAGGTGCGCGCCGATGGCAGCAACCGCGACGAGGTCAAGCGCACCGCCGATATCTTCCGTGGCCAGATCGTGGATGTGACCCCGCACCTGTACACGGTTCAGCTGGTGGGCACCAGTGACAAGCTCGACGCCTTTATTCGCAACATGAGTGAAACCACCGAAGTGGTGGAAGTGGTGCGCAGCGGCGTCTGTGGTGTCTCCCGGGGCGAAAAGGCCCTGCGGGCCTGAGCCTTTGCCTCCTGAATAAAAAACCGCCTGCGGGCGGTTTTTTTGTGGCCGCAACAGGGGACTCCTATGCTTTGGGTTGGGAGGTGTTAATGCGCTACTGTTTTCTGTTATGGCTGCTGTGGCTCTGGCTGGCGCCGGCTCAGGCCGACAGCATGCGCTGCGACAACCGCCTGATCACAGACGGAGACCCGGTGGCATTGTTGCTGTTGTACTGCGGCGAACCCTTGATTCGCGAGCGCGCCTGGCGGGATTTTTACGATGACTACGGTTACCGTTTCAGCCGGGCCGATGGCGAACGATGGACCTATCATTTCGGGCGATATCAGTTTATGCAGATCGTCACCATTCGCCGTGGTCGTGTGGTGCGCATTGAGAACGGCCCCCGAGGCTGATCTCCGATTAGCTTGACCCGGCTCCCGGCCCGCTTCAAAAAAAGTTGACATTCATTATCAGCGATTGAAAATCAGAACCAGAGATATGGGTGGGAGCCAGCAATGCCAACGGAAAGTGGGACGGCCCGAAGCGGGGCGGCCCTTGTGCTGAATAATACGGCCACGGATGTCGCCTTGCGTACGTCGCACGAGGTGCTGTTGCGGTATGCGGAGCTGGTGGACGGCCTGGCGGCGCTCTACGGCCGGCATGGCGAGGCGGTGCTCTATTCCCTGCATGAACCGGCCGGTGTGGCCCTGCGGGTCGCCGGTGGCAACCGTCAGCCCGGTGCGGCCATGACCGACACCGAGCAACGGTTGCTGACCGAGCTGCAACGTCGGGGCGGAAACCGCCTGTGCCTGACCCACCAGCGTCCGGGCGGGCCGGTACGCAGCCTGCTGCAGGCGCTGCGTGGCCCTGCCGGTGAGCTCTCTGGCGTGCTGTGCCTGCATCTGGATCTGAGTGCGCCCCTGCACGAGCTGATGGCCGATTTGCTGCCGCCGGAAAACGAACGTCCCCAGGCCTCGGCGGAAAACTTCAGCAACAACGTGGAAGAGCTGGTCACCCTCACTGTAGAGCGTACCATCGAGACCATTAACGCCGATCCGGACGTGGCCAACAACGCCAAAAACAAGCAGATCGTCACCACCCTGTTTGAAAAAGGCATCTTCGATATCAAGGACGCCATTGCCATGGTGTCGGACAAGCTCAATATTTCCAAACACACTGTCTACCTCTATATCAGGCAGAAAAAACGCGATGACGAGGAGTCGTCGCCACATAACCAGGAGAACCCATGACTAAAACCGTAATCGCTACCGATCAGGCTCCCGCCGCCATTGGTCCCTATATCCAGGCTGCCCGTGTGGGCAACATGGTTTACACCTCCGGCCAGATCCCGCTGGACCCGTCCACCATGGACGTGGTGGAAGGCGGCATTGAAGCCCAGACCAAGCAGGTAATGGACAACCTGATGGCGGTGCTGGCCGAGGCCGGTGCCGATGCCACCAGCGTGATCAAGACCACCTGCTTCCTGTCCGACATGAACAACTTCCTGGCCTTCAACGAAGTGTATGCCAGCTACTTTGCCGCCGGTGCTCCGGCCCGCTCCTGTGTGGAAGTGGCCCGTCTGCCCAAGGATGTGCTGGTGGAAGTGGAAGCCATCGCCCTGGTGGAATAAGCCTTGCCAAGAGCGGCTTTGGCCGCTCTTTTGTTTTTTGCGGACTCATGTTCATGACCGAAACTCCCCTGCGTTTTGCGCTGCTGGTTACCGGCCCCTGCTACGGCACTCAGTCCGCCGCCGACGCCTGGCGCTTTGCCTGTGCCGTGCTGGAGCAGGGCCATGCCGTCGACAGCGTGTTTTTCTATCAGGAAGGGGTGCACAACGGGAACCGTCTGCTGCAGCCTGCCAGTGACGAGTTTGACCTGTACCGGGCCTGGGTGGATCTGGCCGGGCGCCATGACCTCACGCTGGATCTGTGTGTGGCGGCGGCGCTGCGGCGCGGTCTGTGCGATGACACCGGAGCCGCCGACGTGGGCCTGAGCGCCGGCAATGTGACCGCACCCTTTCGTCTCAGTGGTCTGGGGGCTCTGGCCCAGGCGGCGCTGACTGCCGATCGCGTGGTGCAATTCTGATGAACAAGGTTGCCTTTATCTTTCACACACCGCCCCATGGCAGTGCCGCCGGCCGGGAAGGGCTGGATGCGGTGCTGGCCACCTCGGCACTGAGTGAGGAGCTGGCGGTGTTCTTTATTGACGATGGTGTCTATCAGCTCAGGGCCGGTCAGGCCCCGGCGGCCATCAAGGGAAGGGACTATGCCCCCACCTTTGGTCTGCTGGAGTTGTACGACATAGAGCGAGTGTATGTCTGTGCCGACTCTCTGGCCGAGCGGGGCCTGAGTCTGGCCGATCTGTGCATCGAGGCCGAGGCCTGTGATGCCGGCGAGCTTGGCCGTCGCCTGGCCGGGCACGACGTTCGCCTGACCTTCTGAGGAATTATGCTGCATACCGTCAAACATTCCCCTTTCAGTCACCGCAGTCTGGAGCGGGCGCTGCACTATCTGCAGCCCGGGGATCACCTGGTGCTGTGGCAGGACGGGGTGATTGCCGCCACCCTGCCAGCCTGGCAGGCCCGGCTGCAGCCTCTGGCCGACGACGGCCGCCTGCATGTGATGCGTGAAGACCTGGACGCCCGCGGTCTTGAGCCGGTTATTGGCAAGCCGCTTACCATGGCCGGCTTCGTTGAGCTGGTTGCCACCCAGGGCAGCCCCACCGCCTGGTAGAAAACCAGTATTCATGACCGGCCGGTAGGTACCGCTTTAGCCGGCGTATATTCACAGGCCACTGTGTACTCAAAGCCTGTTGCACAGGCTCTGCCAGCTAAAGCGGCAGCTACAACTGGGTGCCAGTGAGTGGGCAGTGGCGGGGATTGCCGGAGTCGACCGTCAAATGTCATGGATGACATTTGCCGAGCGTCCCATGGATGGGCCTGAAGCGTGTCGGCGCAGGTAACCCCGTCACTGTCTGCACGAGCAACTGTATAAATCTTGACTTGCCCTCGGGGCAGGCATAGAATTTTGCGTCCCCGCTTTTGGGGATGGATTTTTTCAACTGTAGAACGACATTATCAGGAGCTGTTAATGGCAACTATTAACCAGCTGGTGCGCAAGCCTCGCCAACAAGCCGTTGCTAAAAGCAACGTGCCGGCGCTGGAAGCCTGCCCGCAGAAGCGCGGCGTGTGCACCCGCGTATACACCACCACTCCGAAGAAGCCGAACTCCGCACTGCGTAAAGTGTGCCGTGTTCGTCTGACCAACGGCTTCGAAGTGAACTCCTACATCGGTGGTGAAGGCCACAACCTGCAGGAGCACTCCGTTGTTCTGATCCGCGGTGGTCGTGTTAAAGACCTTCCCGGTGTGCGTTACCACACCGTGCGCGGCGCGCTGGACACCTCCGGTGTTTCCGCCCGTCGTCAGGGCCGTTCCAAGTACGGCGCCAAGAAGCCCAAGGCTTAATGGTTCTCCGTTAAGTAAGGCCAAACATTTATTTTTTTAACCTGTTTTGTTTTGGGTTATTCCTGAAGTTACGGAGAGTTTGCAATGCCAAGACGTCGCGTAATCGGCCAGCGTAAAATCCTGCCGGATCCCAAGTTCGGATCCGAGCTGCTGGCAAAGTTTGTTAACGTAGTAATGGTAGACGGCAAGAAGTCTACCTCTGAAAAGATTGTTTACGGTGCTCTCGACATCGTTGCCGCCAAGACCAGCAAAGAGCACCTGGCGCTGTTCGAAGAAGCCCTGGACAACGTTCGTCCTACTGTTGAAGTTAAATCCCGCCGGGTTGGTGGTTCTACCTACCAGGTTCCGGTTGAAGTACGCCCCGTGCGCCGTAACGCCCTGGCCATGCGCTGGCTGGTGGAAGCTGCGCGCAAGCGTGGCGAAAAATCCATGGCCCAGCGTCTGGCTGGCGAGCTGATGGATGCCTCTGAAAACAAAGGCTCTGCCGTGAAGAAACGTGAAGACGTTCACCGCATGGCCGAAGCCAACAAGGCCTTCGCCCACTACCGCTGGTAATGTGGGTGGGCGCGGCGCAAGCCGCGCCCCTTGTGGCTCACGAAGGACATTCGACCTTGGCAAGAGGATCTTATTGTGGCTCGTACAACCCCCATTGAGCGCTACCGCAATATCGGTATCAGTGCTCACATTGACGCCGGCAAAACCACCACCACCGAGCGCATCCTGTTTTATACAGGCGTGAATCACAAGCTGGGTGAAGTGCATGATGGCGCCGCCACCATGGACTGGATGGAGCAGGAGCAGGAGCGTGGTATTACCATCACCTCTGCGGCCACCACCTGTTTCTGGGACGGCATGGCGCACCAGTTTCCCCAGCACCGCATCAACATCATCGACACTCCCGGACACGTTGACTTCACCATTGAAGTAGAGCGTTCCATGCGGGTGCTCGACGGTGCGGTCATGGTGTATTGCGCCGTGGGTGGTGTTCAGCCACAGTCCGAGACGGTGTGGCGTCAGGCCAACAAGTATCATGTTCCCCGTATTGCCTTCGTCAACAAGATGGACCGTACCGGTGCCAACTTTCTGCGCGTGGTCGAGCAAATCAAGACCCGCCTGAAAGGGGCGCCCGTGCCGGTTCAGCTGCCTATCGGTGCGGAAGATCATTTCCGCGGCGTGGTGGATCTGGTCAAGATGAAAGCCATCGACTGGAATGACGACGACAACGGCACCAGCTTTGAGTATCACGATATTCCTGCCGAGCTGCAGGAACTGGCCGAGGAGTGGCACCAGAACCTGGTTGAAGCCGCTGCCGAAGCCAGTGAAGAGCTGATGGAAAAGTACCTGGAAGAAGGCGAGCTGAGCGAGGAAGAGATTAAGTCCGGTCTGCGCAGCCGCGTCCTCAGTAATGAGGTCATCCTGGTTACCTGTGGTTCCGCGTTCAAGAACAAGGGCGTACAGGCCATGCTCGACGTGGTGGTGGAGTACCTGCCGTCCCCGGTGGAAGTACCCGCCATTGCCGGTGTGAAGGACGACGGCGAAACGCCCGATTCCCGTCCCGCCGACGATGCCGCGCCTTTTGCCGCACTGGCGTTCAAGATCGCCACCGATCCCTTTGTGGGCAACCTGACCTTCTTCCGTGTGTACTCCGGGGTGGTCAGCACCGGCGATACCCTGCTGAACTCGGTCAAGGGCAAGCGCGAGCGCATTGGCCGCATCGTTCAGATGCACGCTAACAAGCGGGAAGAAATCAAGTCCGTTTGTGCCGGCGACATCGCCGCTGCCATTGGCCTGAAAGATGTGACCACCGGTGACACCCTGTGTGCCCCCGATGCGCCCATCATTCTGGAACGCATGGAGTTCCCCGAGCCGGTTATCTCGGTGGCGGTTGAGCCGAGAACCAAGGCCGACCAGGAAAAAATGGGCCTGGCCCTGGGTCGTCTGGCCCAGGAAGATCCCTCGTTCCGGGTCTGGACCGACGAAGAGTCCGGTCAGACCATTATCGCCGGCATGGGCGAACTGCACCTGGACATCATCGTGGACCGCATGAAGCGCGAGTTCAAGGTGGAGGCCAACGTGGGCAAGCCCCAGGTGGCCTTCCGCGAAACCATTCGTGGTTCCGTGGAGCAGGAAGGCAAGTTCGTGCGCCAGTCCGGTGGTCGTGGTCAGTTCGGTCACGTCTGGATCAAGATCGAGCCTCAGGAAGAAGGTGCCGGCTACACTTTCGTGAATGCCATTGTGGGCGGTGTGATTCCCAAGGAATACATTCCCGCCGTGGACAAGGGTATTCAGGAACAGATGAAGCAGGGCGTGCTGGCCGGATATCCGATCGAAGATATCAAGGTCACCCTGTATGACGGTTCGTTCCACGATGTTGACTCTTCCGAAATGGCCTTTAAGATCGCCGGCTCCATGGCGTTCAAGGCGGGTTTCATGAAGTGTAACCCGGCTCTGCTCGAGCCCATGATGAAGGTGGAAGTGGAAACGCCGGAAGAGTACATGGGTGATGTGATCGGCGATGTGAACCGTCGTCGCGGCATCATCGAAGGCATGGAAGACGGCCCCAGTGGCAAGATTGTGAACGCCCTGGTTCCGCTGTCCGAAATGTTCGGTTACGCTACCGACCTGCGTTCGCAGACTCAGGGCCGTGCTTCCTACTCCATGGAGTTTGCCAAGTACGCCGAAGTACCTGCGAACATGGCCGAGGCAGTGGTTGCTGCCCGCCGAGGTTAATTAATCTTTGTTAAATCTTCCCGTCCGTCGTTTCGGACGGGAGCAAATCAGGAAGGACTAGTCCGTGTCTAAAGAAAAATTTGAACGTACGAAACCGCACGTTAACGTTGGTACCATCGGCCACGTTGACCACGGTAAAACCACTCTGACCGCTGCCATCACCAACGTGCTGGCCAAGCAGTTCGGCGGTGCCGCCCGCGCCTTCGACCAGATCGATAACGCTCCCGAAGAAAAGGCCCGTGGTATCACCATCGCCGCTTCTCACGTTGAGTACGACACCGAAACCCGTCACTACGCTCACGTTGACTGCCCCGGCCACGCTGACTACGTGAAAAACATGATCACCGGTGCTGCCCAGATGGACGGCGCGATCCTGGTAGTAGCTGCCACCGACGGCCCCATGCCGCAAACCCGTGAGCACATCCTGCTGGCTCGCCAGGTAGGCGTACCTTACATCATCGTGTTCATGAACAAGTGCGACATGGTTGATGACGAAGAGCTGCTCGAACTGGTAGAAATGGAAGTTCGTGAACTGCTGTCCGAGTACGACTTCCCGGGCGACGACATTCCGGTAATTCAGGGTTCTGCTCTGAAAGGCCTGGAAGGCGATGCTCAGTGGGAAGAAAAGATCCTGGAACTGGCCGCTGCTCTGGATTCCTACATCCCCGAGCCCGAGCGTGCCGTTGACGGTGCCTTCCTGCTGCCGATCGAAGACGTATTCTCCATCCAGGGCCGTGGTACCGTAGTTACCGGTCGTGTTGAGCGTGGTATCGTTCGCGTGGGTGAAGAAGTGGAAATCGTGGGTATCAAAGACACCACCAAGACCACCTGTACCGGCGTTGAAATGTTCCGCAAGCTGCTGGACGAAGGCCGTGCCGGTGAGAACGTGGGTGTTCTGCTGCGTGGTACCAAGCGTGAAGACGTTGAGCGTGGTCAGGTTCTGGCCAAGCCGGGCTCCATCACCCCGCACACCGACTTCGAATCCGAAGTATACGTACTGTCCAAAGACGAAGGCGGCCGTCACACTCCGTTCTTCAAGGGCTACCGTCCGCAGTTCTACTTCCGTACCACTGACGTGACCGGTACCATCGAACTGCCGGAAGGCGTTGAAATGGTTATGCCTGGCGACAACATCAAGATGGTTGTAAGCCTGATCGCTCCCATCGCGATGGAAGACGGTCTGCGCTTCGCTATCCGTGAAGGTGGCCGCACCGTAGGCGCCGGCGTTGTAGCCAAGATCATCAAGTAATTGATGTCTGGCGCAATCCGCGCTGTAAAAAGGAGGCTTCGGCCTCCTTTTTTCGTTTTGGGCTTGCCTCCAGCCCTTTGCGTCAGTAGCGTCTGATGTAAAGGCCTGCGGGCAGTGTGCCCCGGCCACAGCATGAGGAAGCCAGCATGGATATCAAGCCGGTTACAGCAAGCTTTGCGGTGGCGGATCAGGTGACCGCCGAGGATCTGCCCCGGTTGCAGGCGATGGGTTACCGAACCCTTATCTGCAACCGCCCCGACGGCGAAAGCGCCGGCCAGCCAGCCGCCGAGACGCTGGCCGGACAGGCGAGGGCACTGGGCTTTGCCTGGGAGTGGATACCCATCAGCTCCGGTGACTTTACCGATGATGCCATTAATGACTTCCGTGTCGCTCTGGCGCAACATCCGCAGCCGGTGCTGGCGTTCTGCCGCACCGGCACCCGCTCCATCACCCTGTGGGCGCTGTCGCAGGCCGCCAGACAGCCGGCAGAGGCGCTGCTGCAGCAGTGCGCCGCGGCCGGCTATGATCTGTCGGCGCGGAAGGAGCAACTCGTCGCCAGACGGCAAGATTGAATCCGGCATCATACTGTGAGGTGACGTTGCTTTTTTCAACAAATTTAACTTGCACTGATAACCGCTATCATTTAGATTTGTCCTGAGAGCGGAGGACATCTTTCATGTATGTGTGTTTGTGCAAGGGCATTACCGAACGCCAGTTAAAAGAGGCCATTGCCGAGGGCAATACCGAATTTATGGATCTCAAGCGCGAGCTTGGGGTAGGTTCTCAGTGTGGCAAATGCATTCCCGTCGCCCTCGCCATTCTGGCCGAGGAAACAGCCAAAAACGCCGTTTATTACGAAGTGGCCTGACATCGCCGCTTGTTCAGCTCAAAAAGCTCCCTTGCGGAGCTTTTTGTCGTTTTAAGGGCTGCAGCTCCAGCGTGCTTTTGGCTACCATGAGCCTCCAAGCGTACAAGGATGCTGTCAGTGATGAAAGAGACTCAAAGAACACTTACTGTTTGCAAGAGTGTGGCCCTGGTGGCCCATGATCATAAAAAGTCCCGGCTGCTGGAATGGGCCTCAACTCATGCCGACATTCTTAAAAAGCACCGGCTTTATGCCACCGGCACCACAGGCACCATGCTGGGTCGTCAGGTTGGCCTTAGTGTGCATTGCCTGCTGTCCGGTCCCATGGGAGGGGATCAGCAGCTGGGTGCCATGATCGCCGAAGGCAAAATCGATGTGCTGATCTTTTTCTGGGATCCCCTCAATGCCGTGCCTCACGATCCCGATGTCAAGGCACTGTTGCGTCTGGCGTCGGTGTGGAATATTCCGGTGGCGACCAATGCCGCCACTGCCGACATGCTGATCAACAGCGTACAGATGGGGGCCGAGTTCGGCATCAGTATTCCCGACTACGATGGCTACCTGAAGGAAAGAACCGGCGACTGAATGTTCGGTATTCTGTTAAAAATGCGCCTGTGACAGACAAAAAGTGACAGATTATTTATCGCTACATTAAATGTATACAAATATCTGTTAACTTTGTCCCGGTTTTGTGTTTTATTAGTGGCCAGTTGGTAATACTTTAGTATGGCTAGACAGGGAGTCATTGAGTAATGAACACAGTTTCACTTGAACAGGCACTGGCAATCACTCAGGGCGCACTGCAACGGGGCAAGGAAATGTCGGCGGCACCGCTGACTGTCGCCGTGCTCGACAGCGCCGGTGTGCTGGTGTCACTGCAGCGTCAAGACACCGCCAGCCTGATGCGTCCGGATATAGCTATCGCCAAGGCCTGGGGCTCCATCGCGCTGGGGCGCAGCTCTCGTGGTCTGGCCGAGATGGCGGCGGCCCGTCCGGGCTTTATGCAGTCCCTCAACACCCTGGGTGAAGGCAAAATTCTCCCTGCGCCGGGTGGGGTGCTGATCCGGGATGAGAACAACCTGATCATCGGTGCCGTTGGCATTACCGGTGACCTGTCCGATGTGGATGAAGCCTGCGCCGTGGCCGGCATTGAAAAGGTCGGCCTGAAGGCCGACTACAGTTAACCCGGTACCGTAGCACCAGCCTGTTGTTTTGGTCGAGGGGTAACCTTGGTTACTCTTTTTTCACGCTCACCCTCTGGTGGGCGTTTTTTTATGAATTTTTAACGTATTCCGGTATGGTTGGCAAAAACAAAGCCATCGTTTTGTGCCCGGAGCCCAAAAAATAACTATGTCACGGATAAGAGCAAAGAACGAAGAGAAGATCATTCGCGCAGCCAGCCGGGTGTTTGCCGAGCACGGCTATGCCGCCACCAAGACGGCCGATATCGCTGAGCTGGCGCAGCTGCCCAAACCCAATATCTACTATTACTTTGGCAGCAAGGACAACCTGTACCGGGCGGTGCTGGAAAGCGTGGTTGAGCCCTTGCTGGCGGCCTCGGCTCCGTTTGAAGAGCATGAGGACCCGCTGACCGCACTGACCGCCTATATTCGCGTCAAGTTGCTGATCTCCCGGGATTACCCCTATGCCTCCAAGGTATTCGCCAGCGAGATCATGCACGGCGCGCCGCGCTTGCCCGAAGACATCATCGCTCGTCTGAGCGAGCAGACTCAAACCCTGAGTGCGCGTCTGAACCAGTGGATGGAGCAGGGACTGATGACCCGGCTGGAGCCCCGACACCTGCTGTTTGCCATCTGGGCGTCCACCCAGACCTACGCCGACTTCAACTGGCAGATCACCATGGCGCTGGGCAAGGACAAGCTCGACGATGCCGACTATGATCAGGCCGCCGAGGTGATCACCCGCATGGTGATTGAAGGCTGCCGGGTCAGCTCTGTGGCCGAAGCCTGAGCTTACTCCGAGGGATTTTTGGCCTGGTTGCCAAGCTCCCTGTCGGGCATCACGAAGCCCAGCAGCAGGCAAATCAGGCCATAACCTGTCAGCGACAGATATACCGGAGCTGACCAGTCGAACAGTTGCTGCTGGTACTGCCAGCCCAGCCAGATCACCCCAAGCGTCCCCCCCAGTGAGCGGCAGAAATTCATCAGCGCCAGCCCGGACCCCAGCTGAGAGGAGGGCAGGGCGTTCTGCACCGCAATGGAGCAGGCGACGATCAGAAAACCGATGCCCAGACCGGCGGAAATCAGGCCGCCATACAGCCAGCCGCCGTTCAGGCCCTGAGTTACCAGTGCCCACAGCAAGGTGCAACCCAGCCCCAGAAACAGGCCGCCCAGCCAGGGAAAGGGCCGGCAATAGCCTGCATGGGCAATGCGCTTGCCACTGATAAAGGTGCCGGTGGTCACGCTCAGAATAAACCACAGCAAAATCCGGCTGGTATCGTCAGGGCTCAGCCCCTGCTGTTCGAGAGCCAGAGGCAGATACACCAGCAGCCCCAGCCGCACCGCTTCCGACAAGGCCAGCAACAAAACGGCCATGGCCAACAGTCGTTCACCCAGCAGCCGCAGCGGCAGTACCGGATGAGGATGATGCCATTGTTGCACCAGCAGCAGCAGACTGAGCAGGGCGGCAACAGCCATCAGCAGCGGCTGAAACGGGGCCAGTGCCGGCAGCAGCTCGGCGGTATTGGTAGACAGGCCCCAGGCCACGCCCGTCAGCAACAGCAGCACGATTCCGGTGTTGTCCGGCGTGCTGCGTGCGCCCTTGTGTCCCAGCCCTTTCAGCGTCCAGTAGCTGACCGCCATGGCCAGCAGCCCCAGAGGCAGCTTGAACAGAAACAGCCAGCGCCAGTCAAAACGGGCCACCAGAAAGGCGCCCAGCAGCGGCCCCGCCACGCTCGATACCGCAAACAGGGTGGAGATCAGTCCCTGATAGCGGCCCACCTGACGGGGTGGGATCACATCGGCGATCACCGCGAATGACAGCGCAATCAGGCCGCCGCCGCCCAGGCCGGTCAGCAGCCGGGTGGCCAGCAGCAGGGGCAGGCTGTCGGTGAGGGCGCTGGCCAGAGACCCAAGCGTAAACAGACCCAGGGCCGCCGCCAGGCAGGGAGTACGGCCAAAGCGATCACTCAGCCGGCCGTACACCGGCATGGTCAGGGTCATGGCAAACAGGTAGCTGCTCACCAGCAGTGGCGCCAGGGCGGGGGACTCAAAGATTTGCCCCAGGCGGGAAATGGCGGGCATCAGTAGGGTGATCTCCAGCGCGCCCAGCATGATGGCCAGGGCCACGCCGGCAAAGACCCGGTGTGCCCGCCGGCTTTGGTGTGCCTGAATGGTTTCGGACATGATAAACAGGGCTCCCACTACACTTTAAGAAACCGGGCTGTCCAGTCCGACATGGGGAACTGTGACAGAAAACCTTTTTTTAAGCAGGCAGTTAACTATGAAGTAGCCAGCCACGGCAACCCGGGTGTAAAATTTTTGTTGACCAAAAAGTCAGATTTTAATTTAATTATATGTGAAGATATTAACAACCCATTCGTTCGGCCCGGCGCTGGAACGCTGAAGGAGGCAAGCCGTGATCACCTTTCTGTTAAATCAGGAGCTGCGACAGGAGAAAGACCTGTCCCCCAATATGACGGTGCTCAATTACCTGCGCACCCGGGCCGGCAAGACCGGCACCAAGGAAGGCTGCGGCTCCGGAGACTGCGGCGCCTGCACTGTGGTGCTGGGCGAGCGTGACGGTGAGCGCATGCGTTACCGCTCGGTCAACTCCTGCCTGACCTTTGTCTCGGCCCTGCACGGCAAGCAGCTGATCACGGTGGAAGATCTGCAGTCAAAGGACGGCAGTCTGCACCCGGTGCAGCAGGCCATGGTGGACTTTCACGGCTCCCAGTGCGGCTTCTGCACCCCCGGCTTTATCATGTCGATGTTTGCCCTCAGCAAGAACAAGCCGGCGGCCGACAAGCACGACATTTTTGAGGCCCTGGCCGGCAACCTGTGCCGTTGCACCGGCTACCGTCCCATAGTGGACGCCGCCAGAGCCATTGCCGAACAGCCTGCGCTTGCCGACGAGTTTTCCCGCTACGAGCAGCAGCTGGTGGCCCGGCTGGCAAAAATCGAAACCGACACCCTGGTGACCCTGAGCGGCGACGACAAGGTGTGCTTCTCGCCCACCAGCAGCGCCGAGCTGGCGACCCTGCTGCAGCAGCACCCGGACGCTCGCCTGCTGGCCGGCGGCACCGATCTGGCGCTGGAAGTCACCCAGTTTCACCGGGAGCTGCCCACCATGATCTACGTGGGCAACGTGGCCGACATGAAAACCCTGGAAGAGACCGATGCCGGTCTGGTGATCGGCGCCGCCCGCAGTCTGAGCGACAGCTATGAGGCCCTGAACCGCTACTACCCCGATTTCGGCGAGCTGCTGCACCGCTTTGCTTCACTGCAAATTCGCAATCAGGGCACCCTGGGGGGCAACATCGGCAACGCCTCGCCCATCGGCGACGCGCCGCCGGTGCTGATTGCCCTCAACGCCACCCTGGTGTTGCGCAAGGGCGACCGGGTGCGAGAGCTGCCGGTGGAAGACTATTTCCTCAGCTACAAGGTCACGGCTCAGGAAGAAGGGGAGTTTATCGAGAAGATCATCGTGCCCAGACCCGCCGCCAATCAGCACTTCAGGGTGTACAAGCTGTCCAAACGAATAGACGACGACATTTCCGCGGTGTGCGGTGCCTTTAACCTGATCATCGAGAACGGCACCGTCACTCAGGCCCGTATCGGCTTTGGCGGCATGGCCGCCACCCCCAAGCGGGCTTCGGGTTGTGAACAGGCGCTGGTGGGCCAGGCCTGGAACATGGCCACGGTCAAGGCCGCGATGAAGGCGCTGGAAGCCGACTTCGAGCCGCTGTCGGATTTTCGCGCCAGCAAGGAATACCGCACGCGCACCGCAGCCAACCTGCTGTACAAGTGCTTTATTGAGCAACAGGATCTGAAACTGGAAACCAGGGTGACGTCTTATGTCTAACAAACCGCAGAACACGCTCACCATCGACGAAATGATGGCGAAGATAAAACAGGATCTGCAAACCGGCGTGGGCAAGAGCGTGCCCCACGACAGCGCCGCCAAGCAGGTGTCCGGTGAGGCCCAGTACATAGACGACCGGCTGGAGTTTCCCAACCAGTTGCACGTATATGCCCGGCTTTCCGATCAGGCCCATGCCCGCATCACCAGACTGGATGTGAGCCCCTGTTACGACTTTCCCGGTGTGGCCATCGTCATTACCGCCGACGACGTGCCCGGCGAGCTGGATATCGGCCCGGTGCTGGCCGGCGATCCGCTGCTGGCCGACGGCAAGGTGGAATACTATGGTCAGCCGGTGCTGGCGGTG
The DNA here is from genome assembly GCF_003049725.1 of Oceanimonas marisflavi. GTDB lineage: Bacteria > Pseudomonadota > Gammaproteobacteria > Enterobacterales > Aeromonadaceae > Oceanimonas > Oceanimonas marisflavi. Next base: position 26,794 of record NZ_QAGM01000010.1, read on the forward strand.
GCCGCCGCTGACATGGAAACCGCCCGCAAGGCGGCCATGGCCGCCATTGTGGAATACGAGCCGCTGCCGGCGGTGCTGTCGGTGGAAGAGGCCCTGGAAAAAGAGCTGTTTGTCACCGAAAGCCACAAACAGCAGCGGGGCGACTCGGCCACCGGTCTGAAAAAGGCAAAACACGTCATTGAAGGCAGCCTGCATATCGGCGGCCAGGAGCATTTTTATCTGGAAACCCAGGTCAGTTCCGTGGTGCCCACCGAAGATGGCGGCATGATGGTGTTCACCTCCAGCCAGAACCCCACCGAGGTGCAGAAGCTGGTGGCCAGCGTCCTGGGTGTGTCCATGAACAAGGTGGTGATCGACATGCGCCGCATGGGCGGTGGCTTTGGCGGCAAGGAAACCCAGGCCGCCGGCCCCGCCTGCATGGCGGCGGTGGTGGCCCGCCTGACCGGCCGCCCGGCCAAGATGCGGCTGCCGCGCATGGAAGACATGATCATGACCGGCAAGCGGCACCCCTTCTACAACCAGTACAAAATCGGCTTTGACGACAGCGGCCGCATTCAGGCGGCGGAAATCATCGTGGCCGGTAACTGCGGCTATTCGCCGGATCTGTCCTCGTCCATTGTCGATCGGGCCATGTTCCACTCCGACAATGCCTATTACCTGGGTGATGTCACCGTCATCGGCCACCGCTGCAAGACCAACACCGCATCCAACACCGCCTACCGCGGCTTTGGTGGTCCTCAGGGCATGATGACCATAGAGCACGTGATGGACGAAATCGCCTCATATCTGGGCAAGGACCCGCTGGAGATCCGCAAGATCAACTTCTACGGCAAGGACGAGCGCAACGTCACTCACTACCATCAGCCGGTGGAGCACAATATTATTCACGAGCTGGTGGCGGATCTGGAGCTGTCCTCGGAATACGCCCGACGGCGCGAAGAAATCCGGGCCTTTAACGCAAAAAGCCCGATCCTGAAAAAGGGTATCGCCATCACGCCGGTGAAGTTCGGCATCTCCTTTACCGCCACCTTCCTTAACCAGGCCGGGGCGCTGATCCACGTCTATACCGACGGCAGCATTCACCTCAACCACGGCGGTACCGAAATGGGCCAGGGGCTCAATATCAAGGTGGCCCAGGTGGTGGCGGAAGAATTTCAGGTGGACATCGACCGTATTCAGATCACCGCCACCAACACCGACAAGGTGCCCAACACCTCGCCCACGGCAGCCTCGAGCGGTGCCGATCTCAACGGCAAGGCGGCCCAGAACGCGGCCCGCACCATCAGGCAGCGGCTGATCGACTGGGCGGCGGGTCATTTTCAGGTGAGCCCGGAAGAGGTGGTGTTCAAGAACAACCTAGTGCAGATTCGCGATACCCTGATGACGTTCCAGGAGTTTGTGCAGCTGGCCTATTTCAACCAGGTGTCGCTGTCGAGCACCGGCTTCTACAAGACCCCCAAGATCTACTACGACCACGCCACCGGCTCGGGCCGCCCCTTCTACTACTTTGCCTACGGCGCCGCCTGTGCCGAGGTGGTGGTGGATACCCTCACCGGCGAGTACAAGCTGCTGCGTACCGACATACTGCACGATGTGGGCGACTCCCTGAACCCGGCCATCGACATAGGCCAGGTGGAAGGGGCCTTTATTCAGGGTGCCGGCTGGCTCACTACCGAGGAGCTGGTGTGGAACGACAAGGGCAAGCTGATGACCAGTGGCCCCGCCAGCTACAAGATTCCGGCGGTGGCCGACATGCCCATTGATTTTCGCGTCAAGCTGGTGGAAAACCGCAAGAACCCGGAAGACACGGTATTTCACTCCAAGGCCGTGGGCGAGCCGCCCTTTATGCTGGGCATTTCGGTGTGGTGTGCCCTGAAAGACGCCGTGGCCAGTGTGTCCGGTTACCGCCGCTATCCCCATATCGACGCGCCGGCCACGCCGGAGCGGGTGTTGTGGGCGGCAGAGCAAATGCGTGAGCTGGTGGAGCGGGAAGAAGCTGCTGTCACCGACGCGGTTTCCATCAAGTAAGGATCCGGCAACGGCACACCAGAGGGGCGCGACGCCGCCCCGGGAGCGACACATGTTCAAGGACAACTGGATTCGGACCCTGGCCGAACTGGAGCAGAAGGGCGAGCCCTGCGTCATGGTGACCGTGGTGGAGCACAAGGGCTCCACTCCCCGTGACAGCGGCACCAAGATGCTGGTGACCGAAATCGGCTGTTACGCCACCATAGGTGGGGGCCATCTGGAATACAAGGCCTTGGAGCTGGCCCGGCAGATGCTGAGCAGCGGCGAGCAGCAGATGCGTATCGAGCGCTTCAATCTGGGCGCCAGTCTGGGGCAGTGCTGCGGCGGCATGGCCACCATCACGCTGGAGCCGGTGGTGCGGCCTCGGCACCATCTGGTGCTGTTCGGAGCCGGCCATGTGGCCAGGGCGCTGGTGCACATACTGGCGACCCTGCCGTTTCGCATCACCTGGATAGATTCCCGGGCCGAGGAGTTTCCCGACACCCTGCCCGAGGGCGTTACCGCCCTGATGAGCGAAGATCCGGTGGATGAGGTGGATGATCAGCCAGCCGGCAGTTACTACCTGGTGATGACTCACAACCACCAGCTGGATCTGGAACTGTGCGCCCGCATTCTCAGGCGGGGTGACGCCCGCTACTTTGGCGTGATCGGCTCGCGCACCAAGCGCAAGCGCTTTGACTACCGGCTGAAGGAGCGGGGCTTTGACGACGCCGCCCTGGCTTCCATGATCTGCCCCATCGGCCTGCCCGAAGTGACCGGCAAGCATCCGGCGGAGATCGCCGTGTCGGTGGCCGGCCAGCTGATCGCCGCCTACCAGGCCGGTAATGCGGCCGCCGCCGGTGAGGCGAGCCCTGCCACGATTCAGGCCGAGCACGCCTGACTTTATTATTTCAAGGAGACGCGCAGAGATGACGCAACCCCTGGCCTATCGCGCCGCCATTCTCTACAGCCTGGGTGATCCGGCCAAGGTGGGTCTCGATGACTCTTATGTCTGGCACGAAGACGGCGTGCTGGTGGTGGCCGACGGCCATATTCAGGACGTGGGCCCGGCCCCGGAGGTGCTGGACCGGTTGCCCGCCGGCACGCAAGTGGTGACGCTGGAAAACCGGCTGATCACCCCGGGCTTTATCGATACCCATATTCACTTTCCCCAGACCGAAATGATCGCGTCTTACGGCGATCAGCTGCTCGACTGGCTCAACAACTACACCTTTCCGGAAGAGCGCAAGTTTGCCGACCCGGAACACGCCGCCCGCGTGGCCGGGTTGTTTCTCGATGAGCTGCTGCGCAATGGCACCACCACCGCCATGGTCTACGGCACCGTGCATCCCCAGGCGGTGGACGCCTTCTTTACCGAGTCGGCCCGGCGCAACACCCGCATGATCGCCGGCAAGGTAATGATGGATCGCAACGCCCCCGACTATCTGCTGGACACGCCCGCATCCTCCTATGCCGACAGCAAGGCCCTGATCGAGCGCTGGCACAAGAAGGGCCGTCAACTCTATGCGGTGACGCCCCGTTTTGCCCCCACCAGCAGCCCGGAGCAGCTGGAGATGGCCGGCCGCCTGTTGCAGGAATATCCCGATCTCTACCTGCAGACCCACCTGTCGGAAAACCGCAAGGAAATTGACTGGGTGAGGGCGCTGTTTCCCGAGCAGACCGGTTATCTGGACGTGTATGACCATCATGGCCTGCTCAGTGAGCGTTCCATCTTTGCCCACTGCGTGCATCTGGAAGACGGCGAATGCGAGCGGCTGCACGCTACCGGCTCCGGGGTGTCTTTCTGTGCCACCTCCAACCTGTTTCTCGGCTCCGGCCTGCTCGATCTGGCCCGGCTGGAGCGCTTTGGCGTCAATGTCAGCCTGGGTACCGACGTGGGCGGCGGCACCAGCTTTTCCCTGCTGCAGACCATGAACGAAGCCTACAAGGTGTTGCAGCTGCAGCAGCAGAAACTGCATCCGCTCAAGGCCTTTTATCTGGCCACCCTTGGGGGTGCCGAGTCGCTGCGGCTGGACGACCGGCTGGGCAATCTGCTGCCGGGCAAGGAGGCCGACTTCCTGGTGATCGATCTGCATGCGACCCCGCTGATGAAAGCGCGTATACAAAACGCTCAAACTTTGTACGAAAAACTGTTCGTACTGATGATGCTGGGAGATGACAGAGCCATTGCCGAAACCCATGTTTACGGTGAAAGACGGCATCGCCGAAATGAGCCGGAATGGCAGTAAGGGCCATGTGAGCACGAAAAAACGCCCTGATCGGGCGTTTTTTGTGTTCAGTCACAGACTTGGACATTGTGACTGTTGTATTGGCAAAAAGCGCGTTAGATTGTATACCTAGTGTGTAACAATTTTTTAACTGGCAATGGCAAGGATGGTGGTGACGCCGTCACCCGCAGTCAGGGCCGCAACTGGAAACCAAAGTATGAGTTCACTCAGTCAACTGGAGCCAAGACCTGTCAAGTCGAGCTCAAATACGCAGGACGATATCGTCTATGAACATATCTTCGACGCCATTCTGGAACAACGGCTGGCGCCGGGGACCAAGCTCAGCGAGGAAGCGCTGGGCGAGATTTTCGGGGTCAGCCGTACCATTATTCGCCGCGCCCTGTTGCGGCTGTCTCACGAGCAGGTGGTGATCATTCGTCCCAACCGGGGCGCCGTGGTGGCCGCGCCCAGCGTGGAAGAAGCCCGGCAGATCTTCGCCGCCCGCCGGGTGGTGGAGCTGGCGGTCACCGAGCTGGCGGTACAGAACGCCACCCCCGACAGCCTGGCCCGTATTCGCGCCATGGTGCATGAGGAGCAGGCCGCCTTTGCCCGGGGGGACAGGGGCACCGGTATTCGCCTGTCCGGTGAGTTTCACCTGGAATTGGCCCACATGGCCAACAATACGCCGCTGTTCAACTTTCAGCGCAGCGTGGTGTCCCAGACCTCGCTGATCATCGCCCAGTACGAGGTAGGGCACCAGGCTCACTGCTCCTTTAACGAGCACGAAATTCTGCTGAACGCCATTGAGTCCGGCGACAAGGCGCTGGCCATGCAAAAAATGACCGAACACCTGAATCATATTGAAGCCAAGCTCAATCTGGACGGTGATTCCGCCTCCACTGATCTGCATGTGGTGTTTTCCGGCATCGCCAAGAAACGCCGCGGCCGCTGATTTTTCCGGTTAGTGTTTCTCGGGGTGGTTTTCCACCCCGGCCTTGTCGTGTCCGCTTTTCTCCTTGTCCCTGTCTTTATTTTTTTCCGTTATTTTTCGGTGGTCCAAGTCAAGCCATGCAACTGGCGCTACCGGCCCTTGCCCCTTGTCCCCTAATGTTATGAGCATGTAAACGGCCTGGTACCGCCGGGCCATGGTTCATCGCCACCGTAGTGTGTGGCCAAGGGAGAATTGATATGTCCGCCGAAAACCAGAAAACCACCGCCCTGCTGGAGCAGCTGTTCGACGCCTTCAACCGCCACGATATCGATGGCGTGATGGCCTGCATGACCGACGATGTTGTGTTTGAAGGCGCCGCCGGCCCCGAAGCCCACGGCAACCGTTTTGTTGGCGCCGATGCCGTGGCCGCCGCCTTTATCAATGTGTGGACCACCATGCCGGATGTGCAGTGGAAAAACACCAGCCACTTTGCGGTGGGTGACCGGGGTGTATCCCAGTGGACCTTCTGTGCCACCACCCCGGACGGCCGCCGTATTGAAGCCGACGGTGTGGATCTGTTCACCCTCAAGGGCGGCAAGCTGGCGCTGAAACAGGCCTTCCGTAAGGATCGTCCGCTGCTGGATCCCCAGTAAGCCTCGGCAGTCTCACTCTGTTAACGGGAATCACGAATATGGATATGGTCAACAACACTCGGGCGGATCTCCGCCAGCAGGCACAGGCCGACACCGTGCTGGATCGTTATGATCCCGGCTATGATCCCCTGGTGGCGCCCAACCCCGGCCGGGGGCAGCAGTATGCCCCCACCTACTGGGTTGCCACTGCCGGCGCGCCGCCTGAAGATGATGGCCCCGTGACCGGTGACATGGATGTCGACGTAGTGATTATCGGCAGCGGCTTTACCGGTCTGTCCTGTGCCCTGCACCTGGCAAAGGAGCACGGCATCAAGGCCACGATACTGGAAGCCAACCAGGTCAGCTGGGGCTGCACCAGCCGCAACGGTGGTCAGGCCCAGAATGCCTCTGGCCGTCTGACCCGCTCCCAGTGGGTCAAGCGCTGGGGTCTGAGCACCGCCCGCAAAATGCACGAAGAAGTGCGGGAAGGCTTTGACACCTTCAAGGGCCTGATTCGTGACGGCAACATCGACTGTGATCCTCAGGACGGTGGCCACCTTTACATCGCCCACCGCGACAAGGCCATGCGCAAGCTGGAGGCGGAAGCCAAGGTACTGCGGGAGCAGTTTGGCTATGAAACCGAGCTGCTCGACAAGGCCACCCTGAGCCGCAACTATGTGGATGAAGCCGAGGCGGTGGGTGCCATGCATGAGCCCGACGGCATTGGTGTGCATCCGCTCAAACTGGCGCACGGCTATCATCGCTGGGCCCGGGAGCTGGGTGCCACCATTCATCCGTCGAGCCCGGTGCTGGGCTGGGAAACCATCAATGGCGTGCATCACATCAAGACCCCGGGTGGCACGGTACGGGCCCGGGCGGTTGGGGTGGCCACCGGCGGCTATACCTCTCAGGGTCTGCATGGCAGCCTGAACAGCAAGATCATGCCGATACTGTCAAACTCACTGGTGACCCGTCCGCTTACCGAGCAGGAGCTGACCGCCTGTAACTTCAGGACCAACGAGGTGATCACCGATACCCGGACACTGCGTTATTACTATCGCAAGCTGCCCGACAACCGAGTGCAGATTGGCAGCCGCAGCTCCATTACCGGCGCCGATGCCAGTAATCCCAAGCATCTGCAAATGCTGATCGACGGCCTGCACCGCAAGTTTCCGCCGCTCAAGGGAATTCAGGTCGACTACTCCTGGTGGGGCTGGGTGGATGTCAGCCACGACATGATGCCGCGCATCTATCAGCCCGACGACAAGGAGCAGATCTTCTATGCCCTGGGCTACGGCGGCAACGGTGTCATGTTCTCGGCCCACGCCGGCCGGCGCATGGCCCAGCGCATCGCCGGTATTCGCGAAGGCTTTGAACTGCCCATTTACAACTCGCCGCTGCCGGGTCATTTGTTTGCACCCTTCCGGCGCATGGGTCAGCGCATGCTCTATCACTGGTATCATTTGCGTGACGAAGTGCTGTAAATTGACATTTGATTGTTAACAAGGCTTTTACTTTACCGCCCTCTGAGTTACAAAGTTCGGCTCAGAGGGCGGCGTTTGTGGTACCGCCAGCAGAATCCAACTCGCTGACAGGTAAGCCTTTCCATGCTTCATTTGTTCCACCTTTCCACCGAAAAAAACACCAGCCTGCAACAGCAACTGCGTGAGCAGATTGCCGCCGCCATTCTCAACGGAAATATTCCGCCGGACAGCCCCCTGCCGTCCAGCCGCAAGCTGGCCAAACAACTCAGCATTGCCCGCAATACCGTGGTGCTGGCCTATGAACATCTGCTTGATGACGGCTACCTGCTGGCCAGAGAGCGCAGCGGTTATTTTGTCAATCCGGAGATCCTGTCCCGCCGGCCTGAATTGCCCCGTGAGCAGGCCCCCGACGCCGAAGGCACACCGCCGGACTGGCGCCGCAAGCTCAAGCTGCACCCCAGCGCCCAGCACAACATCAGCAAGCCCAGAGACTGGCAGAAATACCCCTATTCCTTTATTTACGGCCAGTTCGATCCCAGCCTGTTTCCCAGTAACAACTGGCGAGAATGCTGCCGCGATGCGGTCAGCATACCGGCCATTCGCGACTGGGCGTCCGACAGCTTTGACAACGATGATCCCCTGCTGATCGAGCAGATCCGCACCCGGCTGCTGCCCCGGCGCGGGGTCTGGGCTTCGGCGGATCAGATCCTGGTGACGGTGGGCGCCCAGCAGGCGCTGTACCTGCTGGCGCGGCTGCTGCTCGACAAGGACAGCACCATCGGCATCGAGGATCCGGGCTATGTGGATATTCGCAATATCGCCACCATGAACCCGTCAAAGGTACGGCCGTTGCCGGTGGACGAGCAGGGGCTGGTTATTGATGACAAGCTGGCCGGCTGTGATCTGGTATACACCACCCCCAGCCACCAGTGTCCGACCACGGTGACCATGCCCCTGGAGCGGCGCTTTGAGCTGCTGAAGCAGGCCAGCGAGCAGGACTTTCTGATCATCGAGGACGATTACGAGAGCGAGACCAACTTCAAGGCCAACCCCACGCCGGCACTGAAGAGCCTGGATAACAATGATCGGGTGCTGTACGTAGGTAGTCTCTCCAAGACCCTGGCGCCGGGCCTGCGGCTGGGCTATCTGGTGGGGCCGGCGGAGCTTATTCGCGAGGCCCGGGCGCTGCGCCGGTTGATGCTGCGTCATCCGGCGGCCAATAACCAGCGCTCGGTGGCACTGTTTCTGGAGCGCGGCTATCACGATGCCCTGATCATGAATCTGGCGAAGGCCTACGAGGCGCGGTGGCGCGAGATGGGCGCGGCCCTGAACGAACTGTTGCCCAGTTCCAGCCGTCAGCCCGGCTTTGGCGGCTCCTGTTACTGGGTACAGGGCCCGGAAGGACTCGACAGCCGTATTCTGCGCAAGGAAGCGGCGGACAGGGGCATTCTGATTGAGCCCGGCGATATTCATTTTCAGGGGGAACAGGTGCCGCTCAACTATTTCCGGCTGGGCTATTCCTCCATTCCGGCGGAGCGTATTCGCCCCGGCATCGAAGCCCTGGTGGCGCTGATCCGGGATATGACCTGAGGTGAGCCAGAATGCCGAAGGCGGCACATTCCGTGGAGCGCGGGCAGCTTGCCCGCAAATTGGCGCGAAGCGGCAAACTAATAGCGTCACCCGGCACCACAAAAAAGCCCCGCCGAAGCGGGGCTAAACAGGGCAATACATGAAAGGCACTCAGCCCACCAGCAGCAGGTAGGCGATCACCAGCAGGGCGATAAACACGGTTTCCAGCACCACCAGCAGCACCGGCTTCCAGCCCACCGAGAGAATGTCCTTGAGCTGGGTGCGCACGCCCAGGGCGGCAATGGCGGTCAGCAGCAGCCAGGAGGAGCTGCCGGCCAGAGGCTCGGCCACGTCCTGCGGGATCCAGCCTAGGCTGTTGAGCACGAACAGCACCACGAAGCCGATCAGGAAGCCGGGAATGGCCACCTTGCTGCCACCGCTGGCCTGGCCCTGCTTGCTGGCGGCGCGACGGATCAGAATACCGATGGTCATCACGATGGGCACCAGCATGGCCACCCGCAGCAGCTTGACGAAGGTACTGAGATCGCCCACTTCGGCCGACATGCTGTAACCGGCACCCACCACCTGGGCCACATCGTGAATGGTGGCACCGATAAAGAGGCCGGCTTCCTGATCCGACAGCCCCAGGCTTTCGCTTATCATGGGGTAGAAGATCATGGCCAGGGTACTGAGGGTGGTGACGCTGATCACGGTAAACAGGGTGTCGCGCTTGGCCTGTTCGCTCTGGGGCAGCACACTGCTGATGGCCATGGCGGCGGAGGCGCCACAAATGGCTACCGAGCCACCGGTCAGGGTGCCAAACTCTTTGGAAAAGCCCAGCCAGCGGGCCATGACCACGCCAAAGCAGATGGTCAGTACCACGGCGGAGCACACCATCAGCATGGGCTGCCAGCCAAGAGTGAGCACGTCACCAAAGGTAATGCGCAGGCCCAGCATGGCCACGCCCAGGCGCAGCACGGTTTTGGCCGACAGCTCCAGGCCCGGGGCGCACTGGGGCTCGTGACTGAGAAAGTTGAAGGCCAGCCCCAGCAGCAGGGCCATCAGCATGGCGGGAGCGCCATAATGCTGGGACAGAAAGCTGGCGGCAATGCCAATGGTAGCGGCCACGCAAATGCCGGGGAAGTAGCGTTTGCGGGTACCATCAAGGCGGTGCAGCAGGCCTATCACCGGGGAGTGGGTATCGGCGGCCATGGGGGTTCCTCCGTGAAGCAAAATAAATGAATGTTGCTTTTATGTTATTGACGATGGGGCTGAACGAGCCAATGCCGTTTTCGGCCCTCGTGGTTACTTTTTTGCATAGATATGAATTTCAAAAACAAGGACGGTGTCATGGAAACAAAATGGCTGCATGATTTTATCGCACTGAGCGAGCAGGGCAGCTTTTCACGGGCGGCAGAGATCCGTTTTGTGACCCAGCCCGCCTTCAGCCGGCGCATTCGCTCCCTGGAAAACTGGCTGGGAGTGGCGCTGGTGTGCCGCAACCGCTATCCGCTGGAGCTGACCCCGGCCGGTGAGGCGTTTCTGGAGCAGGCGCGGCAGTTGCTGGCCCAGATCTACGGAGTACGCAGCCAGCTGCGTCTGAGCCAGCAGCAGACCCCCGGCTTGAGTCTGATCACCCAGCCGGCGCTGGCGGTGACCTTTTTTCCGGCCTGGCTGCACCGGCTGCGCCCGGCCCTGGGTGAAGGCCTGGTCAGGCTTAACACCGGCCATTATCACGAAGCCATGGAGCAGTTTATGGCGGGGGCGGTGGATTTCTTGCTGTGCTTTGCCGAGTCCGAGGGCGCCGAGGCGCTGCAGCGGCCGGACGTGGAGCGGCTGAAGGTGGGGCAGGACCGGCTGGCGCTGGTGACGGCCACCGGTGACGATGGTGCGCCCCGGCACCGGCTTGACGATGACCGGCCGCTGCCGCTGCTGCTGTATCCGAAGGATGCCTTTCTCGGTGCCCTGGTGCAGCGGGAATGCCTGCCGGCCCTGGGCGAACGAGCCTGGCGGCCGGTGTGTGAAAATGCCCTCGGCGAGGGGCTCAAGGCCCAGTTGCTGCAGGGCGAAGGGGCGGCCTTTCTGCCCGAAAGCCTGGTGCGTGAAGAGCTGACTTCTGGCCGGGTAGTGGCTTTTCCGGAGATAAAGTCCTGTGAGCTCACCATCGAGTTGTGCCGGCTGGGCGAGCCCCGCTCGGAACTGGCTGCCCGTTTCTGGCAGCAGAGCCGTTTGCAGGCCGGCGGCTGAACCGGCCTGAACCCATTTTTTAACGCTGGCGTAACATGGTTGGTGAAACTGGCCCTATGTTCGTTTGCCCCCCCTTCCTAAGCTGTTCCCCAAGCGAGTGACCGACACCCTTGTGTGCCACCGGCGCTCACTCGTCATTCATAACGAGAACAACAAACGCAAACCTGTTTGAACAGAAAACGGATTATTTGACTCAACCCAACCCAGGAGGATGGCGTCAGGCCGCCACCGACGGGAAACAGCAAAAGGAAGACAGTTATGCCACGTATGACTCCCAGTGAAGCTTTGGTCGAAACCCTGGCGGCCAACGGTGTTACCGATGTATTCGGTATCATGGGCTCGGCCTTTATGGATGCCATGGATATTTTTGCCCCGGCCGGCATTCGTCTGATCCCCACCGTACATGAGCAGGGCGCCGGCCACATGGCCGACGGCTATGCCCGGGTGAGTGGTCGTCACGGTGTCTGTATCGCTCAGAACGGCCCCGGTATCACCAACTTCGTGACCGCCATTGCCGCAGCTTACTGGGCCCACAGCCCGGTGGTGTGCATTACTCCCGAAACCGGCTCCATGACTCAGGGGCTGGGTGGCTTCCAGGAAGCGCAGCAGCTGCCCTTCTTTGAAACCATCACCAAATATCAGGGCCATGTGTCCAACCCGGCCCGTATGGCCGAGTACACCGCCCGCTGTTTTGACCGCGCCATGCTGGAAAACGGCCCGACCCAGCTCAATATTCCGCGGGACTTCTTCTACGGCGACATCAATGTGGAAATTCCCCAGCCGATCCGCATCGAGCGCGGCGCCGGCGGCGAGCAGAGCCTGCAGCAGGCGGCAGCCCTGCTGGCCGAAGCCCAGTTCCCGGTGATCATCTCCGGTGGCGGTGTGGTCATGGCCGATGCGGTAGAAGAGTGCAAGGCCCTGGCCGAGTATCTGGGTGCCCCCGTGGTGAACAGCTACCTGCACAACGACTCCTTCCCCGCCAGCCACCCGCTGTGGTGTGGCCCCCTGGGTTATCAGGGCTCCAAGGCCGGCATGAAGCTGATCTCCCGCGCCGACGTGGTACTGGCGCTGGGCACCCGTCTTGGTCCGTTCGGCACCCTGCCGCAGCACGGTCTGGACTACTGGCCGAAGGAAGCCAAGGTTATCCAGGTTGACTGCGATGCCAAGATGCTGGGTCTGGTGAAGAAGATCTCCGTGGGTGTGTGTGGCGATGCCAAGGCCGCCGCCGTCTCCATTCTGGATCGTCTGCAGAACCTCAACGTGTCCTGCCTGGAAAACAAGGGCGCCCGCGCCACCGAAATCGCCAACGAGAAACAGGCCTGGGAAGATGAGCTGGACCAGTGGATCCACGAGAAGGACGACTACTCCCTCGACATGATCGCCGAGCAGTCGGAAGAAGAGGGCAGCTACCTGCACCCGCGTCAGGTGCTGCGCGAGCTGGAAAAGGCCATGCCCGAGAACGTGATGGTGTCTACCGATATCGGCAACATCAACTCCGTGGCCAACAGCTACCTGCGCTTTGAAAAGCCGCGCTCCTTCTTCGCCGCCATGAGCTTCGGCAACTGCGGTTACGCCCTGCCGACCATTATCGGTGCCAAGACCGCCGCGCCCGAGCGCCCGGCCGTGTCCTACGCCGGTGACGGTGCCTGGGGCATGTCCATGATGGAAATCATGACCTGTGTGCGTGAAAACATTCCGGTGACCTCCATCGTGTTCCACAACCGTCAGTGGGGCGCCGAGAAGAAGAACCAGGTCGACTTCTACAACCGTCGCTTTGTGGCCGGTGATCTGGAAAACCCGAGCTTTGCCGACATCGCCCGCGCCATGGGTGCCGAGGGTGTGACCGTCGACAAGCTGGAAGACGTGGGTCCGACCCTGCAGGCGGCCATTCAGCGCCAGATGGAAGAAGGCAAGACCACCGTTATCGAAATCATGTGTACCCGCGAGCTGGGCGACCCCTTCCGTCGCGACGCCCTGTCCAAGCCGGTACGTCACCTGGACAAGTACAAAGACTATTGCTGACAGGTACGGCTGCCCGAACGGGCAGCCTTTTTGCCCGGCCGCTTGCGGCCGGGTCTTTTCAGAAAGCCAACCCGATCCCGTTTGCCAAGCGGTATCCGGTTGTCTACTGATCACGTCAAAGGGAATTCAGTGATGCTCAATACCAATCCCAAGGAATGCCCCGCCTACCTGCTGGCGCAGGCCCGGCAATACCCGGCCGTTACTACCGTGGTGATCAACCCGGTGAATCAGGTGTCTTTGGCCAGTGCCCGGCTGGCCCAGGAGGAAGGGCTGATCGCCCCCATTCTGGTGGGCAGTGAAACACGCATTCGCCATGAAGCCGAGGCCCTGGGCTGGGATCTGGACGGCGTACGGCTGGTGGATGCCGCCGACGAGGCGGCAGCGGCCCAGGCCGGCGTGGCTCTGGTCAGCCAGGGAGATGCCGATGCCATCATGAAGGGCCATGTGCATACCGATGTGCTGTTGCGGGCGGTGCTCAGCCGCGCCGCCGGACTGCGCACCGACAGCCGCCTGAGCCATGTGTTCCACATGACGGTGCCGGGCAGCTGCAAGGCGCTGTGTATTACCGATGCGGTGATCAATGTGCAGCCCAATGTACTCGACAAGCTGCATATCGCCCGCAATGCCATTGAGCTGCTGCATTCGCTGGGCTGCGACGAGCCGAAAGTGGCGCTGCTGTCCGGCACCGAAGAAGTCAGCAAGGCCATGCCGTCCAGCCAGGATGCCGCCGAGCTGGTCAAGCTGGCGGCCATGGGCGCTCTGCCCGGCGCCGTGGTGGAAGGACCGCTGGCGTTCGACAATGCCGTATCCCGGGAAGCGGCCGACATCAAGGGCATTTCCGGCAAGGTGCCGGGAGATGCGGACATTCTGCTGGTGCCCAATCTGGAGTCGGGCAACTTTCTGTTCAAGCAGATGGTGTATTTTATGGGCGCCACCGCCGCCGGCCTGGTGCTGGGCGCACGAGTGCCGATTATTCTGACTTCCCGCGCCGATCCGCCCGAGGCCCGGCTGGCGTCCTGCGCCCTGGCCAGCATAGTGCACCATAACCGTGAAGCCGCGGCCCCGGCCCGCGCCACCGCCTGAACAAGGAGACATTCCCATGACCCTCAGCCGTTACGGATTTATCGTGAAAGCGCCCGATCTGGAGCTGTTCAAGCACCACGGCCGCATCAAGAGCGACGCCTTTGATCTGGCGGTGTCCGGCGTCAGCACCCTGGAAGAAGCCATTATGGCCGCCCAGGAAATGCTCACCCGCCGTATTGAACTGATCGAACTGTGCGGTGGTTTTACCGCCGAGGAAGAAGCGCAGATCCGCGAAGCGATCAACGATCATGTTCCCCTGGGCCGGGTGCAGCACCGGGAACAGGATCTGAACCGGGTCGACTGGCCCTGATCTCCGGCGGATCCCTCAGCGGATCCGCTGCACTGTCCCGATCCAGTACTTCCCGCCGGTGTTCCCACCGGCGGGAATTTTTTTGCGTCCTTCCGAAAAGCTGCCATACGGCACGCATTCCGCCTGCACTCCCGCTGCTCCCGATGAGTGTTTACCACAAGTGTCATCTTTGTTAACAAAACTGGTTGCGTTTCGATCGTTTTTAAAATATCGTTAACGATAAGTTGTGTTTTTTGTGAGCGAAGCGCGCTAATGAAAAGCACAACCAGTCAGTCGAGCCTGGCACCATTCCGGTTTGTCCATGTTTTGATGTCGGGCTGATTTTTTTATCCATTTAGGGAGAGTCATTCATGGATGACCGCAATCTCGACATCAAGCACAAGGATCCTTCGCTCTACAACGAGGATCTGGCTCCGATCAAGCACAAGGACAGATCCTGGGGCTGGTTTGAAATCTTCAATGTCTGGTCGAACGACATTCAGAGTCTGTTCGGCTATACCCTGGCCGCTTCGCTGTTTTTGTCCTACGGCCTGAACGGCTGGGCGGTGATGGCGGCCATCGTGCTGGCCGGTTTCATCGTGATGGTGCTGGTCAATCTGACCGGCAAGCCCAGCGTCAAATACGGTATTCCCTTTCCGGTGATGATCCGGGCCAGCATGGGGGTGCGCGGCGCCAACTTTCCGGCCCTGTTGCGGGCCATCATCGGTATCTTCTGGTACGGGGTGCAGACCTATTTTGCCTCGACCGCGGTTACCCTGATGCTGACCGCCCTGTGGGGACCGGGCAACGGCGAAACCTATCTCGGCATGTCCGGCACCGCCTGGCTGGCCTTTGTCATCGTATGGGTATTCCAGATCGCCCTGTTCTGGCAGGGTATCGACAAGATCACCGTCTTCCTCAACTGGGCCGGCCCGCTGGTGTATGTGGTGATGCTGGTGCTGATGGCCATCGTCTGGTTTGAGGCCGGCGACGAGCTGATCCCGGCAGTGGGCACCATCTTCAGTGGCGGTGGCAGCTACGAAGGTGGGGATATTGCCGCCTTTGCCGCCATTGTCGGTACCATGGTCGCCTATTTTGCCGCCGTGGTGATCAACTTCGGTGACTTCACCCGCTTTGTGCGCAGTGAACGGCAAATGAAGATCGGCAACCTGGTGGGTCTGCCCCTGAACGCCGCCTTCTTCTCCTTTATCGCCCTGATCATTACCGCCGGCACTCTGGTGCTGTTCGGTGAGGCGCTGACCAATCCGGCCGATATCGTCGAGCGGGTCGACTCCCTGCCGCTGACCATTATTGCGGCACTGACCTTCTTTGCCGCGACCGTGGGCATCAACCTGGTGGCGAACTTTATTCCGCCGGCCTATGACCTGGCCAACCTGTTCCCCAAGGCGATCAGCTTCCGTGTCGGCGGCCTGATCACCGCCACCGTGGCCTTCTTTGTCGGTGGCCTGTGGGTGTCGGTGATAAGCCAGATCGGTATTCCCGGCTTTGTGAATGCCCTGGGAGCGATAGTGGCGCCTTTCTACGGCATCATCGTGATCGATTATTATCTGATCAAGCGCCAGGAGCTGAACATGGAACAACTGTTCTCCTCCGATCCGAACGGTGCCTACTACTACAAGAATGGCTGGAACAGCAAGGCGCTGATGGCCTTTGGCCTGGCGGCCCTGTTCTCCATCTCCACGGTACTGGTGCCGGCGCTGAGCAACCTCAACGGTTATGGCTGGCTGATCGGTGCCGGTCTGGGCGGGGTCTTCTATTATCTGCTGATGTCCCGCAGTGTGGTGGCGAGTCCGGTGTCCGCCGGTCAGAAAGCGGGCTAATCCCTGCATCCGGCAATGAAAAAGACGAGGCTTTGGCCTCGTCTTTTTTTTCAGGTGATGACCGCTGCGGGAGCAGGGTCAGGACCTTGTTATCGCTCAGGAAGCGGTCTTTTCCGGACGGGGCACGATCAGGGTGGGAATGCGTGAGTCGCGCAGCACGTTTTTGGCCACGCTGCCGAGCAGGGTATGAAACCAGCCTTTTTCGTGGGCGCCCATGATGATCAGATCGCACTCCAGCTCCTTTGAACGGGCCAGAATGGTCTGCTCCGGGTAACCTTCCACCACCTCACAGCCGACAACCTTGCTGCGCAGGGCCTGTTCTTCCGGGGCGATATGCTCCCAGAAATAATCCTGGCGTTCCTGCAGCTGCTCCTTGGCGTGGTTCAGGCGCTGATGCAGAAACTCTTCCCGGCTGCTCTGGTTGAGAATATAGGATTGCAGGGCGAGCTTTTCGTCGCTGGACAATTGCTCCACCACCTTGAGGATATGAATATCGGCACCGGTTTCCCTGGCCAGGTAAACGGCATACTGAAAGGCATAGGATGCGTTCTTGGACAGATCGGTGCAATACAGGATTCGGTTGACTTTTGGCAGCATATGGCACTCCCTCGCTGGAATGGTAGTTCACACTGTTCAGCATAGTTGCCGAACCATGACATCATAATGATACTGCCGGCGCATCCGGGTATTGACCCCGATCACGCCGGCAGCATTGGCTGGATCGGTTCCTAGTACCCGAGCAGCCTGGGCAGGAACAGGGTGATTTCCGGTACAAAGGCAATAATGAACACCGCCACTACCGAGGTCAGGGCAAAGGGCAGGGCCCGTACGGAGATCTCCTCGATGGAGGTGCCCGACACGCCCGAGGCGATAAACAGGTTTTCGCCCAGGGGCGGGGTCTGGAAGCCAATGGACAGGCAGCACACCACCACAATGCCGAAGTGCACCGGGTCTATCCCCAGGCTGTAGGCCACCGGCAGCAGCACCGGGGTGAGGATCAGAATGGCCGCCAGGGTCTCCATAAACATGCCCACAAACAGCAGGAAGAAGATGATCAGCGCCCAGATCAGGTAGATATTGCTGGTCAGCTCCAGCATGGAGGACGCCACGATCGCGGGGATCTGATTCTCCACCAGCAGCCGGCCGAATACGGTGGCGGTAAACAGGATCAGCAGTA
Organism: Oceanimonas marisflavi; assembly: GCF_003049725.1. Lineage (GTDB taxonomy): Bacteria > Pseudomonadota > Gammaproteobacteria > Enterobacterales > Aeromonadaceae > Oceanimonas > Oceanimonas marisflavi. The sequence continues at coordinate 44,304 of NZ_QAGM01000010.1, forward strand.
CCCGTCCGGTGAGCCAGGTAGTGGTTTCCAGCGAGCGCAGCACATCCTTGATCTTCAGTTCCCGGTGCACGAAAAAGCCGATTATCAGGGTATAGAAGATGGCGACAATGGCCGACTCGGTGGGGGTGAACAGGCCGCTGTAAATGCCTCCAAGAATCACGATGGGAGCCAGCACCGACCAGGTGCCCTTGCGCAGCATGGCCAGAATATTGGCGCCCGACCAGCCGTCTGTGGTGCCGGTGTAGTTCTGCTTTTTACACAGAAAATAGTTCATGGTCAGCAGACCGCAGGACAGCACCAGGCCCGGGAAAAAGCCGGCGATAAACAGCTTGGGAATGGATACCGACTGAAACTGGCCGTGCTCGGCCACCGCCTCGGGGGGCGCCATCAGGCCAATGGCGGAAATACCGAAGATCACCATGGGAATGGACGGCGGGATCACCACCCCCAGACCACCCGATGAGGCGGTAATGGCGGAGGCGTAACCCTTGCCATAGCCCCGTTCGACCATGGCCGGAATCATCAGCATGCCCACGGCGGCGGTGGTGGCGGGGCCGGAGCCGGAAATGGCGCCAAAGAACATGCAGGCCATCACGGTGGCGGCCGACATGCCGCCGGTAAAGGGCCCGGCAAAACTTTCCGCCAGATCCACCAGGCGTTTGGAAATGCCGGCGGCCTCCATCAGGGCGCCGGCCAGAATAAAGGCGGGCAGCGCCATCAGCGGAAAGGAGCCCACCGAGGTAAAGGCGATCTGTACGAACTTGATGGGGTTTTCACCCAGATACAGAAATGACGCCAGCGCCGACACGCCCAGTGACACGCTGATGGGCGCGCCCAGCAGCAGCAGCGCCAGAAAGCTGCCGAACAGGATCAGCACGACGGATGATTCAACCATGATGGACTCCTGCCTTCATCTGATTCTGAGAGGAGGTTTTATTTTCAGGATCTGCCTCTTGGGCATGTTCAGCATCCGGACTGCCCTTGGTCTGCTGTGCCGAGTCCATCAGCTTCTCCACTTCCAGCGACTCGGGATCGCGAATATCAATGCCTTTTACCAGCTTGTAGTAATTTACCTGCAGAATGCGAAAGGTCATCAGGGCAAAGGCGATGGGCAGTATCATGTAGACATATTTCATCGGAAACCCAAGAGTCTGGGATTTCCAGAACAGGTTCATTTTGTTGAACACAAAGTCGTAGCTGAGCCAGACGAAATAGCTGTTGAAGCCCACCCAGATCAGATCGGCCAGGGCCTCGCTCCACACCGCCACCTTGGGCGGAAACAGCTTGAACTGAAAGGTGACCCGGTTGTGGGCCGCCAGCTTGGTGGCGTAGCTGGCGCCGAAGTAGACAAACCACACAAACATGTAGGTGGACAGCTCTTCGCTCCAGGAAATGGAGTGGTTAAACACCTGTCGGGAAATAATCTGTACAAACAGGATCACCACAAAGGTGGCGAGCAGGGTGCTGCAGATCACCCGTTCGATATTTTCGGTAAGTCGGTATATGAATTTGCCAAGGGTCATGGCCTGTTCCTCCCTGATACACACTGCCCCCGAGGCGATCGGGGGCAGACTGGTCGAGCTGCGTAATTAAATGGTGTCGCGGCCCAGGGATTGCAGGATTTGGTTCAGCTTGTCCTTGCCTCCCACCTGGTCGTAATACTTGGGCCAGACCTGGCTGACGGCCTTTTCCATCCATTCCTGTTCGTCGTTGGCAGGCTCGCTGATTTCCATGCCGTTTTTCACCAGCTCGGCCTTGATGCGGTCTTCCTGGGCTACCAGCCACTCGGCGCTGTGCTCGGTGGCGGCCTTGCCGGCAGCCAGAATGGCCTCCTGCACCTCTTTCGGCTGCTCCTGGAACACGGCTTCCGACATGATCAGCGGCTCAATGGAGAACAGGTAGCGAATGTTGGTGATGTATTTCTGCACCTCGTCAAACTTCATCGCAGAGACGGTGATGTAGGGATTGTCCTGACCATCCACCACGCCCATCTGCAGGCCGGTAAAGGTTTCGGACCAGGCCATGGGGGTGGGGTTGATGCCCCAGGCGCGGTAGGTATCGATCATGATCTCATTGTTGGGAACACGAATTTTGAGGCCTTCCAGATCGGCCAGACTGGACACCGGCTGCTTGGAGTTGGTCAGCACGCGGAAGCCGGAGTAGGCCCAGCCCACAATGCGCACACCGGCATCGCGAATGGTATTGTCCACCAGCTGCTGACCGACTTCACCCTGAGTCAGGGTAATGGCGTCATCCAGGCTCTGCACCATGTAGGGCAGGGTCAGTACGCCCACCGAGGGCGAAAAGGGCGTCACGTTGTTAATGGCCAGAATGGAGAAGTCGAGCAGGCCCATGGAAGCGTCGTTGACGGTGGCCTGTTCGTCCCCCAGCTGACCGTTGAGGAACAGCTGAGTATCGTGCTTGCCGCCGGTGCGCTCCTTCAGCTCTTCGGAGAAGGCCTTGCCCAGTTCGTGCTGGGTGCCGCCTGCACCGTCACCGACCGCGACGCGGAATGTCTTCGCCAGGATTTGAGGGCTGGCCATGGCGGCGCCAAGGCAAAGGGCGAGGGACAGGGATTTCACAAAACGTTGCTTGAATATCATGGTTTCTTGCTCCAGTTGTGCAGCCCGATCCAAACCGGGCACATACCTTCCGTGATAACCGGAGTGCGTACACTCCGCGAGACTGGCTCAATGGCTGCCGCTCTGCCCTTGACGGGACTGCCAGGACGGCTGGCTGAGGTGTCCGGCCTTGTTAAAAGCCTGATACCATCTTTGAATGAGACTGTTAAATTAGTTAGGGCCACTTGTGTTTTCAGGCTGGGTCCAGAATTAAAATCTTTCTATATCAATGCTTTGAAATTTACTTTTGTGAACTGCCTGTTAAATCCATGAGCATTGCCGGCCTTGTTCAGCCGGCTTTGCTGTCGCGCAGGGTTCGTCCCAGCAGCGCCAGAATTTCATCGAAAATCCGGTTGTCGGGATTGTGTTCCAGATCCAGCAGCTGGTTGTGCCGGTAATAACGGCTCAGATCCAGCCCGACCCCCAGGGAGCACAGCCGAATGCGTTGCTCCCGTTCAAGCCGGTCGGCCACGGCAATCAGGTGACTGTCGAGAATGTCCTGGTCGTTGCACTGGCGGGTGGCGGTGTCCATGGGGCAGCCGTCGGAGATCACCAGCAAAATGCGCTCGTCGGTGTCTTCGGCCAGCAGCCGCTGCTCCGCCCACAGCAGCGCCTCGCCGTCCAGTCCTTCCCGGAACATGTCGCCCTTGAGCAGGGCGGCCAGGCTGCGCCGGGCCCGGCGCCAGGGGGTGCCGGCGTCCTTGTACACCAGGTGGCAGCGTTCGTTGAGCCGCCCCGGATTGGCTGGCCGGCCCCGGCGCTGCCATTCCTTCAGCGGCTTGCCGCCGTTCCAGTGGCCGGTGGTAAAGCCCAGCACTTCGGTGCGGGCGCCGGTGCGCTCCAGGGCCCGTACCAGCAGATCGATCAGCATGCCAATCTGCTCCATATGGGTTCTCATGGAGCCGGAGTTGTCCACCAGAATGGTGACGGTGGCATGGGCGCGCCATTCGTCCCTGGGTTGTTTGAATACTCGGCGATCGGCCTGGCTGGTGACCAGAGTGGACAGCCGGCGGCCATCGAGCCGGCCTTCTTCCTCACCAAAGCGCCAGCCATCGTCGTGCGGCCGGGCCAGCAGCCGGCGCAGCTTTTTGGTCAGGCCGTTGAGGTTGAGACCCTGCTCACGAATGCGCAGATCCAGCTGCTCACGCAGCCGCTCCAGCAGTTCGGGGCGAACCTTTTTGTCCGCCTGCCATTCCTTGTCGTACTGGCCGGTAAAGATGCGGTAGCCGGTTTCCCCATCGCTGCTTCGGGTGACGGCGCCGCCGGCCTGACCGCTGCCGTCGTCGCCGTCACCGCTCAGATCCAGCAGCAGGCCAAAGCCGTTGCCCACTTCTTCCAGCGCATCCTGGGTCTGCTCACCGTCGGCCAGCTGCTGCTGCAGATCCTCAACCAGTTCGTTGACGGTGAGGGCGATGGCCAGCGCCTGTTCGGCGTAGGCGGCCTGATCCTCGCGATGACGCCGGATCCGTCCAAAGGGCTGGCCGATCTCCCGCAGCAAAAACATGCGCGTTGACTCGATCAGCATTTCGGTGCCCTCGTCGATGGGGCCACCACCCAGCTGTACCCAGCTCATCATCGACAGGGTAAACAGCAGCAGCCCCAGGTGGCTTTCGGTCTGGCCCGAGGCCAGAAAGCGGTTGCTCCAGGCACTGAAACGATAATGCAGGTTGCGGCGGCTGCCCGGATGGTGGGCGGGCACCAGGGATTCGACACGAAGCTGCTCCAGCAGCTCAAACACCAGCCGGGCCACCGGCGGCGCCGGCAGCCACTGACGGTGTAGCTCGGGGTCGTGATGGCGCAGGCGCAGGGCAATGGCATCGGCCACCCCCCGGCATGAAGCCCAGTCGTCCTGACTGGAGTCCAGCTGCAGGTGGGGGGCGCGCAGCGGGTAGGCCTTGCCCTGCCATTCCAGCCGGTGGCCCCGGTAACGCACCTCGGTCTGGGCCGACTGGGCCCGGATCAGGGCGGCGCACAGCTCTTCCAGCCGCTGCTGGCGTCGCGCTTCGGCGGCCGGATCCAGGGGAGTGTTGGATGAGGCGGCCATGGTTCAGATCGCCGTCAGCTGCAGGGCTTGCGGTTCGGCCAGCTCCTGATCGAAGCAGCGCTGATAGTATTCGGCCACCAGCGGACGCTCGGCCTCGTCGCATTTGTTGAGAAACGACAGCCGGAATGCCAGCGCGGTATCGTTGAAGATCTCGGTGTTTTCGGCCCAGGCGATCAGGGTGCGGGGCGACATCAGGGTGGACAGATCCCCGGCGGCAAAGCCGGCCCGGGTGAGCTCGGCCACCGCCACCATCTGGCTTATCAGTTCATGGCCGCGGGCATCGTTGTAGCGGGCTACTTTGCCCTGAATGATGCTGATTTCGTCTTCCCGGGGCAGGTAGTCGAGCTTGGCGACTATGTTCCAGCGATCCATCTGGGCCTGGTTGATCTGCTGGGTACCGTGATACAGGCCGGTGACATTGCCAAGCCCCACGGTGTTGGCGGTGGCGAACAGCCGGAAATGCGGGTTGGGCGTGATCACCTGGTTCTGATCGAGCAGGGTGAACTTGCCGTCCTGCTCCAGAATGCGCTGAATAACGAACATCACGTCCGGGCGGCCGGCGTCGAACTCGTCAAAGATCAGCGCCACCGGCCGGCGCAGGGCCCAGGGCACTATGCCTTCCTGAAAGCGGGTGATCTGCTTGCCTTCCTCCAGCACGATTGTGTCCTTGCCCACCAGATCCAGGCGGCTGATGTGGCCGTCCAGGTTGACCCGCACACAGGGCCAGTTGAGGCGGGCGGCCACCTGCTCGATATGGGTGGACTTGCCGGTGCCGTGCAGGCCCTGCAGCAGTACCCGGCGGTTGCGGGTAAAGCCGGCCAGAATGGCCAGGGTCACGTCCGGGTTGAAACAGTAGTTGGGATCGATATCGGGTACGTGCTCGTCCCTGTGCTCGAAAACCGGCACCTGCATGTCCACGTCGAGGTTGAACAGCTCGCGCACCGGGCGCAACTGGCTGGGATGGTCGTGAAGAAGATCGGTCATGGCACTGGCCTCACTGGCAACGGCTGAAAGTAAAAAAAGTGTTAACACACTCTAACCCTCACCCCTGCCCTGAACAGGGCCAGTTAGGCGCCGGCCATATGGCCAGTACGCCCCTCAGTCTTCCTGCTTTACGTCCAGTTGCTGGCCCGGCGGCCGAATATGGCACTCCCTGAAAATGCGTGCGGTGCAGGTGCGGCACACCTCGGCATCCAGCTGATCATAAATACGGTGAATGGCCTGCCCCTTGTTGATAAACACATGGTCCCGGCGAATTTCGTCGAGGCGGTTGTTGCGCAGCAGAAAGCGCAACACGCCTTCCCGCAGGTTGCACAGATACAGATCGCCGCCCAGCTCGCGCCGGCGTTCGGCCTCCTGCACCAGCATGTCGGCACCCACCATGTCGACGAAGTTGATGCCGTTGCCCACGATCAGCAACCGGGGCTCACGAATGGCCTGCAGGTATTCCTGCACATGGTTGACCGCGCCAAAGAACAGGGATCCCTCAATGCGGATCACTCGAAGCTGGGGGCAGTAGGGCAGGCGGCGGCGCTCGGCATTGACGAAAAACGGGTGCTTGCTGTCCGGGTCGGGCAATATCGACACCACCCGGGGGGTGGAAGTGCGCTTGAGGTAGAACACCAGCGACAGTATCACCCCGGTATAGATGGCGAACTCCAGCTCCACCAGCAGGGTGGCGGCAAAGGTGGCGGTGAGCACGGTGGCCTCGGAGCGGGCGGCGCGAATAATCAGCCTGATATGACGAAAGTCGATCAGGTTCCAGGCCACCACCAGCAGCAGGCCGGCCATGGCCGGGCGGGGCAGCCAGGTGGTGATGCCGGGGGCCAGCAGGATGATCAGCAGCAAAAAGCCGGAGGCGAAGATGGCCGCCATGGGGGTGCGGGCCCCGGAGGTATAGTTGATGCCCGAGCGGGTAAAGGAGCCCGACGAGGCATAGCAGGAGAAAAAGGCGCCCACTATGTTCGACAGCCCCTGGCCGATGAACTCCTGATTGTCGTCCAGACGCTGATGGGAGCGGCTGGCAATGGCCCGGGAGATGGCGGCGGCTTCCACCAGCCCCAGCAGGCTGATGGCCAGGGCCCCCGGCGCCAGGGCGCTGATGCTGGCCAGGCTGAAGTCGGGCAGGCTGAGGGGGGGCAGGCCGGCGGGAATGGCGCCCACCAGGGCAATATGCTCATGAGCGGGGTCAAGCAACACCGCCAGGCCACTGGCCAGGGCCAGGGCGATCAGCATGTTGGGCCAGCGCGGCCGCCAGCGCTTGATGCCCACACAGGCGGCCACGGTAAACAACGCCACCGACAGGCTGTAATAGTCCACCTCTTTCAGATGGTGCAGCAGCTCCCACCAGGTGCCGGTGACACTGCCGTTATTGTCGACGGTAATACCCAGCAGGGTGGGCATCTGGCTGGAGGCGATGACCACGGCGGCACCGGCGGTAAAGCCGATCACCACCGACTGGGACACAAAATTGACCAGCACCCCGAGCCGGGCCAGGGCCAGCACCAGCTGAAACACCCCCTTCATCAACGTCAGGGTCAGCGCCAGGGCGATAAAGGTGGCGGTGCCGGGCTCGGCCAGCGGACTCACCGAGGTGAACACCACCACCGACATGGCGGCGGTAGGGCCGGAGATCAGGTGCCAGGAGGAGCCAAACAGGGCGGCGATCACCGCGGGAATAATGGCGGCATAGAGGCCGTATTCCGGTGGCAGGCCGGCGATCAGGGCATAGGCCACCCCCTGGGGCAGCACCACAATGGCGTTGGTCAGACCGGACTGGGCATCGGCCCGCAGGCTGGCGCCATTGACCATGGGCCACCAGCCGAGAAAGGGCAGCAGGCGCTGCCAGCGTGAAGCCTGGCCGGCTTTCGGCTCGGGCATGGGAATCCTCCCTGGTTCCATTCAGCATGAAGAACTGGCCGTTGCCGGCCGGTTAACAAAACAATAACGTCGGCGAAAAGTGTGATGTCGAGTGTCACCATTGCATTGAGTATACCAGCCGATATCGTCCATGAGGGCGTGGTGAGTCCGGCACAAGGAGCCGTGTGATGACCTTTGTTTCCTTTGATCCCAGTTCGGGCCGTGTGCTGGCCCATCATGCCTGCCTGAGCGACGGCAGTCTGGAGCAACAGCTGTGCCTGGCTCATCAGGCCGCACAGCAGTGGCAGCAGGAGTCACCCGCCGAACGGGCGGCGCTGCTGTACCGGCTGGCATCGGCACTGTCGGCGCAACGGGAGCGTCTGGCCCGGGAGCTGTGCCTGGAAACCGGTACCCTGCTGGCGGACTGCCTGCGGGAAGTGGAGCGCTGTGCCGAGGAGTGCGCCTATTTCGCCGCCAACGGCCAGGCCATGCTGCCCTCGGCCCGCAGCCAGGTCAGCCAGCGGCCGCTGGGACTGATGCTGGCGCTGACCGCCGGTCCGGCTCCCCTGTGGCAATGCTTCCGCTTGCTGGTGCCGGCACTGATGGCCGGTAACGGCATGTTATTGAAACCGGCAGAGCATCTTTCCCGTTTTATCGGACTGCTGGAGCGGCTGCTGGCCGCTGCCGAGGTACCGGAAGGCCTGGTGCTGCCACTGCGAATCTCCAAGGAGCAGGTGGCCGGCCTGGTGGCGGATCCACGTATTGGCGGACTGGCCTACAGTGGCGAGCACAAGGGCGGCGCCGCCATGGCTGCCCTGGCCGGCGAGCACCTCAAGCCGCTGATCCTGGAGCTGGCCGAGGCGAGTCTGCAGTTGATCCTGGACGATGCCGAGCTGGAGCCGGCGGTGGAATCGGTACTGAACAGCTGCTTCCGTTACCGGAGCAGCTGGCGCCAGAGTGAGGGAGGGGTGCTGATCACTCCCGGGCTGGCAGAGCCGTTTCTGGAGCAGCTGACCGCCAGACTGGCGACACTCAGACCCGGCCGGCCCGACGACAGCGAAGCAGAGCTGGGCCCGCTGGCCAAAAGTGGCCAGCGGGAATGGCTGGAGCGCCAGCTGCGCGAGGCAGAGCGCCGGGGAGGCCGTATTCGCTGCGGCGGCTATTTGCCCGATGAAGACGGCTGGTTTTATCCACCGACCCTGATCGAGGGCAGCGAGCCGGCCATGACGCTGTTTCCCGCCTGGCCTGCCGGACCCGTGAGCGGGGTGCTGCGCGTGCTGGACGACAACGCAATGCTGGCCCTGTGCCGGCAGTTGTCCCCGGACGGCGTGGCCTCCATCTGGACCCGGGATCTGGCCCGGGGCGAGCGGCTGGCCCGGGCCCTGCCCTTTGATCTGTGCCGGATCAACCCGGATCCCTATCAGCAGCGGCACTGGCCACCTCGCTCCGAGCCGGCCCAGCGACGGGCCCTGAAAGACTTTTGCCGGGCCAAAACGGTATTGGTCTCGGCCTGATCCGGGCCGGCTGGCGCCACCGGCAAAAGCAAACTGGCCCTGTTCATTTTTACCGCGCCGGGATAGAATTGGCGGCCTGTTGCTCGATCCGGCCGCCATGCCGGAGCTGCTCAAGGAAGAAAGTCAGAGGCAACAGTTGCTCCGCAAGAGTGCGGGGTTAAGTTGAATCATGAACTTCCGAGCGAGCAGCAATGACCGAACAGTATCCGACCCTTACCCAGATGGGTATTACCTCCTTTGACAATATCAGCCGCTATCAGCTTCGCCGTGAAGGCCGGGCGGACGTGCTCAAGATTTATTACCACAGACCCAAGGGTTCGCTGTTGTCGCGCAGCAAGAAATTCACCTTTGCCCGCCCCAAATCACTGGGCCCGGTGGAGTTTCAGAAAACCGAACAATGGCACCAGCTGGAAGACACCAGCCCGGTGCTGCGCCAGGCGTTGCTGGAACTGCATCAGTTACTGGGCAGTGAAGTGCGCACCGATGAGACCACTGCCGACACCAAGCAGCAGTTGCTGGCGGATCTGGAGCACATGGAGCGGGTGATGCAGGACAAGCTGGACGAGCTGCGTCGCCAGATAGAAGCGCTGAAGTGAGCGGCGAAAATCGTCATTCCCGCGAAGGCGGGAATCTATAAATCCATTCACTTGTCATGGACCCCCGCCTGCGCGGGGGTGACAAATTATATGGGATCAGGCCTGAGCCGCCTGCTGCTGGCGCAGCATGGATTCCGCCATTTTCTTGCCAAACAGCTCCATCACAGCGTCTTCGTCGTCGCTGGCTTCCTGCAGGGCCGCCACCATGGCTTCCAGGGTGGGCTGGGTCTTTTCCACCAGCTGCTGAACATACTGCTCCGCGCTGACGCGGGTCAGGGCCTCGTATTCTTCAAACAGTGCCGCGAGCTCCGGGCTCAGTTCCAGGGTAAGAGAATTTGCTGCCATGACGGCTCCTTGTCTTGTTGTAATGATCACAGGTAGTGGTTCCCACTCTAGAAGTGCTCCAGCCCCGGCATTAGCACCAGCCGGCGGCATTCAATAGGGCCAGCTGGTCTTATGTGTTACTTTTAACTGGCTCTAACACTGGTATATATAATTCGCTAGCCTTCGGTTAATATAATGTAAATGAATTGTTCGCAAACCGGAGGTTGTTATGAGTCAGACTTATCCCACGCTCACCGCCATGGGCATTGAGGACACCGACTGTATCAGCCGTTTTCGCCTGCGTGATGCCGAACAGCACAAGGAGCTGAAGATCTGGTTTGAGCGCGATGCCGGCTCCTGCCAGCCCGCGAGTCTTAAATTCAGCTTTCCTCTGGCGATTGATCGGGAGCAGGCCCGGACCCTGGATGCCGCCATCGAGGAGCTGGAGCAACTGCTGGGCCGGGAAAGCTCCCGGGAGCGGCTGCTGCTGGAGCTGGGCCGGTTTGAACAGGTGATGAACGACAAGATGACCGAGCTGCGCCAGCGCATGAGCCGGCTGGCGGGGTGAGCTTCTCTGTCATTCCGGCGAAAGCCGGAATCTTTTCAAGGCAGGCAGCAAGATACCGGGTCAAGCCCGGCATGACGGGACACCGCCAACAAAAAAAGCCACCGCGAACGGTGGCTTTTTGCGTTAAGGGGTTGTGCGCTTACATATAGATAAACTTGGCCACGAAGATGGCGCTCAGCACATAGACACCGATGGATACCTTGCTGGCCTGACCGGTGGCCACCTTGAGTACGGTATAGGCCACAAAGCCCATGGCAATGCCGTTGGCAATGGAGAAGGTCAGCGGCATCATCAGTGCGGTCAGCGCCGCCGGGGCCATTTCGGTGTAGTCCTGCCAGTCGATATTGGCCAGGCTGCTCATCATGGCAAAGGCCACATAAATCAATGCGCCGGCGGTGGCGTAGGCGGGCACCATGCCGGCCAGTGGCGCCAGAAAGATGGACAGCAGAAACAGCGCGGCTATGGTCACGGCGGTGAGACCGGTGCGGCCGCCGGCAGCCACGCCGGCGGAGCTTTCCACATAGCTGGTGACCGGCGGGCAGCCCACGAAGGTGCCCAGCACCGATGAGGCACTGTCGGCCTTGAGGGACTTTTTCAGGCCCTCGATGCTGCCGTCGGGGCGGCGCAGGTTGGCGCGCTCGGCCACGCCCATCAGGGTGCCGGCGGTGTCGAACATGTTCACGAACAAAAACGACAGGATCACGGTCACCATGGCCACATCCAGCGCACCCATGATGTCCAGTTTGAACAGGGTGGGAGTGAGGCTGGGCGGCGCGGCGAAAATGCCGTTGTATTCCACCAGGCCCATGCCCAGACCGATCAGGGTGGTGCCGAGCACGCCGATCAGCACGGCGCCGAATATTTTGCGGTGGGCCAGCACCGAAATAATCAGAAAACAGGCGGCGGCCAGCCAGGTATTGGGATTGGTAAAGTCCCCCAGGCTCACCAGGGTGGCGGGGTTGTCCACTACTATGCCGGCGGTTTTCAGGCCAATCAGGCCCAGAAACAGGCCCACGCCCGCTGTCATGGCGTAGCGCAGAGACTGGGGAATGGCGTCGAGCACCCATTCCCGAATCTTCCAGAAACTCATGGCGGTAAAAATGATGCCGGACCAGAACACGGCCCCCAGGGCCACTTCCCAGCTGTAGCCCATTTCACCGACCACGGTAAAGGCAAAGAAGGCGTTCAGGCCCATGCCCGGCGCCAGCCCCACCGGCCAGTTGGCGTACAGCCCCATAAACAGGGTGGCCACGGCCGCACCAATACAGGTGGCCACGAACACGGCGCCCGCGTCCATGCCCGAGCTGGCCATGATGGTGGGGTTGACGAAAATAATGTAGGCCATGGTAATAAAGGTGGTCAGACCGGCCACCAGCTCGGTTTTGACCGTGGTGCCATGGGCGCTGAGTTTGAACAGTCTGTCCAGAAATCCCGAAGACCTCGGGAGGGATTGAGAGGTTGGCTCGTGCTTGGCGTGTTCCATACCGGAAGTCCTCGTGGGTAGTTTGCAGACTGCTCATGCCGCCGGTCGTTCCCTGAACCGGCGGCATGAGCAGGAGCCGTCTGCGCCCTTTTAGCTACCGCGGTAGGTAGAGTAGCTGTAGGGTGAGATCAGCAGGGGTACGTGATAGTGCTCTTCGCCTTCGGCAATACCAAAACGGATAACCACGTCATCCAGGAACGCCGGCTCGAGCAGTTCAATACCTTGTTTCTTGAAGTAAGGAGAGGTGTGGAATACCAGCTGGTATTTGCCGGATACGTAGTCGGCACCTTCCAGGATGGGCGCATCGGTACGGCCGTCGTGGTTGGTGTAAACGGTGTTGATCAGCGTGGTTTGCTCGCCGTCGACCTTGTACAGCTCAACCTTGATGTCGGAGCCGGGCAGGCCCTTGGCAGTATCGAGTACGTGAGTAGTCAGTCTTCCCATTTTCAAGTTACCTTGCGCATTACTGCGTCTTCAAAGTCCAAGGTACTGCCGACGGAGTACGCCGGCAGAAGTGTTTTTACATCAAGATAACTGACGCGTCCACATCTCTTTAACATCAAGATATATTTTTGGCGCGCCAGTTCACACTTTTCAATGTGGAGGTCTTGATTCATTGCCGATTGTCTTTCCTTTGGCGCCGCAAAGCAAGAATTCCGGACCGCTCCCGATACAAAAACTAAACCAGTCATTTACATAAGTTGATTTTATTGTATACAATGGGAAGATTGTGACGACCGTCAAACTCTCTCTTCCGGCTGTTCTCGGTCGGTATATAACCCGTTGTTTTTTAGGAGTTTTCCGATGAGCCAAAACAAAGACTACCCGCGCGACCTGGTCGGGTATGGTGCCAACCCTCCTCATCCCAAGTGGCCCGGTGATGCCCGTATCGCCATCAACTTTGTACTGAACTACGAAGAGGGCGGTGAGCGTAACGTGTTGCACGGCGACGGTGAGTCTGAAGCCTTCCTGTCCGAAATGCCGGCAGCCGTAGCTTTCCCCGATGCTCGTCACATGAGCATGGAGTCCATCTACGAATACGGCAGCCGCGCCGGTGTATGGCGCCTGCTGCGTCTGTTCAAGCGCTACGACATTCCGCTGACCATCTTCGCCGTGGCTACTGCCATCGAGCGTTATCCGGAAATCGCCAAGGTATTTATGGATGAAGGTCATGAGATCTGCTCTCACGCCTACAAGTGGATTACCTACCAGTTCATGAGCGAAGAAGAAGAGCGCGAGCATTACCATAAAGCGATGGAAATCTTCGAACGCGTCTGCGGCCAGCGCCCGCAGGGCTGGTATACCGGTCGTGACAGCCCCAACACCCGCAAGATTGTGATGGAAGACGAAGGCATTCTGTATGACTCCGATTCCTACGGCGACGACCTGCCTTACTGGGTAGACAACAATGGCAAAGGCCACCTGGTGATCCCCTATGTAATGGACACCAACGACATGCGCTTTGGCCAGGGTTGCTACAACAACGGTGAAGAGTTCTATCAGTACCTGAAAGACGCCTTTGACGTACTGTATGAAGAAGGCGCCGAAGCGCCCAAGATGCTGTCCATCGGCATGCACTGCCGCCTGCTGGGCCGTCCGGGCCGTATGGCCGGTCTGGAGCGTTTCATCAAGTACGCCCGCAGCCATGACAAGGTGTGGTTCACCCGCCGCATCGACATCGCCAAGCACTGGCACGAGCACCATCCCTACAAAGGAAACAAGTAATGAGCCTGTTCAAAACCTGCAAGCCCAGTGCCATGGGCCGCGACGAATTCGTCAAGACGTTCGCCGACATCTATGAGCACTCCCCCTGGGTGGCCGAGCAGACCTTTGACCAGGGCCTGACCGAGGCCGACAACGAGATCGAAAAACTGCACGCCCGCATGAGTGGTGTGCTGCTGAACGCCGACAAGCAGGCCCAGCTCGATCTGATCAATGCTCACCCGGATCTGGCCGGCAAGGCCGCTCAGCGCGGCGAGCTGACCGAAGCCTCCACCAACGAGCAGGCCGGCGCCGGCATCAGCGAATGCACCGCGGAAGAGTTTGAGCGCTTCACTTACCTGAACAACGCCTACAAGGAAAAATTCCAGTTTCCTTTCATCATGGCGGTAAAAGGTTCCAACCGTCACCAGATCCTGGCGGCGTTTGAAGAGCGTATTCACAACGACTACGACACCGAGTTTGATCGCGCCGTTAAAGAGATCAACAAGATTGCCATGTTCCGCCTGAGCGACATGTAATCCAACCGGCGGGGCGCGTTCGTGCCTCGCCTTTCTTTCTTCTTCTCTGCAGGAGGCAGCAATGATCAAAACTCTCCAGATCGAGCCGCTGACCAAGGAAGCCTTTGCTCCCTTTGGTGATGTGATCGAATCCGAAGGTCGTGATTATTTCATGATCAACAACGGCTCCACTCAGCGTTATCACAAGCTGGGTGAGGTGCAGCTGGACGAACAGGGCCAGGGCATTATCAATATCTTCCGTGCCGAGACGCTGGAATACCCGCTGCAGATCAAAATGCTGGAGCGTCATCCGTTCGGCTCCCAGTCTTTTATTCCGCTGTTTGGTCACGATTTCCTGCTGGTGGTTGCCCCGGTTGGCGACGGCAGCCTGAACATAGACCCGTCTACCGTGCGCGCCTTCCGCGCCACCGGTCGCCAGGGCGTGAACTACCACAGAGGCGTATGGCACCATCCGATCATGGCGCTGCGCGACAACGACGAGTTTCTGGTGGTGGATCGCAGCGGTCCGGGCAACAACTGTGACGAGTTCTACTTCGACGAGTCCATTCAGCTGACCGTTGAGCTCTGATAAATAAAAGGGGTCGGAGTCATTTTTTAAAAATGACTCCGACCCCTTTTTTATTCACTCGCCGTTAAATTCCCGCATAAAGATATCCCAGAACACCAGAAACAGGGCCGCCACCAGCGGGCCGATGACAAAGCCGTTGACTCCCATCAGGCTGATGCCGCCAAGGGTGGAAAACAGCACCAGATAGTCGGGCAGCTTGGTGTCCCGGCCCACCAGCAGTGGCCGCAGCACGTTGTCGGCCAGGCCGATCACCAGGGCGCCAAAGGCCACCAGCACAGTGCCCGAAATCCACTCCCCGGTGGCAAACAGGTAGATGGCTACCGGCAGCCACACCAGGGCCGCCCCGATGGCCGGGATCAGCGACAGAAACGCCATTACCACACCCCACAGCAGCGGGCCGGGAATGCCCAGTGCCCAGAAAATAAAGCCGCCCAGGGCCCCCTGGGCCATGGCCACCAGAATATTGCCCTTCACCGTGGCCCGGGTGACTTCCGAAAATTTGGCAAACAGCTTGCGTTCGCGATCGTCGCCCAGGGGCAGTGCCCGCACCATCAGCTCGGTCAGCTGGTGGCCGTCGCGCAGCAGAAAAAACGCCAGATACAGCATCAGCGCCACGTCCACCACAAAGGTAAAGGTGCTCTGGCCGGCGGTGAGCGCCTTGCCCGCCAGCAGCTTGCTGGCGGCCACCGCTGTTTCTGACAGCCGGGCGCGTACGCTTTCCAGATCGATACCCAGCCGTCCAAGCAGATCGGGCAGCAGTGGAAAGGCGGTGCGTACCTGCTCCAGCAAATCACCCGGGCTGATCTCGCCCTTGTCGATACGCTGATACAGCAGTAACCCCTCCTGCACGAAAGAGCCGGCGATAAACAGCACCGGCAGCACCACGATCACCGCACAGATCAGCAGCGTCAGCAGGGCGGCCCGGTTGGGCTTGGGACCAATGCGTTTCAGTATGCGCTGCTGCAGGGGCGAGAAAATCACGGTAATGGCGCAGGCCCAGAAAATGGCCCCCCAGAAAGGCTTGAGCACCAGTCCGAACAGCAGACTGACCAGCAGCAGGGTAAACAGAAAGGAGCGTTGTTCGAGTTTTTCGCGCATGGCGGAGACTTCCTCAATCGGGACTGCCACCAGTCTAAAGAAGGGGACTGTCACTGACCAGAGCTGAATGCCGAAGGGCAGTTTACAGCGGCAGTCTGCGACCGGCTCCGTGCCCGCCGGCTTTCAAGGCAAGACGGCAGTGGTTATCATGGCCGTGTTGATTTAACCACCGGATTTTTCATGGATTCCACCATTATCGCCGGCCCTTTGCTGCGCCGCGCCAGCAGCGAACGCCTGGTATTCTGGCTGGCCAGCCGCGAAGCGCTGAGCTTTCGGTTGTGCCTGCCCGGGCGCGACCCCCTGCCGTTTTCCGGTGACGGGCACCGGCAACTACGGGTGGGTGAGTCGTGCTTTATTCAGCTGCTTGACCTGCGGCTGGATCAGCCCCTGCCCACCGACACGCGGTTGCCCTACGATCTGCAGTGGCAGCGCCCGGGCGAGCCGCACTGGCAGGGCATGGCCGAGTGGGGCAGTGAACTGTGCTATCCGGGCGAATCCCTGCCCAGCCTGGTGATTCAAGGCAAGCTCGATGCCATGCTGCACGGCTCCTGCAGAAAGCCGCACCACGCTGCCCCCGATGGTCTGGTGGCGGCCGATAGCTGGCTGAGTGAACGGCACCAGCAGCCGGCCCAGCGGCCGGCGCTGCTGATGATGAGTGGTGATCAGATCTACGCCGACGACGTGGCCGGCCCCATGCTCACCGCCATACACCAGCTGATCCGCGAGCTGGGACTTTATGACGAACAGCTGGAAGGGGCCACGGTGGCCAACAGCGACGAGCTCTTTGCCAGCCCGCTCAATTATTACCGGCGCAATGAGCTGCTGCCCGACACTCGTGCCAACGTGCCGCTGCAGAAGCGCTTTTTTGAAGGGGCGCGCAAGCCCATCTTTACCACCAGCAGTGCCGCCAACCACCTGATCACCCTGGCCGAGGTGCTGGCCATGTATCTGCTGGTGTGGTCGCCGGTGCCCTGGCGGCTGCTGCCCGATGACAGACCGAAGCTGGAAGGAGAGCTGGCCGAGTGTTACCAGCGCGAGCGGGAGCGGCTGGCCGCCTTTGTGGATGGTCTGCCGGCGGTGCGCCGGCTGCTGGCGCACTTGCCCACCCTGATGATCTTTGACGATCACGATGTCACCGACGACTGGAACCTGACCGCCGCCTGGGAAGAAAGCGCCTACGGCCATCCGTTCTCCCGGCGGATCATCGGTAATGCCCTGACCGCCTATATGATCTGTCAGGGCTGGGGCAATGATCCCGATGCCTTTACCGGCGATCCCATGGATCGGTTACAGGCCTGGAGCGAGCGGCCCGGCAGCGAGCAGCAGGATCGGCTGATCGACACTCTGCTGAAATTTGACGGCTGGCAATATCAGCTCGATACCCAGCCCCGGCTGCTGGTGCTCGACACCCGCACAAGGCGCTGGCGTTCCGAGTCCAATTTTAACCGGCCTTCAGGGCTGATGGACTGGGAAGCGCTGACCGAACTGCAGGGGGAGATGCTGAATCAGGAATCGGTGGTGGTGGTCTCGCCGACGCCGGTATTCGGGGTGAAGCTTATCGAGGTGATCCAGAAGATCTTTACCTGGCTGGGCAAGCCGCTGCTGGTGGATGCGGAGAACTGGATGGCTCACAAGGGCACCGCCAATGTGATCGTCAATATCTTTCGTCATGCCCGTACGCCCGCCAACTATGTGATCCTCTCCGGCGATGTGCATTACTCCTTTATGTATGACATTCGCGTGCGCCACCGGGGCGGCGAGCCCCATATCTGGCAGATCACCAGCAGCGGCATCAAGAATGAATTTCCGCGCCGGCTGCTGGATGTGCTCGACCGGCTCAACCGCTGGCTTTATGCGCCGCGCTCGCCACTGAACTGGTTTACCCGCCGGCGGCGGCTGGAAATCACGCCCCACTCACCGGTGGGGGCATCAAGGGGCGAGCGGCTGCTGAACCGGGCCGGCATCGGCTATGTGCGCTTTAACGCAAATGGGGAGCCGGTGTGCGTGCAGCAGATCACCAGTGAGGGCACCGTGGACTTTATTGAGCCGGCGACCAGCACAGAGACGGCGCTCAGCTCTCGACCGGACCGAGAGGCTGACCAAAGCTGAACTCCACCTGATTGCCGTTCGGGTCTTTCACACCGCAGTAATAACCCACCGGAAAGGGCTCGTCCCGGGGTGGCCACAGCAGGCAGCCCGCCTGCCCGGCCCGCTCGGCCAGGGCGTCCACCGCGGCACGGCTTTGCAGGGCAAAGCCGAAGTGGCGGTAGTCCCGCTCTCCCAGGTGCAGATCCTCGCCACCGTTCATCAGCACAAACACAAAGTCCCGCTCCCGGCCCGGCTCCGCCAGCCAGACGATGGTCTGGGGGCCGCTTTCCCGCCGGTGGGTTTCTTTCATGCCGCAGAAATCATGGTAAAACTGCAGGCAGGCGTCGAGATCCCGCACATGCAGGGCCAGGTGGGTAAGGCGGGGGTAGTGAATGTGGGTCATGGAGTCTTCCTCGGACAGATCTGACATGCTGCTGAGTATGGCCGCCATTCCCGGGAAAGGCACATCGCTGCCACGGCTGGTAGAATGGTGCTCATAACATAATGACACAGAAGCGAGCATGAGCAATCTCACCGGAACCCTGATCAAGATGCCGGCGCGGCTTGAGGCCCTCGTGGCCTATGAGCTGGCGCTGGGCGAGCACCGCACCAGCCTGAACGCCTTTCTGGGCCAGCCCCTTAAGCTGACCTTTACCGGCAACATTTACTGCGATGCCTGTGGCCGCAAAACCAAAAAAAGCTACTCTCAGGGACACTGTTTTCCCTGCATGAAAAAACTGGCCCGCTGCGACATGTGCGTGATGAAGCCGGAAACCTGCCACTATTTTGAAGGCACCTGTCGCGAGCCCGAGTGGGGCGATCGCAACTGCATGGTGCAGCACATCGTCTATCTGGCCAACACCTCCGGGCTGAAGGTGGGCATTACCCGCCATACTCAGGTGCCGACCCGCTGGATTGACCAGGGCGCCACCCAGGCGCTGCCGCTGCTGCGGGTAGCTACCCGCCAGCTCTCCGGTTTTGTGGAAGTGGCCCTGGCCAGCATGGTGGCCGACAAAACCAACTGGCGCGCCATGCTCAAGGGCGACGAAGCGCCCTTGAATCTCAAGGCCGAAGGCGAGCGTCTGCTGCCGGAAATAAAGGAAAAACTGGCCGAACTCACTCTTAAATACGGCGACGACGCCATTACCGTGCTCGACGAGCCGGTGGTCGAGCTCAGCTACCCGGTGCTGGAATATCCGACCAAAATCGTCAGCCATAATTTCGACAAGAACCCCGAGGTGGCCGGCACCCTGCTTGGCATCAAGGGCCAGTACCTGATCCTCGACACCGGGGTGATTAATCTGCGCAAGTTCACCGGTTATGAGGTGACCCTGGACTGAGGTTGCCAGACAACAAAAAGCCGGCCCACAAGGCCGGCTTTTGCATATCAGGCGTGAGCAATCAGGCTTCGTCGGCCAGCAGGTGCTCGTTGCGGCCCTTGATGCGGGTAATGAGCAGGGCGGTGATCACCAGGGTGAGCACTATGCCGGTGACGGTGGACAGGGTCATCGGCAGACCGGCGCCCAGGGTGGCGGAGTTCAGCAAAAAGCTGATAACGACCGTGGTCATAAACATGGCCGGCACGGTGGCAATCCAGTGCAGCTTGTTGTGGCGCAGCAGGTAGGCCGAGGCGGTCCACAGCATCATCACCGCGGTGGCCTGGTTGGCCACGCCGAAGTAGCGCCAGATAATGCCGAAGTCCACCTGAGTCAGCACGGCGCCAATCACGAACAGCGGAATGGCCAGCAGCAAACGCTTGGGCAGGCGGTTTTGCGGCATATTGAAATACTCGGCCAGGATCAGGCGGGCGGAGCGGAAGGCGGTGTCGCCGGAGGTAATGGGCAGCACAATCACGCCCAGCACCGCCATAAAGCCGCCCACGGCGCCCAGCAGGCCGGTAGACGCCTCATACACCAGATTGGCCGGGTTGCCGCCCATGCCGGTGTTCAGGCCTTCCACGCCACCGAAGAAGGACAGGGCAATGGCGCACCAGATAAGGGCAATAATGCCTTCGCCGATCATGGCGCCGTAAAACACAAAGCGGCCATTGCTTTCATTTTCCACGCAGCGGGCCATCAGCGGCGATTGGGTGGCGTGAAAGCCGGACACGGCGCCACAGGCGATGGTGATAAACAGTGCCGGCCACAGCGGCATGTCGTTGGGGTTCAGGTTCTGGAAGAAGTCGCCCGCTTCAAAGCCCGGCAGCATGGTGTGCTCGCTGGACATCACCAGCGCCACGGTCAGGCCCACCGACATAAAGATCAGCAGGGCGCCAAAGAAGGGATAAAGACGGCCGATAATCTTGTCTACCGGCACTATGGTGGCCAGCAGGTAATACACGAAGATCACGCCCACAAACACCGACACGCTCACGCCGGTGATCTTGGCCAGCAGGCCGGCGGGGGCGGAGATGAACACCACACCCACCAGCAGCAGCAGCACAATGGCGAACACGTTCATAAAGTTTTTGGCGCCCCGGCCCAGGTATTTACCCGCCAGGTTGGGCACCGACTGACCGCCGTTACGCACCGACAGCATGCCCGAGAAGTAGTCGTGCACCGCGCCGGCGAAGATACAGCCCAGCACAATCCACAGCATGGCGGCGGGGCCATAGAGCGCACCCAGAATGGGGCCGAAGATGGGGCCGACACCGGCGATATTGAGCAGCTGAATGAGGTAGACCTTGCCTTTGGACATGGGCACATAGTCCACGCCATCGCCCTGGGCATAGGCCGGCGTCTGACGCTGAGGCTTGATACCAAATACCCTTTCAACAAAGGTGCCGTAAATAAAATAGCCGCCAATCAGCAGGCCGACGCAGAGCAAAAACCAGGTCATCACATCATCCCTCTTGTATAGATTGCCGCCAGTGTAGGCGGTAAAAAAGACGGGAAAAGTGCTACCTGAGTGAGCGGTTGAATGGGCGGGGTAAGCGGTCGCCAGCAGGGCTGAACGATCGCTCACTTTGCTGCTAGTGAAAGCCGAACAACTGCTTCAGGGGCTTGAGGTAGCGGCGCGACACCGGCACCCGGGCGCCGGCGCGGGTAAGGATCTCGCCGCCGGCGTCCAGCATCTCGATTTCGGCAATGGCGCCGGGCGTCACCAGATATTGCCGGTGGCAGCGTACCAGCGGGGTTTTTTCCTCTATGACCTTCAGGGTCATTTGAGTGTGTACCTTCTCGCTGGCGGTGGCCACATGCACCCCGCCGAGATCGCTGAACACATATTCCACCTCGGCCACCGGCACTACCCTGAGGCGCTGACCACTGTAGCAGGGCAGGTGTTCCAGCCGGCTGGGGGCGATGGTTTCCACCGGCTGCGGACGCAGATCCCGGCGCACCCTGTTCAGGGTTTGTTGCAGCCGCCGCTCGTCCACCGGCTTGAGCAGATAGTCAAAGGCGTGACGCTCAAAGGCCTGCACCGCAAACTCGTCAAAGGCGGTGACGAACACCACCCTGGGCATGGTATCGGGGTCCAGCATGGCGATCAGCTCCATGCCGCTGATGCGGGGCATCTGAATATCCAGAAACACCAGATCGGGACTGAGCCGGCTGATGGCCTGCATGGCCTCGATGGCATTGCCGCACTGACCCACTATCTCGATGTCGGGGGCGTCGGCCAGTTGGGCCGCCAGCTCGTCCCGGGCAAAGGGTTCGTCGTCGACGATCAGGCAGGTGATCATGATAAGGACTCCGTGATCGGCAGGGTGATTTCAACCTGAGTATATTCACCGGGCTCGCAGTGAACCTGCAGGCCGTAATCGGACCCGAACAGGTTCTGAATGCGTTTGTGCACCAGGTTCATGCCCAGGCCGTCCGAGTGCTCGGGAGGGCGGTACAGCCCGGCGTTATCTGTAACGTCAAGGCGCAGTGTGGTGCCTTGCCGAGTGGCACTGACCCGTATATGGCCGGTGTCCAGCAGGTGGGAAGTGCCGTGCTTGACCGCATTTTCAATAACGGGCTGCAGGGTAAAAGCCGGTACCGGCAGACCATGCAGTGCCTCGGGAATATTCAGCTCCACTTGCAACTTGTCGGCAAAGCGGGCCTTTTCAATGGTCAGATAGGCGTCAATGTGCTCCAGCTCATCCCCCAGCGTGACCAGGCCGGTGGTGCGCTTGAGGTTGATGCGCAGAAACTGGCTGAGGTGCTGCAACAATTGCCGCGCCCGGTTGGGATCCCGCCGGGTAATGGCCCCTATGGTGCTCAGGGCGTTGAACAGAAAATGCGGATTGACCTGGGCCTGCAGCAGCTTCAGTTCGGTCTGGGTAAGCAGGCTGCGCTGCTCCAGAAAGCGGCCAAACAGGATCTGGCTCGACAACAGCCGGGCAATGCCTTCCCCAAGAGTACGGTTGATATTGAGAAACAGCTTGTTCTTGGGCTCGTAGAGCTTGATGGCGCCCACCACCTCGTTGTCGCTGCGCAGCGGGATCACCAGGCTGGAGCCAAGGGTACAGTGCGGCGACATGGAGCAGGCGTAGGGGGTTTCCACCCCGTCGGCAAACATCACCTTGTTTTGCTGCATGGCATCCAGGGTCATCTGTGAAGAGATGGGCGCGCCGGGCAGATGATGATCGGCGCCGATACCAATAAAGGCCAGCAGCTTTTCTCTGTCGGTAATGGCCACGGCGCCGACTTTGGTTTCTTCGATTAATATGCGCGCCACCTGGGCGCTGGTTTCCTCGTTAAAGCCCTTGCTGAGCAGACCCACACTGCGCTCGGCAATTTTCAGCGCCTTGGTGGAAAAGGCGGACGACTGCTTGTCGAACATGGTTTTCTGATCCCGAATCATGCTCATAAACAGGGCCGCGCCCACCGAGTTGACCAGCAGCATGGAAGGCGCAATCTGCAGCACCAGCTCCAGCGCCTGATCAAAGGGGCGGGCCAGCAGCAGAATAATGGCCATTTGCATGATCTCGGCGAACAGGGTCAGCAGACACACCCGCAGGGGGTTGAAAATCAGCTCGCTTCTGCCGGTGCGGCGCAGATACAGGCTGACCAGACCGGCACTCAGCCCCTCAAGGGTAGTGGACACGGCGCAGGCCAGATTGGTAAAGCCGCCCAGGCTGTAGCGGTGCAGACCGCCAGTGAGTCCCACCAGAGTGCCGGTCACCGGGCCGCCGAGCAGGCCGCCCAGCACGGCTCCCATGGCGCGGGTATTGGCAATGGCACCGTGAGTTTGCTCCCCGAAAGAGGTGGCCATAATGCAAAAGCCGGAAAACACCAGATAAATAAAGACCTTGTGGGGCAGCCGGGTAGAGGCCTCGGTCAGCAGCCGGAACAGCGGGGTTTTGCTGACCAGATAGACAATGACCAGATACAGGCACATCTGCTGAATAAGCAGCAGCACAAGCGACATGGCGGATCCTTGAGGGCTAGGGGGCTGGTGCTGATTTTATAACATTCGGAGCGGCCGCACACCGCGACAGTCTTTCGAGCGCCGTCTGCTGAAGACTATTGGGACAGTGAGGCCAGCTCGTTCAGCGCCGACTGCAACAGCGGAGTAATGGGCTCATTCAGTTTCAGGCTGAGCAGCTCATCGGCGCGGGTTTTGCCAAGGGTGAGGGCGGCAATGGGCTTGTTCCACTCCTGTGCCTTGCGGCAGAAGCGGTAGCCGGAGTACACCATCAGCGACGAGCCGATCACCAGCAGGCCGTCGGCCGCTTCAAGCGCATTCAGTGAGTCCTGCACTTTTTGCTTGGGCACATTGTCACCAAAAAACACCACATCGGGTTTAAGAATGCCGCCGCAACGGTCACATTCAGGAACCTGAAAGCGGCTGAAGTCCACTTCCAGATCCGCGTCACCATCCGGGGCGGCGCTGGCGGTGTAGTGAATAAAGTCCGGGTTCAGCTCGGCGCTGCGCCGGTGGGTTTCATCCCGGCTGCAGCGGTAGTCGCAGCTCATGCACACCACCCGATCGGAGCGACCGTGCAGATCCACCACCTTTTCACTGCCGGCGCGCTGGTGCAGGCCGTCCACATTCTGGGTGACCAGCAGGCTGATATGGCCCAGCCGCTCCAGTTGTGCCAGGGCGCTGTGCGCCGGGTTGGGGCGAGCATCGCGCATCACCGGCCAGCCCACCAGGCTGCGGCCCCAGTAGCGTTTGCGGGTATGCTCGCAGCCCATAAAGTCCGGGTGCTGCACCGGCTGCTGGCGCTTCCACTGGCCCTGCTGATCCCGGTAGTCGGGAATGCCTGAGTCGGTGCTGATGCCGGCACCGGTCAGCACCAGCAGGCGCGGGTATTGGTGAATAAACTCAAGCAGTTTGGTATGGGCTTCGGTCATGGTGCAGGCTTCCCTGAACAGTGCAGTAAACAGTATTCAATATATTCAGAGAGCCGGCCAGGGGAGAAGGAATTTCACAAATGAGCCGTGGTGCGGTTACTGTGTTGCGAAAGTGCTAGAATCCGGAGCAATTCAATTGCCGCCTGTAATGGCTATAACAAGAGCACGATAACAACCATGACATCCAATATCTCTACTCTCGCCAGTCTTATCTGGTCGGTGGCCGACCTGCTGCGCGGCGACTTCAAACAGTCTCAATATGGCCGCATTATTCTGCCCTTTACCGTGCTGCGCCGGCTGGAGTGCGTGCTGGCCCCCACCAAGGAGCGAGTGCTGGCCATGGTGGAAACCACCAAAACCATGCCGGACGCCGCCCGAGAAAAGCTGCTGCTCAACACCAGCGGCCAGAGCTTTTACAACACCTCCAAGCTCAGCCTCAGCCTGCTGGGTGAAAACCATGTGGGCGACAACTTGGATGCCTATGTGCGGGCCTTCTCCCGGGATGCCTTTGAGATATTTGAGCACTTCAACTTCGACGGCACCATCAACCTGCTGGAAGACGCCGATCTGCTCTACAAGGTAGCGCAGAAGTTCGCCAAGGTGGATCTCTCCCCCCAGGCGGTCGACAACTACCACATGGGCCTGGTGTTTGAAGAGCTGATCCGCCGCTTTGCGGAAAGCTCCAACGAAACTGCCGGTGAGCACTTTACCCCCCGCGACATAGTGCGGCTGACCACCTCACTGGTGTTTACCGACGACGACGAGGCCCTCACCAAACCCGGCATAGTACGCTCCGTGTACGACCCCACCGCCGGCACCGGTGGCTTTCTGTCCTGCGGCATGGAATATCTGCATGAGCTGAACGAGCACGCCCGCCTGGCCACCTTTGGCCAGGAGCTGAACGCCGAGTCCTACGCCATCTGCAAGGCCGACATGCTGATCAAGGGCCAGGACATCAGCAACATCAAGCTGGGCAACACCCTGTCGGACGATCAGCTCAAGCACAACCGCTTTGACTACTGCCTGTCCAACCCGCCCTTTGGCGTGGACTGGAAAAAGGTGGAAAAAATTGTGCGTGACGAACACCAGCGGGCCGGCTTTAACGGCCGCTTTGGCCCCGGCCTGCCGCGGGTGTCCGACGGCTCCTTGCTGTTTTTGCTGCACCTTATCAGCAAAATGCAGGCCCCCTCCGCCGACTGCGCCGGCTCGCGCATAGGCATTATTCTTAACGGCTCGCCGCTGTTTACCGGTGGTGCCGGCAGCGGTGAAAGCGAAATTCGCCGCTACATTCTGGAGCACGATCTGCTGGATGCCCTGGTGGCTCTGCCCACCGACATGTTCTACAACACCGGCATTGCCACCTACATCTGGGTGCTCTCCAACCACAAGCCGGCAGAGCGCAAGGGCAAGGTGCTGTTGATTAACGCCAGTGATCTGCACAGCCTCATGCGCAAGTCCCTCGGCTCCAAGCGCAAATACCTCAATGATGAGGCCATCAGGCAGATAGTGGAGCTGTACAGCCGCTATCAGCAAAGCCCCATTGCCAAACTGTTCCCCACCACCGCCTTTGGCTACCGGCGCATTACCGTGGAGCGTCCGCTCAAGCTGGCCTTTTACCCCCAGGATGCCGACCGGCTGGCCGCCCTGCAGGACGACAAGGCCTGGGCCAGGCTGGATGGCACCCTGCAAAGCGCCATACTTTCTGCCCTCGGCCAGTTTGAACAAGACAAGCTGCTCTCCCGCGACCGCTTTAAAAAGCAACTGACCGCACTGCTGGAAGGCACCAAGCTGCCCGCGCCGGCGTTCAAGCTGCTGTGCAAGCACCTGGCCGAGCAGGATGATGAAGCCGAGGTATGCAAGACCAGGGGCATGCCGGAAGCCAACCCGGATCTGCGGGATAACGAAAACGTGCCCCTGGGTGAGGACATTCACGCGTACTTTCAGCGGGAAGTGCTGCCCCATGTGCCCGATGCCTGGATAGACGAAAGCAAGACCGATCCCCTCGATGGTCAGGTGGGCCTGGTGGGCTACGAAATTCCCTTTAACCGCCACTTCTACCAGTATCAGCCGCCCCGGCCGCTGGAAGAAATAGACGCCGATCTGGATGCCGTCGCCAAAGAGATAATGCAGCTGCTGGCGGAGGTGCATTCGTGAGCGGAGTTCAGCCACAGCCGCACTTCAAGGAAGTGCTGACGCTTATCGAGCAGGCACGGCAGCGGGCCACTCAGGCGGTCAACACCCAGCTGGTTGAGCTCTACTGGCAGGTAGGAGCCTATATCAGTCACAAACTGGAGCAGGCCGAATGGGGTGACGCCGTGGTTGGCCAGCTGGCGGAATACTTGGCGCAAACCCAGCCGGGGCTGCGCGGCTTTACTCGCCGTAACCTGTTTCGTATGCGTCAGTTTTTCGAAACCTACCGTCATGATGAAAAAGTGACAGCACTGCTGACACAATTGCCCTGGACCCATAACCTGAGCATTCTCAGCCAGTGTAAGCGACCGGAAGAGCGCGAGTTTTACCTGCGCATGGCCATTCAGGAGAAGTGGTCCAGCCGTGAGCTGGACCGTCAGCTGAAAACCGCCTTGTTTGAGCGCAGCGTGATGCAGCCTGTAAAAGTCTCACCAGCGGTGAGACAAGCCCACCCCGGTGCACTGGATGTATTTCGCGATGCCTATATGGTGGAGTTTCTCGACCTGCCCCCCGGCCACGCCGAGGCTGACCTGCATCAGGGGCTGCTGCAGCGTTTAAAGGACTTTCTGATTGAGCTGGGCCGGGACTTTTGCTTTGTGGGCTCTGAATATCCGCTGCAGGTGGGTGGCCGCGACTTTGCGCTGGACTTGCTGTTTTTTCACCGTGGCCTCAACTGCCTGGTGGCCATCGAGCTGAAAGTCGGCCGCTTCGAGCCGGAATACCTGGGCAAGCTGGACTTTTATCTGGAAGCCCTCGATCGTGACGAACGCAAACCGCACGAAAACCCCGCCATTGGCGTGCTGCTCTGTGCCAGCAAAGACGATGAAGTGGTGGAGTATGCCCTTAACCGCTCTTTGTCTCCGGCACTGATTGCCGAATATCAGACTCAGCTGCCCGACAAGGCGCTGCTGCAGGCCAAGCTGCATGAGTTTTATACCCTGAATGCGATGGAAGGGAGCAATGGCCATGAACTATAAGGTGGAAGGTGGAAACGAACAGACAGCCAGTGAACAGAAAGCTGTCAGCTATAAGCTGGAAGCTGTAAGTGAACAGCAAGCTATAAGCTGTAAGCCGTCAGCTATAAGTGGTGTGGCCGGCAAGTATCAGCCCTATCCGGAATATAAGGACTCGGGGGTGGAGTGGTTGGGTGAGATTCCATCTCATTGGGCGATTCATTCATTAAAACGGGCGGTAGATGGCTGCACAAATGGAATTTGGGGCAGTGAACCTGATGAACTGAATGATATTACTGTACTCCGTGTTGCAGATTTCGACCGTAACCAGCTTGAAGTGCGAGACGACAAACTGACCACACGTTCTATTCCGGAGAAGGATCGTAGAAACAGACTGCTTCAAAAAGGTGATCTGCTAATTGAAAAATCAGGTGGTGGTGAAAAGACACTAGTCGGGTGCGTTGTTATTTTTGATAAAGACTATGACGCCGTTACGTCAAACTTTGTTGCCAAAATGACCCCAAGAGCTGGGTTTGACAGTGTTTTTTTAAAGTATGCATTCGCTAAACTGTATGCGGGGCGTGTGAATTACCCTTCAGTAAAGCAAACGACAGGTATACAAAACCTTGATTCGGATGCATATCTGATGGAGCGGTTTGTTTTTCCCTGTGAACAAGAACAACGCACCATCGCCGCCTTTCTCGATTATGAAACCGCCCGAATCGATACGCTGATCGCCAGGCAGCAGCGGCTGATTGAGTTGCTGAAGGAAAAGCGTCAGGCGGTGATCTCCCATGCCGTGACCAAGGGCCTGAACCCGAATGTGCCGATGAAGGATTCCGGTGTGGAATGGCTGGGACAAGTGCCGGCGCATTGGGTTATCAGTCAGCCGAGATACTTGTGTCAATTTTTAGGTGGAGGAACACCATCAAAAGACAACCCAAAATTTTGGGATGGAGATATACCATGGGTATCCCCGAAAGATATGAAGCGAGATATCATCAACTCATCTATTGACTCAATTACAATGGATGCTGTTCTTCATTCCTCAACAAAGTTAATCCCAACGGGCTCTGTTTTGATCGTTGTCAGAGGAATGATATTAGCCCATTCTGTGCCTGTGGCCATCACATCAGTCCCTGTAACCATTAACCAGGATATGAAGGCCATGGTTAGTGGTGAACAGATCGACGGAGACTATTTACTTCTTTGTTTACAGGGGCTCAAACAACCTGTATTGGATTTGGTTGATAGTTCTGCACACGGCACAAAGTGCTTGCGAACGGATCAGTTTGAAGTGCTTCCAATTCCTTTGCCTCCGCGAAGCGAACAGCATTACATTGTTGAGCAAGTACAGAAAAAATTGGACCGAATAGACAGAAGCATAACTGTAGCCAGCCACTCCATCAGTTTATCTAAGGAACGCCGCACCGCGCTAATTTCCGCTGCGGTTACCGGCAAGATTGATGTGCGGGGCTGGCAGCCACCGGCTGAGGAAAAAACTGCCGAACAAGAGTAATGCCTTGCTGTCCCGGCTACGTGCCGGGCCTGCCTTTGTGGAGGTAATCTGCTTCCAGTAAACTGCCAGACAGTAACTGAATACCGTGCGCTAAAGACACGGAAGTAACAGAACAACAAGGAGCCTGAGTAATGCAGGACAACAAAGCACGGGAACAGGTTTTTCAGGATCATATTATTCACGCCCTGGCGGCCCAGGGCTGGCTGGTGGGGGAGTCGGCAAAATACGACCGGGAGCGGGCGCTCTACCCGGAAGACCTGCTGGCCTTTGTACAGGAAACTCAGCCCGACGCCTGGCAAAAATACTGCAAGCTCTATGGCGAGCAGCCGGAGCAGCACCTGCTGAATGCCGCCGTGCGCCAGCTGGGGCACCCGGGCAAAGGGGCGCTGTGGCTGCTGCGCAACCAGATTGAAGACAGGGGCCACCGCCTCAAGGTGGCCAGCTTCAGGCCCGATCATGACCTTAACCCCGAGCTGCTGGCGCGCTACCGGATCAACCGGTTGCGGGTGGTGCCCGAGCTGGTATACAGCCCTCATGGTTACGAGGGCCGGCTCGATCTCACTTTGTTCCTTAATGGCATTCCGGTGGCGACCCTGGAGCTGAAGTCCTGTTTCAAGCAGTCTCTGGAAAACGCCAAAAACCAGTACCGGTTCGACAGGCAGCCCAAAACCCTGGGCAAGGCCGAGCCGCTGCTCACCTTTCGCCGGGGGGCCCTGGTGCATTTTGCGGTCAACCAGTTTGAAGTGGCCATGACCACCAAGCTTGCCGGCAAAGGCACCTTCTTTCTGCCCTTTAACAAGGGCACAAGCGAAGGCGGGGCCGGCAACGATCAGCCGCCGGTGGTGAACGGCCAGGGCGGTTATGCCACCGAGTATCTGTGGCAGGAAATTCTGCAGCCCGACAACTTTCTGCGCATTCTCGGCCGTTACCTGCATCTTGAAGTCAAAACCGAGGAAGACGCCCTTGGCCGGGTGAATAAAAAAGAAACCCTGATCTTTCCCCGTTATCACCAGTGGAGTGCGGTGCAGCAACTGCTGGGAGCGGTCACCGAAGAAGGACCGGGCCAGAAATACCTGATCCAGCACTCCGCTGGCTCCGGCAAGTCCAACTCCATCGCCTGGCTGGCCCATCAACTGGCCTCGCTCTATCGGGAAGGCGGCCACAAGCTGTTTCAGTCGGTGATAGTGATCACCGACCGCACCGTGCTCGACAGCCAGTTGCAGGAGACCATTGCCCAGTTTGAGCATGCCGATGGCGTGGTCAGCCGCATCAGCCGGGAAGACGGCGAGGGCAGCAAGTCGGCCCAGCTTGCCGAGGCTCTGGCCAGCGGCACGCCCATTATCATCGTTACCATTCAGACCTTCCCCCATGTGCTCAAGGCCATTCAGGAGTCCACCTCGCTCAAGGCTTCCACCTTTGCGGTGATTGCCGATGAGGCCCACTCCAGCCAGACCGGCAGCACCGCCCGTCAGCTGCGGGAAGTGCTGATGGCCGAGCAGCTCGACGGCGATGACGAGCTGTCGGCGGAAGACGTGATGAACCTGACTCTGGCGGCCCGGGGCGGCAGCAGCAATATCAGCTATTTCGCCTTTACCGCCACTCCCAAGGGCAAAACCCTGGAGCTGTTTGGCCGCCCGCCCAAGGCCAATATGCCCCTTGGCCCGGACAACAAGCCGCTGCCCTTTCATGTGTACAGCATGCGCCAGGCCATTGAAGAGGGCTTTATTCTCGATGTGCTGAAGAACTACACCAACTACAGCCTGGCCTACAAGCTGGCGATGCAGGCGGAAGAGGACGACCGCGAGGTGGACGCCAAAAAGGCGCGCATTCGGCTGTCCCGCTGGGTGCGGCTGCACCCCCACAACATTGGCCAGAAGGTGCAGATCATCATTGAGCACTTTCGCGAGAACGTGGCGCACCTGCTGGGGCATCAGGCCAAGGCCATGGTGGTGACTTCCAGCCGGCTGGAGGCGGTGCGCTACAAGCTGGCGTTCGATAAATACGTGGCGGAAAAAGGCTACGACGCCATTCGCGCCATGGTGGCCTTTTCCGGCGAGGTGAGCGACGAGGGCGTGGGCTATACCGAGCGCAACATGAACCCGGAGCTCAATGGCCGGGACATGCGCAAGGCCTTCGACACCCCCGATTATCAGGTGATGCTGGTGGCCAACAAGTTTCAGACCGGCTTCGACCAGCCCAAGCTGTGCGCCATGTATGTGGACAAAAAGCTCACCGGCGTAGACTGCATTCAGACCCTGTCCCGGCTCAACCGCACCTATCCCGGCAAGGAGAGCACCTTTGTGCTCGACTTCGTCAATGATCCTCAGGATGTGCTGGAGGAGTTTCAGAAATACTTTGAGACCGCCACCCTGGATACGGTCTCCGATCCCAACCTGGTGTATGACCTGCAGCACAAGCTGCGGGCAGCGGGCATTTTCAACTGGAACGAGGTGGTGGCCTTTGCCGATGCCTACTTCGACCCCAAACGGGGTCAGGAGGCCATGCTGAGCTATGCCAGGCCGGCGCTGGAACGTTTTAAGCGGCGTTATACCCTGGCCACCGAAAGCCTGCGGGAGTGCCGGCGCATGCTTAAACTGATTGAGCGTGAAGGAGGCAGCGCCACCGACAAGACCAATGCCGAACGGCGGGTGAAAGAGGCCGAAGAAGCCCGTTCCGAGCTGGATATCTTCAAGAAGGATCTCAACAGCTATGTGCGCTTCTACGAGTTTGTATCGCAAATCACCCCGTTCGACGATGCCGAGCTGGAGCAGCTGTGTGTCTATGCCCGTCACCTGTTACCGCTGCTGCGCCAGGAGCAGCTGGAAGAAGACGAGATCGACTTGTCTTCCGTGGTGCTCAGTCACTACAACCTCAAGGCCCGGCGCACTCAGGATCTCAAGCTCAGGGAAGACGCCGGCGGCTACGGCCTGAAAGGGGTGTCGGCAGTGGGCAGCGCCACGCCCAAGGAAGAGAAAAAGGATTACCTCTCCCACATTCTGGAACAGCTCAATGACCTGTTCGGCCTGGAAACCACCGACGGCGACAAGCTCACCCTGCTGCAGGGGGCCATGGCCAAGATCAGCGAGAACGAAACCGTGATGGCCCAGGTGCGCAACAACTCCAGCGAGCAGATTATGCTGGGCGATTTTCCCAAAGCCATGGAGCAGGCCATGATCGACAGCATGGGCTCCTATCAGAACCTGTCGATGCAATACCTCTCCGATCCCGACGTGGCCAAAGGCTTCAACCAGCTGGTGCTGGGCATGCTGCTCAAAGGGCTGCAGGAGGGAGCGAGATAGAATTTTTTACTCGTGCGCAAAGCGGCACATAAGCGGCACAAAAAAAAGCCAGCGCATTGATGCAGCTGGCTTTTCTCGGTGTCTGTATGGTGGCCCCTCCCAGACTTGAACTGGGGACCTAACGATTATGAGTCGTGTGCTCTAACCAACTGAGCTAAGGGGCCAAAAGTGGGCTGATTATAGGGGAAGGGACGGTGGCCTGTCCAGTTGTGGTGGTGAGTTAGGTGGCTGATTTTTAAGCGGTTGGAAGTGCCGGGACTGTGGTTATCGCGTTGCTTTTTGTTGGGATTCGCTTCGCTCATCGCCAACCTACGGATCGCCAGGCTGAAGCCGGTTGGTGTGGAAGCGAACAAAGAAAAAGGGCGCCGTAGCGCCCTTTAAATCTTGTGTTGCGGTGGTGCTTACTCGTCGAGGAAGCTGCGCAGCACTTCGGAGCGGCTGGGGTGGCGCAGTTTGCGCAGGGCCTTGGCTTCAATCTGGCGAATACGCTCACGGGTAACGTCGAACTGCTTGCCCACTTCCTCAAGGGTGTGGTCGGTGTTCATGTCGATACCAAAGCGCATGCGCAGTACCTTGGCTTCCCGGGCGGTCAGGCCGGCCAGCACGTCGTGGGTGGCGTTACGCAGGCTCTCGCTGGTGGCGGAGTCCGCCGGCAGGGAGAGGGTGGTGTCCTCGATAAAATCGCCCAGATGGGAGTCTTCGTCGTCACCGATGGGGGTTTCCATCGAGATCGGCTCCTTGGCGATTTTCAGCACCTTGCGGATCTTGTCTTCCGGCATGGCCATGCGGTGGGCCAGCTCTTCCGGGGTGGGCTCGCGGCCCATTTCCTGCAGCATCTGGCGGGAAATCCGGTTGAGCTTGTTGATGGTCTCGATCATGTGCACCGGAATACGGATGGTGCGGGCCTGATCCGCAATGGAGCGGGTAATGGCCTGACGGATCCACCAGGTGGCGTAGGTCGAGAACTTGTAGCCACGGCGATATTCAAACTTGTCTACCGCCTTCATCAGACCGATGTTGCCTTCCTGGATCAGATCCAGGAACTGCAGGCCACGGTTGGTGTATTTCTTGGCGATGGAGATCACCAGACGCAGGTTGGCTTCCACCATTTCCTTCTTGGCACGGCGGGCCTTGGCCTCACCAATGCTCATGCGGCGGTTGATGTCCTTGATCTGGGAGATGGTGAGGCCGGTTTCCTCTTCCACTACCTTGAGCTTGCCAATGGCACGGCGCACGTCTTCGGCCACATCTTCCAGCCGGGAAGACCAGGTCTTGCCGGCGGCTAGCTGGGCGTCAAACCAGGCCTGTTCGCTCTCGTGGTGGGCAAAGGCCTGCACAAAGGTCTTTTTGGGCATCTTGCACTGTTCAACGCAGAGCTTCATGATGATGCGCTCCTGCACCCGAACGCGCTCCATCATGTCGCGCATGCTGTTCACCAGGCGGTCGAACTGCTTGGGTACCAGGCGGAACTGACGGAACACATCGGCCAGGGCGGTGATCTGCTCGGCAGCTTCTTTTGAGCTGCGGCCCTTGGCGGCAATAGTGCTTCTTACCAGCTCGTATTGTTCGCGCAGCTGGCCGAATTTCTCCCGGGCGACTTCCGGATCCGGGCCGTTGTCACCATCGGAATCGTCGTCCTCGTCTTCGTCTTCATCCTCGTCGTCGTCTTCGTCGTCGAGGTCCTTTTCGCTCAGCTCGGAGCCAATGTGAGTGGCGGTGGGGGCCACGTCTTCGGCTTCTTCCAGATCGACAAAGCCGGAGATGATATCGCTCAGCTTGATGTCGCCGGCTTCAAAACGGTCGAACTGATCCAGCAGCGAGGTAATGGTTTCCGGATATTCGGAAACCGAGCTCTGCACCTGGTTGATGCCGTCTTCAATGCGCTTGGCGATATCGATTTCGCCTTCGCGGGTCAGCAGCTCCACGGTGCCCATTTCACGCATGTACATGCGTACCGGGTCTGTGGTGCGGCCAATTTCAGATTCAACAGACGCCAGCGCCTGGGCGGCGGCCTCGGCGGCGTCTTCGTCGGCGGTGGTTTCCGACATCATCAGATCATCGGCATCGGGGGCGTTTTCCACCACCTGAATGCCCATGTCGTTGATCATCTGGATAATGTCTTCGATCTGATCGGAGTCGACAATATCCTGAGGAAGATGATCATTTACCTCGGCATAGGTCAGGTAGCCCTGTTCTTTACCTTTGGCAACGAGAAGCTTAAGCTGTGACTGCGGGGTTTGCTCCATAGAACTCGTCCGGTTAGATGTTGCAAGAGGGTGGGTACTAGAGGCACTCATTTCTGGCGCGCAAGTAGCCGATTATAACAAAATTTGACCAGTCTGGCTAACTGGTCCGAGCTTGCCAACACCTCGCCCTTGAGCCGAGCGTGCTGCAGCGTTCAATGGTTTATCTTCTACCCGTGTCCGGGCCTTCACTACAATCTTGGGGCAGGTTGCCCGTTTTTCAATTATAAGACCGTGCCGCCCTTGCTTTCTGTCAGCAGCAGCAGTAATTCCTGTTTTTCCGATGGTGTCAGTCCGTCGCGGCTGCGGCTTTTTTGTTGCAGCAGCTCAATGCGCCGGGACAGGTAGTCGTTGATGAGTACCACGAAAATGTCCTGCAGCTCCTGCTCGATATTGTCGCCGGCAAAGGCGTTTTCCGCCATGGCAAGCCGGGACAGGGCCGGCTCGGACGGATGACCACGCCAGTGCTCCAGCAACTGGGCGGTGCTCATTCCGGGCTGCTGGCGCACCATGCCCAGCAGTGCCAGCAGCAGTTCCATGCCCGGCATGGACAGCTCTTCCAGCGCCGGCATATCCGGCAGCCGGGCCGCGGCAGCCGGATATTGTAGCACAAGGGCAATGGCCCGTCGAAGCGGGGTCAGCTTCAATTTTTGCGGGCGCGCAGCGGGGGCTTTTTCCTGGCCTTCGGCGGGCTTTAAGCGCGCAAACAGCTCCTTTACCCGGCGCTCGTTCTCGCCCCAGTTAAGCTGGCGCGACAGCCGGGTCACCAGGCCTTCCCGGGTAAAACCTTCGGGCACCCGCATAATGGCTTCGGCGGCCTTGTGGGCCAGCTCGTGCTGGCCGGCGTCGCCGTCCATGCTGTCCTGGGCCAGGCGCTCAAACAGAAAGTCGCCAAAGTCCTGGGCGTTATTCAGCAGCCGTTCAAAGGCGTCCTTGCCCTGGCTGCGCACCAGGCTGTCGGGGTCTTCGCCGTCGGGCACAAACACAAAGCGCAGGCTGCGGCCGTCCTGCATCAGTGGCAGGGCATTTTCCAGCGCCCGCCAGGCGGCCTCGCGGCCGGCGCGGTCGCCGTCGTAGCAACAGATCACCTCGCGGGTGGTGCGATAGAGCAGCTGCAGCTGGTCACTGGTGGTGGAGGTGCCGAGGCTGGCCACGC
The DNA here is from genome assembly GCF_003049725.1 of Oceanimonas marisflavi. Taxonomy (GTDB): domain Bacteria; phylum Pseudomonadota; class Gammaproteobacteria; order Enterobacterales; family Aeromonadaceae; genus Oceanimonas; species Oceanimonas marisflavi. The sequence continues at coordinate 79,951 of NZ_QAGM01000010.1, forward strand.
CATAGTCGATGCCAAACTGGGCCAGAGCCACCACGTCCATATAGCCTTCCACCACCAGCACCCGCTCCGGGTTGCGGTGGGCCTGGCGCACTTCATAGAGGCCATAGAGCTCGCGGCCCTTGTGAAACACCGGGGTTTCCGGCGAGTTCAGGTATTTGGGCGTGCCGTCCCCCAGCACCCGGCCGCCAAAGCCGATGGTGCGGCCGCGTCTGTCCCGAATGGGAAACATGATGCGATCGCGAAAGCGGTCATAAACCCGGCCCTTGTCGTTTTGCAGCAGCATGCCGCCGTCGATCAGCTGGCGTTCGCTGTCGCGGTCTTGGCCAAAGCGGCGCTTGACGCTGTCCCACTGATCCGGCACATAGCCGATGCCAAAGCGCTTCACCACTTCGCCGCTGAGCCCTCTGCCCTTGAGGTAATCGATGGCCGCCGGCGCACTGCGCAGCTGCTGCTGGTAAAAGTGGCTGATGTCATTCAGCAGGCCGTAGAGATCCTGGCGCTCGGCCCGGGCCGCCGCCTGTTGCTGGGGCGAGCCGCCGCCGGTGTTTTCCCGGGGCACGGTGAGGCCATGCATCGCCGCCATTTCGTCGATGGCGTCGAGAAATTCCAGGCCGTCGTATTCCATCAGAAAGCCAAGGGCGGTGCCGTGGGCGCCACAGCCAAAGCAGTGATAGAACTGTTTATCGGGGCTGACGGTAAAAGAAGGGCTTTTTTCGTTATGAAAGGGGCAGCAGGCCTGGTAGTTTTTGCCGGCCTTTTTGAGACGCACCCGTTGATCGATCAAATCGACAATGTCGGTACGGGCGAGGAGATCATCAATAAATTGTTGGGGGATTCTGCCAGCCATGATTCACCGTTAAAGCAAAAAACAAAGCCGTGCATTCTCGCGAAGCACGGCCCGTTGGCAGTTCAGCGGCGGTTTATCAGGCCAGTTTGGCCTTGATGGTGGCGCTGACCTTGCCCATGTCTGCACGGCCCTGGATTTGCGGCTTGAGCGCCGCCATTACCTTGCCCATGTCCTGCATGCCGGTGGCGCCGGTATCGGCGATGGCCTGCGTGAGCAAAGCGTCCAGCTCGTCTTCGGTCAGGGGTTGCGGCAGGAATTCCTGCAGCACCGCAATTTCCTGGCGTTCACCGTCGGCCAGTTCCTGACGACCGGCCTGTTCGAACTGGCTGGCGGCATCCTTGCGCTGTTTCACCATCTTGGTGATCACCGCGATGATGCCGTCATCGTCCAGGGTTTCGCGGCTGTCGATCTCTTTTTGCTTGATCTCGGCCATCAGCATGCGCAGGGTGCCCAGGCGTGCCTTGTCTTTGGCGCGCATGGCATTTTTCTGCTGTTCCGACAGCTGGTCTTTCAAAGACATGAGATCAACAGCGCCTTAGTACAGACGAGTGCGACGTGCGTTTTCGCGAGCCAGCTTCTTGGCGTGACGCTTAACAGCGGCAGCCTTGGCGCGCTTGCGCTCGGTAGTCGGCTTCTCGTAGTGCTCGCGGCGACGTACTTCAGACAGGATACCGGCCTTTTCGCAGGAACGCTTGAAGCGACGCAGGGCTACGTCGAAGGGCTCGTTTTCACGTACTTTAATTACTGGCATGTGCCTCTCACCTCGGTTAACTGGCCTGTTACCAACCAGTATGACAATAAAATGGTGCGAAATTCTACTATTAACCGGGCCCGGCTGTAAAGTCCGGCAACCCTTTACTGGTTAAAAAAGCGCGGGCAGGGTAACATGACTGCCTATTTTTCGACAGCGTTATTCATTAATCCCATGCGTGTACTTGGCATCGAAACCTCCTGCGATGAAACCGGCATCGCCATCTATGACGACCGGCTTGGCATTCTCTCTCACCAGCTGTACAGCCAGGTGAAGCTGCACGCCGATTATGGCGGCGTGGTGCCCGAGCTGGCCAGCCGGGATCATGTGCGCAAGACCATTCCGCTGATTGAGGCGGCGCTGAAAGAGGCCGGCTGCAGCAAGGACGATATCGACGGCGTGGCCTACACCGCCGGCCCCGGCCTGATGGGCGCGCTGCTGGTGGGGGCCACCATTGGCCGCAGCCTGGCCTTTGCCTGGGGCAAGCCGGCGGTGGCGGTGCACCATATGGAAGGGCACCTGCTGGCCCCCATGCTGGAAGAGCGCATGCCCGCCTTTCCCTTTGTGGCGCTGCTGGTGTCCGGCGGCCACACCCTGCTGGTGCGGGTGGACGGCATTGGCCGTTACGAGATCCTCGGCGAGTCCATCGACGACGCCGCCGGCGAAGCCTTTGACAAAACCGCCAAGCTGATGGGGCTCGACTACCCGGGCGGCCCACGCCTGGCCAAACTGGCCGAAAGCGGCGTGCCCGGACGCTTTAAGTTCCCCCGGCCCATGACCGACCGACCCGGGCTGGACTTCAGTTTCTCCGGGCTTAAAACCGCCACCGCCACTACCATTGCCGCCGAAGGCGACGATGAGCAGACCCGGGCCGATATTGCCCACGCCTTTCAGCAGGCGGTGGTCGATACCCTGGCCATCAAGTGCAAACGGGCACTGGAACAGACCGGGCTCAACCGGCTGGTGGTGGCCGGCGGCGTCAGCGCCAATGTGTCGCTGCGCGAGCAGCTGGAAGCGTTAATGAAAGGGCTCAAGGGGGAGGTGTTCTATCCGCGCAATGAATACTGCACCGACAATGGCGCCATGATCGCCTACGCCGGCCTGCAACGGCTGAAGGCCCGCCAGATTGAGCCGTTGCTGGTTCGTGCCCGCCCGCGCTGGCCGCTGGACGAACTGCCGCCGGTTGAGTGACGGTGAGGTGAGAGGGGACAGGAGTGAGGAGAGAGCGGAATGCGAGGGTTTACCTTACGCCTCACTCCTCACCCCTCACGAAGTTTACTCTTCCCGGTTTCGCTTGAGCCGGTTGAGGATGGGTGTTTCCTCGTGATGATACAGCCGGCTGATATTACGATGGTGGCGCATAATGATAAGACAGGACAGCAGCGCCACCGCCAGGGTGTATTCGGGCTTGATAAAGTAGACGAACAAGGGCGCAAACAGGGCGGTAATGAGCGAGGCCAGCGACGAATAGCCGAACAGCCCCAGACTCAGCAGCCAGGTGATCAGCAGCAGGCCGGCCATGTCCATACCCAGGGGCAGCAGTGCGCCCAGGGCCGTGGCCACGCCCTTGCCGCCGCGAAAGTGAAAAAACAGCGGAAACATGTGCCCCAGGCAGGCGGCCATGGCAATCAGTGCCAGATAAAAGGGGCTGATGCCGAGAAACCAGCCCAGGTACACCGGCAGAGTGCCCTTGAGCATGTCGAGCAGCAGCACCCACACCGCCGCACTGCGGTTGCCGGTGCGCAGCACATTGGTGGCGCCGGGGTTGCCGGAGCCATGGGAACGGGGATCGGGGAGGCGGTAGAGGCGCGAGATCAGTACGGCGCTGGACACAGAGCCGCCCAGGTAAGCCAGTATGATCATGAACAGCGTTAGGGCGGTCATCTCGCGGTTTATACCCCGGGTTCAATCCGTTATGATTGCGCGCTGATAAGGCCTCGCGGCCAGCTCGCCAAAGACAGCCACAGCTTAACAGAAGACGAAGACGATGGATAAAGTGTTTGTGCAAGGCCTTGAGGTATTGACCACCATAGGCGTTTACGAGTGGGAAAAAGGCATTCGCCAGAAGATTCGGTTCGATCTGGAAATGGGCTTTGACAACCAGCCTGCGGCGGCAGGTGACGACATTAATTACGCACTGGACTATGCCACTCTGTCGCAGAAAGTCACCGCCTATGCCGAACAGAATCATGTTGAGCTGGTGGAAACCATGGCCGAACACATTGCGCGACTGATCCTGACCGAGTTTCCGGTGCTGTCGGTCAAGGTGCGGCTCACCAAGCCCGCCGCCGTGCCCAATGCCGCCGGCGTGGGAGTGGAAATCGAACGCTTTGCCAGCCGAAGTCTTAACGGTTGACGTCATGTTATTGTCACCGGGAGTGGGTACAATGATCCCACTCTTTTGTCAGAGAACCCATAAATGGAAGTTCATGCCATTCTGCTGGCCCTGATCCAGGGGCTGACCGAGTTTTTACCCGTATCCAGCTCCGCTCATCTGGTGCTGCCTTCCGTGCTGCTGGGCTGGCCCGATCAGGGCATGGCTTTTGACGTGGCGGTGCATCTGGGCAGCTTGCTGGCGGTGCTTTACTACTTTCGGCGAGAGGTGGTGACCCTGGCGCTGAGCTGGTGGACATCGCTGCGGGGCGGGGGCCACAGTGCCGAGTCGAAGCTTGCCTGGGGCATCATACTGGCCACCGTGCCCGCCTGTGTGGCGGGGCTGCTGCTGGGGGATATGATAGGGGCCTACCTGCGCTCGGGCTGGGTGATTGCCACCGCCACCATTGTATTCGGGCTGCTGCTGTGGTGGGCGGATCGCATCGCTCACCAGTGCAAGAATGAATACCAGGCCGGCTGGCGTGGCGCCCTGATCCTGGGCTGCGCTCAGGCACTGGCCCTGATCCCCGGCACCTCGCGCAGCGGCATTACCCTCACCGCCGGCCTGATGCTGGGGCTGACCCGCCAGGCGGCGGCGCGTTTTTCCTTTCTGATGTCAATTCCGGTGATCCTGCTGGCGGGCAGCCATCAGGCCAGCGGCCTGGTGGGCAGCGGTGCCGTGATGTCCTGGCCGGCGGTTTCACTGGGTGTGCTGGTGTCGTTCGCCAGCGCCCTGGCCTGTATTCACCTGTTTCTGAGTCTGCTCAATCGCCTGGGCGTGCTGCCCTTTGTGCTGTACCGGCTGGCGCTGGGCGCCGTGCTGATCGCGGTGCTGAGTCAGGCCTGAAGCAGTTGCTTCAGTCGCTCCAGCCTCGCCTCACGAATGGCCTCGCCAATGGCGGGGCCTTTCAGCCCCTGCGCCACAAAAGGCGTTGCGGTAATTTGCTTCAGATCCTGCAGCCATTGCCATAACCGCTCCCGCTGGGGATAGGGGCGGTTTTCAAAGCCGGTGCGGCCCTGCAGATCGGCCTGAGCGCACAGCAACAGCTCGGCAAAGCGAGCCGGCTTGCGCCAGGCGTCGGTGTGATCCAGCAGTTCCAGCACGGTGTGCGCCTGCTGCGGCGCCGGCTCGGCCAGCCGGTGCAGGCAGATATGCCAGCGGCTCATCAATATGGCCAGCTCTCTGTGCTCGCTGGGTACCTTTATCCTTTCGCTCAGGGCGCGAATGGGCGCCACGCCCAGCTCGCCATGATGGTGATGGCTGGGCCAGTGATCGGGGGGCGTCAGTGCCTTGCCCAGATCGTGACACAGGGCGGCAAAGCGGCAGGGCAGGCTGGCGCCCAGATCGGCGGCGCGCTTAAGCACCATCATGGTATGCAGGCCGGTGTCGATCTCCGGGTGCCAGGCTTTGGGGCCGGGCACGCCAAACAGGGCGTCCACTTCCGGAAACAGCACCGCCAGGGCACCGCACTCGCGCAGCACCTCAAAAAATACCTGAGGGTTGTCGCTGGCCAGGGCCTTTTCGGTTTCCTTCCATACCCGCTCGGGGGTGAGGGCGGTGAGCTCGCCGCTGGCGGCCATCTCGCGCATCAGGGCCTGGGTTTCCCGGGCAAGAGTAAAGCCCAGGTTATGAAAACGGGCGGCAAAGCGGGCCACCCGCAGCACCCGCAGCGGATCTTCGGCAAAGGCCTCGGACACATGGCGCAGCACCCGGGCCTCGATATCGGCCACGCCGCCATAGGGGTCGATCAGTTCACCCTGATCATTTTGCGCAATGGCGTTAATGGTGAGATCCCGCCGGCGCAGATCTTCTTCCAGGGTGACCTCGGGACCGAAGTCGCAGATAAAGCCGGTATAACCGGAGCCGGCCTTGCGCTCGGTGCGGGCGAGGGCGTATTCCTCTTTGCTTTGGGGGTGCAAAAATACCGGAAAGTCCTTGCCTACCTGGGTGTAGCCAAGTTCGAGTAACTGCGTCGGTGTGGCACCCACCACCATGTAGTCCCGCTCTTTTACCCTCAGACCCAGCAGTGTATCCCTGACTGCGCCACCTACCAGATAGATTCTCAACGCCAGCTCCCCCCGAATACAAAACGGTCATTATAACGGCTGAAAATAAAAAAGGCGCCTCAGCGCCTTTGAGAATCATTTTCGGTTGTGTTTCCCTCCCCTTGTTAAGGGGAGGGGTTGTATTTACCCTTCTCCCAGCGACAGCAGAGTGGCATTGCCGCCGATGGCGGTGGTGTTGTTGGTAATGGTCTTTTCGGTAATGAACCGGGTCAGGTAATGAGGGCCGCCGGCCTTGGGGCCGGTGCCGGACAGCCCGCGACCGCCAAAGGGCTGCACGCCCACCATGGCACCAATCTGATCCCGGTTAATGTAGACATTGCCCACCTCGGCCCGCTTGGCCACATGGGCGGCGAACGACTCGTTGCGGCTGTGCACACCCAGGGTCAGGCCATAACCGGTGGCATTGATATCGTCGATCACCTTGTCGATGTCTTTTGCCTTGAAGCGCACCACATGCAGTATGGGACCGAATTGCTCCTTGCTGAGCTCACCGATACTGCCAACCTCCAGTGCCGTGGGGCAAATATAGAAGCCGTTGGCGCAGGCATCCGTCATGGGAGCCTCGGCAATCACACGGTGGCCGGCGGCCTTCATGGCGTCCAGGTGAGCCTGCAGCCCGGCCTGGGCATCAGCGTCGATCACCGGGCCCACGTCGGTGGACCAGAGCGCCGGATCGGCGACGCTCAGCTCCTGCATGGCACCTTCAAGGATTTCCAGTGCCCGGTCGGCAATGTCGTCCTGTAAATACAGCACCCGCAGTGCCGAGCAGCGCTGGCCGGCGCTCTGAAAGGCAGCGCGCAGTACATCCCGTACCACCTGCTCGGGCAGGGCGGTGGAGTCCACGATCATGGCGTTCTGGCCGCCGGTCTCGGCCACCAGCGGCACGATGGCGCCATTGCGCTTGGCCAGGGTCATATTGATAAGCTGGGCGGTGTCGGTGGAGCCGGTAAAGCAGACCCCGGCAATACGCGGATCCCCGGTCAGCGCCGCGCCTGTGGTAGCACCGTCGCCGGGCAGCAGTTGCAGCACGTCACCGGGAATGCCGGCCTGGTGAGCCAGGGTCACCGCCAGATGGGCGATCAGACTGGTCTGCTCGGCGGGTTTGGCCAGCACGGTATTGCCGGTCATCAGGGCGGCGCTCACTTGGCCGAGAAAGATCGCCAGCGGAAAGTTCCACGGGCTGATGCACACAAAGGGGCCACGCCCCTGAGCCTGCAGCAGGTTGAGTTCGCCGGTGTAGCCGGGCAGTTTTTCGGGCTCGGCCATCAGCCGGCGGCCCTCATTGGCGTAATACCGGCAGAAGTCCACCGCCTCACGCACCTCGTCGATACCGTCCTGCAGCAGTTTGCCCGCTTCTTGAGTACACAGAGAAATAAATTCGGCACTGTGCTCCTCAAGCAGGTCCGCCAGTTTTTCCAGCGCCTGAGCCCGGATCTCGGCCGGGGTGTCGCGCCAGTCCCGAAAGGCGTTTTCGGCGTGAGTGATGGCCTGCTCCACCGTGGCCTTGTCGGCGAACACCACGTCACCGACCTTATGTTCCCTGTTCTGTGGACTGATCACCGGGCGCTTGTCACCGCTCACGGCCTTGCCGCCCACCAGGGGGGCGGCCTGCCAGTGTTTGCCGGCAAGTTGCTCCAGTTTCTGAAACAGGGGCGCGCGCACGGCCTCGATATTCAGGTTGAAACCGGCGGAGTTTTTGCGGTCGTCAAAAATGTTCCGGGGCAGGGGGATCCTGTCGTTGGCCAGGCTGTGGCATTCCCGCAGGCTGGTCACCGGGTGAGTGATCAGGGTTTCGATGGGGGTATCCGGATCCACCAGCTTGTGTACAAAGGAGGTATTGGCGCCGTTTTCCAGCAGCCGGCGTACCAGATAGGGCAGCAAATCCTTGTGGGCGCCCACCGGGGCGTAAATACGACAGTCAAGGCTCGGGTTTTCCGCCAGCACGGCGTCGTAAAGCTCTTCGCCCATGCCGTGCAGGCGCTGGAATTCAAAGCGCCGTTCACCGGCCATATCGAGCACGGCCACCACCGTATGGGCATTGTGGGTGGCAAACTGAGGATAGATGGCCCCTTCGGTGGCCTTGCTCAGCAGGTAGCGGGCACAGGCCAGGTAGGCCACATCGGTGCCGGCCTTGCGGGTATAGACTGGGTAGCCGTCGAGCCCGGCCTGCTGGCTGTGCTTGATTTCGCTGTCCCAGTAGGCGCCTTTTACCAGTCGTACCGGCACTTCGTCACCCTGTTCCCGGGCCAGGGCGGTGAGCCAGCACAGTACCGGCAGGGCCCGTTTGGAATAGGCCTGAACCACCAGTCCCAGGCCGCCCCAGCCCTTGTTCACCTCGCTGCGATAGAGTTTCTCGAACAGATCGAGAGACAGCTCCAGCCGATCCATTTCTTCCGCGTCTATGGTGATAAACACATTCAGTTTACGGGCGCTTTTCAGCAGCTCTGTTACGGTGGCGTGCAGCTCTGTGAGTACCCGCCCGCGGCTGGCTTCTTCATAGCGAGGGTGCAGGGCCGACAGCTTGATGGAAATGGACGGGCGCGGTACGTCCGGGTTGTTGAGTTTCTCGGCGCCCACGGCGGCGATGGCGCTGGCGTAGTCGGCCCGGTATTTTTCGGCATCGGCGGCGGTCAGGGCGGCTTCACCGAGCATGTCGTAGGAGTGGGTGTAGCCCTGCTCCCGGGACTTGCGGCTGGCCTTGAGTGCTTCAGAGATGGTGCGGCCCAGCACAAACTGCTTGCCCATGATTTTCATGGCGGCATACATGGCCGAGCGCACTACCGGCTCGCCCAGCCGGTTGATCATGCGGCTCAGCACATTGGCCGGGTTGCCGTCTAGCTTTTTGTCCATGCGCACAATGCGCCCGGTGAGCATCAGTCCCCAGGTGGAAGCGTTAACCAGGGTGGAGTCACTCTGGCGAAAGTGCCTGGCCCAGTCGGCGCCGGAGAGTTTGTCCTTAATCAGCTCATCGGCGGTGTGGCTGTCGGGAATGCGCAGCAGTGCCTCGGCCAGACACATCAGAATGATGCCTTCCTGAGTATCCAGGCTGTATTGCTGCAAAAAGGCATCGATGCCATCGCCACCGTCGCTTTCCTTTCGTACCCGGGTAACCAGCCGGTGAGCCTTTTCACCCAGCCTTGCCAGTGTTGGCTCATCGGCAGGCACCTGCTCCAGCAGCCGGGCCAGCCAGGCGCTTTCGTCCACGGCATAGTTGTGGGTTATGTCCTGACGCAGCGCGGCCAGATCGGACGGGTGATAACCGGGGGCAAACACATTGGCGACGGTAAACATGGCAAGTGTCCTGATGTTGTGTCTAAAAAGGTGTGATGACAGGTGGCCGGCCCTTGTTTTGTTGGTGGTGAGCAGATAAAACAAAGACCGCCTTGCTGCAATGAATATAGTTCAAACCGTTGCCGCCGGGCCCGGCGAGGGGTGTGGTGATAGTGACCGATAGTGCAGCTCTGCCTTGCCTGTGGATCAACGCACTCTATAATGCTCGCTCGTTTTGTTTCTGGTATTCAGCCCGTGCGCTATCAACGTCTTCCCAAAGGGCCCTTTGCCCTGTCCGTGATTTACCTGATCACCGGTGCTTCCATTGCCGCTTCCATGGTGTTTTCCCTGTTATTGTTTTTGTCTCTGGAGCAGGGGCCGCTGATGAAGGCGATGTTTGGTGGCCTGGCGCTGGTCTTTGAGGTGGGCAAGTTCTACATCTGGTACGAAATGGGGGAGCGGCTCAATCGCCGGGACCGGCTGGGCGCCGGCAAGGCCTTCTGTTTTTATGGCATTCTGGCGGCCCTGTCCATCGCCGGCAGTGTGGGGGGCATTAACGCCGCCACCAATACCCTGCTGCAGGGAGACGAGGCCAAAGCCGCCCTGGTGCAGAGTTATAACGACAAGATCACGGCACTGGATCGGGAAATTGAAATCAACGAGCAGGCGGCTCAGGCCTATATCGAGATGAACCGCATCGCCAATGGCATGACCCGTATGCTGGCGCGCAACAAGGAGCTGATGGCCCGCCAGGACGAGCTGCGCCGGGAGCGGGATCGGGTGGCGGTGGAAAGCCAGAGTTCGCTGATGGGGCTGATGAGCAGTCTGGCGGACGGACTGGGCTGGCCTCTGTCCCGGGTGCAGTTTGGCATAGTGGCGGCGCTGTCGATGCTGCTCGACTTCTTCGCCGCCTTCTTTATCTCCTTGCTGGGTGAAGAGATCCGCTTTCGTCGCAGTCACCGCCAAAATGGTGCCCAGCCCACGGCGGTGCCGCTGCACCCCGAGCCGGTCCCCGACACAGCCACCCCCTCAGAGCCGGTACAACGGCCCGACTATTATCACGAGCTGGTTGAACGGCTGAAGGCGGGCGAGCTGCGTTGCGCCAAGAGTGCGGTGTCGGCGCTGCTGAACAAGTCAAAGGAAGAGGTGGAAGACATCTTTCACTGGCTGCAGCAGGACGGCGTGGTCTACCGCAAGCCTAACCGGCACTTCGCGCTGAATGACGACTGATCCCCTGCGGGGAGCTGTAAGCTGTCAGCTGTAAGTGGTGTGTTTTTTTAGCCGTCGGCTCCCTTGTTGGGATTCGCTTCGCTCATCGCCAACCTACCGATCATCGTCTGGTTGTTTCGAGCTATCCGCATAAACAAAAAAGTCTGCAGGCACTGTGATGCACCTGCAGACTTCCTAATCCCTAATCCCTAATCCCTAATCCCTAATCCCTAATCCCCGGGGTTTAGTTCATCCACCTGTCCTGACGGCGCCGCCGGCGCAGGGGGATCATCGGCAATACAAAGCCCAGCAGGGCACCCACGCCGGCCACCAGACCGCCGTGCACCAGCCAGTCCAGGCGCATCTGGTGTTCCTTGTTGTCCATCAGGCTGGTCAGGCGCTCATTTTCGCTGGAAAGCCGCTGGTGACTGCTGTTCAGTTCATTCAGCCGGACCTTGAGGGTGGCCAGCTCCTGCTGCTGACGTTCAATCAGGTTGACCTTGTCGGCCACATCCTGGGCGTGACGCTCATCCAAAGTGTCCAGCTGATCCCGGGCATCGCTCAGCGCCTTTTCCAGCGCCGGCAGGCGGGATCGAAAGCTTTCCTCGGTTTGCAGAAAACGGCCGTCAATCCAGCCGGTGCGGCCGTCGATGTCCTTGATCTGCACATACTCGGTGTCATTATTACGGCCGAGAAACTCCACCGCTTCACCGGAATTGATGGAGCCGATAATGCGGTACTGGTTGCTGGGGCCCGCATGCAGAAAGGCGTAGACATCATCGGAAATATAACGGGTGGCGGCGCCGGCCTGACTCACCCACAGCAGGCTGCACAGCAGCGGCAGCAGAAGTTTTGCGTTCACCTGATAATCCTTGGGGCTTTGGTAGTAACGCCATGGTAATGGCGGGGGGCGGGGAGGACAAGAACAAGGGGGCCGCAGCCCCCTTGTTGTCGAGTGGTATCAGGTAAACATCCACTGAATGGCATAGAAGAACACAATGGCCAGTATGGCGCCGGCGGGCAGGGTGACTACCCAGGAAACCGCGATATTACGCACCACATTGAGGTTCAGGGCGGCAATACCCCGGGCCATGCCGACACCGATCACCGCCCCCACCAGAGTCTGGGTGGTGGAAATGGGCAGACCGGTACCCGATGCGATCACCACTGTCGCAGCGGTAGCCAACTGAGCCGCAAAGCCCCGGCTGGGGGTAAGGTGGGTAATGCCGGTGCCCACGGTGGCCATGACCTTGTGGCCGAGGGAGGCCAGACCGATCACGATGCCGATGCCGCCCAGAGGCAGTATCCACCAGGCAATGGACGCCTTGCCGGCAATCTGCCCGGCATTTTCCACCGTGCTGACCACGGCCGACAGCGGACCGATGGCATTGGCCACGTCGTTGGAGCCATGGGCAAAGGCCATGGCACAGGCGGTAATCACCATCAGAATGCCAAATACCTTCTCCACGTTGGAGAAATGCATGTCCTTGTCATCCTGGGGATTGTAGCGCTGGCGCTTGATATAAACGGCGCTCAGAGCGGCCAGGACCAGGGAAGCCAGTACCGACAGGCCCCAGCTCTGCACGTCGGTCAGCTCCAGACCCACGTGCTTGAGGCCTTTCTTCAGGGTCACCAGGCAGATCACCATGGCGGTCAGGAAGATATAGGCCGGCACGTATTTTTTGGCGGCGTCGAGCGGGCTGTCGGCGTTGAAAATCAGCCGCTGCACGCTGACAAAGGTAAAGTAGGCCAGCAGACCCGACAGCGCGGGAGTAATGATCCAGGAGCCGACGATGCCCAGCACCATGGTCCACTGAATCGCTTCCGAGCCCAGGGAAACCAGGGCAAAACCGATAATGGCGCCGATAATGGAGTGGGTGGTGGACACCGGCCAGCCGAAGCAGGAGGCCAGCAGCAGCCAGGCACCGGCGGCCAGCAGTGAGGCAATCATGCCAAACACCAGCAGATCCGGGTGACCGTCAAAGGCCCCCACATCAATGATGCCCTTGCGAATGGTGGAAGTGACCTCGCCGCCGGCCAGATAGGCACCGGCAAACTCGAAGATCATGGCGATAATGATCGCCTGTTTGATGGTCAGTGAACGGGTACCGACGGAGGTGCCCATGGCGTTGGCCACGTCGTTGGCGCCAATGCCCCAGGCCATGAAAAAGCCGAAGACGGCCGCCACCAGGATCAGCGTGGTGCCGTAGTTAGCGATGATATCCATTTATTTACCTTGGTTGTTTCACTCAGGAACGGGACAGCATCAGTTCCAGGCGGGAGCCTACCCGCTCGGCCTGATCTGCCAGATCGCCGACCCATTCAAGGATCTTGTAGAGAAACATGATGTCGATGGGATTGTAGCTGTCTTCAATGGCCTGCAGCTGCTTGCGCAGTTTGGCCTGCATGACGTCGGTATCGTCCTCGATGAGGTCGAGCTGATGGATCATGTCGGTAACCAGATCCATTTCCCGGCCCTTGAAACCGGTTTCCAGCAGTTCGTCGAGTTCGTCAATGGCCTTGGCCGCCTGGGCGGTGGCGTCGATGCAGCGGTTGAGGTAATCCATGAAGGCGGATTTGAGCTCGACCGGAATGGCCATCTGGCGGCCGACGATGCGTCCGGAGATGTCTTTCGCCTTGTTGGCGATCTTGTCCTGCTGGGTAAGCAGCTCCAGCATGTCGGTGCGTTCAACCGGCATAAAGAGACCGCGGGGGAGTTTGAGGCGGATTTCCCGCTTCAGCGCATCGGCTTCCCGTTCCAGCTGGGAAATGCGACGCTGAATGCGTTCGGCGTTTTCCCAGTCCTGCTCCCACATGGCGTCGAAGAAGGGAACCAATTGCTGCGCAGCTTCATGGACCTTCATCACATGCTTCTGCAGGGGCTTGATAGGAGACTTGGCAAAGAGTCCCAAAATAGTATTAACTGGCATAGCCAACCCTGTGTCGGTGAAAAAACACTCGATACGTCAATGTGGCGCGAATGGTAACTTAACTACCCAGGCAAGAAAACAGCATTTTTCATAAAACTGTCATGCCAGTGTGCTAGCAGTTTTCGCTTTTAACTATCAAATCAGAAGGTTGGTTTTCCGGACACCCTTATGGATACAGAAATCGAGATCAAGTTTCTTGTCTCACGCGAAATCAATGGCAACCTGCCCGACCTGCTGCCATCCTGCCGAATTCTTGAACACAACCGCCAGCATCTGGCCAATACCTATTTCGACACCGCCGATCTCGGCCTGCGCCGGCTGGGCGCCGGCCTGCGCATTCGCAGCCAGAACGGCGAGCTGGAGCAGACCGTCAAGCTCGCCGGCAGCCAGGTGGGTGGTCTGCATCAGCGGCCGGAATATAACGTGAAGCTGGGCGTGCACAACCCGGACTTGTCGTTGTTCCCCGCTTCAATCTGGCCAGCAGGAGCGGATCCCGAGGCTCTGCAACAGGGACTTCAGCCCCTGTTCTGCACCGATTTTGTGCGTCACCGCTGGCTGGTAGAGCTGAACGGAACTGAAATTGAGCTGGCGCTGGATGAAGGTGAGGTACAGGCCGGCGAACATCGTGAAACCATACGCGAGCTGGAACTGGAACTGGTGCGTGGCGATGCCTCGGTACTGTTTGAGCTGGCTGAGCAGCTGGTGCAGCAGGGAGGATTGCGTCTGGGCGCCGTGTCCAAGGCGCAGCGCGGCTACCGGCTGGCGGGGCTCAGCCCCATGCCGGAGCTGCAGGCGCTGGAGCCGGCCGCCCTGGATCCCGGTGAATCCTGCGAGCAGGCCATGGTGAGCCTGCTGCATCAGGCCCTGGCGCACTGGCAGCATCACGAGGAAGGCTGGCTGACCCGCTCCGATATCGACTGGCTGGTGCAATTGCGGGAAGGAGCATCACTGGTGCACCAGATATTGCTGATGTTCGGTGAACGGGTATCGCTTCGGGTCAACAGTGGCTGGGTGGATGATCTGCTGTGGCTGCAGCAGCAGCTGTCCTGGCTGGACCGGGCCCAGATGCTGGCCCACCTCACCGCCGACAAGGGCCATTACCTGCGCCGGCTCGACTGCCGCAAAAGCCTGCTCCGGCTGCTGGCCGAACAGCAGCAGAGCCTGCCCGGTGAAGCGGCCCTGCGCGAGCTGTTGCACAGCCCTCGCTATGGCCGCCTGGTACTGGGCCTGACCCACTGGCTCTATCGCCAGGACTGGCGCGCCGGGCTGACCCGGGAGCAGCAGGCGCTGCTGTCGGCGCCGGTGGCCAGCCTGGCCAGCCCTTTGCTGGAAGACAGCTGGCAGACCCTGCGTCACAGCGCGCTGGGAGCCGACGAGCTGAGCGTGGAGCAGTATATTCAGCAAAAGGGCAAGCTGCGCCGCAACCTGATGGTGGGGCTGTGTTTCAGCAAGTTGTTTGCGGAGGCGGAGCGGCTCGGCTTTCGCATGCCCTGGCTCGACATATTACGCGGCATTGAGGATCTGGACATGCTGTCCCCGCTGCCCGAGCTGGTGGACAAACTGGAAGCAGACGAGGCCGACGAGCTGGAGCAGTGGCTGGATCGCAAGCAGGGCTTTTTGCTGGAAGCCCTGGAGCAGTCCCGCCGCCAGGCCCTGGAGCTGACGCCCTACTGGCGCTGAATGTTTGGAGCGCGGGCGGCCCGCCCGCATGAGCGCCGCCGGCGCTCCCCATTCACCCCTTGGATTTACTGTATTCCAGCAGTTCGTCCATGACCTTGTGCTTGATCTCCAGCTGCTGCTCCGGCTGCAGGCCGTAACGCTCGGCCAGGCGCTCGTAATCGTCCGGGCTCAGCGACACCGTCAGCCGGGGCCGCTTGGGCTTGGCCGAGGTGGGCAGGCTCAGAATATGCCTTATCTGATCCGAAGGGCTCAGGCCATTGTCCAGCGCCTCGCGGCGTATGCGGTATTGCAGCTGCTCATCCATGTCAAAGGCCACCTGCACCGCCCGGGCGGCGCGCACCGAACTCTGCCACTTCTCCGGCAGCTTGCGTTGCGTCATGAGCGGCTATTCCGTTGTTGCCGCAGCCGGGCCAGCACCTCGTCGGCACTGTGGCGGCGGGGCTCGCTGCCGGCGGGGGCCGGCTCGTCATCGGCCTGTTGTCGCTCCCGGGCGCGAATATCCGCCAGGGCCTGCTTGGCATTGACCAGAGTAACCGCCGGATGTTCGCGAATGGCGGCCATGGTCTGGCGCACACAGCGGGTGGTGTTGGCCATGGCCAGCTGCCGGCAAAGATCGTGGTAGTGGCGTTCGGCTTCCAGCCAGCGACGGCGGTAATGGGCCAGGCGCTTTTCATCATAAGCCCGTTGCACGGCCAGCCCTTCCTGCTCGTTTTCCAGCCGGGCCAGCGCCTCGGCCAGGGTGTGAGCCTGTTGGTCATCGCTGTCCAGTGCCGCCAGTACGGCCTGCTCCAGCCCGGCCTGCTGTTCGGCCAGCCGCTGTTGTTGTATGGTGACGGCGGCCAGCTCGCCTTTAAGCTGATCGCACTGGCGCGCCAGCCCCTGCATGTGCTGCTCCCCATGGCGGCAGTCCTGCACCAGTTGCACGCATACCCGTTCCGAATCCAGGCCGCCGTCTTCGGCATCCTGCAGGCTGCGCAGAACCTGACCCAATACGCTCATCGTGGCGTCCTCACAACAAAAATTCCGCCATGTCTTCGATCACTTCCAGACAGTTGTCGCTCAGCACCGCCAGTTCGTGCTCGATGTCGGCCAGGGCCGAGTTGAGCGACAGGGCGCCGAACACCACATACCAGTCGTCGAGCCGGGCAAAGGCCGACAGCGGCATGGGAATGTTCATGTCGAGCATGGCTTCCAGCATGGCCTGGCGCCGTGCCGGGTTGACCTGACTCTCGTCCCACAGGTAGCTGATGCACAGAATTTGATCGTCAGACACGGAAATAAACAGGGGCAGCTCTTCCCGCCCTTCCACCGTCACCCGCAGTACTTCCACCTCGCCGGGAATGGGATAGCACTGAAAGGCAAAGCCGGTGGTTGAGGCCTCGCCCAGCTGCTCCAGATGACGGCCGATAACTGATAGTTCCATGAAGTATCCTGACATAATAAGTCGGCTACAGACTAATTCAGCCGGCCCCGCCTTCGCAAGCGCGGCATAATTTGCGCTGGCCCGCTGTGCCCCGGTGCCAAGGGTGGTAGTCTGAGCCCTATCGCCGAACAGAAGGAATTGCCGATGTCTGCATTGCCCGCCCCGCTCGCCGTCCAGGCCGACAAACACTGGTCCCACTTTGAAGAACGCGCCGCCGAATGGCTGCCCCGACTCGACAATGAGCGCATTGAGCGGCTGAAGCGGCTGTTTGCCTGCAGTGACTTTGCCGCCGACAGCCTGTGTCGTCAGCCCGAGCTGGCTCTGGAGCTGGATGACCAACGGGATCTGTTTAACGCCGACCGGGCCGGCCGCTATCAGCCCGAGCTGGCCGCGATGCTGGGTGAGGTCAATGACGAGCCGACCATGATGCGCGTGCTGCGCCAGTACCGGCGCCGGGAGCTGTTGCTGATCGCCTGGCGGGAAATGCTGCTGGGGGCCGAGGTGGAAGAGAGCTTTGTGCATATTTCGGCCCTGGCCGACGCCCTGATCGTGGAAAGCTACCGCTGGCTGTACCGCCGCCAGTGTGCCGAGCTGGGCACTCCCACCGACGCCGAAGGCAACGCCGTGCCCATGCTGATTCTTGGGATGGGCAAGCTGGGGGGCAATGAGCTTAATTTTTCTTCCGACATCGATCTTATCTTCACCTTTCCTCACAACGGCGTGACCAGGGGCGGACGGCGGGAGCTGGCCAACCAGCAGTTCTTTATTCGTCTGGGGCAAAAGCTGGTCAATGCCCTCAATCAGACCACCATAGACGGCCAGGTATATCGGGTGGACATGCGGCTGCGGCCCTTTGGCGAGTCCGGGCCGCTGGCGGTGAGCTTTACCGCCATGGAAGACTACTACCAGCACCATGGCCGCACCTGGGAGCGCTACGCCATGGTCAAGGCGCGCATTCTCAACGACGAGGGGGAATACACCGCCGAGCTGCGGGCCATGCTCAAGCCCTTTGTGTTTCGCCGCTATATCGACTTTGGCGTCATCGACTCCCTGCGCCAGATGAAGGCGATGATCGCCGCCGAGGTGCGGCGCAAGGGCCTGAAAGACAACATCAAGCTGGGCGCCGGCGGCATTCGCGAGGTGGAATTTATCGCTCAGGTGTTTCAGCTTATTCGCGGCGGCCGGGAGCCGGCGCTGCAGGTGCGCCACCTGCCCGAGGCGCTGGCGGCGGCCTGTGAGTCCGGCGCCCTTGAAAAAGAGGTAACCGGACAGCTGCACGCCAGCTACCGCTTTTTGCGCAAGGTGGAAAACTACCTGCAGGCCTTTGCGGATCGGCAGACCCAGACCCTGCCTCAGGACGATCTCAACCAGATCCGGCTGGCCTGGCTCACCGGCCATGATGACTGGAACGGGTTTCTGACCACGCTGCATAACGCCATGGACGGGGTGCACCGTCAGTTTGAGCTGCTCATTGGCGACAGCACCGAGGCCGAGGAAGAAGGCGTGGCCCAGATCTGGTCCGATATCTGGCAGACCGACTGGGAGGATGAAAGCGAGCTGGCGACCCTGCTGGAAGAGCAGGGCATGGCCGCCGACAAGGCGGCGCGGCTGGCCGGTGCCCTGAATACCTTCAAGGAAGAATGCCCGCGCCGGGCCATGGGTCCCCAGGGGCGGCAGGCGCTGGAAAAACTGATGCCGGTGCTGCTGGAAAAAGTCAGCCAGTCCGACACCCCCGGCATTCTGTTTGCCCGGCTGCAGAAGCTGCTGCTGCAAATCGCCACCCGTACCGCCTACCTGCAGTTGCTGGTGGAAAACGCCGGCGCGTTAACCCAGCTGATTCGCCTGTGCGAGGCCAGCTCCCTGGTGGCCGAGCAGCTGGCGCGTTTTCCCATTCTGCTGGACGAGCTGCTGGTGCCCCAGGTGCTGTACAACCCCATTCCGCTGGACGCCTACAAGGACGAGCTGCGCCAGTTTCTGCTGCGGGTGCCGGAAGAGGACGTGGAGCAGCAAATGGAGGCGCTACGCCAGTTCAAGCAGATTCAGCTGCTGCGCATTGCCGCCGCCGACATTGCCGGCGCCCTGCCGCTGATGAAGGTCAGCGATCACCTCACCTGGCTGGCGGAAGCCATTGTGGAAGAAGTGGTCAATCAGGCCTGGGCCCAGATCAGCGCCCGCCACGGCGTGCCGGCCCAGCTGGCGGACAGCGGCGATAAGGGGTTTGGGGTGGTGGCCTACGGCAAGCTGGGCGGCATAGAGCTGGCCTACAGCTCGGATCTGGATCTGGTGTTTGTACACCGCAGCGGCATCAGCGGCCAGACCAACGGTGACAAGCCCCTGGACAGCCGCCAGTTCTACCTGCGTCTGGCCCAGCGCATTATTCATCTGTTCAGCACCCGCACCGCCAGTGGCGTGCTCTATGAGCTGGACATGCGCCTGCGCCCCAGCGGCAACGCCGGGCTGATGGTGACCCCCCTCGATGCCTACGGTCATTATCTTGAGAAAGACGCCTGGACCTGGGAGCACCAGGCCCTGGTGCGCAGCCGCATGATAGTGGGCGAGCCGGTCCTGTTTGACGAGTTTGCCCGTATTCGCGCCGGCATGCTGAGCCAGCCCCGGGATCACGGCGAGCTGGCCAGAGAGGTGGTGACCATGCGCGAGAAGATGCGCGAGCACCTGATCAAGGCCGGACCGGGGGAGTTTCACCTCAAGCAGTCGGTGGGGGGGCTGGCCGATATCGAGTTTCTGACCCAGTACCTGGTGCTGGTTCACAGTGAGCAGCATCCGGAGCTGACCCGCTGGTCCGACAATATGCGTATTCTGGAAACCGCGGTGGAAGTGGATCTGCTCGAAGAAGACGAATCCCTGCGCCTGCGCCAGGCCTATTGCGCCATTCGTGACCGGGGCCATCGCCTCAGCCTCTCGGATCAACCCGGCCGGGTACCCGACACCGAGCTCACCCAGGAGCGGGAGTGGGTGGTGGCAAGCTGGAAAAAATGGCTCAACAGCGGGGACTAGGGAATAGGGAACAGGGACTGGAGGGCAAATATGAAGACGCACAAGCGACTGGATGTCTGGCGTGAATCCATGCTGCTGGTCAAGCTGACTTATGAGGTATCGGCGTCATTTCCCCGAGCCGAGTTGTTTGGTCTCACGTCCCAGATGCGCAGAGCCGCCATTTCAGTGCCTTCGAACATTGCCGAAGGTGTGGCCAGAGCGAGTACCCGTGAATACGCTCATTTCCTGAGCATTGCCAGAGGCTCGCTGAATGAGCTCGACACTCAGATGGAGATCGCGTGTATGCTTGGCCTGCTGCCGGAAACTCATGATGTCTTTCGGCAGTTGGACCACACATTTCGCTTGCTTAACGGGTTGCAGCGCAGCATCAAACGGAAACTCGAGACCTGACGATGTTACCAGTCCCTAATCCCTGATCCCCAGTCCCTGACTTTAAGTCAGTACCGTGACGGCATGCCCTTCTCGGGCAGGGTCTTGAACCGGCGGTGCAGCCACATGTACTGCTCCGGGGCGTGGCGAATGGCGGCCTCGATTACCTTGTTGCCGGTAATGGCGTCGGTCTCGTCGTCGCCCACCGGAAAGTTCTCCAGCGGCGCCTGGATCACCAGTCGGTAGCCCTGTTTCTCCCGCAGGGTAAAGCAAGGCAGGGTAACGGTGTTTTTCACTCGCGCCAGGGTGGCGGTGCCGGTGATGGTGGCGGCCTTGTCGACGGCAAAGAAGGGCACAAACACGCTGGCGTGACGGCCATAGTCGTGATCCGGCGCGTACCAGAGCGCATCGCCGGCACGCAGCGCCCGAAGCATGCCCTTGATGTCGAGCCGGTCCACCAGGTACTTGTTGGAGCGGCAGCGGCCGTGCACCTGAGCGTATTCCAGCACCGGATTGGTGTTGGGCCGGTAGACCCCCACGCCGGGGCGGTACAGGCCAAACTGGCGGGCGTTCAGCTCCAGGGTGAGAAAGTGGGCCGACAGCAGCAGCATGCCCCGGCCCTTTGCCACCGCAGTGTCTACATGCTCGGTACCGTCCATGGTGGTGAGGGCGCCCATGCGCCAGTGGGGCCAGAACCAGGCCATGCCGGTTTCAAAAATGGCGCAGCCCACGCTTTCAAAGTTGGCCTTCAGCAGCCGTTCGCGCTCGGATTCTTCCCGCTCCGGCAACGCCAGCTCCAGGTTGCGCCGGGCCACCTTTACCCTGGATTTAAGCAGCCTCATCGACAGCCGCCCCAGGGCCCGGCCCAGCGCCATCTGGGCACGCCAGGGCAGCAGGGTCACCAGCAGCCAGAGCAGACCCAGCCCCAGCCAGGCGGGCCAGAAGCGCGGGTGCAGCAGGGCTGCGCGAAAGGAAGGAAGCCGGTGGTCTTGCATGGTTTAACGCCAGTAAAGGTGAATGGCCGGATTCTAAATAACTCCGGCGGCAATGACCACCCGCACACCCACCGTTGGCTCAGGCTGTGATATTATTTGCCCTTTCCATGTGTCAAAGAGTCGGAAGCTATGAAGATCAAGTTGCCGGAATTCGATAACGCCAGGGTGCTGGTGGTCGGGGATGTGATGCTGGACCGTTACTGGTCGGGCCCTACCGGACGCATCTCGCCCGAGGCCCCGGTGCCTGTGGTTAAGGTTGAGCACAATGAAGAACGTCCGGGCGGCGCCGCCAACGTGGCCCTGAACGCCGCCGCCCTGGGCGCCAGTGCCCGTTTGCTGGGGCTGACCGGCAACGACGGGGCCGCCAATGCTCTGCAGGAACGCATGCAGGCGGTGGGGGTGGACTGCGATTTCGTGCGCCACGCCACCCATCCCACCATCACCAAGCTGCGGGTAATGAGCCGCAACCAGCAGTTGCTGCGACTGGATTTTGAAGACGGCTTTGATGCCGAAGACGCCGCCCCCCTGAGTGCAAAGCACGCCGCCGCCCTGAGCGCGGCCGGTGTGGTGGTGCTGTCCGACTACGCCAAGGGCGCCCTGGCCCGGGTGCAGGAGCTGATCCAGGCCGCCAATCAGGCCGGTGTGCCTGTGCTGGTTGACCCGAAAGGTACCGAATTTGAGAAATACCGCGGCGCCACCCTGCTCACCCCCAATATGAGCGAATTTGAAGCCGTGGTGGGCAAGGTGAAAGACGAGCAGGAGCTGGTGGCCCGGGGCCGGGAGCTGGTGGAACGCTTTGAACTGCAGGCGCTGCTGGTGACTCGCTCCGAGCACGGCATGACCCTGATCCGCCGGGAAGAAGATGAGTTGCACCTGCCGGCCCGGGCCCACGAGGTGTATGACGTCACCGGTGCCGGCGATACCGTTATCGCTACCCTGGCCACCAGCCTGGCCGCCGGCCTGGCGCTGGAAGAAGCCTGCGCCCTGGCCAACGTGGCTGCCGGCATCGTCGTCGGCAAGCTGGGTACCTCCACCGTGTCCGCCATCGAGCTGGCCAATGAGCTCTACGGCGGCCCCGAGTCGGGCATGGGCGTGGTGAGCGAGCAGCAGCTAAAATACGTGGTGGATGCGGCCCGCCGCCGGGGCGAGAAAATCGTGATGACCAACGGCTGTTTCGACATTCTGCACGCCGGCCATGTGTCCTACCTGAACAACGCCCGCAAGCTGGGTGACCGGCTGATCGTGGCGGTGAACACCGACGAGTCGGTGCGTGCTCTCAAGGGCGAAGGACGGCCGGTGAATACCGTGGATCGGCGCATGGCGGTGCTGGCGGCGCTGGGCGCGGTAGACTGGGTGGTGCCCTTTGCCGAAGACACGCCCCAGCGGCTGATTGCCGGCGTGCTGCCGGACATTCTGGTCAAGGGCGGCGACTACCAGCCGGAAGACATTGCCGGCTATGAGGAAGTGACTGCCAACGGCGGCGAGGTGAAAGTACTCAACTTTGAGGACGGTTGCTCCACCACCGCCATTATCGAGGCCATTCGCACCCGCTGAGGGGTGTTGGCACAAAAACGGGGCCTGTCGGCCCCGTTGTTTATTCCTTCAGGCTGGCTGCCTCCAGCCACAGCTGATCC
Organism: Oceanimonas marisflavi; assembly: GCF_003049725.1. Classification (GTDB taxonomy): domain Bacteria; phylum Pseudomonadota; class Gammaproteobacteria; order Enterobacterales; family Aeromonadaceae; genus Oceanimonas; species Oceanimonas marisflavi. Next base: position 102,514 of record NZ_QAGM01000010.1, read on the forward strand.
TGCTGGGTGATCAGCGGCCATACCCGCACCTTGACGTCTTCCTGCTCCAGGCAGCGGCCGTCTTTCAGGGAATAGTGATGCTTGTACAGGGGCGAGGCCACACAGGGCTCGCCCTTGAGGTCGCCCACTATGCCCCGGGCCAGTACCTGAGCACGGCCGATGGGATCCCAGTTGTCGAGGGCGAAAAAGCCGAGCCCGGGCAGATTGAACAGGGCCAGCTGCCGGCCCGCCACCAGGGCAGCCCTGCCGCTGTGTTCGGGAATGTCGGCGACGTGGCAAAGACGAACAAGACTCATGATACCTCCTTGATTTCAATGGTGTCGGCCGGGCGGATCTGGCCGCGTTTGCGCTCGAAAACGATGCTGTGGTCGGCCTCGTCGGTGTTGACGAAGCTTCTGAAACGCTTGAGTTTTTCCGGATCTTCCAGGGTAGCTTTCCATTCACACCGGTAGCTGGCGATCACATGGGCCATGCGCCCCTCCAGCTCGTCGGCCAGGCGCAGGGAATCGTCGATAATGACCTGGCGCAGGTAGTCCAGGCCGCCTTCCAGGCTTTCCATCCATACCGAGGTGCGTTGCAGCCGGTCGGCGGTGGCCACATAGAACATCAGCAGGCGGTCGATGTAGCGGATCAGGGTATCGGTATCCAGATCGGTGGCGAACAGATCGGCGTGACGCGGGCGCATGCCGCCGTTGCCGGCGAAATAGAGATTCCAGCCCTTGTCGGTAGCGATCACCCCTACGTCCTTGCTCTGGGCTTCGGCGCACTCCCGGGTGCAGCCGGACACCGCGAATTTCAGCTTGTGAGGCGAGCGCAGGCCCTTGTATCTGTGCTCCAGGGCCACCGCCAGATCCAGGGAATCCTGCACGCCATAACGGCACCAGCTGGAGCCTACGCAGGACTTGACGGTGCGCAGCGACTTGCCATAGGCGTGGCCGGTTTCAAAGCCGGCGTCGATCAGCTCCTGCCAGATCAAGGGCAGCTGCTCCAGGCGGGCGCCGAACAGGTCGATGCGCTGGCCACCGGTGACCTTGGTGTAGAGATCGTAGCGTTTGGCCACCCGGCCCAGCACGATCAGCTGTTCCGGGGTGATCTCGCCGCCCGGTACCCGCGGCACCACCGAATAGGTGCCGTTTTTCTGCATATTGGCGAGAAAGGTGTCGTTGGTATCCTGCAGCGGCTGGTGCTCGGGCGACAGCACGTGCTCGTTCCACAGGGAAGCGAAAATGGAGGCCGCCGCCGGTTTGCAGATATCGCAACCCAGGCCGGTGCCGTGCTGGTGCAGCAGTTCGTCGAAATGCCTGATGTTGCCCACCTTGATCAGATGAAACAGCTCCTGGCGGCTGTAGCCGAAGTGCTCGCACAGCCCCTTGTCGGCGCTGATGCCCTGCTCTTCCAGGCTCTGGTTCACCACCTGGGTCAGCAGCCCGGTGCAGCCGGTGGCGCTGGCCGGCAGAGCCGCCTTGGAGGCGCCACCGGAGGCGTCTTCCGGCACCAGCAGGGCCAGGGGATGGGCCGGCAGCGGCAGGTCGTTGAGGTAGGTCTGCAGCAGGATGTCGTAGTCACCGGTATCGCCCACCAGCACGGCCCCCAGCAGGCGATCGCCGGCGTCGTTCAGTACCAGCTTCTTGTACAGATCCTTGCTGCGATCCAGCAGCAGTACCTCCTGGCTGCCCGGGGTCTGGCCATGGGCGTCGCCGATGGCGCCCACGTCCACCCCCAGCAGCTTGAGCTTGGTGCTCATGTCGGCACCCTGAAAGGCGGCCTCATTGCCCAGCAGCTGGCTGGCTACGGTGCGGGCCATCTGGTAGCCCGGGGCCACCAGGCCAAACAGCCTGCCCTGCCACAGGGCGCATTCACCGATGGCGTAGATGTCGGCATCCGAGGTCCGGCACTGATCGTCTATGCAGATGCCGCCCCGTTCGCCCAGGGTCAGGCCGGCCTCGCGGCCCAGGCTGTCCTGAGGCCGAATGCCGGCGCTGAACACCAGCACATCGGCTTCCAGCTGTTCGCCGTCGTCGAATTTGAGGCGATGACTGGCGCTTTCACCGTCAATAATGCACTGGGTGGCCTTGCGGGTGTGTACCTTGAGCCCCAGCCGCTCGATTTTCTCCTTGAGCAGGTCGCCGCCCCGCTCGTCCAGCTGCACCGGCATCAGCCGGGGGGGCGAACTCCACCACATGGGTTTCCAGGCCGAGCAGGCGCAGGGCGTTGGCGGCTTCCAGACCGAGCAGGCCGCCGCCGATCACCACGCCGGTGCGGGCCCCCTGGCAGGCGTCCTGAATGGCGGCCAAATCCTCCAGGGTGCGGTAAACGAAGCAGCGCTGCCGCTCCCGGCCGGGAATGGGGGGCACAAAGGGCACCGAGCCGGTAGCCAGCACCAGGCGGTCGTAGGCCAGTACGGCGCCGGTGGCGGTAGTCAGGGTGCGGGCGGTGCGGTCGATGGCGGTGACCGCCTCGTTCAGGCGCAGTGTGATGCCGTTGTCGCCATACCACTCGGTGCCGGCCATCAGCAGCTCATCGGGCGCCTTGCCGCCGAAGACCTCGGACAGGTGCACCCTGTCGTAGGCGGCGTGCTTTTCGGCGCCGAACACTGTGATGTCGTACCGGTCCGTGCCGTTCTGCTCCACCAGCTGTTGCAGCAGATGGTGTCCTACCATGCCGTTACCAACGACGATCAGTTTCTGTTTCATCATTGCTATCCTTAAGCCACCCAGGACTTGCTTGCGGGTTGATGTATTCGGCGGCCGTGGTGTGGCCCCATTCCTTGTGCGACTGGCGCGTACATGGGTATCTACAACATCCGTGCCAGTTTTTAATTTATTGATAATTCAGCTTTTATTCTTATTCCTCATCAACGCCTGCCCGTTTTAACAGCAGGGGCTTCCCCATCATGATGCAAATGTCGCCGCACCGGCTCAGGCCACGGCGAGGGCCTCCAGGGTCGCGGTGAGCCCGGCGCGAAGCGCCACCACTTCACCCATGATCATCAATACCGGGCCGCTCGGGGTGAGACCGGCGGCGGTGGCCGAGAGCCGGCCCAGCTCCGTGGTGGTGATGTGCTGGGCGGCGGTGGTTCCGGATTCAATCAGTGCCACCGGCAGCGAGGCCGGGCAGTCTGCGGCCAGCAGCTGCTGCTGAATGACGGCGGCCTGCTCCAGCCCCATGTAAAACACCAGGGTCTGGCCGGCCCGGGCCAGGGCGGACCAGCCTTGAAATTCGCCACCCCGCTGCAGATGACCGGTTACCAGGGTCACGGCCCGGGCCACGCCCCTGTGGGTCAGGGGCACCAGGGCCGAGGCGGCGCAGCCCAGGGCGGCGGTAATGCCGGGCACCACGGTAAAGGGAATGTCGTGCCGGCGCAGGACAAGCGCCTCTTCGCCGCCGCGTCCGAAAATAAAGGGATCGCCGCCCTTCAGCCGCACCACCCGGTTGCCGGCCCGGGCCAGGCGCACCAGCAGGGCGCAGATGTCTTCCTGGCGGGCGCTGGTGCGGCCGCAGCGTTTACCCATTTCAATGCGTTTGATTCCGGCCGGGATCAGCGCCAGTATGTCGGGGCTGACCAGGCTGTCGTAGACCACCACATCGGCCTGCTCGATGGCGCGCAGGGCCTTTAGGGTCAGCAGCTCGGGGTCGCCGGGGCCGGCGCCCACCAGGGAGACGTGCATGGGGGTTGTCATGGTTTCCTCCCGGGGGCCTGTCCGGCCCCCTCTGGTAATATGGGGATCAGGCCACTCTGGCCTTTTTATCCAGGGGGCTGACCTTGTGGTGACCTTCATAGAGGAAGCTCAGCACGCGCCGGCGCAGCTGGTGATAATGGGCATCGTCGCTGAGGGCCACCCGGTTGCGCGGCCGTGCCAGGCTGATGGGCAGGATCTCGCCAATGGTGGCGGACGGGCCATTGGTCATCATCACGATGCGGTCCGACAGCAACACGGCCTCGTCCACGTCGTGGGTGATCATGATGACGGTGTTGCCAAGCTCGGCCTGAATCTCCATCAGCGAGTCCTGCAGGTGGGCCCGGGTGAGGGCGTCGAGGGCGCCAAAGGGCTCGTCCATCAGCAGCACCTTGGGATCCACCGACAGCGCCCGGGCGATGCCCACCCGCTGCTTCATGCCCCCGGAGATTTCGCCGGGCAACTTGTGAGCGGCGTGCCCCATGTGCACCAGTTCCAGAAAGTGCCGCACCCGCTCCCGGCGCTCCGCCTTGTCCTGGCGGGGAAAGGTATTGTCTACCGCCAGGGCGATGTTTTGCTCTACCGTCAGCCAGGGCAGCAGGGCGTGGTTCTGGAACACCACGGCTCGCTCCGGGCCGGGGCCGTCTACTTCCCGCCCATCCAGGATCACGCCGCCGCTGCTGGGTTCATGCAGCCCGGCCACCAGGTTGAGCACCGTGCTCTTGCCGCAGCCGGAGTGGCCGATGAGCGACACAAACTCGCCCTTTTTCAGCCGCAGGTTGACGTTTTTCAGGGCCTCGAATTCTCCCTTGTCGGTGCGAAAACGCATGTCGACACCGCTCAGTTCCAGGTAATGTTTGCTCATGATTGCGCTCCTCAGCGGTGGTTGCTGTTTTTGTCCCAGGACAGGCGTTGCTGCAGACCCAGCATCAGGCGGTCAAGCAGGTAGCCAATCAGGCCGATGACCACCACCGCCACCATGATGCGCGCCATGGAGTCGCTGCTGCCGTTCTGGAATTCATCCCACACGAATTTGCCCAGGCCCGGGTTCTGGGCCAGCATTTCGGCGGCGATCAGCACCATCCAGGCCACCCCCAGGGACAGCCGCAGGCCGGTGAAGATCATGGGAATGGCGCTCGGCAGCACGATTTTGCGCACATGGGTCAGGTTGCCCAGACGCAGCATTTTGCTGACGTTGTTCAGGTCCTGGTCCAGATTGGCCACGCCCACGGCGGTATTGATCAGGGTGGGCCACAGGCAGCACAGGGTGACGGTGAACAGCGAGATCAGAAACGATTTGGACACCAGCGGATCCGGGCTCACATAGAGTGCGCTCACCACTATGGTCACCAGCGGCAGCCAGGCCAGGGGCGATACCGGCTTGAGCAGCTGTACCAGCGGGTTGATTGCCTGGTGCAGGGTTTTGTTCAGGCCCAGGGCAATGCCTGCCGGAATGGCGATGGCGGTGGCCAGCAGAAAGCCGGCGGCCACGGTTTTCAGGCTGGTCACAATCTGGTCAAGAAAGGTGGGGCGACCGTTGAAGGTGCGAATGCGCACCTCGGCCTCGGGGTCTTTTGCCAGCAGGGCCTGATTGCGGTCGTGCTGGCGCTGATAGAACCCCTGCTCCCGTTCCCGTTCCTTTTGGTGCTCCTGCACCAGGTTCGCCACTTGCTGGCCGGTTTCTACCGGGCCGGGCAGGGTGCCGAGGGAGGTTTGTACCTGGCCCGCCAGCAGGTGCCACAGCAGCAGAAACACGCCGAGGCCAAGAATGGGGGTGAGGGCGGTTGACCAGCTTCGGGGCGAGGTCAGCCGTGACCAGTGGGTCAGTGAAATTACCTTGATGCTCATCTTGCTCTCCTCGTCGCTTACAGCCGGGTGTCGCCGGTCAGGCCGATGGCGAACTGGTCGATATAGTCATTGGGCTTGCGGCCGTCGAAGGTGGCGCCGTCGATAAAGGCGCTGGTCACCGGGCGAAAACCGTCCCGTTGCTTCAGGCCGGGAAAGTCGTCGGCACTCAGCCTGCCTTCGGCAATCAGTGCGTTGGCGGCCTGCACATAGATATCGGGGCGATAGATGCGTCTGGCCTGTTCCAGATACCAGTCGTCGCTTTTGGGCTCGGCAATCTGGCCCCAGCGGCGCATCTGGGTCATGAACCAGATGGCGTCGCTGTACCAGGGGTAGGTGGCGTCGTGGCGAAAGAACACATTGAAGTCGGGGGCCGGGCGCACGTCGCCAGATTCGTACTCAAAGGAGCCGGTCATGCTGGCGGCAATCACCTGTTGGTCCGCTCCCACGTAATAGGGCTGGGACAGTATCTCCACCGCCTCTTTCCGGTTGGTGTTGTCATCCCGGTCCAGCCAGTGAGCGGCGCGCAGCAGGGCCTTGAGCAGCCGCAGGTGGGTGTTGGGATGCTGCTCGGTCCAGGCCTGGCTGACCCCGAATACCTTTTCCGGGTTGTGGGGCCAGATATCGTGGTTGGTGATCACCGGCACTCCGATTTTCTTTCGCACCGCCTGTTGGTTCCAGGGCTCGCCCACGCTGTAACCGGCAATGGTGCCGGCTTCCAGGGTGGCCGGCATCTGGGGCGGCGGGGTCACCGAGAGCAGCACCTCGGCCTGGCGCTGACCGCTGTTGTCGCCCTGATGAGGAGCATAGTAGCCGGGGTGAATGCCACCGGCGGCGAGCCAGTAGCGCAGCTCATAGTTGTGGCTGGACACCGGAAATACCATGCTCAGGTTCAGGCTTTTGCCATCCTGCTGGTATTGCTCCAGCACCGGTCTGAGCGCGGAAGCGGAAATGGGGTGCAGCGGCTTGCCGGCGATATCGTGTTCCAGGTGCGGCTTCATGGTTGACCACACCTGATTGGCCACGGTAATGGCATTGCCGTTCAGATCCATGCTGAAGGCGGTGATGATATCGGCCTGGGTGCCGATGCCGAGGGAGGCCCCGATGGGCTGGCCGGCCAGCATGTGGGCGCCATCCAGTTCGCCGGAAATGACCCTGTCCAGCAGCACCTTCCAGTTGGCCTGGGCTTCCAGGGTGACATAAAGCCCCTCATCCTCAAAAAAGCCCTTCTCGTAGGCAATGGCCAGGGGGGCCATGTCGGTGAGCTTGATAAAGCCGAGGGTCAGCTCGTCCTTCTCCGCCGGTCCGGGCCCCTCCTGGGCCGCAAGTGGGGCATTCAGGCTCAGGGCGAGGGTGCAGGCCGTTGCTGTGGTTTGCCATAACTTCATGATGATATTCCCTGTGAGGTTGGCTCCGTGCCGGGAAAACCGGTAACTACAGAGAAACAATCAAGATGTGTGCCAACTTTAATTATTTGATTTTGTTGGTTTTTTATTTCTGTTACCAACAAGGGCCGCCTGTTTTCGGGCAAGGATTTCACCACAATGATGCAGTGGTTTTCATCCGGTGCCGGGCGCAAAAAAAAACTCCCATGCAAGCATGGGAGTCGCCAACGGGCAGGAGTGGAGGAAACGCGCCGGGCTGAGCCGGCATAACGGAACAAAGGGTGATCAGGTGCTGGTTTCCCGCGTTTGGGACCGGCACGCCAGCAGCATCTGTTTCAGCTCCGGCACACAGGAGCCGCAGCGGGTGCCGCATTTGAGCTGTTGCTGCAGTTGCTCCAGTTCAGTGATGTCGTGCTGCTCTATGGTGCGCTGGATTTGTGCCTCGCTGACGCTCCAGCAGCTGCACACCAGCCGGCTGTTGCCGGCCAGGGCCAGACCCAGCCGGGTAAGTAACAAACTGGGTTGCAGGGGGGCATCCAGCAGCGTGGCCAGCGGCTCTGCATCGATGTGCCAGGGCGACAACCCCAGCAGCAGCAGGACATTGACCTTGCCTGCTGTCAGTCGAATCAGCAGCCGACCCTGAGGCAGGGGCCAGTCCAGCCAGCTGTCGGTGACGGTCAGCCCGGCCCGCAGCTCCTCGGCGGAGCCCTCGAGTCCGGCCAGACTCCAGCATTCGCCCCGGCTCAGGGGCCGGCGGCTCCACCAGGCCGGCAAGGATGCCGGGGCCTCGCCGGCAATCCAGCAGGCCTGCCAGGCCGGGGTGACCGACCTGGCCTGTACCGTATTTTGCTTGAAGGCGGGCTGGCCGGACAGGGCACAGCCCCGGGCCTCGGTCAGATCGTTGACCCGGCCACCGGCACTGAACTCTCCGCTCCAGTGCATGGGCACAAACACCTGCTCGGGGGCCATGTCGTCGTCGGCCACCGGGCGCACCAGTATGCTGGCTCGCGCGTTGCTGAGGGCCAGCAGATCATTCTGGCCCAGTCCGAGGCGGGCCAGGGTGTCGGGGTGCAGGTGGGCCCGAGGCTCGGTGGCCGCCGCCATCAGCCGCGCCACATGGCCGGTGCGGCTCATGGTGTGCCACTGATCCCGCAGCCGGCCGGTATTGAGCTGCAGGCCGGCCCCCTTGGGGCTGGCAACCGGAGCCGCCACCCGCAGCCGCGCCTTGCCATCGGCAGTGGCAAAGCGGCCCTCGGCAAACAGCCGGGCCGGGCCGCCGAGCTGACCCGCCAGGGGCCAGCTCAACGGGCGCAGGGCGTTGTAGTCGGCATCGCTCAGGGTGCCGAGCGCCCCCAGGTTGAACAGCCGCTCGCCCCGGTTTTCAAAACCGGAAAGGGCGGCGTGTTCACGAAAAATGGCGGCGGGGGAGTCAAATTCAAAGGCACCGGTAAAGCCCATGGCGCGTGCCACCTGGCACAGGGCCCACCAGTCCGGTTTGGCGGCACCCGGGGCCGCGCGAAAGGGGCGCTGGCGGGAAATGATGCGTGTCGAGTTGGTGACGGTGCCGTCCTTTTCGCCCCAGCCGGCGGCGGGCAGCAGCACGTCGGCCAGCCGGGCGGTGTCGGTGGCGGGGCTGATGTCGGAGACGATCAGCAGCTCGCAGCGGGCCAGGGCACGACGGGCCCGGGCACTGTCGGGCAGCGACACCGCCGGGTTGGTGCCCATGATCCACAGCGCCTTGATATCGCCCTGCTCCAGCGCCGTTATCATGTCCATGGCCTTGAGCCCGGGCCCCTGGGCCAGGCGCTTGGTGCCCCAGAAGCGGGCCACCCTGTCCCGGTTGGCGGGGGCAAAGTCCATATGGGCCGCCAGCTGGTTGGCCAGCCCCCCCACCTCGCGTCCGCCCATGGCGTTGGGCTGGCCGGTCAGTGAAAAGGGCGCCGCGCCCGGCTTGCCGATACGGCCGGTGAGCAGGTGACAATTGATGATGGCGCCGGCGTTGTGGGTGCCCTGGAGCGACTGGTTGATGCCCATGCAGAACAGGGTCAGGGTTTGGGGGTGGGCCTGGAACAGGCGATAGAAATGCAGCAGCCGTTCCAGGCTCAGGCCGGTGGCCTCGGCCACCCGTTCGGGATGGTATTCGGGGCCGGAAAGCTGGCGTTGCAGTTCATCCAGGCCCGCCACATGCCGAGTGACGAAATCCCGATCGATGGCCTTCTGGTCGAGCAGATAGCGGGCCAGGCCGTTGAACAGCGCCAGATCCGAGCCCGGGGTGATGGCCAGGTGCAGATCCGCCTGACGGGCGGTGGCGGTGGCCCTGGGGTCGATCACCACCCATTGCTGGCGCGGCTTAGCGGCCCGGGCGGCTTCCAGCCGGCGAAAAAGGACCGGATGGGTCCATGCGGTATTGGCGCCGGCGATCACCACCAGCTCGGCCTCGTCGATGTCGTCGTAGCAGGCGGGCACCGCATCCTCGCCAAAGGCGTACTGGTGGGCGGCGACGGCGGACGACATGCACAGCCGGGAGTTGGTGTCGATATTGGACGAGCCGATAAAGCCCTTCATCAGCTTGTTGGCCACATAGTAGTCTTCGGTCAGCATCTGGCCCGAGCCGTAAAAGGCCACGGCGTCCGGGCCGTGACGGTCAATAATGTCGCTCAGGCGCCGGGCGATGTGCCCGACCGCCGCCGGCCAGTCCGTTTCCTCGCCCTGGATCCTGGGGTAGAGCAAACGGCTGGGTAACTGCTGACTGTCCGTCAGGGCCATGCCCTTCACGCACAGGGCGCCCCGGTTGGCGGGGTGGTGTTCATCGCCCTGCACGGCGCCCTGGTTATCGACCCGTATACCGCAGCCAACGCCGCAATAGGGGCAGGTGGTGTGAGTGGATGCTGTCATGGTGGCCCTGTGCTGAAAGGTGTTTACATGTCTCAAGCAAGGGCCATGCCATGAGATTATTTTATTATAAATCAATAGCTTGAGTTTGTTTTGTGGCCGCCCGCTGCACAATCATCAGGCAGGGGCGCCATGCTGGTGCAGCGGGTAACGGCTCAGAAACGGTTTACCGGCACCTTGAGGTAGACTTGGTCGTTGTTTTCCGCCGGGGGCAGCTCGCCGGCGCGCATATTGACCTGGATTGAGGGCAGCAGCAGCCTGGGGGCCGGCAGCGTGCTGTCCCGCTCCCGGCGCAGGCGCACAAATTCGTCCTGGGTGATGCCCTGGCGCAGGTGCACATTGTGCCGGCGCTGTTCCTCCACCGAGCTCTGGTGCTGGTAGTGATCCCGGTCCGGCCCCTTGTAGTCGTGGCACATAAACAGCCGGGTATCGTTGGGCAGGGCAAAGATGCGCTGCACCGACCGGTAGAGACTGGCCGCATCGCCGCCGGGAAAGTCGCAGCGGGCGCTGCCGTAGTCGGGCATGAACAGGGTGTCGCCCACAAAGGCGGCATCGCCGAACACATAGGTCAGGCAGGCCGGGGTATGGCCAGGGGTGTGCATGGCCCGGCCGGTGAGGGTGCCGATGGTAATGGTGTCGCCGTCTTCAAACAGGGCGTCGAACTGGCTGCCATCGGTGGCAAAGTCCGGCCCGGCGTTGAAACGCTCGCCAAAGATGTTTTGCACCGCCGTGATCTGCGCGCCTATGCCCAGGCGGGCGCCGGTTTGACGGCGCAGGTAGGCGGCCGCCGACAGGTGGTCGGCATGGACATGGGTTTCCAGTATCCACTCGGGCTGCAGCCGGTGTTGCGCGATATGGGCCAGCAGCGCATCGGCCGAGCGGGTGCTGATGGTGCCGCCGGCATACTCGAAGTCGAGCACCGCATCGATAATGGCGCAGCTGGCGGAGGCCGGATCCCGCACGACATAGCTGAAGGTCGAGGTGGCGTCGTCAAAGAAGGGGGTGACCAGGGGGTGCATATAACCTCCGGATTTATTCTCCCAAAAGGAAATCATTAAATGTTAATTTAGGTAAATCTAAATTTATCTGATGCAACGGACTTGGCATAAATAAAGATAGACTGCGAACGCTGTTGGGCGCGTAGCGAGCCCGTTTACTCAGGGCGCCATGGAGCCGGTCCAGATGCGTATAAAACCCTGCTTGTCGAGGGGATCCAGTGCCGGCAGCAGTGCCGGGGTGAGGGGAATGGGGGTGACCGGTCCCTCGGGGCGCACGGTCAGCCCGGCCTCAGGGGTAAACAGCGGCAGCAGGCCACCGTCGGCCAGCGCCGCCTGGCCGGCGGGGGACAGCATAAAGTCGAGCAGCTCGCCCGCCAGTTGTGGCTGCCGGGCATAGCGGGAAATCAGCGCCAGGCGCATCAACAGCAGGCTGTAGTCCCGGGGAGCCACCGCCGCCAGCTGGGGATGTTTGTCGACGGCGGCGGCCACATAAGAGCCCAGCAGGTTATAGCCCAGCACGGCCCGGCCTTCGGCCAGCTCGGTGAGCATTTGGTTGCTGCTTTCACTCAGGCGTACCGACAGGCCGCCAAAGGCTTCCAGCAGCCGGCCGTAGCTTTCCCCCTGCTGGCTGTCCTGGGTGGCCAGCAAATAGCCCACGCCGCTCTGGGTGATGTCATAGGCGCGAATACGGCCCTGAAAACGCGCGGGATCCCGGCGCAGCAGGGCCAGCAGCTCCTGGCGGCTGCGGGGCAGGGCATGAGGGCCCAGCAGATCGCGGTTGAATACCATGACCACCGGCTCCACGGTCAGGGCGAACAGCTCATGGCGCCAGTGCACGCCGGCGGGCAGGGCATCGGTGCGGTCGGAGTGCCAGGGCCGAGCATGGCCGTCGTTGACCAGTTTAAGCTGCAGATCCATGGCCGAGCTCAGCAACAGATCGGCCGGTGAGTCCCTGCCTTCTTCCAGAAAGCGCTGATACAGCTGCTGGGAATTGAAGTCCACAAAGACAATGGCCACGTCGGGCCGGCGACGCTGAAAGGCCTGCAGCAGGGGCGCCATGTGCTGGTAGTCGGTGGCGCTATAGAGCACCAGTTGCGTTTGTTCCACCCCGGTGGCGGGCCGGAGTATTCTTTGTTCCGCCTTCGCCGTCGGCAGCAGGCATAACAGCAGCAGGATCAGCCAGTTCACAGCCAGGCCTCCGTGCCAAAACGAATTTCCACCTTCAGGCCGTGAGGGTGGTTATCGGTGAGGCGAATGCGGGCATGATGGTGCTCGGCCACGTCCCGGGCAATGGCCATGCCCAGGCCGCTGCCGTGATGGCGGCTGGCGGTGCCTCGGTAAAAACGTTCAAACACCCTTTCTTTCTCCTGGTCGGCAATGCCCGGGCCCGAATCCCGAATGTAAATGCAGCCGTCGGCACTCACGGCGATCTCCACCAGGCCGTCGGCCGGACTGTGGGACACGGCGTTTTCGATCAGGTTGTTGAGCATCTGGGTCAGGGCGAAGGCGTCGCCGCGCAGTTGCCGCTCCGCCGGTGCCGGCACAAAGGCCAGCTCCACACCCCGATGCAGGGCCTGGACCGCCAGCTCCATGCACACCTGCCGTACCAGGGCGTTGAGCGCCACCGGCTCCGGCTCGCGGCTGTGAAAGCGGTGGTCGAGCAGGGCCTGGTTAAGCAGGTGACGCACCGTTAAAGACAGCTGATCGCATTGCTCCACCAGTTGCGCCAGCAGTCGTTGCCGACGGCTGTCGTCGCCCTCGTCTCGTGCGTTTTCGCACAGGGCCCGCAGGCTGGCCAGGGGCGTGCGCAGCTGATGGGCGGCCACCGAGGTATAGGACTCCACCCGTTCCAGCAGGGCCTGCTGGCGGGCGATAAAGTCGTTGATGGTGTCGAGCAGAGGGAGGGTTTCTTTCGGCACCGGCAGCGCCAGGGGGGTCAGATCCCGGGGCGAGCGCCGGGACAGGGCCCGGGCCAGCTGCCGAAACGGACTAAAGGCGTAATAGATGCCCAGCCACAGCAGACCCAGGGCCACCGCCAGCACCGCCAGCATCAGCTCCAGGGCCGGATGCAGCATGGCCTCGGCCATGGCGTCCCGGGCCAGCCGGGTCTGGGCCAGCTCGATCACGATTTCGTCCTGGGGCAGGCGTTCGGTGTTGAGTCGCACCAGCCGGGCCACACGAATGGCCTCATCCTGATACGTGAGGTTGAAAAAATCCGGCCTGGCTTGCGTCAGGGCTTGCTCCTCCGGAGCGCGGGGCGGCGGGGCGGGCAGGTCCGGGTAGCCGGTCAGTACCTCGCCGTTGACGCTGATGCGGTAAAACACCCTGTCCTGCGGGGCCTGGGCCAGGGTGGCAAAGGCCGCCACCGGCAGATCCACGGCAAAGCCCTGGCCGGTGTGGCGCACCGACTGGCCCAGTTGCAGTATGGCGCTGTTCAGCATCATGTCGTAACTGCGATCGGCGGTGCGGCGGGCATAATTGTGCATCAGCGCCAGTGCCAGCAGTGCCAGTACCGTCAGCACCACGCCGCTCAGCACCAGCAGCCGGCGGCGCAGGGCCGGGTGGTGCACGTCGTCCGTCGGGGTCATGGCTGGCTGTTTTCCGTCTGCACATGGGCGACATAACCCAGGCCGCGCAGGGTCTGAATGCGCACCGAACTGCCCGCCAGTTTCTTGCGCAGCCGAGCCACATAGAGCTCAATGGCGTTGGCCGAAGGGGTTTCGTCGGCATTGAACAGCCGGTCGGTGAGCTCTTCCTTGCTCATGACCCGTTCCAGCCCCGAGAGAAAGATCTCCAGCAGGCGGAACTCCCGGTTCACCAGACCGCAGGGCTCGCCCGCAATGGTGACCGTCTTGGCGGTGCGGTTGAATACCAGGTTGCCGTGCTCGCTCACGTCCGAGGCATAACCCTGGCGGCGGCGCAGCAGGGCCCGCACTCTGGCTTCCAGCTCGCCAAAGTCAAAGGGCTTGGCCAGGTAGTCGTCGGCGCCGGAATCCAGCAGCTTGATGCGATCGTCAATGCCGTCCCGGGCGGTCAGGATCAGCACCGGCGTGGTGTTCTTGCGCTGGCGCAGCTCCGTCAGCAGGGCGTCGCCGTCCAAGCCCGGCAGGTTGAGATCGAGAATGATCAAATCCACCTGTTGGTGGCGCAACCAGTCGGCGGCCTGGCGGCCATTGCCAATCAGATCGGTACCGTGGCCCAGCTTCTGCAGCCGCTCGGCAATGGCCTCGCCCAGCACGGTGGTATCTTCGATCACGAGAATGCGCATTTATTGTGGCCCCTTCCTTGCTCATGACAGCCTGGTGACAGCTTTGGGCAGTAGCATGGGTAAATGTAAAGCCCTTGTTAACAATCTTCGGTTTGGCGACAAGCGGCTGGCTTCACCTGGCCGAGAGTGTGCCATGGAACCCCAAACAAGGAGAACTGTTATGAAGCTGCATTCCCTGACCAAAGCCCTGCTGGGCGCCGGCCTGCTGATGATGACCGGTACCGCCAGTGCCGAATTTACCCCCGACAAGCCGGAGTGCATTGCGCCGGCCAAGCCGGGCGGTGGTTTTGACCTGACCTGCCGCATTCTGACCAACAGCCTGGACAAGTCCGGCCTGCTCAATGAGCCGATGCGAGTGACCTTTATGCCCGGTGGCGTGGGTGCCGTGGCCTACACCCACATGAACAGCAACCGCCGTGAAGACAACAACGCCGTGGTGGCGTTCAGCTCCGGCTCTTCCCTCAACCTGGCCCTGAGCAAGTTCGGACGGGATCTGGGCGTGGATGACGCCCGCTGGGTGGGCTCCATCGGCACCGACTATGGCGCCATTATCGTCAAGGCCGACGCGCCCTGGCAAAGCCTGGAGGAGCTGGCGGCGGATCTCAAGGCCAACCCCAACAAGCTGGTGTTTGGCGCCGGCGGCACCGTGGGCAGTCAGGACTGGATGAAGGCGGCCTTCCTGTATCGCAGCCTGGGGCTGGATCCGCGCGCCATGCGCTATGTGGCCTATGAGGGCGGCGGCGACGCCATGGCGGCGGTGCTGGGCAACCACATTCAGGTGTATCCGGGGGATGTGTCCGAGATCAAGGGCCAGCTGGACGCCGGCATAGTGCGGGTGCTGGCGGTGATGGCGCCGGAGCGGCTGGAGGGCGACTTTGCCGGCATTCCCACCGCCACCGAGCAGGGTTTCGACATGGAATGGCCCATCATGCGCGGCTTCTATATGGCCCCGGACGTGTCCGATGAGGCCTACGACTACTGGGTGCAGCAGTTCAATGAACTTCATCAGAACGATGCCTTTGCCCAGGTGCGCGACCATCAGGGGTTGTTCCCGCTGTCCATGTCCGGTGCCGAGTATGAAGCCTATGTGAAGGCGGAAATCGAGAAGTTTCAGAATTTGTCCCGGGAAATGGGACTGCTCAGATAAGGAATGGCGTCATGGCGGATCGTTGTTTTTCGCTGGCGCTGATGGTGCTGGCGGTGGCCCTGGGGGCCGCCGCCTGGCAACTGGACGTGCCTTTTCAGTATGAGCCGGTAGGGCCCAAGGCCATACCGCTGATTTTGGCGGTGTTGCTGCTGGGCACCGCGCTGTGGCTGGCCATTCGGCCCGACCGGCTGAAAGAGGCCTATGGCCGCAGCCTGTTTGTTCGCCATCTGGTGGTGGTGCTGTGCCTGCTGGTCTATGCCTGGAGCTTTGAGTTGCTGGGATTTGTGCTGTCCACCTGGCTGGTCGGCACCCTGTTTGCCCGCCTGTTCGGGCTGGACTGGGGCCGGGCCCTGGTTTACTCCGCGGCACTGGGCGGCGTGGGGCACCTGGTGATGAGCGGGTTGCTGGAGCTGAATGTGCCGGTGGGCACGGTGTTTGGAGGTTAATATCATGGATGTGTTGTCTACCCTGGCCAGCGGCTTTGCCGTGGCCCTGACGCCCATGAATCTGGGGCTGGTGCTGGCCGGCTGCTTTTTCGGCACCCTGATGGGAGCGCTGCCGGGCATCGGGCCCATCAACGGCATCGCCATTCTGCTGCCCCTGGCCTATTCCATGGGCCTGGAGCCGGCGTCGGCCATTATTCTGCTGGCGGGGGTCTATTACGGTGCCGAGTACGGCGGTCGTATTTCCAGTATTCTGCTGAACGTGCCCGGGGATGCCGGTGCCATCATGACCACCCTGGACGGTCATCCCATGGCCAAGCGGGGCGAGGGTGGCCGGGCGCTGGCGCTGTCGGCGGTGTCGTCCTTTGCCGGCTCCATGGGGGCGTTGATCCTGCTGGTGATCTTTACCCCGCTGCTGACCCGGCTGGCGGTCACCTTTGGCCCGGCGGAGTTTGTGGCGCTGATGGTGTTTGCACTGTGCTGCCTGGCGTCCATGGTGGGCTCGCGTCCGGTAAAAACCGTGATCGGCGCCCTTATCGGTCTGGCCATGGCCACGGTCGGCGTGGACTCCGGCACCGGCGTGCTGCGCTTTACCTTTGGCATCACCAGCCTGTTTGACGGCATCGACTTTCTGGTGGTGGTGATCGGCATGTTCGCCATCAGCGAAATTCTGCTGCTGGTGGAGCATCACTACGGCGGTGGCGGCCGGCTGGAAAAGGTCAGCAAGTCCTTCGTCAAGGCGGCGGATCTGGTGCAGGTGCGCTGGACCGTGCTGCGCTCCACCCTGGTGGGTTTTGTGATCGGCGTGCTGCCCGGCACCGGCGCCTCCGTGGCCAGCGCCGTGGCCTACGGCACCGAAAAGCGCCTGGCCGGCGAGCACAACGAGTTCGGCAACGGCGACGTGCGTGGCCTGGCGGCCCCCGAGGCGGCCAACAACTCGGCGGCGGTGGGCTCCATGGTGCCCATGCTGACCCTGGGGATCCCCGGCTCCGGCACCACCGCCATTCTGCTGGGCGCCCTGCTGCTGTTTGATGTGACCCCGGGTCCGTTGCTGTTCAGCCAGAAGCCGGACATTGCCTGGGGCCTGATCGCCTCCATGTTTGTGGGCAACATTGCGCTGCTGGTGATGAACCTGCCTCTGGTCGGCATTTTCGTGCGCATGCTGAGCGTGCGTCAGGCCTACCTGGTGCCGGTGATCGTGATGCTGACCTTTGTGGGCATCTACTCCATTCACGGCGCCAGCTTTGATCTCTTCTTTATGATACTGCTGGGTGTGTTTGGTTTCCTGCTGCGCAAGCTGGGCTTCTCCCTGGCGCCGGTGATCCTTGGCCTGGTGCTGGGTGAGGTGCTGGAAGACAACCTGCGCCGGGCCCTGTCCATCAGTGCCGGTGACTGGGGCATACTGTTCAACAACGGCGTGACCCTGACCCTGTGGACCCTGAGTGCCATGGTACTGGTGCTGCCGCTGGTGATGAAACGTCGCCGCGCACTGCGCCAGAAGCAGGCGGCCGCCGAGGCATGATGATCTGGCTGCGTACCGGTGCGCTGGGCGCGGCAGGAGGCGGGCTGGCCCACTGGGCCGGCTTTCCTTCCGACTGGCTGCTGGGAGCCATGCTGGCGGTCACTGTGGCCGTGTTGCTCGGCGTCAGGGTCGCATTGCCCCGGCGGCTGTTGCCGCCGATACAGGCCTGTCTGGGTGTGGCCGTGGGTCTGCGGCTGGATCTGCATTTGCCCGGCCTCACGTCGCTGTTGGTCAGCGTGGCGGGGCTGTTGCTGTGTCTGGCTACGCAAATTCCGCTGGGACAATGGCTGCTGCACCGGCTCGGCTGGTCCCGGCAGGAGGCGGCCATGGGCGCATCCCCGGGGGCGTTGTCGGTGATGGCGGCCCTGGCCACGCAGCTGGACAATCCCATTCGCGTGATCCTGTCGCAGACGGTGCGGGTCATTGCCCTGGTGGCCACGGTCAGTACCGCCATGGTGCTGGAGTGGGTGCCGCTGGCACCCACTCCGGCGAGTTTCATCCTGTCGGCCCCTGCCAGCCTGGGGCTGGTGGCCCTGGCCTGGGCCGGCGGCCGGTTGTTGACCCGGTTCAGGGTGCCCGCCGGTTATATTCTGTCCGGGGTGTTTACCGCTGCGGCCTGTGCCGCCTGGCTCGGGCAGCCGGCGTTGCCGGTGGCGGGGCTGATCCCAGTGAGCATGGTGCTGCTGGGCGCGCTGGTGGGCAGCCGGTTGCGGCCCCTGCCGGCACGGGAAATGGCCGGTTTGCTGGCGGCGGGTCTGCTGGTGAGTCTGTCGAGCTCGCTGGTGTCTTTGCTGTGGGCGGGGCTGGTGGGCTGGTGGCTGGGTCTGCCGGTGTTTCAGGTGTGGCTGGCCTATGCGCCGGGGGCGGTGGAGGCCATGATCTACCTGGCCCTGGTCACCGGGCTGGAGCCGTCATGGGTGATTTTTCACCATGTGCTGCGCATTGTGTTGCTGGGCGTGACCGCCGGCTGGCTGATGCGCCGGGCCGGCGTGAAGAGCGGTTCCTGAACGGGCTGCATCGACAGGGCCTCGCACGCAGACTCGCCGTTAACCCATCCTTGGGGGCTCCGCCGCGCCGTCCCTGGCGCGGAGGGTCTGCTCAGCGAAACCCAGTCACTGCCGCCGGTAAACTGTTATGAACAGCCATCAGTTGATTTTGAACAGCTCGACCTCAAAGATCAGCACGGATCCCGGCGGAATGGTGCCCACGGCGCGGTTGCCGTAGGCCAGCCTGGCGGGAATGAAAAAGCGGATTTTCTCGCCTTCCACCATCAGCTGCAGGCCCTCGGTCCAGCCCTTGATCACCTGGTTGAGGCCAAACTGTATGGTTTCGCCCCGTTCGACTGAGCTGTCGAATACGGTGCCGTTGAGCAGGGTGCCGTGGTAGTGCACCGTGACCTTGTCACTGGCCCTGGGGTGCACGGTGCCGGTGCCTTCTTTCAGCACCTGGTACTGCAGGCCGGAATCTGTGGTCTGCACCCCTTCCTTTTGCTGGTTCTCGGCCAGAAAGGCGTCCCCGGCCTGAATGTTTTCGGCCGCCGCCTGCTTGTTGCCCTGAGAGCGATAGATAAACAGCACCACCAGTGCCACCAGGGCGAGGCCCAGAATGATTTTAAACACGCGAATTCCTTATTGTTTGTTGAATCTGTTGAACGCAAGGCGTGCTCCTCACGCCTTGCGTTCAATGTTACCGCTGCAAACCGTTATTGATATCGATCAGATCCTGCTCGGTCAGGTTGCCGGCGGCCTGGCGTAGCTGCAGCTGGCTGACGATGTAGTTGTAACGGGCCGACGACAGCTGCTGGCGGGCATCATACAGCTGACGGGTGGCGTTGAGCACGTCGACTATGGTGCGGGTGCCCACCTCATAGCCGGCCTCGGTGGCGCTGAGGGCGCTTTCCGCCGAGATCACCAGCTGCTCAAAGGCGCGAATGGAGCCGAGCGCCGCGATTACGTCGTTGTAGGAGGAATAGACGCTGCTCTGTACCGAGCGAAAGCTGCGCTCCAGCACTTCACTGGCCGCCACATAGTTGTAGCGAGCCTGGCTCACCTGAGAAGTGGTGGCGCCGCCGGAGTAGAGCGGCAGGTTAAAGGAAACCCCTATGGTGCCTTCGTTCAGGGTGCCGTCATTCTGGTTGGCGTTTTTGAAGTCGCTGTGGGTGCTGTTGACGCCGGCGTTCAGATCCAGGGTGGGGTGGTGGCCGGCCCGGGCCAGGTCAATCTGCTCACTGGCAATGTCTTTGGCAATACGCTGGCCGTGCAGCTCCAGGTTCTGCTCCAGGGCGATGTCCAGCCAGCCGTCGGCGCGCAGGGCCGGGGCCTGGGGGCTGAAGCTGTCGGTATTGAGCGGAGCCAGCTGCTCATAATGCATGCCGGTGAGCTCACGCAGCACCTCCCGGCTGTTGTTGAGCTGATTCTCGGCCAGAATTTCATCCGCCAGTGCCTGGTCATACTGGGCCTGGGCCTCGTGCACGTCGGTCATGGCGCTCAGACCCACCTCAAAGCGCTGTTTGGTCTGCTCCAGCTGACGGCTCACCGCCTCCTTGTTGGCCCGCACAAAGCTGAGGGTGTCTTCGGCATTAAGCACATTGAAATAGGCCTGGGTGGCGCGCACGATCAGTGCCTGCTGCACCTGCTTGTAGCCCACTTCGCTCTGGGCCGCCTGCTTTTCGGTGATGTCGAGACTGACCCAGCTCGACTTGCGATACAGCGCCTGGCCCAGGTTGACGCCGGCGGTGGTGGTGGCGCCGGTGCGCAGATCGTTGCGGTTGCTCTGGGTATAATTGGCGCCGGCGCTCAGGTCCACCTGGGGCAGCAGGGGCGCACGGGATTCATTGATTTTTTCAAAGGCAGCGTCGCGCCGGGCCTTGGCTTCCCGAACCTGAGGGTCGTTCTGGGTGGCCTGCTGATAGATTTCCAGCAGGTTTTCGGCCTGGGCCTGGCCCGCCGCGCACAGCAGCACCAGGGTCGACAACAGTGTTTTTTTCATGCGTTGGCCTTGTTAACGGATGGAGCCATGATCACCCGGCGCTTGCGGGCAGTCGGTTTTCGTCTGTTCAGTATAACGGTAACATGGGCGTGCCATGCCGGCAGCGGCACGGCGAATGCGGTGGCATGGGTGGCCCGGCAGCCCATGACGAACAAGAATGAACGTTCATTCATTAGCGGCGTTTCAGTCTAGATTTTGCCGCCGGAATGTCAAGCGAGGAGCGCACATGAGCCAGCACAAGGATGCCCGTTTCGGGCGCCAGGATATGCAGATTGTGGCCGAAGAGACCGGCTATAAAGGATTCTTTCGATTGCTGAAAGTGCGCCTGCGCCATCGTCTGTTTGGCGGCGGCTGGGGACCAACGCTTACCCGGGAGCTGTTTGACCGGGGTCATGCGGCGGCGGTGCTGCCTTATGATCCGGTGCGCGATGAGGTGGTGCTGGTGGAGCAGTTCAGAGTGGGGGCCATTCACCATGACGCCAGCCCCTGGCTGCTGGAGATTGTGGCGGGCATCGTCGAGCCCGGGGAATCGGAAGAAGACGTGGTGCGCCGGGAAGCCGAGGAAGAAGCCGGCCTCACCCTGGGCAGGCTGACCCGGGCGCTGGGTTATTTCTCCAGCCCGGGCGGCTGCAGCGAGCGCATTACCGTGTTTGTGGGCGAGGTGGATGCCTCCCGGGCCGCCAGCCACGCCGGCCTGGCCGATGAAGGGGAAGACATTCGCGTGCACCGACTGCCAAGAGAGCAGGCGATGCAATGGCTTGCCGATGGTAGAATAGATAACGCCGCCAGTGTGATTGCCCTGCAGTGGCTGGCTCTGAACCTGAAGTCCGGGTTGTGGCAATAACCACAACTCAAGGAGGAAATGTTGATTTCTGTTAGCACCCGCAAGCATGTGCCGGATCTGCGAGGTCTGCAGCGCACCTGCGATACCAACTACATGGCCCTGATGCGGCTGCTGCCCACCGAGGCGCGGGTGGGGGAGAGCCTGTCGGTGGGCATCAGCGAGCGGGTGCTGTTTGTGCTCAGAGTGCTGGAGACGGCGCCCTACACCTGGCATGTGTCCATTGAGCAGTGCACGCCGGGGCTGCCGGTCTTCATGCGCATGAAGGTGCGGGTGCGGCTCTATCATGACGTAAGAATGGCCGAAGTGTGTGCCAGCCAGCAGATTTCGACCCTGCAGCCAAGTTATGATTATCCCAATAAAAACATGCATCACCGCAACGAAAAGGAACAGGTGAACTTCTTTCTGGCCGAATGGCTGAGATGTTGCCTGCAACACGGATTCAGTACCATCAAACAGCTTTGAGCGAGGCAATGACCCTTTCTTCAGTTCCTCTTGGCACTCACGCCTGTGACGGCGTAGCCGAACTTTCCCAGATCACCGACACTCACCTGTTTGCCGATCAGAACGGTGACCTGCTGGGGGTGCCCACCTGGCACAGTTGCCGGGCGGTGGTGAATGCCATGAAGGAAGAGCTGGCCGGCTGCGACGCCATTCTGGCCACCGGCGATCTGTCTCAGGATCAGAGTGCCGAGTCTTACCAGCACTTCGTGGCCATGATGCGCGAGCTGGCGCCGCCGGTGTTCTGGCTGCCCGGCAATCACGACGAAGCCCCGGTGATGCAGGCGGAGCTGGATGCCGCCGGCGTCAGCCAGGCCAACCATCTGCTGGGCGAGCACTGGCAGGTGCTGCTGCTTGATTCCCAGGCCGAAGGGGAAACCTGCGGCCGGCTGAGCGACGAACAGCTGGCCATGGTGGACGAGGCCCTTGCGACTTATCCTCATCATCATTTGCTGGTGGCGGTGCATCATCAGGCGGTGCCGGTGGGCTGTGCCTGGCTGGATCAGCACAACCTGCGCAATGCCGAGGCCCTAAAGACCCGCCTGGCCCGCCACCGGGCCAGCACCGTGGTGCTCTGCGGCCACGTGCACCAGGGCTTTGATCAGGTGTTTGACGGCATTCGCTATCTGGCGAGCCCTTCGACCTGCATTCAGTTCAAGCCGCTGTCGGACGAATTTGCGCTCGACTACATGGCCCCGGGCTGGCGTCAGCTGTCACTGTATCCGGACGGCCGGCTCAGCACCCGGGTGTGGCGGTTGCCGCCCAATGCCTTTGTACCCGACTTCAGCGCCAGAGGATATTAACCATGGCGACCCTGCTATATCTGCACGGCTTCAATTCATCACCCAATTCCATCAAGGCCCGGTTGATGCACGAGCATCTGGAAGCCTGCCGGCCGGATATCGAGCTGATCTGCCCGCAGCTGGCGGCCACCCCGGCGGCGGCCTGGGAACAGATAGCCTCCATTTGTGACCAATTAAATACGCCCTTTGGCGTGGTGGGTTCCTCCCTTGGCGGCTTCTGGGCCACCCGGGTGGCGGAGCATTACGGCGTGTGCGCCGTGGTGGTGAACCCGGCGGTGAACCCTCATGTGCTGCTGGCCGACTGGCTGGGGGAACAGGTCAACCCCTACACGAATGAGCGCTATACTCTGACCGGGCAGCATATGGCGGAGCTGGCGGAGTTGCGGGTGAGTGAGCCAACCTGCCTTGACCGTATCTGGTTGCTGCAGCAGCAGGGCGACGAGGTACTCGACTACCGGGAAGCCCTCGATTACTACCACTTCGCCAGAACCTGCATTCAGAAAGGCGGCGACCACGCCTTTATCGGCTTTGATCACTACTGCGCCCAGATCATCCGCTTTCTGCAGCTGTAAGCCGCTCTCGTTCCCACGCTCCGCGTGGGAATGCATATCTGATTATTCATTCAATGCTGTATTGGAGCAGGTGGTAGGTTGCGGCGTTTTTCAAGGTAGTTGTCGCGTTCTTCATTTTACGCGGCTGCTTTTTGTGTTTCGTCCAATCGCTCTGGGTTGAGTGCCACATCTCCTGCCGGCGTCCAGTTGCGTGTTGTTCCTGACCACCGCTCTGGACGCCTCGCTTTAGCTCGTTGATACACGGCATGGCGTTCTTTCAGCAGGGCTATATCTTCTCCCTGATGACGCTGAATGGGCGTCACATACTGAATGCGGCTGTGCCGATGTTCATGGTTGTACCAGGCAACGAACTGCTGTATCCAGAGCCGGGTTTCATCCAGACTGCTAAACCCTGACGTCGGCCAGAGCGGGCGGTACTTCAGCGTTCGGAACAATGACTCTGAGTAAGGATTATCGTCACTGACTCGCGGCCGGCTGCGAGAGGGCGTCACGCCAAGTTCTTCCAGTTTGGCCAGCATGGTCGATGACTTCATCGGGCTACCGTTGTCCGAGTGCAACACCAGTGGCTTCCGGAAGCATTGCTCGGCTATCACGGTACGTTGCATCAGCTCGGCAGCATAGGCTCCACTCTCGCGGCCATGGACTTCCCAACCCACGATTTTACGGCTGTAAATGTCTTCTATCATGTACAGATAATAGAACTGCCCACGCACGCTGGACGGACAGTAAGTAATATCCCAGGACCACACCTGCTTCGGAGCCGAGGCGATGTAAGTCGTTGGTCGAGCCAGCTTGCGAGGCGCTCGGGCACGTCCACGACGATGCAGCTGATGGTGCGCCTTCAACACTCGGTAGAAGGTCGGCTCGGAAGCCAGGTAGATGCCCTTGTCGGCCAGTCGCGGCACTATCTGCCCAGGTGGCAAATTCGCGTATTCCGGCTGATTACATACTTCCAGGATCTGTTGTTGCTCAGCTGCACTGAGTCGGTTTGCCGGTGCCGGTCTGGTGGCTGAAGGACGCCCATCGGCACACAACTCACCACTTCGTGTCCAGCGTTGCAACGTACGGATACTGATCCCCAGCTCGCGACAGGCCATTTCTTTGCGTGCTCCGGCCCGCATCGCTTCCTCAATCAGCGCCACAGCGTGTTGGCGATCTGAGACGCTGAT
>NZ_QAGM01000011.1 GCF_003049725.1 Oceanimonas marisflavi
GGCTTCCTTCAGGCCCTGCCGTTGGCCAACAGCGCCCTTGCCATTCGGATTATCTTCCCCTCAGTCAGGGTGATTCAGGTTTCTTTCAACCTGACGGGTTTGCCAGCTTCGCTGGGCAAACAAAAAAAAGCGCCCTGAGGCGCTTTTTTTGATTACCGGGCGGTTCAGGCCTTGTATTTGCTGAACACCAGGCTGGCGTTGGTGCCGCCGAAGCCGAAGCTGTTGGACATGACGGTGTCCAGCTCGGCGTCCTGACACTCGGTCACGATGGGCAGGTTCTGCGCCTTTTCATCCAGCTCGGTGATGTTGATGCTGGGGGCGATAAAGCCGTGCTCCAGCATCAGCAGGGAGTAGACCGCCTCGTGCACACCGGCGGCGCCCAGGGCGTGACCGGTCATGGCCTTGGTAGCGGAGATATAAGGGGCCTTGTCGCCAAACAGGCTGTTGATGGCTTCCAGCTCTTTTACGTCGCCCACCGGAGTGGAGGTGCCGTGGGTGTTGATGTACTGCACCGGGTTGGGAGCCGTGGCCATGGCCTGCTTCATGCAACGTACCGCGCCTTCGCCGGACGGGGCCACCATGTCGTAGCCGTCGGAAGTGGCGCCGTAGCCAGTGATTTCCGCGTAGATTTTGGCGCCGCGGGCCAGGGCATGCTCCAGCTCTTCAACCACCACAATGCCGCCGCCACCGGAGATAACAAAGCCGTCACGGCCGGCATCGTAGGTGCGGGATGCCAGCTCGGGGGTGTCGTTGTACTTGCTGGACAGGGCACCCATTGCATCAAACTGCAGCGCCAGGGTCCAGTCCACTTCTTCACCGCCGCCGGCAAAGACAATGTCCTGCTTACCCAGCTGGATCTGCTCCAGGGCATGACCGATACAGTGCGCAGAAGTGGCACAGGCGGAGCTGATGGTGTAGTTGATGCCTTTGATCTTGAAGGGGGTGGCCAAGCAGGCAGAGGTGGTGGACGACATGGTGCGCGGCACCATGTAAGGACCCACACGACGCACGCCTTTTTCACGCAGAATATCGCAGGCTTCAATCTGGTTTTTGGAGGATGCGCCACCGGAGCCGGTGACCAGACCGGTACGTTCGTTCGACACCTGGGATTCGTCCAGACCGGCGTCGGCAATGGCCTGCTCCATGGACAGATAGGCAAACGCGGCAGCGTCACCCATAAAGCGCATCACTTTACGATCGATGTGTTCGGACGGGTTCAGCTTGATGTCGCCCCATACCTGGCTGCGCAGCTTGTGATCGGCAAATTGCTGGGAAAAGGTAATGCCGGAGCGGCCGGCCTTGAGCGACTCAAGTACTTCTTCCTTGTTGTTGCCTATGCTGGAGACCACACCGATACCGGTAATGACTGCTCTTCTCATCTATCGTTCCTACTGTTTCGATTTGGTGCCAATTCTAACCACAAAGCATGGTCAAACTGGTCAGCTTTCACATAAAATGACCGTTTTTTGCGGCCCCGGAGCGTTCAGTGTCTCACCGTTTTATTACCACCGCCCGTCTCGACTGGAATGACCAGGGAACCCCGGTCGCCACCGCCTTTGACGATGTGTATTTTTCCAACGATAACGGCCTGGCCGAAACCCGTTATGTGTTTCTTGGTAACAACGGTCTGCCACAACGCTTTGCCGAACACGATCGCGACCTGTTCGTGGTGGCCGAAACCGGCTTCGGGACCGGCCTGAATTTTCTGGCAACCTGGAAGGCCTTTGCCGACTATAAACGGCAGCATCCTCAGGGTAAAACACGCCGGCTGCACTTTATCAGCGTAGAGAAATTTCCCCTCTCCCGCGACGACCTGCAACTCGCCCTGCGCCAATGGCCAGAGCTTACCATTTTAAGCGAACATATGTTAGCTGAATATCCGGTACTGGTTGACGGCTGTCACAGATTGCAACTTGCAGATGATGTCTGTCTGGATTTGTGGCTGGGGGACGTGGCCGAGGTACTGCCGCAAATGGATGCCGGCCTGGCCGGCCGGGTGGACGCCTGGTATCTGGACGGCTTTGCCCCGGGCAAAAACCCGGACATGTGGACCCCCGAGCTGTTTGCCCAGCTGGCCCGACTGGCCCGCAACGGCGCCACCCTGGCCACCTTTACCGCCGCCGGCTTTGTTCGCCGCGGGCTGATTGAAGCCGGTTTTGATGTGAAGCGGGTAAAAGGCTTTGGCCGCAAGCGGGAAATGCTGGCGGGCCACCGCCGCAGCGATACCCGCCCCCCCTGCCCCGCTCCCTGGTACTGGCGCCGGCCCGGTCAGGGTGAACATACCCTGATCGTGGGCGCCGGCGTGGCCGGCGCCGCCCTGGCCCGCGCGCTGACCCGCCGGGGCCAGCGCGTGACCCTGCTGGAGCAGGCCAGTGCGCCGGCTCAGGGAGCCTCCGGCAACCGCCAGGGCGCTATCTACCCGCTGCTGAATGGCGATCACGATACCCTGAGCCGGTTTTATCTGCCCGCCTTTCTCTATGGCAGGCGGGAGCTCGGCCGCCTGGCCCGGCGCCAGTCCTTTACCCACGACTGGTGCGGTGTGGTGCAGCTGGCTCATGATGACAAAAGCGCTAAAAAAATCGACAAACTGATAGCCGGTGGTTTCCCTGATGCGCTGGTGCAACCACTGTCAGAGCAGGAAGTGAACGAAACCACTGGCATTGAGGCCAATATCGACGGCGTGGCCTACCCGCTGGGGGGCTGGGTGTGCCCCCATGAGCTGACCGCCGCCCTGCTGGCGGACGCCGGTGAGATTGACTGCCACTTCAATACCACCGTCACCGGCCTGGAGCGCAGCCCTGATGGCTGGCAGGTACAGACCGAAAACGGTGACACCTTTACCGCCGACAATGTGGTGCTGGCCAATGGCCATGCCCTGGCCGAACTGTCGCAGACCGAGGCGCTGGCACTGTATCCGGTGCGCGGTCAGGTAAATCATCAGCCCACCACCCCGGCACTGGAAGGACTGAAAACCGTGGTGTGCTATGAAGGTTATCTCACTCCCGCCTGGCAGGGTCTGCATTGTGTGGGCGCCAGCTACGACCGCCGTGATGCCGGGCTGGATTACCGGAATACCGACGAAGCCGATAATCTGGCCAAACTGCAGGCTACCCTGCCCGCGCTGGGAGCACTGAACGCCAGTCCGGGGAACGGCCGGGTGGGCATTCGCGCCGCCTGCCGGGATCACCTGCCCCTGGCCGGGGCCGCCCCCGACCAGACCGCCCAGCTGAATGATTATACCGACATGCCGAAACGGGCCGGCCAGGCCTTTCCCCTGGCCGCCGATCACGAAGGCGTGTATGTGCTCTCGGGCCTGGGTTCCCGGGGCATGTGCTCGGCGCCGCTGCTGGCGGAGCTGCTGGCATCCCAGATACTGAATGAACCCCTGCCCCTGGGCCGGGAGGTACTGGACGCCCTCAACCCCAACCGCCACTGGCTGCGTAAATTGCTGAAGGGAAAACCTTTATAAAAGCTGTAAGCTATAAGCTGTCAGCTTTAAGTTGTTTCGACTGGATTGTCGGTATGGTGTTGTGCCTGCAAAAGTCGCATTTTCTGCAAGTGCGGCTTTTGTCAGGCAGACAACGCCGAGCAGCTTATAGCTGACGGCTTACAGCTCCCCTTGGGGGGCTTATTCCGCGGGGCGGATCAGGCCGAGGTGAGGGCCAAAACCGTGCTGGCGCTGAAACGCATTCAGCAAGTCCTGAGCAATACCCAGCTGGTGATAGCCTATGTTGTCGGCCACCCGGTGCAGTTGTATGCAGTCTGCCTGCGGAGCAATGTCCAGCAGGGAATGCTCCAGCCATTCGGCGGCCATCAGGGCGCGCTCACGCATCAGCCGCTCATGGGCGGTGAGGGCCAGCCGGTAGTTCTGCCATTGGGGTGTTTGCGGCCATTCCAGCGGTTCGGTCACAGTGGCGGTCAGCGACACCTGCACTCTGGATGGTACACAGCCGTCCTGGTGCTGTTCCCCGTCAAGCTGCCAGGCAATGCGGTATTCCGCCTCTGCCAGGCCTGGCTCAAGGGTCGGGGAACCATATACATCGACCGTCTGCCGGGCTTTGAGCTCCATGGCGCCGAGTGCCGGCATGGCCAGCAGCATGAGCAAGGCACAAGAAACCACATTCACAACTCATCTCCCGGTAACGGTGACTGAGACCATGTTCTGATTATAAGTCTGCCATGGTCTCAAGTCATTTGAGTCTATGGTCGAAAAGCCTGCAATCACACATCACGCCGGACCGGT
This sequence comes from Oceanimonas marisflavi, assembly GCF_003049725.1. Lineage (GTDB taxonomy): Bacteria > Pseudomonadota > Gammaproteobacteria > Enterobacterales > Aeromonadaceae > Oceanimonas > Oceanimonas marisflavi. The sequence goes on from NZ_QAGM01000011.1 coordinate 4,244, forward strand.
ACACCTGACAAGCTTCGCAGGCCTCTATATAGTGCAGGCAAAGCGACTGTCTGGAGTGCTGCATGATCACAGCCTATACCCTGAACGGAAAATCCCTTGAAATTCAGCCCCTGAGCCTGACCGACAGGCTGCCAGCCAATACCCTGTGGCTGGACATTCACAAGCCCGACGAGCAGGAACAGCAATGGATGAAGCAGCTGTTCGTGGAAGAAGTGCCCGAGCTCGACGAGCTGGATGATATCGAGGCCTCGGCCCGTTTTTACCGGGACAAGGACGGCCTGCACATTCATTCGCTGTTTCCCCAGCGCCTGGGCAAGGAAATCGACGGCATCAACGTGCTCTTTACCCTGCGCAACAATATGCTGATCAGTTTCCGGGAAGACGATCTGGGGCTGATGCGGCTGCTGCGCCACTATATGCGCCAGGACCGGCTGGAGGTGGAAGACGCCCCGGACCTGCTGCTGGAAATTTTTCAGCTCAAGATTGAATATATCTCGGATCTGATCGAAGACGGCTACAAGACCCTGGAAGAAACCGCCAAGGAAGTGCTGCATGTGGAAGACCTGCGCGAGACCATGTCGAACCTGATGCACCAGGAAGACGGCAACGGCCATGTGCGCCTGGCGCTGTACGACACCCGTCGCGCCCTGCGCTTTATGCGCCGGACCCTGCGCAAGCAGGCCAGCGACGAGCAGCGCAAATGGATAGACGAGCTGCTTTACGACATTGAATCGCTGCTGCCCCACACCCAGTTTCTGTTCGACAAGATCAACTTTCAGCTGGAGGCGGCCATGGGCTTTACCAGCCTGGAGCAGAGCAAGGTGATCAAGATCTTCTCGGTGGCCGCCGTGGTGTTTCTGCCGCCAACGCTTATCGCCAGCATCTACGGCATGAACTTCCATTTCATGCCGGAGCTGTCGCTGAAATACGGTTACCCCATGTCGCTGGTACTGATGCTGTTGTCCGCCTGCGGCACCTATTACTTCTTCAAGCGCAAGGGCTGGCTGTGAGTTTGAGGGATTAGGGAATAGGGACTGGGGAATCGATTCCCTAATCCCTGATCCCCAGTCCCAGCTTTTAACCGTGATAAAAACGGCGTCCATGCTCCTGGCGGCGGCCGGCGCTGAAGGCCGATACCCGCTTGAGATAGCCGATCACCCGGGTGGCGTGGTCAATGTGCTCGCTGCCGCACTCACTGCACTGCCAGTCGGTATGCTTGCTGATATGGCCACAGTCGTTGCACAGGGTGCTGCGCACGTTCACAGTAAAATAGTGGCAGCCGGTTTTCGCGGCAATGCGGTAAAGCTGTAAGTAGCCTTCCGCCGACAGGTGCTCATCCAGGTTCAGGTGCAGGGCCGAGCCGCCGTCCAGATATTGCACCAGCTCGTGGCCGTGGAGCACAAACTTGTCGGGCATCTGAATATCATCATCCTCCACCACATAGAAGTAGGAGTTGTAACAGTCCCGGGGCACGGCATAGCCGTCGGCCCTGTCCCATTTGGCGTTTTTCACCCCCAGGTTTTCGGCGGGCACAAACTCGGTATTGAACAGATAGCCGTATTCCCGCCGCGCTTCCCGGTTGGCGTCATAAATCACTTTCAGCCGCTCCCGCACAAAGGTCCGGTAGTCCGCATTGTTGCCCACCCGAATGCCGCGGGACTCCGCCGCTTCCACCATGCCGTTCACCCCTATGGTCAGAAACTGCTTGTCGAGACTGATAAAGCCGGCGTCATACACGGTCAGCAGACCCTGCTGCTGAAACTCCTCCATCAGCCGGCGATAGGCCACCTGATAGCGCTGAATTTTCTGCACCTCGGTGCGCAGATCCCGGTCGTCCTGCTCCAGCCGGTTCATGTTCAGGGTGATCACATTGATGGAGCCGGTGGCCACGCCCCCGGCCCCGAGGGTGTATGAAAAGGTGTTGTCGGTCATTTCGTTGCGCAACCGGCAACAGGATGCCAGGGAATCGGCACTGTCCGACATATACACAAAAAAGCTGTTGCCCCGGCTCATCTCACCGGCGCACAGGGCGGCAAAGTCGTCATCGGCCGGTGCGCCATTTTTGGTGAGCATGGCGGCGGTCACCACCGGAAAGGTGAGTACCGCCTTGCGGCGCTCCTCGTTGAACCAGTTCAGAAAATACGCCTGCAGCCGGCGCACCGACCCGGCCGCCGGTACACTGCCATCGGGAAACACAAAGTGCTCAAACAGGCTGGCGAAATAGTCCCGGTCAAACAGGGAAATGTTCCAGAACACGCTCTGGTAGCCCCGGGCCGCTGCCGGCTGGTTGATGGCATACACCACATGCTGCAGGTGATTGTCGATGGCATGAGCATGGGTATCGAGATAGTCGTTACCATAGTCCTTGCGGGCGAAATAATCGAAGTAGGTCAGAAACTCCACCGTGGCCACGGCCCCGGCAAACTGGGAGCTGACCGCAAACACCAGATTCACAAAAGCCCCGCAGAACGACTCCAGGTGCCGAGGCGCCCGGCTTTCGCCCCCCAATCGGGTCAGACCGTCCAGCAGAAAGGGATACATGGTCATGGACACGCAATAGGGCTTGAGGCTGGTTTCGTCGTGCACGTAAATTTCGTGGGCCTCAATCTGGCGCTCATATTCCGCCGCCAGCTCATCACCGAACAGGGCGGCTATCTTGTTTTTTACCAGGCCCCGGTTCACCTGCACAAAAAAGTCCTTCATCAGCTCGGCTTCGGCGGTGGCGATGTTCTTGTGGGTGACGTTGGCATTGGGATCCATGCTGGAACCATCGGCGGCGTTGGCCGCTCGCATATAATGGTGAAAACCGTCCAGTTTGGCAGTCAGCTGCTCCGGGTGCAGACGAATCATGGTGCTCTCCGAAAATGATGATTAAGCGACTCGCCGGTGGCCAGACACCGCAGTCGCTGATTGGTATAAGGAGAATCGAGCCCGCCCAGGCTGGCGCGCCAGGGGCCGGTCTTGAGGTAATCCAGCTCGGCCATCAGCAGGCCGGATACCCGCTCGCGGCCGGTATAAAGACAGGTTTTCAGACCCTGTTTACGGCAATGGCGCAACAGCGCCAGCAGGCTGTGGCGATCCCATTCTCCGCCAAAAAACAACACACAGCTCACCAGTCCGTCGTAGTGTGCCAGCCACTGATTCAAGCGCGTCTCGGTCAGTGGCGTGCCCGCATGCGGATCCCAGCTGTCCTGGCTGTGGCAACCCGGGCAGGCCAGCGGACAGCCGGTCACCAGCCAGGCCAGGCTCACTTCTCCGGGCACTTCCTGCAGCACCACCCTGGGCTCAAAGGCATTCAGCATTACGACACCAAATCACTATATGTTGTGCCTAAATGCTATATCGATACACAACATATTGTAATCCCCTCTTTCGGCGATTCACCCTTTCACTGATCTGGATCAGCTTTGTGCATCGGCCGCCGCCATTGGCCTCAACGCCGGCTTTGTGTTATCACAGGCGCAGTGCTTAACAACGAGGAACAGCATGAAAAACAAGTGCATGGCAGTACTGCTGGCGGCGCTGGGGCTGGCCGGCTGTGATAACAATGAAGTGGGTGATGTGTCTCTGGGGCTGTTTACCACCAAGGATATAAAAATCGAGGTGCTGACCGATCCGGAGGTGCCCGGCGTCACCTGCCACATGTCCAACATAGTGGCGGATCTGGATCTGGCGGATCCGTCCGACATGTCCATCAGCTGCCGCCAGACCGGCGAGATCACACCGGCCATGATCGCCCATATCGACCGCTCCAAAAGCGGCGACATCGTGTTCAAAAAATCGAAGAGTATTTTTCTCAAGAGCCTGAAGATCCGTCGTATCTATGACGAAACCAGCCAGAGCCTGCTCTATATCGCCTACAGCACCAAGGAAACCAGCGGCAGCTACAAGCACTCCATGTCCACCGTGCCGCTATGGGGTACGGCGGCATATCAGGCACCACAAGGGAAGTAACCATGGTTAAAGTTAACTACAGCGAGCTGGAAGACGCTTTGATGTTTGCCTCTGCGGCGACGGATCTGGGTGACGGCGGTGCCTTTATCGACAGTGAGACCGGAGAAATCTGGCTGATTTGTGATGGCGCTCCCGAGCCCTGGCCCGAGGATGTCTTTGAAAATGAGCGTTATCTGCCCCTGCCCGACCAGCGGGACTTCGATCTGGGCAGCCCGCTGGTGTTTCGTTTCGCCAGCCGCTTTATGTCTGACAAAGATGAAGACAAAGTCCGGGATATGTTTCGCGCCCCGGGCGCTTACCGTCGCTTTGATGATTTAATCGACAAACGCGGTCTGCGCGATAAATGGCACCAGTACCGGGATGACGCCCAACGTGAAGCGCTCACCGAATGGTGCGCGGAAAACGGTATTGAGCTTGAGGGCTGATGCAAGCGGTTGTTGCTTCGGGGCCGATCGCGGTCAAACAGCCCTCATAAAGAACAACAGAATAATGTGACAACAGAAGTAGAACAAAGAAGGCATTTCAGACTATTGCACTACAAATGGATTTCACCTTAGAATAAAAAAGCCTGACAAAGGCTTTTTTAGAAAATCAAGAACACAGTTTTGTAGTGAGTAATTGTAAAATGATAAAAAAAGTTACCGCTTTAGCTATCCTTGCCGCTTCCGTTACTTCCCTCAGTGCAAATGCAGAAACCTATCACCCGGGACCTTATGTCGGTGGTTCCATCGGTCATACATCCGTTGACTGGGACGTATTGGATGACCTTGAAAGTGAAGGAGCCTCTGTTGATGACAACGATGTCGGTTACAAGCTTTTTGCCGGTTACCGCATAAACAACTTTTTCGCCATTGAAGGCTTCTATGCGGATTTGGGTAAAGCAACTGCTGCTGGTAGTGGCTTAGTAGGTGGCAACACTGCCCATGCATCTGCCGATGTAGATGCCAGCACCTTTGGTCTCTCCGCTCTCGCCATTTACCCGATCAATGACAAGGTTGAAGTCTTTGGAAAAGTAGGCTTTAACGCTTGGGATGCTGATGCAAATGCCAGCCTGCGGATCCCCGCTAATGGTATCAACGAAAGTGCTTCTGATAGCGATGACGGCACCGATCCCATGTATGGCGTTGGTGCTGCCTATAACATCGATAATCTTTCCCTGCGTGTTGAATTCGAACGCTATGAGCTGGACGATGCCAATGTAGATATGGCGTCTGCCGGTATATCCTACAAGTTCTAATATTGTCTGCATTCTTCCAATAGCAGAAATGGACATACCTGTATCAGGTATGTCCATTTTTTATATGTGGCTGTCAGCACAATGAACCCCGGCTTATGTTGGGATTCGCTTCGCTCATCACCAGCCTGCAGACTCGAACGAATCGTAAACACTGTGTCAGCTGCGGATCATTTGCTCCCTGAGCTCGTGAATACGGTCGCGCAGCGCCGCGGCCTGCTCAAACTCCAGATTCTGGGCGTGGGCCAGCATTTGCTGCTCCAGCTCGTCGATCTGGTGGCTGAGCTCCCTGGCGCTGGGCAGGTGCTCGGGCAGCGGGGTTTTCTCCTTGGCCCGCTTTGAGCCCACCCGCTTGGTGCCGTCCAGATCCATCACATCGGTAATGCGTTTGTTGAGGCCCTTTGGCACTATGCCGTGCTCTTCGTTAAAGGCCTGCTGTTTGGCCCGGCGGCGCTCGGTTTCGCCGATGGCGGCGGCCATGGAGCGGGTCACCCGGTCGGCATAAAGGATGGCCTTGCCGTTGAGGTTACGGGCAGCCCGGCCGATGGTCTGAATAAGGGAGCGCTCGGAGCGCAGAAAGCCTTCCTTGTCCGCATCGAGAATGGCCACCAAAGACACTTCCGGCATGTCCAAACCTTCCCGCAACAGGTTGATGCCTACCAGCACATCAAATTCGCCCAGACGCAGATCCCGAATGATCTCCATGCGCTCTACCGTGTCGATATCGGAGTGCAGGTAGCGCACTTTCACCCCGTGCTCGTTCAGGTATTCGGTGAGATCTTCCGCCATGCGCTTGGTGAGGGTGGTCACCAGCACCCGCTCGCCGTTCTCCACTCGTCGGCGGGCTTCCGACAGCAGATCGTCCACCTGAGTGGCCACCGGTCGCACCTCCAGCTCGGGGTCGAGCAGGCCGGTAGGGCGCACCACCTGCTCGGCAATGTCGTCACCGGACTTGTCGAGCTCATAAGGGCCGGGAGTGGCCGAGACAAACACCGTCTGGGGCATCAGCGCCTCGAATTCCTCAAAGCGCAGGGGCCGGTTGTCCAGCGCCGAGGGCAGGCGAAAGCCATATTCCACCAGGGTTTCCTTGCGGGAGCGGTCACCCTTGTACATGCCGCCAATCTGGGGCACGGTGACGTGGGACTCGTCGATGATCAGCAGGCCATCGCCGGGCAGGTAGTCAAACAGGGTGGGCGGCGGCTCACCTTCGCCCCGGCCCGACAGGTAGCGGGAGTAGTTTTCAATGCCGGAGCAATAGCCCAGCTCCTGGATCATCTCTATGTCGAACTGGGTGCGCTGACTGATGCGCTGCTCTTCCAGCAGCTTGTTGGCCGAAAGCAGCTGGGCCTTGCGCTCGACCAGCTCTTTTTTAATGTGCTCTATGGCTTCCAGCAGAGTTTCCCGCGGGGTCACATAGTGGGTCTTGGGGTAAATGGTAAAACGGGCCACCGTCTGCAGCACGGCCCCGGTGAGCGGATCAAACAAGCTGATGCGCTCGATTTCATCATCGAACAGCTCCACCCGTACCGCCTGATCATCCGACTCGGCGGGAAAGATGTCCACCACCTCACCGCGTACGCGAAAGGTGCCGCGCTGAAAGGCCGCGTCGTTGCGGCTGTATTGCAGCTCCGCCAGCCGGCGCAGCATGTCGCGCTGATCCAGCACATCGCCGGTGCGCAGATGCAGCATCATGCTCAGATAGGACTGGGGATCCCCCAGGCCGTAAATGGCCGACACCGAGGCCACAATGATCACATCCCGCCGCTCCATCAGTGCCTTGGTGGCCGACAACCGCATCTGCTCGATGTGATCGTTGATAGAGGCGTCCTTTTCAATAAAGGTATCGGTGGTGGGTACATAGGCCTCGGGCTGATAGTAATCGTAATAGGAAACGAAATACTCCACCGCATTATGGGGAAAGAACTCCTTCATTTCGCCATAGAGCTGGGCCGCCAGGGTCTTGTTGGGCGCCAGCACCATGGTGGGCCGGTTGAGGGTGGCGATCACATTGGCCATGGTAAAGGTCTTGCCCGAGCCGGTCACCCCCAGCAGGGTCTGGTGCGCCAGCCCGGATTCAATACCGTCCAGCAGCTTTGCGATGGCGGTGGGCTGATCGCCGCCAGGCTGATAATCACTGACCAGTTGAAATGTTTTGCTCATGAACCCCGCCTCCTCACTGTGCCCGCCAGTGTACCCCCGGGAGAGGTTTATTGGCAAAAACAGGCGATAAGGGCCGTTAGCAACAAAATGTCATTTGAGGCTTGACCAGGCCGGATCGGGCGCGTATTATTCGCGGCCTCTTCACGAGATTCCCCCTTAGTTCAGTCGGTAGAACGGCGGACTGTTAATCCGTATGTCGCTGGTTCGAGTCCAGCAGGGGGAGCCACTTTTTCGCCTTCCGGCACTTGACTTATCCACTTTGTCAACAATCTCCCTCGGCAAAAACTCACATCCTGGTGTTTTTACTCTATCCCTCGCCGGTGTTTATAAACCGAGCGGGATTTTTTCGTTGCATTTATTAAGCGCTTGATTTTATTGATCTTATTTTTTGTCTGTTTTTTTACCGCATTAATCGGAAGCCGCGCCACGACTGGCTTCTCACTGGTTCCGCTCACACAATCCACACCCTTATCCACAGAAATGGTGGATAACCTGCTCCACCCCTGCAGGCACAAGGCTTTGCAAGGCTGTGCATAACCCGTTGCCATTTCAGCGCCGAACGAAACACAACAAAACCCTTATGATCCCGTCCATGTTCAGGGCAGGAATCAGAACATATTTTTACAGACAAAATGGCCATAAAAGGCCCAGAAGGCAGCAGCTGATATGTTTTTATTACCTTTTGCGCGGAATAACATCAGCAACAGGCGAAAACGTCATGATGATAACACCAGCCTCTTGCGCATGGCTTCGGCTACCGACTCTGCTCTTGCTCCCAGCACAACCTGCAGATGGCGTTCACCCAGCCGGACGACCCCTTTTGCCCCCAGTCCCCTGAGCCGGACATCGTCTGCCAGGGTGCTGTCTTTCAGGATCAGCCGCAGGCGGGTAATGCAGGCATCCACATGCTCGAGGTTGCCCGCGCCCCCCAGAGCGGCGATAAAATCATCGGCTTCATGGTTAACACCTTCATCCCCGGCCTTGGGGGGAGTTCCGGCATCGCGACCGGGGGTGGCCAGGTTGAAGGCTCGAATCACCCCATAAAACACCACAAAATAAATCAGCCCTGTCACCAGCCCCAGTCCCAGCAACCGCCAGGGATGAGTGGCCAGTCCCCAGTTCAGCACCAGATCAAACAGGCCGGCAGAAAAGCCAAAACCATGCAGAGCGCCCACCACGTTGGCCGCCACCAGCGACAGCCCGGTGAGCAGGGCATGAATGCCATACAACACCGGCGCCAGAAACATAAAGGTAAACTCCAGCGGCTCAGTGATACCGGTCAGCAGAGACGTCAGCGCCACCGACAACAGCAGGCCACCGACCCTGACCCTGTGTCCTTTGGGCGCCGCCAGCACCATGGCCAGCGCCGCCGCCGGCAACCCGAACATCATTACCGGAAAAAAGCCGGCCATAAAGACACCGGCGGTGGGATCACCGGCAAAAAAACGGTTCAGATCGCCCCGGGTCACCTCATCGGCAATCTGGGTAACGATGGCGCCATCAACGCCGGGCACGGCCCCTCCCACCGCGAGGGTTTCCGCCAGCGCCGGTGACAGACAGATATTCTGCAGGCCGCCCGCCGCCTCATAGCTCACCTTCAGGCATTCGCCCAGGCCGAACCAGAACAGGGAATTGAGCACATGATGCAGCCCCATCGGGATCAATGCCCGGTTCAGCACGCCATAAACAAACTGCCCCAGTGAGCCTGAGCTGGCCACCGCGTGACCAAAGGCATCAATGCCCTGCTGAACGGGGGGCCAGACCAACCCCACCATAACGGCGGCGATCAGGCAAAACAGGCCGGTCATGATCGGCACCAGGCGTTTGCCGCCGAAAAATCCCAGATAATCGGGCAGGCGCACGGCGTGAAAACGGTTATAGCTGTGGCCGGCGATAACACCGGCGATAATGCCGCCAAAAAACGACAGCTCCAGGCCTTCATTAATGGTGCCGGCGGCCCCGGTCAGCACAAAATAACCCACGGCCCCGGCCAGGGCCGCCGCGCCGGCATCGTCTCTGGCCAGCCCCACCGCAATACCGAGGCCAAACAGCAGGGGCAGCTGATCAAAAATGGCGCCGCCCGCCGCCGCCATAAAGGGGATACTCAGCAGATCCGGCTGCCCCAGGCGTAACAGCAATGCCGCCACCGGAAGGGTGGCGATAGGCAGCATCAGGGCCTTGCCCAGTTTTTGCAGATATCCCAACAGTTTCACAGTGCCACTCCTGTGCAAAACAAGCCGGCCCCATGGCAAGCAGGTAACGCTTTGTTATGATAGGAACCACTCTGCCGCGGTTCCGGCCATCTTTTAATATGGTTGAATAATTCCATGTACGCCCTCACCCACTGCACTCTGTTTGACGGTGAACGCCTGCACCGAAACACCGCCTTGGTGATCGACGGCGACCGTATTGTTGCCCTGGTATCCGAACAGGAACTGGATGCCAACCTGCCCCGGACCGGCCTGGGCGGCGCCATTCTCAGTGCCGGCTTTATCGATCTGCAGCTGAACGGCTGTGGTGGTGTCATGTTCAACGACGCCATCGGCACCGAGACCCTGAATATCATGCATGCCAGCAACCTGAAATCGGGTACCACCACCTTTTTACCCACGCTGATCTCCTGTCCCGATGAACACATGCACCGGGCGGTAGCGGTAGTGCGCGACTATATGTCCAGGCATCCTTACCGGGTGCCCGGCCTGCACCTGGAAGGTCCCTATACCAATGTGGCGCGCCGGGGCATTCATCCGGCGGAGCAGATCCGTCCGCTTGATGCGCCCATGCTTGAATTCCTGTGCGACCACGCTGGCGCCATCGCCATGCTCACCCTGGCTCCGGAAGTCAATAACCCGGCTCATCTGCAGCGGCTTTCCCGGGCTGGCATTCGTCTTTCCATGGGCCACACCGGCGCCGACTATGATCAGGCCATGGCCGGCTTTGACGCCGGTATCGGCTTTGCCACTCACCTCTACAATGCCATGACCCCCACTGCCAACGGCCGTCAGCCCGGCGCCGTGGGCGCCGTCTATGACGCCTCCGGTGTGGGCGCCGGTATTATTGCCGATGGCCATCATGTGCATTACGCCAATATTCGCCTGGCTCACCGGGTGCTGGGCGAGCGGTTGTGCCTGGTGACCGACGCCACCGCCGCCGCCGGTGCACCGGCGGGCTTTGATCATTTCGACTTTTGCGGCGCTGCCGTGTATCTGCGCGATGGCAAATGCGTGGATGACCAGGGCACCCTGGGCGGCTCGGCACTGACCATGATCGACGGCGTGAAAAACCTGGTACAACAGGCAGGGCTGCCCCTGGAAGAGGCCCTGGCCATGGCCAGCCGCAACCCGGCCAGAATGCTGGGACTCGACGCCCATATCGGCACCGCCACTCCCGGCCGGGTCGCCAATCTGGTAGCATTTGATACAAACTTCAATGTGGTTACCATCGTCGTCAACGGACAACTTTCATCATGACCCGCGGACAAATCGCCAACGTCGACCTGGTCAAACAGGTCAACAGCTCTGCCGTATACCGGCTGATCGACAGCCGGGGGCCCATCTCCCGGGTTCGCATTGCCGAGCTCAGCCACCTGGCGCCGGCCAGTGTTACCAAAATCACCCGGGCCCTGCTGGAGCAGGGCCTGATCCGCGAACTGGAACACCAGGCCTCCACCGGCGGCCGGCGGGCCATTTCCCTGACCACGGTGACTCAGCCTTTTCATCTGGTGGCAGTGAAACTGGGCCGGGAAGAGCTGCAACTGACCCTGTATAACCTGTCCGGACAGGAGCATGGCCGCCAGGTACTGCCCTTTCCCCGCCGTGAGCTCGACAACCTGATGGCGGCCCTGCACCGGCACATTGCCGACTTTATTCAGCGTCATGCCGGCGAACGCCGCGTGGTGGCCATCGCCGTGGTCATGCCCGGCCTCACCGATGCCCAGGCCGGGCGGGTGATTTATCACCCCAGCTATCCGCTGGCGGGGGTTGCGCTGGCTGAACGCCTGGGCGCCCTGCTGGGGCTGCCGGTGTTTATCGGCAACGATATTCGCGCTCAGGCCCTGGCGGAGCATTATTTCGGGGCATCACAGGATTGCCTGGACTCGGTGCTGGTGAGTGTGCACCACGGTGTGGGTGCCGGCATCATTACCGAAGGGCGCATCTTCAAAAGCCAGGGCCGGGACGTGGCGGAGATTGGACATATTCACATGGATCCTCTCGGGGAGCGCTGCGACTGCGGTAATGTGGGCTGCCTGGAAACCATGGTGGCCGATGCCGCCCTGCTGCGGCAGGCAGAGCGCATGCTGGCCCAGGGCTATCAAAGCTGCCTGGCCGGTGAAGCGCTGACCATGAGCGCCCTGTGCCGGGCGGCACTGGCCGAAGATCGGCTGGCCGTCAATATTCTGCGTCAGGCGGCCGAACGTCTGGGTCAGGCGCTGGCCATTGTGGTGAATCTGTTCAACCCGCAGCGGGTGCTGCTGAGCGGCGCCCTGTGCGAGGCCGAAGAGCTCGTGTTTCCGATCATCAACAGGGCCATCACCCACCAGTCACTGCCCGGTTTTCATCAGGGGCAGCCCATTATCCGCGCCCGCTTTCAGCACGATCAGACCATTGGCGGCCTGGCTCTGGTCAAGCGCGCCCTGCTGGAAGGCGAGCTGTTGCAACGTATTCTGGAGCAAAAATCATGAGCAATATCGTTTTCAGTACCGATCCGGACTGGCGGCCGGAGCAGAACAACGGCCAGCAGGATCCGGGACTGTTTCCCGCCGATGGCATAGTGCGCCTGCGCCGGGAAACCAAGGGCCGCAAGGGTGCCGGGGTGGTCTGCGTGTATGGTATCGGCGCCGACCGGGTGGGCGAGGTGGCCAAAAAGCTGAAAAAGCAGCTGGGTACCGGTGGCGCGGTAAAAAAGGGGGTGATTGAAATTCAGGGCGACCGGCTCGAGCAGATCAGGCAATGGCTGGAAAAAGCCGGCTTTACCGTGAAACAGGCAGGCGGCTGAGCAGAGCCGCCTTGAACTTGCAGGCCAAATGACTAAAATACTCACTTCCCTGCTCAAGGGGGAGTAGTCACTATCGGAGCCATCCGAAGACGGTCGTCAACATAGTTGGTGCAAAATCACCATGGTGGCCGTGACCTTCAGGGTTTGACGAGACCTTTGACAGACGAGTGCCGATACCGGGGACGGGCGGCGTACGTCTGTTCATTGGTAACAATAATCCTGTCCCCTCTGGTATCACTTTTGGAAGCACTCACCACCTCGACCCTGGCGGTCTCCATTGCCGAGATCGGCGACAAGACCCAGCTGCTGGCCCTGATCCTGGCCTGCCGGTTCAGAAAGCCGGTGCCCATTGTACTGGGCATTTTTTTTGCCACCATTCTCAACCATGCCCTGGCGGGCTCGGTGGGCGTCTGGATAGAGTCCTGGCTCGATCCCCAGTGGCTGCGCTGGCTGCTGGCGGCATCGTTTTTCGCCATGGCGGTGTGGATCATGATCCCCGACAAGGCCGACGACGAAGACAGCCGCTTTTACCGTCTGGGGCCCTTTGCAGCGACCTTTGTGCTGTTTTTCCTGGCGGAGATCGGTGACAAAACCCAGATTGCCACCACCCTGCTGGCGGCGCGCTTTGTGGATGAGTTCTGGCTGGTGGTGGCCGGCACCACCCTTGGCATGATGGTGGCCAACCTGCCGGCCGTGCTGTTGGGGCACAAGGGCGCCGGTCGCCTGCCCATGCACTGGGTGCACGGCGTCAGCGCCATCATCTTTCTGGCCCTGGGCATCACCACCCTGTGGTGGCCGTAGTAACAACCAACAGGGCCCCGCATTGCGGGGCCCTTTGCCGTCATCTGCCAGCCATCAGCCGTAAAGGTTAAAGCTGTCGCTGTTGAGCCAGAGGTGAACGGCAATGCTCGCCACATAGCCCAGGGCGATCACCGGCGCCCATTTCAGGTGGCCGGCAAAGGTATACATGCCCCTTGCCTGCCCCATCAGGGCCACCCCGGCGGCAGAGCCGATAGACAGCAGACTGCCCCCCACCCCGGCAGTCAGGGTGATCAGCAACCAGTTGCCGTGGGACATTTCCGGCTGCATGGTCAGTACCGCAAACATCACCGGAATGTTGTCCACAATGGCCGACAGCACCCCCAGGGCAATGTTGGCGTAGACGGCATCCCAGCTGGTATAGAGCAGGTCCGACACCAGCGCCAGGTAGCCCATGTAACCCAGGCCGCCCACACACATCACCACGCCGTAGAAGAACAACAGGGTATCCCACTCAGCCCGGGCCACCCGGCTGAACACATCAAAGGGCACCACGCTGCCCAGCCGCTTGAGGGCCTCGTCGTCGCCCCGCTTGATGGCCAGCGCCCGCTTGCGGGCCAGTGAGCTGGGCAGGGTACGACGCAGAAAATAGCCAAAACACTGCAGGTAACCGAGTCCGGTCATCATGCCCAGCACAGGTGGCAGGTGCAGCAGGCTGTGGCAGGCCACCGCCGAGGCAATGGTCAGCAGGAACAGCAGTACAATGCGAATGGCGCCGCGCTTGAGCTCCACCTCTTCATACTGAGCGGCAGGCCTGCGGTTTTCGATAAAAAAGTTCATCGCCAGGGCTGGCACCAGATAGTTGACCAGCGCCGGCAAAAACAGGATCAGGAACTCGTTGAACTTGATAATGCCTGCCTGCCATACCATCAGGGTGGTGATATCGCCAAAGGGGCTGAAGGCGCCGCCGGCGTTGGCGGCAATCACGATATTGACGCAGCACAGGTTGATAAAGCGGTTATCCCCTTCCGCCACCTTGGTCACCACGGCGCACATCAGCAGGGCCGTGGTCAGGTTGTCGGCAATGGGCGAGATAAAAAAGGCCAGAAAACCGGTGAGCCAGAACAACGACTTGTAGCTGAAGCCCCGGCGAATCATCCAAGCACGCAGGGCGTCAAACAGACGCCGCTCCTCCATGGCGTTGATATAGGTCATGGCCACCAGCAGGAACAGCAGCAATTCTGCATATTCAAGCAAATTATGACGAAACGACGCTTCCGTGACCCCCGGAATGCCGTGATTCATATAGGTCCAGCCGATCAGGGTCCAGATAATCCCTGCCGCAACCAGCACCGGAATGGACTTGCGCAGGTGAAAATATTCTTCTCCCATCACCAGCAGGTAGGCAACCACGAAGATGGCCACCGCGAACATCCCCACCCCTGAGGTGGTCAGATCCAGCTGGCCGGAGGCCGCAAACGCGGGAGCGCTCGACAGTGCCGCCAGCCCTGCCAGGAACAGGCACAGTTTCCTTGTCATTGTTATTCTCGCTTTTATTTTTGTGGCTATAGTTAGCGGCCTGCCCGGTACCCGGAAAGGCCCCTGAAAAGGCTAACATAAAGCCACGGACGGTCGCAGACCGGTTTCCCGACACGGGTCTCAGTTTTGCATAAAAAACGCACCGCTTACCGCCGGGGTCCGAGTATGGCAGTATTGCCCGCTATCGCCCCGGCGGCCTTGACCCTGGTCAAGATCCCTGCTGCGGAGCGAATCAAACAAAGTAAATATTTAATCTTGTTTTTTGCATTAATTTTCACGATGATGAAACCGTGTTTTTCAGGCAATCAAGGACAAGCCCGTGCGCGAAAATGATGCCGCCCTGGTCAAGGCGTTCCGTCAATCCAGCCCCTATGTCAATCTTCACCGGGGCTCCACCTTCGTCATCATGCTGGGTGGCGAGGCCATCGATCAGGAAAACTTTTCCAATATCATCAGCGACATCGCGCTGCTCACCAGCCTGGGTGTCCGGCTGGTGATCGTGTTCGGCGCCCGACCCCAGATCGATCGCGGCCTGGCCGAAGCCGGCCTGAGCGGCGTATTTCACAAACACACCCGGGTGACAGACGAAGCCAGCTTTCGCGTGATCAAGGACGTGTGCGGCGGTCTGCAGATGGACATTACCGCCCGGCTGTCCATGGGGCTTATCAATACGCCCATGCAAAATGCCCGCATTAACGTGGTGACCGGCAACTTCGTGATCGCCCAGCCCCTGGGGGTGGATGACGGCGTCGACTACATTCACTCGGGCCGGGTGCGCCGCATTCACACCGACACCATTCATCACCAGCTGGCCAACGGCGCCACCGTGCTGATCTCCCCTATCGGTTTTTCCGTGACCGGCGAAAGCTTCAATTTGTCATCGGAAGAGCTGGCCCGCCGGCTGGCCATTGAACTCAAGGCCGACAAGCTGATCGGCTTTTGCTCTCAGCGCGGCGTGCTCAACGAAGACGGCGTCGCCATTGCCGAGCTGTTTCCGGAGCAGGCGGAAGAGCATCTGCAGAAACTGCTGGACGAAGGTGAAAGCCTGTCGGGCACCGCCCGTTATCTGCGTGCCGCCATTTCCAGCTGCCGGGGTGGCGTGCCCCGCAGCCACCTGGTCAGCTACAAGGAAGACGGCGCCCTGATCCAGGAGCTGTTTACCCGCGATGGTCTGGGCACCCAGATTGTCAGCCTGAGCGCCGAGCAGGCCCGTCAGGCCAGCATCGATGACATTGGCGGCATTCTCGATCTGATCCGGCCGATGGAAGAAGAAGGCATACTGGTACGCCGCTCCCGGGAGCAGCTGGAAATGGAAATAGACCAGTTCACCATTATTGAAAAGGACGGCGCCATCATCGGCTGTGCCGCTCTCTACCCCTTTCCCGACGAAGGCATGGCGGAAATGGCCTGTGTGGCCATTCACCCGGACTACCGCCGGGGCAGCCGCGGTGACATGCTGCTCAACAAAATTGAAGAGCAGGCGCGCAAGCGCGGTATGAGCCGGCTGTTCATTCTCACCACCCGCTCCATTCACTGGTTTCAGGAGCGGGGCTTCAAGCCGGTGGATGTGGATGCCCTGCCCATGGGCAAGCAAAAACTGTATAACTTTCAGCGCCGCTCAAAAATCATGATTAAAGAGCTCAACTGAACGAATTAACCAGATTACCATTGACAGCAATGCCTTAAGTCAGTAGTTATAGGGCCGCCTCGGTACAAAATGCTGAGGCAACGAGAAGAGGTGCGTTGTTCAGGCAGCCGGCAGCAGGAGTCGCCACTCCGAGGATCGCCGGTCAGGGGAATAACGCCGAGATGACGACCGGGGGCGTGACGGTTGTTGTCGGCCGCGAGGGCTGAATCCTTCGGGCTGTCACCTGTTGGGTGGAGTGCTTCCTGATGACCTTTCCAATGTCTTCGCAGTCGTTCCCCCCGTAGTTTGAATTTATCCAGCAAAGCAAGGAGCTTGCCTTGAACCAACCCGTTGTAGCCAAATTCGGTGGAACCAGTGTTGCCGACGCCGATGCCATGAGCCGTTGTGCCGCCATTCTCGAACAAAACCCCGGTACCCGGCTGGCGGTGCTGAGCGCCAGCTCCGGCGTCACCAACCTGCTGGTGGCTCTGGCCTCGGGCGCCCATGGCCCCGAAGAGCGGGAAGACATGCTGCAGAAACTCGCCGTTATTCAGCACGGCATTCTCGACAGTCTGGAGCGGCCCGAGATGCTGACCCGGCATATCGAAGACATTCTCGGCCATATTCGCGAGCTGGCCGACAGCGCCGCCATCAGCCCCACCAGGGCACTTTCTGACGAGATCGTGGCTCAGGGCGAACTGATGTCGACCCGGCTGTTCGTGGAGCTGCTGCGCCGTCGCGGTACCGATGCGGTCTGGTTTGACGTGCGCAAGGTGATGCGTACCGACGACCGTTTTGGCCGCGCCACACCGGATCTGGCCACCCTCAGGGCCGAGGTGGAAAAAGAGCTCAAGCCCCTGTGCAACAAGCAGCTGGTGGTGACTCAGGGCTTTATTGGCGCCGCCCCCGACGGCCGCACCACCACCCTGGGCCGGGGCGGCAGCGACTATTCCGCCGCCCTGCTGGGCGAGGCGCTGGACGCCGCCGCCGTGGAGATCTGGACCGATGTGCCCGGCATCTACACCACGGATCCGCGCCTGGTAAGCGAGGCCCGCGCCATTCCCGAAATCAGCTTCAGCGAAGCCTCGGAAATGGCCACCTTTGGCGCCAAGGTGCTGCACCCGGCCACCCTGCAGCCGGCGGTGCGCTGCCAGATCCCGGTGTTTGTGGGCTCCAGCCGGGCGCCGGAAGAAGGCGGTACCTGGATTCGCAACAGCACCCCCAGCCAGCCGCTGTTCCGGGCCCTGGCCCTGCGCCGCAACCAGGTGCTGCTGACCCTGACCAGCCAGAGCATGTTTCAGGCTCACGGGTTTCTGGCCGAGGTGTTCGGCATTCTGGCCAAGCACAAGATTTCGGTGGATCTGATCACCACCTCGGAGATCAGCGTATCGCTGACCCTGGACGCCGGCGCCGAGCTGCTGACCCAGGACGTGCAGGACGAGCTGGCAAAGCACTGCCATCTCAAGGTGGAAGAAGGCCTGGCGCTGGTGGCCCTGATCGGCAAC
The DNA here is from genome assembly GCF_003049725.1 of Oceanimonas marisflavi. Lineage (GTDB taxonomy): Bacteria > Pseudomonadota > Gammaproteobacteria > Enterobacterales > Aeromonadaceae > Oceanimonas > Oceanimonas marisflavi. Next base: position 22,017 of record NZ_QAGM01000011.1, read on the forward strand.
CGCATGAGCGAGGCCGGCGGCACCGCCAGCCGGGTGTTCCAGGCGATCAATGAAGTCAATGTTCGCATGATCTGCTACGGCGCCAGCCCCCACAACTTCTGCTTCCTGGTGGATGAAGACAACGCCAATCAGGTCATTGCCGATCTGCATAACGAACTGCTGCCGGCTTAAAACAAGCTATAAGCTATAAAATATTAATAAGCAGCGTGTATCAGACAACGCTGCTTTTTTCTTTTCAGACACCACCATAACTTCGTAACTGCCGCAATTTTCTACAGCCTCTTCTTGGAAACTTATAGCTGACAGCTTACGGCTTAAGGCTTTAGTTCAGGCTCCAGGCGGTCAGCAGACCCGCTAACAGAGAAGCGCCCATGGCCCAGGCCACCCGTTGCCCCAGCGCCCGGTCACCCAGACTGAGCGCCATGCCCGCCTTGACCAGGTTGTTGACCGAGGCCGCCAGCACAATGCCCAGCACCGCCATGCCTGGTGCCAGACCGTCCTGAGACATGCGCGCCAGCGACAGGGTAATGGCATCCACATCGGCCACCCCCGAGGCCAGCGCCAGCAACAACACCCCCATATTGCCCAGCGCCTGCTTGAGCCACTCCCCCAGCACCATAATCAGCAATATCAGACCGCCAAACAGCAAGGCGGCCTTTAAATCCAGCGGGTTCATGTTGAGACTGGGCTGCTCCACACTGACCCGGGTACGATGACGCAGCCAGATCCAGACGGCGGGGCCATACAGCAACAGCGTCATCACCAGCACCGGCCACCAGAGTCTGGGCAGCAGCGCCGGATTGATCAGGGCGCAATACACCAGCATGCGGGGAAACATGGTGCCGCAGGCCAGCAGCACGCCGGCAGCCAGCAGCGGTGAAAGCGCCGGCGTGTCTCTGGATAATCTGGAGTAGTGCAGGGTCAGGGCGGTGGACGAGCTCAGTCCGGCAAACAGGCTGGTAAAGAGAATGCCCTTTTCGGTGCCGCCCACGCGAATGGCGAAATAGCCCAGAAAGGAAATGGTGGCGATCAGCACCACCATCCACCAGATTTCAAAGGGATTGACCACACCGCCCGGGCCCATGTCCCGGTTGGGCAGCAAGGGCAGCATCACCACGGTGATCAGCAGCAGCTTGAGCCCGGCATCCAGCTCATGCTCCCGCAGTCTGTGCAGCAGACCGTGAATTTCCCGCTTGTTGTCGAGAATAAAGGCGGTGATCACCGCCGCCGTGGCGGCAATGGCCGGACGGTCAAGAAGTGCCAGGGCGCCAAAGCAAAAGGTCAGCAGCAGACCGATGCTGCCGGTAATGCTGAAGTCATTGAGGGTTCTGGCCTGGGCCCGGTAAGCCACCAGGCTGATGGCCACCAGCCCCAGCAAGCCCACGGCAATCAGCCAGTGCCCCACCGTTTGCCCCAGCAGGGCTATCAGCCCCCCCAGCAGACCCACCAGGGCATGGGTGCGAATACCGGCAATGCGCTGGCCGGCCCCGGCATCCCGCCTTTGCCAGCCCCGCTGAATACCAATCAGTGCCCCCAACAGAAGGCCTATACCCAGACGTACCAGAGTCTGGTGGCCGCTCCACAGCTCGGCGGCCAGCTCACTCATATACCGCTGCCATTCCCAACCTCGTCAGACAGCACCTGCTCCAGCGGCACATGTTTCAGGTGGTGGGCCTCGGCCACCGCCTGATACACCACCTTGCCATCATGCACGTTCAGACCATTGGCAAGATGCGCATCCTCATTCAGCGCCCGGCGCCAGCCCTTGTTGGCAAGAGCCTGCACAAAGGGCAGAGTGGCGTTGGTCAGCGCCAGGGTGGAGGTGCGAGCCACGGCCCCGGGCATATTGGCCACACAATAGTGCACCACACCGTCCACTTCAAAGGTGGGCTGCTGGTGAGTGGTGGGCTTGCTGGTTTCAAAGCACCCGCCCTGATCGATGGCCACATCCACCAGCACCGCCCCCTGAGGCAGCTTTTTCAGCATGGCGCGGGTCACCAGTTTGGGAGCCGAAGCACCGGGAATCAGTACGGCACCGATCACCAGATCGGCCCGGGCCAGCTCTTCTTCAATGGCATCGGCGGTGGAATACTGGGTCTTGAGGCCGGGTCCGTAGAGCGCGTCCAGCTCCTTCAGCCGGGCCAGCGACTTGTCGAAAATGGTCACGTCCGCCCCCAGCCCCATGGCCATGCGTGCGGCATTGATGCCCACCACCCCGCCGCCCAGCACCAGCACCCGGGCCGGCAGCACCCCGGGCACGCCACCCAGCAACACCCCTCGCCCGCCCTGGGCCTTTTCCAGGCAGTGGGCGCCGGCCTGCACCGCCATGCGCCCGGCCACCTCGCTCATGGGCGCCAGCAGCGGCAGGCCGCCCTGGGCATCGGTGACGGTTTCATAGGCGATGGCGGTACAGCCCGAGGCCAGCAGGCCTTTGGTCTGAGCCTCGTCCGGTGCCAGGTGCAGATAGGTAAACAACACCTGCCCGGTTTTGAGCCGGCGATATTCCTCGGGCTGTGGCTCCTTGACCTTGACGATAAGTTCGGCTCCGGCAAACAGGGCCTCCACGTCCGCCACCAGCTCGGCGCCGGCGGCGGCGTACTGATCGTCACAAAAACCCACGCCTTCTCCGGCGCCGGTCTGCACCCGTACCTTGTGCCCGGCACGGACAAGCTCACGCACTCCTCCCGGTGTCATGCCCACCCGGTATTCATTGTTTTTGATTTCTCTGGGTACTGCGATATCCATGTTCACCCCCTGTCTGGCCGCGAGTTTTAGAGTAGAATGCAGCCTGCAACGCTGTGCTCCAGCCTGCTCTGTCCTTTCTTCTGTTATAGAAGCTGGAGCAACATTGTGCTTTTCCGTCACTTAAGATTCAATTGCAACCAAGGAGTACCGGGCCCCATGGACATAGGACAGCGCCTCAAGACCATTCGCCTGCAGGCAAAACTGTCCCAGCGGGAGCTGGCCAAACGCTCTGGCGTGACCAACGGCTTTATCTCTCAGGTTGAAAAGAATCTGGTCAGTCCGTCCATTGGCTCACTGAAGAAGCTGCTGGACGGCTTTCCCATGACCCTTGCGGACTTCTTTGCCGAAGAAGAAGGCGCCGGTGCCGGCAAGCCGGTGGTGTACCGGGCCGACGATCAGCCCGAGCGGGGCACGGGTAATATCAGCTACCGCCTGATTGGCAGCCGCTTTCCCGATCGCCATATCACCCTGCTGCGGGAAACCATGCCCCCCGGCGCCGACACAGGCCCGGACATGCTCAGCCACCCGGGCCAGGAATGCGGCGTGGTGATAGACGGCAAGCTGCTGCTGCACGTGGGCGAGCGCCACTTTGAACTGGGCCCGGGCGACGGCTACTACTTTGACAGTACCGAGCCCCACCGCTTTGTGAACATTGGCGACAACGAGCTGCATATCGTTTCCGCCAGCCAGCCCCAGGTACTTTAAAACGTGGGCGGCGTGGCGGCCGACACCAGCTCGCATACCTCGGTGCCCCGATTGCGAAAGCGATGGGGCTGGCAAGTGTCGAAATAATAGCCGTCGCCGGCCTTCAGCACCCGGCACTCTTCCCCCACGGTGATTTCGATTTCACCGCTCAGCACCAGGCCGGCCTCTTCCGCCTCATTGCTGAGCATCTCCGGCCCGGTGTCGGCGCCGGGCGGATAGCATTCCCGCAGCAGCGCCAGCTTGCGCTCGCCGGTCAGCGGCCCTACCAGCCACATGGTGACGCCGTTGCTGCCAAATTCCACCAGCTCGCCGGCACGAAAGAACACCTGCCGGCCAGCGCGCCGCTCCAGGCTGAAAAACGCCCCCATGGAAATGGGAAAGCCGTCCAGCACCCGCTTAAGGGTGGCCACGGACGGATTGACCGCAGCCTGCTCTATTTGCGAGATCAGGCTGTTGCTCACCCCGGCCCGTTTCGCCAGCTCCCGCTGGGTCAGGCCATGCTGAGCACGCAGCCATTTCAGACGTTCGGGCAAGTCCATGGCGCTCTCCTCATGCCGCCCGGGCGGCGGCGGCTTCCTGGGCCCGGCGTTTTTCCGCCCGGGCCATCAGCCACCAGCCCACAAAGGTCACCAGCGATACGATCACGATAATGATGGTGGCCAGGGCGTTGATCTTGGGGCTCACTCCCAGACGCACGCTGGAAAACACCACCATGGGCAGGGTGGTGGCATTGGGCCCGGACACAAAGCTGGCGATCACCAGATCGTCCAGCGACAGGGTAAAGGCCAGCAGCCAGCCGGCGACGATGGCCGGGGCAATGATTGGCAGGGTAATGACAAAGAACACGCGAAGCGGCCGCGCCCCCAGATCCATGGCGGCTTCTTCCAGGGAGCGGTCCAGCTCTCTGAGCCGGGAACTCACCACCACCGCCACATAGGCGGTACAGAAGGTGACATGGGCAATCCAGATGGTACTCATGCCTCTCTGGGCCGGCCAGCCAATCAGATCGCCCATGGCCACAAACAGCAGCAGCAACGACAGCCCGGTGATCACCTCGGGCATCACCAAAGGTGCTGTGATCATAAAGGCAAAACCGCTCTCTCCCCGAAACCGGCCAATGCGGGTGAGCACAAAGCCCGCTACCGTGCCCAGCACCACAGCGGTACTGGCGGCAAAAAAGGCGATGGTGAGGCTGAGCCCCACCGCCTGCATCATCATGTCGTCAGCCAGCAGCTCGCCATACCATTGGGTGGACCAGCCGGCCCATACCGTCACCAGCCGGGAGCTGTTAAAGGAGTAAATGATCAGCAGCAGCATGGGCGCATAGAGAAAGCCAAAGCCCAGCCACAAAATCAGCGGCCGTGCCCAGGAGCGGCTGACGGGAATATTGTTCATGGCTCAGCCCTCCATTTCTCTGCGCTGAATGCGGTGGAACCACATAATGGGCACCATCAGCAGCAACAGCATGACGCTGGCCACCGCCGCCGCCACCGGCCAGTCCCGGTTGTTGAAAAATTCCTGCCACAGCACCCGGCCAATGAGCAGGGTATCGGGCCCGCCGAGCAACTCGGGGATCACGAACTCCCCCACCGCCGGAATAAACACCAGCATGGCGCCGGCGATAATGCCGCCCTTGATCAGGGGCACAATCACCGTAAACAGGGTGGTCATGGGCCGGGCGCCCAGATCTGCCGACGCCTCCACCAGGGAGTAATCCAGCCGCATCAGCGCGGTATAAAGCGGCAGCACCATAAAGGGCAGGTAGGCGTAAACGATGCCGATATAGACGGCGGTGTTGGTATTGAGAATCTGCAGCGGCTCGTCAATGGCCCCCAGCCACAGCAGAGCATTGTTGAGAAAGCCGGTGTTGCCGAGAATGCCCATCCAGGCGTATACCCGAATAAGAAACGAGGTCCAGGACGGCAGAATCACCAGCATCAGCAGCACGTTGCGGGTAGAAGGCTTTGAATGAACAATGGCCCAGGCCAGGGGAAAACCGATAAGCAGACACAGCAGAGTGGAAATGGCCGCCACCCTGAGGGACTGCAGGTAGGACTCAATATAAAGGCTGTCGCTCAGCAGAAACAGGTAGTTACCGACGTTAAGCACAATCTGCAGCTGCTCGTCGGCAAAACTCAGCAGGGCGCTGTAGGGCGGAATGGCCAGGGCCGCTTCCGACAGGCTGATCTTGAACACGATCAGAAAGGGCACCAGAAAAAACAGCAGCAGCCAGGCATAGGGCAGCGCGATCACCAGTCGCTGGCCGGTGGCGGTTCCAAGCCTCTTCATCATTACCTCCTCAGGTCAGCAGCACGGCGCAGCTGTCCGCCTGCCAGCTCAGGTGTACCTGATCGCCCCAAGTGGGGCTGTTGCGTCTGTGCCGGTCCACATTGGGCAGGGTGGCCAGAATGCGTTTGCCCGAGGGCAGGCGCACATGATAGATGGACACATCCCCCAGATAGGCAATCTCGTCCACGATACCGGACAGCCGGTTATGGGGCTGACCGGGCTCATTCCGGCTGAGGTGCATTTTTTCCGGACGCACCGCAATCATGATGGGCAGCCCTTCGCCGATGGACACACCGTGGTTGATCTGCAGCGGCTGCGCCAGATCGGCACAGCGGATCAGGGCGCTGTCGGCCTCGTTGCGTTCCAGCTCCCCTTCAAACACATTCACCGAGCCGATAAACTCGGCGCTGAACCGGCAATTGGGGTATTCATACACATCCAGCGGCTCGCCCACCTGCACCAGCCGGCCCTTGTTCATAATGGCGATGCGCCCGGCCATGGTCATGGCCTCTTCCTGATCGTGGGTCACCATCACGCAGGTCACGCCCACGCTCTCTATGATGTTCACCAGCTCCAGCTGCATTTCTTCCCTGAGCTTTTTGTCGAGCGCCCCCATGGGCTCGTCCAGCAGCAGCAGCTTGGGCCGTTTGGCCAGGCTGCGGGCCAGCGCCACCCGCTGCCGCTGGCCACCGGAGAGCTGATGGGGCTTGCGTTTGGCGTAATCTTCCATGTGCACCAGTCTGAGCATTTCCGCCACCCGATCGGCAATCTCGGCCCTGGGCAGCTTGTCCTGCTTCAGGCCAAAGGCGATGTTGGCTTCCACCGTCATATGCGGAAACAGCGCATAGGACTGAAACATCATGTTGATGGGCCTGTCATAGGGCGGCACCTCGCCGATGTCGACCCCGTCGAGAAAGATCTCGCCCCGACTGGGCGGCTCAAAGCCGGCCAGCATACGCAGCAGGGTCGACTTGCCGCAGCCCGAGGCCCCGAGCAGGGCAAAGATTTCCCCCCGGGGAATTTTCAGGCTGACGTCATCCACCGCCGGCTGCCCGTCATACAATTTGCTGACGCCGCGCAATTCCAGAAAGGGCGCCTTTTCCGTGCTGACCGGTTGTTGCTGTTCCGGCATGCTTGCCTCCGTATTTCTGACGCTGGTTCAGCGTTAATGTCCAGCAAAAGGCTTTCAGGTTCCGGAGCGCCGGCAGGGATTACCGGATTCGACCGTCAAATGCCATGGCCGAAAAGTTGCTCCTGCATTTTCGGCATTCCCGCCATCCATGGCGGTCAGATGCATTTGCCGAGCGCTACATGGGGCGAGCTTGCTCGCCGTGACGAAGCCGTGAAGCCTGACCGAACATTCGGTGAATGTTCGCAGCAGGCTGAACGGATGAGTATCAACCCATGCAGCGTGTCGAAGAAGGTAACCCTGCTGGTGCTCCGGTGCGTGCTTAAGTCCCGCAGACGACTGGGTAACAAAGGCCTGTTACACAGGCCCTGCCGACTAAAGTGGCAGCTACCACTGCTTCGTCTGCTTTCCTTACTTATTCTTCAAGGTGTGCTTACCGGCCGGTCTTGACCCGGGTCCAGGCGCGGGTAATGGCCCGGTTTACCTTTTGCGGCAGCAGTTTGGCGGTATAGAGCTTGTCCGCCACTTCCTGGCTGGGATAAATGCCCGGATCATTCAGGATGTCTGCGTCCACAAATTCATTGGCGTTTTTATTGGGGTTGGCATAGGCCACGTAGTTGGAGATGTCGCCGATCACCTCGGGCTTGAGCAGATAGTTGATGAGGGCATGGGCGTTATCCGGATGTCTGGCATCCTTGGGAATGGTGAGCATGTCCACCCACATCAGGGCGCCTTCCTTGGGAATACGGTAGGCCACCTTCACCCCCCTGCCCGCCTCGTCGGCTCTGTCCCGGGCCTGCAGTATGTCGCCGGACCAGCCCACCGCCACGCAGATATCGCCATTGGCCAGATCGTTGATGTACTTGGAGGAGTGGAAGTAGGTGATATGGGGCCGCAGGCTCATCATCAGCTCGGTGGCCGGCCCCCGGTAATCACTCACATTGGTGCTGTTGGGGTCAATCCCCTGATAGTTGAGGACGGCGGCAAACACCTCGGTGGGCGCATCGAGAAAAGCCACGCCGCAACCAGCCAGCTTTTCCAGGTTTTCCGGCTTCATCACCAGATCCCAGGAGTCAACCGGGGCGTCCTCGCCCAGGGCTTCCCTGACCTTATCGACGTTATAGCCGATGCCGGTGGTGCCCCACAGGTAGGGCACACCATACTGGTTGCCGGGATCTTTCTCCGCCAGCAGCGCCATGATGCGCGGATCCAGGTTGTCGTAATTGGTCAGCTTTGCCTTGTCCAGGGGCAGAAAGGCGCCGGCCTGGATCTGCCGGCCCATAAAGTCGCCGGTGGGCACCACCACATCAAAGCCGGTGTTGCCGGCGAGCAGCTTGGCCTCCAGCACTTCATTGGAGTCAAACACATCGTAGGTCACGGCAATGCCGGTCTCTTTGGTGAAATTGGCCAGGGTGTTTTCGGCGATATAGTCGGACCAGTTGTAGAAGTTGACCTGAGGCGGCTCCTGGGCCTGCGCGTTCAGGGCCAGAGTGATGCCGGCGGCCAGCAGGCCGGTCTGAAATACGGACTTGTTACTCATGGTGCTTTCCTTGTCGGTTGTTCAAGAGTAGAAAGGGTCAAATCAAGTGCCTGGCGCGCCTTGTGGATCAGTTCGTCCACCTGCTCGCGGCTGATTACCAGGGGCGGCGAGATAATCATGGTGTCGCCCACCGCCCGCATCACCAGCCCCTGTTCAAAACAGTGTTCGCGGCAGATAATCCCGGCGCCGGCATCTGTGGGAAAAGGTGCCAGGGTGGTTTTGTCGGCCACCAGCTCCAGCGCCGCCAGCAGCCCCAGTCCCCGGGTTTCTCCCACCAGGGGGTGGTCCCCGAGGCTGGCCCAGCGTTGCTGCAGGTAAGGACCGATATCGTCACGCACCCGCTCGACGATGTGCTCCTTTTGCATCACCTCTATACAGGCCTGGGCCACGGCGCAGGCCACCGGGTGACCGGAGTAAGTAAAACCGTGAAAAAACTCGCCGCCGTTGATAAGGGTTTCCGCCACACGCCGGCCCACCGCCACCGCCCCCAGGGGGATATAGCCGGAGGTCATGCCCTTGGCCATGCACAGCAGATCCGGCTCAAGACCGTAATATTCGCTGGCAAACCAGTGACCGGTGCGGCCAAAGCCGCAGATCACCTCATCCGCCACCAGCAGAATGTCGTACTTTTTGCAGATGCGCTGAATTTCAGGCCAGTAGCTGGCGGGGGGAATGATGACGCCACCGGCGCCCTGAATGGGCTCGCCAATAAAGGCCGCCACCCGCTCGGGGCCGAGCTCCAGAATTTTCAGCTCCAGCTGCCGGGCCCGCTCCAGACCAAATTTCTCGGGGTCAATCCCTTGCCCCTCACCAAAGTGATAAGGCTGGTCGATATGCACCATGTCCGGCAGCGGCAGGCCGCCCTGCGCATGCATGGGCTTCATGCCCCCCAGAGATGCACCGGCCAGGGTGGAGCCGTGGTAGGCGTTATGGCGGCTGATAATTACCTGTCGCTCAGGGCTCCCCTGCTCGGCCCAGAAGTGGCGCACCATGCGCACGACAGTGTCATTGCACTCGGAGCCGGAGCCGGTAAAAAACACATGCTGCAGGTCGCCGGGCAGCAGCCCGGCCAGGGTGGCGGCCAGCTCGGCGGCCGGCGGATGGGTGGTCTGAAAAAACAGGTTGTAATAGGGCAGGCGCTGCAGCTGGGCGTTGGCGGCATCGATCAGCTCCTGCCGGCCATAGCCGAGATTGACGCACCAGAGCCCGGCCATGCCGTCAAGAATGCGGTTGCCGTCGGCGTCCCACAGGTAGACCCCCTCGCCCCGCTCGATCACTCGTGTGCCCTTTTGCTGCAGGGCCCGACCGTCGGTAAACGGATGCAGGTGATGGGCCGCATCCAGCCGCTGCAGTGCTTCCTTGTTTGACTCCGGCATGCTCAACTCCCTGTCGACATGGTTAACGTGCTACACGTTCAGCAGCAGAAACTCCCGCTCCCAGGCACTGATCACGGTGAAAAAGGCCTCATATTCCTTGCGCTTGACCGCAATAAAGGCGCTGACAAAACGCGGCCCCAGCATTTCGCGCAGCTCTTCACACTGCTCCAGCTCCAGCAGGGCCTCTTCCAGGCTGCGGGCCAGGCCAAAAGGCATGTTGTAGGCGCTTCCCTCTACCTGCTCGGTGGGGGCGATGCGGTGTTTCATGCCCAGATAGCCGCAGGCCAGGCTGGCCGCCAGCGCCAGATAGGGATTGGCGTCGGCGCCGGCAAAACGGTTTTCAATGCGCCGGTCGGCCAGCCCCGAGCGCGGCACTCTGAGCCCCACGGTGCGGTTGTCTTCGCCCCAGGCCATGTTGCGCGGTGCCGAGTCGCCAAAGGCCAGCCGGCGGTAGGAGTTGACGTTGGGGGCAAACAGCGCCACCGCACTGGGAATGTAACGCTGCATGCCGCCGATAAAGTGCAGAAACAGCTCGCTGTGGCTGCCGTCCGGATTGGCGAACAGGTTGTTGCCGTCGGCGTCCACCAGGCTCTGATGAATATGCATGGCGCTGCCCGGCTCGTTTTTCATCGGCTTGGCCATAAAGGTGGCGTACACATTGTGACGCATGGCCGCCTCGCGCATGGTGCGCTTGAACAGAAACACCTGATCCGCCAGATCCAGGGCATCGCCATGAATGAAGTTCACCTCCATCTGCGCCGCCCCCGACTCGTGGATCAGGGTGTCCACCTCCAGCTCCTGGGCCTCACAGAAGTCGTACATTTCCTCAAAGATGGGGTCGAACTCGTTGACCGCATCAATGCTGAAGGACTGACGGGCGGTTTCCGGCCGGCCGTTGCGACCGATGGGCGGCTCCAGCGGGTAATCCCAGTCTTCGTTTTTCTTGACCAGAAAGAACTCCAGCTCGGGGGCCACCACCGGACGCCAGCCTTCCTGCTCATAAAGGTTAAGCACCCGGCGCAGCACGCTGCGAGGGGCGATTTCCACCGGGTTGCCGTCACTGTCAAAACAGTCATGGATTACCTGCGCGGTGGGCTCACTGGCCCAGGGCACCAGCCGGGGGGTGTTGATATCGGCATGCAGTTCCATGTCGCGCTCGGTCCAGTCGATATTGTCATCGTCGGGCCATTCACCGTTCACCGTCTGCAGAAAGATGTTGTCGGGCAGGCGCATGCCCCCTTCTTTCAGAAACTTGCTGGCGGGCAGTATTTTACCGCGGGCATTGCCGGTAAAGTCGGGTAACAGGCATTCCACTTCGGTAATGGCATGCTGCTGCATCCACTGACGCAGCCACTCCATATTGCGATTTTCAGGATCTTGAACACTCATAGTGAAGCTCTGGGTGAAAAACACACTCGTCAGCATAGTCCATATTGGTGTAAAAGTATGCTAGACATAGACATAGCGAACGAGCAAGAAAAAAGCGTCACCAACTTGGTGGTCAAGGAACCCACTCAAAATTTAACAAAAATTTATTGATATTAAACAGCAGGACGACAGCGCAGGCGTTTAAGGACAAACTCATGACCAGACCCCGTAACCGGCCCCGAGCCACCCATTCCGATGCCAGCCCGCCCTGGGCGGAGTTTCAGTCCGTTGACCTGATGCTGTGCGATATCAACGGCGTGATCCGCGGCAAACGCATTCAGACCAGCGCCTTTGAAAAGGCCCTGGAGCAGGGCATCAGCCTGCCCGCTTCTGTGTTTGCCCTCGACATTACCGGCCAGACGGTGGAGGAAACCGGCATGGGCCTGGCACAGGGCGACAGCGACCGGGTATGCCGGCTGTTGCCTCATACCCTGGCGCCTGTGCCCTGGCACAAGATCCCCTCCGGGCAGATTTTAATGTCCATGGAAGACCTGGACGGCAGCCCGTTTTTTGCCGATCCGCGCCATGTGCTGCAAAACGTACTTACCCGGCTCAAGGAAAAGGGTCTGAACCCCTGTGTGGCAGTGGAGCTGGAGTTTTATCTGGTGGATCAGAAGGAAGGCGCCGACGGCCTGCCGCAACCGCCCATACTGCCCGGCACCGACGAGCGCATGCACGACACTCAGGTGTATTCCCTTGACGATCTCGACAGCTGGGAGGACTTTCTTATCCAGGTGGCCGAGGTGTGCAAACTGCAGGGTATTCCCGCCGACAACGCCGTGGCCGAATACGCGCCGGGCCAGTTTGAAATCAACCTGGCCCACCAGCACGACGCCGTGGCCGCCTGCGATCAGGCCATTCTGCTCAAGCGGACAATCAAGGCCATTGCCATCAAGCAGGGCATGTACGCCACCTTTATGGCCAAGCCCTACAACGGTCAGGCCGGCTCGGGCATGCATATTCATGTGAGCCTTCTGGACGACGACGGCAACAATGTGTTTGCCGAGGATCACGAGCGCTTACGTCAGGCCATTGCCGGCACCCTCAGCATGCTGCCCGAGTCGATGGCGCTGTTTGCTCCCAACGCCAACTCCTTTCGCCGGCTGCAGCCCCATATGTTTGTGCCCCTGCACGCCAGCTGGGGCTTTGACAACCGCACCGTAGCGGTACGTATTCCGTCCGGTGACCCGGCCAATACCCGGCTGGAGCACCGCGTGGCCGGGGCCGATGCCAACCCCTATCTGGTGGTGGCGGCCATTCTCGCCGCCGTGGATCATGGCCTGACCGAGCAACTGCATCCGCCCGCCCCCATTCTGGGGGATGCCAACAAGCTGGATTTGCCGCTGCTGCCCTACCGCTGGCAGAGTGCCCTGGACCGCTTTGCCCAGTCACACCGGCTGTCGCAATATCTGGGCAAGGAGTTTCACCGGGCCTACCTTATCAACAAGCGCTTTGAACTGGCCGAATTCGATCAACACGTTACACCGCTGGAATACCAGTGGTATCAGCATCTTGTGTAATATTCAGGAGCCTTTATGCAGTCTCATGCCGATTCCTATTACGCCGCGTCTGCCCACCCGGCACCGGAGCACCCTGCCCTGCACGACAACCTGGAAGTGGACGTGTGCATTGTGGGCGCCGGCATCACCGGCTGCGCCGCGGCACTGAGTCTGGCGGAGCGAGGTTACAGCGTGGCTGTGCTGGAAAGTCGCCGCGTAGGCTGGGGCGCATCCGGGCGCAGCGGCGGCCAGATGATTTTCGGCTATGCCTGCGAGCAGGCGACCCTTAAAAAACTGGTGGGCGACAAGATCAGCCGGCAGTTATGGGATATCTCCATTGAGGCCCTCACGCAAATGCGCCGGCGCATCGATCAGCACAATATTCAGTGCGATCTGGCGGACGGTCACCTGCATGCGGCGGTCAAGCCCCGGCACATGAAGGAGCTGGAGCACTGGGCCGACAGTCTGCGCAAGGATTATGGCTACGACTCGCTGGAAATGTGGAGCAAGGAGCGAGTGCGCGAGCAGATGAGCACCGATGCCTATCTCGGCGGCCTCTATGACGCCGCCAGCGGCCATGTGCACCCGCTCAATTACACCCTGGGGCTGGCGAAAGCCGCCGCCGAGGCCGGCGCCCGTTTTTTTGAATACACCCCCGCCACCCGCATTGAGCAGGGCGAACACCCTGTGGTGCACACGCCCCACGGCGTGGTGCGCAGCCGCCACCTGCTGCTGTGCGGCAACGCCTACCTCGACGGCATCGTCCCCGACATTGAGCGCAAGATCATGCCGGTGGGCACCTATATCACCGCCACCGAGCCTCTTGGTGAGGAGCGGGCCAGACAACTCATTGCCAACAACATGGCGGTAGCCGACATCAATTTTGTGCTCGACTATTTTCGCCTGAGCGCCGACCACCGGCTGCTGTTTGGTGGCCGGGTCAGTTACTCCGGGCGCGATCCGGTGAACCTGGCGGCGTCCATGGGCAAGCGCCTGCGCCATGTGTTTCCGCAACTGGACGGGGTCAAACAGCAATACACCTGGGGCGGCTATGTGGGCATCACCATGAACCGGGCCCCCCACTTTGGCCGGCTGAACGGCAATGTGTATTTTGCGCAAGGGTTCTCCGGTCACGGCATTGCCCTCACCGGCATGGCCGGCAGCCTGATGGCGGACGTCATTGCCGGCAGTGCCGAGCGCTTTGATCTGTTTTCCCGCATTCCCCACAACGACTTTCCCGGCGGCCGGCTGCTGCGTACCCCGGCGCTGGTGCTGGCCATGGCCTGGTACCGGCTGCGGGATCTGTTGTAAAAACGAGCAGAATATGCTCCAGTGAAGGCGGTAACAGGGAGGCGGCTCAATGGAGCAACTGGAGTTTTTTGATGTACCCAGCCCCTGCATCGGCGTCTGCCAGGTCAACAACAGGGGTTACTGCAAGGGCTGCTTTCGCAGCCGGGACGAACGCTTTAACTGGCTGACGTTTACCCCCGCCCAGCGCCGGGAGGTGATCCGCCTGTGCCAGGATCGTAAGCGCCGGGTGCTGGCCGCCGCCCGCAAAAAACAACTGGAGCTGGAGCTCGAACAACAGACCACCCCGCCGCAGGATACACTGCCGTTGTAAGGCTACACCTCCATTGTCTGTAATAAAGGAGCTCTCGAATCAGCAGCGCGGTTACACTCCGCCGACACGCTTCAAGTACCTCCATGTAACGCTCGGCAAATGCCATCCATGGCATTTGACGGTCGGCTACGGCAATCCCCACTGCTGTTTCGTGAAACCTCGGTGCTGTCTGCAGACATATAGCCTGAGACCAGTTCCAGCATCATCAGCCGTTATCCGCGCAGGGACTGCCCCAGAAAATCGAGCAAGATGCGCACCTTGGGTGACAAATGTCGGTTATGGGGATAAATGGCCCAGATACCATTGTCATCTTCCTGATAATGCTCCAGCAAAGACAACAAGTTTCCTTCCGCCAGCGAAGCGCGGACATAATAATCCGGCAACTGCACCATACCGATGCCTTTCAGGGCCGCATCCAGCAAGGCCCAGCCGCTGTCACAGCGTATATTGCCCTTGACCCTGATAGTGCGAACCTTGCCCTGCTCCTGAAACCGCCAGTAGTCCAGGTTGCCCTGCAGGCAATTATGCTGCTCCAGCTCGGACAATGAATGAGGCATGCCATGAATGGAGAGGTAATCCGGTGAGGCGCACACATACTGAATACGGGAGGCCAGCCGCCGGGCCATCATGCTGGAATCCTCAAGCTTGCCCAGCCGAATGGCCAGATCGTAGCCATCTGCCACCAGATCCAGTTTCTGGTTGGTCAGGCGCAACTCTACTTCCAGCTCGGGGTAACTCAGCACAAAATCATTGATCAAAGGGGCAATCACCTTTTCGCCGTAGGTCACCGGCGCCGTCAGCCGCAACCTGCCTCTGGGGGACAATTGCAGATCGGTCATCGCCCGTTCGGCTTCTTCCAGCCCGTCCAGCACCTGCCGGCAATGCTGGTAATAAATCTGCCCGGCTTCGGTCACCGACACCTTGCGGGTGGTGCGGTAAAACAATTTGGTCGACAGCCGGCTTTCCAGCGCGCTTATCTGCCGGCTGACCTGAGCGGTGGAAATGCCCAGTCTTGCGGCGGCCCGGGTAAAACTCTCCGCTTCCGCCACGGCCACAAACTCGGTGACCCCTTCCCATAAAAACATGCCAGCTCCTCTTGCTTGCCGGCGATAAATGCAACATGCCGGCGGCCCTGATCCCATGATGTCAGTATTGAAACAGCCTCGCTGAAACACAAAGCCTGTGAGGCCGGCCACCTTCACCTTGCAGCGCCGGAACTGTTTATCACCAGCGCATTTATTACTCTCATGAGTCCGTACCATCACCCAACTGTTACCATCTGGTAATTATATTTTGTATTTTGACTCCATTATCAAACTCCGGTGGCTGAATATAATTTCCCCCATCAACACGGCAGCCTGCTGTCGCCGTGTCAGCCATTGAGGAAACATCATGCAAAACGCCAACGGATTAAAGCCACTGTTCACCGTTCTTACCCTTGCCGCCGGCATCGGCCTGTTCTGCCTGCCGGCACAGGCCGGGGAAGCGCCGGCCCTGACAGAGATAAACCACTCCCTGTCTTCCCGGGGTGACGGTGCCGACCACCGCCAGTGTAAAGAGCTGAAGCGCATCGGTGCCGAGCGCCCCGGTTACTGCTTCTGAATCACACTCACTGACCGCATTAACTAAACTTGAAGGTTAAGTCGACATTCCCCGCCCGGGCAGGCTTGTGTAATTCACGCCAGGCCTGACATGAATGCCGGCCCGACCACCCTCCATTCGTTACCGGAGTACAACATGAGTCAACAAATGATCAAATCACGGGCCGCCATTGCCTGGGGCCCGAACCAGCCGCTGTCCATTGAAGAAGTGGATGTGATGCCCCCCAAGGCCGGCGAAGTGCTGGTGCGTGTGGTGGCCAGCGGTGTCTGCCATACTGACGCCTTTACCCTGTCCGGTGACGATCCGGAGGGCATCTTTCCGGTGATCCTCGGCCACGAGGGCGGCGGCATTGTTGAGGCCGTTGGCGAGGGCGTGACCAGTGTGGAAGTGGGCGATCACGTAATCCCGCTTTACACCCCGGAATGCGGCGAGTGCAAATTCTGCAAGTCCGGCAAAACCAACCTGTGCCAGAAGATCCGTGAAACCCAGGGCAAGGGACTGATGCCGGACGGCACCACCCGCTTCTACAAGGATGGCAAGCCCATCTTCCACTACATGGGCTGCTCCACCTTTTCCGAGTACACGGTACTGCCGGAAATCTCCCTGGCCAAGGTAGATAAAGCCGCACCGCTGGAAGAAGTCTGTCTGCTCGGTTGTGGTGTCACCACCGGCATGGGCGCGGTGATGAACACCGCCAAGGTGGAAGAAGGCGCTACCGTGGCCATCTTTGGTCTGGGCGGCATCGGCCTGTCGGCCATCATAGGGGCCAAAATGGCCAAGGCCAGCCGCATCATTGCCATCGACATCAACGAGAGCAAGTTCGATCTGGCCCGCAAGCTGGGCGCCACAGACTGCGTCAATCCCAAGGACTACAACAAGCCCATTCAGGATGTGATTGTGGAGCTGACCGACGGCGGTGTGGATTACTCCTTTGAGTGCATCGGCAACGTCAACGTAATGCGTTCCGCCCTGGAATGCTGTCACAAGGGCTGGGGTGAGTCGGTGATCATCGGCGTGGCCGGTGCCGGCCAGGAGATCTCCACCCGTCCCTTCCAGCTGGTGACCGGCCGGGTCTGGAAAGGCTCCGCCTTTGGCGGCGTCAAGGGCCGCTCCGAGCTGCCCGGCTATGTGGATCGCTACATGAAGGGCGAGTTCAAACTGGATGACTTCATTACCCATACCATGGGGCTGGAAGATCTGAACAAGGCCTTTGACCTGCTGCACCAGGGCAAGAGTATTCGTACCGTTATTCATTTCGACAAATAACCACTTGCCTCCGCCCGTTCGGCAACGGGCGGAGGGCTCGCCAGCCACCCGCCCGGTGAGCCAGGCCCGTCACACCGGAGACCGCCATGATAGTCCGGCAACGCCCCCATGCCCTCAAGCTGTTTTTTACCCTGCGCGGCTCGGTCATTCAGCAAATTTATCCTCAGCTGCTGATCATCACCTTGCTGAGCAGCCTGGTGGCCACCATTCAACATGTTTCACCGGGATTTTTTCCTTCCTACACCACCACCCCTTTTGCCCTGCTGGGCATTGCCCTGTCACTGTTTCTTGGCTTTCGCAATAACGCCAGCTACGACCGCTGGTGGGAAGCGAGGGAGCAATGGGGCCAGCTGATGATCGATGCCCGCAGTCTGGCCCGGCAGGTCATTTCCTTTATGGATCAGGAGATGGAAGCCGGCCCGCAAACCCGACAGCGGCTGATTTATCTGACCATCGCCTTTGTGCACGCGCTGCGCCACCAGCTACGCGACACTTCTCCCTGGCAAGACATCGACCGCTATGTTGAACCTGAACACCACGCCGTCCTGCGCAACGCCCGCAACACGCCGGAAGCCCTGTTGCGGCTGATGGGCAAAAAGGTCGGTTATTGCCGACGACAGCGCCTGCTGTCGGAGTTTCTGGTACAGAGCATGGACGAACGCATCACCTCCATGACCGGGGTTTTGTCCGCCTGTGAGCGCATAAAAAACACGCCGCTGCCCTTTGCCTATGCCCTGCTGGTGCATCGCACCACCTATTTATATTGCTTTATGCTGCCTTTTGGCCTGGTTTCTTCACTGGGCGTGGTCACGCCCCTGGTCTGTGTGGTCATCGCCTATACCTTTTTTGGGCTGGATGCCCTCAGCGAGGAGCTGGAAGAGCCCTTTGGCCTGGCCGCCAATGATCTGCCCCTATCAGCCATGTCCAGAGCTATTGAAATCAGCCTGCTGGAAGCACTGGACGTCACCGAGCTGCCGCCGGAGATCACTCCTGAAAACGGCTACCTGCATTAACCGGCCCCAAGACATTATTACCGTCCGTTAAAAGTCATTTTCACTACAGGCCAATTATCACAGAGCGGCGCGGCAATATAATGCACGCCGCCGAAGGGCTGGCGGACAGAAGCCTGGCCCACCCGTAATCGGGAGCAGGCCTGAATCCGCCCTGATGAATGCAACGAAGAGACTCTTATGACATCAGCTTTTGACGCTCGCCTCACGCCGTTATGTCATGCCGGCCTGTTCCGGCATCTTTCCGGCATTCGTCGCGGCATAGAAAAAGAAGCCCTGCGGGTTACCACGGCCGGCAAGCTGGCCCGCTCACCGCACCCCAAGGCGCTCGGGGCCGCCCTGACCCACCCGTTGATTACCACCGATTATTCCGAGGCCCAGCTGGAGTTTATTACTCCTGCCGGTCATGACATTGCCGAAACCCTGGACTTTCTGGCGCTGATGCACCGTTTTACCGCCAGCCAGCTGCAGGGCGAGCAACTGTGGCCGGCAAGCATGCCCTGCCGGCTTCAGGGCAATAACAGCATTCCCATTGCCCGCTACGGCAACTCGCCGGCCGGCCACCACAAGCATGTTTACCGCCGGGGGCTGGATACCCGCTATGGCCGCATCATGCAGAGCATTTCCGGTATTCACTTCAACTTTTCCCTGCCCGACGACTTCTGGCAGCAATACCGGCAGTTGCTGGGCAGCCGGGAGTCATTGCAAGCATTTCGTTCGAGCCGGTATTTTGCCCTGATCCGCAACTTTCGCCGCTACGGCTGGCTGCTGCTTTACCTGTTTGGCGCCTCGCCGGCGCTCAGTCGCTCCTTTATGAACGGCCGTTCTCACCCGCTGGCCAGCCTGGGGCAAGACACCCTGTATCTGCCTTATGCCACTTCCCTGCGCATGAGCGGTCTTGGCTACCAGAGCCAGGCGCAGGCCACGCTGAACATCAGCACCAATAGCCTGGATGACTACATACAGGATCTGTCTCGGGCGCTGAACAGGCCCTATGCCCCCTACGCCCGTGCCGGCGTGGGTGCCTATCCCGATGAGCGTCAGCTGAACGACAAGATCCTGCAAATTGAAAACGAGTATTACAGCGACATTCGCCCCAAGGCGGTACCCGAAAACGGAGAAACACCGTTGCAGGCGCTGGCCGCACGAGGAGTGGAATACATAGAAGTGCGCAGCCTGGATATCAACCCCTGGCTGCCCCTGGGCATTGATGACGCTCAGATCCGCTTTCTGGATACCTTTATGCTGTTTTGTCTGTTGCAGAACAGCCCGGACATCGACGAACAGGCGCGGCAGCGAATTGGCCGCAATCAGATGCGCATAACCGAGCAGGGCCGGCGTCCGGGGCTTAACCTGGAGACTGCCGAAGGGGAGCTTGACCGTACCACCTGGGGTGAACAGCTGTTCAGTGAGTTAAACGCCATCGCCCGGCGGCTGGATCAGACCGGCAGCGGCTACGTGCGGGCGGTGCAGCATTACCAGAGGCAACTGTACCGGCCCGAGCTGACCCCCTCACACCGGATCCTGCAACAGCTCAACGACAACGGCCAGGACTATGCCGACTGGATGAGCAACCGGGCCGCCGAGCTGCACCGGGAACTGCAACAGACACCGCTCAGCCCGGCCCAGACGGAATACTTTCGGCAACTGGCCCGGGATTCCCTGCTCAGACAAGGGCAATGGGAAAACACAGAAGTGGCCTGAGCAGGCACACAGAATAACTGGCCGTTACAGCCTTTCCCTGATAAGCCCGGCAATCAACGCCGCCGGCGCTTCCTCCAGATGCATATGATGGCCGCCGTCGAGCACTTGATAAGTCAACTCGGGCACCAGCCCAAGCAGTGGCTGTACGCCGTCGACTTCGTTGCCCTGCTTTGCCATCATCAGCAGCACCGGCATGCTTAGCCGCTGCAAAAATGCCGCTACCTGTTCGTCGCACAGGCGCACCACAGACGGCTGCGACAGGGCAATATCGTGGCGCCAGACCCAGCCTTCCGTAGTTTGTTCCAGACTACGTTCCAGCAGCCAGCCCGCCGCCTCCCGGCTCACCGGGTATCGGCCGCCCATGCGTGCCTGCAGCGCATCTTCAAGGCTGGCATAGGGCCGCCAGCCGCGCCGGCGAAGGCGGCTACCCTTGTTCAGTGCGGCCGCCATTTGCTCGGGCAGGGTGCTGGCTGTGTAGGTGCGCGGGACCAGGCCATCGAGCAACAGCAACTGACTGACTCGCTCGGGAAAGGCGCCCGCCAGCAGGGTAGCCACGCCGGCGCCCATGGAGTGGCCCAGCAGCGCCACTCGCTTGAGCTCCAGTTCATCCAGAAGCGCCAGCACATCGGCGATATTGTCCCAGATGTAATAGGGCTGGCCGGGGGCACGGTGCTCAGACAAACCGTGGCCGGCCAGATCCGGGGCAATCAGCCGCACATGGGGCAGCAGCTGCGCCAACAGGGTAAAACTGGCCGCGTTGTCCAGCCAGCCGTGCAGGGCCACCAGAGGAATGCCATCGGGATTGCCCCACTCCATCACCGCCAGCCGGCGGCCATCCAGGTCGATGTGGTATTCCCGGGGCTCACTCATGCCAGGACTCGGGATACTTGTAACCTTCAAACTGCTTGCTGGCGTACTCTTTGAACGCGTCGCTGTTATAGGCCGCTATCACGTCCTGCACAAAGGCTTGCTCCTGGTCTTCGGCGCGCACCACCACCCAGTTGATAAAGTCGTAGCTGCGCTCCAGAAACAGCCCGTCGCTGAAGGGAATGCCGCTTGAAGCGGCATAGTTGCCGTTGATAACAGAAAAATCCACATCCTGACGGGAACGCGGCAACTGGGCCGCTTCCAGCATGACCAGCCGAATCCCTTTGGGGTTGTCAGCCACATCAAATTCGCTGGCCTTGAGCGGATCTATGTCTTTTTTCAGGGTGATCCAGCCCATGTCTTCCAGCATCAGCAGGGCCCGGGCCTGATTGGTGGGATCATTGGGAATGGCGACCGTGCTGCCCTGTTTCACCTCTTCAAGGGCACCGGCCTTGCCCGCATACAGCCCCATGGGGCCGGTGGGCACCTGGGTGATGGGGCTCAGCTCCAGGCCGCGGCTTTGACTGAAGGTATCCAGATAGGGCTTGTGCTGAAAGCAGTTTACATCCAGTGAACCTTCCGCCAGCGCCAGGTTGGGCATGACATAATCGGTGAACTCCACCAGTTTCACGCGGTAGCCCTGGGCTTCAAGCTGCGGCTTGATCGACTCGGTGACCATGTCGGCAAAGTCTCCGACCGTGGTGCCGATAACGATTTCCTTTTTGGCCTCATCCACCGCCAGCAACGGAAAAGAACACAATGACAATGCCAGCCAGGGCAGGGCACGGGACAAACGAAACATGACGACTCCTGTGATACTGAAACAACGCGCAACAATAGACGTTTAGACGGCCATACTATGCGAGCGGATTCAAACAGGCAATGCGCGGCGGCAAAATTGTGCTGCGCATCATCACGCAACCGGCCCCTGCACCGGCAGGGGCCGTCGATGTTATACGCCGCGCTCGTTGTTCCAGATAATCACATGCAGCTGGGGCAGCACACGGGCGTTAAACCAGCCGTCGGCGGTGACCTTGTCCACCAGCCAGCGCAGGCTGGCATTCAGGGCGTCGAGGTCGGTTTCCCGCTCAGGCTCGTCGGGGGTGGCCGGCGCCGGATTGCAGGGCTGCAGGGTCAGCGGCAGTTGCGGGTACTGAGCGGCAAAGTCCCGCGCCCACTGGTAGTCGGCTTCGTCGGCGATCACCAGCTTGAGGGTCACCTGAGTATTGACCCCGGCGGCAGCCAGGCAGGCGTCAAACCGGCTTTGGCTGAAGGCCATGCCGGCGGAAGGCGGCTTGGGGCTGAGGGTCAGGTGATCCAGCAGGCCAAACCAGTCCTGCGCCTTGCTGCCCTGAGTTTCAATGGCAAAGGTATAGCCCCGCTGGTGGCCCAGGCTCAGCAGCTCACTCAAGGGCTGCAGCGCCGGGTTGCCGCCGGACAGGGTAATCAGCAGTGGCCGGCCGCCGCTCAGGCGCTCCACCTCCGCCAGCACCGCCTCGGCACTCATGGGCGTCCAGTCGGCCTTGAAACGGGGTTCGACCGCATACAGGGTGTCGCACCAGCTGCAGCGAAAGTCACAGCCGCCGGTGCGCACAAACACGGTGGGCACCCCGGTGAGCGCCCCTTCCCCCTGAATGGTAGGGCCAAAGATTTCGCTGATGGCGATCATGGCCGGAACTCCGCCCAGGTTTTGGGGGTTTCCGACACGGCCACGGCGCTTACCTCGGGCCAGCGCGCCCGCGCCCAGTCATACAGGTGCTTGGCCAGCCGTTCGGCGGTGGTGCACTCGTCCCCCAGCACCTCGTTGAGGTGACGGTGATCGAGCTGGTCGTCGATATAGTCCTTGAACGCCTTGAGTTCGAGGTAGTCGCGTACAAAGCCGTACTGATCGAGCTGCTCGCTCTGCAGCTCGATCACCACCACATAGTTGTGACCGTGCAGCCGGGCACAGGGGTGCCAGTCGGGCATTTGCTTGAGCTGGTGGGAAGCGGAGAAATGAAACTCTTTTTTGATGGTATACATTACTTCGCCCTCGCCACCGCATCGCGCCAGAACTGATCGTCCTGATAGGGCGTGGTGTCGCTTACGCCGGCCAGCGCCATGGCTTCGATGCGCTCCACGCAGGTGCCGCAACGGCCGCAGTGAATGTCACCGCCTTCGTAGCAGGACCAGGTCTCGGCCACCGGCACATTAAAGCGGGCAGCGTCCCGGGCGATCTCGGTCTTGTCGGCGTCCACATAGGGCGCCAGCAGCGCCACCTCGGCCACACCGTCGAGGGCGCGCGCCTGCATCTCGCCAAACAGGCGAATAAAGTCGGGGCGACAGTCGGGATAAATAAAGTGATCGCCACCGTGCACCGCCAGCGCCACAGTATCCAGGCCGCGGGCGGCGGCCACGCCAAAGGCGATGGTGAGCATGATGGCGTTGCGGTTGGGCACCACGGTGACCTTCATGTTTTCTTCGCTGTAATGACCGTGGGGCACGTCGATGTCGTCGGTGAGTGCCGAGCCGGAGAGCTGGCGGCCGATATGGCCGATGTCCATCACCAGCTGGGGAACACCAAGGCGTTCGGCACACAGGCGTGCGGCGCCGATTTCTTTTTTGTGGCGCTGACCGTAGTCAAAGGTCAGCAGGGCGCCGAGGGAATCCTCCGCCGCCAGCCGGTAAGCGAGCGTCACGGAGTCGAATCCGCCGGAGCAGATCAGCAGTGCTTTCATAGGTTGTGTCCTTGTTTTGTCCGGGTAGGCTGCGACCGGGTAAAAAGCGATGGGCATTTTAACGCTGTGGGCAGGAAGCGCAAGTCTGGGGACTGGGGACTGGGGAGTTCTAATCCCTACTCCCTATTCCCTGCTCCCTTTTAATAAAAAGGGCACCGAAGTGCCCTGTATATACTCAAATCATCAAATGTTACTTCCCGGCGTGCTTCGCCAGATACAGCCAGGTGTCGATCACTGTGTCCGGGTTGAGGGACACGGAGTCGATGCCCTGCTCCACCAGCCAGGCGGCGAAGTCGGCGTGATCCGACGGGCCCTGACCGCAAATGCCCACGTACTTGCCGGCCTTGCGGGCGGCCTGAATGGCCATGGCCAGCAGCGCCTTCACCGCCTCATCGCGCTCGTCAAAGGAGCCCGCCACCAGACCGGAATCCCGATCCAGACCCAGTGTGAGCTGGGTCATGTCGTTGGAGCCGATGGAGAAGCCGTCAAAGTAGTTGAGGAACTTGTCGGCCAGCAGGGCGTTGGACGGCAGCTCGCACATCATGATCACACGAAGACCGTTTTCACCGCGCTTGAGGCCGTTCTCGCCAAGAATGTCGATCACCGACGCGGCCTCGTTCAAGGTGCGCACGAAGGGGATCATGATCTCGACGTTGGTCAGGCCCATGTCTTCACGCACCCGCTTCATCGCCTCGCATTCCATGGCAAAGCAGTCCTGGAAGTCTTCGGAGATGTAACGGGACGCACCACGGAAGCCCAGCATGGGGTTTTCCTCGTCCGGCTCGTAGGCGTCGCCGCCGAGCAGGTTGGCGTATTCGTTCGACTTGAAGTCGGACATGCGCACAATCACCCGCTCCGGCCAGAAGGCGGAAGCCAGGGTGGCGATGCCTTCGGTCAGCTTGGCCACGAAGAATTCCCGCGGGCTGTCGTAGCCGGCGATGATCTCGTCGATTTTGAGCTTGAGCTCGGGGCTTTCGTTGTCGTAGTTGAGCAGCGCCTTGGGGTGCACGCCGATCATGCGGTTGATGATAAATTCCAGCCGCGCCAGGCCTACGCCGGCATTGGGCAGCTGGGCAAAGTCAAAGGCCCGGTCCGGGTTGCCCACGTTCATCATCACCTTTACCGGCGAGGCGGGCATGGATCCCACTTCCGAGGTGTTGACGCTGAACTCCAGCTTGCCGTTGTAGATATAACCGGTGTCGCCTTCGGCACAGGATACGGTCACCTGCTGACCATCCTTTACCAGCTCGGTGGCGTTGCCGCAGCCCACCACGGCAGGAATGCCGAGCTCGCGGGCAATAATGGCGGCGTGACAGGTACGTCCGCCCCGGTTGGTGACGATGGCGGCGGCCCGCTTCATGATCGGCTCCCAGTCCGGGTCGGTCATGTCGGTCACCAGTACGTCGCCGGCCTTGATTTCGTCCATCTGATCGATGCTGTCGATCACCTTGGCGGTACCGGCACCAATCTTGTGGCCGATGGCCCGGCCTTCGGCAATGACATCGCCTTGCTGGCTGAGGGCAAAACGCTCCAGCACGTTGGCGTCCTGACGGCTGCGTACGGTTTCCGGACGAGCCTGAACTATGTAGAGCTTGCCGTCCACACCGTCCTTGGCCCACTCGATGTCCATGGGGCGGCCGTAGTGCTTTTCGATGATCATGGCCTGCTTGGCCAGCTCCATTACCTCGTCGTTGGTGAGGGAGAACTGACGGCGCTCTTCCCGGCTGGTTTCCTTGATGTCCACCTGCTTGCCCAGTTCGGCGCCGCCGGCGTAAATCATCTTCTGCAGCTTGGAGCCCAGGGTCTTGCGCACCACCGCCGGACGACCGGCCTTGAGGGTGGGCTTGTGCACGTAGAACTCGTCGGGGTTGACCGCACCCTGCACCACCATTTCGCCCAGGCCCCAGGCGGAGGTCACGAACACCACCTGATCAAAGCCGGACTCGGTGTCCAGAGTGAACATGACGCCAGAGGCGGCGATATCGGAGCGCACCATGCGCTGAATGCCCGCCGACAGCGCCACGCCCTTGTGGTCGTAGCCCTGATGCACCCGGTAGGAAATGGCGCGATCGTTGAACAGAGACGCAAACACATGCTTGACGGCTTCCCGGACTGCATCCAGGCCGCGCACGTTGAGGAAGGTTTCCTGCTGGCCGGCAAAGGAAGCGTCGGGCATGTCTTCGGCGGTGGCTGAAGAACGCACCGCGAACGACGCTTCGTCACCGGCCTTGCCGGCCAGCTCGCCATAGGCGTCGCGAATGGCCGCTTCCAGCTCGGGCTGGAAAGGCGTGTCAATTACCCACTGACGAATGGTCCTGCCGGCCTCGCCGAGGGCAGCGATGTTGTCCACATCCAGCTTGTCGAGCAGATCGTGAATACGATCATTCAGCCCGCTCTGCTCGAGAAATTCGTTAAAGGCAAAGGCGGTGGTCGCAAAGCCACCGGGCACGGATACTCCGGCGCCGGCCAGCTGACTGATCATCTCGCCCAGTGAGGCATTCTTGCCGCCAACCCGGTCCACGTCGTTCATGCCGAGCTGCTCGTACCAAATCACATATTCCTGCACTGCCACGTCTCCACAAAAGTTGTTTCGGGATATCCGTATCGCTTGATTTCGGTGTGAAGGCAGGCCACCGAATGATGTTGTTATTGTGTGGTGTGCCCGCACTGGAAATGATTCTACAATGGCCTCGAAAAGCGGGTAAACGCCCTGCCCGCATCAATACGCGAAAGTGAGATCTGGAGGCCCTGTGCACACGGTTTTTTATGTTTCTGATGGGACGGCGATCACAGCCGAAGTGTTTGGTCATGCCGTACTGAGCCAGTTTCCCCTGCCCTTTGAGCAAGTTACCTTTCCCTTTGTGGAAGACGAAGACAAGGCCCGGGCGGTGCGGGAACGCATCAACAACAGCTTTCACCAGAGCGGCAAACGCCCCCTGGTGTTTCACACCATTATCGACGACAGGCTGCGCAGCATCATCACAGCCAGTGAGGCCATGTGCTACGACTTTCTCAATACCTTTGTTGCTCCCATCGAGCAGCAGCTGGGCGTGAAGGCCGAACCCCGCGCCCACCGCTCCCACAGCATTGCCAACAAGCACAACTATGATCTGCGCATCGATGCGGTGAACTACGCCCTGGACAACGACGACGGTGTCACCACCAAGGAGTATGACGAGGCCGACATTATCCTGGTGGGCGTATCCCGCTGCGGCAAGACCCCCACCAGCCTGTATCTGGCGCTGCAGTTCGGCATTCGGGTAGCCAATTATCCGTTTATCGATCAGGACATGCAGCAAATGAATCTGCCGGCGGCCCTCAAGGCCAATCGCCACAAACTGTTTGGCCTCACCATAGACGCCAACCGGCTGCAGGAGATTCGTCAGCGTCGCCGGGCCGACAGCCGCTACGCCACCATAGAGCAGTGCCGGTTCGAGCTGGGCCAGGTGGAGCGGCTGTTTCGCATGGAAGCCATTCCCTTTATCGACACCACCTTTCACTCGGTGGAAGAAATCTCGGTCAAGATACTGGAGCGCACCGGCATACGCCGCAAAATTTACTAAGGCAAACACCGCATTGATCCAGCACAAAAACCTGAGAGCCAAAACACGTTCTCGCTCTCAAATATGAACAAAATATTGATTTGGTGTTTACAAAAATGTATACATTGATCCCCGTGATTAACCACGGGGTCAACCACCCCATGAATTGACCACAAATTGAGTCATCACCGGGCTCAAACACTGCGGTGTGGTTCTGTCAGCCTTTATATAACCAGATAACGACGGCGGGCAGTGAACAACAACTTACTTGAGCAACCCTCAGGGACTTATTGCAATGAAACACAGCCAAAGCAAATCGGTATTCGATTACTACGGCAAGCCGTCTTTCGGTAAAGCACTGCCGCTCTCCTTCCAGCATATTCTGGCAATGATCATGGGCGCAGTGACGCCGCCGCTGATCGTGGCGGGTGTGGCCGGTGCCAACGCCCAGGAAACCATGATGCTGGTGCAAATCGCCCTGCTGTTCTCGGGTTTGTCTACCCTGCTGCAGTTGTTCCCCGTCGGCCGTTTCGGTGCCGGCGTACCCACCATCTTTGGTGTGGGCTTCGCCTATGTTCCTTCTCTGATCGCCATCGGCAGCGTATACGGTCTTCCCGGTATCTTCGGCGCCCAGATCGCCGGTGGTATCGCCATGCTGGTGGTGGGCCTGTTCATCAAGCAGATCCGTCATCTGTTCCCGCCCGTGGTGGCCGGTACCGTGGTACTGGTCATCGGCCTGTCCCTGTATGACATCGCCATCAAGTACATGGCCGGCAGCGGCAATGTGGCCGCCGACGGCTTTGGCAGCGCGCAAAACTGGCTGGTGGGCATCACCACCCTGGCCGTGGTACTGCTGTGCTCCCAGTTCGGCAAGGGCTACCTGCGCCTGGCCGCCATTATTGTGGGCATTCTGGTGGGTTACGCCATTTCCTTCTTCTTTGGCATGGTCGATTTCGCCAAAATGGATGCCGCTCCCTGGGTGATGGTACCCACGCCCTTTGCCATCGGCATTGAGTTCCACGCCTCTGCGGTGATCTCCATGGTGGTGATCTGTATCGTCAACTCGGTACAGACCATCGGTGACCTCTCTGCCACCACAGTAGGCGGCATGAACCGCGAGCTGAAAGACAAGGAGCTGTCCGGTGGACTGCTGGGCAACGGCCTGTGCACCCTGGTTGGCGCCATCTTCGGTGGCCTGCCCACCGCCTCCTTCAGCCAGAACGTGGGCATCGTGGCCATGACCAAGGTGATCAGCCGCTATGTACTGGGCATTGCCGCCGTGTTCCTGGTGATTGCCGGCCTGCTGCCCAAGTTTGGTGCCGCCATGACCACCATTCCCTACCCGGTGCTGGGTGGTGCGACCATCATCGTGTTCGGCATGATCACCATGACCGGTATTCAGCTGCTGGTGAAGGACGAGCTGTCTTCCCGCAACATCACCATAGTGGCACTGGCCGTGGCATTGGCCATGGGCATCAACGCCGTGCCCGAAGCCATTGCCCAGCTGGGTGACACCGCCCGCATGCTGATCGGCTCACCGGTGATTGTGGCCGCCACCGTTGCCTTTGTGCTGAACATGGTGCTGCCCAAGAAATCACTGCAGGACGAAGCCCGCGAGCGTGAGGAAATTGAGCGCCAGATGAACCAGGGCACTTCCAAGTCCGATGCCAAGAATGACAACGCCCAGCTGCGCGAGGCCAACGCCAGCAATTGAAAGGGTAAGCCTTCGGGCAAGGATGAAAATCCATAGCTGATAAGAAAGCCGGTCGAATGACCGGCTTTTTTGCATCTGATGTAACGGCTTACTTCAGTCGCCAGACCGTCATTTCGGCCAGGGTATGCTGGAACTTGCGCCGGGTTTCCCGGATCACAAAGGGAATATCCTGCCGGGCCTCCAGCTCAAAGCGCTCGCCCAGCAGCGCTTTCAGGCCATCCAGCGTCGTAAAATTCTCGCCGTTGACCTTGATGCCGCCCAGCCATTTGGCTTTCGGCGTGTATTCTTCCAGCCAGGTATAGGGCGAGGTCAGCACCAGGCAGCCACCGGCATTGAGCCGTTCATGCACCTGAGCCAGAAACGCCGCCGGATCATACAGGCGGTCAATCAGGTTGCCGCAGAAAATGAGGTCATATCCGGTGAAACGGGACTTCAGATTGTGAGCATCGCCCTGCACAAATTCGATACGGTCGGCCACACTGGCATAGCCCATTTGTTCAAGACTGGCTTCTCTGAACTCCACCAGCTCGCCCTCGGTGGGAATGGCAAAGCGTGTCTGACCGTTTTCCTGCAGTTGAACACCATGCTGAATAAAGCGGGCAGAAAAGTCGATGCCGTCCACCCGGTCAAAGTGGCGCGCCAGCTCAAAACTGGCCCGGCCCACCGAGCACCCCAGATCCAGCGCCCGGCCCTTGCTCACATGCGGCAGGTGCCCCAGCAGCGCATTGACACAGGCCACCGGATAGTTGGGCACGCCGAAATACGCATCCCCATAGTGAAATTCCAGATACTGAGCGACCAGCTCGTCGGTTTCATAGGTGTTGACGGGTTCCACGGGGACCTCTGGGTTATCGGATTCAATGTAACGAAAGCCGGCATGCTGAAAGAAGTGCCGGCGAAAGGCATAGCGGGAATGGCGGGTGGCTTCGTTGCCGGTGGAGATCCAGGAGCCCCCCTTGATCAGGTTGTGCCGGTTATCAAAGGTCGGCGTCGAGAAATCATCGTACAGCGGATGCACCTCAAAACCGGGAAAGCCGTCAATGGGGGTTTCGGTCCACTGCCAGACGTTGCCGGTAATGTCATAAATGCCATCACACTCAAAACGGTTCACCGGGCAGGACGAGGCGTAATACTCCAGGTTGATATTGCCCGGCGCTCGCTCCCAGTCGGGCTGATCGGCGTCGATGCGCTCACGCAACAAGGTCCATTCGGCCTCGGTGGGCAGGCGAATGTGCGTGCCGGTTTGCGCCGCCTTCCAGTTGCAGAAGGCCCTGGCTTCCAGGTAGTTCACCTCCACCGGCCAGTCCAGCGGCAGGGGCACTTCTTCCAGCAGGTTGCGCTGCCAGTATTCGCCGTTCCGCTCCAGCCAGAAGCGGGGCATGGCAGCCTGGGTATAATTCAGCCACTGGCGCCCTTCATCGGTCCAGTATTCCGGCTTTTGATAACCACCATCCTTTACAAAGGCCGAGTATTCGCCATTGGACACCAGATAGCGGGATACCCGGTAAGGCTGCACCTCCACGGTTTTGCTGCCGTATTCGTTATCCCAGCCATAGGTGGCGGCCGAGGCCGGCTTGCCCAGGGTAATGGTGCTGCCGGCCACCGGCAGCAGGGTGTTCTGTGGCGCCGGGCCGGAGTCGGCGCAGGGCGCCCACAGTGAATGAGGTGTGAGCTGGTTCAGGGGCAGCATGCGCATGATCACCGAGGAGGTTTCCAGGTGTATGCGCTCGTGCTCAATGCCCATCAACACCATCCAGGCGGCCGAGTCCTGGGTAATGGGCAGGGTCAGCGGCATGTCGCGAATAAAACCATCTACCGTTTCCCGCACCCGGTTGCGGTAGTCCCGGGTGTGGGCCAGGCTGGGCCAGTCGTAGTGTGCGTCGTTGAGATCGTCCCAGGACATTTCATCCACGCCGATGGCGAACATGGACTCCAGCCGCTCGTCGAGGCGTTCGGGCAGGTACTTGCCCAGCACCAGCTTGTTGATAAAGAACACCGCAGTATGACCAAAGTAGAAGATCAGCGGATGGCGCAGGGGCTCGGGCCGGGAATAATAGGCTTCGTCGGTGGCGATGCAGTCAAACAACGCCTCGTACAGGCTGAAGGTATGGTGAAAGTAGCGGCGGATTTCTTCCCGCTTTTGCTCCGGATCCGTACCGGTGAGCAACGGGGTTCGGGTGATGGCCTCTGCCAGTGTCTGCATGAACATGTCCCTGATCACATTTTTTTGTTTACGTTACCTTGGCGCAGGGAAAATGAGAAGCCTGCACTTGCGGTCGTTGCAGGCATTTTACGGTGGCCGGGCTTGTGCTATAACCAATCTCCCTTTTTACACAAATTACAGGAAGTATCATGTCTCAAGCCGACGCCCAGTTCGATAATGTTTCCGTCGAAACTCGCGCCAATGTTTATCACGACGGCAAGGTCACCAGCCGGGTGGTGAAATTTGCCGACGGCAGCCACAAGACCCTGGGCATCATGCTGCCCGGTGAATACACCTTTGGTACCGAAGCCGCCGAGCTGATGGAAATTACCGCCGGCGATCTGGAAGTGCAGCTGCCTGGCAGCTCCGACTGGCAGCGCATTCAGGGCGGCGAGTCCTTTGAGGTGCCCGCCAACGCCAGCTTCAACCTCAAGGTTCACAGCCTGGTGGACTACTGCTGCTCCTACATCAAGTAAGCGCCCGGGCCGGCATTCAGTTGCCGGCCCTGTCTTCCGGGGGTGCCACACACACCCGGTTGCGGCCCTGCTCCTTGGCCGAATACAGTGCCTTGTCGGCCCGGCCAACCAAATCTTCAACCCTGTCTTCCTGATCCGGCACAGTGGCTGCCACTCCCAGACTGAGGGTCACAATGCCATGCTCGGACTGGCCATGCTCAATGTTGAGTTCCCGCACGGCTTTCAGTAATCGTCTGGCGACATGACGGGCCTGCCACAGCTCCAGCTCCGGCAGCAAGACGATAAATTCCTCGCCACCATAGCGCGCCACCATGTCCCCCTGGCGGTGCAGCTGACCGGCCAGCACCCGGGCGATTCGGTGCAGACATTCATCCCCCAGCTGATGGCCGTATTCGTCATTGAAGCGTTTGAAGTAGTCAATGTCAGCCATAACAAGGCCGAGGGAGCGCTGCTCACGCTGGGCCCGGCGCCATTCGGCTTCCAGGTGCCGGTCAAAGCAGCGCCGGTTGGCGATCTGGGTCAGTTCATCAACCTCGCTCAGGCGCTGCAGTGACTGATTCATCGCCTGCAGATGCAGGTTGGCCTGCTCGAGCTGCTGCTCCGCCGAAGCCCGGGCGTTGACAAACACCTCGAAGGTCGCGCCCATGCGGCTGATTTCATCGTCGCCACCGGTAGGAATGGGCACCGGACAGCCCTTGCCATGAGACTGCATGGCCTGGCTCAGGTGATTGATACGCTGAATAATGGCCCGGCGAATATAGAAAGTGGCCACCAGGGTGATCAGAAACAACATCAGTGACGCCGCCAGCAGCCCGGCCAGGGAGCGCTGCATCAACGTCTGCTGCTCATGCAGCGCCTGCTCCGCTTCGGCCTTCAGTCGCTGATGATAGTTAAAAACGGCGCTGGTCAGCTTTTGCGCCAGCACCCGGGTCTGCCGGGCCGTGGCCAGGGTGGCGCGGGCGTGACGCAGCAATGGCAACCTGCTGTTGAACACCCTGGGCAACTGCTGCTCAAGCCGGTCTCGCAGCGCAATAAACGACGGCCGGGTCAGCTCAATCTTCGCCAGTTCGCGCAAACGCTGCCGGCTGTAGCGCTCAAGCTGATCAATGTGCCCCGGCCGCTCGGCACTGAGTACGGCCGCGGCATAGCCCAGTGCAGCCAGCGCCGGCCCGAAAAAGCGCTGCTCCGGCAGCGGCAGGGTGCCGTTACCGGCCTCCAGATCGGAAACCTGACTGAGCAGCACAAACAAGTCGTCCATCTGCTGAAGCTGCTCTCCCTGCAGCGCCTGCTCGGCACGCAGCCGTTCATTGAGCCGCTCCAGACTGCCGAAAAAGGGGGTCTGCCAGCGATCCAGTATCATGGTATCGGCCTGGCTGACATCTGTACCCTGTTGCTCCAGGCGATTGCGCGTAGCCTGATAAAGGCTGGTCAGGTTTTCCACCCGGCGATTGCCGGCACTGACCGAGCGATCGTTGCCCACCAGCAGCTCGTAGACTTCGGCGGCGATGGTCTCGGCGTCCCGGGTCAGCTCGGCGGCGATCATGGCACGCTCAAAATGACCGCCCACCGCGCCGGCCAGGCCGGCATACTGGCTGAACATGACATACACAAACAACGAAGCAGACAGCAGGTAAAAACCAAACACCAGCATGATGATCAGAGTCAGTCTGCGTCCCAGACTGCCCTGTGCCCTGGCTCCCTGTCTCCTGCTCACAGGCGCCACACTCACCGAAACAGCGGCCCGTAGAGCAAGCCGCCCCGGGACCAGGGCTGGTTCAGCCCCGCCGGCACATTGACCGGCGTGCCCGGGCCAAAGTGCCGCTGGTAGATTTCACTGTAGTTACCCACACTGCGAATGGCCTGATAGGCCCAGTTGGCGGGTAACCCCAGCCGCTCCCCCAGATCGCCTTTCACCCCCAGCAGGTTGCGTACTTCCTCGTCTTTGCTCTGACGGGCCGCCCGCTCAACGCCGCCTTGGGTTATGCCTTTTTCATCGGCCAGGATCAGAGCGTGGATCACGGCCCGGATCACCCGCTGCCACCGGGCATCGTCATTGCGTACCATGGGTCCGATGGGCTCACGGGAAAGCAGCCCGGGCAACACCAGGTAGTGTTCGGGATTGTCGGCCCGGTGTGCCCGGCTGACGGCCAGGTTGATACGGTCATCCGTGTAGGCATCACAATGCCCCCGGAAAAAGCTGTCGCCGTTGGAAAACAGGACCCGGGCATGGATTTGATCCCGCTCCAGCAGGGTCAGCAAATTATGATGGGACGTGGTATTTTCCGCCACACAGACGGTTTTTCCGTCAAGATCGGCCAGGGTTTTAATGCCCGCTCCCTTGCGTACCATCAGCCCCTGGCCGTCGAACAGGTAAATGGCGGGAAACGCCACCTGGTATCTGTCTTCCCGCCCCATGCTCCAGGTGGAGTTGTACATCACCACATCGCTGCGTTTTTGCTGCAGGGTGGTAAAACGGCTGCTGGCGTCCACTTCCACAAACTGTACCCGGCCGGGATCGCCAAACAGGGCGGCGGCAGTGGCGCGGCAGAAGTCCACGTAAAATCCGTGCCAGACACCGTTTTCATCAATGGCGCTGCGTCCGGGGTCATCCGGAAACACACCGCAACGAATGTCACCGTGACGCATCACCTCCGCCAGTGTGCCAGCCTGAGCTGGCATGACCATCAGCCATATCAGCCACGCTGCCACCAGCCCGGCCTTGCCCATTATTCGAATAGCCATGACCACAACCTGCTATTGCTTCCATTATCCTGTTCAGCATGAGCCATTATTGAGAGAATGGCATAAAGCAACTACCATACCAATCCGATTACCGGTATGCCTCCAAAGGCAAGCTGATGAACATATCACCGTCTTTCTTTCAGGCAGCCCGCTTATACAGAGCAACGCAGCCAGCCATCAGCGGCTATTCTGACACTATGTGTTACCGTCAGGAGGCCTGCCATGCTCATCATTCTTACCGTCCAGCTGGTAGCCGGCATGTATGCCCACCACGACTGGGGATGCGAGCTGGAAATCGACGATCAGTCTTCGCTGCATGATCTGCACGACGCCATTCAGCAGGCGGTGCGCTTTGACAACGATCACCTGTATTCCTTTTTTATTTCCCGCAAGGAGCAGGGTACCGAGCGCCAGCTGTTCGACGGTGAAGAGTTTTCTCACGATGCCGCCATTGCCGAGCTCTTTCCCCTGCCGAAAGGAAAAAAGCTGTTCTACTGGTTTGACTTTGGTGACGACTGGATTTTTCAGGTGTCCCGCTCCCGTAAAAAACCGAAAACCGGCTCGCCGGAACGGCAGTATCCACGCATGACCGGCGAAACCGGCGTACGTCCGGTGCAGTATGAAGGCTATGATCCCCATGCCGAGCCGGAGTGGTGAACCATGTTCCGGCTTCTCGCTGCCCTGTTGCTGCTGAGCCTGCCGCTGACAGCGCAGGAATACAGGGTGCAGACCCTGGCCAGGGGGCTTCATCATCCCTGGGGCATGGCCGAACTGCCCGATGGCAGCCTGCTGATAAGCGAGCGCAGAGGCCGGCTGCTGCGCCTGACACCGGACGGAGAGCGCCGCCAGGTATCCGGCTTGCCGCCCATTGCCGCCAGCGGCCAGGGCGGCCTGCTCGATCTGGCATTACACCCCGGCTTTGAGCACAGTCGCCTGCTGTATTTCAGCTTCAGTCAGCCCGGAACGGGGGGCGCCGGCACCGCCGTGGCCCGGGCCAGACTGGCCGGTGATCGGCTGGAGCAATTACAGATACTATTTGAGCAGGTGCCCAAAACTCACGGCCGGGCCCATTTCGGCTCGCGGCTTGCGTTTGATCCCGATGGTTATCTTTTTATTACCACAGGCGATCGTTATCACAGCCGCCATCAGGCACAAAAACTCGACAATCATCTCGGCAAGATACTGCGCCTGCACGACAACGGCCGGGTGCCCGCCGACAACCCTTTTGTTAACACACCCGGCGCCCGGCCCGAAATCTGGAGTCTGGGCCACCGCAATGTGCAGGGGGCCGCGATTCATCCGGGCACCGGCGAGCTGTGGGCCCACGAACACGGTCCTCAGGGTGGTGACGAAGTCAACCACATCAAAAAAGGCGCCAACTACGGCTGGCCGGTGGTGACCTTTGGTGAAGAATACGGCGGCGGCACCATTGGCGAGGGCACCAGCAAGGCCGGCATGGCGGATCCGCTCTGGGTGTGGGTGCCCTCCATCGCTCCCTCGGGCATGCTGTTTTACAGCGGTAATGCCTTTCCCGAATGGCAGGGAAACCTGTTTATCGGCGCCCTGGCCGGACGAAAACTGGTGCGGCTGGAACTGGACGGAACCCGGGTGACGGGTGAGCATCATTTGCTGCGTGATCTGAATATGCGTATTCGCACCCTGCATCAGGCCGCCGACGGTGGTATTTACGTGCTGACCGATGCAGACGACGGCCGGTTGCTGAAGCTGATGCCGGCTTCAGCCAAGGGCTGATTTTGCCGCTGAAATGGGGTAACCTGTAACAACTGTACTTTATTTAAGTTACTTTTGTGAACAATAAGGAAGGCAATATGAGCGACAAGATCTGGAACGTCTACCTCTCCGGCGAGATCCACACCGACTGGCGCGAGCAAATCATCAATGGCTGCGAAGCCAAGGGCCTGAAAGTGCGCTTCAGCTCCGCCGTGACCGATCACGACGCCAGCGACATGGTCGGCGTGAACATTCTGGGCAGCGAGGAAGACAACTTCTGGCGTGATCGCAAGGCCTCCGGCATCAACAGCATTCGTACCTCCACCCATATCAAGGAAGCGGATCTGGTAGTGGTGCGTTTCGGCCCCAAATACAAGCAGTGGAACGCCGCTTTTGACGCCGGCTTTGCCGTGGCGTCCGGTGTGCCCATTATCACCCTGCACGATGCCGAAAACGACCACCCGCTGAAGGAAGTGGACGAGGCTGCCAAGGCGACCTGCCGCCACCCCGAGCAGGTGGTAGAGATCCTGGCCTACCTGATGTCCTGATAGACAGCAGTGAAAATCTTCAAACGGAGCCTTAATGGCTCCGTTTTTACTTCCATGTGCCGGTTTCTGTCGGCCGGTGGCCACCTGTGGCTTTGTGACACCCGGTTCTGCTTTACACTGTGGACGAATGTTACTGAACAGGTTTGGCTTTCATGAATGCCCGTTTCCTTGCCCTGCTGCTTCTGGCCACGCCGTTAATGGCCGCCGAACCAGTCTGGGTGGATGTACGCAGTCCCGAGGAGTATCAGCAGGACCACCTGCCGGGCGCCGTGCTCATTCCCCATACTCATATCGCCCGGGGCGTGACCGAGCGCTTTCCCAACCGCAGCACGCCCATCAACCTCTACGGCGAAGACGGTCACCGCTCGCGCATGGCCATGGAAGCCCTGCAGGCACTGGGCTACAGCCGGGTGGAAGACTTTGGCAGCCTGAACAATATTCGTGGCGAAGAGCCTGCACCGGCACTACTGCCACAAGCTGCGGGACACGTTCTGCCTGCGGAGTAAGCCGTTATCACGACGGCTCATGCTCACGCATACCTACTTTCAGAATGCGATCGCCGTCGACATCCGCGACCGTCCAGATCATGCCGTAACGTATAAAGTGATCCCCCACCACAGGATGACCGCTGCTGCCGGCCAGCATAAAGTCCCCCAGGGTCAGATCCTGCTCGTCGAAAGGCACATCCACACCATACATCAGCGCCACATCCCCCATGCGCGCACTGGCATCAAGAATAAAGTCGCCAAAGAAAGCCCGGGCTTTTTCACGGGCCACCTCAATATCACCACCAAACATATTGTTCAGGGTCTTGAGGTGAGTGCTGCGGCCAATGACGCAGAGCACATCATTGATGGCCAGCCGGGTGCTGCCCGACGCAGGCAGCAGGTTTTCGCCCCGGAATACCGCCGCCACCCGGCAATGGGGGGGGAAAGTCAGCTGCCGCACCACCACACCGTCGAGGGACTGACTTTCCACCTGATAGAGAAACATTTCAAAATCGTCTTCCTTGAAAATACCCAGCATGGAGCGACGCCGGGGCGCCGGCTCCGGCGGCACTTCCACTTCCAGCCAGCGGGCGACCGGTGGCAGCGTGGAGCCCTGCACCAGCAGGGAAATCAGCACCACAAAGAAGGCCACGTTAAACAGCATGCTCCCTTCCTCAATGCCGGCCATCAGCGGGAAAATCGCCAGCACAATGGGCAC
The DNA here is from genome assembly GCF_003049725.1 of Oceanimonas marisflavi. Lineage (GTDB taxonomy): Bacteria > Pseudomonadota > Gammaproteobacteria > Enterobacterales > Aeromonadaceae > Oceanimonas > Oceanimonas marisflavi. The sequence goes on from NZ_QAGM01000011.1 coordinate 59,677, forward strand.
GGCGCCCCGCAGCCCCACCCAGGAGATAAAGCCCAGTTCCCGGGCATTAAAACGGAAAAACGGCAGCAGTGAAGCCAGCACCGCCAGCGGCCGGGCAATAAAGATCATGGCCAGGGCAATCAGGCTGGCGGGCAGCACCAGCGCCCACATGTCGGCGGGCGAAATGAGCAGCCCCAGCACCAGAAACAGGCCAATCTGGCTGAGCCAGGCCAGACCGTCGAACACCGGCAAAATCGCCTCCAGATTGCGCAGCCGGGAGTTGCCCAGCACCAGTCCGGCCAGGTATACCGCCAGAAAACCACTGCCTTCCAGCACGGCGGTCAGGGCAAACAGGGTCAGGCCAAAACCGGCCACCAGCAGTGGATATAATCCCGAAGCCAGGTGCACCCGCCGAATCAGCTGTACCAGCAGCCAGCCGCCCGCCAGGCCGGCCAGGGCCCCCACGCCAAACTGACTCAGCAGAAACAGCAGGGCGTCGCCCATGCTGTTCATTTCACCGGTGATCAGCGCAATCAGGGTCAGGGTCAGAAAGATGGCCATGGGATCGTTGGTGCCCGATTCAATCTCAAGCGACGCGCCCACCCGCTGGTTCAGCTGCATGCCCCTGCCCCCGAGCAGGGAAAATACCGCCGCCGCATCGGTAGAGCCCACAATGGCCCCCAGCAGCAGCCCCTGCAGCCAGCCCAGATCGAGAATATACACCGCCAGCAGACCGGTAATGCCGCTGGTGATCACCACTCCCAGGGTCGCCAGGCTGAGCGCCGGTTTGAGCCCCACCCGAAAGGTATCCATGCGGGTGCGCATGCCACCATCGAGCAAAATAATGGCCAGGGCCAGGTTGCCCACGGTATAGGCCAGGGAATAACTCTCGAACTGAATGCCACCGGGCCCGCTTTCACCGGCGAGCATGCCAATTAACAGAAAAATCAGCAGAATGGGAATGCCTGAACGCGCCGACACCAGGGTGGCCAGCACGCTCAGGCACAACAACACGCCGGTCAGCAAAAACAGATGTTCGATATTATCCAATATTGTTATTCCAGTGCGTTTTTAGATGCGAGTGTTATATCACAATCGAGTAGAAACCCCGGAAGTGAATTTTTAATGGCTATTTTGAAATATAAATTCAACCAGGATTTTTCCACTCGTTCAGCACCCGCTGATAACAGGCCAGATCGGCGTCACTGAACAGCACAAACCGGACTCGCTTCAGACTGCTGCAAGCCGGCAGCGTTGTTAAGACGGTATTGATCGCCACCTGCGCCGCCGGCTCGACAGGATAGCCAAAGATGCCGGTGGAAATGGCCGGAAAAGCCACCGACAAAAGCCCGTGTTGCTCGCACAATGTCATGGCCTCGCGATAACAGGACGCCAGCAGAATATCGGCGGGCTCATCCACCCCGTAGACCGGCCCCAGGCAGTGGATCACATGGGCATTAGGCAAGCGGTGCCCTCCGGTGATCACCGCCTGCCCCGGCCGTATGGGCGCCAGCGGCCGGCATTCCTGCGCCAGCCCGGGACCGGCGGCCCGGTGAATGGCCCCGCACACCCCGCCCCCGGGCAACAATGCGCCGTTGGCGGCATTGACGATGGCGTCCATGTCGGGCTGCTGGGTAATGTCGCCCTGGACACATTCGATGCATACATTGTCTTGCCATCGTTTCATGAGCTTGCCTCCTCGCCGTTAAAGTTCCAATCGAAACCCAAACCCTGCAATTTAACAACGGCCCCGACCACCACCGTCATCAAAGTGTCACTCCAGTGTCACACTGTAATAAAACCGTCATATTGGGGCGGCATAGTGCGCGCATCATGACGATGAGGATGTACCATGAGCACTGACACTTCCGCCCTGCCCGCTTCCGCCGCCCCCGGTCAAAGCCTGCCCCGCTGGGCGTCCTGGCTGCTGGTGGCCACCCTGGTTTATCTGCTGCTGGCTGCTGTGGGCGCCATTGGCAGTGGCTTTAAGGCCGCCGCCGGCGACGATGCCAAGGCCCTGTTTGAATTTGCTTCCAATCCGCTGATTGCGCTGATTATCGGTGTGGTAGCCACGGCGCTGATCCAGAGCTCCAGCACCGTCACCTCTATTATCGTCGGCATGGTGGCCGGCGGCCTGCCGGTGGCCATTGCCATTCCCATGGTGATGGGTGCCAATATCGGCACCTCCCTGACCAGCACTCTGGTGAGTCTGGGCCATGTGCGCAACGGCGAGGAATTTCGCCGCGCCTTTTCTGCCGCCACCGTGCACGACAGCTTTAACCTGCTGGCGGTGGCCATTGTGCTGCCCCTGGAACTGCTGTTCCAGCCCCTGGCCACCGTATCGGGCTGGCTGTCGGCGCTGCTGGTGAGTGATGCCAGCATGAGCATAAAAGACATGAACTTTATGAAGGCCATGCTGGCGCCCGCCACCGGCATGATGAAGGAAAGCGTGGCCTGGCTGCCCGGCATCTGGTCCGGCGTGGCGCTCATTCTGCTGGGTATCGGTCTGATCCTGATGGTAGTGACCCAGATCGGCAAGGTGCTGCGCACCCTGATGGAAGGCCGGGCCATGGGCATTCTGCGTACCGCCGTGGGTCGCGGCCCGGTATCCGGCATGGCCTCGGGCACCCTGGTCACCGTGCTGGTGCAGTCTTCCTCCACCACCACTTCGCTGATTGTGCCCCTGGCCGGCTCCGGCATGTTCAGCCTGAAGCAGGTGTATCCCTTTATTCTGGGCAGCAATATCGGTACCACCATTACCGCTCTGCTGGCCGCCACCGCCATTACCGGCGCCTCGGCCATGGTAGCCCTGCAAATCGCTCTGGTGCACCTGCTGTTCAACATCATGGCCATCGCGCTGATTTACGTGCTGCCGGTGCTGCGCGCCCTGCCCATGTACATGGCCGAAGGTCTGGCCGGGCTGGCCCAGCGCAACAAGGGCTATGTGGCAGCCTATATCGTCGGCGTCTTCTTCGCCCTGCCTCTGGGCCTGGTGGGCCTCAGCCAGTGGCTGTAAGCTGACCACCCGAGTGGAGTTATCAAAAGCAGGCCGCTAAAATGGCGCCTGCTTTTTTTCTTGCCGGACAACGCCATGGACACCACCGCCCTGCCTGCCTTTCAGGCTCACCTGCACACCGCCCTGGAACACCTGCCCGCCGAGGCCCGCCGGCTGTTTCACGGCCGGGGCCGGCGCTGGCCCGGGCTGGAGCAGCTGACTGCCGACTGGCTCGATGGCCAGTTGCTGGTCAGCCTGTTCCGGGAGCCGGCACCTGAGTTTCTGAGCACCCTGGTCAGCCTGCTGAAGGAGCTTGCCACCACTCAGGCCTGGCAACAGAGCGGGGCCAGGGCGCTACTGCTGCAGCACCGCGGCCGCGAGGGCGCACCGCTGGAGGTGATCTGGGGGGAGCTTGAGCCCAGCCCTGTGGTGCGCGAGCACGGGCTGAACTACCAGCTGACCCTGGGCCGCAACCAGAATCACGGCCTGTTTCTGGATATGCGCCTGGGCCGGCAGTGGGTGCGACAGCAGTCACAGGGCAAACGGGTGCTAAACCTGTTCGCCTACACCTGCGGCTTTTCCGTGGCCGCCATCGCCGGCGGTGCCGAGCGAGTGGTGAATCTGGATATGGCCAAATCGTCACTCTCCCGGGGCCGGGACAACCACCGGCTGAATCATCACGATCTGAGCCGGGTCGGCTTTCTCGGCCACGAACTGTTCAAGTCCTGGGGCAAGGTGCGCAAACTGGGGCCTTACGAGCTCATCATTATCGACCCGCCGTCGTTCCAGAAGGGCAGCTTTGCCCTTACCAAAGACTACGCAAAGATCCTGCGCCGGCTGCCGGAGCTGCTAACCGAACAGGGCACCGTGCTGGCCTGCGTCAACGATCCCGATATTGATTCCCGCTTTCTGATCGACGGCATGAAAGAGCAGGCACCACAGCTGCGCTTTGTACAGCGCCTCGACAACCCGCCCGAGTTTGCCGACATTGATCCCGAGGCGGGGCTCAAGGCGCTGGTGTTTGCTCAGGGTTAAGGTCCGGATCCCCTTCACGGGCGTATTTCTGCGCCAGCACGGCGCACACCATCAGCTGGATCTGATGAAACAGCATCAGCGGCAGCAACGCCGGCCCCAGCATGGCGCCGGCAAACAACACCTTGGCCATGGGCACGCCCGTGGCCATGCTCTTTTTGGAGCCGCCAAAAATAATGGTGATGCGATCTGCCCGGTTAAAGCCCAGGCGCCGGCCGAGCATCGCGGTCAGACACAGCACCAGCGTCAGCAAGGCGCAGCACACCAGCGCCAGCATCGCCAGCCGGGTCATGGATACCGTGTGCCACAACCCTTCCACCACGGAGGCACTCAGCGCCGTGTAGACCACCAGCAAAATGGAGCCCTGATCGATTTTGCTCAGCCAGGCCCGGTTGCGATCCACAAAGCCGCCAATGACAGGGCGCAACAGATGGCCGGTGGCAAAAGGCAGCAGCAGCTGGGCGCTGATGGACAGAATGGAGTCGATCGGTGATACCGCCTCACCGGCCTGCATGTTCAGCAATGCCGCCACCAGCAGGGGGGTGAGCAGGATGCCCAGAATGCTGGATGCCGAGGCACTGCACACCGCCGCCGGCACATTGCCGCCCGCCAGCGAAGTAAAGGCGATGGCCGACTGCACCGTGCCCGGCAGCACACACAAAAACAGCACGCCCATATAGAGCTGCTCTCCCAGCAGCGGCAGCAGCAGCGGCTTTAACAACACGCCAATCAGCGGAAACAGCACAAAGGTACAGCCGAATACCAGCAGGTGCAGCCGCCAGTGAGTGGCACCGGCCACAATGGCCTGACGGGACAGCTTGGCGCCGTGCATAAAAAACAGCAGGGCAATGGCCGCCGTGGTCAGCCAGTCAAACAGCACGGCACCCTGCCCCTGGGCCGGCAACAGAGTGGCGGCGGCCACCACCGCCAGCAGGATCAGCGTAAAATTGTCGAACAGCAGACGTAACATTTTTAGCATGACAGTGTCCTGATTGTGACAAGTAGGGTCAGCATTATAATGAGCACATCACTATGACTTTATCGGCAAAAAGAGATGAAGTATCGACAAACGGACAAACAGCAGCATCTTCTGGACCAGCTGGCCCGGCTGCAGCTGCCCCGGCCGCTGCTGGGGCAGCGGTGGTCCTTGCCCAATCAAGCCATTCACACTCCCCATGCTCATCCCTGGATACAGCTGTCCTGGGCCGCCGAAGGGGTGATCACGGTGGACACCCCCCATGCCCGTTTTGTGGCCCCGCCCAGCCGGGCGGTATGGATACCCCCCGGCCTGAGTCACGGTGTGCACTGCACCGCCGGCACCCAAATCCGCAGCCTGTATATCACGCCCGATGCGGTGCCGGCACGGCCCTGCGAGGTGGTGGAAATCAGCCCGCTGCTGCGGGAGCTGATCCTGGCGTTCAGCCACTTTGAGGTGGAATACGATGAGAGCGGTGCCGAAGGCCGGCTGGTGGCGGTATTGCTGGACCGGCTGACGGAGGCACCGGGCTGCGCCCTGATGCTGCCCTGGCCCGACGACAAGCCCCTGGCCGGCATCTGCCGGTATCTGGCCGCTCACCCCGACTGCCGCCGGCCCATGGGTTATTTCAGCCGGCAACTGGGCGTGAGCGACAAGACCCTGGGCCGGTATTTCATGCGCCACACCGGCATGGGCTTTCGCCAGTGGCGTCAGCGCGCCCGCCTGCTCGCCGCCCTGCCCCTGCTGGAGCACAACCTGCGCATTACCGATGTGGCGCTGGAATGCGGCTACGACAGCCTGTCGGCCTTTATCGCCGCCTTTGGCGAACTGATGGGCTGCACACCGGGCGAATATATGCGCAGAAAGTATGAAAGCTCGTGACTTCTGCTTCACCACAAAGCGAAGCAGCAGTGCGGTTGCACTCCGCCGACACGCTTCAAGCCCATCCCTGGGACGCTCGGCACATGCCATCCATGGCATGTGACGGTCGGCTCCGGCAAGCCCCACTGCCGCTTCGTGAAACGCCGGCGCTACCTGCCACTGAGTTTTTCTATTCCCCGGTCCCTATTCCCCAATCCCCTTTTTTGCCCCTAATCCCTCGCTTTTAACGGCAGGGCCGTGGTGTACTTGATTTGCTCCATGGCAAAGCTGGAGGTGATGTCGGACAGGCCTTCGGTGCTGTTGATAAGCTTTTTGTAAAAGCGATCAAAGGCCTTGATGTCGGCCACCACCACCCGCAGCATGTAATCCCATTCCCCGGACATGCGGTAAAACTCCACCACCTCGTCAAAGGCAGTCACCGTTTCGGCAAAGCGCGCCAGCCAGCGGCTGTCGTGGTGCTGGGTTTTTATCTGCACAAATACCGACAGTCCCAGCCCCAGCCGCTCGGCATCGAGCAGCGCCACCCGGCCACGAATGTAACCGGCCTCTTCCAGCCGCTTCACCCGCTTCCAGCAGGGGGTGGTGGACAGGTTCACCGCCTCCGCCAGATCCTTCAGCGCCAGGGTGGCGTCCTGCTGCAACAGAGCCAGTATTTGGCGATCGAAATTATCCATTCGCTTAAACGCTCATTGAGAGAAAAATTTTCTCAAAATTATCCACCATACCGGGAACAAGAGAAAACTTTTTTCGTTGAGTGAGAATACAATTCCTGTTATTCCCCAGTTTTCACGGACGCCTTCTTATGAGCCAGTGGACCCGCACCGCCCTTAAAATTCTCTCCAGCGATCAGCTGCGCACTTCCGATACCCACCTTTACCGGCTGGATATTCCCGCCCTTGACGGCATTGATATCTACCTCAAGGACGAAAGCACCCACCCCACCGGCAGCCTCAAGCACCGGCTGGCCCGCTCGCTGTTTCTGCACGCCATCTGCAGCGGCAAGGTGCGGGAAGGCACCCATGTGGTGGAAGCCTCATCAGGCAGCACGGCGGTGTCGGAAGCCTATTTCGCCAAGCTGCTGGGACTGCCCTTTACCGCCGTGATGCCCGCCTCAACCACCCGCAGCAAAATCGCTCAGGTGGAGCGCCTGGGTGGCCGTTGTCACTTTGTGGAGCATGCCAGCGAGGTCTATGCCGCCGCCGAGCAGCTGGCCCATGACACCGGCGGCCACTACATGGATCAGTTCACCTATGCCGAGCGGGCCACCGACTGGCGTGGTAACAACAACATTGCCGAAAGCATCTTCCGCCAGCTGGCGGAAGAGCCGCACCCGGAGCCAGACGCCATTGTAATGAGCGCCGGCACCGGCGGCACCTCGGCCACCCTGGGCCGTTACATTCGCTATGCCGGCCTGAACACTCGGCTGGTGGTGGTGGATCCGGAAAACTCGGTGTTTTTTGACAGCTTTCAGCAGCAGGATGCCAGTCTTACCAGCCGGGCCTGCGGCCGCATTGAAGGCATTGGCCGCCCCCGGGTGGAGGCCTCGTTTCTGCCCGAGGTGATCGACCGCATGATCAAGGTGCCCGATGCCGCCAGCATCGCCACCATTCACTGGCTGGAGCGCATGCTGGGACGCAAGGCCGGCGGCTCTACCGGCACCAACCTGTGGGGCGTACTGCAACTGGCGCAGGAAATGCAAAAAGCCGGCAAAACCGGCTCCCTGGTCACCCTGATGTGCGACGGCGGCGAGCGCTACCTCGACACCTACTACAACCCGGAATGGGTCGCCGAACATATCGGCGATATTCGGCCCTGGAGCGAACAGCTGGCCCTGTTGGGCTAGCCTGAGCTGTAAGCTATCAGCTTTAAGCTGTAAGAAAAACCAAAAGAATACCGCCAAAAGACATGAAATCTTCATGAACTATGGCGGTATTTTTATAAACGGTCTTGCTTACAAGCACCACACCGCACTCTCCATTTTTCACCACTTATAGCTGACAGCTTATAGCTTACAGCTGCTTTCCGGCTTACAGCTCCCTCGAAGAGGGGTTCAAGACCAGCATGCAGGGAGTGAGCAGCAGGGTCAGCAGAGTGGCAAAGGCCAGGCCACCGGCAATGGCGCTGGACAGCTGGGTCCACCACTGGGTGGACGGCGCGCCCAGCCCCAGAGACGGCGCCAGCAAGTCCACATTCACCCCCAGCACCATGGGCATCAGCCCCAGTACGGTAGTAATGGCGGTGAGCAATACCGGACGCAGACGCAGGCAGCCGGTTTCCAGCGCCGCCTCCACCGGGCTCATGCCATCGGCCCGCAGCTGGTTGAAGGTGTCGATCAGCACGATATTGTTGTTCACCACTATGCCCGCCAGGGCGATGATGCCCATGCCCACCATCACAATGCCGAACGACTGACCGTTCAGCAGCAGCCCCATCAGCACCCCGGCGGTGGAAAACACAATGGCCGACAGCACCAGGGCAGTCTGGTACAGGCTGTTGAACTGGGTCACCAGGATCAGCGTCATCAGCAATACGGCCACCATAAAGGCGGTGGTCAGAAACTGCGCAGCCTCCCGCTGATCCGCGTCTTCTCCGGCCACGGCCAGGGCCACACCTTCGGGCAGTACCACACCGCTTCGCTGCAGCGCCGTCAGCCGCTCGTCGAGGCGAAAGCCCTCGGCAATGTCGGCCTTGATGGTGACGGTGCGCTTGCCGTTTACCCGGTGCAGGGTGCCTACCTTGGGGGCCGGGGTCAGGGTCACAAACTGGCTGAGCGGCACCTGCCCCCGGTGGGTGTTCAGGGTCAGGCGGGAGAGCTGATCCACCGAGCGCCAGTGGCCGGGCAGCCGCACCCGAATATCCACCTCGTCGCTGGCGTCTTCCGGCCGGTAGCTGGCCAGGCGCAGGCCGTTGGTCACCAGCTGCACCGCATTGCCCACGCTGAGCACATCGGCCCCCATGCGGGCGGCGGCTTCCCGGTTCACTTCCAGCCGCCATTCAATGCCCGGCAGGCTGCGATCGTCTTCAATATCGGCAAAACCGCCCAGCTCGCTCATGGCGGTGCGCAACCTATCGGTGGCCTCACTCAGGGTCGCGTCGTCGCTGCCCGACAGCCGGATTTCCACCGGCTTGCCACCTCCCGGTCCCATTTGTTGCTCTCGAAATTCCAGTACCACCCCGGGAATATCGGCGGTACGCGCCAGCATGGTTTCCCGAATGGCGTTGGCCGGGCGGCGCAAATACCAGTCAATAAACTGAAACTGCAGCACGCCAATCACATCGCTGCCGCGCTGGTTGTCGGCCATGGCAAAGCTGCGGGCATAGAGCGCCTTCACCTCGGTGAGGCCGGTCAGCCGACTTTCCACTTCCCGCAGCAGCGCATCCTTCTCATAAACGGACAGATCCCCTCTGGCCCGAACCTGCAACTGAGCGCTGTCGGGCTCGATATCGGGAAAGAACTCCACCCCGTGGTTAAAGCGGGCATAACCGGCATAGATAAGCGCTATCAGCCCGAGGGTACCCAGCAGGGTCAGCCCGGGGCGGCGCAGCAGCCAGGCCAGCAGCCGGCGATAGTGGTTCAGTCCGGGCACCACCACAGGCGCTTTGGGCACGCCGCCGGCCCGGCCCAGGCCGCCCATGGTGGGCAAAAACACCAGCGCCATGGCCAGGGACGCCAGCAGACAGATAATCACGGTGGCGGGCAGATACTGCATAAACTGCCCCACTACCCCGGGCCAGAACAACAGCGGCAGGAACACCGCCAGGGTGGTCAAGGTGGAGGCGATCACCGGCCAGCTCATGCGGTGAGCGGCATTGATCCAGGCTTCCTTTGAGGGCTGACCTTCATGCAGATGGCGGTCGGCCAGCTCGCTCACCACGATGGCGCCGTCCACCAGCATGCCCGCCACCAGAATAAGGGCAAACAGCACGATAATGTTCATGGTAAAGCCAATGCCCCAAATGATCAGAATACCGGTGAGAAAGGCGCCGGGAATGGTGAGCCCCACCATCACCGCCGAGCGCACCCCCATGGTGGCGAGAATAAGAATAAGCACCAGCACCACGGCGGTGAGCACGTTATTGAGCAGGTCCGACAGCATGGTCTCAATCTGAATGGACTGATCCATGATGTAGTCGATGCTCACGCCCTCGGGCAGCAGGGGCTGAGCCTGCGCCAGCAGTGTCTTCACCTGCGCTATGGTCTCGATAATGTTGGCCCCGGCGCGCTTGCTCACCTCCAGCACCACACCGGGCTGGCCGTTAATGCGGGCAAAGCCGGCGGGATCCTTGAAGGTGCGCCGCAGGGTGGCCACATCCCCAAAGGTCACCACGGTATCGCCGCTGACCTTGATGGGCAGACTCAGGATGTCATCCAGATCTTCAATGACGCCGGGCACCTTGATGGCCAGCCGGCCGGCGCCGGTATCCAGGCTGCCGGCGGCCACCAGCCGGTTGTTGCGGGACACCAGATTAAACAGTTGCACATAGTCGATGCCGTAGCCGTCCAGCACCTGAGGGTCCACCAGGATCTCCAGCACGTCTTCCCGGTCACCGCCGATATCCACCTCCAGCACCTCGGCAATGCCTTCAATCTCGTCCTTCAGCCGGCGGGCAATCATCACCAGCTCGCCTTCAGACAGCGGCCCCGACAGGGCCACCGACAGCACCGGAAACAAGGCCACGTTGATCTCGTGCACCACCGGCTCATCCGCCTCCTGAGGCAGATCGCTGCGGGCCGAGTCCACCTTTTCACGCACCTCCTGCAATGCCTGCTTCGGGTCAAAGCCGGCATCGAACTCCAGCATCACGGCGGCATGGCCTTCACTGGCGGTGGAGGTCATTTTCTTGATGCCTTCCAGGGTGCGCAGCGCCTGCTCCATGGGCCGCACCAGCAGGCGCTCGCCGTCTTCCGGACTGATGCCTTCCAGCCCCATGGACACATACATGATGGGAATGGTCACATCGGGGTTGGCTTCCTTGGGGATCACCTGATAGGCCCCGACGCCTCCCAGCAGCAACAGCAAAAAGGCCAGCAGGGTGGCCCGGCTGCGGTACACGGCGGCGGCAATCAGGGCTCTCATTGCTCCGGCTCCTGCACCACCACCTTGTCACCGGGTTCGGCAAAGCCGGCCCCCCGGGTCACCACCCGGGCCTGCTCGGGCAAGCCGGCCACCCAGGCCTCATCGGGGGTAATGGCCAGCAGGGTCACCGGCAACAGCTGCAGACGCTCCTGCTCATCCACCACCGGCACGCCGGGCCGGCCCCGTTGATCCAGACTCAGCAGCGCCGGCGACAGCCGGTGGGCCGGACGGGGCGGCAGCCTGATCACCAGCTCGGCGCTGACCCCGGCCAGCCGCAGGCTCTGCGGATTGGCAAAGCGGCCTTCCACCGCAAAGCTGCGGGTAGCGGCATCGGCGGCGCTGGCCACAAAGGTCAGGCTGCCTTCAAGCTCGCGGCCGTCCAGCAGGGTGGCGGTCACCGGCAGTCCGGGCTGCAGCCCCGCCACCTTCTGCTGCGGTACGGCGGCGGCCAGTTTCAGGGCACTGGCGTCCACCAGGGTGAGCAGCTCGTCCCCGGCCCTGACATAGTCCCCCGGCTCCACATGGTGCGCATCCACGGTGCCGGCAAAGGGGGCCACCGGCCGGCTGTAATCCAGCGCCAGCCGGGCCTGGAGCAGCGCCGTCTCGGCCTGGGCGGCGGCAGACTGGCGCATCAGGTAATCGGTTTCCGCCAGCAGCCCCTTGCGCCTGAGCCGCTCGGCGGCGGTCAGCTCGGCCCGCCGCAATGCCAGCTCCGCATCGGCCCGGGCCAGCGCGGCCCGGCGATCATCCACACTGAGCCGAAGCAGCTCTTCGCCGGCGTTCACCGCCTCGCCCAGCCCGGACAATCGCTCCACCACCCCCTCGGTGCGGGCGCGCAGCACCAGCCGCTGCACCGCCTGCAACTGCCCCTGCAGCACCACCTGAGGCTGATAGAGCTCGGCGGTCAGGGTCTGCACCTGCAGCCGAAGCCCGGGGGCGGGCTCCGCGGTAGCAGGTTCGGGGGCCTCGCTCGCCGCCTGGTACAGGGTGCCCCGCCACAGCCAGAACGCCACCACCAGCAGCACCGCCACTCCCCATGCCCACCCGTTATGATTTTTTATGCGCGCGCGCCAACCCCGAGCCACCATCTGCCTTCCATACCATCAGAGCGATAACTCAGCATACCAAGTTGAGATCGACTCAAACAGCCCTGACACCACGGCACCGGTCCGCCAGACAGGCACCCATGAAAAAGCCCCGCTTTGCAGCGGGGCTTTTTGCATATTACGGTAAAGCGAACTCAGTTAAGCTGACTGCGCAGCCAGTCGAGCACAATGCCGTAGCTGGCGGGGAGCATGGGCTCCAGCTTGTCCAGGGCGGCTTTGGTGTCGGCCGCATTGCTCAGGCAGAAGTTGATATGACCCACCTTGCGACCGGGGCGCACTTCCTTGCCATACCAGTACAGCTCGGCGCCAGGCACCGACAGCCAGTCGTCATTGCGCTCTGTGCCTACCAGATTGACCATGACGCTGGTGCTTTTCACCGTCGGCTCAACCAGCGGCAAGCCGGCCACGGCGCGCAGGTGCGCTTCAAACTGGCTGACGTTGGAACCCGCCTGGGTCCAGTGACCACTGTTGTGCACTCGGGGCGCCAGTTCATTGATCAGCAGATGATCGCCGACCCGGAAGCACTCCATGGCCATGACGCCGACATAATCGAGATCATTCATCAGGGTGCTGAGCATGCGCTCGGCTTCACCCTGCAGGTGTGTCAGCCGCGCCAGGGGCGAGACCGAGCCCAGCAGAATACCGTTCACATGCAGGTTGAGGGTCAACGGATAGAAATAGCACTGGCCGTCTTCACCACGCATGCCAACGATGGAGGCTTCCTCGTCAAAGTCGATGGCCTGTTCGGCAATGGCCTGTTCGTGCCAGTCGTCGGGAATCGCATCCCGGCCCGGCTCGCGCAGCCAGTGCTGGCCACGGCCGTCGTAGCCGCCGGTGCGCCGCTTGAGCAGTACCCGCTCGCCCAGAGCCTGATGCAGATCCTCGGCGCTGGTGTCGGTTTCCACCAGACGCCAGGGTGCGGTGGCCAGACCCAGCCTGTCGATCAGTGACTTCTGGGTGTAGCGATCCGCCAGAATGGGAAAGGTGTTCAGGTTCACAAAGGCCGGGTGGGCCGCCAGCTGTTGAGTGGCGGCGGTCTCGGGCCACTGCTCGCGCTCGGCGGTGACCTTTTCATGGGCTTCCAGCGGAAAGGTTTCTTCGGACTCAATATCAACCGGACGCACGTCCAGATTGAGGGGCATGCCCGCATGTTTCAGCATCTGGCCCAGCTGGCCGGCTCCCAGTACCCAGATACGGCTCATGCGTCCTCCCGCGGATCCGGGCTGCCCAGTACGGTGCTGGTTTGCTCGGTACGGAAGCTTTCCAGTCGCTCGGCCAGTTCGGCATCGTTGTTGGCCAGCATCTGGCAGGCCAGCAGGCCGGCATTAAAGGCACCGGCGGTGCCGATGGCCAGGGTACCCACGGCCACGCCCTTGGGCATTTGCACGATGGACAGCAGGCTGTCGAGGCCGCTCAGGGCCTTGCTCTGTACCGGCACGCCCAGCACCGGCAGGCGGGTCTTGGCGGCCACCATGCCCGGCAGGTGCGCCGCGCCGCCGGCACCGGCGATGATCACCTGATAACCGCGTTCGACGGCCTTTTCACCGAATTCCATCAGTTTGTCGGGGGTGCGGTGCGCCGACACCACTTCCACGGTATAGGAAACCTGCAGCTTGTCCATGATCTCTGCAGCACCCTGCATGGTGGGCCAGTCGCTTTTCGAGCCCATGATGACGGCAACTTTTGCTTGCATGACTACTCCTGTTCAACAACGTTCAGCATATTCTGGTGGATCTGGGGGAGCGCGGATTATAGCGAAACGGCGGTTTTGCGGCTAGCGGCAAACGCTCCGGGGGTGGACATTACCTGACTCTGTCGCTAAGGTATGACCCATGTAACAAATAAGGGTATTGCAACATTGAGGAGGTGTACGCCTTATGATGGGCGCGACCGAAGATTTACCGTAACGCACGACCCTGTGTCGTCGACCGCACAATACCAGGCTAACGCCAACGTCTTTAAGCGCACTGCTTCGCTGCAAAACATACTCGAATTGTTTGCCGAACCCTAACCGGTTCTACACGTCCGTTGCCGTCAGCCAGGTCGTCCAAACCGCGCCCCGCATTTCACCCTGGGTGATGCTGCTGGCGCTTGTCTGTGTTTTTCGCAAGACAGGGAGATGAACTTGGAACTCTATCAATTTTCCAGCACGACTGTGCTGCTGCTGCTGGCCGCCTTCTACGGCGGAACCTATCTGATCACCACCTTCATCAAGAAGGAAGAGGAAGACACCGACGCCTTTATGGTGTCCAACCACAGCGTGGGCTTTGGCATGGGGGCGGCCAGCATGACCGCCACCTGGATCTGGGCCGCCTCGTTTTATGCCGCCGCTACCTCGGGCTACACCTACGGGGTGTCGGGTCCGCTTCACTATGGTCTGTGGGGCGCACTGATGATTTTGTTCATCTACCCCTTTGGCCGTCGCTTCCGCGCCCTGGCGCCCAACGCCCATACTCTTGGGGAAGTCATTCACGCCCGTCACGGCTCCTCGAGCCAGTTGATCCTGGCGTTTTCCAACCTGCTGGGCAGCATCATCAGCCTGATGGTGAACTTCACCGCCGCCGGCGCCCTGGTGTCGGTGCTGTCGCCGCTGTCCTTCCAGACCGGCGTGATCATCGCCGGCGTGGGCGTACTCAGCTACACCCTGTGGTCGGGCTTCCGCGCCTCCGTGCTCACCGACTTCGCCCAGCTGATCGCGCTGATGGCCATCGCCGTGGTGATCATTCCTGCCGTGCTGTTCGCCATGGGCGGCCCGGCCGAGGTGATGAACGGCTTTGATCACCTCACCGCCGAGCAGGCCAACCTGTTCTCCACCGATGCCGTTCTGCATCAGGGTGCGCCCTACTTTGTGGCGGTGCTGGCCTATGCCATCGGTAACCAGACCATTTCCCAGCGGCTGTTTGCGGTCAACGAGAAGCACATCAAACCGACTTTCCTGACCGCTACCCTGGGCTACGGCGCCATTGTGATTGGTCTGGGCATGATCGGCCTGATGGCCCTGACTACAGGTGTTGAGCCGCTGAACGGTGACATGAACAACCTGATCCCGCAGATGGTGTCCAGCTACCTGCCGCCGGTATTTATTGCCCTGTTCTTTATTCTGGTGATCGGCTCGCTCTCATCCACCGCCGACTCGGATCTGTCTGCCCTGTCCGCCATCGTGATGGCCGACGTTTACGGCAAGAACATTGCCAGGGGCAAGGCCGATCCCAAGCGCATGCTGTTTATCGGCCGGCTGACCATGGTGGTGGCCACCATGCTGGGCATTGTCTTTGCCAGCTTCTCTCTCGATATTCTGGTGATGCTGGTGTTCGTGGGCGCACTCTGGGGTGCCATCGTATTCCCGGTCATCGCCAGCTGCTTCTGGAACCGGGTCACCAACCGGGCCTTTACTACCTCGGTAGTGGCTGCCCTGATCATGTTCTGCGTGGCCCGCTTTGAGCTGCTGCCCATGACCGGCGCCGTGGCCGTGCTGTTTGAACTGCTGGCCAGTATCGGTGGCGGTGTGGTGATCGGCCTGATGGCGTTCGGCTTCTTTGGGCGCCACGTCGGCTTTATCGCCGGCATCCTCGCCGGCCTGGCGCTGATGTTCTTTGCCACCGGTTTCCTGCGGGAATATACCGTGTTGCTGTCTTCTCTGGTGGCCTACGGCGTCAGCACCCTGGTTTGCGTGCTGGTGAGCCTGATGGACGACCAGAAGTTCGACTTTAATCTGATTAAAAAGCGTGTGGGCAACTACGACGACCGTTTCGAGCATGCTGCTCCGGCTGCCATGAAAACCGCTCACCTTGCCAAGGAGTCCTGAATGAATGAACTGACCCTGGGGGCCTATATTCTGATCTGGCCCGCCCTCACCCTCTGGGTGCTGATCATGATCTGCCGCGGCGTGTGGAAAGACATCGTCGCCGCCAAGAAGGAAAACCGCGAGCTGGTGTAAGCCACCGCGGAGAGCAAAAAGCGGACCTCAAGGGGTCCGCTTTTTTTGTAATCATACGAAGGCAAGCGATTCATTAGCTTCACGAAGCAGCAGCGGGGATTGCCGTAGCCGACCGTCAAATTCCAGGGATGGAATTTGCCGAGCGTCCCACGGATGGGCTTGGAGCGTGTCGGCGGAGTGCAACCACGCTGTTGCTTCGCATGCTGTGTATATCAGGCCGCCAGCCAGCGGGCGTAGAGCGGAATGCCCACCAGTACATTAAAGGGAAAGGTCACCGCCAGTGAGGCCAGCATGGCGAGGCCAATGTCGGCCTTTTCGATGGCGGCGCCAATGGCCGCCGGGGCGGCAATATAGGAAGCACTGGCCACCAGCGCCACCAGGATCAGCGCGCTGCCCGCCGGCAGACTGAGCGCCGAGGCCGCCACAACCCCCAGGCCCGCCAGCACCAGGGGGGCTGCCAGGGCAAACAGCATCACCGGCCAGCGCTTCCAGGGCACCGGCGTCAACGCCTTGGCCGCGCACAGCCCCATTTCCAGCAAAAACAGCGCCAGCAACGCCTTGAAGGCGTGAATAAACAGATCGCTCACCGGCGCCGCCCGCTCGGGACCGTAGAAATAGCCGATAAGTACGCCGCCGGTAAGCAACACCACGCCCCGGCTGGTGAGCGCTTCATGCCAGACGCTGCCGCTGCTGGCAACACCATCCTGTCCCGCCAGCCGTTTGTACAGGGAAATGGCCACCACGATGGCGGGCAGCTCCAGCAGCACCAGGTAAAGGGTGGTTTCCGGCGCGATTTCCAGCTGCAGGGTCTGGGCATAGGCCAGCGCCACCGCAAAGGTGCCGGCGCTCACCGAGCCGTAGTGGGCGGCCAGGCTGGCGCTGTTGGCCTGATCGAGACGCAGCAGCCGGCGCGCCAGCGGATAGCACACCAGCGGGATCAATACTCCCAGGGACGCCACCGCCAGCAGCTCCGGCACCAGCTGCCAGTGCAGGTTGCCGTGCAGCGCCAGCCCGCCCTTGAAGCCGATGGTCAGCATCAGCAAAATCCCCAGGGTATCGTAGGCGGCCTTGGGCACCTGCAAGTCCGAGCGGGCCAGCCCCGCAACTACCCCCAGCGCAAAAAACGCCACCACTATATCCGGCATATCATTCCCCCTTTGTCTGATAAATAACGTCTGGTAAATCACGCGCACAGCCGGGCCTGCGACAGGGCCAAGGGCCTGCCGGCATGGCAGAAAACGGGCTGTAAACGAGTGCCGGCCGAAGCCGAGTCTGGAAAGTGGGGACATTGTGCGTTGCCGGCGCTATAGTTACCAATAAATGTTATTTAAGCTATATATAGATAATTGTCCATGAATGTACGCCACCTGACCTTCCGCCTGCTGCAGGTATATGTGGCCGTGGTGCGGCTGGGATCCGTGTCCCGGGCCGCCGCCCAGTTGCATCTGACCCAGCCTACTGTTTCCCAGCAGCTCAAACGCCTGGCCGAGGCGGTGGGCGAACCACTGCTCGATAACCAGATGAAACCCACCTTTATCGGCACCGAGCTCTACCATGCCGCCCTCGACGCCCTGTCCCGCTTTGAGGATTTCGGCGGTTTTCTGCAGGATGCCCGCCAGGGCACCCGAGGCAGCTTCAGCATTGGTGTGGTGACCACCGCCAAGTATATTCTGCCCCGGCTGCTGGGGCCCTTTAATCGCCAGTTTCCGGGGGTGGAAGTGTCCATCAGCGTGGGCAACCGGGGCTATATTCTGGAGCGCCATCGCCATCAGCAGGACGATCTGTATTTGTTCAGCCATCCTCCCGCCGGCGAGCACACCCTGAGCGGGCGTTTTATTCACAACCCGCTGGTGCTGATCACCCCTCCGGACCACTGGGCGGTAAAAAACCCGCCGGCCAGCTTTGGCGCCCTGCTGAACGAACGTTTTCTGCTACGGGAACCGGGTAGCGCCACCCGGCTGGTATTCGAGGAATGGCTGCGCAGCCACAATCTGCAGCTGAAGCGGGTAATGCAGATAGAAAGCAACGAAGTCATTCGCATGAGTGTGGAGCAGGGCCTGGGGCTGGCGGTACTGTCGGAGCACACCCTGGCGGAAGGCCAGCACCGGCTGGGCCGCCCGGCATTGCCGGAGTTTCCGCTCACCAGCCACTGGTATCTGGTGTGCCACGGCAACCGACGCTTGCCCTACCCCGCCGCCAACTTTGTGCATTTTGTCAACGACCATCTCGCCCGCTGCGTGGACGAGCGCTACATTCACAACGATCTGGCCGCCCTGCTGGCACACCTTGATCGTTCCTTGTAACTTGTAATAAGCACCATTGAACGGTCAGGCTCACCTGACAGTAATAAACAGATTATCAATGCGATTACCCATTAGCAGGCGGGCTCTGAACCGGCCGCCAGCTCAAGACCATCAATCCCGCCAGGGCGGAAAACACGGAGGCAAGAAATATTCCCGTTTTGGCCGCATCGAGCAGACTATCATCAAACGCCATGTCTGCGATAAACAACGCCATGGTAAAGCCGATCCCGGCGAGCAGACCGCCGCCAGCCAACAGAGGCCAGCTGAGTCCGGGTGGCAGAATGGCAATATGCAGCCGCAGCGCCAGCCAGCTGAACAATAAAATGCCAACCGGTTTACCAAGCACAAACCCCATAAACACCGCCAACGTGACCGGCCCTCCCAAATGATTGAACGACAATGTCACTCCGGCGTTGGCAAAAGCAAAAAGGGGCATAATGACGAACCCCACCCAGGGGTGCAGCGCCATTTCAAGCCGCTCTACCGGCGATAGCGTTTCACGAGCCGCTATTTCCGCCATTTTCAGGGTCTCCCTGTCCTCGGTATGCCCGCTGTTGCCTTCTCGACCAGCGGGATGTGCCACCACCTGATTTAGAATCGCGTACAAACGAGTGTCACTGACCCACCGGCGCGCAGGCGTCATCAGACCCAATATGACTCCGGTTATGGTGGCATGCACTCCGGAGGCATCCACCACGAGCCAAATCAGGACACCCATCAGAATATAGAGTGCAAAACCACGAATCCCCATTCTCGACATCCCTCCGACCACAGCCAGCCCCAGCCCGGCGACGATCAGAAGTGGCCAGGCGATGTCAGTGCTGTAACCGATGGCCACGATCAGAATGGCGCCAATGTCGTCCACTATCGCCAAAGACAACAGAAACATGCGCAGGCTTTGAGGTATACGCGATCCCAGCAGGGCCAGGCAACCGATCACAAACGCCGTATCGGTCGCCATAACGGTCCCCCAGCCTGGCTGGCCGGGCTGAGCATATTGCAACAGCAGGTAAATGGCAGCCGGAACCAGCATCCCCCCCAAAGCGGCAGCAATGGACAAGGCCGCCACTCGTGGCCGACTCAATTCCCCAAGCACCCACTCCCGCTTTAGCTCCAGCGCAACCAGAAAAAAGAACAGCGTCATCAGACCATCATTAATCCACTCACGCAGGGAGCGGACCAACACCATTGGTCCGGCACTCAAGCCTGCCGGCAGCTCCCAGAAATGTTCAAAAGACATCGCCCAGGGTGAGTTGGACACCGCCAGTGCCGCAAGGGTAAACAGCAGCAGCATGGCTCCGGCCGTTGTCTCAACCTGAACAAAACGTACAAAGGGATTTGTCAGCCGCTCGACCAGTGCTTTTGGCAATCGGGTGGTATTGGAAGGAACTGTCGGGTCCGTGTTCATCATGGAATTTCCCGTATAGGAGGCATGGTGCGCTCAGCTTGCATACCAGAGCACCGCAAAGTAATGGCAAACAGTGCCTCCCATCACAAAGAGGTGCCAGATGAAGTGGCCGAAGCGCAGCTTTGAATCGGTTGCAAAAAACACCACGCCCAGGGTGTAGAGCAACCCGCCTCCCGCCAGCCACAGCAGTCCCGGCATGGGCAAAACAGACAACAAGGGTCCGGCAGCCAGCACAATCAGCCAGCCCATAACCAGATAAAGGCCGGTAGCCACCACCGGATGAGGACGTCTCGCCACAATATTCAACACAATGCCGGCAGCCGCCATCCCCCAAATCAACCCGAACAGGGTCCATCCCCAGGCGCCACTGAGCACGCCCAGGGTAAATGGGGTGTAAGTACCGGCAATAAGCAAAAAAATCGCGGCATGCTCAATACGCCGGCACAGCCGCTTGAGACCGCCGGGCCAGAGCAGGTGATAAAGCGCCGAGGAGAAATACAGCAACATGGCCGTTGTAGCAAAGACACTGGCACCCGCCACATCGGCCGCCGTGCCGTAACGCACCTTGTTTATAATCAGCCAGGGGGTGCCGATCGCCATGGCAACCAACGCCAGGCCATGACTGATGCCATTTGCAAGTTCTTCACCGCGCGACTGCTCGCGCGATAGCCTGGAGTCAAATGAACGCATATGGTTGCCTGTCAGCGCGACCGGCAAAATGGTCGTCTCAAACGAGGTTGAGTGCCAAGGAAAATCAAACCGGCTTTGTTCAGCATAGTGGCAGACCTGAACATTGCCTATTAATACGCCATCTGTTGTCAGAACAACACGGCAGCCGAGACCTGAGCAAGAGCCAAAAAAATCGTTGTCGTTAGCATTTGGCAGAGCTCTGGATATCCAGCTGCCACTTGGCCTGCCGGCGGTGCAGCAAGCGGCCCTGTGGCCCCCGCCCCTGCTCCAGAATTCTCACCCGGCCCTGCTCCATACTCAGCACCGTCTGGGCCCGGGTGCCGTAATCGTCGCCGGTAATAAAAATCGACGACAGCCGGCGCTCCAGCTCAAAGGGAATGCCGGTATCGGGCAGGGCGCCGTCGGGAGCTCGCGTGGCGTCGCTCAGCAAGGCCATGGCGGCGCCTTCATCGCCGGCGGACAGCGTGGCCAGGCCGCGTTTCAGCCGCACCGTCTTGGGCCAAGGGGTATTGAGCAAGCCGTTGGAGAGTCCGTAAAGACCGGCCGGCAAGGCGCGGGGCTCAGCGCCAGGGCGGTTGCCGCCATAGTGCAGCTCGCCGGTGAGCAAGTCTCCTGCCAGCAGGTTAAAACCGGCGTACTCTTCTCCCCTGGCCAAAACTTGTTGCAGGTAGTGATGGGGAGATGACTCGCCGGTGAGAAACCCGGTGACCAGCTCGCCCCGGCTGCGCTTGCCGGCCTGGGGCGCGCCTTCCCGAAAATTGGTAAGCGCGGCAAAACGGCCGGCCTGAGTAATGCCCAACCAGGTGCCGCCCGCCTGCCGATCCCGGCCGGCCCAGAGCCCGGGATATTCCGGCCACCAGCCGGCGGGATCCGTGGGCCGGGCATGGAATTCATCCCGGTTGGCCAGCAGCAACAGGCGGCCATCGGCCGGTTGCCAGTCAAAGGCAATTAAACACAAAACGGTTACCCCTTTACATTTACATCGAATTTAACTGGCCCGGACCGGGCTCCGGCCTATGGATTCAGCGGTTCGCGCACCCGCCAGAAGCTGGCAAAACGGGGCAGCCCGGTGGCGGTCTCGCCACGGTAGCGGTACGTCACCACAGTACCCGGCGCCGGCGGGTTGCGCCGTTGCACATCGGTGAAGCCGGTACCCAGTTTAAAGCGCCGGCCATCTTCCGTTTCCACCAGCAGGGATCCCATCATGCCGGCATATTTTCCCTGCCCCGGCAGCTGCGCCAGCACGGTGGCCTCGGCATCCTGAAACTGTTTGAGTTTCAGCAACTCCTGATTACGCTCGGCTGCATAGCGGCTGTGCCGATGGCGCAACATCAGGCCTTCACCACCCTGATCCGTTATTTCATCCAGCAAGGCCGCCAGGGCGGCGGCATCGGCCACCTCACGCTGTTCCACCCATTGCAGCCAGGGTACCTTCAGTGCTGCCAGCAAACGCCCCAGGTGTGCCGCCCGCTGCTCAAAGGGCAGATCGCTTGCCGGTGAGTCAAACACCATAAAACGAATCTCACGCCATTCCTCCTCCACAGGTTCAAAACGGCGCACCGCCGCCGACAGCTCGGCAAACCGGCCGCGACCGATCCACAGCTCACCATCGAGGGGTGTGTCGGGAAAGTCCGCCATAAACCAGCCGGGTGCAGCAAAAACATGGCCGCTGCGCGACACCAGTTGGCGGCCGTTCCAGTATGCCCGCACGCCGTCGAGCTTTTCGCTCACCAGGTAATCAACCGGGTTGTGATGAGGGGCATACTCCGCCGCCAGCTGCAGCGGCGGGGCCTCGGCCAGGGCCGGTACTATTAATCCCGGCCACAGCAGTGGTAATACCAGCGGAAAGTGTTTCATAACGTGCTCCTTGTTGTTGTCCGGCAAAGTCTAGCCGCCCACAACAAAAGCCGTTATTTATCCCGATCGGGCACCACATTAACCGGCCGGGACGCCACCCAGCCACAGCCGAACTGCAGCAATTGCAGGGCCATCATCAGCAGCAGGGCCCCCTGCCAGGCGCCTTCAAGATCCCGTATCACGCCCAGCGCCGCCGGCCCGGTGGCCGCCAGCAGGTAACCGATGCTCTGGGCCATGGCCGACAGCGCCGTGGCCTGGGCGGTATTGGTGGCCCGCAACACAAAAAACGACAACGCCAGGCTGAGCGCACCACCACACCCCACCCCGATCAGCGAGGCCCACAATAAGGGAGCCGTGGCCGGTTGCCACCAGAGCCCGGCCAGACCGGCAAAGGAGGCAAGGAAGATGCCCAGCACCAGCCGGTGCTGACTGGCCATGCGCGCCGCCAGTATGGGCACCACAAAGTTGAACGGAATACTGACCAGGTTGATCAGCGCCGTGGCGGTGCCGGCATGGTGGGCATCCAGGCCGCTTTCCAGCAGTATTTTGGGCAGCCAGGTGGCCATGGAATAAAAGTAAAACGACTGCAGCCCCATATAAAAGGTAATGGCCCAGGCGGTTTTATCCCGCCACAGGCTCACCCTGACCGGATGGGACGGGCGCCCGACACTCTTCACCTTCAGCATGGGCAGCCAGAACAGCACGCACACCAGCGGCAGTACCGCCCACAAGGCGACCGGGTAATGCCAGTGACCAAACCGCTCCAGCAAGGGCACCGCCAGATACACGCCCAGACCGGCACCGGTGCTGAGGGTGACCGAATAAAGGCCGGTCATCAGCCCCACCCTGCGGGGAAAAAACGCCTTCACCAGCCCGGGAATAAGCACATTGAGCAGGGCAATGGCCGCGCCCAGCAGCAGGGTGCCCAGCAACACCACGGCGTAATCGTCTGCCAGCCGCAGCAGCACGCCGAAACTTATTACCAGCAGACCGGCAATGGCCAGCACCTGGGGTGACCAGCGCCGGGACAAGGCCGGCACGCACAGGGAAATAATCCCGAAACAGATCAGCGGCAGTGTGGTCAGCAGGCTGAAGGCACTGGCGCTGATATTCAGGCCGGCGCGGATCTGCTCCACCAGCGGCCCCACCACCACCAGGCCGCCGCGCAGGTTGGCGGCGGCCAGCAGCAGGGCCACCACCGCCAGAAAGGAGACAAAGGGACGACCGAAAAACGGATCGTCCACATCAGGTTGCGTGCTCATTATTGTTATACCTTGTTGTTATGAAAGGGCGTACCGGCCAGCCATGTTAGGAGGGAAAACGGGGCGGCTCAAGCAATTAAAAACCCCGGTAGTGTGACCACCCCCTCTCCCGGGGCATGCTATAAAGAGTTAAAATACATAAAGAAATCATTGAAACGGAAGAGGCCATGCTGGATCCGAAAGACATTACCGCCGTCATTCTGGCCGGTGGCCGGGGGCTGCGCATGCAGGGTGCCGACAAGGGACTGCTGCCCCTGTGGGGCCGTCCTCTGGTCAGCCATGTGCTGGAGCGGCTTGAACCTCAGGTGGGCCGGGTGCTGATCAATGCCAACCGCAACCTGGAACATTACCGGAAGCTGGCCACGGTGATTCCCGACGATGAATATCATTTTGCCGGTCCGCTGGCGGGGTTTGAGGCCGGGTTGACTCATGCTCCCAGCGAGTGGGTGCTGTTCGTGCCCTGCGACAGCCCGCTGGTGCCCGCCGATCTGGCTGTGCGGTTATGCGCTGCCGTACACCGCCACGATCAGATCGCCGTGGTGGATGACGGCCATCAGCTTCACGCCGCCACCGCCCTGATGCACCAGTCGCTGCTGCCATCCCTGTGCAATTATCTGGATGGCGGGGATCGCAAACTGCAGCTGTGGTATGAGCGACACCAGCTGGTGCCGGTAGACTTCAGCGATCAGGCCAGTGCCTTTTGTAACCTGAATACCCCCGAAGCGCTGATTGAGCTGGAAGGGCGCGGAGCGTAAAAAAGGGGTCGGAGTCATTTTATTTAAATGACTTCACCCCTTTTATTGTTTAACGGCCGAAATAGCGCACAAACCGGGCCGGGTCACGCTCGGGCAGCTTGCGTACTTCCACTTCCGGGGTGCCCAGATACAAAAATCCGACGATCTGATCCTGCTCTTCCAGCCCCAGATCCCGGTGCACGCCCCGGTCAAAGGCAAACCAGCCGGTACGCCAGATGCCGTTGAAGCCCATGGTCTGTGCCGCCATCTGCATGGCCATCAGGGCGCAGCCGGCGGACAGTTCCTGCTCCAGACGCGGCACCTTGTCGTGCTCCTTTACCTTGGCCACCACGGTAATCACCATGGGAGCCCGCAGCGGCGCATTGCGGGCCTTGTCGATGGCGTCTTCGCTTTCCCCCTTCGCCTCGGCGGCGGCAGCCAGCACACCCCCCAGGGCCCGGCGCTGCTCGCCTTCAAACACGATAAATTCCCAGGGCATCAGCGCGGCATGATCCGGGGCGCGCAGGGCGGCGCGGAACAGGGTGTCCAGCTGCTCGCCGGCAGGGGCCGGCGCCACCAGACGGGGGTTGGAATGGCGGTTCAGTAACAGTTCCAGTGCGTCCATTTTTTTCTCCTGTTTTGAGACCGCGCTACCTTACCAGCCCCCGCCCGGGGCATAAAGCCTTCTGCCATGGCATACCCAACAGACTTTTTCTTCGGGTTTCGTGAGGCAGCCTTCAGTTGCCGGGGCTATCCGTGGCAATGTCAGCGGCCTCACGTCATAATGGAGCAATTCGACCCTCTTTTATTTCAAGGCGCTGCTATGTGGTCTGCCATCAAATGGTTGTTTCGCACTCTTGGCCGGGTGCTGACTCTTCTTCGCACCTTGCTTGTAAACCTGTTTTTCCTGCTGGCCCTGATTTCCCTGTTTATTCTGTTCTTTGGCGAAAAGGAAGCGCCCGTTCTGCCCGCCACCGCCGCCCTCACCCTGGACATTAACGGCCCGGTACTGGAGCAGGACGCCCAGACCGGCCCGCGCCGCCTGCTCAACAAATGGCTGTCCGGAGACAATACTCCTCCCCCCCTCACTCTGGGGCAGATCAAGGAGGCCCTGGCCGCAGCCCGGCACGATGATCGCATCAAGGTGGTGGTGCTCAGGCTGCAGAACATGACCGAATCCAGCCTCACCCGGCTGGATGAAGTCGGCGCCGCCCTTGAGGCCTTCAAAACCTCGGGAAAACCGGTTTATGCCATTGGCGATTACTACACTCAGGGCCAGTATTATCTGGCCGCCCATGCCGATGAAGTCTGGCTGAACCCCGCCGGGGCCGTCACCATTCAGGGGATGGGGGTCTACCGGCTGCACTACAAGTCGGCCTTTGAGCGCTTTGACATCACGCCCCATGTGTTCCGGGTAGGCACCTACAAATCCTTTGTGGAGCCCTATCTGCGAGACGACATGTCCGATGAAAGCCGGGAAGACGCCCTGCGCTGGCTGGGCCAGCTGTGGCAGCATTATCAGGACAATATCAGCACGTTGCGCAATATTCCCGCCGATCACATCAGCCCGGGCAAGGAGCTGCTGCTGAGCCGGTTTCGTGCCGTGGGCGGCGATCCGGCCCGCTATGCCCTGGAGCAGGGTCTGGTAGACAAGCTGGCAACCCGTCACGATATGCTGCGCCACATTGGCGAACAGGTGGGCTGGAACCACAGCGCCGGCAGTTACCAGAGCCTGAGTGTGCCCCGTTATCTGGCACACCGCTCTCAGGACGACAGCACGGCCCCGGCGGTGGGCCTGATCACCGCCAGCGGCGCCATCATGAGCGGCGAGCCAGCACCCAACACCATCAGCGACGAACGCTTGGCACGGCTTATCGACCAGGCCCGGCGCGACAATGATCTCAACGCCCTGGTGCTGCGTATTGACAGTCCCGGTGGCAGTGCCTTTGCCGCCGAGCAGATCCGTGCCGCCCTGCTGCGCTTCAAGGAGAGCGGCAAGCCGCTGGTGGTGTCCATGGGCAGCACCGCCGCCTCCGGCGGTTACTGGATTGCCGCCGATGCCGACAAAATCTACGCCGCCCCCACCACCCTCACCGGCTCCATCGGCGTCTTTGGGCTGTTTCTCACCTTTGAAGACGCCCTGGCCAAACTCGGCCTGAACACCGATGGCGTCGGCACCACCGATTTTGTCGGCGCCGGGCTGACCACCGGCCTGCCCGAACATGCCCGGGAACTGATTCAATTGGGGGTTGAACACACTTATGATCAGTTCGTGACCCTGGTGGCCAATGGCCGTGAACTCAAGCCCGAGCAGGTGGAAGCCGCCGCTCAGGGGCATGTATGGACCGGTACCGACGCCCAGGCGCTGGGGCTGGTGGATGAACTCGGCTATCTGGACGATGCCCTGGCCGGTGCCGCCGAACTGGCCGGGCTGGCCGAATACCGGGTAAAAAAGGTGCTGCTGCCCCGTTCACCCAAGGATTTGCTGATGGAGCAGCTGCTGGAGTCCAATATCGACGCTCGGGCTCTGCTCCAGGCCAGCCTTCCCGAGGCCTTGCAACCGGCCGGCGAACAGCTGGGCCGCGAGCTGGATGCCCTGTCCCGTTTTAACGACATTCGCGGCCAGTATGTACTGTGCGTGGAATGCCAGGAGTTTTAATGAGCCGCAAAAAAATCTATATCGCCTACACCGGGGGTACCATCGGCATGCAGAAATCCGCCAAGGGCTATGTGCCTCTGGCAGGCTTTATGACCGACAGCCTGGCCGCCACCCCGGAGCTGCACCGCCCGGAAATGCCGGCCTACCATATCAGTGAATATGATCCGCTGATCGATTCGTCCGACATGACCCCTGCAGACTGGCAGCGCATTGCCGACGACATTCGCGCCCATTACCACGATTACGACGGTTTTGTGGTGCTGCATGGCACCGACACCATGGCTTTTACCGCCTCGGCGCTGTCGTTCATGCTGGAAGATCTCGACAAACCGGTGATCGTCACCGGCTCCCAGATACCGTTGGTGGAGCTGCGCTCCGACGGCCGCACCAACCTGCTTAATGCCCTCTATATCGCCGCCGAGTATCCCATTCACGAAGTCGGTCTGTTTTTCAACAACCGGCTCTATCGCGGCAACCGGGCCAGCAAGGTGCACGCCGACGGTTTTAACGCCTTTGATTCGCCCAACTTTCCGCCCCTGCTCAATGCCGGTATTCATATCAGCCTTGAGGCCGGCAAGCTGAGCCAGCCCAGTGGCAAAACCCTGACTGTCAGCCCCATCACGCCCCAGCCTGTCGGCGTGGTCATGCTGTATCCGGGCATCAGCCCGGAGGTGATCGCCAACCTGCTGCGTCAGCCGGTAAAAGCCCTGCTGCTGCTGTCTTACGGTGTGGGTAATGCGCCTCAGAACGAGGCCATGCTGACCCTGCTGGCCGAGGCCTCGGCCCGGGGCGTGATCATTGTTAACCTCACTCAGTGCCGGCGCGGCTCGGTCAACATGGAAGGCTATGCCACCGGCAAGGCCCTGGCCGATGCCGGGGTTATTTCGGGCTATGACATGACCACGGAAGCGGCCCTGACCAAGCTGCATTATCTGCTGAGCAAGAACCTGCCCCCCAACGAAATACGGTTATTGATGGGGCAAAGCTTGCGGGGAGAGCTGACATCCTCTGCCAGCTAAGGCCAATTACATGTAAAAGGTTATGCGGTAGCTGCCACTTTAGTTGGCAGGGCCTGTGCAACAGGCCTTGAAGACACAGTCGTCTGCAGATTTGCGCCGGCTAAAGCGGCGCCTACAGCTCAGGTACGAAATGAGTGCATGATTAACGACACCCACAACGCAAAAAACCCGCCGAAGCGGGTTTTTTAAGGTTTTAAATCATTCAGAAAATGATTACAGAACCTGAATCTGAGAAGCCTGAGGACCCTTGGCACCCTCGGCCGGGGTGTAGGATACCTGCTGACCTTCGGCCAGGGTTTTAAAACCGCTGCCAACGATCTCGGAGAAGTGGGCAAACAGATCCTTGCCACCGTCAGCGGGAGTGATAAAACCAAAACCTTTGGACTCGTTGAACCATTTTACAGTGCCAGTAGCCATGTATACTTACCTTTTTTAAACATATGAATGGGCAATTGCCCGGAACCGCAATAAATCAAATAAGGGAAGCGTGGTGACTGTAGAACCGTAAGGACCAACAATGTACTGATGCTGCGCTGACTTGAGAATCTTGCTGAGGTGCACTCTACGGCAGTGGGGGGGTGCCGTCAAACAATATCGTAAAAAAAGATGAATAAATTTTGAACAGAATGAAGAAAGGCACCCGCAGGTGCCTTTTTCATCAGAGTGAGCCCTGGGCTTACTTGCCGCTGGCTACCCGGGCGTGCATTTCCTGAACGGAAATCACCGACTCGGTGGCGTCGTGAGCCATGGCCATCACGGTGGCAAAGGCACCGTTCAGGGTCGTGGTGTACGACAGCTTCTGAGCCAGGGCACCGCGGCGCAGCTGACGGGAGTCCTCGATGGCCTGACGGCCCTCGGCGGTGTTCACGATGTAGGTGTACTCGTTGTTCTTGATGCGATCAAGAATGTGCGGGCGACCTTCGTGTACCTTGTTCACCAGACGCGGGTTGATGTTGGCTTCACCCAGTACCACGGCGGTGCCGTGAGTGGCGTCGATCTGGTAACCGGCCTCAATCAGGCTGGCGGCCAGGTCAACCACCCGCTGCTTGTCACTGTGACGCACGGACAGCAGGGCACGGCCTTCCTTCGGTACCGCCTTGCCAGCGCCCAGGTGGGCCTTGCCAAAGGCTTCGGCAAAGGTTTCACCCACGCCCATCACCTCACCGGTAGAGCGCATTTCAGGGCCCAGCAGCGGATCAACACCGGGGAACTTGTTGAACGGCAGCACCACTTCCTTCACGGAGTAGTAAGGCGGAATGATTTCCTCGGTCACACCCTGCTCGGCAAGGGACTTGCCGGCCATGGCGCGGGCCGCCACCTTGGCCAGGGGCACACCGGTGGCCTTGGACACGAAGGGCACGGTACGGGCGGCACGGGGGTTTACCTCGATGAGGTAAATATCGTTGCCCTTCACCGCGAACTGTACGTTCATCAGACCGACCACACCCAGCTCCAGGGCCAGCTTGCGCACCTGCTCGCGCATCTCGTCCTGAATGGACTGGCTCAGGGTGTAGGGCGGCAGCGAGCAACCGGAGTCACCGGAGTGAACGCCGGCCTGCTCGATGTGCTCCATGATGCCGCCAATCACCACGTCCTTGCCGTCGCAGATGGCGTCGATGTCCACCTCAGTGGCGTCGTCCAGGAAGCGATCCAGCAGTACCGGTGACTCGTTGGACACACTCACCGCTTCGTTGAAGTAACGGCGCAGATCCTGCTCGTCGTAAACGATTTCCATGGCCCGGCCGCCCAGTACGTAGGACGGACGCACCACCAGCGGGTAACCGATGTCCACGGCCAGGTTCACGGCCTGATCCAGGGCGGTCACGGTGGCGTTCTGGGGCTGTTTCAGGCCCAGACGGTCAACCGCCTGCTGGAAACGCTCGCGGTCTTCGGCGCGGTCAATGGCGTCGGGGCTGGTGCCGATAATGGGCACACCGGCCGCTTCCAGGGCGCGGGCCAGTTTCAGCGGGGTCTGGCCGCCGTACTGTACGATCACGCCCTTGGGCTGCTCGACCCGCACGATTTCCAGCACGTCTTCCAGGGTGACCGGCTCAAAGTAGAGGCGGTCGGAGGTGTCGTAGTCGGTAGACACGGTCTCGGGGTTACAGTTGACCATGATGGTCTCGTAACCGTCTTCGCGCAGGGCCAGTGAGGCGTGCACGCAGCAGTAGTCGAATTCGATGCCCTGACCGATACGGTTGGGGCCGCCACCCAGTACGATGATCTTGTCCTTGTCGGACGGGTTGGCCTCGCACTCTTCGTCGTAGCTGGAGTACATGTAGGCGGTGTTGGTGGCAAACTCGGCGGCACAGGTATCCACCCGCTTGTACACCGGGAAGATTTCGTGACGGTGACGCAGCTTGCGCACCTCATTTTCGCTCACACCCAGCAGCTTGCCCAGACGGGCATCGGCAAAGCCCTTGCGCTTGAGCGCGCGCAGCAGCTCGGGCGTCAGTCCGGCCATGCCGGCTTCCTTCACCTGCTCTTCCAGCTTCACCAGCTCTTCAATCTGCACCAGGAACCAACGGTCCACGTTGGTCAGCTTGAACACGCCGTCCACGGACATGCCGGCGCGGAAGGCATCGGCGATGTACCAGATACGCTCGGCACCCGGATCCTGCAGCTCGTGACGAATGCGGGCCAGGCTTTCGGTGTCGTTCAGGTCAACAACCGGATCGAAACCGCTCATGCCGGTTTCCAGGCCGCGCAGGGCCTTCTGTACCGATTCCTGGAAGTTGCGGCCGATGGCCATGACTTCACCCACGGACTTCATCTGGGTGGTCAGACGGTCGTTGGAGCCGGCGAACTTCTCAAAGTTGAAGCGCGGAATCTTGGTCACAACATAGTCGATGGCCGGCTCAAAGGACGCCGGGGTCAGACCGCCGGTGATGTCGTTCTGCAGTTCGTCCAGGGTGTAACCGATGGCCAGCTTGGCCGCCACCTTGGCGATGGGGAAGCCGGTGGCCTTGGACGCCAGGGCGGAAGAACGGGACACGCGGGGGTTCATCTCGATGATGACCATGCGGCCGTCTTTGGGGTTCACGCCAAACTGCACGTTGGAGCCGCCGGTTTCCACGCCGATTTCACGCAGCACCGCCATGGAGGCGTTGCGCATCAGCTGGTATTCCTTGTCGGTCAGGGTCTGGGCCGGCGCCACGGTAATGGAGTCACCGGTATGCACGCCCATGGCGTCAAAGTTTTCGATGGCGCAGACGATGATGCAGTTGTCGTTGCGATCCCGCACCACTTCCATCTCGTACTCTTTCCAGCCGATCAGTGACTCGTCGATGAGCAGCTCGTTGGTGGGAGACAGATCCAGACCGCGGGTACAAATTTCTTCAAATTCTTCCCGGTTGTAGGCGATGCCGCCGCCGGTGCCGCCCATGGTGAAGGACGGGCGAATGATGCAGGGAAAACCCACTTCATTCAGCACGCCGTAGGCTTCGTCCATGTTGTGGGCGATGCCGGCGCGGGGGCATTCCAGGCCGATGCTCTTCATGGCCTGGTCGAAACGATGACGATCTTCGGCCTTGTCGATGGCGTCGGCGGTGGCGCCGATCATTTCCACACCGAACTCGGCCAGCACACCGTGCTTTTCCAGCTCCAGGGCACAGTTCAGCGCGGTCTGGCCACCCATGGTGGGCAGCACCGCATCCGGGCGCTCCTTCTCGATGATTTTGCGCACTACCTGCCAGTCGATGGGCTCGATGTAGGTGGCGTCGGCCATCTCCGGATCGGTCATGATGGTGGCCGGGTTGGAGTTCACCAGAATGACGCGGTAGCCTTCTTCGCGCAGGGCCTTGCAGGCCTGGGCACCGGAGTAGTCGAATTCACAGGCCTGGCCGATCACGATGGGGCCGGCGCCCAGGATCAGAATGCTCTGTATGTCTGTACGTTTTGGCATGACTCTACCCTACTCCTTATGCGCGGTATTTCTTGATCAGCTCGATGAAATGGTCAAACAGCGGGGCTGCGTCGTGCGGACCCGGGCTCGCCTCGGGGTGTCCCTGAAAGGAGAACGCCGGCTTGTCGGTGCGGTGCATGCCCTGCAGGGTGCCGTCGAACAGCGACACATGGGTGGCGCGCAGGTTGTCGGGCAGGGTGTCGCCGTCTACCGCGAAGCCGTGGTTCTGTGACGTGATCATCACCACATTGTTGTCCAGATCCTTCACCGGGTGGTTGGCGCCGTGATGGCCGTGGCCCATTTTCACGGTCTTGGCACCGCTGGCCAGGCCCAGCAGCTGGTGGCCCAGACAGATGCCGAACACCGGAATGTCGGTTTCCAGGAAGGTCTTGATGGCCTCAATGGCGTAGTCGCAGGGCTCGGGGTCACCGGGACCGTTGGACAGGAAGATGCCGTCCGGATTCATCGCCAGCACCTCGGCGGCCGGGGTCTCGGCCGGCACCACGGTCAGGCGGCAGCCGCGATCCACCAGCATGCGCAGAATGTTGCGCTTGGCGCCAAAGTCATAGGCCACCACATGGTAGGGCAGTTCGGCGTCGGTGGGCTGGCTGTGGCCCAGGCCCAGCTGCCAGCTGCCTTCGCGCCACTGATACTGGCTGGCGGTGGACACTACCTTGGCCAGATCCATGCCCTTGAGGCCGGGGAAGCCCTGGGCTTCGGCCAGCGCCTTGGCTTCATTCAAGTCGGTTCCGGCCAGAATGCAGCCGGCCAGAGAGCCTTTTTCACGCAGAATGCGGGTCAGCTTGCGGGTATCGATATCGGCAATACCCACTATGTTGTGAGCCTTGAGATAGTCGGACAGGGTACGCTGGTTGCGGAAGTTGGAGGCAATCAGCGGAAGATCGCGAATGATCAGTCCCTGAGCGTGAACCCGGTCGGATTCTTCATCTTCGGCGTTAGTGCCGGTATTGCCTATATGAGGATAAGTGAGCGTGACGATCTGGCGGGCATAGGATGGATCGGTAAGGATTTCCTGGTATCCCGTCATCGACGTGTTGAATACCACCTCACCAACGGAGCAACCGTCGGCGCCAATGGCTGTGCCGCGGAAGACCGAGCCATCTTCCAATACGAGCAGCGCTGAGTGATTCAAGACAACCTCCAAGTTAATTCTTATAAATCAACAATTTACCTGGCTGTCCCGAGTTACAGACAAAAAAATTTTACTGCATCTCGGCTAATACTGGGCAAATTCTGTGTATTTTATCTGGAAGTGTCGTTTTCGACAAACTTTTTCGTGAGCAGAAGCACTGAAAGTCGAATATTCCACCACGCACGGCATAAAAATTCATATTAAAAGCATAAGAAAAACGAACGGAAAGGAATAACGAGAAAAAACAGGGGGTTGGATAAATTTTAAGATAAAGTTATTTAACTAATCAAAATTAAACAATTATTTCATTTAAAATCAACAGGTTAAATTAATGCAAAAAGCAAAATACAGGAGTCAGCCCTGCCCGAAAAGCTTCAGCTGACCCCATATTACTGCAACAGCGGTTATTTCAGCCCCAGCACGTCCTGCATATCAAACAGACCAGCGGGCTGAGCGGCAATCCAGGCGGCGGCACGCACGGCGCCGTTGGCAAAGGTCAGCCGGTTGGAAGCCTTGTGGGTGATCTCCACCCGTTCGCCGATGTCGGCAAACAGGGCGGTGTGCTCCCCCACTACATCGCCGGCACGAATGGTGGCAAAACCGATGGTGTTTGAATCCCGCTCACCGGTAATGCCTTCCCGGCCATAGACGGCACATTCCTTCAGATCCCGTCCCAGGGTATTGGCGATCACTTCTCCCATGCTCAGGGCGGTGCCGGACGGCGCATCCACCTTGTGGCGGTGGTGGGCTTCCACAATTTCAATGTCGGTGTAGTCCCCCATCACCTTCGCCGCCTGCTCCAGCAGCTTGAACACCAGGTTCACGCCCACGCTGTAGTTGGACGCCATCACCATGGCGGTGTCGGCAGTGGCTGCCTGAATATCGGCCTTTTGCTCGTCGGTGAAGCCAGTGGTGCCGATCACCAGACGCTTGCCGTGCTGGCGGGCCAGGGCAATATTGGCCAGAGTGGCTTCCGGGCGGGTGAAGTCGATGATCACATCCACGTTCTCTATCACGGCTTCCAGGCTGGCGGTCACCGGCACATTCAGCCGGCCCACATTGGCCAGCTCGCCGGCATCGGCGCCCAGCACGCTGGAGCCGGCGTGTTCGATGGCAGCGGTGAGTACCACGCCCTCGGTATTGGATACGGATTCAACCAGTACCTTGCCCATACGCCCGTTACAGCCGGCAATGGCGATGCGAACCGGATTGCTCATGTCATCTTTCCTTTATTCAATGATGTTCATGGGAATGTTGCGCAGTTTGCCAGAATGCATCCCGCTTGCAAAATACAGCGGGCAAAAAGCAGCCGTAAAAAAACCGGCGGCTGCCGGTTTTTTCAGACTGACCCGAATCAGGCGATTTCGAGCAGTTCCACTTCAAATACCAGGGTGGAGCACGGCGGAATGGAGCCGGCACCCTGCTCACCGTAGGCCAGGTGATGAGGCACGTACAGCTTCCACTTGGAGCCAACGGGCATCAGCTGCAGGGCTTCGACCCAGCCCTTGATCACACCGTTTACCGGGAACTGGGCCGGCTCGCCGCGCAGCACGGAGCTGTCGAACACGGAGCCGTCTACAAAGGTGCCGTGGTAATGCACACGCACGGTGTCTGTGGCAGAAGGCTTGGCGCCTTCGCCAGCAGCCAGCACTTCATACTGCAGGCCGGACTCGGTCTGCTGCACTTCGTCACGGGCGGCGTTGGCACTCAGGAAGGCGGCTTCTTCTTCCCTGGCCTTGGCGGACTGAGCAGACTGCTCGGCCTTCATGCGCTCGGTGATCACGCCAAAGGCGGCGTTGATGTCTTCCCGGGACACGGCGAACTCTTCACCGTTGAGGGAGTCGGCCAGACCCTGCTGTACGGCGGCGATGTCCATTCCTTCAAACGGCTGCTGGGCCAGTTGATCACCAATCTGACGGCCAATGCCATAGCTGGCTTTCTGTTCTACGGTCTCGTATGACGACATGAGATTCCCTTTGTTTGGGTGTAAAAACATAATGCTAACAAATTACACCGCCGAGCTGAATGGCGAATCCGGCCGGCTGGCCAATAATGCCGCACCCCGCACACCCCCGGCACCGCCAAATACCGGCGGGCGTACCTGTGGTGCCTGCATGCCGGTCATCAGATAAGCCGGCAGTCGCATGGCCAGCTCGTCATAAAGCCAGGCCGCTTCACCCAGGCCGCCCCCCAGCACCACCACGTCCGGATCGAGCTGGATGATCAGCGCACCCAGCCCGGAAGCCAGTATATCGAAATAGAGCTCCATGCAGCCGACAGCGGCAGCTTCGCCCTGCTGCCAGGCGGCAATAATGGCCTGGCCAGTTTGTTCGCGGCCGCCGCAGTAACGATACAGGCGGGCCAGACCGGTGCCGGACACATAGGTCTCAAGACAGGCATTCAGGCCACAACCACAGTCAAACAGCGGCAGCCCGGGGTGGCGCGCCAGCAGGGCCGCGCTGATGGGGCCGTGGCCGAATTCACCACAGCCGCCACGGCCGCTGTTGACCAGACAACCCTTGTGTATCAGGGCACCGCCCACCCCGGTGCCCAGGGTCAGTCCCAGCGCCAGCCGGCTGCCGGCCACGGCGCCGCCATGATATTCCGACAGCAAAAAGCAGTTGGCGTCGTTGTCACCGAACAGCGGACGTTGCAGCCGTGCCTGCAAATTTCCCAGCAGATCCCGGCCATGAATGGCCGGCACATTGGGCGCCAGAATACGGCCTTCGGCGTCCAGCACACCGGGAAAGCCCATCCCTACCCGGCCCCGAACGCCCAGGCGCTGATCGGCCTGATGCACCAGGCCGGTCACCAGCGCCAAAAAGGCATCATAACTGTGAACAGGAGTGGCATGCAGGCTCGTCTCAAGGGCATTGAAGCCCTCATCAAACACGCCAAAGGCGATCTTGGTGCCGCCGATATCAAAGCCGTAAACCATCAGCGGCCACAGGCCGGACGACGGCCCTGAGCCCGGGCCTGCATATAGATATTACTGGCCTCGGGCACCAGCGCCGACAGTCCCTGAATGCGGGTACCGTGAGACGGGTGGGTAGACAGCAGTTCAGGCGGCTGGGGGCCGGATTCCGCCGCCGCCATGTTGCGCCACAGAGTAACCGCCTGCTGCGGGTCAAACCCCGCCTGAGCCATCAGCTGCAGCCCCAGCCGGTCGGCTTCGGCTTCCTGCTCGCGGCCATAGGGCAGCAGGTACCCTACCTGTACGCCCAACCCCAGCGCCGCCATGGCCGGCTGACGCAGGCCGGACTGCCCCAGTGCCGCATCGGCGGCACTCAGGCCAATATTGGTGATCTGAGTACGGGACACCCGTTCATTACTGTGCCGGGCCAGCACATGAGCGATCTCGTGCCCAATCACGGCAGCGAGCTGATCCTGAGTATTGGCAATCTTGAGCAGGCCGCTGTATACCCCCACCTTGCCACCGGGCAGCGCAAAGGCGTTAGCCTGTTCAGAGTCGAATAACACCACTTCCCACTGGCCGGCACCAGACAGCTCAGTGACCAGACTGTCGGTCACACACTGCACGTAACGGTTAAGGTTGCGATCATTGCTGATATTTTCCTGTTCCTTTATCTGGGAAAAGGACTGCTCTCCCAGCCGCTGCATATCGTTTTCAGAAAACAGCAACACCTGGCTGCGTCCGGTGGGCGACTGGGTACAGGCAGCGAGCGAGCCCAGGATCAGAGCAAGTAGAATGGCACGCATGTGAACTATCTCATACTAATGAAAGAAAGGACTTTATTAGCATACAAAAAGGCGGGCGCAAACGCATGCAGGAAGGGGACCGCACAAAACGGACGCAGGGCGACCCCGCAGGCCGGCCCTGAGCCGTCAGACCATCATGACTCGGGGCTGACCTGACCCGCTTCAGGCACTGTGGTATCGGCCAATAGCCAGAGCGTGTATTTATGCAGCTCCGGATGCTGTGACAGGGCCACCAGAAAGGCGCCGCCGACCTCCCGATAGCCCAGCTCATAGTTTTTGAGGGTGGTGGGAGGCACCTGAAGCAATTCGGCAAACTTGGGCCGGCTGAGCCCCATCGCCTCACGAATTTGCCGGATTTTCTTTCCGACCAGGCTGGTATCAGGATTCATAATCTTGCTACTCCTATTTGCAGATTACGGCAATGGTATGTGTACATTGTTCAGTTTAACACCAGTCAACAGACTCGTTGTGAACACGCCACTTTTTGTTGAAAAAATGTTTCCAGATGGAAAATTAAGCCTCACATGGAAATCATTTTGCCGCATTTCAGAACATCTGCATGGCATTTATCACGCAATTTCTTCAGCCACTTCGCCTGACTGCTGTCTTGTTAGCCGGTGCAAAACACGCTAGTCTGGCGCCGTGCGGATATCAGTGAAATGGCGGTTTGCCACCAGACATCAAACACATTTCATGATTCAGCAGCACCGTTTTAACGCGGCCATTCTGCTGCAGAGCACGCTTAAACACTCATCTGAAATGAGGAACAAAAAAACATGAAAAAGACAGTGGCTCCTTCTCTGATCGCAATTGCACTGGCTGCCGCCGGTGTTTCCGCCAGCGCACAGGCCAACGACTGGTACCTGGGTGCCGGTGCCGGTTATGCCGATTATGAAGATCTCAATCGTTATGACGCCAACGCCGATGATGACGCCGAAGCCGTGAGCATGTTCGGTGGTTATAACTTCAACCAGTATTTCGGCACCGAGCTGGGCTTCACCAATTTTGGCGGTGACGCCGACACCAAGGCCCTGAACCTGTCCGCCATCGGCCGCCTGCCCCTGAGCGATCGCT
Organism: Oceanimonas marisflavi; assembly: GCF_003049725.1. Taxonomy (GTDB): domain Bacteria; phylum Pseudomonadota; class Gammaproteobacteria; order Enterobacterales; family Aeromonadaceae; genus Oceanimonas; species Oceanimonas marisflavi. Next base: position 97,445 of record NZ_QAGM01000011.1, read on the forward strand.
TCTCCGTATTCGGTGAAGTGGGCGCCCTGGGCTGGGATGCCGACGTTGCCAGCGGTGACGAAGGTGTCTCTCCCCTCGCCGGCCTGGGCCTGGCCTACCGCGCCAGCGATCTGGTGGACGTACAGCTACGCTATCGTCGCGTTGAAGACATGGGTGATGAAGTCAACAACGGCTTTGAAACCGACGTCAACAACGTGATGCTGGAGCTGGTACTGCACCCCAACCGTCGCGTGGCCGCTCCCGCTCCGGTTGCCCCGGTCGCTCCCCAGCCGCAGCCTGAAGTCACCTACGAAACCCGTACCGTGACTGCCGATGGCTCTGTATATTTCGCCTTTGACAGCTCTGCCCTGTCCCCTGAAGCCCGCGCCACCCTGGACGAAGTGGCCCGTTTTGCCGAGCAAAATCCGAACCACCAGGTTGAACTGGCCGGCTACGCCGACCGTCTGGGCAGTGCCGAATACAACCGCAAGCTGTCCGAGCGCCGTGCGCTGGCTGCCAAGGAATACCTGGTACAGCGCGGTGTAGCCGCTGAAAACATTCAGACCGCCTGGTACGGTGAAGAACTGGCACAGGGTGTGAGCGAAGAAGAGCGTCAGCGCGATCGCCGTGTGGATGCCAAGGCCCAGGCCAGCATTCAGATCGAAATCATCGAATAAGACACGCTGCCAAGCCTGTCACAAACGGCCCTCAGGGGCCGTTTTTGTTTTTCACGATTCTTCCCCTTATCTGGCATACTGCATTTTTGTCTTTTCGAATCAATCTCATGCAATGCCATTGTGACAGCAAACAGCCGTTTTCCGACTGCTGCCAGCCCTTTCTGGAAGGCCGGCTCGAGGCCCCCACCCCCCTGGCGCTGATGCGCTCCCGCTACAGCGCCTACCGGCTCGGGCTGGGAGACTATCTGGTGCACACCTGGCACCCCGACACCCTGGGTGAACTGAACGCCGATACCTTGCGGCAATCAGGGCTCGATACGGAATGGCTGGGACTGGCCATCGTTTTTGCCCGTGGAACCCCCGCCGACAGCGAGGGCGAAGTGGAATTCAAAGTCCGCTACCGTGAGAGCGGCCGGGTGGTGTTGCTGCATGAACGCTCCCGCTTTGTTCGGTTCCAGGGACGCTGGGTATACCATTCCGGTGAGCATAACCCACCCAAAATTGGCCCGAATCAGCCATGTCCCTGTTACAGCGGTAAAAAATACAAACAGTGCTGCGGCCGACGCTGAACTTCTTTACCCATCATCAGAAGAAAGAAAAATGGAACGGAAAATACTGCTGAGCCACAGCCCCGATACTCGCGGGCTTATCTCGAAAATCACCAACATCTGCTATAAACACCAGCTCAATATCGTGCGCAACGACGAGTTTGTGGATCACGACAACGGCCACTTCTTTATGCGCACCGAGCTGGAAGGGCGTTTTAACGATCATACCCTGCTGGCCGATCTGGACGAGGCACTGCCGAATGGGGGCCAGAACCGGCTGGTGCCGGCGGGCAGCAAGCGGGGGGTGATCCTGGTGACCAAGGAAGCCCACTGCCTGGGCGATATCCTGATGAAGCACTTCAGCGGCGCCATGAACATCGACATTGCCGCCGTGGTGGGCAACTACGACACCCTGCAGGGACTGACCGAAAAATTCGACATTCCCTGGCACACCGTGTCTCACGACGGGCTGAACCGCCCCGAGCACGAGCAGCTGCTGGCCGAGGTGATCGACCGCTACCAGCCCGACTATGTGGTGCTGGCCAAATATATGCGCATTCTCAGTCCGGCCTTTGTGGCCCGCTATGAGCAACGCATTATCAATATTCACCACTCCTTTCTGCCCGCCTTTATCGGCGCCAGCCCCTATCGCCAGGCCTATGAACGGGGCGTCAAGATGATCGGCGCCACCGCCCACTTCGTAACCGACGATCTGGACGAAGGCCCCATTATCGAACAGGACGTGACCCATGTGAGTCATGCTTTTTCTGCTGAAGACATGGCCAGGGCCGGCCGGGACGTGGAAAAGTCGGTGCTGAGCCGGGCGCTCAACCTGGTGCTGGAAGAAAAGGTATTTGTGTACGGCAACCGCACCGTGGTGTTTAAATAATCCCCCTTCGGGGGAGCTGTAAGCCGTAAGCTGTCAGCTGTAAGTGGCGGCGTTTGGATGGCTCTCAGCCGTGCTTGCAAACGCCCGTAGGACTGCAGGTAGAAACAGTACCTGCAGACTACACCGGGCGGCTTACAGCTTAAGGCTGACCGCTTACAGCTGTGTTATTTGTGGCTTTTCTCAAAAGCGGCCTTTTGTTCGGCGGTCGCTTCTTGCTGGTATTTATCCTTCCACTCGCCATAGGGCATGCCGTAGACCCGCTCCCGGGCCTGATCGTAGTTCATTTCCACGCCCCGCTCTTCGGCTGCGGCCAGATACCACTTGCTCAGGCAATTGCGACAAAAACCGGCCAGGTTCATCAGATCGATGTTCTGCACGTCCTTGCGCTTGTCCAGGTGGGCCACCAGGGCGCGAAAGGCGGCGGCTTCCAGTTCGGTCTGGGTTTGCTTGTCCATGAATCTTCTCCATTGATAATTGTGATGCCATTATAACGGCAAGCCCCGCAAACCTCATGAGGTAACATCATGAACCGCAGTCACTTTTTTGCCCAGATGGCACGCATGAAGCTTATTCAGCGCTGGCCGCTGATGCGCAATACCGATCCCGAAAACGTGGCCGAGCACAGCCTGCAGGTGGCCATGGTGGCCCACGCCCTGGCGGTGATTAAAAACACCCTCTTTGAAGGCAGACTGGATCCGGGCACCGCCGCCCTGCGCGCGCTCTATCACGACGCCAGTGAAGTGCTCACCGGCGATCTGCCCACCCCGGTGAAATATTTCAACCGGGAGATGGCCACCGCCTACAAGGCCATTGAGCAAAACGCCGAGCAAAGCCTGCTGGCCATGCTGCCTGCCGAGCTGCAGCCGGCCTTTGAGCCGCTGCTGTGCGGCCATGTTGAGGATGACTACGCCCGGCTGGTGAAGTCTGCCGACATTCTCTGCGCCTATCTCAAGTGCGAGGAAGAGCTGTCGGCGGGCAACCGGGAATTCGCCAAGGCCCGGGAGCGCCTCACCGCCATGCTGGATGAGCGCATGAACGACGAAATTCGGTATTTTCTGGAGGTGTTCGTGCCCAGCTTTTCCCTGTCGCTGGATGAGATTTCCACCCCGGGGTTTTGAGTAACACTGTGAGGGGTGAGGGGTGAGGGGTAAAGTTTATCCCCTCACTCTTCCCCCCTCTCTCCTCACAAAGCAGTTTTACGCTCCATCCACAGGGTGACTTCACCGACCTTAAAGCCCCACTTGGTCATCTCGGCCCGGTTGATCAGGCGGTTTTCGTCGAGCAGATACATCCAGTCGTTAAAGTCGATGTCCCAGACCTTGCCGTCCACCGGCACCGCCAGGGTATAGCGCCAGTTCAGGGCATAGCCCTGAGTGCGGCCTTCGGCGGGCGTGACCACGTCATCGGCGGTGCCGGTATAGCGGCCGTCGGGGTGTTTTTCCAGATACCAGACCCGGCGCTGCTGCTCGCCGTCATCGTACACAAAGTCTTCTTCCAGCACGCCCTTGTTGCCTTCCCAGCTGGCCACCATGTCCACCCTGAAGCGCCGCAACACCCGGCCGGATCTGTCCTGCACCATGCCAAAGGCCACCAGCTCACCGTTGAAGAACCGGTCCAGCTCCAGCGCCGGCGTGGTGTTTTCATAGTCGGCAATCTGGCTGCTGCAGGACGTCAGCAGCAGGGTCAGCGCCATCAGCAGAAGTTTCATGTCAGCCTCCTTTGAGCTGTCGGGTCAGGGCCGGATCCCGGCTGTCGGTGGACAGCCAGATCGCCAGAAAGGCGGGAGCAAAGGCCGGGTCGTCGATGCTGCCCAGCAACCGCCAGTTGAAGTAAAACCGGCTGGCGCCGTTTTCATCCACCCTCAGCACCAGCTCGTCATTGGTCCGCACCGATGGCCACAAGCGCTCCAGCTGCTGAGGCCATTCCGGCTTCCAGTTTACTCCCAGCCGCTGCCACTCCTTCACCGTGGCGGTGAGCAGGTCCTCCTTGTCGATATTGCGTTGATAACGCAGCGACAGCGCCTGAGGAAAGCGGTTGGCCTGATAACGGCCATCTTCACTGTAGAAACGGGCGTGGTACAGATCCCAGAACAGCCAGCTCATTTTACCCTGCCCCACCAGAGTGAGATCAGACACCGGGCTGGCCCAGGCCGATGACACCATCAGCAACAGCATGCAACAGAGCTTTTTCATGATTTGCTACCTCCGCAGTCGTTGGTCAAGCACCACCAGCAGCGGCAGCAAGCCCGACCAGATCAGCGCCAGGATCAGCGCCGAAGGCCAGAACCCCAGAGGCAGTACCACCGCCTCCAGTTTCCAGCCGGCAATATAAGAGCTGGCCCCTGCCCCGGCACCGGTCAGCGCCAGCCAGAGCCAGGAAAAGCGCCTGAGCCACACCAGGCTGTGCCCCAGAGTCAGTACAAAGCCCACCCATAACAGCCCCAGCCACAGCGGCCAGTGGCTGAAGGCAAATACGCCGGTCAGGGTAAGCAGGCCGTCCACCGCCATCCCCAGGGCTGCCAGCCACAGCACCCGCACATCGGCCCCCCGGCTGGGGGTAAAGGCAAAGTGCACCAGCAACAGGCCGGTGGTGAGCCAGGCCCAGGCATTTTGTCCGGCTACCGCCAGCAGCCAGAAGCCTTCAAAGGCCAGCAGCTGGGTCCATTGCCATTTCGACATGATCAGCCGGTCCTGTGATCCCGACAGCATCGCCGGGCTTCCGGTTTCACCGCCTCAAAATGGGCCAGACCAATGGTGCCTTCCCGAAAGCCGCCTTCGCAGTAAGCGAAGTAATAGGCCCACAGCCGCTGAAAATCAGTTCCATACCCCAGTCTCGCCAGCTCCGGCTCGGCCCGGCGAAAGCGCTCGGCCCAGATCCGCAGGGTCTCGGCATAGTCCCGGCCATAGTCATGCAGCCGCACCAGCGTCATGTCGGTCTGCTCCCTAAGGTGGCGGGTCATTTCACTGACCGAAGGCAGACAGCCACCGGGAAAGATATAACGCTGAATAAAATCCACGCCCTTGCGGTATTGCTCATAACGCTGATCGGCAATGGTAATGGCCTGGATCAGCAAGCGGCCGTGGGGCCTGAGCAAACGGTTCAGGGTGTTAAAATACACAGGCAGATATTCGTGCCCCACGGCTTCTATCATCTCCACCGACACCAGCTTGTCATACTGACCGCTCAGATCCCGGTAGTCCTTCAGCAACAGGGTCACCCTGTCTTCCAGGCCCTGCTGCCTCACCCGGGCCTGAGCGTGTTCAAACTGCTCCCGGGACAGGGTGGTGGTGGTCACCCGGCAGCCATAGTGACGGGCTGCATAGCAGGCCAGTCCGCCCCAGCCGGTGCCGATCTCCAGCAGATGATCGTCCGGTTTCAGCGCCAGCCGCTCGCAAATCAGTCGCAGTTTGTGCTCCTGAGCCTGCTCCAGGCTGGCATTGACGTCGGGAAACACCGCCGAGGAGTACTGCATATACGGATCCAGAAACAGCTGGTACATGTCGTTGCCCAGATCGTAATGAGCGGCAATATTGGCCCGGCTGCCGGTTTTTGAATTGCGGTTGCGCCTGTGTGCCAGACGGTGCCAGGGCCAGGTCAGCCAGCCCAGACGCCGCTCCAGCCGGTCCAGTACCTCCATATTGCGGGCAAACAACCGGGTCAGGGCGGTCAGATCCGGGCTGTGCCAGCCGCCTTCCACCCAGCATTCGGCAGCCCCTATGCTGCCTCCCGTGATCAGCCGGCGATAACAACGGGGATCATGAACCCGCACGCTGGCCTGAATACCGGCTTCAGGCTCACCGAAAAAGAAGGTATCGTCGCCGTCCTGAATGGTCAGGCCGGCATGCTTCAGGCCGGACAACAAGGAAAATGCCAGACTGCGGGCCCAGCGATCCAGGCGGCGGGGGGCGGCTTGAGTCAGTGTCGTCTCCATCTTGGCATCCTTAAGGGTGTGAGTGATAGGGAATGCGTTTTAACAACAGTTTCAGCGCCTGCCAGTAAATGCCGCGCATCACCGTCAGGGTCATCACCGGCCACTGCCGCAACGCCATTCGCAGCGCATGGGCATTAAAGGGCCGGCGGCGCAGTGCCAGGGTGGCATCAAACAGCAGCTCGGGGTTGCGGTTTTCAATATGCACCAGGGCCCGTTTCGCCGGCGGTGATATGCGCCAGTGATACTGCATGGCCATGCCCATAAAGGGAGAAACATGAAAGGCCTTGTCGGTGGGGCCGGGCCGGGCCAGATCCACCAGATAACAGTGGCGCTCATTCCAGGGGGTGTTGCGCACCTCCGCCAGCAGATAGCGGGCCTCGGTGCCCCGGTAACAGAAAAACAGGTTTACCGGGCTGAAATAAAGGCCGAAACAGCGCACCTGGCCCAGCATCAGCACCCGCTCAAGACCGTCGGTATGGCCGCCCAGGTGAGCCACTTCTTCCAGCACCGCCTGCTTGAGCGGCGTGTGCGCGTTACCCAGGTAGTCGCCACGGCGAAAACTCAGGGGCGCAAAGCCTTCAAGGGCAAAGCAGCGGCTGGCGGCGGCGAGCCGGGGCAGCTCGTCCAGATCCAGCGCCAGCATGTACAGGCCATAGCTGAAGGCATGGGCTCTGGGCTGATAACGGCGATGGCGCACCACGCCGGTATAGATGGCGCTGTTCAGGCTCACAGGCTGACTCCAAAGCGTTCGCACACATCCAGCGCACTGCGCACCCCGTCTTCGTGAAAGCCGTTGTACCAGTAGGCGCCGCAGAAATGGGTATGGTGCCGGCCGCAGATCTCACCGCGCCGGGCCTGAGCGGCAATGGCGGCGTGGTTGTACACCGGATGGGCATAGCGAAAACGGCGCAGAATGCGGGCCGGATCGATGGCGTCGGTGCGGTTCAGGGTCACGCACAGGGTCTCCTCGGCTTCTATACCCTGCAGAATATTCATGTTGTAGGTTACCGCCGGCAGCGCCTGCTCGCCGCCGTCGAGGTAATAGTTCCAGCTGGCCCAGGCCCGGCGCTCGGTGGGCAGCAGGCGCGTGTCGGTATGCAGCACCACCTCATTGTCGCGGTAGGCAAGCCCCCCCAGCACCTCACGCTCGGCCGCGGTGGCATCGGCCAGCATGGCCAGCGCCTGATCCGAGTGGCAGGCCAGGATCACCTCGTCAAACCGCTCGGTACCGGCCGCCGTGGTCACCTCAGCACCGCCATCCACTCTCCGCACCGACTGCACCGGACTGTTCAGCCGCACTTGCTGCACGCCCTGCACCAGCGCCGGAATATAGCTGCGCGAGCCGCCCTTCACCACGTACCACTGGGGCCGGTCCACCAGATTGAGCAGGCCGTGGTGGTTGAAAAAGCGCAGAAAAAAGGCCAGGGGAAAGTCCCGGCTGTCGGCCAGGGACGATGACCAGATGGCCGCCACCATGGGCAGCACATAATGGCCGGCAAAAAAGTCGGAAAAGCCGTGCCGAGCCAGAAACCCGCCCAGGGTGTCCTGCCCGCTCAGGGTGTTTTCCTTCAGCTCCCGCTTGCACAGCAGGTTGAAACGCAGGATTTCCAGCAAAAAACCGTAAAAGCGCCCGTTCACCAGATTGCTGCGCTGGGCAAACAGGGTATTGAGGGTATGGCCGTTGTATTCCAGCCCGGTGGCTGACTGCTGCACGCTGAAGCTCATTTCCGTGGGGCGGGCCTCAACGCCGGCTTTGGCCAACAACTGCTGAAACCGCGGATAGGTGCGGTCGTTGAACACGATAAATCCCGTGTCCACGGCGTGACGGCGGCCATTCAGGGTCACGTCCACGGTGGCGGTGTGGCCGCCCAGATAATCATTGGCCTCGAACAGGGTCACCCTGTGCTGCCGGCTCAGCAGCCAGGCCGAGGTCAGGCCGGCGATGCCGCTGCCGATGACTGCAATGCTGCTCATGCCTGCTCCTTTTTCATGCGCCGGGCCAGACTCAGCCACAGCCCGTGCGGCAGCCAGGACAGCAATCTCAGGGTGGCAATAAAGCCGGTGGGAAAGGTGATTTCACTCCTGCCCCGCGCCAGCCCCCGGCGTATGGCCCGGCTGGCCTGCTCAGGGCTGACCCGTCCTGGCATGGGAAAGTCATTCTTTCGGGTCAGGGGGGTGTCCACAAACCCCGGCCGGATCAGGCTGACGGCCACCCTGGCGGCATTCAGATCCACCGCCAGAGTACGGGCCAGATAATCAACGCCGGCCTTGGAAGCACCGTAGGCTTCGGCCCGGGTCAGGGGAACAAAGGTCACCGAGGAGCTGACCAGCGCCAGCCGGCCGCCGGTTTTGATGCGGGGCAGCACCGCCGCCACGCAGTTGCCGGTGCCAATCAGGTTGGCCTGCACCACCCGCTCAAACAGTTCGGCGTCAAAGGCATGGGCATCGTTCACATACTCGCAGGTGCCGGCGTTGAGAATGGCCAGATCCACCGGCGCCACCTCACTCAAGGCGCCGGCGGCGGCATCGCGGTCATTGATATCAAACACGCCGTATTCCACCCGCTCACCGGACAATACCTGAGCCAGCTTGTCGTGGCTGCGGCCGCACGCCACCACCTGCCAGCCCTCGAATAAATAATCCTGTGCCAGTTGCAGGCCAATGCCGGAGCTGGCCCCGGTGATCAGTACTCTGTTCATGAATTCAGCCTCCGTTTCAGTGCCCGAATCCCCTTGCCCAGCAGCGGCAGCTGTTCATAGAGCATGGCGCCGAGATCAAAGAAGTCTCTGTGGTAATAAATGCTGTCGGCAAAACACAAATGACTGACGCCCGGCACCGTCACCGGCCGGCCGCCATTGAGACGAGGGTGAACAAAGTGCATCTCCCAGCGTACATAGGCTTCGCCGTCCTGCTCCATCACCTGAATAATGTCGAACCGGCACTGCTGCACCCGGGTAAACAACCCTTCAAAGTAGGCCACCAGCGCCTCGATGCCGCGAATGTCATGAGCCGGATCCGCAAACAGCACATCCTTTGAATACACGCCACGCAGCCCTTGCAGCTCGCCGGGAGACAGGCTGCGGTACAGATGGCAAAAGGCGTTCAGGGCCGGACTCATGCGTCCTCCTTGTCCTTCAGGGCGTCAAACATGGCAATGGCGTGCTGGCGGGCGCGGGCATGATCCACCAGGGGCGGCACATAATCCTGCTCGCGCCCCCGCTCCCTGAGCCAGTCGTGAGGAGCGTGAATATGTCTGGCCGGCACCTCTTTCAGCTCCGGCACCCAGCGACGAATAAAGTCTCCGTTGGCATCAAAGCGCTCGCTCTGGGTCACCGGGTTGAATACGCGGAAATAGGGCGCGGCGTCGGCGCCGGTACCCGCCGCCCACTGCCAGCCACCGTTATTGGCGGCCAGCTCGCCGTCTATCAGGTTGGCCATAAACCAGGCTTCGCCCCGGCGCCAGTCGAGATGCAGATCCTTGGTCAGAAAGCTGGCCACTATCATGCGCAGCCGGTTGTGCATCCAGCCGGTTTCCCTGAGGCAGCGCATGGCCGCATCCACAATGGGATAGCCGGTCTGGCCCTCGCACCAGGCCTGAAAACCCTCGTCGTCCCGGCTCCACTGCAGCGCCTCGGTTTCTTCCTTGAAAGCCCGGCCCATGGACAGACGGGGAAACGCCACCAGCAGGTGACGGTAAAACTCCCGCCAGATGATCTCGTTCAGCCAGACAAAGCCCCGCTCGCCCCGCCCCAGAGGCAGACTGCCAAGCTCGCTTTCAATGGCCGCCAGGCACTGGTTGGGGGACAGTACCCCCAGGGCCAGATACGGTGACAGCCGGCTGGTGCCCTCCACCGCGGGAAAATCCCGCTGCTCGCCGTAATCGAGCAGATGCCCGGCGCAAAAACGCGCCAGAGCCTGCTGTGCCGCCTGCTCGCCGGCAGGCCAGGCACTGCTGTCTTTCATGTCCCCAGCCAGAGCAATACCGGCCGGTTCACAGGCGTCGTTCAGCGCCTCAGGCACCGGTAATAACCGGTAGCCTTGGGCCTTGAGCGCACTCAGCCAGGCCTTGGAAAAGGGCGTAAACACCTTGTACATGTCACCGCTTTGGGTAGTGATGCTGCCGTGGTTCATCACGCAGTCGCCGTTAAAGACCCGGCAGGGAATATTCAGGGCCTGCTGCACCGCCTTGTCGCGGCGGCGCTCGTTGATACCGATGTCCCGGTTGGCATAGAGGGCGTCAATGTTGTGCTCCCTGACCCAGCCGGCCAGCAGATCCGGCACATCATCGAAACGGTCGCATACCAGTATCTCAAAAGGCACCCCCAACGCCGCCAGCCGTTCCGCCAGTGCCTGCAGGTTACGACGCAGAAAGTCACGCTGCAGCGGGCTGTTGCCGTGTTCCCGCCACTGACCGGGACAGTCGATATACACAGCACACACACTGTCGCCCTCATTCATGGCGGCATGCAGCGCCGGGTTATCGGCCACCCGCAAGTCGTTTCTAAACCACACCAAATACCGCATCGTGCTTCCTCGCAATCTCACTGACGGTGTTTTCATGGGGCAGGTTCAGCCAGCCCTGCTCGGCATATACGCGTCCCAGCTCGCCGGTAAAGAAACACTGTTCGGGCCAGCAATGAGCCCGCTCAGTGAACCAGCTCTGGGTCAGGCCGCCTCCCAGCACCACCACCAGGGCGTCACACTTCAGCCGCTGGGCCGCCAGTGGCAGCTGTAACGGCTCCAGCACTCCCAGCTCCAAGCTGCGGCATTCCAGCCCCTGCAGCTCATAGCAGGTCAGCAGACCACCAAGCCCATGCCCCTGTCCTGCCCTGGCCACGGCAATGCGCGGGCCGGTCTTGATGGTCAGCAGCTGAGTGAGCACCCGGGCCAGCAGGAACGATGCACTCTGTTCAATCAGCTGGGCATCGGGCCGTTCCAGCCGGGTCAGGCTGACCAGCCAGGGCTCAATCACATGGCGCAACAACAGCTCGGCCGGATACAGGCTGGCCAGCTCGTTCAGCTCCACTTCCAGCCGGCCCAGATTCAGCTCACAGGCTGCGGTCAGCAGCCGGTGGTGCGCCTGCTCCCAGTTGGAGCCGGCTTTCACCGGCTGCGCACTGCTCAGCAGCCCCTTGACCTGACCGATACTGACCCCCTGCTCAACCCAGTGCAGAATTTGCCGGATAAGGGCGATATCCTCGTCGGAATACAGCCGGTGGCCCTTGTCGGTGCGGGCCGGCTTGAGCAGGCCGTAGCGGCGCTGCCAGGCCCGCAGGGTAACCGGGTTAATGCCGGTCAGGCGGGACACTTCACGAATCGGATACTGGGGCTCAGATGCCATAACGCAGTCGCAATGCCTCCGGGTGAGGGTTGAGATACACCTGCTGGCGCAGGTAGTCGTTGGGGTATTCCTCCAGGTAGTGACGCAACAGGGTAATGGGCGCCAGCAGCGGCAATATGCCTTCCCGGTACTGGTGAATGGTGCTGGCCAGCTCCTGCCGCTGTCGGGGGGTTAACTGGCGCTTGAAGTAGCCCTGCAGGTGCTGCAGCACATTGGTATGGCCCTTGCGGCTGACACGGTGGGCCAGGGTCTGCATCAGCCGGTGTATGTATTCATCTGCCCGTTGTTCCGGGTCGTCCGACAGATCCGCCACCAGCCGGCCCAGCTCCTGATAGCTGTCTCTGTGATGGGCCATCAGCAGATACTTGTAGCGGCTGTGAAAGGCGATAAGACGGGACGGCGTCAGCCCCTTGTGCAGCAGACACTGCCAGTCGTGCAGGGCGTACACCCGGGTCACAAAGTTTTCCCGCAGCACGGGATCGTTAAGCCGGCCGTCTTCCTCACAGGGCAGCAGGGGCAGCGCCTGCATGATTTCGGCGGCATAAATGCCCACCCCTTCCTTGGCGTTGCCCTTGCCGCTTTCGTGGTACACCCGCACCCGCTCCATGCCGCAGCTGGGGGACTTGGCGCACAGCACATAGCCGCTCAGGCCCTCGAACTGCGCCGCCATATGGCGGCCGTAGTCCCGCAGCGCTTCGGTTACATCCTGGCCCCTGGCGGTCTGGGCAATTACCTCCCCTTCCCCGCCAATCAGCCGGATACTGGGCCGCGGCGTACCCAGGCCAATGGCCATTTCCGGGCATACCGGCACAAATTCCACAAACTTTGCCAGCTCTTCGGTGCAGAAGTCGGAACGCTTGTGGCCGCCGTCAAAGCGTACTTTCTGGCCCGTCAGGCAGCCACTGATACCGAGTTTAATGACATGGGGATCAAACTTGTACATTGCCAACCCTCTTGTACAACCAATGTGTTTACCATAGCCTTGGTTGTACAAGTTGATCAAGGTTGTACAAGAAAAATTTCAGGGGGACTGGGGACCTGCCCCTTATACACATATCCGAGCCCACCAGACTAAGGCGAA
>NZ_QAGM01000012.1 GCF_003049725.1 Oceanimonas marisflavi
AATCGCGCAAGGCCCGAAGGTCCCCTGCTTTCCCCCGTAGGGCGTATGCGGTATTAGCCGTCGTTTCCAACGGTTATCCCCCTCGACCGGGCAGATCCCCAAGCATTACTCACCCGTCCGCCGCTCGCCGGCAAAAGTAGCAAGCTACTCTCCCGCTGCCGCTCGACTTGCATGTGTTAGGCCTGCCGCCAGCGTTCAATCTGAGCCATGATCAAACTCTTCAATTAAAGACTTGATGCTCAATGAATATCTGAATTGCTGCTATTTCTAGTGCACTTCACAAATCATTGAAAAACAATATTTTTTGTTTCTCAAACGACTACGAGTGCCCACACAGTTTGCTTGATAAATTGTTAAAGAGCGTTGACCGCTTTCGCTGGTCAGGGCTGCGTATTCTACGCAATCCTTTTTGTTCGTCAAGCGTTGATTTGAACTTTATGCTGCTCGCTTTCAACCCTTGTGACCGTTGGCGTGTTGCCCCGTGTCAGTGGATGCGCATTATAGGGAGCCGCGATTTTTGCGCAAGGGCTTTTTTAAGAAAAACCGTATCCAGAACGCCAAGCGCTCAAAGGTTAACCAAAGAGGTGAAATTTACCGCGCTTCGGCCAGCTGCCGAGCAAATTCCACCAAAGAAGGATAGACGCTTTTCGCCAGTTTTTCCCCTTCCTCGATAATTTCCTTGCCGGTACGCACCAGCACGGGGTGGCCCACGCCGGCGGCGATAGCCGCCTTCATGTCCGATACCTTGTCCCCCACCATATAGGAAGCGGCCAGATCTATGTTCAGCTCTTTCGCGGCATCCAGCAGCATGCCCGGCGCCGGCTTGCGGCAGTCGCAGGCTCTGGTGCCGGGGCCGTTACCAGCACTCGGATGATGAGGACAGAAATAGATGCCATCGAGATCCACGCCCCGGTCGGCCAGGGACCAGTCCATCCATTCGGTCAGGCGCATAAAATCATCTTCGGTAAACATGCCCCGGGCAATGCCCGACTGGTTGGTGACCACCACCAGCAGGTAGCCTTTTTCCTTGAGTGAACGAAGGGCGTCGATCACTCCCTCGATAAAGATGAAATCGTCGGAATGGGACACATAACCGCTGTCCTGGTTGATGACGCCGTCCCGGTCGAGAAAAATCGCTGGCTTTGCCACTGTAATACCTGCCTTCAGTCAATCGTTACCGGGCGCATGTTAGCACAGGGCTGGCGGGCGCCGGAGGCTATTTCTGCGGCGTAATGGCAGGCTACCCTGTGCTCGCCCCCTTGCAGCAAAGGCACTTCCCTGGCGCAACGTTCACCGGCATAAGGGCAGCGGGTACGAAAGTGGCAGCCGCTTGGCGGGTTGGCCGGGGACGGCAGCTCGCCGCTCAGCATCATGGGAGCCTGCCGCATTCGCGGATCCGGCCGGGGAATGGCCGAGATCAGCACTTGAGTATAGGGGTGCCGTGGCTGCCGGTAGAGTTCTTCCGCCGGCGCCTGTTCGACAATGCGCCCCAGATACATGACGGCAATATGATCCGAGATGTGCTTGACCACCGACAGATCGTGGGCAATGAACAGCATGGCCAGCCCCCGCTCCTGCTGCAGCGACAACAGCAGGTTGAGGATCTGCGACTGCACCGATACATCCAGCGCCGACACCGCTTCATCACACACCAGCAGCCGGGGATTGAGCGCCATGGCCCGGGCAATGCCGATGCGCTGCCGCTGGCCGCCGGAAAACTCATGGGGAAAGCGATCCAGCGCCGAGGCCGGCAGTCCCACCCGCTCCAGTAACTCCGAAGCCCATGCCCGACGTTCGCGCCAGCTGCCCATTTTGTGAATAACAAAAGGCTCCTGCAACAGGGTGCCTATGGTATGGCGGCCGTTAAGGGATTCCTGAGGGTCCTGAAACACCATCTGCATCTGCCGGCGCAGAGGCTGCATTTGCCGGCGGCTGTAGCCGGTGATATCAATGCCGTCATAGATAATGCGCCCGGACGTGGGCTCATCCAGCTTGAGCAGGGCCCGGGCCAGGGTGGACTTGCCGCAGCCCGACTCCCCCACCAGCCCCAGGGTTTTCCCCGCTTCCAGCTCAAAGCTGACACCGTCCACCGCATACAGGGTTTTCCCCGCGCGCAGTAGTCCGCCACCCAGGGTAAAGTGCCGGGTCAGCCCGTTCACTTGCAGCAGAGCACTCATGACGACAACTCCCGCCAGTGATGACACCACACATGATGCACACTGTCCGCCTGCTCCAGTGCCGGCTGGGTGGCACACACCTCGGTGCGGTGAGGGCAGCGGTTGGCAAAACGGCAGCCCGACGGCAAGGCTTCCATTGACGGTACCTGACCCCGAATCACCGGCAGCTCGGTCTTGCCCGGCCGATCCAGCCGCGGTATGGATGCCAGTAAACCGCGGGTATAGGGGTGCCGGGGACGCTCGAAAATATCCAGCACGCTGGCCTGCTCGGCACTTCGCCCGGCGTACATTACCAGTACCTGATCGCAAATCTGGGCCACCACCCCCAGATCATGGGTAATAAAGATCACCGCCATGTTGTTTTGCTGCTGCAGCTCACGAATAAGGTGCAGGATCTGCGCCTGTATGGTCACGTCCAGCGCGGTGGTGGGTTCGTCGCAGATAAGCAACTCCGGCTCGCAGGCCAGCGCCATGGCGATCATCACCCGCTGGCGCATGCCGCCGGAAAGCTGATGCGGGTAGGCAGACAGCCGGGCCTCGGCTTCCGGTATGCCCACCCGGCGCAGCATGGTCAGGGCCGCCTGCCGGCGCTGATTTTTGTTCAGCTCCGGCCGGTGCAGTTCATATACCTCCATCAGCTGGCGGCCCACGGTATGTACCGGGTTGAGGGCGGTCATCGGCTCCTGAAAGATCATGGCGATCTTGTTGCCCCGCAGCCGGTAGCGCTGTTGCGGGTCCAGAGTGAGCAAATCTTTCCCCTGAAACAGCGCCTGGCCGCCTTCCACCCTGCCCGCCGGTTGCGGCAGCAGGCCCAGCAGGCTGAGAGCGGTGACGCTCTTGCCACAGCCGGACTCCCCCACCAGCCCCAGGGTCTGCCCCGGCGCCAGCGAAAAGCTGACATCATCCACCACGCGAAAACAGCCCGCTTCGGTGGTAAAGCTCACTGCCAGGTTATTGACCTCCAGCAGCCCCCCCATCAGCTTGCAGGCCTCCGCCAGGTTTCCACCACCTCCAATACCGGCTCATAGCGCTTGCCGCCGGCCTTGATCTCGGCCTTTTGCTGCTGGTCTATCCAGAACAGGCCACCGGTGCTGTGGGGGTAGCCTTCCATCGGCCAGAACAGGGACGGCGAACGCTGGGTGCCCTTGCTCTCGGGCAACTTCACATAACGCCAGTAGGCTTCACGGGTATAGGGCACCTGATAGCCGGGAATAAAGATGGCCAGCTCGTGCACCCGGCGCTGGATTTGCCGGGAGATGGCCGCCTTGGCATCCAGATCCATGGTGCGCCGGTACTGCTCTATCAGGGTATCCAGCTCCTGATCGCTGATATTGAACAGGTTGTTGGTCTGAGGCTTGTTGGCATTGAGGGAGTGAAAGAACTCCCAGTATTGCGGGTAAAGGCCACCGCCGCTCCAGCCCAGCCAGGCCGCCTCGTGTTTTTTCTCCAGCATGACCTTGAAGCCGGTGGCGCCGTCCACCAGGTTCAGCTGCAGATCCAGCCCGGCCTTGCGCGCCTCTTCCCGCAGAATGGCCAGACGGGCGGTGTGCTCCTGAGTGGTGTAGGTCACCGCCAGACTAAGCCGATCGCCCTCGGCGTTCAGCAGAATGCCGCCAGGCCCCTGGCGGTCATAGCCGGCCTCGGCAAACAAGGCACGGGCCTGTTGAATATCGTACTCCCGGGCGCGAATGTCGTAGTCGGTAAAGTCGCCATAGCCAGTGCCAAAGCCGTGCATGCGCTCATAGTCACCGCGCAGTATGGTATCGAGCATGCGCTGCATGTTGATGGCATGAGCAATGCCCTGACGCACCCGTACATCCGCCAATCTCGGATGAGCGGTATTAAGATGCAGCCCCTGAGCACCCTGGCGCATTTCGTTATAGAACCAGATGCGGTTAATCAGGCCATTGCGGTATTCGGGAGTGTCGGTCTTGTCGTGCCACCACTCCGGCAGGATCAGCCCGAAGGTATCCACGTCACCGCGCAGAAAGTGCCGGTAGGCGATATTGAGATCCCGCACCACGGTGAGCCGGATTTCATCCACATTAAACCTGTGTTTGTAATAGGTGAGATCATTGCCCCACCAGTCATCCAGGCGGGTAAAGGTAATGGAGCGGCCCCGCTTCACGTCGCTGATCACATAGGCCCCGGTCACCGGCACCACTTCCCAGTTGTAGCGGCGCACCCAGTCTTCGCTCATTTCATAAAAATGCTCGGGCTGGGGCACCAGCCCCACTGTGTTGAGCAGCTCGCGCCGGCTCTTGGGGCTGCCGGCAGTGACAGAAATGGTGTAATCGTCGTATTTGGTAACGTCGGTGATTTCTTCGGTGAAGTAGTTGTTGTACCAAGGGGCGCGGATCACCTTGGAGCGCATAAACTCCAGGGCGAACAGATAATCGTCGGCGGTCACCGGCTCACCGTCGGACCAGCGCGCCGCCGGGTTCAACTTGAAGTACATGGTGCGGTTGTCATCACCAAAGGCCCAGTGAGTGGCCAGGGCGGGAATGGGATTTTCGGTGTCGGGGTGCAGGCCGTACAGCCCAAGCTGATTTTCCAGCACAAAAGAACGGAACGAGGTATTGGAGTCGGGCCCCACGGTGCGAAAGGTAAGCGGAAAGCTCATCATCGTCATGTTGAAGCGCCCGCCTCGTTTGGCTTCAGGCGAAGCAAAAATGGGATCCTCATGGTTGGTTTCCCATGCCAGATTATCGGGCAGCTCCGCCGCCTGCAGGCCCAGCGCCAGCCCCAGCGTGGTCAGCATCACCAGTAGTTTATTCATCGCAGTCCCTGCCTATTCGTAACGAGAAAAATGTTTGGGATCAAAGGCCTCACGAATGGCCTCACCGATAAAGGAAACGTTAATCAGCACCAGCGACACCGCCGTGACCACAGAGGCCACTATCCAGGGGGAGTCCAGGTGGTTCACGCCCTGACGCAGCAGCTCGCCCCAGCTGGGCGTGGGTGGCGGCAGGCCAAAACCCAGGTAATCGAGCGCCGTGAGCAACGAAATATTGGCCACCACGGTAAAGGGCGCCAGGGTCACGATCATCATCAGGGTATTGGGCAGAATGTGGTGCACGATAATGCGCACCGTGCCCGCCCCCTGGGCCCGGGCCGCCAGCACATAGTCCCGGGCCTTTTCCTTGTAGGTCAGGGTGCGCATGTACCAGGTAATACCCATCCAGCCAAACAACACGTTGATGGCCACAAACAGGGCAAAGTTGGGCTGGGTGATCGACACCAGTATCATGATCACGTACAGGAACGGCACCTGGGACCAGATTTCGATAAAGCGCTGAAACAGCAGATCAAAGCGCCCGCCCCAAAAGCCCATCAGGCAACCAAGCATCACGCCGATCACATAGCTGGCGGTAAGCGCAATAAAGGCAAAACCCACGGCGGTGCGAAAGCCGTAAACCAGGCGCGCCACTATGTCCCGCCCCGAGCTGTCGGTTCCGAGAAAATGCCGGCTTTCCACGCTGGGGGCCGTGGGCGGATAACCGTTGCCGCTGTAGTCCTGCTCATAAGGGCTCCAGGGCACCAGGGGCAGCAGCACCCAGTTGCCGGGCTGTTCATCCAGCACTCGCTTTAATTCCCGGTAATCGGTTTCGTACTGGTAACCAAGGCCAAAGGTGTCGCCGGTGATCACGGCCCCGTAGGTGGGAAAATACAGCTCGCCCTCGTACTTCACCAGCAGGGCCCGGTTGCTGACCCACAGCTCGGCGGCGGCGGCCAGCAGCACCATCACCATAAAAATGATAAAGGCGTAATAGCCGCGTTTGATGCTGCGAAAGCGGCGCAGTTTCTTTTTGGTGACATCGGAAAGCAGTCTAGCCATCGAACCTCACTCGCGGATCCACCAGCGCCACGCAGATGTCCGACAATATATTGCCCAGCAGCATCAGCAGCGAGGTCACCGCCAGTATGCCCATCACCACCGGGTAGTCCCGCTCCACCACCGCCTCGTAACCCAGCAGCCCGAGGCCGTCGATATTAAAGATCACCTCAATCAGGAAAGAGCCGGCAAAAAACACCGAAATCACGTTGCCAAAGTGGCTGGCAATGGGGATCAGGCTGTTGCGCAGGGCATGGCGGGTGACCGCCTTGCCAAAGGGCAGCCCCTTGGCCACGGCGGTGCGTACATAATCCGCCGACAGATTTTCCATCAGGCTGTTTTTCATGGTCATGGTCAGCACGGCGAAATCACCGATGGCATAGGCAATGAGCGGCAGCAGGGCATGATGAAACAGATTGAGGGTTTTGGGCCAGAAGCCTTCCAGATAGTAGAAGTCGTCCCCCACAAAGCCGCCCATGGGAAACCAGCCCAGCTGAAAGGCGAACACCGTCAGCAGAAAAATGCCCACCACATAGGCCGGCAGGGCATAGCCGGCGTAGATAAACATGGAGCTGATGCTGTCGAACCGGCTGTTGTGCCTGAGCGCCTTGAGAATGCCCAGCGGAATGGACACCAGATAACTGAGAATAAAGGTGCTGATGCCGAAAAAGGCCGACACCGGCAGCCGCTCCTGGATCAGTTCCCACACCGGCAGGTAGTAGCGGGTGGACTCCCCCAGATCGAGCCGCACCAGTTTGCCCAGCCAGTCCAGATAGGCCTCGCCCACCGGCTTGTCGAGACCGTAAAAGGCCTTGAGCTCCTCAATCTGCTCGGTAGACAGCACCTGCCCGCCCCGGCTGCTCTGGCTGAATTCGCTGCCCGCCAGCTGGCTTTCCATCAGCATGCGCTCCACCGGCCCCCCGGGCACAAAGCGGGTAATGGCGAACACCACCAGAGTAATGCCGAGAAAGGTGGGGATCAGCAGCAATAATCGACGCAGAAAATACTGGCCCATTGTATTCCTTGTGTTCGTTCCCTGAAAAAGGATTAGTGGCTGCCGGTTGATCGTACCCGGCAAAGCGCATCAGCAAGCAGACCCGGCGTACCGTGAATCGACAGCAGGGTTACCTGCGCCGACACGCTTCGATCCATGCCACTTATCTGTAAAACCTGCTGCGAACATACTAAATGTTCGGTCAGGCTTTACAGATTCGTCACGGCGAGCAAGCTCGCCCCATGGGCGCTCGGCAAATGCCATCCCTGGCATTTGACGGTCGGCTCCGGCAATCCCTGCTGCCGCTTCACCTTGCAGGCCTTCCACAGTTAGACCAACAGCCGGGTCTTATAATGCCAGCTTACGGCTTATGCTGTTCTTTTTCATCCTATATCAAGGCATTGCAAAAGGGGCAAGACAGAGACCCTTTTTCATTCTCGCAGCATCACGGGAAATACTCGTTGACTCGGACGTCCAGACGGCTTAGCATCCTCTGCCATTAGTCATGGTTTCATGACTTGTCCCTGTTCTTGCGCTGTTTATACAGTGGATAACCATACCGGAAGGCCCATCCTCCGATGATCAAACTAACCAATATCACCAAGCGCTACGGAGCGGGCGAGAATGCCGTTCACGCCGTTAAAAACGTCGATCTGGAGGTTGCCGCCGGCCAGATCATGGGCGTTATCGGCGAATCCGGAGCCGGCAAAAGCACCCTGATCCGTTGCGTCAACCTGCTGGAACGCCCCACCGAGGGCCGGGTATATGTGGACGGCCAGGATCTGACCGCCATGGGCGGCACCGAGCTGTCCCGCGCCCGTCGCAATATCGGCATGATTTTCCAGCACTTCAACCTGCTGTCATCCCGCACCGTGTTCGACAACGTGGCCCTGCCGCTGGAGCTGGCGGGCAACTCAAAGGCCGAGATCAGACAGCGGGTAAACGAGCTGCTGGAGCTGGTGGGCCTGTCCCATCGCGCCCATGCCTATCCCAATGCCCTGTCGGGCGGTCAGAAGCAACGGGTAGCCATCGCCCGGGCCCTGGCCCCGGCACCCAAGGTACTGCTGTGTGACGAGGCCACCTCGGCACTGGATCCACAAACCACCCAGTCCATTCTGGCACTGCTGAAAGACATCAACCAGCGTCTGGGCCTGACCATACTACTGATCACCCACGAAATGCAGGTGGTGAAGTCCATCTGTGACCGGGTGGCCATTATCAACGACGGCGAGCTGGTAGAGCAGGGGGAAGTTGCCTGGTTCTTTGCCAATGCCCGGACCGAGCTGGCGCAACGTTTTATCGCCTCCACCATTCATCTGGACATTCCCGATGAATACCAGGCCCGGCTGTCCGCCGAGCCGGTGGCCGGCGCCCTGCCTCTGGTGCGGCTGGGCTTTACCGGCGAGACCGTGGATACGCCACTGATCTCCATTCTCAGCCGCGAGCTGAACGTGGATGTCACCATTCTCAGCGCCGACATCGAATACGCCGGCGGTGTGAAATTTGGCTTTATGCTGGCCGAGCTGGACGGTGCGCCTGAACAGACTCAGGCCGCCATCGCTTATTTGGAAGAACACAAAATTCAGGTGGAGTTACTCGGTTATGTCCGACGCCATGATTAATCTGCTGCTCTCGGCACTCTGGGAGACCCTGGTCATGACCTTTGGCTCGGGTGCCATCGCCTGCGCCCTGGGCCTGCCACTGGGCATTGCCCTGCACGTGAGCAAGCCCGGCCAGATCTGGGAAAACAAGGCCTTTAACAAGATTCTGGGCACAGTGGTCAACATCGGGCGCTCCGTGCCCTTTATCATTTTGCTGGTGGCCATTATTCCCTTTACCCGCATGGTGGTGGGCACCAGTATCGGTACCTGGGCGGCGGTAGTGCCGCTTACCGTGGCCGCCATTCCCTTTGTGGCCCGGCTGATGGAAGGGGCGCTGATGGAAGTGCCGTCCGGGCTGGTGGAAGCGGCCCAGGCCATGGGGGCGCGCCGGCTGCAGATCGTATACAAGGTGCTGCTGCCCGAGGCCCTGCCGGGTATGCTCAACGGCATCATCATCACCCTGGTGACCCTGGTCAACTATTCGGCCATGGCCGGTGCCGTGGGCGGCGGCGGCCTGGGAGACGTGGGCATTCGCTACGGCTACCAGCGTTTTGATCCGCAAATCATGCTGATCACGGTCGTGATTCTGGTGGTGCTGGTACAAATCATTCAGAGCGTCGGCGAACGGCTGGTGGCTCATCTGGATCGTCGCTGATTTATTTAACAAGGAGATCATCATGAAAGCAGGATTGAAATCATTCGCCACCCTGGGTGTGCTGGCCTCGGCCCTGACCCTGGCCGGTTGCGGCGAGCAAACCGAACAGACCACGTCCGAAGCCGAAGCGGTCAAGCCGCTGCGTCTGGGCGTGATCGCCGGTGCCGAAGAGCAGGTGGCGGAAGTGGCCGCCAGGGTGGCCAAAGAGCAGTATGATCTGGATGTGGAGCTGGTGTCCTTCAGCGACTACGTTACCCCCAACGTGGCCCTGAGCGACGGCAGCCTCGATATCAACGCCTTTCAGCACAAGCCCTACCTCGACAAGCAGATTGCCGATCGCGGCTACGAGCTGGTGCCGGTGGGCAACACCTTCGTTTACCCCATCGCCGCCTACTCCAAGGTGATCAAAAACCTGGATGAGCTGGCCGAGGGCGCCAAGGTGGCCGTGCCCAACGATCCCACCAACCTGGGCCGCAGCCTGCTGCTGCTGGAGCAGCAGGGTCTGATTGAAGTGGATGACGCCGTGGGCCTGGAAGCCACGCCGCTGAACATCACCGCCAACCCGAAAAACCTCGACATCATCGAGCTGGAAGCGCCCCAGCTGCCCCGCTCCCTGGAAGATGTGGACTTCGCCATCATCAACACCACCTATGCCTCACAGATCGATCTGCTGCCCGGCCGGGACAGCCTGTTTGTGGAAGACAAGGAATCGCCCTACGTTAATCTGATCGTGTCCCGCACCGACAACCAGGACGACGAACGTATTCAGACTTTCGTCAAGGCCTATCAGAGTGAAGAGGTCTACCAGGCGGCGCTGGACCTGTTCAAGGGCGGCGTGGTCAAGGGCTGGTAAGTCACCGCTCACTTTATATCCAGGGTCACGGCATGCCGTGGCCCTTTTTTATTGTTGCTGCCATAATGCTTGTTTAAAGAAAGAGCCGGAAAGGAATTATGCTGAACTGGTATCTGGCCCATTGCCGCCCACGAGAAGAAGAGCGGGCCCTGCTGCATCTCGACAACCAGCACATTGAAACCTTCTGCCCCTTTATCGAGGTCAAAAAGCTGGTGCGTGGCAAGCGCGTTACCCGTAATGAAGCCCTGTTTCCGGGCTATCTGTTTCTGCGCGCCAATCTGGACATCACCAGCTCCGCCACCCTGCGCTCTACCCGGGGCATTCGCAGCCTGGTGCGCTTTGGCGAGACACCCTGTGTGGTGCCCGATGAGCTGATCCATGATCTGATGCTGCGCACCGGCGACCCGCGCCTGAGTGAACAACTGAGCGATCTGCCCAGATGTGGCGACAAGGTGGTGATCAATACAGGCCCGTTCAAGGGGATGGAAGCCATTTATCAGGAAGCGGACGGCGACAGCCGCGCCATGCTGCTGCTGACCCTGCTGCAGAGCCAGACCCGTGCCAGCTTTGCCCATACCGACTACAGCCGGCTGTAAAATGGTGAGGCGTGAGGCGTGAGGGGCTCAAGGTTTGGTTATTGCCGCTCCAGCACCATCACCCTGTGATATTGCAGCGGGCGGTAGTCCGGCGCCGGGCCGTGAAGGGGCGTTTGCCACCACAGCTCCGGCGCCAGCCGCAGCGGCAGCTCCAGCATCAGCCTGAGCCGGGTTTCAACATCATTTTCACTGTTATTGAGCAGTGATGTCTGCAACCGCAGAATACGCCAGGGCGCATAGCTGAGTGCCCACTGGCTGGAGCCTGCCGCCTGGTATTTATCACCACTGCCAAACAATCGCAGATGCTCCCCCCGCCATTGATAGTGCCGGCCACTGATGCTGAGACCGGGCAGAGCCTTCAGCTGCCCTTCACCAAACCACACTCTGCCTGCGGCCGGCCGCTCTCCGCTGCGCCAGGATGACAGCGGCTGATATTGTGCCGCGCCCAGGCGCAGCTCATCCTGCTCCAGCCAGAATAACAAGCCTCCCCGGCGATGCTCACTTTCCTCCTGATAGTCAAACAGGGGCTCTATATGCAGAGTACTGTCCGGCACCAGCGGCCGACGATAATGCAGCCCCAGCTGATAAGTCAGCCGGTCGTCCCGGTAGTCCACACCCAGCTCACCATTGATATGCTTCCACAATGGCAGCGCCAGCTGGCTGTTGAGTTCAGCCTCATGATCAAACAGCGGCAGCTGATAGTCCCAGTACCAGTCGCTGGGGTTCAGCCAGGGCAGAGAGGCCAGCTGACTGGTACCAAAGGAGAGAGTGTCATCGGCAAGCAGCCCGGTCTGGGTAAGCACAAAGCCGTCCAGATCGTCAGTGGCGGCGGCCCTGGCCGCACTGGCCAGGGTCAGCAGAAGCTGGTCCGATTTGGGGGCACTGTCCGGATCAGGCCGGCCCAGTACAGGCAGGTGTTCATGGTGGTCGGGACGTACGGGCGTTGGTGTCAATGCTGATGCAGTGACCGGCATACCGGCGGCAGCCGGACGGGACATCGCTGACGGCAAGGGGAGCGTCCGTTCCGGAACCCAAATCCAGTCGTCAGGCGCCAGGGGGACCATAAAACGCTCGCGGTTGAACTCCCAGCGCAGACGGCGTTCACTCAGCTGATAACTCCGGGCCAGGCTGGCCCAGCTCTCGCCGTCGGCCACCTGGTGCATCACCATCACAGGTCCCGCGGCCCTTGCGGCCAGCACCACTCCCAGCCACAACAGCAACAGGCATAACCAACGCATGTGTCAGCCTCCACTCATCTGTTCAGTGCAGGATCACATTCAGCCCTGCAGGCCGCACAGCAAACGATATTCTTCCAGTACATAAGTGTCTGTCATGCCGCTGATGAAATCCAGCAACAGGCGCACGCGAAAATACCATTCCCGCTCGGCGTCATGTTCAAACAAGGGGGCATTCTGGCTGTCTCTGTAATAGGCCGCCAGATGCCGGGGCGGCAGCCGGTGAAACAGCCGGCGCAGCACCTGGCCGTTGGCATCACGACGCTCTTCCAGACCGGTAAACTCCGTCGCCGGCAGCGCCAGCAGCGGGGCAAAGGCGTCCAGCACGCCCTTGAGAGCGGCAAAGCCGGCCAGCTCCAGCGACTCCACTTCCCGCCGGCGAAAGACATGGCGGAGGGCAAAGGCTTTCAGCCATTGCAGCGCCTGAGCCGGAGGCTGTTCTACCGCCAGCAGCGGCTGGTCGTGATCGCCATCGAGAATGGCCTGCTGGTGCGTCAGGTACTGTGCGCTGATCAGGGGCAGAAGATCCCGTCCCAGGCGCTGCCGAAACCGGCTGAAAAACCCCGGCTCTTCCACCCGGGATTCCCGCCACAGCTGTTTGAGGTAGTCGTTGGCTTCTCCCAGCAAGGCCCGCTCCAGTTCCGCCAGACTGAGCACTCTCCTGTCTACCGCGTCTTCCAGATCGGCCACACCATAAGCCATGTCATCCGCCGCTTCCATTAAAAACGCCAGCGGGTGACGTCCCCTGGCAGTAGAGGGAAAACAGGCGCGAATTTGCTGCACCAGCGGCCGTTCACTGAAAAAGTGCCCGGGCTTTTGCTGCCAGCGACCGCCGGTCACGGGTTGATAGGCTCCGCGCACGTATTTCTGCAGTGCCGCCAGCTGGCTCAGGGTCAGGTTCAGATCCTGCAGGCTGTGCAGCAACCGCAGGCTCTGGGCATTGCCCTCAAACTGACGCAGATCCGCCAGCAGCATGGGCCACTGGGCTGACGGCCTGCCCACGGCCCGGCGAAACAATCCCGGCAGGTGCTGACCGAGCCAGTCGATAATCACCGCTTCGCCAAAGTGGCCAAAGGGCGGGTTGCCCACATCGTGCAGCAGACAGGCCATTTCCACCAGGCTGACAAAGGCGTCCCGGTCTGCCTCCTGTTCCAGTTGCGCCACCACCCGCAGCGCCAGCTGGCGACCGGTTTCCTTCACTTCCAGGGAGTGGGTCAGCCGGCTGCGCACCGATGCTTTCACATCCAGCGGAAATACCTGAGTCTTTTGCTGCAGCCGGCGCACCGGTGAGCACTGCACAATACGGGATCGATCCGCCTCAATGGCCTGTGCCGCACTTTCCGGTTCAGCTCCGGCTCGAAACCGGTCTGCACGAATAAAGTCAGCATGGCGGCTCATACCCGCAGCTCCAGCCAACGCCGCAGCTCGGCCAGATCCGGCTCCATCAGACGGTTAAGCTCAGCCACTCTTTCATCCAGCTGCTCCCACCAGTCGGGCAGCTCCGGGCTCTGGATCTGCTGGGCCAGCAACTGCACCCGTTTCAGCCCCACCGAGCCGGCCGCGCCCTTGATCTTGTGGGCCTCTTCCACAATCTCCGGCTGGCGGCGTTCAGCGGTAAACGCATTAAGCCGGGCCAGATAGTCTTCCGCCATGGACGCCAGCAAATCCACGCTCGACAACAGCGCCCTGGCCCCGACCGTATCCACATAATCCTGCAGAAAGACCGTATCCAATACCGGCTCATCACTGTTGCCTGCCTCCTGCAGCCCGGTTGTATCCGGCGCTGGCAGCTCTGCAGCCTTGTTGCAGGGCGGCATATGGCCGAAAAAGCGTGCCAGCACCCCCTTGATGGCCTTGGACGACAGCGGCTTGCTGATGGCATCGTCCATGCCCCCGGCCAGATATTTCTGCTTGTCGCTGATCACATTGGCGGTGAGCGCGACCAGCGGCGGCAGTACCTTGTCCTGTTCTTTGGCTTCCTGCCGCAGCCGGCCGGCAATATCAAAGCCGGTCATGTCCGGCAGCTGAATATCGAGGAACACCAGATCAAAGTCGTGCTCGGCCAGCAGCGCAAAGGCCTCACCGCCGTCCCTGGCCACGCTCACTCTATGGCCCAGCTTTTCCAGCAGAGCGCAGGCCACGGTGACGTTGAGCTCCACATCTTCCACCAGCAGTACCGACAGACAGGGCAAGTGAGCCAGCACCGGATCGTCCTTGGGCGCCTGAGTGGTGGGTACGGTAATGGTCACACTGAAACAGGAGCCTTCACCGGGTTCGCTGTCCAGCTCTATGCTGCCATGCATGGCGTCCACCAGCTGTTTCGATACCGCCAGACCAATACCGGTGCCGGTTGCATGCTTCTTGCCTTCAATCTGAAAGTACAGCGCGAAGATCTTCTGCTGCAGCGAAGCAGGAATGCCGATACCTGTGTCTTCAATATCAAAACGCAGGGTCACCTGGCCCGGCTCCAGCTCATCGGCCATGCAGCGAATGGTCACCCCGCCGTCGTCGGTAAACTTGACCGCGTTGCCCACCAGGTTCCACAACACCTGGCGCAGCCGGGTGCCGTCGGCCTGTATCCACTCCGGAATGTCACCGTCCCGGTCAAAGTGCAGGTAAAGCCCTTTTTGCTCCGCCTGCAGCCGGGCCAGGCTTTCCAGATCATCGAGAAAGCCGGGCAGGTCCATGGGCTCGGGGGCCAGCTCCAGCCGGCTGCGGTCCAGCTTGTCGAGATCGATAATGTCGTTAAAGATATTGCCCAGGGTGACGGCGCTGAAGTGAATGGTCTTGAGATGCTGGCGCTGCTCCGGACTCAGCTCTGTGGCCAGCAAAATACGGCTCAGGCCCACAATGCCGTTGAGCGGCGTGCGCAGCTCGTGGCTGATGGTGGAAATAAAGGTGGTCTTGTCGCGGCTGGCCTTTTCCAGTTCGTTCTGGTAGCGCTTGCGCTCGGTAATGTCCCGGCCAAAACCGAGCAGCCCCAGACGTTTGCCGTCCCGGTCAAAGAAGGGCACCTTGCGCAGCTCAAAGCAGGCCCGGCGGCCGTCCGGGTATTGCAGCCACTGCTCGTAGGTCTGGCTTTCGTTGCGGGCAAAGACTTCCCTGTCGGTCTCCACCACCTTTTCCGCCACGTCTTCCGGATACACATCATGAGGAGTCAGCCCAATCAGCTCCTTTTCCTGGCGACCCAGCAGGTTTTCCATGGCCTTGTTGCATCCCGAGAACTCTTCCAGCTCGTTACGGTAATACACCAGATCCGGCGAGGTATCGATAAAGGAACGCAGCAGCGCCGAGCGCTCCTGGGATTCCATCTGCGCTTTTTCCCGCTGAAACACCTCGCTTTCCAGATCCTCAATGGCCTGCTGGCGGGCGGCCTCCGCCTTGTGAGTTTCCTCTATCTGGCGGTTGAGCAGCTCGATTTTTTCCTGCAGCTCGCTGTTCAGCTCCTGATCCCGTTCGCGCATCTGCTGCAACCGCTGCACCAGCCGGCTCAGGCGCTGGCGGGAGTCTTCCAGCTGATCCACCACCACCGACAGAAAATATACCGCCCAGGGGGTCACCAACAGGCCAAAGAAGATGGAGCGCACCAGATCGATAGACTCAACCGATCCCCTAAGGAACAGGGTGACGCCCACTTGTATAAAAATGGCCAGCAAAATAATGCAGGCGGCCAGCAGCATGCTGAAGCGGACGATGCCCAGCTTGGTCATCAGATCCACATAGTACTGGGCCCAGGTCTTAACGGGTTTCATCGGCTTTTTCCTGTCGGCAACGGCAAACTGAAAGAATACCGGCTCCGAAGTGGGCTGTCATGTAGCCGGCGGGGAAGAGGCCCCCAGGCCCGTGCCACAAAGGGGTGCCCTGCACCAGAACGGCACGTCCGCTTCCCGCTGACCGGCATCGTTCAGGAATATTTGACGTAACTCAGTGCCAATATGGGTCATTTCATGCTCATAATGACGAACGCTCACCCATTGAATGCACCAAAAGTGACTTCGTAACAGGCTGATAAAAGGGAGTTTTTAATCAATTGCACCCTATTGGGGCAGATGTTGCGCCATTAAAATGCATGACCCAACTCCAACCTTAAGGCCATTTATGTAGTAAAAAAACAAGATGATGAATAATTATGCTGACTGAGGCCGCCGACAGAAGGAAGCTGTCCGGACAGGCGTAAAACCCCCGGGAGGGCGCTATTTAAGCCTAAATAAAACACTTTTTCATTAAAAAACACTGCAAAGGCGGTGTTGAAAAGATATTCAGTGAATACGTTTATTTAATTGACCTCACAAAAAAATATCGATATTTTTGTAATTAAGCCACTTATGGCAACTAAAGCTTCAGAGCATGATGCGCTGACAAAAAAGCAGTCGCTCGGCCACCGAGCTCGAGCAATGGAGGAATGCAATGTCTCTTTACGACCCGACGCTTGAGAAGGACAACTGTGGTTTTGGCCTGATCGCCCACACCGAAGGCGAAACCAGTCACAAGCTTGTTCGTCTCGCCATTTCGGCACTGGATCGCATGCAGCACCGGGGTGGTATCGCCGCCGACGGCAAAACCGGCGACGGTTGCGGCCTGCTGATGCAGAAACCCGACAGTTTCTTTCGCGCTGTCGCGGAAGACAAGGGCTGGAACCTGGGCCGCAAATACGCGGTCGGCATGCTGTTCCTCAACCCGGATGCCACGATTGCCGAACAACACCGCCAGATCATCAATGAAGAGCTGGAGCGGGAAACCCTGAGTCTGGTGGGCTGGCGCGAGGTGCCGGTCAACACAGGTGTGCTGGGCGAGATCGCCCTGGCCTCCCTGCCCCGCATCGAGCAGGTGTTCGTCAACGCCCCCACCGGCTGGGCCGAAAAGGACATTGAGCGCCGCCTCTATATCGTGCGCCGCCGCATCGAAAAGCGCATCAATGACGAATACTTCTATGTGGTCAGCCTGTCCAACCTGGTAATGACCTACAAGGGCCTGTGCATGCCCGCGGATCTGCCCCGGTTCTATCTGGACCTGGCCGACATTCGTCTGCAATCCGCCATCTGCGTGTTCCACCAGCGCTTTTCCACCAATACCCAGCCGCGCTGGCCGCTGGCCCAGCCGTTCCGCTTTCTGGCCCATAACGGCGAGATCAACACCATAGGTGGTAACCGCCAGTGGGCCCAGGCCCGCGCCTACAAGTTTGCCTCGCCGCTGCTGCCGGATCTGAAGGAAGCCGCTCCCTTCGTCAACACCTCGGGCTCCGACTCCTCCAGTCTCGATAACATGCTGGAGCTGTTCCTGGCCGGCGGCATGGATCTGTTCCGCGCCATGCGCATGCTGATCCCGCCCGCCTGGCAGAAAAACCCGGCCATGGACGAAGATCTGCGCGCCTTTTACGACTTCAACTCCATGCACATGGAGCCCTGGGACGGCCCCGCCGGCATCGTAATGTCCGACGGTCGCTTCGCCGCCTGTGCCCTGGACCGCAACGGCCTGCGCCCGGCCCGCTATGTGCGCACCAAGGACGGCTTTATTACCCTGGCGTCGGAAATCGGTATCTGGGACTACACCCCCGATGAAGTACTGGAAAAAGGCCGGGTCGGCCCGGGTGAGCTGTTTGTGGTGGATACCGCCAGCGGCAAGATCTGGAACAGTTTTGAAATCGATGACGACCTCAAGGGCCGCCACCCCTACAAGGAGTGGATGAACCGGCACAGACGCAAGCTGGACCGCTTTGAAGATCTGCCCGACGAGCTGGCCGGCCAGAGCGAGCTGGACGAGCAGCAACTGCGCACCTACCAGAAGCTGTTTGGCTACTCCATGGAAGAACTGGACCAGGTCATTCGGGTCATGGGCGAAAACGGTCAGGAAGCGGTCGGCTCCATGGGTGACGACGCCCCCATGGCGGTGCTGTCGAGCCGGGCCCGCTCCGTCTATGACTATTTCCGCCAGATGTTTGCCCAGGTGACCAACCCGCCCATCGATCCGTTGCGGGAAAACCACGTTATGTCCCTGGCCACCCTGATCGGCCGGGAGCAGAACGTGTTCAACGAGACCCACGGCCACGCTCACCGGGTTCAGTTTGAATCACCCATTCTGCTTTATTCCGACTTCCATCAGCTGATGGGGCTGGATCAGCAATATCACAAGCATGCCGTGCTGGATCTCAACTTTGACCCGGCCGAAGGCCTGAAGGCAGCGCTGGAGCGGCTTTGCGAGCAGGCCACCACCGCCGTGCGCGACGGTGCCGTGCTGCTGGTGCTGTCCGACCGCGCCATTCGCCAGGACCGGCTGCCGATCCCGGCCGCCATGGCGGTAGGCGCGGTGCAGCGCACCCTGGTTGAAGCCAACCTGCGCTGCGACTCCAACATCATTGTGGAAACCGCCAGCACCCGGGATCCGCATCAGTTTGCGGTACTGCTGGGCTTTGGCGCCACCGCCATCTACCCCTATCTGGCCTACGAGACCCTGGCGCGCCAGGTGGCCGACGGCGTACTGAAAATGCCGCTGCGTGAGGCGTTGCTGAACTTCCGCAACAGCATCAACAAGGGCCTGTACAAGGTGATGTCCAAGATGGGCATCAGCACCATTGCTTCCTACCGCTGCTCTCAGCTGTTTGAAGCCGTGGGCCTGCACGACGAGGTGGTGGAGCTGTGCTTCAAGGGCGTGTCCAGCCGCATTCAGGGCGCCGGTTTTGAAGACTTCCAGCAGGATCTGTTCAACCTGGCCAAGCTGGCCTGGATTGCCCGCAAACCCCTTAATCAGGGCGGCCTGCTCAAGTACGTGCACGGCGGCGAGTATCACAGCTACAACCCGGATGTGGTGAGCAGCCTGCAGAAGGCAGTGCGCTCCGGCAGCTACGACGACTACAAGGCCTACGCCAGACTGGTGAACGAGCGGCCGGTGGCGGCGCTGCGGGATCTGCTGACCCTGAAGCCTGCCGGCACCGGCGTTGACCTGAGCCAGGTCGAGCCGGCTACCGAGCTGTTTCCGCGCTTTGACAGCGCCGCCATGTCCATCGGCGCTTTGGGCCCGGAAGCTCACGAGTCCCTGGCCATTGCCATGAACCGCCTCGGCGGTCAGAGCAACTCCGGTGAGGGCGGCGAGGATCCCCGTCGTTTCAACAGCCTGAAGAATTCCAAGATCAAGCAGGTGGCGTCCGGTCGCTTTGGCGTGACCCCCCACTACCTGATGAACGCCGAGGTCATTCAGATCAAGGTGGCTCAAGGGGCCAAGCCCGGCGAGGGTGGCCAGCTGCCCGGCCACAAGGTGACCGCCGAAATCGCCAAGCTGCGTTACGCGGTACCGGGCGTGACCCTGATCTCGCCGCCGCCGCATCACGATATCTACTCCATCGAGGATCTGGCCCAGCTGATCTTTGACATCAAGCAGATCAACCCGGACTGCATGGTGTCGGTCAAGCTGGTATCCGAGCCCGGCGTGGGCACCATTGCCACCGGTGTGGCCAAGGCTTATGCCGATCTGATCACCGTATCCGGCTACGACGGCGGCACCGGCGCCAGCCCGCTGACCTCGGTCAAGTACGCCGGCTCCCCCTGGGAGCTGGGCCTGGCCGAAACCCAGCAGGCGCTGGTGGCCAACGGCCTGCGTCACAAGGTACGGCTGCAGGTGGACGGCGGCCTCAAGACCGGTCTCGACATCGTCAAGGCCGCCATTCTGGGCGCCGAGAGCTTTGGCTTTGGCACCGGCCCCATGGTGGCCCTGGGCTGCAAATACCTGCGTATCTGTCACCTGAACAACTGCGCCACCGGCGTGGCCACCCAGGACGAGAAGCTGCGCAAGGATCACTTCCTCGGCCTGCCGGAAATGGTGGAGAACTATTTCAAATTCATCGCCGAGGAAACCCGCGAGCTGATGGCCCAGCTGGGTGTGACCAAGCTGACCGACCTGATTGGCCGCACCGATCTGCTCGAGGCCCTGCCCGGCCTCACCGCCAAGCAGCAGAAGCTGGACCTGTCCGGTATTCTGGCCAGACCCGAGCCCAAGCCGGGTCTGGGCGTGTTCTGCCAGACCGGCAACCCCAACTTCGACAAGGGCGTGCTCAACCTGAAAATGACCGAAGAAGCCCTGCCTGCCATTGAAAGCAAGAGCGGCGGCGACTTCTATTACAGCATTCGCAACACCGACCGCTCCGTGGGTGCCCGTCTGTCCGGTGAAATCGCCAAACGTCACGGCAACCAGGGCATGGCGGCGGATCCGGTACGCATTCACCTGGATGGCACCGCCGGCCAGAGCTTCGGAGTGTGGAACGCCGGCGGCCTGGAGATGATCCTCACCGGCGACGCCAACGACTATGTGGGCAAGGGCATGACCGGCGGCAAGCTGGTGATCAAGTCCCACGTGGGCGTGGCCTTCTCCTCCAAGGACGCCACCCTGGCGGGCAACACCTGCCTCTATGGCGCCACCGGTGGCTACCTGTATGTGGCCGGCCGCGCCGGTGAGCGTTTCGCGGTGCGCAACTCCGGCGCCATCGCCGTGGTGGAAGGCCTGGGCGACAACGGCTGTGAATACATGACCAGCGGCATTGTCACCGTGCTGGGCCGCACCGGCGTGAACTTTGCAGCGGGCATGACCGGCGGCTTCGCCTATGTGCTGGATGAAGACGATGATTTCGAGCTCAAAACCAACTTCGAACTGGTTGAGTTGCTGGGGCTGGACGAGCTGGTGATCCATCAGGAGCACCTGCGCGGCATCATCACCCAACATCTGCAGGAAACCGGCAGCGACCGGGCGCAGGAAATTCTGGCCGACTTCGACCGTTACCTGCCCATGTTCAAGCTGGTCAAACCCAAGTCCAGCGATGTGAAATCCCTGCTGGGCCACCAGAGCCGCTCCACCGCCGAGCTTCGGGTCCACGCGCAGTAAAGGAAGATTGTGATGAGCCAGAACGTATTTCAGTTTATAGACGTACAACGTGTCGATCCGCCCAAGAAGCCCATCGGCACCCGTAAAATCGAGTTCGTGGAAATCTACGAACCTTTTTCAGACAGCCAGGCCCAGATGCAGGCCGACCGCTGCCTGGACTGCGGCAACCCCTACTGCGAGTGGAAGTGCCCGGTGCACAACTACATTCCCAACTGGCTGAAGCTGGCCAATGAAGGGCGCATCTTCGAAGCGGCGGACCTGTGTCACCAGACCAACAGCCTGCCCGAGGTCTGTGGCCGGGTGTGCCCGCAGGATCGCCTGTGCGAAGGCTCCTGCACCCTGAACGACGAGTTCGGTGCCGTGACCATCGGCAACATCGAGAAGTACATCACCGACAAGGCCTTTGAGATGGGCTGGCGTCCGGACATGTCTCACGTGGTCAAGACCGACAAGAAGGTTGCCATTATCGGTGCCGGCCCTGCCGGCCTGGCCTGTGCCGACATTCTGGCCCGTAACGGCGTTACCCCGGTGGTGTTTGACCGTTACCCGGAAATCGGCGGCCTGCTGACCTTTGGCATTCCGTCGTTCAAGCTGGAAAAGTCGGTGATGAGCCGTCGCCGGGAAGTGTTCACCGAAATGGGGGTGGAATTCCGCCTCAATACCGAAGTGGGCAAGGATGTGTCTTTCCAGAGCCTGGTGGACGACTATGACGCTGTCTTCCTGGCCGTGGGTACCTACAAGTACCTGCGCGGTGGCCTCGCCAACGAGAACGCAGAAGGCGTATATGACGCCCTGCCCTTCCTGATCTCCAACGCCAACCGGGTGCTGGGTTTCGAGAAGCAGGCGTCCGACTACATCGACATGACCGGCAAGAAGGTGGTGGTGCTGGGTGGCGGTGACACCGCCATGGACTGTGTGCGTACCTCCATCCGTCAGGGTGCCGAGAACGTGATCTGTGCCTACCGCCGGGACGAGGCCAACATGCCCGGCTCCCGTCGCGAGGTACAGAACGCCCGGGAAGAAGGGGTGAACTTTATGTTCAACCTGCAGCCCACCGGCATTCGTGTGGACGGCAACGGCAAGGTCACCGGTGTGGAAGTGGTGTCCACCCAGCTGGGTGAGCCCGATGCCAACGGCCGCCGCCGCCCCGAGCCGGTGCCCGGCTCCGAGCAGGTGCTGGACGCCGATGCCGTGATCATGGCCTTTGGCTTCCAGCCCCACGAGCAGCCCTGGCTGAAGGAATTCGGCATCGAGGCCGACCAGTGGGGCCGGGTTGTGGCTCCCGAGCAGGCCGAGTTTGCCTTCCAGACCAGCAATCCGCGCGTCTTCGCCGGTGGTGACGCGGTACGCGGCTCCGATCTGGTGGTAACCGCCATCGCCGAAGGCCGCAAGGCCGCCGATGGCATCATGGACTATATTGGCGTGTAAGCCTTCTGGTTTCATGTTCAAAGGCCGCTCATCGAGCGGCCTTTTGTTTTAACTGTCGGTTGAGTCGTGCAAATACGTCGGCCATTCTTCGGCACGCCGTAAACCCATCCCTGGGGGCTCCATCGCGCCATCCTTGGCGCGAAGGGCTCGCCGAAGCAGACACCCTTTGTCCTCCTTGTCCACCACCGAGCTGTCTGAAGATATTTGCTGGCAACACTGGAGTTACCTGAAGCAACAGCAGGGATTGCTGGAGCCGACCGTCAAATGCCAGGGATGGCATTTAATGAAGCGTGTCGGCGCAGGCAACCCTGCTGGTGCTTCGCAATACGAACCCAACAGACGATTTTCAACCCTGTGCAATCGGCCTTTTTCTTTGATGGTGTTACACTTGCGACAATCATTTTTGCGGAAATCAGTGTTATGACTATCGGAATTATCGGGGCCATGGAGCAGGAAGTGGCCGAGCTGCGCGCCCAGCTGGAAAACGCCACCACCACGACCGTGGGCGGCTGTGAGTTTTATAAAGGCACCCTGGCCGGCAAGGAGGTGGTGATCACCCGCTCCGGCATCGGCAAGGTCGCCGCCAGCATCGCCACTACCCTGTTGCTGGAGCGCTTTGCCCCCAACTGCGTGATCAACACCGGCTCCGCCGGCGGCTTTGATCCGGCCCTGCACGTGGGTGATGTGGTGGTGTCCAGCGAGGTGCGCTTTCACGATGTGGACGTGACCGCCTTTGGTTACGAGATGGGCCAGATGGCCCAGCAGCCGCCGGCCTTTACCGCCGACCCCGCCCTGATTGAGCTGGCCCGGGAGTGCCTCACCGGCCAGGACGACATTCACTCCGCCGTCGGCCTTATCTGCACCGGTGACCAGTTTATGCACCGGGAAGATCAGCTGAACAAGGCGGTCACCGATTTTCCGGCCATGAAGGCCTGTGAAATGGAAGCCGGTGCCATCGCTCAGGTATGCCACCAGTTCAAGGTGCCCTTCGTGGTGGTGCGCGCCCTGTCGGACATCGCCGGCAAGGAGCAGGCCGAATCCTTTGAGGCCTTTCTGGAAGTGGCCGCCCGTCACTCCTCGGCCATGGTCAAGGCCATGATCCAGCGCCTGCCCGGCTAAACCATGCCCCTTCTGCTGGAGCATCCCCTCGGCCTGCTGACTCTGGCGCTGTTGCTCAGCCTGCTGCAACCCGCCGACCGGCTGCAGCCGTTGCTCACCGCCGGTCTGGCGCGCCTGGGGCGGCGGCTTAACAAGGCCGGCTACGGGCCGGGTTATCTGAAGGCGGCGGGGGCCGGCCTGTGGCTGGTGCTGCTGTTGCCGCTGCTGGTGGCCTGGTGGGCGCTGGCGGAGTTGTTCCCCTGGCCGGCACTGCTGGAGGTGCTGCTGCTGTGGGCCTGCCTGGATGCGGGCCGGCTGACGCGGCGGCTGCCGCAAACACTCCGGCAGATTCCCGAGCAGCTTCCTCAGGCCCGACAGACACTGGCGTCCCTGTGTCTGCGCCAGACCGATGCCCTGTCGGAGCTGGGGCTGCGCAAGGCGGTAGCGGAAGTGGCGGTGCTGCGGCTGGCCGCTGACTTTGCTCTGGCCTGCTGGTATTCGGCCGGGGGCATTTATGCGGCCCTGACCTTTGTTCTGCTGCGGCTGGTGGTGCAGGCCTGGCCGGCCAAACTGGCCGACTGGCGCGCTTTTGGCGCCCTGCCCTCGTTGCTGTACCGGGCCATGGCCTGGCTGCCATTCCACGCCCTGGCGATGACCCTGCTGATCTATCCCGGCTCCCGCCGCGCCGTTCAGGGCTGGGCCAGAGGCAGCCTGTGGGCCTTTCCCGCCGCCGGCCGGCTGCTTGCAGTGGCCGCCGGCGGTGTGGATGCCGGGCTGGGCGGTCCGCGGCGCTACACTCAGACCACGGAATATTATCCCAAGCTGGGTAGTAGCCACCCCCTGGGTTATACACAGGTACACGCCCTGCTGCTGCGGCTGACACTGGCCTTGCTGTTCTGGCTGTCCATCGCCTGGACCCTGACCCTGGTGCCGTTGTTCTATGTCTAAGTTACTGTGCTTGCTGTTACTTGTGCCTGCTTTGGCCACCGCCGAGGCCAGACGCATCGTCAGTCTGGCCCCTCATATTACCGAGATCCTGTTTGCCATTGGCGCCGGCGATCAGGTGGTCGGCGTGGACGAGGCCAGCGACTACCCCGAGGCCGTCACCAGCCTGCCCAAAATCGCCAATTACCGCTCGCTTAACCTTGAGCGCATTCTGGCTCTGGAGCCTGATTTGATCATTGCTTGGCAAAGCGCCCAGTCGCTGCAGGTGGCGCCGCTTGTGCAGCTTGGCATTCCAGTGGAGTATTCCGAGCCCAGGCGGCTGGAAGATCTCGGTGACGAGCTGACCCGCTTTGGCCGGCTCACCGGTCATGAAGAGCAGGCCCGGCAGGTGGCAGAGCACTATCAGCGCCACCTTGCTTCACTGCGGCAGCGCTATCGGAAGGCTGAGCCGGTAAGGCTGTTTTATCAGCTCAATGAAGTGCCGCTGATGTCCGCCAGTCAATATACATGGATGGGCCAGGCGGTCACCCTGTGTGGTGGCGACAGCATCACCGCCGACAGCCCGACGCCCTATCCGCAGATTGATCCGGAATTTGTGCTGGCCAAAAACCCCGAGGTGATACTGGCAAAAGATTTGCCCGCCATGCAGCGCTGGCGCGAATGGCCCGAGCTGACCGCCGTGAAACGTAACCAGTTGTTCACCATCGACGTGGATACCCTGCACCGCTTTACTCCCCGCACTCCGGGTGGCATTGCCGCCCTCTGCCAGCAGCTGGAGCTGGCCCGGTCCCATGGAGCGGGGGTGCATTGAGTTATCAGGGCCGCCTCTATACAATGGCGGCCCTTTTTCTTGAGGTAAAAACAAGTGCTGCCGCTGGTTGATTCGGTATTTTACTGGAGCGATTTGTTCGGTACCGCCGTGTTTGCCTTTTCCGGCATACTGGTAGCGGGCCGTTTGCGCATGGATGGCTTTGGAGTAATAGTGCTGGCGGCGGTCACCGCCATTGGTGGCGGTACCATTCGGGATCTGATCATCGGTGCCGAGCAGGTGTTCTGGGTGGCCAATCCCCTTTATTTGTGGGTGATCCTGGGCACAGCCCTGCTCGGGCTTTATCTGGTGCGACTGCCGCGCCGGCTGCCCTGGTATATGCTGCCCCTGGCCGATGCCTTCGGACTGGCAGTGTTCACCGTGATCGGTGCCGACAAGGCCCTGAGCCACGGTACTTCTGGCATGGTGGCAGTGGTAATGGGGGTGATCACCGGGGTGGCCGGCGGCATGATTCGGGACGTACTGGCCCGGGAAGTGCCCATGGTGCTGCAGCGGGAGATCTACGCCACCGCCTGCATTCTGGGCGGCATGCTCTATACCGGCACCCTGGCACTGGGCCTGCCCACCCTGCTGGCCACCGCCCTGGGCATGCTGGGCACCTTTGTGCTGCGGGTGGCCGCCATTCGCTGGCACCTGTCGTTGCCCGCCTTTTCGCTGACGCGGTAACAAGACTGACGTGAGGGGTAAGGCGTGAGGTGAACAAGCCTTGTAGCTGCCGCTTCAGCCGGCAGGGCCTGTGCAGCAGGCCTTAAATACACAGTCATATGCAAATTTGCGCCAGCTAAAGCGGCGCCTACGTATCAAGCAGGACGGGGCAGTTCAAACAAAAAGGGCAGCTCATTTGAGCTGCCCTTTTTGGCTTCAAGCGTCAGGCTCAGGCCACGGTGACCTTTGCAAACTTGCGCTTGCCTACCTGATATACCGCCTGACCAGGCTGCACCTGCAGCTTGCCGTCTTCCAGCTTGTCGCCGTTCACCTTGACCGCACCCTGCTTGATCATGCGCAGGGCTTCCGAAGTGGAGGCCACCAGACCGGCGTCTTTCAGCAGGTTGGCAATGCCAATGCCCTCGGCACCGGCAGTCAGGGTCACTTCCGGCAGGTCGTCGGGAATGGCGTTTTTCTGAAAACGCTGCACAAAGTCCTGATGGGCCTGCTCGGCGGCCGCTTCGCTGTGATAGCGGGTGATGATTTCCTTTGCCAGCAGGATCTTGGTGTCGCGCGGGTTGGCGCCGTTGGCCACTTCCTCTCTGAGGGCGGCCAGCTCGTCCAGACTGCGGCGCGACAGCAGCTCGAAGTAGCGCCACATCAGCTCGTCGGACAGCGACATGATCTTGCCAAACATCTCGTTCGGCGCTTCATCCACACCAATGTAGTTGCCGGCGGACTTGGACATCTTCTTGATGCCGTCCAGGCCTTCCAGCAGCGGCATGGTCAGCACCACCTGGGGTGACATGCCTTCATCCTTCTGCAGCTCGCGGCCCATCAGCAGGTTGAATTTCTGATCGGTTCCGCCCAGCTCCACATCCGCCTTCAGGGCTACCGA
Organism: Oceanimonas marisflavi; assembly: GCF_003049725.1. Lineage (GTDB taxonomy): Bacteria > Pseudomonadota > Gammaproteobacteria > Enterobacterales > Aeromonadaceae > Oceanimonas > Oceanimonas marisflavi. The sequence goes on from NZ_QAGM01000012.1 coordinate 26,655, forward strand.
GTCGTAGCCCTGCAGCAGCGGGTACATGAATTCGTGAATGGCGATGGACTGGCCGGCGGCATAGCGCTTTTTAAAGTCATCCCGCTCCAGCATGCGGGCCACGGTAAGCTTTGAGGCCAGCCGGATCATGCCGGTGGCACCCAGCTCACCCAGCCAGCTGGAGTTGTAGACGATCTGGGTTTTTGCCGGGTCCAGCACCTTGAACGCCTGCTCGGCGTAGGTTTTGGCGTTCTCGGCCACCTGCTCGGCAGTCAGCGGCGGACGGGTGGTGTTCTTGCCGGACGGATCCCCCACCTGAGCGGTAAAGTCACCGATCAGCAGCAATACCTCATGACCCAGATCCTGGAACTGGCGCAGCTTGTTAAGGATCACGGTGTGGCCCAGGTGAATATCGGGGGCGGTGGGATCCATGCCCAGTTTCACCCGCAGCGGACGACCTTCCTTCAGCTTGGCAATCAGCTCTTCTTCAACCAGTATCTCTTCGGCACCGCGCTTGATTTCCGCCAGCGCCGCTTCCAGCTGGGACATGACAACTTCACTCCTGTTCGGTGGGCCTGACAAACCACTCACTCCATACCCGCGAAACAGAGAACAAGCAATGGGGCAAAAAGTGTGGCACAGGCGATATCATTAAGAAACGAGCCATATTACTGGAATGGCGCGAAAATTGGAAAGACTGTAGAATTTTTGCCAGTTTTCAGGGAAGAGCCCATGATGCCCGTTATCAGACTGTTCAGAATACTGCCCCGCGGCCACCGCATTGCCATCTCCACCCTGAGTGCGGGCATGGTGTTGCTGGCGCTGTTGCCCAGCGAACCGGCCGTAGCCAGCCGCAACATAGCTGAAGACACCGCCTTGCCCAAAATCATCGGTCAAAGGCGAACCCTTGAACTGGACGTGGAAAATATTCCTTTCAGTGATCATCGCAGACATGAACGAGAGCAGGTGATAGAAGTTAAATCCGGTGATGCCCTGTCACTGATTTTCGCCCGCCTTGATCTGCCTTCAGCCCTGCTCCACGACATCAGCCAGATGGAGCAGGCAAAGCCGTTGCAGACCCTGCATCCCGGCGATAAGCTGACCTTTCGCTTTACCAGAGATAATCACTTCAGCGGACTGCTTTACCCGCTGGATGCCGCCCGCACGCTGGAGATCACTCAACATGCCAAGGGCCTGACCGGACGCATTCTCAGCGCTCAACTGGAAAGTCGTCAACGCTTTGCTCAAGGCCAGGTCAGCTCCAGTTTCTGGAATGCCGGCACCACCGCGGGACTCAGCGCCAGCCAGATTATGAGCCTGGCCGGCATGTTTGCCTGGGATCTGGACTTTGCCCTGGATATTCGTGCCGGTGATTATTTTACCGTGTTGTTTGAAGAGCAGTACAAAGACGGCCTGCGTGTAGGGACCGGGGATATTCTGGCCGCCGAGTTCGTTAATCAGGGCAAGGTTTACCGGGCGGTGCGCCATGACGACGGCAACTACTATTCACCGGAAGGCCGGGCCATGCGCAAGAGCTTTCTGCGGGCGCCGGTGAACTTCAGCCATATCAGCTCCAACTTCAATCCGCGCCGGCTGCATCCGGTCACCGGCCAAGTACGGCCGCACCGGGGCATTGACTATGCCGCCCGCACCGGCACCCCCGTGATGGCTGCAGGCAGCGGCGTGGTGACAGAGTCGGGCTATAACCGTTTTAACGGCAACTATGTATTTATTCGCCACGACGGCAAATATCTCACCAAATACCTGCACCTGCACGAGCGTACGGTGAAAAAAGGCCAGCGGGTAAAACAGGAGCAGCAAATCGGCACCGTGGGTGCCACCGGCCGGGTGACCGGGCCGCACCTGCATTACGAGTTTCTGGTGAACGGCGTGCACCAGGATCCCAAAACCGTGAAGCTGCCCCAGGCGGCCAGACTGCCCGCCGCCGAGCTGGCCCGCTTCAAGCCCAGAGCCGGCAAGCTGCTGGCCCAGCTGACTCGGGTGAGTGAAGTGATGCTGGCAAAAAACTAGAAAAACAAAACGGCCCGCATTGGCGGGCCGTGTTTTATGCCGCAGACACAAAGTCCGGCAGGCTGGTCAGCCGCTCGCGCCAGCGGGCCGCTTCAGCCTCAGGGTTTTCATAAGGCAGTGCGTCAAAACGCCCCCAGATGGGACCGGGCCAGGCAACGTCCGTGCTAAAACGGGCGACATGATGCAGATGCAGCTGGGGCACCATGTTGCCGAGCGCCGCCACATTAAGCTTGTCGGGCGACAGGCAGTCTTCCATCAGCCGCCCAAGAGCGCAGGACTCGCCCATCAGCCGCTGCTGCTCGGCCTCGCTCAAATGATGAATTTCACGAATGCCGGCACGCCGTGGCACCAGAATAAGCCAGGGATAACGGCCGTCTTTGGCCAGCAGTACCCGGCTTAACGGCAGATCGCCCAGCACCACACAGTCGGCGGCCAGGCGCTCATGCAGTACAAACCCGCTCATGCATCCTTGCCGAAATGCAGCCGCAGGTAAGCGGCGATATCCGCCGACTCATACAGCCAGAAATAGTCGCCGTTGTCCTGCTCAATGCGCAGGCAGGGCACCATGCGCTGACCACCGCCGGCCATCAGCGCCTGCAGGTGCTCGGGATCATTGGTGTCGTACTCAGCCAGCTCCAGATCCAGCTCGGCCACGACCGCCCTGACCCGCTGGCAATAGGGGCACCATTCTTTCTGATACAGCGCCAGCCGCTCGGGGCTGTTCACCGCCGGGGCCGCCTCGGCGGCCTGGCTCGCGCCGCCGCCAAACCAGTCAAACAGGGACATAGCTACCTCAGATGCTGAAGGAAGAGCCGCAGCCGCAGGTGCTGGTGGCGTTGGGGTTGGTCACCAGAAAGCGGGAGCCTTCCAGGCCTTCTACATAGTCAACGGTGCCGCCCACCAGATACTGCAGGCTCATGGCGTCCACCACCATGATGATGCCGTTCTTCTCGATCACGGTGTCGCCGTCGTTGCTGTTTTCGTCAAAGGTAAAACCGTACTGAAAACCGGAGCAGCCGCCACCGGTAATGTATACCCGCAGCTTGAGATTGGGGTTTTCCTCTTCGGCGATCAGGGCTTTTACCTTGTTGGCTGCCGCATCGCTCATCTGGATCGGCAAGGGGACTGCTTCGCTCATCACTACCTCATAATTATCGGTGTCGGCAAAATTATCCGATACCCGACCAATCAGTTCAAGTATTGTGCGACTCAGGCCGATTCTCGGCCTGAGCGGATTTTGTTATAGTCGGGCCACACCGGCCGCCTGCGCGGCCTTTCACGCTCATGAACACCAAGGATTATGTGCATGTCCAAGTCTGACGAACTCTTTAACCAGGCCCGCCGCTTTATTCCCGGCGGCGTCAACTCACCGGTGCGCGCCTTCAGCGGCGTGGGCGGCACACCCCGTTTTATCGAGCGCGCCGACGGTGCCCGCATGTATGACGTGGATGGCAACAGCTACATCGATTACGTCGGTTCCTGGGGGCCCATGATCCTGGGTCACAATGCGCCCGTGGTAAAAGACGCGGTTATCGAGGCGGTATCCCGCGGTCTTAGCTTTGGCGCCCCCACCGGCGTGGAAGTGACCATGGCCGAGAAAGTGTCCCAGCTGGTACCCTCCATGGAGCAGGTGCGCATGGTCAACTCCGGTACCGAAGCCACCATGAGCGCCATTCGTCTGGCCCGGGGCTTTACCGGTCGTGACAAGATTCTGAAGTTTGAAGGCTGCTACCACGGTCATGCCGACTGTCTGCTGGTGAAGGCCGGCTCCGGCGCCCTGACCCTGGGCCAGCCCAATTCCCCGGGCGTGCCCGCCGACTTCGCCAAGCACACCCTGACCTGCACCTTTAACGATCTGGACTCGGTGCGCGCCGCCTTTGAGGCCGCCCCGGCGGATATCGCCTGCATCATCGTGGAGCCGGTGGCCGGCAACATGAACTGCATTCCTCCCGCCCCCGGTTTTCTGGAAGGGCTGCGCAGCATCTGTGACGAATTCGGTGCCCTGCTGATCTTCGACGAAGTGATGTGCGGTTTCCGCGCTTCTCTGGGCGGTGCGCAGCAGCGCTTTGGCGTCAAGCCCGACCTGACCACCCTGGGCAAAATCATCGGTGGCGGCATGCCGGTGGGCGCCTTTGGCGGCCGTCGTGACGTAATGGAGCACCTGGCTCCCACCGGCCCCGTGTATCAGGCCGGCACCCTGTCCGGCAACCCGGTGGCCATGGCCGCGGGCCTGGCGACCCTGAACGCCATCAGCCAGCCAGGCGTGTACGAGGCTCTGGAGCAAAAAACCCAGGAACTGGTTGACGGTCTGCAGGCCGCCGCCGACAGGCACGGCATCGCCTTTACCACCAACCGGGTAGGCGCCATGTTTGGTTTCTTCTTTACCGAGGAGAAAAACATCAGCAGCTATGAGCAGGTCACCCGCTGCGATCTGGACGCCTTCAAGCGCTTCTTCCATCTGATGCTGGATCACGGCGTCTACCTGGCCCCCAGCGCCTTTGAAGCCGGCTTTATGTCGCTGGCCCACGGTGAGCAGGAAATTGCCGACACCCTGGCCGCCGCCGACAAGGCCTTTGCTGCGCTCAAAGGCTAACTAGCGGACGGCACTTAGAAGCAACAGCAGGGATTGCCGTAACCGACCGTCACATGCCAGGGATGGCATGTGCCGAGCGCTACATGGATGTACTCGCAGCGTGTCGGTGTAGGTAACCCTGCTGATGCTTCGTTCCTCCCCCCCTACGCCGGCCGCTGTATCTCTACCAGCGGTGCTTCCAGCAGCTCCACGCTGTTGCCGTCCGGATCCATGATAAATACATAACGTTCACAGGTCTGGCCCGGCACCGGTGACGGCTTGTCGGCCAGCAGTCCGGCACCGTGCAGACTGCTCAGGGCATCATCCAGATCCTCCACCTGCAACGCAAAATGCCTTAGCCCCAGCCGGTGTCCCTGGGCCCAGGGCGGCAGCGCCGCCAGATCAGGCTCGTCTGCCGGACGAAAGCAATACAGCTCCAGGCGCGCCTGCCCCAGACGCAAATGACAGATCTGCAGTTCACCCTGCTCATCCTGCCAGCGGTAATCCGGCTCAAACCCAAGCCCCCGGTAAAACCCCTCGGCACTGTCCAGATTACGCACATTCAGGGTTACATGATGAAAAGCAAACATGGCGGTCACCTCCGTCTCTCTATTCAGCATATACGGAGACGGCGGCTTTCACCTGCTTGAAGAAAGGCGGCCCAAAAACAAGGGGGAGCGAAATGCTCCCCCTTGCGGCCTCAACGGGCGAAGTTAAAGATATCCCGCAGCCAGTCGCTGACCTGCTCACCACTTGGCAGCTCGGGCATCGACGGCTGACAGCCACGCATGGGTGGCAGGCCTCCGGTTCGTGCCGGCAACAGCCGGGTCTGCTCACAGCGAGGATCGGCAGGCTGCCCGTCAGTGATGGCAAAGTTCACCCTGTCGATGCCCGCCGGCGGGTTCAGCTCCAGAGAGTCCACTCCCCGGCCATCCAGATACCGGCTGTAAACCCGCAACGCACCACTGGCGCCGGTCAGTCCGGTGACACCGTTATCGTCCCGCCCTACCCAGGTGGTGACCAGCTCCTCGTTATCCATGCCGGCAAACCAGGCATCACGCAGATCGTTGGTTGTGCCGGTCTTGCCCGCCATCACCCGGTTGGGAAAGCGCGCCGCCAGATGGGCGGCGGTGCCGCCGGCAACGGTACGGGTCATGGCATACAGCCCCAGATAACCGGCTTCCGGCTCAAGCACCTGCCGAGCCTGAGCGGTATGCTGATAAATCAGCTCACCCTGCTCATCCTGAATGGCACGAATGGCGGTCAGCGGCTGATACAATCCCTGATTGGCCAGGGTCAGATACAGCTGGTTCACTTCAAGGGGCGTCAGTTCCAGGGTGCCCAGCAGCATGGATGGGTAAGGCGGCACCGGCTGCTCCACCCCCAGCCGCTTGAGGCCATCAACAATCTTGTCCAGACCCACGGCCATGCCCAGGTTGACCGTGGGCACGTTCAGGGATTTCGCCAGGGCATCCACCAGCAGCGCACTGCCGCGATACTGACGATCATAGTTCTTGGGCTGCCATACCTGGCCGCCTTCGCTGCGCAGGGTGATCGGCTCATCCTTCAGTGGCGTAGCCAGGGTATAACCGCTTTCCAGCCCGAGTGCGTAGACCGGCGGCTTGATCAGCGAGCCGATGGGCCGTCGGGCCGACAGCGCACGGTTAAAGCCGGCAAAGGCCGGATCGGCCCCGCCCACCACGGCGCTGACCTCGCCCTTGCGCCAGTTGGATACCACCATGGCGGCTTCCAGATCCTCACGCCGGGTATTGGCGCGCAACTGCCTGAGCTGCTCGGCCACCGCCTGCTCGGCGGTGTGCTGGGCAATGGGATCCAGACTGGTAAAGATACGCAGTCCGTTCTGACTCAGAAAACCGGCGCCGAAGCGGGTTTTCAGCTCGTCCTTGAGCAGTCCCATAAAGGCCGGGGTGCGGCCATAGCCCATGCGTCCCCGTTCGATCAGCCCCAGATCCCGGCTGCTGGCCCGCTCATAGGTCTGGCGATCAATGTGGCCCTCGTTGGCCAGCAGCCGCAGCACCAGATCCCGCCGCTCCCGGGCTCGCTCGCTGTTGCGCCAGGGATCATAGAAGGAGGGCCCCTTGACCAGGGCCACCAGCAGCGCCATCTGATCCGGATTCAGCTCATTGATGGGCAGGCCGAAATAGAAATAACTGGCCAGGCCAAAGCCGTATACGCCCTTGGCGCCGTTCTGGCCCAGATAGACCTCGTTGAGATAGGCTTCGAGGATCTCGTCCTTGTCGTAGCGAAAGTCGATGATCAGGGCCATGTAGGCTTCCTGGATTTTGCGCCACAGACTGCGGTCCTGAGTCAGAAAGAAGTTCTTGGCCAGCTGCTGGGTCAGGGTGCTCCCCCCTTGCACCGTACGTCCGGCCTTGATGTTGACCACCAGGGCGCGCAGTATCGCCAGCGGCGATACGCCGTCGTGCTGGTAGAAGTCTCTGTCTTCCACCGTGATCAGCGCCTGCACCAGCAGCTCGGGAACCTGATCCAGCCGCACCAGCAGCCGGTCTTCCCGTTCATCCACGTTGAGCCGGTCGAGCAGCACCGGATCCATGCGCGCATAGCCCAGCTCCCGGCCGTTGTCCGGGTTCTGCATGCGGCTCAGGCGCTGGCCGTCAAAGCTCAGCAACAGGGTGCGGGACTGCTCGGCGCCATCGGCAAAGTTGAACGGCCGGCGGTGGATCTCGATGCGGTTGTTGCTGACCGCATACTCGCCGGGCCGGGACGGGCTGGCCACCTTGCGGTAGTTGAGCAGCTGCAGCTCGCGCAGCATCTGGGCGTGAGACAGCTTCTGCCCCGGAAACAGTTCCAGTGGCCGGCTGTAAACCAGCGCCGGCAGCGCCCATTTCTGCCCTTCAAAGCGGGTGCGCACCTGGCTGTCCAGATAGATGCCGAAAATGCCCATCAGCACGGCACCCACCAGGGCCAGTTTAAGCATCAGTCCCCAGCCAAACCGGCGCTGCTTTTTCACCGGTTTTTTACGGGTCTTGCGGGTTGTCTTTTTTGCCATAATCAGTGCTTCATGTATTTTTTGGTGTGCCGGGTCGGCGCCGTATTGGCGGGATCATCGGGCCACGGGTGTTTGGGGTAGCGTCCGCGCATTTCCTTTTTCACTTCCTGATAGGCTCCTGCCCAGAAAGCAGCCAGATCCCGGGTCAGCTGCAGCGGCCGGCGCGCCGGCGACAACAGCTCGAGCACCAGGGGAACCCGGCCCTCGGCCAGCAGCGGTGAGCCGGGCTGACCAAACATTTCCTGCAGCTTTACCGGCAGTACCGGATCCTCTGCTTCACGGTAGCGAATGGCGGCCTGAGTGCCAGTGGCCAGTTCAAGGTGTCCGGGTAGCAGAGTATCCAGCAATTGCCGTTGTGACCAGTCCAGCCGGCTCAGTAAAATGCCATGCCAGTCGAGCCTGGTCAGATCGTCCCAGCGCCCGAGCCCGTGCAGATGGGGCAGCAGCCAGTGCTCCGCTTCGGCCAGCCAGGTGGCTTCATCACATTCCGCAAAGCCTTTGTCGGCCAGTTTTTGTCCGGCCAGTGTCATTCGTAACCAGGTTTGCCGGGCCTTTTCATTCAGGGGCAAGGCGGCCCAGCCCCGTTTTTGCAGCTCCTGCAACAGGCACAGGGCCTTTTGCTCGGGGCTGACCGAATCCAGTGGCGTACGCCTGAGCACCAGCTTGCCAAAACACCAGTGGCGCTCGGCCCGAACCCGGTTGGCATCGCCGTCCCACTCCAGTTGTTCCCGCTCACTGAAGCGTTTCGGCACAAAGCGCTGCAACTGCGCCAGCGTCACTGGCTCGGCGGCCTGCACAAACACACCCCGATCGCCCCGCCCGAGAGCCGCCACCGCCAGCCAGTCCTTGCCGGTGAGCGGGCTGCCCTCGGGCAGATCGGCGCTGAGGCCACCGGCCAGGCCATAGCGTCTCCCCTTGCGCAGCTGACCTACCCACTCGGGCCTGGCGTTGGCCAGCAGGGGGCCCACATAGGTGCCCACCGGATCGGCCATGGGCTGGCCGGCCCGCTCAAACCAGCGCCGGGCGGCGGTTTTCAGCCGCCCTCTCGCCGCCAGCAGCTGGCCCGACAGCGGCCCGTCGCCGGGACGGCTTTCTTCCAGCAGCGCCAGCAGCCAGGCCGCGTCGGCCAGGGCGCCATCGTGGCCCTGTTGCTGCCATTCAAGAGCGGTCAGCAGCAGCTGTCCCAGCCAGGGCTCGGTGCCCAGCTGCCAGACCCGGCGGCCCAGAGGAGTGAGCTGATTACCAGCCAGCAGCCCCAGCGCCGCCAGTCGGGCCCGGGCCGCCGCCAGCAAGGGGGCCGGCGGCGGCGTCAGCAGCGGCAACTGCTCGGGCTCGGCGCCCCATGCGGCGCACTCCAGTACAAAACCGGCCAGATCACTCAGTTCAATTTCCGCCGGCCGGCGCGGTGCCAGCCGCTCCTGCTGCTCTCTGCTCCACAAGCGAATGCAGATGCCCGGCTGCAGTCGCCCGGCCCGGCCGGCCCGCTGGGTGGCCGAGGCCTGACCAATCAGCCGGCTTTGCAGCTGGGTCAGGCCGGCCTCGGGGTCAAAGCGGGCCTGACGTTCCAGCCCCGAGTCCACCACCATGCGAATGCCTTCAATGGTGAGCGAGGTTTCCGCCACATTGGTGGCCAGCACCACCTTGCGCCGGCCTTCGGCCGCCGGGGCGATGGCCGCCTGTTGCTCGGCAAGGGAAAGACGGCCATAAAGCGGCCTGAGTTCCACTTCGCCGGGCAACCGCTCCCTCAGCCACTCTTCGGACCGGCGTATTTCCCGCTCGCCGGGCAAAAACGCCAGCAGGCTGCCCGGCTCACGGTCAAGGGCATCGAGCACCGCCCGGCCCAGATTTTCCTCCAGAGGGCTGTGCTGGTTGCGGGGGCGATATTCCAGTTCAACGGGAAAGCTGCGGCCCTGACTCACCACCAGCTCGGCACCGGGCAGCAGGGCGTCCAGCGCCAGGCCCTCCAAGGTGGCCGACATCACCATGATTTTGAGATCATCGCGCAGCGCCTGGCATTCCAGGGCAAAGGCCAGGGCCAGATCCGCCTGCAGACTGCGCTCGTGGAACTCGTCAAAAATGAGTAACGACACGCCGTTCAGCTCGGGATCCGCCTGCAACATACGGGTCAGCACCCCTTCGGTGACCACCTCCAGCCGGGTCTGTTTGCCGCTGCGGCTTTCGCCACGCGTACGGTAGCCCACCGTCTGGCCGGGCTGCTCACCCAGCTGGCTGGCCAGATACTGGGCGATGCTGCGGGCCGCCAGCCGGCGTGGTTCCAGCATAATAATGCGGCCGTCAATGGCCGGCTGTTGCAGCAGCCACAGCGGCAGCCAGGTGGACTTGCCGGCGCCGGGAGGCGCCTCGATGATGATCTGACTGGCCGCCAGCGCCTGTTGCAGGCGGGGCAGGGCCTCTGTGATGGGTAGCTGATTCACACTGTTACTCGGCTGGCTTTAAACCGCTATATTGTGCCAAAAGCCCATGCAAAGGACTATGAGACTAATGCGGCTGCCATGGCACAGGCCAGGAACGCTGCAGCAACAGGGTTACCTTACATTCACACGCTACAAGCACATCCATGTGGCGCTCGGCAAATGCCGTCCCTGGCATTTGACGGTGAATGCGGTAATCCCTGCTACTGCCGCTTTGGCAAAAGCCGGGCAAGGAGGATATAAATGGCAAGCGATGACAACCGGCTGTTTCTGGCGTTTCCCGCCGAGGAGCTGGCCTTACCACTGAAAACACTGCAGCAGCGGCTGGATTTGTCCGGCCGGCGCATTCCGCCGGAGCAGCTGCACCTGACCCTGCACTTTCTTGGCCAGTGCAGCCCGGAACAGCAGGCCTCCTTGCTCGAACAACTGAACCGCCTGCCCCTGCCCGGCTTTGAACTGACGCTGGACCGGCTGGGCTGCTTTTCCCGGGCCGGGGTAGTATGGCTGGGACCGAGCACACCGCCAGCTGCGCTGATGACGCTGGCCGACACCGTGGAGCTGAAATGCCGAGCCCTTGGTGTGGGCAAGCCCCACAGGGCCTACCGCCCCCACATCACCCTGTTTCGCCATTGCAAAACCGATGTTCTGCCCGCCATCGCCCCCCTTCCTTACCGACCTCAGTCCCTGTGCCTATACCGCTCCACCCTCACCGACCAGGGTCCGGAGTACCACTGCCTCAAGCGCTGGGAGCTGAAGAGGGAATAGGGACTGGGGATTAGGGAATGGATAACTACACAAACAGCGCCGGGTTGACTTGCGGTGATAACCGGGATTGCCGTATTCGACCGTCACATGCCAGGGATGGCATGTGCCGAGCGTCCCAAGGAAGGGCTCGAAGCGTGTCGAAGGAGGCAACCCGGTTATCGCTGCACGACACCGATCCCGCAGGCGGCTTTCAACGGCACCTCGTTGTTTAAACCTTCACCGATACCGGTTCGGTCAGGGTCATGCCCTTGGGGGAGATGTCCGCCTTCCAGGCCAGGCATTCCACACCGGCGGCCACGGCCTCACGCACCAGAGCGGCATATTTTGAATCCAGATGTTCGGCGGGGCTGACCCGTTCAATGCCGGTGTGCAACACGCAAAACAGCATGACGGCTCTGTGCCCGGCCTGGGCGCATTCCATCAGCTCGCGCACATGCTTCTGTGCCCGCACGCTCTGGGTATCGGGAAAAAAGCCCTGTCCTTCCCCTTCGTGCAGGGTCACGCTTTTCACCTCCACATAACAGTCGGGCCGGCCGGTGCCGCTCAGCAGAAAATCGATACGGCTGTTCTCGGCGCCGTAGCGTACTTCGGCACGCACTTGTTCATAGCCGGCCAGCGCCGGTATGCGCTGCTCACTCAGCGCCTCGGCCACCAGCTGGTTGGCCCGGGTCGTGTTGACACAGATAAAGTGTCCGGCGTCATCCCGGCTCAGCTCCCAGGTGTGGGCATACTTTCGTTTGGGATTGTCGGACGTGGAGTAATACACCGCCCAGCCCGGCTCGGCGCAGCCGGTCATGCGGCCGGTATTGGGGCAATGCAGCGTCAGTGTTTGATCGTCGACGATGATGTCGGCCAGAAAGCGTTTGTAACGCTGGATCAGTCGCCCGCGGCCCAGGGCTGAGAAAAAACGCAAAATAATACCTATAGTTGTGGGAATGATGTGAGACGTGAAATGGTAACCGTAGCAATAGCCTGAGCTCCAGACTTGAAAAGAGGCCGCACCGCCCCCATCTGGTGGACTCACCAACATGAATCATGGGTTCTATTGAGTGATGGTCGTGGTTCGACCGGCCAATGCCGTTCAGCAACCACTTTCGCAGAAACGGCACGGTAAAATTGCGTTGCCAATGCGCTTTCTGCTATAGATAGCCGCTTCTCAAATTAGGTTGGCGCAATATTTGCTTTTTAGGAGATACGGAATGCCAGCAATCGAAACCAAAAAATCTCTCGGTATTCTGGCCATTGCCGGTGTTGAGCCCTACCAGGCCAAGCCCGATGAAGAATACATGAACGAAGCGCAGAAAACGCACTTCCGCAAAATTCTGGGTGCCTGGCGCAATCAATTGCGCGAAGAAGTGGATCGTACCGTGGGCCACATGAAGGACGAGGCCGCCAACTTCCCGGATCCGGTAGACAGAGCCGCCCAGGAAGAAGAGTTCGCCCTTGAGCTGCGCGCCCGGGACCGGGAACGCAAGCTGATCAAGAAAATTGAAAAGACCCTGCAGAAAATCGAGGACGACGACTTCGGCTTTTGCGAGCACTGTGGCGTGGAAATCGGCATTCGCCGTCTTGAAGCCCGCCCCACTGCCGATCTGTGCATAGACTGCAAGACCCTGGCCGAGATCAAGGAAAAGCAGATGGCCGGTTACTGACCGGCCCGTTACGCCATGAACACCACTGCGCCCGACCGCTACACAGGGCGCTTTGCTCCCTCTCCCAGCGGTCCCCTTCATTTCGGCTCCCTTGTCGCCGCCCTTGGCAGCTACCTGCAGGCACGCAGCCTGGCGGGGCGCTGGCTGGTGCGCATGGAAGATCTGGATCCGCCCCGGGAAGTACCGGGAGCGGCAGATGACATACTGCGTACTCTGGAGGTCTTTGGCCTGCACTGGGACGGCGAGCTGGTGTATCAGAGCCGTCGTCACGGCCGTTATCAGGAAATACTGGACGACTGGGCAGACCGGGGCCTGACCTACCACTGTCACTGCACCCGCAAGCAGATTGCCGCCACAGGCGGCCTCTATAGCGGACACTGCCGCGAGCTGGGACTGCCGGCCCACAATGCCGCCGTGCGCCTGAAAATGACCACGCCCGTGTATCGTTTTCATGATCACTTGCAGGGTGACGTGAGTGTCGCCGAGCGGCTTTCGGAAGAGGATTTTATCGTACGCCGGCGCGATGGCCTCTACGCCTACAACCTGGCGGTGGTGATCGACGACATGGACGCCGGCATCACAGAAGTGGTGCGCGGTGCCGATCTGCTGGAACCCACGGTGCGCCAGATTGCCCTTTACCGGCTGCTGAACGCCCCCGAACCCGGCTGGCTGCACCTGCCGCTGGCGGTGCACGCTGGTCACAAGCTGTCGAAACAGAACCATGCACCACCGCTGGACAAGCGGGCGCCGGGCCCCGCCCTGTGGCAGGCGCTGGCCTTTCTCGGCCAGCAACCGCCGGCGGCACTGTTTGGCGCCGGTGCGGCCGAGCTGCTGGCCTGGGCAGTGCCCCACTGGCGGCTGGAACGAGTGCCAAAAGGGCCACACATCGAGCTGAAGTGCGCCGACAGTTCGCATTTTCAGCGCCCTGCGCTATCATAGTGCGCCGATTTTTCAACCCCGAGCCCCGCGAGGTGTCCCATTTTTTCCCAGATTGCCGGCTTTTGTAAAAAGCTGCTGACCCGACAACAGGAGGCGTTGCCCTTGCAACCCGTGGTACTGACGCGCGACCAGCACGGTATTTCGCGCCGACAAATCAGTGAAAACGCCCTCAAGGTGCTCTATCGCCTGAACAAGGCTGGCTTTGACGCCTACCTGGTGGGCGGTGGCGTGCGCGACCTGCTGCTGGGGCGCCAGCCCAAGGACTTTGACGTGGCCACCAATGCCACGCCCGAACAGGTCAAGGGGCTGTTCAGCAACTGCCGGCTGGTGGGACGCCGCTTTCGCCTGGCCCATGTGCTGTTTGGCCGCGACGTGATCGAAGTGGCCACCCTGCGCGGCCATCATCACAGCGTTGACACCAGCAAGCACATCTCCGCCCGCTCCAAGGAAGGCATGCTGCTGCGCGACAATGTCTACGGCACCATAGAGGAAGATGCCGAGCGCCGCGACTTCACCGTCAACGCCCTCTACTACAACATTGCCGACTTTACCGTGCACGGCTTTGCCGGCGGCCTGGCGGATCTGGAAGCCCGCCGGCTGGAGCTGATTGGCGACCCCGAAACCCGCTACCGGGAAGATCCGGTGCGCATGCTGCGGGCAGTGCGTTTCTCCGCCAAGCTGGGACTGTCCATCAGCCCGCGCACCGAGGCCCCGATCAAGGAGCTGGCCCCGCTGCTGGCCGATATTCCCCCGGCCCGGCTGTTTGAGGAAACCCTCAAGCTGCTGCTGGCCGGACAGGGCGTGGAAACCTACCGCCAGCTGCAACACTACGGCCTGTTTGCGCCGCTGTTTCCGGAAGCCGCCGAAGTCATGGGCCGGGGCAACAACCGTTACGGCCGCTTTATCGAGCTGGCCCTGGCCAACACCGACGAACGCATCGCCCAGGATCTGCGAGTCACCCCCGCCTTCCTCTACGCTGCGCTGCTGTGGGGCCCGGTGGAAACCCGCACTCAGGAATTCGTTAACGAGGGTGGTCTGGGTTATCACGACGCCTTTATGCTGGCCGCCGACGACGTGATTGGCCGCCAGGTAAAAAGCGTGGCCATTCCGCGCCGCTTCAGCACCGTAGTGCGCGATATCTGGCAACTGCAGGACCGGCTCACCAAGCGTGCCGGCAAGCGCCCGTTCCGTTTGCTGGAGCACCCCAAGTTCCGCGCCGGCTACGACTTTCTGCTGCTGCGGGCCGAGCTGGATCCGCGTCTGAAGGAGCTGGCCGACTGGTGGACCGAATTCCAGCAGGCCAATCCGGTAGACCGTCAGCAGCTGAGCCGCAACAGTCAGCGGGACAACGGCAATAACGAAGGTGGCGAGCGCAAACGCAAGCGTCCTCGCCGCCGGCCGCGCCGGAGAAAAGAGTCGTGACCACCGTTTACGTCGCCCTGGGTGCCAATCTGAATGCCCCCCTGGCGCGCATTCGCGCCGCCCAGCAGGCCCTGCAGGCGCTGGCCGAGCCCGGCAGCCTGCGTCACTCGCCGCTGTACAGCAGCAAGCCGATGGGTCCGGCCGATCAGCCCGACTACATCAACGGTGTCTCGGTATTTGACACTCAGCTGGCCCCTCACGCCCTGCTCGATGCCCTGCAAGGCATCGAGCAGCAGGAAGGCCGGGTGCGCAAGGACGAACGCTGGGGCCCCCGGGCGCTCGATCTCGACCTGCTGCTCTATGGTGAGCAGCGTATCGACGACGAGCGCCTGACCGTGCCCCACTACGGCATGAAGCAACGGGAATTCGTACTTTACCCGCTGGCGGATCTGGCCCCCGGCCTGATTTTACCCTGCGGCACACCTCTCTCCTCCCTGCTGCAACAGTGCCCTCTTAACGGCATGACCCCGCTGCCCGAGCAGTAACAGGAAACCATAATGAGCAAAATCACCACCGCCCGGCTGCAGGCCATGAAGCAGGCCGGAGAAAAGATCGCCATGATCACCGCCTACGACGCCACCTTTGCCACCCTGTTTGAACAGGCCGGCGTGCACGCCATTCTGATTGGCGACTCCCTCGGTATGGTGCTGCAGGGTGAAAGCAGCACCCTGGGGGTGACCGTGGACAATATAGCCTATCACACCCTTTGCGTCGCCAATGGCTGCGAAAAAGCATTCATCGTCGCCGATATGCCCTTTATGAGCTATAGCACTCCCGAGCAGGCCTGCGCCAATGCCGCCGCCCTGATGCGCGCCGGCGCTCATATGGTGAAGCTGGAAGGGGGCGACTGGCTGACCGACACAGTGCAGCAACTCACCCGCCAGGGCGTGCCGGTATGCGGCCATCTGGGCCTGACCCCCCAGTCGGTGCATGTGTTCGGCGGTTTCAAGCTGCAGGGCCGCGAAGCCGACCAGGCCGAGCAGATCAAGCATCACGCCAGGGCGCTGGAAGCGGCCGGCATTCAGCTGCTGGTGCTGGAATGTGTGCCCAGCCCGCTTGCCGCCGACATCAGCCGCATGCTGTCGATTCCGGTGATTGGCATCGGCGCCGGCGCCGATACCGATGGTCAGGTGCTGGTGATGCAGGACGCCCTGGGCCTGACCTCCGGTTATGTGCCCAAATTCACCAAGAACTTTCTGGCCGACAGCGGCAATGTAAAGGCCGCTATCGAGACCTATGTGGCCGAAGTGGCCGAGGGCCGTTTTCCCGGCCCCGAGCACAGCTTTAACTGAGGAATTGCCATGCAACTGGTCAGCACCATTGAACCGCTGAGAGCCACCATTACCGAATGGCGCCGCGCCGGCCTGCGCATCGGCTTTGTGCCCACCATGGGCAACCTGCACAACGGTCATCTGGAGCTGGTGCGCCGGGCCCGTGAAACAGCCGACCGGGTGGTGGTGAGCATTTTCGTCAACCCCCTGCAGTTCGACCGGGCCGCCGATCTGGACGCCTACCCGCGCACCCTGGAGCAGGATTGCGAGCGTCTTGGAGAACTGGCGGAGCTGGTATTTACCCCCACCCCGGATCTGATGTACCCCAACGGTCAGCAGCAGCAGACCAAGGTCAGCGTGCCCGGAGTGTCGGAAGTACTGGAAGGCGCCCTGCGCCCGGGCCACTTCGACGGTGTGAGCACTGTGGTGTGCAAACTGTTCAATCTGGTACAGCCCGACCTGGCCTGCTTTGGCGAAAAGGACTACCAGCAGCTGGCGCTGATCCGTAAAATGACCGTCGATCTGAACCTGCCGGTGGAGATTATCGGCGTGCCTACCGTGCGCGCCGAGGACGGCCTGGCGCTGAGCTCCCGTAACGGTTATCTGACCGAAGCCGAACGGGCCCTGGCGCCGGAACTGGCCGCCACCATGAACTGGCTGGCACAGCGGCTGGCCGCCGGCGAACGGGATCTGGCACAACTGGCCGCCGATGGCCGTGCCCGGCTGGATCAGGCCGGCTTTCGCACCGACGGCATCGACATGGTGGATGCCGACACCCTGACCGGGCTTACCGGAGAAAGCCGGGCGGTGGTGATTCTAATGGCCGCCTTTCTGGGCAAGGCCAGACTGATCGACAACCAGGTGGTGACACTTTAGATCACCACTGTTTTTTGGCAGGATAGCCGGCGGGAATTTCCCGTCCCGGGCTCCAGCGTCAGCACCCTGGCCATATGAGCCCGTTCATCCCGCCCTTTACGCCTCCAAGGCGGTAACAACGGAGACAAGTGAACATGGACATGCAACGCATCATGCTCAGGGGCAAGCTGCACCAGGCCCGGGTAACTCACGCCGAGCTCAACTACGAAGGCTCCTGCGCCATCGACCAGGATCTGCTGGACGCGGTGAACATTCGTGAATACGAGCAGATCGACATTTATAACATCGAGAACGGCGAGCGTTTTCACACCTACGCCATTTCCGGCGAGCGGGGCTCGAAAATGATCTCCCTGAACGGCGCCGCCGCCCGCAAGGCCGCCGTGGGTGATCGCATCATCATCTGCGCCTATGCGCCCATGAGCGAGCAGCAGATCGAGTCCTACGACCCGAACCTGGTCTATCTGGACGCCGATAACAACATAGTGCGCACCAGCAAGAACATTCCGCTGCAACTGGCCTGATCGCCGGCTTTCACCGCAGTAAACAACAAAAGGCAGCCAACTGGCTGCCTTTTTTACTTACAACGGTTTATATCAATCGGCCTGTAGGCGCCGCTTTAGCTGGCGCAAACCTGAAGGCGACTGTGTATTAATGGCCTGTTACACAGGCCCTGCCAACTAAAGTGGCAGCTACAGAATACCGCCATCAGAAGGCTCTTACTCAATGCCGCAGGCCGCGGCCGGTGTGGATCAGGTACCAGGCGGCAGTGTAGAAGGCGGCGATAAAGCACAGAATAATGCCGTAAGCCACGGTCAGGGGCACGTCGGTGATGCCCAGAAAGCCGTAGCGAAAGGCGTTCACCATATAGAGCACCGGGTTGGCATGGGACACCCCCTGCCAGAAGCCGGGCAGCAGCTCGATGGAGTAAAACACGCCCCCCAGGTAGGTAAGCGGGGTCAGCACAAAGGTGGGAATAATGCTGATGTCGTCAAAGGTGCGGGCAAAAATGGCGTTGAGCAGCCCGGCCAGGGAAAACAGCACGGCGGTGAGGAACACGGTGACCACCACGCTGAACAGGTGACTCACCTGCAGATCGACGAAAAACAGCGACACCAGGCTGACGATCAGCCCCACCAGCAGGCCGCGCACCACGCCACCGCCCACATAGCCGGCGATGATCACATAGGTGGGCACCGGCGCCACCAGCAGCTCTTCCACGTTGCGCTGAAACTTGCTGCTGAAAAACGACGAGGCCACGTTAGAATAGGAGTTGGTGATCACCGACATCATGATAAGGCCGGGCACGATAAAGGCCATGTAGGAATAACCGCCCATCTCGCCGATACGGCTGCCGATCAGGTTGCCGAATATTACGAAATACAGGGTCATGGTAATGGCCGGCGGCACCAGGGTCTGCACCCAGATACGGGTAAAACGCACGATTTCCCGGTGCAGTATGCTTTTAAAGGCGATGTAATACTGTCTGGCGCTCATGCTTTTCTCCCCTGCTCCACCAGTGTCACGAACAATTCTTCCAGCCGGTTGGCTTTGTTGCGCATGCTCAGCACGCGAATGCCCTGCTCGTTGAGCTGGTCAAACACGCCATTGAGCCCCTGCTCCTTTTTCACTTCCACTTCCAGGGTGTGGTCGTCCACCATCTGCCAGTTAAAGCCCGACAGAAAGGGCTCCCGGCAGTCGGCGGCCAGATCGAGAATAAAGGTTTCCACATTGAGCTTGCCCAGCAACCCCTTCATGGTGGTGTTTTCCACCAGCCGGCCCTTGTCGATGATGCCGATATGGCGGCACAGCATCTCGGCCTCTTCCAGATAATGGGTGGTAAGGATGATGGTGATGCCCTGGCGGTTGATTTCCTTGAGGAAGTCCCACATGGCCCGGCGAATTTCAATATCCACCCCGGCAGTGGGCTCATCCAGGATCAGCAGTTTGGGCTGGTGCATCAGGGCACGGGCGATCATCAGCCGGCGTTTCATGCCGCCGGACAGGGTGCGCGCCGGCAGATCCCGCTTGTCCCACAAATCCAGTTGCTTGAGGTAACGCTCGGCCCGCACCAGCGCTTCCTTGCGCTCCACCCCGTAGAGACCAGCCTGGTTGACCACGATTTGCCGTACCTTTTCAAACTGGTTGAAGTTGAACTCCTGGGGCACCAGGCCGATGCAGGACTTGGCCTGCTCCAGCTCGGTATCGATGTCGTGGCCAAACACGCGAACAGAGCCGCCGCTCTTGTTTACCAGTGAAGAAATAATACCTATGGTGGTGGACTTGCCGGCGCCGTTGGGGCCGAGCAGGGCGTAGAAGTCCCCCGCCTCCACGCCGAGATCAATGCCCTTGAGCGCTTCCACGCCGCCGGCGTAGGTTTTACGCAGCCCGGCGATCTCCAGTGCTTTGGTCATGTGTGCTCCCAATGAAAAACATATGCCTGGGCAGGGACCAGGCATATGAAGAGAAATAATGATAATAAAACAGCGGGAATCTTACTCCAGCGGCACCACCTTGCCGATATAGGGCAGGTTGCGGTACAGCTGGGCATAGTCGATGCCGTAACCTACCACGAATTCGTCGGGAATGGTAAAGCCCACCCAGTCTACCGGCACCTGCACCTCACGCCGCTCGGGCTTGTCGAGCAGGGTGCAGATGGTGAGCGAGGCTGGGTTGCGCAGGGTCAGTATTTCCTTCACCTTGCTCAGGGTGTAACCGGTGTCGATGATGTCTTCCACAATCAGCACGTGCTTGCCGTGGATCTCGTCGTCCAGATCCTTGAGGATGCGCACATCCCGGTTGCTGTCCATGCTGTTGCCGTAGCTGGAGGCGGTCATAAAGTCGAGCCGCACCGGCATCGTGAGCTGGCGGCACAGATCGGACATAAAGATGCAGGAGCCCCGCAGCAAGCCCACCATGACCACTTCGTCGACGCCCTGATAGTGGGTGTTAATCTGTTCGCCCAGGGCCTGAGTTCTGGCATTGACCTCTTCGGTGCCGATCAGCACATCCACTCGGTGTTTCATTATTACTGCTCCGTTCGGGTAAATAACACCCGGCTGTGATTAAAGCCGTATTTTAGCGGAATTCCCAAACCTGTGCACAAACGCGGATACGCAGCGCGAAGCATCAGTGCGGTTGCGCTACCGGCATTTGTAGCTGCCACTTTAGTCGGCAGGGCCTGCAACGCAGGCCATTCTGACCGGATCGCATGCTGTTTCCGCCAGCTAAAGCGGCGGCTACAAGGCTTCTAGCTTCACTCTGATCCGTAGCCCCAGCGGCTGACCAGATCCTGATCCACACCCAGATGATCCAGGATCCGCGCCACCATAAAGTTCACCAGATCGTCGATCGTTTTCGGCTGATGATAAAAGCCAGGCGCTGCGGGCATGATGGTCACCCCCATGCGCGCCAGTTTGAGCAGATTTTCCAGGTGGATCTCCGATAACGGCGACTCGCGGGGCACCAGGATCAACTGACCCTTTTCCTTGATCACCACGTCGGCAGCGCGCTCGATCAGGTTGTCGGATGCACCGCTGGCAATGGAGGCCACCGTGCCCATGGAGCAGGGGCAAATCACCATGCGCCTGGCCGCCCCCGAGCCCGAGGCCACCGGCGAGAACCATTCTTCCTTGCCGTAGGCGCGAATTTGTCCGGGCGCGGCGCCGTAGCGTTCACACAGATAGGCGGCCAGCTGTTCCGGCTTGCCCGGCCACTGTTCGCCCTGTTCGGTGGCCAGCACCACCCGGGCGGCACCGGACACCAGCAGGTGCACCTGCATGCCGGCCTTTACCAGACACTGCAGCAGCGCCAGCGCATAAGGGGCCCCTGAAGCGCCGCTCAGGGCCAGGGTAATTTGTTGTTCACGGGCATACTCAGCCATGGGCCACCTCCAGCGCCGCCAGCAGCTTGCCGTGAATACCGCCAAAGCCGCCGTTGCTCATGATAAGAATTTCATCACCGGCCCCGGCCTCGCTCACCAGGGCGGCAATCAGCGCATTGAGGTCGTCAAACACTCGGCCTTGCGGGCAACTCCCGGCCACCGCCTGCAGATCCCACTCCAGGTCCGGCGGCTGAAACAGGTAAGTGGCATCGGCCTGTTGCAGCGACTCGGCCAGCTCTTGCTGGTGTACGCCCATTTTCATGGTGTTGGAACGGGGCTCCAGCACCGCCAGCACTCTGGCGCCTTCGCTGCGGGCCCTGAGGCCGGCCAGGGTGGTGGCAATGGCGGTGGGATGATGGGCAAAGTCGTCCCACACGCGAATGCCGGCCACCTCGCCCTTTTGCTCCATGCGCCGTTTGGGCGGTACAAAGCCGCACAGGGCGGCGATGCCGTCCGCCACCGGCACCCCGGCATGACGGGAGGCGGCCAGCGCCATCAGGCCGTTGTTGACGTTATGCAGCCCCATGCAGGGCCAGTGCACCTCCCCTGCCCGCTCACCGTCGAGCCAGACCGCAAAGCGGCTGCCGTCGGCGGCCAGCAGCTCGGCGCGCCAGAGGCCGCCTTCCCCCACATATTCCACCTCGCTCCAGCAGCCCATGTCCTTTACCTGTTCCAGCGCCGGTGTGTGAGTGGGCATCAGGATCCGGCCATGACCGGGCACCATGCGCAGCAGATGATGAAACTGCCGCTGGATCGCCGCCAGATCGGGAAAGATATCCGCATGATCAAACTCGAGGTTGTTGAGGATCAGGGTGCTGGGACGGTAGTGCACAAACTTGGATCGCTTGTCGAAAAAGGCGCTGTCGTACTCGTCCGCCTCGATCACAAAGAACGGGGCCTCACCCAGACGGGCGGACACCTCAAAGTTGCCGGGTACACCGCCGATCAGAAAGCCGGGGCTGAGGCCACAGTCTTCAAGAATATGGGCCAGCATGCCGGAGGTGGTGGTTTTGCCGTGAGTACCGGCCACCGCCAGCACCCAGCGGTCCTGCAATACATGCTCCAGCAACCACTGAGGGCCTGAGGTATAGGGAATGCGCCGGTTGAGCACGGCCTCCACACAGGGGTTGCCCCGGCTCATGGCGTTGCCGATCACCACCAGATCCGGACAGGGATCCAGCTGGGAAGGATCATAGCCTTCGATCAGTTTGATCCCCTGCTGTTCCAGCTGGGTGCTCATGGGCGGGTAAACGTTGGCGTCGCTGCCGGTAACCTGGTAGCCAAGCTGGCGGGCCAGCAGCGCCAGTCCGCCCATAAAGGTGCCACAGATACCGAGAATATGAATGTGCATAGGCTGCCTTCGGCATGAATAAATGCGGCCATTCTAGCAACCTGCCGGCTCTTTGGGCACTGCTCTGGTGATTGATGCGACAGCCCGGTTATAATGCAGGCCACACATCGCCGTCAGCCATTTGTATAACAGATGCAAAGCGGCCACGATGGTACACTCGATTTACAATTCCGTTACTGACTATCTACAAGGAAACGTCATGAGCCTGAACCTGGTACCGGCCGGTAAGAGCCTGCCCGAAGATATCTATGTTGTTATCGAAATTCCCCAGAACGCCGATCCCATCAAGTATGAAGTGGACAAGGACACCGGCGCCGTGTTCGTGGACCGTTTCATGGCCACTCCCATGTTCTACCCCTGCAACTACGGCTATGTAAACCAGACCCTGTCTCTGGATGGCGACCCGGTAGACGTGCTGGTACCCACCCCGCACCCGCTGGTGCCCGGCTCCGTGATCCGCTGCCGTCCGGTAGGCGTGCTGAAGATGACCGACGAGTCCGGTGAAGACGCCAAGGTAATCGCCGTTCCCCACAGCAAGCTGACCAAGGAATACGATCACATTCAGGACATCAATGATGTGCCCGAGCTGCTCAAGGCCCAGATCAAGCACTTCTTCGAGCGCTACAAGGAGCTGGAAGCGGGCAAGTGGGTGAAGGTAGACGGCTGGGAAGACAAGGCCGCCGCCGAAGCCGAAATTCTGGCCTCTGCCGAGCGTCATAACAAAGGCTGAATTCATCGCCTTTGAAACAAAAAAAGAGCACCCAGGTGCTCTTTTTTTGTATTCGCGGCGGTCAGCCGGCCTTTAACTTACATTTGACCATTAAGCCCGCTCGGACCTGATGGTGACGGTGAGTTGACCGGTTGCCCTATATCATGATGGCCAGGATCCCGAGGCTTGAGACATAGCCGATGAACAGAAGCAACCAAGTCATCCTGGACTTGTCTTTTTGCATTCGGTGCTCCCTTCGAAATTGCAGTCAAATGTTAACATGATGAAAACATAATTAACAACCGGATTTATGTCACAAATTTAAAATAGATCCTGCAGATCCCGCGAAAAACAGATATCAGTAACAACACGGCCCGGCCATACAAAATGGCCGGGCCGTGCAGACACAAGGAGAAAACGCGTTTAACCGCAACGTTCGAGCGGCAGCTCCGCCATCTCACCGCCGGTATTAAACCAGGCCAGGCTGTCTGCCAGGCTGGCCACAGAGCCAATCACCATCAGCGCCGGGCTTTCCACTCGCGTGGCAAGTGTGCTCAGCTCGTTAAGCACACCGCGCACCACTTTCTGCTGTTGGGTGGTGCCCCGCTCGATCAGCGCCACCGGAGTATCGGCACTCAGACCGTGCTCCAGCAAGCGCTGCTGAATATGACCGGAGCGCATCAGCCCCATGTAGATCACCAGGGTCTGACGACCACTGGCCAGGCTGGCCCAGTCCGGCTCTTCGCCATTTTTCTTGCAGTGACCGGTAATAAACACCGCGCTCTGGGCATGATCCCTGTGAGTCAGCGGAATGCCCGCATAGGCGGTGGCGCCGGCGGCAGCGGTGATGCCCGGCACCACCTGATAGCGAATGCCCGCCGCCACCAGGGTCTCGAGTTCTTCCGCGCCGCGGCCAAACATAAAGGGATCGCCGCCCTTGAGCCGCACCACCCGCTTGCCTGCCAGCGCATGATCCACCAGCAGCTGATTGATCTGATCCTGAGGCACGCTGTGATTGCCCGCCTTTTTGCCCACCGGGATCCGCTCCGCCTCCGGGCGGATCAACGCCATGATCTCGTCGGACACCAGCTGATCGTACAGCACCACATCGGCCTTCTGCAGTTCATTCAGCGCCTTGATCGTCAGCAGTCCTGAATCCCCAGGACCGGCGCCCACCAGGATCACTTCACCGCTGGAAGGCTGCTGCACCTCCTGCTGCAACCACTTTTCCGCTGCCGCCAGGTTGCCGTGCTGCAGAAAGGCATTCAGCGTACTGTCGTCCTGAGTCCGGGCCCAAAACCGGCGACGCTCATCGCTGCTACCCAGGGTGTTTTTCACCCGCTGACGCAGACGCCCGGCCACTTCCGCCAGCGCTCCCCAGTGAGATGGCAGCAGGGCGTCGATCCGGGCCCGTAGCAGCCGGGCCAGCCAGGGCGCCTTGCCCCCGGTGCTGAGCGCCACCTGCAGCGGAAAGCGCTCCACCACGGACGGGAAGATCACCGCCGAGCGCTTGCTGTCGTCGGCCTTGTTGACCAGAATGCCGCGCTGGTTGGCGAGCTGATATACCCGGGCATTGACTTCCGCACTGTCGGTGGCGGTCACCACCAGAAAGCGACCGTCCAGGTGAGCTTCGTCAAAGGAGTCCTGCAGCCACTCAAAGGCGGGCAGCTGTTCCTTCAGCTCGGCACAGAGCTCAGGGGCCACCACGGTCAGCCGGGCTCCCCGGGACAGCAGCAGCCGGGCCTTGCGGGCGGCCACGGCGCCACCGCCCACTACCAGGCAGGGACGTTGTTCAATGCTGATAAAAAGAGGCAGGTGTTCCATGGCCGGCTCCGCGAATAACGATAGACAGGCTAACTATAAACCGCGGGGCATATAGCCACATAATAATAAAAAATGATTTTTTATGCCTTTAACGCATTAGGGGTGTCTGCAGCTCCGCATGACGGTCGGACAAAGGCATGCATTCCCACGCAGATCGTAGGAACGAGTAATTCCATTTCGAGGCCGGAGTTTTGGCCTGTTTCACAGGCCCCGCCAACTAAAGTGGCGGCTACAAAAGCGCTTAAAAGGGAGGACAAGGAGAGCGGCTTCACGACCGATCAAATGCCATGGCCGAAAAGTTGCTCCTGCATTTTCGGCATTTCCGCCGTCCATGGCGGTCAGATACATTTGCCGAGCGCTCATGGGGCGAGTTTGCTCGCCGTGACGAACTAAAAAGCCTGACCGAACATTGAATATGTTCGCAGCAGGCTTTTTAGTGAGTAGCATTTACCGAAGCGTGTCGTGAAGTCGGCTCCTTGTTCGACCTGCATTGGATTCTGCAGGTTCGCGGGTTAAATACCGCTGCCGTCGGACTCGGGCACTTCGTGCAGGCCGCACTCGCGCTTGAGGCCGTTGAAGCGGGTATCGGCTTCGCTCATGCCCGGCTCCCACTTGGCGGTGGTATGCACATCCCCCACCGACACATAACCCTGTTCCCACAGCGGGTGGTACGGCAGGTCGTGGTCTTTCAGGTAATAGTGCACGTCCTTGTTGCTCCAGTCGATGATCGGCAGGAACTTGAACAAGCCGTTCTGCACACCCAATACCTGCAGCTCTTCCCGGGTATCGGACTGGCTGCGGCGCAGGCCGGCAAACCAGGTGCCGGCGTTCAGCTCACGCAGGGCGCGCTGCATCGGCTCCACCTTGTTGAGGTGGTTGTAACGGCTGATGCCTTCCACCCCCTGTTCCCACAGCTTGCCGTGGCGGGCTTCCTGCCAGGCGGCAGATTCCACCGCCCGGTACACCTTCAGGTTGAGCTTCAGCCGTTCGGTCAGCTCGTCGATAAAGCGGTAGGTTTCCGGAAACAGATAACCGGTATCGGTGAGGATCACCGGAATATCAGCCCTGGCCTGGATCACCAGGTGCAGCATCACCGCCGCCTGAATACCGAAACTGGAGGAGAGCACCGGCTCTCCCGGCAGATTGTCCAGGGCCCAGCGCACCCGCTCGGGGGCGCTCAGGGCGGCCAGCTCCCGATTGAGCGGCGCCAGGGCCTCGACCTGCTCCTGTCGGGACAGGGCGGTCAGCTCGTCAAGAGCGGGCAACACACTAGACTGCATAGAAATCCCTCGCGGAGTCGACCACGGGCGCAATGATGCCGGCGCGGATCACGAAGTCGCCAAAGCCTTCACCGGCGTCACGCTCGGCGGCCCAGCGGCCCACCAGGGCGTCGATCTCTTCCAGGATCTGGCGATCGGTGATGTTTTCCCTGTACATGCGCGGAATGCGGGTGCCTTCCCGGTTGCCGCCCAGGTGCAGGTTGTAGCGACCCGGCGCCTTGCCCACCAGACCGATCTCCGCCAGCATGGCCCGGCCACAGCCGTTAGGGCAGCCGGTGACCCGAAAGATGATGCTGTCGTCGTTCACGCCGTGCTTGGCCAGCACGCCCTCGATCTCGGTGACGAACTCCGGCAGGAAGCGCTCGGCTTCGGCCATCGCCAGCGGACAGGTAGGCAGGGCCACACAGGCCATGGAGTTCTGCCGCTGCTCCGACACGCTGTCGTCCAGCAGGCCATATTGCCGGGCCAGGGCTTCAATTTCCGCCTTCTGCTCCGCCGGCACACCGGCGATGATCAGGTTCTGGTTGGCGGTCAGGCGGAAGTCGCCCTTGTGCACTTTGGCAATCTCGGCCATACCGGTTTTCAGGGGCTTGCCTGGGTAATCCAGAATCCGGCCGTTTTCAATAAACAGGGTCAGGTGGTGCTTGCCGTCTATGCCTTCCACCCAGCCAAAGCGATCGCCACGGCCGGTAAACTCGTAAGGGCGGGTCTCTTCAAACTGAATGCCGGCCCGTTTTTCCACCTCGGCCTTGAACGCTTCCACGCCGAAACGCTCCAGGGTGTATTTGGTCTTGGCGTTCTTGCGCTCGGAGCGGTTGCCCCAGTCGCGCTGGGTCGTGACCACGGCGGCGGCCACTTCCAGCACATGGGACAGCGGAATAAAGCCAAAGTCAGAGGCCTTGCGCGGAAAGGTGTTGGTGTCGCCGTGAGTCATGGCCAGACCACCGCCCACCAGTACGTTAAAGCCCACCAGCTTGCCGTTGTCAGCCACGGCCACAAAGTTCAGATCGTTGGCGTGCACGTCCACGTCGTTCTGCGGCGGGATCACCACCGTGGTCTTGAACTTGCGCGGCAGATAGGTGGACCCAAGAATCGGCTCCTCGTCGGTGGTTTCCAGACGCTCGCCGTCCAGCCAGATCTCCGCATAGGCCCGGGTCTTGGGCAGCAGGTGCTCGGAGATCTTCTTGGCCCACTCATAGGCTTCCTGATGCAGCTCGGACTCCACCGGGTTGCTGGTGCACAGCACGTTCCGGTTTACATCGCCGGCAGTGGCGATGGAGTCGATGCCGGTCTTGTTCAGGGTCTGGTGCATCAGCTTGATGTCGCGCTTGAGCACACCGTGAAACTGAAAGGTCTGACGGGTGGTCAGGCGAATGCTGCCATACATGGTGTGATCGGCGGCAAACCGGTCGATCACCAGCCACTGCTCGGGAGTGATGATGCCGCCGGGCAGACGGGCGCGCAGCATGACGTTGTGCAGGGGCTCCAGCTTCTGGGCGGTCCGCTCGTTGCGAATGTCCCGGTCGTCCTGCTGATACATGCCGTGAAAGCGGATCAGCTGGAAGTTGTCACCGTTAAAGCCGCCGGTGAGCGGATCCTGCAGATCCTGCTCTATGGTGCCGCGCAGGAAGTTGCTCTCGCGCTTGAGGCGTTCGTTGTCGGACAGTTTTTGCTCGCTCATCTTAATAAACATCCCTTTGGTAACGCTTGGCGCTGCGCAGCGCATCCACATATTCTTCGGCCTGTTCGCGGGTCTTGCCGCCGTGTTCAGCCACCAGCTCGATCAGGGCTTCATGCACATCCTTCGCCATGCGGGTGGCATCGCCACACACATAGAAGTGGGCACCCTGCTCCAGCCAGGCGTAGACCTCGGCGCCCTCTTCCTTCAGCTTGTGCTGAACGTACACCTTCTCGGCCTGATCCCGGCTGAACGCCAGCGAAATTTTGTCCACCAGGCCGGACTTGACGTAACGCTGCCACTCCAGCTGATACAGGAAGTCCTGAGTGAAGTGGGGGTTGCCAAAGAACAGCCAGTTCTTGCCCTCGGCATCACGGGCATCCCGCTCCTGCATAAAGGCGCGGAAGGGTGCGATACCGGTGCCCGGGCCCACCATGATCACCGGGGTATTGTCGTCGGCGGGCAGGCGGAAGTTATCATTGTGCTCCACGAAGACGCGCACTCGGCCGCCTTCTTCCAGCCGGTCGGCCAGGTAGGAAGAAGCACCGCCGGCACGGGCTTCGCCGTCGTGATCGAAACGCACCACGCCCACGGTCAGATGCACTTCCTCGTCCACTTCCGCCTGGGAAGAGGCGATGGAGTACAGCCGCGGGGTCAGCCGGCGCAGGGCACCCTGCAGTTGCTCGGCGGTCAGTGCCACCGGCTGCCCGGCGATGATGTCTTGAATCTGATGGCTGGCACAGTACTCGCGCAGGGCGGCCTTGTCTTCGGTCAGCGCCTTGAGTTTGTCGCTGCCGGACAGCTCGGCATAGGCCTGCACAAAGCTGGCGTAACCCTGGGTCAGCTCATAGTGATTGATCAGTGCCTCGCGCAAAGACAGCGCCTTGTCGTCGACCTTGACCTCGGTGTCGCCAGGCAGCTCAACCAGCTGCAGCAGGCCATCCACCAGCGCCTCGTCATTGCTGAACCAGACCCCCAGCGCATCGCCGGGCTGGTAGCTCAGGCCGGAGTCTTCCAGGGAGATCTCGATATGGCGCACGTCCCGGTCGGAATCCCGGCCGGTGATCTTCTGATTGGTGGACAGCTCGGCGACAAAGGGGTTCTTCTTGCTGTACAGGCTGGCCACGCCCTGAGTGGCGGGGGCACCCGGAATCACCTGATTGGCGGCGTCGGCAGACAGGGCTTCTTTCAGCAGTTCAAAGGCCGAGTTGCCCCAGTCGGTGGCCGGACCTTCGTAGTCCACGTCACAGTCAAGACGGGCCAGCAGCGGCTTGGCACCGGCCTTGCTCAGATACTCGTCAAAGTCCTTGCCGGTCTGGCAGAAGAACTCGTAGGAGGAATCCCCCAGACCGATCACGCCATAGCTCAGACCGTCCAGCTTGCCGGCCTTGCCGGCCTTGAGCTGCTTGTGGAATTCAATGGCATCATCGGGGGCTTCGCCCTCGCCATTGGTGCTGGCCACGATCAGCACATGGGTTTCTTTCTTGAGCTGCTTGATCTTGTAGTCGGCGACATTGAACAGCTCGGCGGTCACGCCACTGGCGTCGGCCTGGGCCTTGAGCGCCTCGGCCACGCCCTTGGCATTGCCGGTTTGAGAAGCGTAAAGAATGGTCAGCTTGCCTGCGGGCTGCGCGGCGGCGACGGGGGCAGCCGCAATGGCCTGACCGTGCTGGCTGATGCCGTAGAGATAGCCGCTGACCCAGGCCAGCTGGGTGGCGTTGAGCTCGGCCGCCACCTGAGTGAGCTTGTGCACCTGTTGTTCATTCAGCGGGCTGGCGGCCGCCGCGAGTTCTTTTAAAAGCATGACATTGCCTTCCACTTTTCCAGAGTGGACATAGCTTAAGTCAGAGCAAGGAAAAACAATAAAGAATAAAGGGTGATTTTTTATTCATTAAAAGAATATGACTTAAAGGTAAGGGGTAAGGCATGCTCTCCTCACTCCTTACACTTCACGCCTGACATCATGAAAAAAGGGCTTCCTTGCGGAAGCCCTTGTCTTATCAGCGAGTCGGTAACTGCTTATTCGTCGGCGCTGCCGGCGTTCAGCAGGTCGGCCAGGCTTTGCTCGGCCTCGTCGGCAGAGATTTTCACCGGCTGCTCGGGCTGGCGACGGGCCTGACGACCCTGATGGTAGGCAAAACCGGTACCGGCCGGTACCAGACGGCCCACGATCACGTTCTCCTTCAGACCGCGCAGGTCGTCGACCTTGCCGGCCACGGCCGCTTCGGTCAGTACCCGGGTGGTTTCCTGGAAGGAAGCCGCCGAGATGAAGGATTCGGTGCTCAGTGAGGCCTTGGTGATACCCATCAGCACATGACGGTAACCGATGGTACGCTTGCCGTCGGCTTCCAGGGCACGGTTGGCCTGACGAATGCGGACCACTTCGGCCTGTTCGCCTTCGATAAAGTCGGAATCACCGGAGTCCATGATCTCGGCACGACGCAGCATCTGACGAACCACGGTTTCAATGTGCTTGTCGTTGATCTTAACGCCCTGCAGACGGTAAACCTCCTGCACCTCGTTGACGATATAGTTCGCCACCGGGCTGATGCCACGCAGGCGCAGAATGTCGTGGGGGGACTCGGGACCATCGGCCAGCACTTCGCCCTTCTCGACCTTCTCACCTTCAAACACGTTGAGGTGACGCCACTTCGGAATCATCTCTTCGTAGGCATCGCCCCCTTCCAGCGGCGTGATCACCAGACGGCGCTTGCCCTTGGTTTCCTTGCCGAAGGAGATGGTGCCGGAGATCTCGGCCAGAATGGCCGGCTCTTTCGGCTGACGGGCTTCGAACAGGTCGGCAACCCGGGGCAGACCACCGGTGATGTCCTTGGTACCGCCGGATTCCTGCGGAATACGGGCCACGGCATCACCCACGTTTACCTGAGCACCGTCTTCCAGGCTCACGATGGCGCGGCCGGGCAGGAAGTACAGGGCAGACAGGTCGGTGTCGGGAATGAACACGTCCTTGCCGGCGTCGTCCACCAGTTTCACGGTGGGGCGCAGTTCCTTACCGGAGCTGGGACGCTCGTTCACGTCCATCACCACGATGCTGGACAGACCGGTCAGTTCGTCGGTCTGACGGCTGATGGTGACGCCATCGATCATGTCGATAAACTTAACACGGCCCGCCACTTCGGTGATGATGGGATGCGTGTGCGGATCCCAGTTGGCTACCACCTGACCAGCCTGCACCATGCCACCGTCCGGCTGCTCCAGCAGGGCACCGTAAGGCAGCTTGTGGTTTTCCCGGGTCTGACCCATCTCGTCGATGATGGTCAGTTCGGAAGAACGGGACACGATAACGGTCTTGCCGTCCATATTGGTAACGGTCTGGGCATTCTGCAGCTTGACGGTACCGCTGTGCTTGACCTGAATGCTGCTCTCCGCCGCTGCCCGCGATGCCGCACCACCGATGTGGAAGGTACGCATGGTCAGCTGGGTACCGGGTTCACCGATGGACTGGGCGGCAATAACACCGACTGCTTCGCCCTGGTTGACCAGGTGGCCACGGGCCAGGTCACGACCGTAACAGTGGGCACAGACGCCATGGTCATTGTCACAGGTGATAACGGAACGCACTTTCACCCGGTCAACGGAGCTGGATTCCAGCAGGTCACACAGCTTCTCGTCGAGCAGGGTGTTGCGGGCCACCAGCAGCTCGTCTTCGGTACCCGGCTTGATCACGTCTTCGGCCACGACCCGGCCCAGTACGCGCTCGCGCAGGGGTTCAACCACGTCACCGCCTTCGATCAGCGGCATCATCCACAGACCTTCGTGGGTGCCACAGTCATCGGTGGTGATCACCAGATCCTGAGCCACGTCGACCAGACGACGGGTCAGATAACCGGAGTTCGCGGTCTTCAGTGCGGTATCGGCCAGACCCTTACGGGCACCGTGGGTCGAGATAAAGTACTGCAGTACGTTCAGACCTTCACGGAAGTTCGCGATAATCGGCGTTTCGATGATGGAGCCGTCCGGCTTGGCCATCAGGCCACGCATACCCGCCAGCTGACGGATCTGGGCGGCACTACCCCGGGCGCCGGAGTCGGCCATCATGTAGATGCTGTTGAAGGAATCCTGCAGCTCTTCTTCACCGTCACGGTTGATCACGGTGTCTTTCGACAGGTTTTCCATCATCGCCTTGGACACGCGCTCATTGGCGCTGGCCCAGATATCGATAACCTTGTTGTAACGCTCACCGGCGGTCACCAGACCGGACTGGAACTGGTCCTGAATCTCGGTGACTTCGGCTTCGGCCTCGTCGATGATGTCCTTCTTGGCATCCGGGATCACCATGTCGTTGATGCCCACGGACACACCGGACAGGGTGGCGTAATGGAAACCGGTATACATCAGCTGGTCGGCGAAGATAACGGAGTCCTTCAGACCCAGCAGACGGTAGCAACCGTTCAGCAGACGGGAAATCTGCTTCTTGCCCATGGGCTGGTTGATCAGCTCAAAAGGCATGCCCTTGGGCACGATCAGGCTCAGAATGGCGCGGCCGATGGTGGTGTCGCGAATCGCGGTTTTTTCCACCAGGGTGCCGTCTTCCATTTTTTCGAAGTCGGTGAGGCGCACCTTGACCCGGGCGTGCAGCTCGGCGTGACCGGCACGGTACACCTTTTCGGCTTCCTTAGCGCTGGTCAGCAGCATGCCCTCGCCCTTGGCGTTGATCTTGTCCCGGGTCATGTAATACAGACCCAGTACCACGTCCTGGGACGGGACTATGATCGGCTCGCCGTTGGCGGGAGACAGGATGTTGTTGGTGGACATCATCAGCGCGCGGGCTTCGAGCTGGGCTTCCAGGGTCAGGGGTACGTGTACCGCCATCTGGTCACCATCGAAGTCGGCGTTATAGGCCGCACACACCAGGGGGTGCAGCTGAATGGCCTTGCCTTCAATCAGTACCGGCTCAAACGCCTGAATACCCAGACGGTGCAGGGTAGGCGCACGGTTCAGCAGCACCGGATGCTCACGGATCACCTCGTCGAGGATATCCCACACCACGGCTTCTTCCCGCTCAACCATCTTCTTGGCCGCCTTGATGGTGGTGGCCAGGCCGCGGGTTTCCAGCTTGCCGTAGATGAAGGGCTTGAACAGCTCCAGGGCCATCTTCTTGGGCAGACCGCACTGGTGCAGACGCAGGGTCGGACCTACGGTGATAACGGAACGACCGGAGTAGTCGACCCGCTTGCCCAGCAGGTTCTGACGGAAACGACCCTGCTTACCCTTGATCATGTCGGCCAGGGACTTCAGCGGGCGCTTGTTGGAGCCGGTGATGGCGCGGCCACGACGGCCGTTGTCCAGCAGGGCGTCAACGGATTCCTGCAGCATGCGCTTTTCGTTGCGCACGATAATGTCGGGCGCAGCCAGGTCCAGCAGGCGCTTCAGACGGTTGTTCCGGTTGATTACCCGGCGGTACAGATCGTTCAGATCCGAGGTCGCGAAGCGGCCGCCGTCCAGGGGTACCAGCGGACGCAGATCCGGCGGCAGTACCGGCAGCACTGTCATTACCATCCACTCGGGCTTGTTGCCGGAGAAGTGGAAGGCTTCCATCAGTTTCAGGCGTTTGGTGATCTTCTTGCGCTTGGTTTCGGAGTTGGTGGAATCCAGCTCCTCGCGCATGGTGTTGATCTCGCCTTCCAGATCGATGTCTTTCAGCAGAGACAGCACGGCTTCGGCGCCCATCTTGGCGTCGAATTCGTCACCCCACTCTTCCAGCGAGTCCAGGTACTGCTCTTCAGACAGCATCTGGCCGCGCTCCAGGCTGGTCATGCCCGGCTCGATGACGACGTAGGATTCAAAGTACAGCACCCGCTCGATATCGCGCAGGGTCATGTCCAGCAGCAGGCCAATGCGGCTCGGCAGGGACTTCAGGAACCAGATGTGGGCTACCGGGCTGGCCAGCTCGATGTGACCCATGCGCTCACGGCGCACCTTGGTCTGGGTAACTTCAACGCCGCACTTTTCACAGATCACGCCGCGGTGCTTGAGGCGCTTGTACTTGCCGCACAAACACTCATAGTCCTTGACCGGACCAAAGATCCGGGCGCAGAAAAGACCGTCACGCTCCGGCTTGAAGGTACGGTAGTTGATGGTCTCGGGCTTTTTGACTTCGCCGAAGGACCAAGAGCGGATCATGTCCGGCGAGGCCAGACCGATTTTGATACCGTCAAACTCTTCAGTCTTACTCTGCGCTTTCAAAAACTTAAGCAAGTCTTTCACGTTAGTCTCCTGTGAGGAGTTCTACCTGGGCGCCCCGTCCTTCCGAAGAATGAAGGGGCGCCGTTATTTCCTAGGCAGTCTGGTGCCTTAACTTTCTTCCAGCTCGATGTTGATACCCAGGGAGCGGATTTCCTTCAGCAGTACGTTGAAGGACTCGGGCATGCCCGGCTCCATGCGGTGATCACCGTCCACGATGTTCTTGTACATCTTGGTCCGGCCATTTACATCGTCCGACTTGACGGTCAGCATTTCCTGCAGGGTGTAGGCGGCGCCGTAGGCTTCCAGCGCCCACACTTCCATCTCACCGAAACGCTGACCACCAAACTGGGCCTTACCGCCCAGGGGCTGCTGGGTAACCAGGCTGTAGGAGCCGGTAGAACGCGCATGCATCTTGTCGTCCACCAGGTGGTTCAGCTTCAGCATGTACATATAGCCCACGGTCACCGGACGCTCAAAGGAGTTGCCGGTGCGGCCGTCGAACAGGGTGATCTGACCGGATTCGGGCAGATCCGCCAGCTTCAGCAGACGCTTGATTTCGTGCTCACGGGCACCGTCAAACGCCGGCGTGGCAATCGGCACACCCTTGCGCAGGTTGTTGGCCAGCACCCGGACTTCATCGTCGGAGAAGGTGGACAGATCCACTTTCTGCTGCACGTTTTCACCCTGATTGTAGACTTCCTGAATGAACTCGCGCAGACGGGCCAGCTCCTGCTGCTCCTTGATCATGGTGTCGATCTTCTCACCCAGTCCCTTGGCCGCCAGGCCCAGATGGGTTTCGAGGATCTGACCGATGTTCATCCGCGAGGGTACACCCAGCGGGTTGAGCACGATGTCGACCGGACGGCCGTGTTCGTCGTGGGGCATGTCTTCAACGGGAACAATGGTGGATACCACACCCTTGTTACCATGACGACCCGCCATCTTGTCACCGGGCTGAATGCGACGCTTCACCGCCAGGTACACCTTGACGATCTTGAGCACACCCGGGGCCAGATCATCGCCCTGAGTGATCTTGCGGCGCTTGTTCTCGAACTTCTTGTCGAAGTCGGCCTTCAGCTCCGCATACTGCTCGGCGATCTGCTCCAGCTCAACCTGCTTGCCTTCGTCGTCCAGGGCCTGCTCCAGCAGTTTTTCCCGGGCCAGCTTGGCCACCTTGTCGGCACTCATGCCGGCGGCGATCAGCACGGAACGGGCACGGGCGAAGATGCCGTCTTCGAGAATGCTGAACTCTTCGGTCAGGTCTTTCTTGGCCTGCTTGAGCTGCATGTGCTCGATGTCCTGGGCACGCTTGTCCTTCTCGACGCCGTCACGGGTGAATACCTGAACGTCGATCACGGTACCGTACACGGAGTTGGGCACGCGCAGGGAAGAGTCCTTCACGTCGGACGCCTTCTCACCAAAGATGGCACGCAGCAGCTTCTCTTCCGGGGTCAGCTGGGTTTCACCCTTGGGCGTCACCTTGCCTACCAGAATGTCACCGGGCTTCACTTCGGCACCCACGTAGACGATACCGGACTCGTCCAGCTTGGACAGCGCGGCTTCACCCACGTTGGGAATGTCGGCGGTGATCTCTTCCGGACCCAGCTTGGTGTCACGGGAGATACAGGACAGTTCCTGAATGTGAATGGTGGTCAGGCGATCTTCCATCACCACCCGCTCGCTGAGCAGAATGGAGTCTTCGAAGTTGTAGCCGTTCCAAGGCATAAAGGCCACGCGCAGGTTCTGGCCCAGGGCCAGTTCACCCAGATCGGTGGACGGGCCGTCGGCCAGTACATCACCGCTGATCACGCGCTCGCCCGGCATCACGCAGGGACGCTGGTTGATGCAGGTGTTCTGGTTGGAACGGGTGTACTTGGTCAGGTTGTAGATGTCGATACCGGCTTCGCCGGGCAGCATCTCTTCCTCGTTGACCTTGACCACGATACGGGACGCGTCGACATAGTCAACCACACCGCCACGCTTGGCCACGGCGGTAACACCGGAGTCCACGGCCACGGCGCGCTCGATACCGGTACCCACCAGCGGCTTGTCCGCCTTCAGGGTCGGCACCGCCTGACGCTGCATGTTCGAGCCCATCAGTGCCCGGTTGGCGTCATCGTGTTCCAGGAACGGGATCAGTGAGGCGGCCACGGAAACGATCTGCTGCGGGCTCACGTCCATGTACTGCACCTGGTCGGCGTTCATGTAGGTGGCTTCGCCCTTGTGACGGGACGGTACCAGTTCATCCAGCAGACGGCCGTTTTCGTCAATCGCGGCGTTGGCCTGGGCGATAACGAAGTGACCTTCCTCGATGGCGGACAGGTAATCCACTTCATCGGTGATCTGGCCATCCACCACGCGGCGGTACGGGGTCTCGAGGAAACCGTACTCGTTGGTGCGGGAGTAACAGGCCAGTGAGTTGATCAGACCGATGTTCGGACCTTCAGGAGTCTCGATGGGGCACAGACGACCGTAGTGGGTCGGGTGTACGTCCCGAACTTCAAAGCCGGCGCGTTCACGGGTCAGACCGCCCGGGCCCAGGGCCGAGATACGGCGCTTGTGGGTTACTTCGGACAGCGGGTTGTTCTGATCCATAAACTGGGACAGCTGGCTGGAGCCGAAGAATTCCTTCACCGCGGCGCTGATCGGCTTGGCGTTAATCAGATCCTGAGGCATCAGGGTATCCAGATCGCCCAGGGACAGACGCTCCTTCACCGCGCGCTCAACGCGAACCAGGCCTACGCGGAACTGGTTTTCGGCCATTTCGCCCACGGAGCGAATACGACGGTTACCCAGGTGGTCGATATCGTCCACTTCGTCCAGACCATTACGGATGGCGATCAGCTGCTTCATTACGTCGACGATGTCGGACTTGGTCAGGGTACCCGGACCATTCAGCTCTTCACGCAGCAGGCGACGGTTGAACTTCATCCGGCCCACGGTAGACAGGTCGTAGCGATCGTCGGTGAAGAACAGGTTTTCGAACAGGGTTTCGGCCGCTTCACGGGTGGGCGGCTCGCCCGGACGCATCATGCGATAGATTTCCACCAGCGCCTCGAGGCGGGTAGTGGCGGAATCGATACGCAGGGTCTCGGACATGTAGGCGCCGTGATCCAGTTCGTTGGTGAACAGGGTCTCGAACTGCTTGATGCCGGCCACAGACAGGTTGGCCAGGCTTTCCAGGCTCAGCTCGCTGTTGGCGGCGACCATCACTTCGCCGGTGTCGGCGTTGATATAGTCGCGTGCGGCTACCTTGCCCACGGCGTATTCCACCGGCACTTCCAGCTGCTCGACGCCGGCCTTTTCCAGCTGGCGAATGTGGCGGGCAGTGATACGGCGACCGGTTTCAACCAGCACTTCACCGTCGACCAGAATGTCGAAAGAGGCGGTTTCACCACGCAGGCGCTCGGGCTTGAGCTCCATCATCAGCTTGCCGTCGGCCACTTCGAAACGGGTGGTTTCAAAGAAGGTGGACAGAATGTCTTCGGTGGTGAAGTCAAGGGCGCGCAGAATAATGGACGCCGGCAGTTTGCGGCGACGGTCGATCCGGACAAACAGGTTGTCTTTGGGATCGAATTCAAAATCGAGCCAGGAACCACGGTAAGGGATCACACGGGCGTTATACAGGACCTTACCGGAGGAGTGGGTCTTGCCGCGATCGTGATCGAAAAACACACCCGGGCTGCGGTGCAGCTGGGAGACGATTACCCGCTCGGTACCGTTGATCACAAAGGTACCGTTCTCAGTCATGAGCGGGATTTCGCCCATGTAGACTTCTTGCTCTTTGATGTCCTTGACAGTGCCGGCGGCGGCTTCTCTGTCGTACAGGACCATACGCAACTTGACGCGCAACGGCGCCGAGTAGGTCACGCCACGGATCTGACATTCCTGCACGTCAAATACGGGCTCACCCAGACGATAGCTGACATACTGCAGCTCGGCAGTGCCAGAATAGCTAGTGATAGGGAAAACGCTGCGGAAAGCCGCTTCCAGACCGTACTCGCCCTGAGGATCTGCTTCAATAAACTGTTTGAAGGAGTCAAGCTGGATTGACAGCAGGTAAGGCGTGTCCAAGACCTGGTCACGCTTACCGAAGTCCTTACGAATGCGTTTTTTCTCTGTATAAGAGTAAACCATAGGGTTCCTCAGCTCGCTGATAAGTGACCCACTCTGCCCAAATGGGACAGCTCTGATAACATCGTTTCTGGTTGGCCGAATGTCTCGACAACACTCGGTGGCTGGAACAACGAGAGGCTAAAACGACGTGAAAATTCCCCTCATCCCACAGCGCAAAAGGGCCGGTGAATAAAGATTCACCAGCCCTAGCCCGATTGCTCAGGCCGCTAAGCTATAGTCTAGCTTATTTGAGCTCAACAGAAGCACCGGCTTCTTCGAGTTCTTTCTTCAGTGCTTCAGCTTCGCCTTTGCTCAGCTGCTCTTTAACAGCGGCAGGAGCAGACTCTACCAGGCCCTTGGCTTCTTTCAGGCCCAGGCCGGTGGCGCCGCGAACGGCCTTGATAACGGCAACCTTGTTGGCACCGGCACCGGTCAGGATTACGTCGAACTCGGTCTGCTCTTCGGCAGCGGCAGCACCGGCATCGCCAGCTACGGCAACAGCAGCAGCGGCAGAAACGCCGAACTTCTCTTCCATGGCTTCGATCAGTTCAACAACCTGCATTACAGACATTTCTGCAACGGCTTCGATGATTTGGTCTTTAGTGATAGACATGACTCAAATTCCTAATGTTCTGAAGTATACGGTAATCAAGCAGCCAGCAGCGCCTTAGGCGGCTTCGGCTTCTTTCTTGTCGCGCAGGGCAGCGAAGGTACGAACCAGCTTGCCAGCGGAGGCTTCTTTCATGGTCGCCATCAGCTTCGCAATTGCTTCGTCGTAAGTCGGCAGCTTGGCGAGGCGGTCAATGTCGGCCGCAGGGATAAATTCGCCCTCGTAAGCCAGACCTTTCACCTCAAACTCTTTCTGTTCTTTAGCAAAATCTTTGAACAGACGAGCAGCCGCACCGGGGTGCTCGTTGGAGAATGCGATCAAAGTAGGACCAACGAATACGTCTTTCAGGCATTCGTAATCGGTCTCTTCCACTGCCAGGCGAGCCAGAGTGTTACGGACTACCTTGAGGTAGATACCGTTTTCACGGGCTTGCTTGCGCAGGGTGGTCATGGCAGCCACAGTCACGCCGCGAGAATCGGCAACAACTGCAGACAGGGCGCCCTTGGCAGCTTCGTTGACTTCAGCAACAATTGCTTTTTTGTCGTCGAGTCTTAATGCCATTGGCTAAACTCCTGGATTCCACCTGGGAAATTCCCAGATTAAACACACGCCTCTTTTTCAGAGGCACCAAGGTGGCGAATTCCAGAAGAAAGGAAAATTTTTCTGCTTTCTAACTGGGTCCCGGCACCATCTACGCTGGAACATTAAGCCTTGCGGCTCCAGCGGTCTTGGACGGGAGTCGAAGCCCCCAACCAAATAACAAGGCGCAAAATTCTACGAGAATTGCTGCGCCTTGTAAATGCTTAATTAAGCAACATCCAGACCGGCTTGATCAACGGCCAGACCTGCACCCATGGTGGTGGACAGGCTGACTTTCTTGATGTACTGGCCTTTGGAAGAAGCGGGCTTGGCGCGCTTCAGGGCGCCCAGCAGGGCTTCCAGGTTGCCTTTCAGCTGTTCAGCGTCAAAGTCCGCCTTGCCGATGGTGGTGTGGATGATACCGTTCTTGTCGTTACGGTAGCGCACCTGACCAGCCTTGGCATTCTGCACGGCTTCGGCCACGTTCGGGGTCACGGTGCCAACCTTGGGGTTCGGCATCAGACCGCGGGGACCAAGAATCTGGCCCAGCTGGCCCACAACGCGCATGGCGTCGGGAGAAGCGATAACCACGTCGAAGTTCAGTTCACCGGCTTTTACCTGCTCGGCCAGGTCGTCCATGCCAACCAGGTCGGCACCGGCAGCCTTGGCGGCGTCGGCGTTGGCGCCCTGAGTGAACACGGCCACGCGAACGTCACGACCGGTACCGTGAGGCAGCACGGTGGCGCCACGCACGTTCTGGTCGGATTTACGGGCGTCGATGCCCAGGTTCACGGCAACGTCGATGCTTTCAACGAACTTGGCGGTGGCCAGTTCCTTCAGCAGGGCGATGGCTTCGTTGATTTCGTACTCGCGAGTGGCATCTACACGCTCACGGATGGTACGCATACGCTTGGTCAGTTTAGCCATGGTCTCAGCCCTCCACTACCAGGCCCATGGAACGGGCAGAACCTTCGAGGCAACGCACGCGGGCGTCAACGTCAGCACCGGTCATGTCCGGCGCCTTGACAGCGGCGATTTCTTCCAGCTGGGCGCGGGTGATGGTACCAACCTTGGTCTTGTTCGGTACACCGGAACCAGACTTGATGCCGGCAGCTTTCTTCAGCAGGAAGGCAGCGGGCGGAGTCTTGGTTTCAAAGGTGAAGGAGCGATCGCTGTATACGGTGATAACAACCGGGATCGGAGAGCCTTTTTCCAGGCTGTCTGTACGGGCGTTGAACGCCTTACAGAATTCCATGATGTTAACGCCGTGCTGACCCAGGGCAGGACCTACGGGCGGGCTCGGGTTAGCTGCACCAGCTGCAACCTGCAGCTTGATGTACGCTTGTACTTTTTTGGCCATTGATAATTACCTCAAAAATGGGTGTTAGCGCCTCGGAGCAGTACTCCTCTAACGGCTCCCCAACAATAAAAGGGCGGCAAATTGTAGTGCAATTTGCCGCCCTTCTCAAGAGCCCCAGCTCGAATTATGCTCAGGTTTTTTCCACCTGGCCGAACTCCAGATCCACCGGGGTGGAACGGCCGAAGATCAGTACCGATACCTTCAGGCGGCTCTTCTCGTAATCCACCTCTTCCACCACGCCGTTGAAGTCGGCAAAGGGGCCGTCGGACACCCGCACCACTTCGCCCGGCTCAAACAGGGTCTTGGGTTTCGGCTTGTCCACCGCGTCCTGCAGACGATTGAGAATGGCGTCGGCTTCCTTGTCGGAGATCGGTGCCGGACGCTCGGGAGTGCCGCCGATAAAGCCCATGACGCGGGGAATGCTGCGCACCAGGTGCCAGGTGCCGTCATTCATCTGCATCTGCACCAGCACATAGCCGGGGAAAAACTTGCGCTCGCTCTTGCGCTTCTGGCCGGCGCGCATTTCCACCACTTCCTCGGTGGGTACCAGCACTTCGCCAAATTGATCTTCCATGCCGTGCATTTTGATATGTTCACGCAGCGACTTGGCTACGCGGCCTTCATATCCGGAAAACGCCTGGACCACATACCAACGCATTCTTTGTTCTGACATGGTGAATCCTTATACTCCGGTAACCAGGTTGACCAGCCATACCAGCAGGCCATCCAGCAAAAACAGAAACAGGCCGACCAGAGCGGTCACGGCCAGTACGATAAGGGTGGTCTGAATGCTTTCCTGACGGGTGGGCCAGACCACCTTGCGCATTTCCAGACGCGACTCACGGGCAAAGGCAAAGCTGCTCTGGCCCTTTTTGGTCTGGTATGCCAGCAGGCCGGCAACACCGACTGCCACTACCACGCCGGCCGCGCGAATAAAGACCGCCAGGTCACTGTAGAGATAGTTGGCGACCACGGCTGCGATCAGAATAATGAAAACCAGACCCCACAGCAGGGTATCTTTCGCCCCGCCCTGGCTCTCGGTATTTGCACTCATAAGCTACCTGTCTAAATATTCCGAGTCCGTTACAGACGCAAAAACCCCGCCGACGGCGAGGTAAGTGGCAGGGGCGGAGGGACTCGAACCCCCAACCGTCGGTTTTGGAGACCGCCGTTCTACCAATTGGAACTACGCCCCTAATACAACAAAGCCCCTATTATAGGGGCTTTGTGACGCGATTGTAAGCGCTATTACTCGATGATTTTGGCTACAACGCCAGCACCAACGGTACGGCCACCTTCACGGATGGCGAAGCGCAGACCTTCTTCCATCGCGATGGGCGCAATCAGGTTCACGTCCATCTTGATGTTGTCGCCAGGCATAACCATCTCAACGCCTTCCGGCAGTTCGATGGTACCGGTCACGTCAGTGGTACGGAAGTAGAACTGAGGACGGTAGCCCTTGAAGAACGGAGTATGACGGCCACCTTCGTCCTTGGACAGTACGTATACTTCGGACTCGAAACGAGTGTGCGGGGTGATGGAGCCCGGCTTGGCCAGAACCTGACCACGCTCAACTTCTTCACGCTTGGTACCACGCAGCAGCACACCCACGTTCTCACCGGCACGGCCTTCGTCCAGCAGCTTGCGGAACATTTCAACGCCGGTACAGGTGGTCTTGGTGGTGTCCTTGATACCCACGATTTCAACTTCTTCACCCACCTTGATGATACCGCGCTCTACACGACCGGTAACCACGGTACCACGACCTTGAATGGAGAATACGTCTTCGATCGGCAGCAGGAAGGCACCGTCAATGGCACGCTCGGGATCCGGAATGTAGGAGTCCAGGGCAGCAGCCAGTTCCAGAATCTTCGGTTCCCACTCGGCGTCGCCTTCCAGGCCCTTCAGAGCGGAGCCCTGAATAACCGGAATGTCGTCGCCCGGGAAGTCGTACTCGGACAGCAGCTCACGCACTTCCATTTCTACCAGCTCGAGCAGCTCTTCATCGTCAACCATGTCACACTTGTTCATGAACACAACGATGTAAGGTACACCTACCTGGCGGGCCAGCAGGATGTGCTCACGGGTTTGCGGCATGGGGCCGTCGGTGGCAGCTACTACCAGGATCGCGCCGTCCATCTGGGCAGCACCGGTGATCATGTTCTTCACATAGTCGGCGTGGCCGGGGCAGTCAACGTGAGCGTAGTGACGGCTTTCGGTGTCGTACTCAACGTGGGAAGCGGCGATGGTGATACCACGAGCCTTTTCTTCCGGGGCGTTGTCGATCTGGTCGAACGCGCGGGCAGCGCCACCGAACTGCTTGGCCAGGACGTTGGTGATGGCAGCGGTCAGAGTCGTTTTACCGTGGTCAACGTGGCCGATGGTACCAACGTTAACGTGCGGTTTCGTACGTTCAAATTTTTCTTTAGACATGCTCGTCCCTCTAACTGGTTGGGTGGTGAGCTATACCACGCGAATCGCAAGTAGGAAGTATATAACAAAAAAGGCTTGAGGGTGCTTTAGTAAAGAAGTGGTGCTGATACCCAGAATCGAACTGGGGACCTCACCCTTACCAAGGGTGCGCTCTACCATCTGAGCTATATCAGCACTGGAGCGGGCAGCGGGAATCGAACCCGCATCATCAGCTTGGAAGGCTGAGGTAATAGCCATTATACGATGCCCGCGGTGGTCTTTACTTGAACGACCTCAAACCGCTTTTTCAATGCCCGTCGGGGACGAACACTGGAAACTGGTGGAGGGAGCTGGATTCGAACCAGCGAAGGCGGAGCCGTCAGATTTACAGTCTGATCCCTTTGGCCACTCGGGAACCCCTCCGAATTTTAAATGGTGCCGGCAGAAGGAGTCGAACCCTCGACCTACTGATTACAAGTCAGTTGCTCTACCAACTGAGCTATGCCGGCACACGAGCGGGACGAATTCTATGGCAAGGAGATGCTTCTATGCAACACCCTTGGGCCAAGTTTTTTCACCGCACAGTTCAAGCGCGCAAAAAAGCACCATACAACCACCGGCTATTCACTCTCAGGGTGGGAGTCAGCTCACGTTACGACCAATGGCCAGCCCCCCCTCGCCTTGTTGAACAAGGCGGCTTTGGTGTATGGTCAGTCGGCGACTCACAGGACACCCTTGATGAAGACTGACACCCATTCCCCCTATCTGACCTTTTCCCGCCAGACCTGGTCAGAGCTGCGCGATGCCGTGCAACTGCCCCTGAGCGAAGACGAGCTGATGCGTCTGCGCAGCATGAACGATCGGGTTTCCCTGGCCGAAGTGCGGGACATCTATCTGCCCCTGTCCCGCCTGCTCAACCTTTATGTCAAAGCCAAGCAGCGACGCAGCCGGGTGCTGGATCAGTTTCTCGGCAATGAACACCACCGGGTGCCTTATGTGATCAGCATTGCCGGCTCGGTGGCGGTGGGCAAAAGCACCACGGCGCGTATTCTGCAGGCGCTGCTGGAGCGCTGGCCCCAGCATCCGCGGGTAACCCTGGTGACTACAGATGGTTTTCTGTATCCCAACGCCGAGCTGGAACGACGGGGGCTGATGAAAAAAAAGGGCTTTCCCCAGTCCTATGACATGCGCCGGCTGGTGCAGTTTGTGTCCGATATCAAATCGGGCAAACAGGATGTTCGGGCGCCCGTTTATTCCCACCTCACCTACGATATTGTGCCCGGCCAGGAAGTCGCGGTGGAGCAGGCGGACATCGTCATTATTGAAGGGCTGAATGTGCTGCAGAGCGGCATGGACTACCCTCACGATCCGCACCGGGTGTTTGTGTCAGACTTTGTGGACTTCTCGGTATATGTGGATGCCGACGAGCGACTGCTGAAAACCTGGTA
Source organism: Oceanimonas marisflavi (assembly GCF_003049725.1). GTDB lineage: Bacteria > Pseudomonadota > Gammaproteobacteria > Enterobacterales > Aeromonadaceae > Oceanimonas > Oceanimonas marisflavi. Next base: position 71,079 of record NZ_QAGM01000012.1, read on the forward strand.
TGTGGAGCGCTTTCTCAAGCTGCGCTCCGGCGCCTTTGCCGATCCCGACTCCTACTTTCACCACTATGCACGGCTCACCGAAGAAGAGGCGGTGGCCACCGCCAGCCGCATCTGGCAGGAAATCAACTACAAGAACCTGAAGCAGAACATACTGCCGACCCGGGACCGGGCCGAGCTGATCCTGACCAAGGGCCAGGATCATCAGATAGAGCAGATACGGCTTAAAAAGTGAGGCGTAAGGAGTGAGGGGTGAGGCGTAAGTCGCGCCCTCGTTCCCACGCTCTGCGTGGGAATGCATACCGAAACTCGCTTATACGGCAAGCTGTCTGCAAGCCAGATAGACACTCCCACGCAGGAGCGTGGGAGCGAGATCCCCCTCACTCCTCTCCCCTTTCTCCTCACTGCCCCCGCAGGGAGATTTCTCCGCCCAGGTAGCGTTTGAGCTCGCCGTTTTCCAGTTCCAGCAGCAGGGCGCCCTGTTCATCGATACCCCGGGCGGTGCCGTGCACCACCTGTTCGCCCATCAGCACCCGTACCGGTTTGCCATTGAAATAATCAAGCCGGTTCCAGCGCTCGCGAAAGCCGGCAATGCCTTCCTGCTCAAAGCGTGCCAGCGCCTGCTGCAGGCCTTGTGCCAGGGCGATCACCAGGCCATTGCGGTCGCTGATCTCCCCCAGCTCCGCCAGCTCGGCCCAGGGCTGAGTGATCCTGTCCTGCTCGGTGGCAGGCAGCACCAGGTTCAGGCCCATGCCGATCACCAGATGACAGGGACCGCCGGCGGTGCCCGACATCTCCACCAGTATGCCCGCCAGCTTGCGGCCGTTCAGATAAAGGTCGTTGGGCCACTTCAGTGCCACACCGGCAAAACCGGCGCTTTCCAGCGCTTCCACCACGGCAATGCCTACCACCAGACTGAGCCCCATGGCCGCCGCCATGCCCTGCTCCAGCCGCCAGTACAGGCTCATGACCAGCTGGCCGCCAAAGGGAGAAATCCAGCTGCGGCCCCGGCGGCCCCGGCCTGCGGTCTGACATTCAGCCAGGCACAGATCCCCCTTGTTAAGCTGCTCCACCCGTTCCAGCCAGTGCTGGTTGGTGGAGCCGATCACCGGCACCACTTCCACCCGGACCGGCGCCAGGGCCCGGGCCAGCCGCTCGGGGTCAAGCAACTGCAGCGGTACCGCCAGCCGGTAGCCCTTGCCGCTGACGCTGTAAATATCCAGCCCCAGACTCTTGAGCGCCTGTACATGCTTGCTCACCGCCGCCCGGCTCACGCTCAGGGCGTCGCCCAGCTGCTCGCCGGAATGAAACTGGCCGTCGGCCAGGCAACGCAGCAGCTGTTCGCGCAGGGGGGTCAGTTCAGCCATGACAGCGCCTCGTCCAGGTGGGTTTCGCCCTGCGGGCCAATCATGCGCACTTCCGGCTCCAGCATCACGCCAAAGCGATCACTGACCCGCTCCCTCACCAGCGCCGCCAGCCGCAGTACGTCTTCCGCCGTGGCGCCCCCCCGGTTGACCAGCACCAGGGCCTGCTGCTGATGCACGGCGGCGCCGCCCACACGGGTGCCCTTGAGCCCGGCCTGGTCGATCAGCCAGCCGGCGGCCAGCTTTACCAGCCCGTCTTCTGCGGGATACAGCGGCAGCTCGGGCCAGGCCAGCTGCAGGGCATCGGCCTGAGCCTGGCTGACCTTGGGATTTTTGAAAAAGCTGCCCGCATTGCCGAGCTCGGCGGGATCCGGCAGTTTGGCCCGGCGGGTGGCGCAGACCAGCTCAAACACTCGCCGGGCGGTGGCGTCCTCGCCCAGTGCCGCCAGCGGGCCATAACCCAGCACCGGTCGCCAGACCTTGGGCAGGCGCAGGGTAATGCTGAGGATCAGATGATGCCGGGCGGCATGCTTGAACACACTGTCGCGATAACCAAAGGCACACTCATCCGCCGACCAGAGGCGGGTTTCGCCGCTGTGCCAGTCCATGCTTTCCACTTGTTCGCAGAAGCGGGACAGCTCCACACCGTAGGCGCCGATGTTCTGAATGGGCGCGGCCCCGGCGGTGCCCGGGATCAATGCCAGATTCTCGAGGCCCGGCATACCCCGCTCCAGGCAATAACACACCAGCCGGTGCCAGTTTTCTCCCCCTTCCACCTTGAGCCGCCAGGCATCGTTGGTTTCAGTCACCTCAATGCCGGTCAGCCGGTTCACCACCACCTGCCCCTTGAAAGTAGCGGTAAACAACAGGTTGGAACCCCCTCCTACCACCAGCCGGGGACCACGGTAGCGGATCAGCTCCGCCAGCTGCTCTCTGTGCTGCAGAATGACCACTTCATCGGCCTCCTGTTTCAGGCCAAAGGTGTTATAGGAAAGAAGTGAATGGGCGTTGCTCGGCATGATGATGGGTCCTGGAAAAATGCCGGTGCAGTGTACCCCAAGACGCCGGCGGGGTTAACCGGCCCGGCGTGAGCCCTGTTTATTGCTCACAGGAAAAAGTGATTTACCGCGCCAGTGACGGACATCATCTTGATTAGCGCCGGCATTTACCCTGAAATCAGGGGTTCATCGTATCAGGAGAGCCCCCATGAGCCGTACTCAGAGTGAACAGTTAATCCAGGACTATTATCGCGCCTTTAACGAAGGCGACATGGACACCTTTCTCGGCCTGCTGACCGAGGATGTGATACACGATATCAATCAGGGCGGCCGGGAAACCGGCAAGGCCGCCTTTGCGGCCTTTATGGAGCGCATGAACCACCACTATAAAGAGCAACTGGTGGACATGGTGATCATGGTCAATGAGGCCGGCGACCGGGGTGCCGCCGAGTTTGTGGTGCTGGGCGAATACCTCAACACAGACGAGGGTCTGCCCCAGGCCGGTGGCCAGCGTTATCGCCTGCCCGCCGGCGCCTTTTTTGAAATCAGGGACAACAAGGTGGCGCGCATCAGCAACCACTACAACCTGAACGACTGGATTGCCCAGGTCATTCAATGAACCTGCGTATTGTCACCGTCACCGGCCAGGGCCTCACACCCTGGCTGAACGATCTGGCCAGGTTGCGTATTCGGGTATTCAGGGACTTTCCCTATCTCTACGACGGCAGCCTGGACTACGAGAGGAACTACCTCGCCACCTACACCCAATGCGAGCACAGCATCTGCGTGCTGGCCCTGGACGGTGAGCGGGTGGTGGGCGCCTCCACCGGCCTGCCCCTGGCCGAGGAGGTGGCGGAATTTCGCGCCCCCTTTGCCGTCGCCGGACTGAATGCCGAACGCATTTTTTACTGCGCCGAGTCGGTGCTGCTGCCCGACTACCGGGGCCGGGGCCTTTACCGGGCCTTTTTTGACGGCCGGGAAGCTCACGCCCGGGAGCTGGGCTTTGACACCGCCGCCTTCTGCGCCGTGGTGCGTCCGGACGATCACCCCCTTAAGCCCGCCAATTACCGGCCGCTGACCGATGTCTGGGCCCGCTTCGGCTATCAGCCCGCCCCCGGCCTGCGTACCCAGTTTCGCTGGAAGGACAGAGATCGGAACGAGGAAACCGACAAACCCATGCAGTTTTACCTGAAATCCCTGGAGGTATCACAGTGACTCAGCCTCTGGTGCTGGCCTGCGCCCAGTATTCCATCGACTTTCTCGGCAACTGGCCCGCTTTTGAGCAAAAGCTGGACCGGCTGCTGGCCGACGCCCTGGCGCAAAATGCCAGCTTTGTGTTGCTGCCGGAATACTTTTCCATGGAGCTGGCCTCGCTGTTTGACGAGCCGGTTTACCGCTCCCTGAGCGCCCAGCTCGATGCCATGCAGACCCTGCTGCCGGACTTTATCGATTACTTTTCCGGCCGGGCCGAGCAGCACGGCCTGCATATTCTGGCAGGCACCATTCCGGTGCGACTGAGTGACGGCCGCTTTGTTAACCGCGCCCACCTGTTTCGCCCGGACGGCAGCCACGACTGGCAGGACAAGCTGCAGATGACCCGCTTTGAAAAGGAGCAGTGGCACATCAGCGCTGGCGACGAAATAAAAGTGCTCGACACCGCCTTTGGCAAGGTGGGCGTGGCGGTGTGCTATGACAGCGAATTTCCGTTGATCGTGCGCCGCCAGGTGGAAGCCGGCGCCCGGCTCATCCTGGTGCCCAGCTGCACCGACACCGAAGCGGGCTTTAACCGGGTGCGTATCGGCAGCCAGGCCCGGGCACTGGAAAATCAGTGCTTTGTGGCCCAGTCCCCCACCATAGGCGAGGCGCCCTGGTCGGAAGCGGTGGATGTAAACACAGGTCGCGCCGCCATCTACACTCCGGTGGACTACGGCTATCCCGACGACGGCATTCTAGTCATGGGCGAGGATAACCAGCCCGGCTGGGTGGTGGCCACGCTGGATCTGGACGCGCTGGAAACCGTACGCGCCCAGGGGCAGGTATTCAACCACAGGGACTGGGACGGCCAGCTGGCTTACTAAACCTTTGAGCCCGTTGCGGGAAGCACCAGCAGGGTTACCTGCGCCGACACGCTTCGAGCACCTCCATGTGACGCTCGGCAAATGCCTTCCCTGGCATTTGACGGTCGGCTACGGCAATCCCTGCTGTTGCTTCCTGTCACCAAGGCTGCGCCTGCGGGTAATTCAGGGAGAAGCACTCTCCGCCAGAAAGGCCTGAATTTCGTCGGCGGCCACGGCAAAGTTGAAGTTGCCCCAGGCGGTCACCCCCCTGGTGGTAATGCCCACCAGGTTGCCGCTTTCATCAAACAGGCCGCCGCCGGACGAGCCATAGCTGATGGGGGCCGTGGTCTGAATAAGGCGCACCCCGTTTTCGCTGCGCCGGGCGGAGACAATGCCTTCGGTCAGGGTCTTGTCGAGCCCGGCCGGGGCGCCGATGGCAAACACCTTTTCCCCTACCTGCAGCCGCTCCACCGAACGGGCTCGGCTGGTGTAGTCGAGCCGGCCGCCGTCCTTCAGAGTCAGCAGCGCCAGATCCCGCACCGGATCCGTATACAGCACCCGCCATACCAGAATGTCTGCTTCACGCACCGGCTGGCCGTCCTGCCGGGCAATGGTGACCGGCACGCCCCCGGCGGCCACCTGATGATAGCTGGTCACCGCCCGGTAAGGGTCAATGGCCACCGCCGAGCCCAGACTCAGGGGCTCCAGGCCGGCCCCCAGCTGCTCATAGACCACCACCTTGTACACCGCCGGCCCGCGCTCGCCATAGAGGGTGGCGGCCGACAGGGCCGGCCCCGGTGCAGAGACCAGTTGCAGCCGCGGGGGCGTCAGCAGGGCCTGTTGGCGCACACAGTCGTCATCCCCCAGCCTGGCACAGGCGGCAAAGTGTCTTGCGGCACGCCCGCGATCCCGAACCGCCGGATCGTGCTCGCTGACATAGATCTGTCCCAGCAGTTTATGAGCCTGAGCCTGCCACCGGGGATCCTTGCTGTCGCTCAGTCGCTCCAGCCACCGAATGGCCTCGGCGGTGTTTTGCGCCGTACCCCGCCCATCCAGATACATTTGCGCCAGCCGGTAGCGGGCCTCGGGCTGATCGGCACTGGCGGCGGCCTGCCGGTAATGGTCAAAGGCGGTATTGTCATCGCCGGCCAGCCGGGCCGCATAGCCAGCCTGTTGCTGTTCGCCGGCACTCATGCCGCAGCCGGCCAGCAGCAGGGAGAAAAACAGAAGGGGCAGGCTGGATTTCATGCAGGCTTTCCGCTGAAGAGTAAAAGCCTAAGCATAGCGTACTCAGGCCTTGGCCCGGCGTCTGCCCTTGCCGGCGGTCCGGCGCGGACGCGGCGGTTTGCCGCCCTGCAGACCACGAAAGGACTCGGGGCGCAGGCTGTCGATCAGTGCCGGCAGCTGGCCCTGCAGCTCATCCATAAACTGGCGGTAGCCCGCCTGTTTGCGGCTGATGGCGTCCAGCACCGCTTCCCAGCGGGCGGTCATATCGGGGGTGGTGGCGGAGTCGGGCAGGCTGTCTATCAGCCGGCCCCCCGCCTCGGTGGCATGGATCTGCCGGCCCCGACGCTCGAGAAAGCCCCGCTTGAACAGCAGTTCGATAATACCCGCCCGGGTCGCCTCTGTGCCCAGGCCGTCGGTGTCCCGCAGAATTTTCTTCAGCCCGGCGTCGGTGACATAGCGGGCAATATGGGTCATGGCCGCGAGCAGGGTGGCATCGGTAAAGGGCTTGGGTGGCTGCGTCTGTTTTTCCTGCAGCTCGCCCTGCAGACACTGCACCCTGTCCCCTGCCTTTAACGCCGGCAGCCGGGACTGCAGCTCCTCGTCTTCCGGCTCGTCGGCCTTGTTTCTGGCAAACAGCGCCTTCCAGCCCGCCACTCGCTGCTGCCGGGCTCTGGCCAGAAAGCGGCCACCGGCGATCTCCACTTCCACCTTTTTTTCGTCCAGCTCCTGATGGGGGTAAAACTGGGCGGCATACTGGCGGGCCACCAGCTCGTAGATGCGGCGCTCGTCTTCCGACAGCCGGGCGCCGTCGGTTTTTCGGGTGGTGGGAATAATGGCATGATGGGCTTCCACCTTGCTGTCGTTCCAGGCCCGGCCACGCATGCCGGTGTCGGCCTGCGCCGTGGCCGAAGCCAGCGCCGGACAGACGGCGGCGATGGCCGCCAGCACCGACGGCCCCTGAGCGAAGTGCTCGGCAGGCAGGTAACGGTTGTCGGAGCGTGGATAGGTGATCAGCTTGTGTCGTTCATACAAGCCCTGACACACATCCAGCACGCGCTTGGCGCTGAGACCAAAGCGACGGGCGGCGTCAATCTGCAGGGCCGACAGGTTATAGGGTAGCGGCGGTGGAATGCGCTGGCGCTTGCTGTCGGCGGCCAGCACGGTTCCCGGCTGACCAGTGATGCGTCGAACGACGTTTTCCGCCAACCCCCGGGACAGCACCCGGCCCTCTTCGTCCTGCCAGGGCTGACAGGCCCGGCTTGGCTGCCATTTGGCGCGAAATTGCTCATCGCTCTCTGTCTGCAGCAGCGCCTGCACCTCATAAAAGGGCTTGGGCTGAAAGTCGGCGATGTCTCTGTCCCTGCGCACCACCAGCCCCAGCACCGGGGTTTGCACCCGGCCCACCGAGAGCACGCCGTTATAGCCCATGCTGCGGCCGGCCAGGGTACAGAGCCGGGTCATGTTGATGCCATACAGCCAGTCGGCCCGGGAGCGGGCCAGGGCCGATACCGACAGGGGCACGAAGTCGGTGTTGGGCCTGAGCGCGGCCAGGGACTTTTTCACCGCCGCCGGGTTGAGGTCGCTGATAAGACAGCGCTGCACCGCTCCACGCTTGGCGGCGGGCACCCTGCAGTAGCTGATCACCTCATCCACCAGCAGCTGGCCTTCGCGGTCCGGGTCGCCGGCATGGACTATGGTGCCGGCCTCCCTGAGCAGCTTTTTGACCACCGCCAGCTGCTTTTTGGTCTTGGGCTTGGGCACCAGCTTCCAGTCGTCGGGAATGATCGGCAGGTGCTCGCGCCGCCACTGTTTGAAGGCGGGATCATAGGCGTCGGGCTCGGCCTGCTCCAGCAGGTGGCCGATGCACCAGGTCACCACGTCGCCGTTGGCCAGGCGAATAAAGCCCTCGCCCTTTTGCTGGGGCTTTGGCAACACCTCGGCCAGAGCCCGGGCCAGGCTGGGTTTTTCGGCGATATAAAGAATCATGAGGATCGTCTGAAACTGGGACAAGGCTGTAGGCGCCACTTTAGTTGGCGCATACCGGCATCGCCGGTAACCCAGACCTGCTCTCGCAGGTCCTGCCGGCTAAAGCGGCAGCTACAACAGGCCCCAAACAGCATCATTGGCCCACTCCCCCCAGCTCAGTAATCCTCATTCAACAGAAAGTCGTCCATGCTTTCAACCAGATAGGGCCAGTCGGCTTCGGGCACCGGGGTGACCGGATCTTCGTCGCCTTCGCCGTATTCGTCCCAGTAATGGGCGCGCAGCGCCAGGGCAAAGTCGGAATAGTCCTCGGCCAGGGCCTGCAGCGGACCGAACCAGACGATACGGGTCAGGCCGGTGGTAAGATCGTTGAGGTATTCGGTAAGCACCTGAGGATCGGGAAACTGCTCCATCAGCAGCTCAAAGCGTTCCCGGGCGGCAATATGCTGATCCGGATCCAGCTCGCCCAGCTCGGCCACGTGGTGCAGGTAGTCGGTGAGCACAAACTCTTTGGCCTGGTTTTCACCGGCCAGCCACTGACAGCGGGTTTCCTTGCGACTGATGATGGACAGCGCTATTCCCTCATCGAGAAAACACAGGGCCCACAGTTGATCGTCCATCGGTTACTCCATGGCGGCAGAAAAATTGACTGCCGCCAGTGTAGCGGAAAACATTGGCAGCATCACCGCCGCAACCTGAACAGCCGACCCATTCAGGCGGTAGCGGAAAACCGAAGCGGCATCACCGCCGCAGCCGGGTCAGCTTGTCCCGCCGCAGCGACAGCAGCAGCAGCGCGGCCAGCAGGTAGACCAGGGGCTCTATCCAGCCCGATTTCACCGACCACCAGAAATGCACGCACACCACCAGCACAGTGGTGTAAATCCAGTTGTGCAGGCGCTGCCAGCGCCGGCCGAGACGCCGTTGCCACCCTTGAGTGGAGGTGATGGCCAGCAGCAACAGCACCACCCAGGCAGCCATGCCAAGGGTAATAAAGCCCCGCTTGATGATCTCTTCCCCAATCAGGCCCCAGGCCAGTTGCAGATCCAGCAGCACCCAGGCCAGCAGGTGCAGGCTGGCATAGGTAAAGCACCACAATCCTACCGCCCGGCGCAGCCGCACCAGGGGGCCAAGACGAAAGCGTCTGGCCAGGGGGGAAATACACAGGGTCAGCAACAGCAGACGCAATGCCCAGATGCCAAGGTAATGCAGCAGTTCGGGCACGGGATCGGCGCTGAAATGGCCGGCGGCAAAGCCCCAGGGCAACCACAGCAGCGGCAGCACCGCCAGGCCGTGCACCAGCACCCGCAGCCGGCCCAGGCGAGTGGCGTCAATCCGCATCAGTAAAATTTCCTCAGATCCATGCCGGCATAGAGCGAGGCCACTTCTTCTTCGTAGCCGTTAAACATCAGGGTGGGCTGGCGCTCGCTGCCAAACAGGCCGCCTTCGCCAATCACCCGCTCGCTGGCCTGGCTCCAGCGCGGATGATCCACGTTCGGGTTGACGTTGGCGTAGAAGCCATATTCATAAGAGGCCAGCTGATTCCAGGTGCAGGGGGGCTGCCGCTCGGTGAGGGTAATACGCACAATGGACTTGATGCCCTTGAAACCGTATTTCCAGGGCACCACCAGCCGTACCGGAGCACCGTTCTGGTTGAGCAGGGTCTTGCCGTACATGCCCACCACCAGCAGACTGAGCGGATTCATGGCTTCGTCGATGCGCAGTCCTTCCACATAGGGGTAGTCGATGCCGCCACCTACATAGCGGGACGCCTGGCCGCGCATCTGCTCCGGATCGTAGAGGGTTTCAAAGGCCACGTATTTGGCTTTTGAGGTAGGGTTGGCCGCCCTGATGATGCTGGCCAGGGGTACCCCCAGCCAGGGAATGACCATGGACCAGGCTTCCACACAGCGATGGCGGTAGATGCGCTCTTCCAGCCGTTGCTTTTCCATCCAGGCCCAGACGTCTATGGTTTGCGGCTTGTCCACCTCGCCATCTATCTCTATGGTCCAGGGCCGGGTTTTCAGCCCCTGAGCGTAGCGCAGGGGGTCCGACTTGTCGGTACCGAACTCGTAGAAGTTGTTGTAGCTGGTGGCCACCTTTTCGGCGGTAGGCGTCAGCGCCAGCCGGTAGGCTTCGGGCCGGTCAAAGCTCAGCGGCATTTGCCCTGGGCCGGCCACGGCGCCCGCTTCCTCCCGGCCCAGCAGCCGGTCCAGCACACTGGCGCCGGCGGGCAGGCTGAGGGCCGCTGCGCCCAATCCCAGCCCCTGAATGATGCGGCGGCGCTGGCGATACACGGCTTCAGGGGTGACCTGATGCTCGGCGAGCGCCGACTTTTTTCGAACCTTGATAAGCATGCAAACTCCTGTAAACGCGTTTTGCCTACAAAGAGCCAGACAACCGCAAAAATCTTTCGTCAGTCCTGTTTGCGTTTGAAGGCACTGGCTTCAATACCGTGGCGACTGAGCAACTTGTAAAAGTCGGAGCGGTTGCGCCCGGCCAGAGCGGCGGCCTGAGTCACGTTGCCGTCGGTCATGCGCAATACCTTGTTGAGATACATGCGCTCGAACTCCGCTCTGGCTTCGTTAAAGGTGGGAAACTGCTCGCCACTGCCGGTGAGCAGGCTCTCGATCAGCTGGGCGCCAATCACCGGCGCCGAGGCCATGGCCACCGCCTGCTCCACCAGGTTGAGCAGCTGGCGCACATTGCCCGGCCAGGGCGCCGACGCCAGCAGCGCCAGCGCCTCGGGGGCAAAGCCGGTTACCTGGGTGGCCTGACGCTGACGGATCTGCTCCAGAAAATGCCGGGCCAGCAGGGGAATGTCTTCCGGCCGCTCCTTCAGCGCCGGCAGCGCCAGATTAACCACGTTGAGCCGGTAGAACAGATCTTCCCGAAAGCGCCCCTGCTCCATGGCCGCTACCAGATCCCGACTGGACGCCGACAGCACCCGCACATCGGTTTTGATATTGCGGTTGCCGCCCCGGGGGCGTACCTCCTGCTGCTCCAGCGCCCGCAGCAGCCGGCTTTGCAGCCGGGCCGGCAGCTCTTCCACCTCGTCCAGCAACAGGGTGCCGCCGGCGGCGGTCAGCAGCACACCGGCATAATCGGCGTCGGCCCCGTCAAAGGCACCGCGTACATGACCGAACAGCTCCGACTCCAGCAACGGCTCGGGCAGGGAGCCGCAGTTAAGCGCCACAAAGGGATGATCCCGCTGCGGGCTGGCCTGATGCAGCACCCGCGCCATCAGCTCCTTGCCGGCGCCGGCAGGGCCGGTGATCAGCACGCTGATGTCGAGGGGGGCAATGCGCCTGGCCTGCTCCAGCACGCCGGTCATGGCCGGGCTGCGGGTCAGCATTTCGTGCTGCCAGTCGTCCTCAAAGGCCGGCAGCGACACCGCCAGGGCCTCGTGAATGGTGCGGCGCAGGGCTTCCTTGTCGATGGGCTTGGTGAGAAAGCCGAACACGCCGGAGCGGGTGGCGGAGACCGCATCGGTAATGGAGCCGTGGGCGGTCATGATCACCACCGGCAGGCCGACGTGCTGACGCTGAATGCGATCAAACAGCGCCAGACCATCCATGCCGTCCATGCGCAAATCGCTCAGCACCAGATCGGGGCGCTCCCGCTCCAGCCATTCCAGCGCCTCGGCGCCGGAGGTGGCGGTGGCCACCTCGAACCCCTCGCTTTTCAGCCGCAGCCCGAGCAGCTTCAGCAGGCTGGCGTCGTCGTCCACCAGCAGTATTCTCGCCTTGCGCTTCATTGTCCGTTTTCCTGGTAGCGACGCTCGTTGATCTGCTCGTCTATGGTGGCCAGCTCGTTCAGTTTGCGGGTCAGGGTATTGATCTGCTGCTGCCGGTCGGTCACCACCCGGTTAAAGGTGATCAGTTCCTGATTGTAGGCCTGATGCAGGGCGAAAAACTGCTGCAAGCGAGTATTGACGCCGGGCAACGCCTTGCTGAACAGCTGCTGGGCCTGCTGCCGCTGGGCCAGGTTGGCCTTGGGGTGGCTCAGCCACAGGGCCAGCACCAGCTCATTGGAGGCCTGGGCCTGCTGCAGCCGGGCCATCTCCTGCTGGCGCTCGGCCTCGCCGCTTTGCATGATGCGGTGCGACAGCTGCAACCACTCCAGCAGCTCGGTGTTGTCGGTGGCCGCAACGGAGGTCGGCAGGTGAAAATCGTCGAAAGGAAACGACATTTGCGAGCTGCAGCCGCCCAGCAGCAGCGCCATCAGGCCACAGGCCCAGAGTTTATTCATGATGTTTTCCTTCATTGCCGAACCCGGGCAGCCCCAGTTCAAAGCAGACCCAGCCCGGTTGTGATGAATCCAGGGTCAGACGGCCGCCCATGCTGGCCGCCGCTTCCCGCGCTATGCTCAGGCCGATACCCGAGCCCTTGAGCACGCCCTTGCGTTCCTGACTGCCCTGTACGAAAGGTTCAAAAATACGCTCCCGGTCGGCGGCTGGAATGGGGCCGCCGGTGTTGGCCACCCGCAGCACATATTCCCCCTCACCGGCGCCGGCACGAATGGCGATTTCGCCGTCGGCGTCACCATAGTTGACGGCGTTGGAGATCAGGTTGTCGAGCACCAGCCGCAGCCGGTGATTGTCGGCCAGGGGTTCGCTGTCATCCAGCGTCAGACTGACGCGAATGCCCTTGTTTTCCAGGGCCAGCCGGTGGGCATCCAGGCTTTCCTCCAACAGCGGCCTGAGCGCCACCGGCTGCCGGTATACCTGCACCTGCTGAATGCGGTTGTAGTCGAGCAGTTGCTCAATCAGGCCCTGCAGCCGGTAGCTGTTGTCCACCAGCAGCTCACAGATTTCCTCCTGCTCGTCGGTGAGCGGGCCGGTCACCTTTTCCGCCAGCAGATCCGCTCCTTCCCTAAGGCTCGCCAGCGGGGTTTTCAGCTCGTGGGACAGGTGCCGCAAAAACTGCAGCTTCTGGGCTTCCAGCTCCCGCAGCCGGTGGTGCAGCCAGCTCAGCCGCTCGCCCAGCGCCACCAGCTCGGCGGGGCCGCTGATGGGCCGTTCGTCGGGCTCAACGCCGTCGCCCAGGCTCAGAATGCGCCGTTCCAGCTGGCGTACCGGGCGAATGATCAGGTAGGTAAACAACAGCGCCAGCACCAGACTGGCCCCCCCCAGGGCACCGCTTAACAGCCACATGCGCTGGCGCACCTGCACCACCTGCTCCCGCACCCGGGCCACGCGCACGTCGATCTGCTCCCGGGCCAGCCGGTCCAGCGCCACATTGGCCTGGTTGAATTCGTCAAAAATTGCCACCCGCTGGCGAATCCCGGCGCCGCCGGCCTGAGCCAGGTCCACCAGCTCCACCAGCTGCCGGCGCAGGGAGGCGTCAAGCTCACCCGCATCCACCACATTCAGCAGGGGCTCCATTTCCATGCGGTAGCGCTCCAGCAGCCGCAGGTACTGCAACCGCAGCTCGGGCACCTCCAGCACCGCATAGCGGCGAATGGTGCGCTCCATGTCGAGGGCCAGATCGTTCATGTCCGAAGCCCGGCGGGTGTCGATCACCGCACTCTGCATGCCGTCTTCCGCCAGCCGGTTCACCCGCTCCAGGCTGCGGCTGTTCTGAATGACCAGCAGGATCAGCGGTAACAGCACCAGTATAAAGGCGATCAGCACCAGTCGTAACAATGAGCGGGGGGCAAAGCCGCGGGCCGCTTTTGACATGAACCTTTTGCTCCTCAGGGAAATAACCGGAATAAGGCAGAATAACAAAAATGCAGGCAAAGGCGGATCGGCAATGTCACCGGCTCGGTTCACTCCCGCAAGCTATGCTAAAAACAGGATCGGGCACTCAACTATCAATCATAATGGCAAGGCCGATTGGCCCACTGACAAAAGGCCTGCCACACTCGGTTTATGAACATTGTTCAAGGAGAATGGCCATGGCAACAGTTAGTGAACTTATGCGGCACAGCCTGCCGATGCTGACCACAGACATGTCAATTTCGGAAGCACTGGATCGCATGCTGGAATCAGGCCTGAGCGGCCTGCCTGTGGTGGACAGCCAGCGTCATATTATTGGCTTTCTGTCGGAGCAGGACTGTATTCCCAAGCTGCTTAATGCCAGCTATCACTGCGACAATCGGATGAAGGTGTCGGACCTGATGCGCCGGGATCCGCTCACCGTCACGCCCGACACCGATGTGTTCGAGCTGGCGCGCACCATGGGGGGCCCCAAGCCCAAACTGTATCCGGTGGTGGAAGGTAAAAAGGTCGTTGGTATGGTCACCCGCCATCAGGTAATGAGCTTCCTTAACAACCAGCTGAAAACCTGCCTGGCGACTTACTAGCGGATACGAATACGCAAAAGGGGCGCCGAGGCGCCCCTTTTGTCATTCCGGTTATCGTTCCGGCTTACAGCAGGCCGTCTACGGTTTCGCTCAGCTCGGCGGGCCATACGCCGCACTGTACCTGACCGATATGGCTCAGTTGCAGCAGCAGCATGGCGAGACGGGACTGACCGATGCCACCACCTATGGTCTGGGGCAGCTCGCCCGCCAGCAGGGCCTGGTGCCATTCCTGCCCGGCGCGGTCTTCGTGGCCGGTCAGCGCCAGCTGGCGACGCAGGGCGTCCTGGTCCACACGAATGCCCATGGAGGAAATCTCAAAGGCGTCTTCCAGCACCGGGTTCCACACCAGAATGTCGCCGTTGAGGCCGGCCAGGCCGCTTTGACCCTCGGTAGACCAGTCGTCGTAGTCGGGGGCACGCATGTCGTGAATGTCACCGTGGCTCAGCTTGCCGCCGATGCCCACCAGGAACACGGCACCCAGCTCTTTGGCAATGGCGCGTTCACGGCCCTTGGCGTCGAGATCCGGGTAACGGGCCAGCAGCTCTTCGGCGTGCAGTACCTGGATTTTTTCCGGCAGGAAAGGGGTAATGCCAAACTCGGCAGCCGCGGCCTGCTCGGTACGCTTGATGGCACCGTAAATGCGCTCAACGGTCTGCACCAGGAACCCTTCGTGACGGTCTTCGGCACTCATCACCTGTTCCCAGTCCCACTGATCCACATATACGGAATGAATGGGGCTGAGACGATCTTCATCGGGGCGCAGCGCCTTCATGTGCGTGTAGATACCCTCGCCCGGCTCAAAACCGAAACGACCCAGGGTGTGGCGCTTCCATTTGGCCAGGGAGTGCACCACTTCGTAGCTCTCGCCGGGAATGGCCTTGACCTGCACCTGCACCGCCTTTTCGGAGCCGGACAGGTTGTCCTGCATGCCATCACCCAGACGGCTGAGAATGGGAGCCTGAACTTCCAGCAGATTGAGCTGCTGCGCCAGCTGACCGGAGAAGTACTCCTTCACAAAACGGATTTGGCGTTGGCGTTCTACATAGGCTTTTTTCATCTCATCCACCTGAGTTTGCTGATTGGTTTTGAAGAATAATCACGGAAGTGGGCACCGAATTCAACAACCACTGGCAAAAACTCATTAACAGATTTAAATTCATTAAAATATCCACATTATTTTGAGGAATCGTTAAATGCATATGGAAAAAGGCGAGGCTCATTACCGAATCGACAATCTGGACAAGTCCATTCTGATGGCCTTGATGGACAATGCCCGCACCCCCTATGCCGAGCTGGCCAAACGCTTTGGCGTCAGCCCCGGCACCATTCATGTGCGGGTGGAGAAGATGAAACAGGCGAGCATTATCGAGGGCACCCGAGTGCAGGTGAATGCCAAGAAGCTGGGTTACGATGTCTGCTGTTTTATCGGCATCATACTGAAAAGCGCCCGGGACTACCCACGGGCGCTGGCCCAGCTGGAAGCGCTGGAAGAAGTGGTGGAAGCCTATTACACCACCGGCCACTACAACATTTTCATCAAGGTGATGACCCGCTCCATCGACGAACTGCAGCGGGTGCTGATCCACCGTTTGCAGCCCATCGAGGAGATTCAGTCCACCGAAACCCTGATCTCCCTGCAGCAACCCATCGACCGGGACGTCACGCCCTGATCAGTTTTCCAGCTTGCCCAGGGCCTCACGCATCAGCCTGAGCTTTTGCTGCCTGAGCTGGTCGTCGGCGGCGATCTTGTCCAGGGTGGCGGCCTTGAGCTCGGCATTATCAATGGTATTGGCGCGCGCTTCGGCCATCAGCCGGTGCAGTTTCGTCTGCTGCTCCATCATGGTCAGCCGCGCCTGCTGAGTGACGATAAACTGGGCCTTGAGCTCGGGGGTGTCCAGCGTTTCCAGGTGTTGGGTCAGGTGCTGCTCAAAGCGGACCGGATCCATGTGCTTGTCGCCGTGATGGCGTTGGCCGTGATGACCTCCTTCATGGTAGCCGCCCTGCCGGTCCCGGGCGCATTCTTCCATCATGGGCCCCCGGCCTTCCCCACCATGGTGAGCAGCACTGGCCAGGACAGGCACGGTAAGCAGGGTGGCGGCGAGCAACAGGGCGCTGTGTCGGGTTTTCATAATGATTACCTCTTGTTGTGATGAAGACGGTATTCAGTAAAACAGGCGGTTGTCAGCAAACTGTGTCGGCAAGGAGCTGTTTTGCAACAAAGTGTCACAACCCCACCCCCAGACACACTTTGACATTATCTGCCTGTGCACCTGAGCTTATACTGATCCGGCAATGGCAGGAGAATAAACATGAACAAGGGCAAAGACTTGCTGGTAGTGGATGATCACGGGGAAATTCGCGATCTGCTCGCCCGCTTTCTGGCGCAGCACGGTTACCGGGTGCAGGGCGTGCGCGACGGCGATGCCATGCGCCAGCATCTTGGCCGCCACCGGCCGGATCTGATCATTCTCGACCTGATGCTGCCGGGCGACGATGGCCTGACCCTGTGCCGGGAGCTGCGCGGTCAGGGCAATAATGTGCCCATTATCATGCTCACCGCCATGGGCGAAGACACCGACCGCATTATCGGCCTGGAAATGGGCGCCGACGACTATCTGCCCAAGCCGTTCAACCCCCGCGAGCTGCTGGCCCGCATCAAGGCGGTGCTGCGCCGCCGGCCCGACACCGAGCCAGCCGCCGCGCATGAAGCGCCACAAAGGCTGCGCTTTGGCCCCTGGCTGCTGGACACCGCCCGGCGCGAGCTGCTGGACGACAAGGGCGTCACCATCAGCCTGAGTACCGCCGAGTATGAGCTGTTACGGGTGTTTACCCGGCATCCCAACCGGGTGCTGAGCCGGGATCAGTTGCTGGACCAGGCCCGGGGCCGGGAAGCCCAGGCCTTTGACCGGGCCATCGACACCCTGGTAAGCCGGCTCAGACGCAAGCTGGAAGCCGACTCCAAAAATCCGCAATTGATTAAAACCATCTGGGGCGGCGGCTATATGCTGGCCGCCGAGGTGCACCATGAGACCTGAGCAGCTGCGCTACTGGCTGGGCAGCCTCACCGGCCAGATTGTATTGGTCGCCCTGTGCGCCCTGGTGCTGGTACAGTTGATCAGCCTGCAGATCTACCGGCTGGAGCGGGAAGAGGCGCTGGGGCTGGTCAACAGCCGCTTTACCCTGCAACGGCTGATGGCGGTGACCCGGCTGTTGCACCAGTCGCCCACCGAGCTGCACCGGGAAATTCTGCGCGCCAGCCGCAGCGAAACCCTGCTGCTGAGCCTGAGCCGGCAGGCGCCCGAGGCTGGCGAGCGCAATGCAGTGTTTGAGCGCATCGTACGCAGCCGGCTGAACTATCCGTCCGTGCTCGATATTTACATTAGTGCCGAAACCGGCAGCGGCCGCGCCGTGGCCCCGCCCCCCGAGCACAGCCACCGCCACTCTATCCATCGCCGCCCCGATATTCGACTGCATGGCGGCATTGAGCTGGGTAACGGCCGCTGGCTGCGCTTTACCTCTCTGGTAGACAGTGACACCCCGGGCTGGTCGCTCAAGGCCATTCTGTCGCTGGTGCTGCTGGCGGCACTGCTCACCGGCCTGATGATCTGGCTGCTGCAACGCACCTCCCGGCCGCTCAAACGCCTGGCCCGCCGGGCCGAGCGACTGGGCCGGGGCGATAGGGCCGAGCCGCTGCCGGAAACCGGCCCCAGCGAAATTCGCGAAACCCTGTCGGCCTTTAACCGCATGCAGGAGCGACTGGATCGCTTTGTGACCGACCGCACCCGCATGCTGGCGGCCATTTCTCACGATCTGCGCACCCCGCTCACCAGCCTGCAATTGCGCTGCGAATTTCTGCCCGAAGGCGAAGACAAACTCAAGCTGCAACAAGGGCTCAAGCGCATGGAGCAAATGCTGACCGCCACCCTGCGCTTTGCCCGGGACGACAGCCAGGACGAACCCATGCGGGATCTGGATCTGTCCAGCCTGGTGCAGAGCCTGTGCGACGATCTGCAGGACGCCGGTCACGGCGTCAGCCTGGAAGAGTGCGAACCCATCCTGTTCCGCGGCCGCAGCACCGCCCTGCGCCGGGCACTGCAGAACCTGCTGGAAAACGGTATCAAGTATGGCGAGCGGGTGGAGGTCAGGCTGCTGAACGAGCCCGGTCATATTCGTATTTTGATCAGAGATTTCGGCCCCGGTATTGCCGACGATCAGCTGGATGAGGTGTTCAAGCCCTTTACCCGGCTCGACAGCGCCCGCAACCTGGACGACGGCAGCATAGGTCTGGGGCTGGCCATTGCCCGCACCCTGATCCACCAGCACGGCGGTGAGCTGCATCTGACCAACCACTCACGTGGCGGCCTGCTGGCCACCGTGCTGCTGCCTCATTAGCCTGCCAATACTGGCCTGCGTTGCCTGACTCACCGTACACCTCGAAGCAGCAACCGGGTTGCACTCCGCCGACACGCTTCGAGCCCATCCGTGGGACGCTCGGCAAATGCCATCCGTGGCATTTGACGGTCGGCTACGGCAATCCCGGCTGCTGCTTCGCGGACTCCCTGTGCCGCCTGATAAAAGTTAACTAACAACCCGGAGTCCAATGCGGAGGACAAGGGGTGTCTGCTGCGCCGACCCTCTGCGCCAGGGAGGGCGCAGCGGAGCCCCCAGGGAAGGGTTCACGGCGTGTCGGCTGAGCAGTATCCCTTGCCCGACGTCTCTGCACGGCACCACAGCCAACAGCCGGCCTTTACTCCCCCCGGCAAACTGCCTACATTGATGAGCCTCGATCACAGTACAAGGACAGTTCCCCGATGAAAGACGAAACCCTGGCCATACATCACGGCTACACCACGGATCCCACCACCAAGTCGGTGGCCACCCCCATTTACCAGACCGTGGCCTATGAATTCGACAGCGCCCAGCACGGCGCCGATCTGTTCAACCTGGAAGTGCCGGGCAATATCTACACCCGTATCATGAACCCCACCAATGACGTGCTGGAGCAGCGGGTTGCGGCCCTAGAAGGCGGCATTGCCGGCCTGGTGCTGTCGGCGGGCAGCGCCGCCATTCACTACACCCTGATCACCCTGGCCAAACGCGGCGACAACATCGTTACCACCCCCCAGCTCTATGGTGGCACCTACACCCTGCTGGCCCATATGCTGCCGGACATGGGCATTGAAGTACGCTTTGCCGAAGACGCCAGCCCGGCCGCCATCGCCAGACTGATCGACGCCAACACCAAGGCGGTGTATTGCGAAAGCATCGGCAACCCGGCAGGCAACGTGGTTGACATCAAGGGCCTGGCCGACGTGGCCCACGCCGAGGGCGTGCCCCTGGTGGTGGACAACACGGTCGCCACCCCGGTGCTGTGCAAGCCCATCGAGTTTGGCGCCGACATAGTAGTGCACTCGCTCACCAAATACATCGGTGGTCACGGCAACTCCCTGGGCGGCATTATCGTCGACAGCGGCAAGTTCCCTTGGGCCGAGCACCAGGAACGTTTCCCTCAGTTCAGCAATCCCGAAGCCGCCTACCACGGTGTTGTCTACAACGAGGCTTTTGGCCCCGCCGCCTTTATTGCCCGCGCCCGCACCGTGCCGCTGCGCAACACCGGCAGCGCCCTGGCGCCGATGAACGCCTTTTTGCTGCTGCAGGGGCTGGAAACCCTGCCCCTGCGCATGGAGCGTCATGTGGAGAACACCTTCAAGGTGGCGAAATTCCTGCAGGAACACCCGGCAGTAGACTGGGTCAACTACGCCGGCCTGGAAGGCCATCCGGATTATGAGCGTGCGCAGCAGTTTATGAAGGGCAAGCCCTCGGCCATTCTGTCGTTCGGACTCAAGGGCGGCTATGAGGCCGGCGTGCGTTTTTACGATGCGCTCACGCTTATCAAGCGGCTGGTCAATATCGGTGACGCCAAGTCCTTGGCCTGTCACCCGGCCTCCACCACCCACCGCCAGATGACAGAGGCCGAGCAAGTCCAGGCCGGCGTCAGACCGGAAATGATTCGGCTGTCCATCGGCATTGAGCACGCCGACGACATCATTGCCGATCTGGAGCAGGCGCTGCAGGCGTAAGCCTCTCGTTTTTGTCGCTGCCGTTTTGGCCGGCAGCGCCTTTCTCGCACTTCCACGCTCCGGCGTGGGAGTGCATATCGTGCCAAAACCCGTTCTCTCTTCACTCCTTCCATATTGACTCTTGACCAGACTCAAAGGTTTACACTCTGCTCAGTGTATTTTTGAGGGAGTCCATCATGAGTCACTGCTGTGATCATCACACTCGTCACAAACCTGTCTCCTTCGGCAAAAACAGCGGCAGCCCTGCGCCCAATCTCAATACCACAGAGCACAGGTGGCGCATTCATGGCATGGACTGCCCCAGCTGCGCCGGCAAGATAGAAACCGCATTACGGCGCCTGCCCGGGGTGCACAGCGCCGAGGTGCGCTTTGCCACCGAGCGGCTGTGGGTGCGGCTCACCCCCGAGGGCAGCCGTGAACAGGTGGTGCGGGCCATTCACGCCGCCGGCTTTACCCCCTTCAGCGAGCAGGACAAGGCTCCGGCCGCCCCGCTGTGGCGCCAGCATGGCACCCTGCTCAGCCTGTTGCTGCTGATGCTGCTGGCCGCCGGCGCTCACCTGTGGTTGCCTGCCGCCGCTCCCTGGCTGTTTACTCTGGCCACCCTGTGGGGGCTGGTGCCGGTTGGCCGTCAGGCCTGGCGGCAGGCGCGCAGCGGCTCGCCCTTTTCCATTGAAATGCTGATGACGGTGGCCGCCACCGGCGCCCTGTTTCTGGGTGAAACCGCCGAGGCGGCCATGGTGCTGCTGTTGTTTGCCGTGGGTGAACAGCTGGAAAGCCTGGCCGCCGGCAAGGCCCGCCAGGGAGTGAAAACCCTGATGGCGCTGGTGCCCGAGCGAGCCCGCAGGCTGACCCAAAATGGCGTGGAAGAGGTGGCCATCGAACAACTCGCTCCCGGTGACGAGATAGAAGCGCACCCGGGCGGGCGCCTGCCCGTCGACGGCACCCTGCTCAACGCCTCGGCCGCCTTTGATGAAAGCGCCATTACCGGCGAATCCCTGCCGGTGGACAGGGCCCAAGGGGAAAAGCTGGCCGCCGGCAGCCTGGTGGTGGACAGGGCGGTACGCATCAGGGTTACCTCGCAACCCGGCCACAGTACCCTGGACCGCATTCTGCACCTGATGGAGGAAGCCGACGCCCACCGCGCGCCCATCGCCCGCTTTATCGACCGCTTCAGCCGCTGGTACACGCCGGCGATGATCGCCGCCGCCACTCTGGTGGCGGTGCTGCCGCCCTTGCTGCTCGCCGCCGACTGGCAAACCTGGATTTACCGGGGCCTGGTGCTGCTGCTGATCGGCTGCCCCTGCGCCCTGGTGATATCCACTCCGGCGGCGGTCACCTCGGCGCTGGCCGCCGCCACCCGTCTGGGGGTACTGATCAAGGGCGGCGCGGCGCTGGAACAACTGGGCCGAATCGACACCCTGGCCTTTGACAAGACCGGCACCCTGACACGCGGCCAGCCGGTGTTGCACGAGTTGTGCCTTTACAGCGGCTTCAAACGGGAGCAAGTGCTGGCGCTGGCCGCCGGGCTGGAAAGCGGCGCCCATCACCCGTTGGCCCAGGCCTTGGTAGCCGCCGCCGAGGCCGAGGGGGTCGAGCCCGTGGCCACCGGCGAAAAGCACACCCTGCCCGGCGCCGGCATTCAAAGCGAATGGCAGGGCAAGGCGCTGCTGATCGGCTCGCCGGCGCAGCTGGACGCAGCCCGCTTCACGGTGCAACAGGCCGCCGATATTGCACGGCTGCGAGCCGCCGCCTGCACCCTGGTGATGCTGGTGGTGGATGAAAAGATCGCCGCCCTGTTTGCCCTGCGGGATCCGCTGCGCGCCGACGCCGGCGCCGGCATTGCCGCCTTGCGCGATCTGGGCATCAACAGCCTGATGCTGACCGGCGATCACGACATGACCGCCCGGGCCATTGCCGCCGAGCTAAACCTGGATTACCGCGCCGGGCTCAAGCCCGAGCACAAGCTGCAGCAAGTGGTCCGGCTCGGTGAGCAGGGCCGACTGGGCATGGTGGGAGATGGCATCAACGACGCCCCGACGCTCAAGCAGGCCAGCATTGGCATCGCCATGGGCCAGGGCACCGACGTGGCCCTGGACAGCGCCGACGCCGCCCTCACCCATAACCGGCTCACCGCCCTGGCCGACGCGGTGCGGCTGTCCCGGGCCACCCGCGCCAATATTCACCAGAACATCACCCTGGCGCTGGGGCTGAAAGCGGTGTTTCTGATCACCAGCGTCACCGGCGTCACCGGCCTGTGGCTGGCGGTGCTGGCGGACACCGGCGCCACCGCCCTGGTCACCCTCAACGCCCTGCGGCTGCTGCGTTTCAGGGGCCGGCCATCATAAAAAAGCCCCCGGCAACCAAGTTGGCGGGGGCTTTTTGCAAACAGCGAGGTTACACGGCGTTGGCCACCGCCGGGCGCACACCCAGACTATGGCAGATGGCGTAGGTCAGCTCGGAGCGGTTCAGGGTGTAGAAGTGAAAGTCCTTCACCCCTTCCCGGCTGAGTACCCGTACCTGATCCATGGCGATGCTGGCGCCCACCAGATTACGGGTGTTCTGATCATCTTCCAGACCCGCAAAACGCTGGTGCATCCAGCTCGGGATCCTGACGTTGGAGAAACCGGCGAACTTCAGCAGGGTCTGGTAGTTGGACACCGGCAGAATGCCCGGCACGATCTCCACATCGATGCCGATGGTCACACAGCGATCCCGAAAGCGCAGGTAGGACTCCACATCAAAGAAAAACTGGGTGATGGCCCGGTTGGCGCCGGCGTCAATCTTGCGCTTCAGACTGAGCAGGTCGGCCTGAGCGCTTTTCGCTTCCGGATGCACTTCCGGATAGGCCGCCACCGAAATATCAAAGTCGGCTTCTTCCTTCAGCAGGCTCACCAGGTCGGCGGCGTACATGTCGGGTTTTTCCATGCCCTTGGGCAGGTCGCCGCGCAGGGCCACGATCTGGCGAATGCCGTTATTCCAGTAGTCCCGGGCAATGCTGCGCAGCTCGTCGCGGCTGGCATCGATGCAGGTCAGGTGGGGTGCGGCAGTCAGGCCGGTTTTCTCCTGAATGTCCTTGATCACCTTGTGGGTGCGATCCCGGGTGCCGGAGTTGGCGCCGTAGGTCACGGAGACAAACTTGGGTTCCAGCGTCTTCAGTCGCTCAATGGAGCTCCACAGGGTCTGCTCCATTTTCTCGCTGTTGGGCGGAAAGAACTCAAATGACACATTGATATCGCCATTCAGCTCGGACAGCGACTGATTCAGCGCTTCAACATGACGCGCACTGTGAAAACCCATGATTGTCTCCTGATAACTTACTTTTTATTCAAGTGATTCCGTTATGCCTTGGCATCAGCGCAGTTCCAGCGTGGCCGCCACCATGCTGGCCCGTGCCCATCCCATTGGGAGAAGCGCAGTCCCGCTACATATTCGGCAATTCCATATCGGAACGTGAGCTTTCGATAGTGCTCACGTCCGCATCCAGGCGGGCAATGGGCTCGGTGATTTCCTGGAACCCAGAATAACACATGAAGATGTGGATCTGCGTAGTGTTCACCACCGCACGGCACTAAAGACACTTGGACGTCTGAATGTCCACATGGTTACACGCCTGAGCTTTCGGGAGCAAGACCACATCTTAAAAAAGTAATAAATGCTGACTTACAATAAAAAATTGAAATATGAGAAAGAGGTGATAAATGCTGGCGGAATGTATGTCCGAAAAAGTTCAGCTTTGCCTTAGTTAAAGCTACATACAACACAGTACGGGCTTTCATTCGAAAGCCCGCACCATCAGGGTGAGGAGTGATTGAGCACCTTATGAGCCCAAATTCACCCCATACCCTGCTCAGCCAGCACGCGAGTGATGATAGGTACCGGGCTCAGCAGGTGCTCGCGCATCATGGCGGCGGCTTCGGGGCGGCGCGCGAGGATCACCTCCAGCAGGGCCTGATGCTCCTGCTGCTTGTCGGCCAGGGCCTGCTTGCTGAACACGGTGCGCTTCAGCCATAAGTGCCGGTAACGGGCGGCCTGATCCATCAGAGTCTGGCGCACCACCAGCAGCTGGGGCGAGTTGCAGCCGGCGGCCACCGCCTGATGAAAGGCCTGATGGCGGCCATCCCACTGATGAAGCTGATCCTCCACCGAGTCGAGGTGCGTCACCTTGGCCAGGGCGTGGTGCGCCGCCACCACGCCCGCTTCCCACAGATCATCGCCCCGGGCCAGGGCCAGCTCCACAATCAGGCCTTCCAGCTGCGCGCGGGCGTCGTAAATGTCCTGCAGCTCCGCCACCGACATGGGGCTGACGCGAAAGCCGCGCTGGCTCTCGGCGGTGACCAGCCGTTCCGACACCAGCTGTGACAGCGCCTCCCTGAGCGGGCTCACCCCCAGGCCATAGCGGGTTTTCAGACTGCTCATGCGCAGCTTTTCGCCGGGGCCGAAGTGGCTCTCAATAATGTCCTGCTTCAGTTGCTGATAGGCGGTGCGGGCCAGGTTTTCCCGCGGGGCTTCGAGGCTGCTCATGGTGAATTCTCGCATCAAAGGAATGGGCCGCATTATAACGAAATTGCAACGCCGATCATAAAATCACCACGAATAATTGACACAAATCAAAAATGTCGACATTTTATAAATACAGCGACATTAATCAAATTCATCAACACAGTGTCATTACAAGGAAGCCCTCACATGTCCAACATCGCCACCGCCGATTTCGTGAATCACCAGTATCAGGGGTTCAGCCTGTCTCCTTCCGCCCAGTCTCCGCGTCTGCTGGAGCTGCACTTTGACGAGCAGCTGGTTACTGCCTTTCTCGAGGCCACCGCCGAGTGGCCGGTGCAGGCGCTGGAGTACAAGTCATTTCTGCGCTTTCGCGTGGCCCAGATCCTCAACGACCTGTGCGGCCAGGCACTGCAGCCGCTGTTGATCAACACTCTGGTCGACCGCAACACCGGTGGCCTGCTGATCACGCCAGAAGGGCTGAACCGGGTGGAGCAGGCCGAGGACATGGTCAAGTTCACCACCGCCGTGGCCCACCTGTTTGGCCGCTCCAACTTCGACGCCATGAGCGGCCAGTATTACGCCCGTTTTGTGGTGCAGAACAAGGACACCTCCGACAGCTACCTGCGTCAGGCCCACCGGGTGATGGAGTTGCACAACGACGGTACCTTTGTAGAGCAGGACACCGACTATGTGCTGATGCTGAAGATTGACGAGCAGAACATGGAAGGGGGCAACTCGCTGCTGCTGCATCTGGACGACTGGGAGCACCTGGAGCGCTTCTATGCCGATCCCATGGCCCACAGAGTCATGCGCTGGGCCGCGCCGCCCAGCAAAAACACCAGCAAGGATGTGTTTCACGCCGTGTTCGACACCGATCGCAGCGGCCAGCCCATCATGTCCTACATCGATCAGTTCGTGCAGCCCAAAAACTACGAGGAAGGCGTGTGGCTGGCGGATCTGTCCGAAGCCCTGGAAACCAGCGCCAACCGGCTGTCGGTGCGGGTGCCTACCGGTTCATTTTTGCTGATCAATAACCATTTCTGGCTGCACGGTCGCGACAAGTTTATCGCCCACGACGGCCTGCGCCGGGAGCTGATGCGCCAACGTGGCTACTTTACCCATGCCAAAACCCTGAAAAACCCGCGCCAGGGCTGAAGCCATTGACAGGGTGCCGCCGGCACCCTGATATTCAAAACAACCCTACGAGACCGCCGGGACCAGCCCGGCGTTGTCTTCTCCAACGCAGAGTGAGCAGCACAGTGTTTGACTTCATCATTATCGGCGGCGGCATCGTCGGCATGTCCACCGCCTGGCAGCTGAAAAAGGCCTACCCCGACAGCAAAATGCTGCTGGTGGAAAAGGAAAGCGGCCCGGCCCGGCACCAGACCGGCCACAACAGCGGCGTGATCCACGCCGGAGTCTATTACACCCCGGGCAGCCTGAAGGCGAAATTCTGCCTGGAAGGCAATCGCGCCACCAAAGAATTCTGCCGCGAGCACGACATTCCCTTTGATGAGTGCGGCAAGCTGCTGGTGGCCACCAATGAACTGGAAATGCAGCGCATGAAGGCGCTGTGGGACAGAAGCGAGGCCAACGGCCTGGAGCGCTACTGGCTGAACGCCGGTGAGCTGAAGGAGCGCGAACCCAACATCACCGGCATGGGCGGCATTTTTGTGCCGTCCAGCGGCATTGTCGACTACAAGCAAGTGACCGCCGCCATGGGCAGGGAGTTTGTTCGCCTCGGCGGCGAAATTCGTTACAGCACCGAAGTGACCGGCCTGAAGGAAGAAGCCGAACAGGTGGTGGTGCAGACCTCTCAGGGAGAGTTTCAGGGCAGGTTTCTGGTGTCCTGCTCCGGACTGATGGCCGACCGGGTGGTGCGCATGCTGGGTCTGGAGCCCGAGTTCAAGATTTGCCCCTTCCGGGGCGAGTATTACCTGCTCAAGCCCGAGCACAACCGCATTGTGAATCACCTTATCTACCCGATTCCGGATCCGAACATGCCGTTTCTCGGGGTGCACCTGACCCGCATGATCGACGGCACCGTGACCGTGGGCCCCAATGCCGTGCTGGCGTTCAAGCGCGAAGGCTACAACAAGCGCGATATTTCCCTGCGGGATACCCTGGAGATGCTCACCTACCCGGGCATTCTCAGAGTGCTGATGAAGAATCTGAAACCCGGCCTGACCGAGATGAAAAACTCCATTAACAAGGCCGGCTACCTGGAGCTGGTGCGCAAGTACTGCCCCAGCCTGTCTCTGGACGATCTCACTCCCTACCCCGCCGGTATTCGCGCCCAGGCGGTATCGAAAGACGGCCGGCTGGTGGACGACTTTCTGTTCGTGAACACCAAACGCACCCTGAACGTGTGCAACGCGCCGTCGCCGGCAGCCACCTCCGCCATTCCCATCGGCGGTTATATCGTTGACAAGATCAAGGAACAGGTGGCACTGCCCAGCGCCGTGGCCTGAGGCCATTTCCCGGAAAAAAGGGCAGACCAGCCGGTCTGCCCAAAAAACACTGCCGAGTGTTCAGTGCCTCTCTTCCTGCAAGGTTTTTCAATCAGAAACGGTAGCCCAGGCCGACCATAAGACCAGCAGGATCTATGTTGGCGGTATCTACCTGGCTGCCACCAACGGATACATCGGTGTCGATATCCATAAACCACACAGAGCCGTTGATAAACAGGTTGTCGGTTACATCCATATCCACACCGGCCTGAGCCGCCAGCCCCCAGGAGTCATCGGCCTTTACATCGGCTCCGTTCAGGTCGCCAAGTCCTTCTTCGTCAAAAAAGAAGGTGTAGTTCACCCCGGCGCCCACATAAGGACGAACCTTGCTCTGGGCATTGCCAAAATAATACTGGGCCATCAGGGTCGGTGGCAGATGCTTGACACTGGCTACCTCACCGGCACCTTTAAGGCTGACATCATGAGAAAAGGGAGTGGCGGCCAGTAATTCCACCCCCCAGTTGTCGGTGACCATATAGGAAAAGGTCAGGCCCAGTTGAGTGTTGGAGTCTACATCAAAGGTTTCATCAGCATCGGTGGTCGGGGCCACTGTCATGGCGCCACCACGCACCAGAATATCACCGGCCTGGTGAGCAAAGGCGGACGGGGCCAGCAGGGCGGTGGCAACCAGAAAAGCAACTTTTTTCATTGTAAATCCTTTTTATCGATAACGATTTTGCTGCGAAATATTCAACTGGCACCAGTCTGCCTGAGCGGTCTCTCTATTTTTTTGATTTAACGCAAAACCGGACCGGTTTTTGCCTCATCCTTGTATTCTGGTCACGCAATAAAATACTCGGTGACCCCACTGGTCAAAACATTGGCCTTGGGGTATATCTGTATTCATTGGGTTCAGGCAGCGCTTTTGGCGTTGCCTGCTTTTTTATTGGAGGTTGAAATGGCCCAGTTGCCGCCCATTACTATTTCTACTCTGGATCTGGCCCGGCTTGAGGCTCTGCTCGAAAAGCAGCCCGACTCCGACACCGTGCGCCGGCTGGAAGACGAGCTGGACCGCGCCCAAGTCGTCGCGCCCGAAAACATGCCTGGCAATATCGTCACCATGAACTCGGTCATTCGCTTCAGCATGGCCGGCGGCGAGACCTTTACCAAAACCCTGTGCTTTCCCCGGGATATCGACGGCAGCAAGGAAAAGATCTCGGTACTCGCGCCCATTGGCAGCGCCCTGCTGGGGCTGGAAGCCGGGCAAAGCATTGAGTGGCCCGGCCCCAACGGCAAGACCCTGACGGTCACCATTGCCGAAGTGAAATACCAGCCCGAGCGGGCCGGCGATTATCAGTCGTAAAATGAAAAAAGGCGCGGGTTTGCGCCTTTTTTCATTTTACTGCCGACAAAAATAAAGCGGAGTCCTTGCTCGCAGGCCGCGGACATTGCATGCTTTTTTCTTTTTGTGTCCGGCCCTTTTATGAACCCGCTGTTAACCAGCCTGCTGTTTTCCCTGTCCGTGACCGGCCCCATCTGCCTGCTGCTGATGCTGGGCTTTTTTCTGCGACGCACGCACATGATGAATGAAGGCTTTATTGACGGAGCCAGCAAGCTGGTATTTAACGTCACCCTGCCGGTATTGCTGTTTACCAGCATCGTCAGCGCCGATTTCAGCCGAATGGCCAGCCCCAGCCTGATCCTGTATGGCGTGGTCGCCACCCTGGTGGTGTATGTGCTGCTGGAAGGGCTGGCCACGCGTCTGACTGCAGAAAAGGCACTGCGCGGCATTCTGGTGCAGGGCGCCTTTCGCGCCAACATGGCCATTGTGGGACTGGCCTATGTGCACAACGCCTATGGCAGCCAGGGGGTAGCGGCCATGGCCTTTTATGTGGCCTGCCTGACCATTTTGTTCAATATACTGGCGGTGATCACCCTGGGGCGCAGCCTGAACAGTGGCAAGCCAGTACGGCCCGGCACCATTATGCTTGGCATCATCAAAAACCCGCTGATCATCGGTATTGTCGCCGCCCTGCCGGTGGCTCTGGGCGGCTGGCCGGTGCCGGAGGTGCTGATGAAAGCGGGGCAGTCTCTGGCGCAAATGACACTGCCACTGGCCCTGCTGTGCACCGGGGCATCCCTCAGCCTGAAATCCGGACGGGAAAGCACCGGCCTGCTGCCGGCCATCGCCCTGCTGCGGCTGATCCTGGTTCCCGGCGCCATCACTCTGGGGGCCTGGGCGGCGGGCTTTGACGGAGCCGAGCTGACCATGCTGTTTCTGATCAACGCATCCCCCACCGCCGCCGCCAGCTATGTGATGGTGCGGGCCATGGGCGGCAACGCCGTACTGGCCGCCAACATTATCGCCGTGACCACCCTGGGCTCCCTGCTCACCACCAGCCTGGGAGTGACCCTGCTCGGGGCACTGAGCGGCTTTTGATGCAAGCCCGCCCTCGCTCACGTATGGTAGGTCTTAAACTGTTTGACTGGTGCGCCCATGTCCCGAGAAAAAGCCCTGACCCTGGATGCCCTGCGGGTGCTCGATGCCATCGACCGCCGCGGCAGCTTTGCCGCCGCCGCCGACGAGCTGGGCAAGGTGCCTTCGGCACTCAGCTATACCATTCAGAAACTGGAAGACGAGCTGGATCTGACCCTGTTTGATCGCTCCGGTCACCGCACCCGCTTTACTCCGGTAGGTCGCCTGCTGCTGGATCAGGGGCGCCAGCTGCTGCAGGCTTCCGGCCAGCTGGTGGAAAGCGCCCGCGCCCTGGAGCGGGGCTGGGAAACCAGCCTGACCCTGGCGGTGGATGGCATTCTGCCGAGCCAGCGACTGTTTCCACTGATTGAGGCTCTGTCCCGCCAGAGTGATACCGATATTCGCTTGTCTCAGGAAATTCTCGCCGGCAGCTGGGAGGCGCTGGAAAGCGGCCGGGCCGATCTGGTCATCGCTTCGTTACAGGAAGAAATCCCCATTACTCCCGGCATCAAGCACTCTTTCCTCTACCGGGAAACCTTTGTCTATGTGGCCCATCCCGACCATCCCATTCACCGGGAAACGGTAGCGATCACCGACGAAGTACTACAGGGCTACCGGGCCATCGCCGTGGCCGATACCGCCCGCAACAAACCGCCGCTGACCTATCACCTGTTCAGCAAACAGCCCCGGCTGACGGTCAGCACCATGCAGGACAAGATCAGCGCCCTGCGCGCCGGACTGGGCATTTCCACCCTGCCGGGGGCCTGGCTGAACGAGCTGCTGGAGCGAGGAGAACTGAAACCCATCAAGGGAGTGGCGCCCGTCAGCACCGATGTGGTGCTGGCCTGGCGGCGGGACGCCATGGGCAAGGCCAAGAGCTGGCTGATCCGCCAGATCCCGGCCTTGTTTGAAGAGAAGAAAGACTCAGCGGGAGCGTGACGGAAGGAGCACCTGCACGCGGGCGACCAGCGCATCCATCAGGCCGGTCTGCAACAGCCAGGCCAGACCAAAGGCGGCCACCGCAAAGGCGCCTACGTAAATATCGGTAAACCAGTGCGCGCCGCCCATCACCCGGGGGGCGGAAAACACCACCACAAACAGACAGCCCCAGAGCCCGGCCTTCCAGGACAGATAGCGCCAGGCAAAGGCGGTGAAGATCATCAGCATCAGGCCATGATCACCGGGAAAGCTATCTCCGGACGAGTCCTTGGTCTTGAATGATGCCAGCTCGGTCAGCCGTAATACATTGTCAAAAGTCAGGGTCGGGCTGGGCCGCTCCACCGGAATGGCCCGTCCCAGCTGGTTCAGCCCCACGGCGGTCAGCAGCATGCACACACCAATAATGATCAGCCGCCGGCGCTGCTCGGAGTCAGCCTTACGATAGAAGCTGTAATACACGGCGCCCATGGCCAACAGGGCCACACCATCAAAGGCCCGGTTGTTGAGCGCCGCGATCAGGTTAACCCAGGCCTGGCTTTCCCCCAGCTTTTGATTAAAAAAGTAAAACACCGCCTTGTCGAGCTCGAACCAGAAACCATGGTTCGGCAGCCAGAACCAGCTGCCCAGCACCGCAAACGCCGCCAGGTTCCAGAACACCAGTTTGTTGTAATGAATAGACATGAGTCCCCCTTGAAACAAGGCGGGCATTGTACGGAATTTTTCTGATACTGTGCATTCTGGACAGTCACATACAGCTCGAAAACAGCCCCGGGCACTTTCACTCAGGGCATGATCAAAACCTGCTTCAGACTGCGCACCAGAGTGTCATCACGCGCGGGGTGGCGAAAAGCGCAACGACAGGCAAGACATGCCGCCATCGAGCTTGGCGGCTTCGCTGTTACCGATAAGACGCACCTTGTAACCGGCCTTGTCGAGCAGTTCCGCCGTCTGCGGGAAGCCCGCCGGCATCAACACCAGCTCGTTGAAACGGATAGTGTTGGCACAGGCTTCTTCCCCTTCCACGGTATGAATGACACGATAACCGTCAAAGCAGTGCGTCGTATCCAGGCGCCGGGTAGACAGTATGGTTTCCTCGTCGAGCAACGAACAGTCGGTTTTGAAGTGCAGCACGCCCTCGGGGGTAAGCACCTCGCGCACCCGGTAACCATAGGGAGCCACCAGCTGACGCAGTTCTTCAATGCCGGCGGCATCGGTGCGGCTGGAAGCTCCCACCAGAATTTCCCGTTCGGTGGTAAGAATATCACCGCCATCGACAAATCCCGGCCCCTGAATGTGCAGCACCTCGGAATAAAACTGCTCCAGCGTCGGTACCATCTCGGCGGCTTCCCCGAGGCGTGACAACGCGCCGGGACGCATGGCGATGGCGATTTCCGGTAAACATAACGCCGCGTCCTCGACGAATACGGAATCCGGATAAGCTTCGAGTGGTTCCAGCACAGTTACCATGGCGCCGGTCGACTCAAGGGCCGCAACATAATCCTGGTGGTGCTGACGAAACAGTTCAAGACTGGGCTCGCCGGTATCGACGGCGCGCAGGCCCTTTACAATGCTGGCGCCCGGTCGGCGCGTGATCGCGTGGGTAAAAGTGTAGGAACGTGCAGTCACGGGTGCCTCCATAAATGGCAAGGGTATCGCCGCAGAATTTATACGTTTGCATAAGTTTATGCAAACGTATAAATTAATTCGAAAGCAAGCATAATAAGCGGAGGGATCCATGCATGCTCGCAACATGGGGACGGCACCCGTCATCGAGGTGGCCAACCTGCACAAGACCTTCGGTCAAATCGAGGTGCTGAAGGGAATCGATCTATCCGCTGCTCAGGGTGAAGTGGTTGCGCTGATTGGTGGCAGTGGCTCCGGCAAGTCAACCACACTGCGTTGCCTCAACCTGCTGGAAACACCCACCCGTACCGACCGCCTCCGCTTGCTGGGCGAAGACATTCCGCTGAAACCCAATCGGGACGGCACATCCACTGTCCAGAATCAAAAGCAGCTGCGCCGGCTGCGCAGTCGCATCGCCATGGTGTTTCAAAGTTTTAATCTGTGGCCGCACATGTCGCTGGAAAAAAACGTCATGGAGGCGCAGGTCCAGGTGCTGGGCCGTTCCAGGGAGGAAGCCAGGGAAGTCGCCTGCCGTCTGCTAGACCGCGTGGGTCTGGCCGATCGCCGCGACATGTATCCGCAGCAACTTTCCGGCGGTCAGCAGCAGCGCGGTGCCATCGCCCGCGCCCTGGCCGTAGATCCGGAAGTCATGCTGTTCGACGAGCCGACCTCGGCACTGGATCCCGAACTGGTGGGCGAAGTGCTGACGGTCATGCGTGACCTGGCCGAGGAAAACCGCACCATGATCATCGTCACCCATGAAATGAAATTCGCGGCGGATGTCGCCGACAGGGTAATGTTTCTCAACCAGGGACGCGTTGAGGAGCAAGGGACGCCGGAGGAGATCTTCCAGGCGCCAAAATCGGAGCGTCTCAAACAGTTCATCAGCTCAATCGTCTGACTTCCGGAGATCATATGAAAATCACATCCAGCCTGTTTGTCACCCTTGCCCTGTCCGCCGTCGCCTCAACGGCATCCGCAGACATCATTCGCCTCGGCTTCGCCACCGAACCCTATCCGCCCTTTGCCACACCGGACGCCACCGGCCAGGTCACCGGCTGGGAAGTGGACATCGCCAATGCCGTGTGCGCCGAGGCCAGGCTTGAGTGCGAGATTGTTACCACCTCCTGGGATGGCATCATCCCCGCCCTGCAGGCCGAGAAGCTCGACGTGATCGCCGCTTCACTGAGCATCAACGAAGAACGCCAGAAGGTGATCGACTTCTCCGATAAGTACTATCAGACCGGTGCCGCACTCGTTGCGGCGAAGGGTAGCGGCATGGCGCCCACTCCACAAGGCGTGGCCGGCAAGACCATCGGCGTGCAGTCGGGCTCCGTGCACCAGGCCTATGCGCTCAAGCACTTCCCAGATGCCAATATCCGCGAGTACCAGACCCAGGATGAAGCCAACCAGGACGTCTTTTCCGGCCGCCTCGACGGCACCCTCGCCGACGTAATGGTGCTCGACGATTTCCTGGCATCCGACGAAGGCTCAATCTGCTGCGAAAACGTCGGCCTGGTCGCCAACGACGAGAGTGTACTCGGCCTGGGCATCGGCTTTGGCCTGCGCAAGGGCAATGAGGCACTGCTGCAACAGCTGAACACGGCGATCGCCGCGATCCGCACCAACGGCACCTACGATGCCATCACCGCCAAGTATTTTGACTTTAACATCTACGGCGAATAAGGAGCCGCTTCGCGGCGTCACGGACGCAGCCCAGTCTGAAGGAGATCAGGATGGCGATTAACTACAAAGACATGGAGGTGACGGAACTGCTCTCGCTCTCGCCTCCAGGCTGGGGCGGTGCGCTGCTCGACGGGCTGCTCATATCACTCAAGATCACGATGCTGGGCTATGGCCTCGGACTGCTGATCGGACTGGCCGGAGCGACGCTGAAGCGTTCCGGTGGCCCCGTCGTACGCGATGTTATGGCAGTCTACACCACCCTGGTACGCGCGGTACCCGAGCTGGTGCTGATCCTGATCGGCTATTTCGCCATACCACAATTGCTCAACCAGATATTGACGTCGTTCGATTACGAGCGGATCGAGATCAGCGGTTTTCTCGTAGGTGTGCTGGTGATCGGCTTCGTCCAAGGCGCCTACGCCACCGAGGTGCTGCGTGGCGCCCTGGCCGCAGTCAACCCGGGACATATCGAAGCAGCCCGCAGCTTTGGTATGCATCCGTTCCGTATTTTCTACCGCATTACCCTGCCGGAGATGCTACCACTAGCCCTGCCCGGACTGTCGAACCTCTGGCTTACGGCCACCAAGGATACGGCATTGCTGGCTGTGGTCGGCTTCACCGAGTTGACGCTGGCGGCGCGCCAGGCCGCCGGCGCAACCAAACACTATTTTCTTTTCCTGCTCGCCGCCGGCGCGCTCTATCTGGCCGTGACGCTGATCTCCGGCTGGCTGTTCCAGTGGCTCGAGAAACATTTCAGCCGGGGGATGCGCCGTGCCTGAGTTACGCACACTCAAACCGCACCGGCTGCTGATGGCCGCTATCGCGTTGGCCGCTTTCGCCGCGGCGGCGCTGAACATGGACTGGAGCTGGCTGCCGAAATACCAGGGTCAGATGATCGATGCCCTCGGTGTCACCGTGGCGCTGTTTACCACCTCGGTGCTGGCCGGCGCCCTGCTCGCCGTGCCACTGGGCCTGGCGCAGGTCGCAGGGCCATGGCCACTGGCCTGGCTCGCCCGCGGTTTCTGCACCGTTATTCGCGGTACACCCATCCTGCTGCAGATGTGGCTGCTCTACTACGGCCTGGGATCGCTGTTCCCCTACATGCCGGAACTGCGACAAAGCCCGCTCTGGCCTTACCTGATCGAGGCCTGGCCATACGCCTTCGTGGCGCTGACCTTGTCATTCGCGGGTTACGAGGGTGAGGTGATGCGCGGCGCCTTCAGAGGGGTACCCCGTGGCGAGCTGGAAGCGGCCCACTCCATGGGTATGACGCCTTTCACCATTCTGCGGCGCATCTGGCTGCCGCGGGCGATACAGCGGGTGTTACCGACCCTCGGTGGTGAACTGATCCTGCACCTCAAAGCCACGCCCTTGGTCGCCACCATTGCAGTGATCGACATCTACGCCATTATCGCCCGCATTCGTCAGGAAACCTTTATCACCTACGAACCCTTGCTGTTGCTGGCGTTTATCTACACCTTGCTGGCGGGTAGCATTGCCTTGGGGATTTGGCTACTGGAAAAACGTCTTCCAGCGAGAGAGTAAAGTGGTATGTTTCCGAAATCTATTTCGGGTACAGTCCCACCCGAAGAATATGAAGTAAAAACAGCGGTCAGGCGGAATCATCATATATGCAGGTCAAAAACGGCAGGATCCGACAGGATAATACCGAAGAGCGACGCGCCGAGCTGATTGCAGCGACACTGCGTGTAATCGCACGCGAGGGCGTCCGGGGCGCAACTGTTCGCTCCATTTCAAAAGAGGCAGATGTAACCCAAGGGCTCATTCGCTACTATTTCAAATCCAAGGACGAGCTGATTGCTGCGGCCTACGAGACCTACATGGGCGATCTCATCAATACTGCAGATGCAGCTTCTCAAGGCAGCGGCTCGGCACGCCGACGGCTGGCCAAGTTCGTGCAGGTATCACTCGAACCCCCAATTACCAGCCACGCCTCAGTGGCAATCTGGGCCGGTTTCTTCGAAGTGCTGCTGCACGATGCAGGAATGAAGGCCAGCCACAACCGCAGCTACGACAAACTACGACTTCACCTTAAAACGCTGATCCGAGACCTGTTCGAGGAAACTGGCCGCACCGCCAGCGACGACCAGCTACGCCGCCTCAGTATTGCAGGAAACGCCGTGCTGGACGGACTCTGGCTCGAGGGCGGCGCCCTCGCCGAAGTCTTTCATCAAGGCGAGCTGGTGCAGGTGGGTCTCGACAGTTTCAGTGCGCTGCTGGGGGTGGAGCTCGAGGCTCAGGACTGACCCCAGGTTCACAAAGAAGCGATCAATTTCTGACAACAATACCGCGTTTAAACCACCGTCATATCGTGACTGAAGCAAGTTCGGCATGACGGATCCGGCAACTTTCCATCAGAATAGCAATCAGAGTGATGAATTTATGGCGCAGTTGCACTCGCGCTTTTGTGATGTGCGTTCCTGCCTGACCAGCAGCGGTAACTGGGTGGTGTTCGCCGGCACCAACCAATGCCAAGGCCCTGAAAGATCAGGAATGGTCCCTCAGCAAGCAGCTTGGCTTCTCGCTTCAGCCCTACCTGAGCCGCCTGGCCAGCCACTGATACCGGCTTAACACAACGTCATACCGGGCTTGCCTCAGGGCTTTTTGATGATGTGAAGTGGCAAACGCACCGCGTTTGAAGGCGAAGGTGCGCAGCACCGACCGGGAGCGCGGGCGGCTCGCCCGCATCAGCGCCCGAAGGGTGCTCAACAGAGTGGCGCTACGCACCATATGCAGGCGGGCCGCCTGCGCTCCAATACGAAAAAAGCCCTGAGCGTTAACTCAGGGCTTTTTGATGATGGCGGAGCGGACGGGACTCGAACCCGCGACCCCCGGCGTGACAGGCCGGTATTCTAACCAACTGAACTACCGCTCCGCATAAAGCTGTATAGTCAGGAGTACTATATTGGGTGCCTGGCAGTGACCTACTTTCACATGGCAGCTGCCACACTATCATCGGCGCGGTTGCGTTTCACTGCTGAGTTCGGCATGGGATCAGGTGGTTCCACAACGCTATGGCCGCCAGGCATA
>NZ_QAGM01000013.1 GCF_003049725.1 Oceanimonas marisflavi
TACCATTGATGGTTCGGTGCCGTTCAACCGCGATAATACTGCGGATAGTCGGCCATTTTTCTGCCAGACCCTCAGGAAGTTTCGCTTTTAATTGAAAGACATAGCGCTCTTCCTTGCGGCCATGACCGGTTTCTTTGTGCTCGACCACGACCTTCTCTTTACCGGCGTCGAAGACGGCCTGGAACTGAGACTGGACTGCTTCGCGTAGCTTCCGCTGATTGTGTTTTACCTGCACCACCACATGAGCTTTTTTATCCTGAATTTGCTCCAGTGTTTCACGCTGACAGTGCAGCGCATCAAGCGTAACCACAGCACCTTTGAGATTGAGCACTTCGAGCATTTCTCGAACAGTCGCGATTTCCCCTTTCTTGGAAGGCGTCGCTTTTTGGCTTAACACCAAGCCGTTTTCGGTATCGTAAGCGGTAACCAGCTGTACTGCTTTGGAGGCATTCTTTCGGTAAGCGCCGCGCAGCACCTTACCGTCAAAAGCAATCACGGGCTTGCCATGATGGGTTCGGTGCTCATTAACCCACCCCAGCAAGGCGTCCATCAAAGACTCAACGACCACGCACCGCATAATGCGTGCAATGGTATGCCGACGAGGAATGCCGTGAGCGAAAGGACGATACTTTCGTAACCAGTCTGCTTTAGAATCACCATATGTTTCAATATCTTGCCAACCTTCAGCACCGGCCATGATAGCACTGACAACCAAGAACATGACATCGACTAAATCATGCTTTTGATTGATATCTGAGCGAGTTTCTTCAACAAGTGTGAGGTGTTCAATCAGGGTCATGGCAGGCTCCTTTAGCAAGAAGCGCTGATTAGATCACAGACGATCTGCCTGTTCAAATTTCATTAACAAAGTTTGATCCCGCCCTGGGTCATGGCCGCAAGGAAGAGCGCTATGTCTTTCAATTAAAAGCGAAACTTCCTGAGGGTCTGGCAGAAAAATGGCCGACTATCCGCAGTATTATCGCGGTTGAACGGCACCGAACCATCAATGGTAAAGGGACAGTTGATACCTCTTATTATGTCAGCTCACTGTCGCCGAAACACAAGCTGCTGGGGCACTATATTCGTCAGCACTGGCGTATAGAAAACAGCCAACACTACATTCTTGATGTGGTGTTTAACGAAGATACTTCACGGATTGCCACGGGAGACGCTGTGGAGAACATGGCGTTGTTCCGGCGGTTTATCATGAACATCCTCAAGCAAAGCGAGTGTGGCTCACCGAGTCAACGCAACAAACTGAAACGGGCCAGTTGGAACGACGATTACCGGGCTCAATTATTCTTTGGTTAAATTAACAGCAAAGTATGCTCTTGCCCTGAGTGTAATGCCCCATCATCAGCGGGAAGTGTCGGAAATATTGTGTCGCTGCAAAATGGGGACTATGACTTTGGATTTATCCAGTCAGATCACCAGTATAAAGCCATAGAAGGTTTGGCGCCTTTTGATGATAAGCCGGTAAAAGAGCTACGTGCCGTTTTCTCTCTGCAAAGCGAGATACTAACCGTGGTGGTACGTAACGATAGTGCCATTGATGACTTTGATGATCTCAAAGGTAAGCGGGTCAATATTGGCGTACCGGGATCTGGCAGCCGTGATACCTTTGATGAACTCATGCAGAAGAATGGCTGGAACAAGGGGAGCTTCTCACTTGCAGCCGAGTTGAAGCCGGCAGAAATGGCAGCGGCTCTGAGTGATAATAACCTGGATGCGATCACTTATGTGGTGGGTCACCCAAGCGGCGCAATACAGGAAGCATTGACAACAACCGATGCCAAAATAATCCCGGTAGAGGGTGACGGTGTCGATGCACTGTTAGATCAAGCCAGTTATTTTACTCGTGCTCATATCCCTGCTGGTCTCTATCCGGGAATTGATAAGCCAATTCCATCCATTGGTGGCAAAGCGGTGCTGGCCACTACAGAGCAGACTGATCCAGACATCGTTTATCAGCTGGTCAAATCTGTTTTTGAGAATCTCGAGCGCTTCAAACGCCTGCATCCCGCTTTTGCCAATATAAAGACTGAAGAGATGATCAGCGCTGGTATCACGGCTCCACTGCATGAGGGAGCAGAGCGTTACTACAGGGAAAAAGGCTGGCTGTAACCGGTTGATACCGGGTCAGTATTTTTGTGGCAGCCAAACCTCTCTTGCTGCGGTGAGAGAGGTTTTTGACTTGTTGTTGAAAAATAAAGAATAGGTATCCCCTATGTCTGAAAAAAAACTGTCCGCCGAGGAAATGATCGCTCAGGATGTTGGTGCCCGCATGCCGAGTGGCATTATGGCTTGGGTGATTGCCGGGCTAGCTCTGTGCTGGTCGTTATTTCAGCTCTGGATTGCTTCGCCATTACCTTTCATTTTTGGTTTTGGTGTTCTCAATAATACAGAGACACGCTCTATCCACCTTGCCTTTGCCTTGCTGCTGGCTTTTTTGGTCTTTCCCGCCTTTAGTAGTTCGCCGCGTCATCGGGTGCCGCTCATCGATATGGTCTTTGGCTTGGCAGTATCTGCCGCTGCAGCCTACCTTTTTGTGTTTTATCAAGAACTCTCTCAGCGCCCTGGCAGCCTGACCCTGGCAGATTTGGCAACGGCGTGTATTGGTATAATACTGCTGCTTGAAGCCACTCGACGTGCACTGGGGCCGCCATTGGCGATTATAGCCCTGATTTTTCTTGTCTATAGTCTGGCTGGTCCTTATATGCCGAGCTTGCTGGCTCACCGGGGTGTAAGCTTTACCGCCTTGGCCAATCACCAGTGGATCACCACCGAAGGGGTCTTTGGTATCGCCCTTGGGGTGTCTACCAGCTTTGTTTTTCTGTTTGTACTGTTTGGTGCACTCCTCGAGCGGGCAGGGGCCGGTCATTACTTTATTCAGCTGGCTTTTAGTCTGCTCGGCCATTTTCGCGGTGGTCCGGCCAAGGCGGCGGTAGTTGCTTCGGGACTGACGGGCATGATCTCTGGTTCATCCATCGCCAATGTGGTTACCACAGGTACCTTCACTATTCCCATGATGAAGCGCACCGGTTTTTCTGCCGAGAAAGCGGGTGCGGTAGAGGTTGCTTCTTCGGTGAATGGTCAGATCATGCCGCCGGTTATGGGAGCGGCTGCCTTTCTGATGGTGGAGTATATCGGTATGCCCTATGTTGAAATCATCAAGCATGCCTTTCTGCCGGCTGCCATATCCTATATCGCGCTGCTTTACATTGTGCATCTGGAGTCGCTAAAACTCGGCCTGCAGCCGATAGGTGACCAGCAGCCCAGGCCCTGGTTACTCCGCCTGACCGGGTTTGCCTTCGGTGCGACACTGATCTGTGGCCTGTCACTGGCAGTCTACTTCGGTCTTGGCTGGCTCAAACCTGCTCTGGGTGATTATGCACTGGAGGGGGTTGGCGTACTGTTGACATTGAGCTATCTGGGACTACTGAAGATCGCTTCGAGCGTTGCTCCACTGGAACCGGAAGACGCTAACGCGCCGCTAGATGCTTTGCCGCAAACTCGTGCTGTTCTGTTATCCGGTTTGCACTTTCTGTTGCCGGTGGTGGTACTGGTCTGGTGTTTGATGGTTGAACGTCTGTCCCCCGGGCTGTCGGCTTTCTGGGGCAGCATGGTGCTGGTAGTTATACTGCTCACACAGCGGCCACTGCTTAGCTGGATGCGGACTGACGGCCTGTATGAGCATGGCTCCTTTATAGACGGAGCGATCGATCTGCGTGAGGGACTGCTGGCTGGTGCCCGCAACATGATTGGCATTGGCATTGCTACCGCTGCCGCCGGCCTGATTGTGGGTGCTGTCTCACAGACCGGTGTTGGGCTGGTGCTGGCCGAGCTGGTTGAACTGTTGTCGATGGGCAATTTGCTGTTGATGCTGATACTTATCGCAGTGTTCAGCCTGGTTCTTGGTATGGGTCTGCCGACCACAGCTAACTATATCGTTGTATCCAGCCTGTTGGCGCCGGTGGTTGTGAGCCTGGGTCAGCAGAATGGTCTGATAGTGCCCTTGATTGCTGTGCACCTGTTTGTATTTTACTTTGGCATTATGGCGGATGTTACCCCACCAGTAGGCTTGGCTTCATTTGCGGCGTCTGCTGTTTCCAAGGGGGCACCGCTCAAGACCGGGCTCACTGCTTTCTACTACAGCCTGCGCACTGCTGCTTTGCCTTTCCTGTTTATTTTTAATACCGATCTTTTGTTGATCGATGTGAGTTTCTGGCATGGCGTGTTGATTTTTATTATTTCAACTGCCGCTATGCTTATCTTCGCTGCCGGAACCCAAGGTTTTTTTCTGGTGCGAAGTCGTTGGTATGAAGGGGCGCTGCTACTGTTGGTTTCTTTTACCTTGTTCCGGCCGGGTTTTTGGATGGACATGTTGCATGATCCCTATCGAGAGGTATCACCGTCGCAACTGGAACAGGTGCTTGGTGAAGTTGAGGCCGAGAGTCAGTTGCGTTTACGCATTCGTGGAGAAAATGCGGTTGGCGACTTGCAGGAGTTCAGTATATTACTACCGACCCCTGCAGGTGCCAGCGGTGCAGAACGGCTGCAGAAGCTCGGCCTGACACTTTATGAGAATGCTGGTAGGGTACTGATTGACAACGTTGCTTTCAGCAGTCCGGCGGCCGATGCCGGCCTGATGTTTGACCAGCAGATCTTGATGGTGCATGCCCCTACTGAACGATGGGCAAAAGAACTGATGTGGTTGCCGGGCATCTTGCTACTTTTTCTTGTGGCTTGGCTGCAACGCAGGCGCCAAAAGTTAGCATCTGATCCGGTTATCTCCATGGCCTGACTATATGGGCTCATAAAGCCAACAAGACTCCGGCCGTGGAGTCTTGTTGGTCTGATGGAGCCTATGTGATTTCATTTAACAGCAGCTTCAGTTCGGCAATGCCATCTTCCAGCTGCATTTTCACCCTGAACCCCAGCTTTCTGGCCAGGGTCAGCATGCCCCGGTTGGACGGCATGGTAATGCCGCTCAGGCTGTTCAGACCGCGTTGCCGGGCATAACGAATGATCTTTTCCATCAGCATGCGGCCCAGACCGGCACCCTTGAGATCCGAGCGTATCAGCACTGCGAACTCGGCATCGTCGTTATCCGGATCCGACATGGCGCGCACCACTCCCAGGATCTGGCCACCCTCGGCCACGGCCACAAAGGCCATTTCCCGGTCGTAGTCGATCTGGGTCATGTGAGCCAGTTCTTCATGGCCGATTACTACATCGGCGAAAAAGCGTTTGTATCTGTCTTCATCGGACACATGGTTCACAAAGTCCTTATGGGCCGGTTCGTCTTCGGGCAGGATGGGACGCAGGGTAACGGCCGTGCCGTTTTTGAGCAGGGCACACTCCTCCCATTCTCTGGGGTAGGGCCGGATTGCCAGCCTGGCCTGTCCGTCCCCTTCAAAGGGTGCCAGTGTCAGGCTCACATCCAGAGCAAGAAGCTCGTTGCCGGTGGCCAGCAGCGGGTGAATATCCAGACTGATGATTTCCGGGTGATTGATAACGAGATGCGATACCTGAGTCAGCACCCGGCAGAGTGCCATCATGTCGAGGGGCTGCTGGGAACGGCTGGTACGCACCTTGCCGCTTTTGAGCGCCTGGATCACCAGATAGCGGGCCAGGGTCATGTTCAGCGGCGGTAATGCCACCGCGGCCTGCTCTTCTCCTTCCAGATCCACACCGCCATCCCCCAGCAGAATAACAGGGCCAAATACCGGATCGGAGCGCACCGCAATGTGCAGCTCCTGAGAGCCGGCCCGGCGCGCCATGCGCTGCACCATCAGGCCGTGAATACGGGCGCTGGGGTAGGCCTGCCGCACCCGATCCAGCAGGGCGCCGGCGGCCTGGGCCACTTCCGCTGCCGAACGCAGGTTGAGCACCACACCAGAGACTTCTGATTTATGCTCAATATCGGGAGATCGCAGCTTGATCGCGACAGGATAGCCGATCTGCTCGGCAATATGGGCGGCTTCAGTACCATCCGAGGCAATCCAGGTGGGCAGCACCTGAATACCGTAGGCCGCCATCAGCCGGCTGACTTCGTGGGTGTCGAGCTGGTGCAGACCCTCTTCAAAGGCCTGATGAATAAGCGCCCGCACGGTGTCGCCGTCGCTGGGCATGTCGGAGACCGACTCGGGGGTTTCCATCAGCAGCTTCTGGTTACGGCGGTACTCCACCAGGTGCATAAAGGCACCGGCGGCGCTTTCCGGCGTGCGGTAGGTGGGAATGCCCGCGTCGGTAAAACAGCGCCGGGCCTCAAAGGCGCTGGTTTCCCCCGACCAGTTGGTAAGAATGTTAAAACGTCTGGCGCGGGGATGAGTACGGATCACCTCAATCAGCTCTTTGGCGACACGGGTACTGTTCACGGCGGCAGAGGGGGCATGCATAATCAGAATGGCGTCGAAATCGTCGCTGTCGAGCAGCACCCGCAGGCT
This sequence comes from Oceanimonas marisflavi, assembly GCF_003049725.1. Lineage (GTDB taxonomy): Bacteria > Pseudomonadota > Gammaproteobacteria > Enterobacterales > Aeromonadaceae > Oceanimonas > Oceanimonas marisflavi. The sequence goes on from NZ_QAGM01000013.1 coordinate 6,450, forward strand.
GGCGACATAGCGCTCTACCGGCGCATCACCCACGATATCAATGGGGTTGGTATGAGACCAGGACGGCGGCAGCACCCGATCCAGCGCCGAACGGGTGGCATCGGTGAGCGTGGCCAGCTTGCCGCCTCGGGCCAGCAGAGTGTCGATGGCGTTGATGGCCGGGCCGCCACCGTTGGTGAGGATCACCAGCCGCTCGCCACGCAGGGTATGGGAGTGGTTGAGGGTTTCCACCGCCGCAAACAGATCGTGGGTGTCGCGTACCCGCAGCATACCGGCCCGGCGAATGGCAGCGTCATAGGCGGCGTCCATGCCCACATCGCCACCGGTATGAATGTGACCCAGCTGGGCGCCGATACGGGTCTTGCCGCTCTTGACCGCCAGCACCGCCTTGTTGCGGGACGCGGCCCGGGCCGCCGACATAAAGGCGCGGGCGTCTTGCACCGCGTCCATATACAACAGAATGGCGTTGGTGTGTCTGTCCCGTGATAAATAGTCGAGCAGCTGGGCAAAGTCGATATCGCAGGCATCCCCCAGGGAAATAAAGTGGGAAAAGCCGATATCGTTGTGCCGGGCCCAGTCGAGAATGGTGGCGCACACGGCGGAAGATTGCGATACAAAGGCTATCCGCCCCGGTTTGGCTGGAAACGGCGCAAAACTCACATTCAGACCCAGGTGAGGCAGTATCACCCCCATGCTGTTGGGGCCCAGCAGGCGCATGCAGTGCTGCCGGGCGCTAGCTTTCATTTGCTCAAGCTGGCTGTTGCTGGTGCCGGCGGCAAGAATAATGGCGGCCTTGCAGCCCTTTTGGCCGAGCTGCTCGATAATGGCCAGGTTTTTGCCGGCTGGCGTACAGATAATGGCCAGATCGGGCACCCGGGGCAGGCTGGCGATATCGGGATAGGCCATCACGCCGGCCACCGCCTCGTATTTGGGATTCACCGGCATGACCGGGCCACTGAAATTACCGGCCAGCAGGTTTTTCATCACCAGTTTGCCGGCGCCGTTGTCCCGGTGCGAGGCGCCAATTACGGCGATACTGGCGGGCCTGAACAGGGCGTCGAGTCCTTGCTGCGGCATAGCGTCTCCTCAAATACAATGTGTGGCACCATAACGGTATTTGAAGCATATTATCAGCCAGTAACTGCTTTTGTGTTGACCGCCGACAAACACACCCGGAGACTGTGATGGAAGTCTGGTTACTGTTTATTCCCGCCTGCCTGGCCCTCAATCTGACCCCGGGGCCCGATATCTTTTTTATTCTGTCCCAGGCTCTTGGAGGTCGTCGCCGGGCCGGCATGCTGGCGGCCCTGGGGCTGGGGGTGTCCTACCTGGGCCATACCCTGCTGGCGGTAGTGGGTCTGTCGGCCCTGGTGTTGCAGTCCGCCACCGCCTTTACCCTGATCAAATACGTCGGCGCGGCCTATCTGCTTTACCTGGGCTGGACCAGCCTGCGCAGTGCCAGCCGCCTGGCCTTGCCGGCGGCGGCCGACACGCAAAGCGACTGGCAAATCTTTCGCCGGGGGCTGACGGTGGGCATGCTCAACCCCAAGGTGGCGCTGTTTTTCCTCGCTTTTCTGCCCCAGTTCGTGACCAGTGATGGTGGTTCGGTGCCCTGGCAATTGCTGCAGCTGGGGCTGGTGTTTACCCTGACCGCCACCCTGTGTAATGGTGCCTACGGCTTGCTGGGTCAGCGGCTGCAGCGCAGTCTGGCCGGACGGGAGCGTTTCTCCGTCTATCTGGGCCGGCTGTCCGGCGGGCTCATGATGGCACTGGGTGCACGACTGGCTCTGACGCAACAATAAGCGGTCGAGGCTGTCAATGGCATCGGGTAAACTGGAGCCAGTTTCACCCATGCAAGGATTTACCATGTCATTTCCGACCATAGAGGACTTTGTCGGCAACACGCCCCTGGTGCGGCTGCAGCGCATGGCCGAGCACACCGGCAGCCAGGTGCTGGTCAAGCTGGAAGGCAACAATCCGGCCGGCTCGGTAAAGGACAGGCCTGCGCTGAACATGATTCGGCAGGCCGAGCTGCGCGGTACCATTCGGCCCGGTGATACCCTGATTGAAGCCACCAGTGGCAACACCGGCATTGCCCTGGCCATGGCCGCCGCCATCAAGGGCTATAAGATGGTGCTGATCATGCCCGACAACGCCACCGAAGAGCGCAAGGCCTCCATGCGCGCCTATGGCGCCGAGCTGATTCTGGTGAGCAAGGAGGAAGGCATGGAAGGCGCCCGGGATCTGGCCGACAGCATGGCCGCCGCAGGCAAGGGTATGATCCTCGATCAGTTCAACAACCCGGACAACCCCCAGGCTCACCTGCTGAGCACAGGGCCCGAGATCTGGCAGCAGACCGAGGGCCGCATCACCCACTTTGTATCCAGCATGGGCACCACCGGCACCATTATGGGGGTGTCGGAGTATCTCAAGCAGCAGAACCCCGAAGTGCAGATTGTGGGCCTGCAGCCCTGTGAAGGCAGCCATATACCGGGCATCCGGCGCTGGCCCGAGGCCTACCTGCCGGGTATTTTTGACCAAAGCCGGGTGGATACGGTGCTGGATATCAGCGAGGCCGAGGCGGTAGACACCATGCTGCGCCTGGCGCGGGAAGAAGGCATCTTCTGCGGCGTCAGCTCCGGCGGCGCCGTGGCTGGCGCGCTCAAGCTCGCCGAGCAGGTGAACAACGCCGTGATCGTGGCCATTATCTGCGACCGGGGCGACCGCTATCTGTCATCGGGAGTGTTTAACGGCTGAGCGCCAGTTTGAAGCCGTATATCGGAATTTGGCTGGTGGCCGGCTTCCGGTTTTTTTATGCACCCATTGAGTATCTGGTGAGCGGTCATTCCAAACACCACCCCCCACAGCGCCGATGACAACCCAAACAGTGACAGCCCGGAGGCGGTGACTACAAAGCTCAGCAGGGCCGCTTCCCGCTCCCTTGGTATTTCCAGCGCGGTTACCAGGTTGCCGCCAATGGCCCCGAGCAGGGCCAGCCCCGCCAGCACCGCCACAAAGGCTGCCGGCAGCGAGGAGAACAGGGCAACAATGGTGCCGGCAAACAGGCCGCCCACCAGATAGAAGAGCCCGTTGAACACCCCGGCCACATAGCGCCGGCGCGGATTTTCATGGGCGTCTTCGCCGGTGCAGATGGCAGCGGTAATGGCCGCCACCACTATGCTGATGCCGCCAAACAGCGCCATGGGCAGCGATGCCAGGCTGGTAACGGCCAGTACCGGTCGGGCGCTGATCCGGTAGCCGGTACCGTGCAGTATGGCCATGCCCGGCAAATACTGACCGGACAGGCTGACCAGCACCAGCGGCAGCGCCAGGCTCAGGGTGGTGGTCAGCGACCATTCCGGGGTAATGAATTGCGGCGTGGTCAGTGACCACCGAAGGCCGGCAAGGCTGGCGCCTTCCAGCACCACCGCCAGTCCCATGCCCACCAGCAACAACAGGATCAGGGTGTATCTGGGGCAGCAGCGGCGACACACCAGGTAGGTGAGCACCATGCCGGTGGCCAGAGCCGGCGCCGTTTCCACGGCCACAAAGGCATTGGTGCCGAACTGAAACAAAATACCGGCCATCATGCCGGCGGCGACCCCTCTGGGAATGAGGTGCATCAGGCGATCAAAGCTGCCCGACAGGCCAATGATCAGGGTAATGGCGGCGGCGGCGAGGTAGGCGCCCACCGCTTCACCCAGGCTCAGCTCGGGAAACATCGGCACCAGCAGTGCGATGCCAGGAACTGACCAGGCGGTGACCACGGGCACCCTGAGCCAGAAGGACAGCACCATGCCCGATACCGCGGCGCCGATGGAAATGGCCCATACCCAGGAGGTCATCATCTCCTGAGAGATGCCGGCGCTGGCGCCGGCCTGAAACACGATGGCCAGCGGGCCGGCGTAAGAAACCATCACCGCCAGAAAGCCGGCGGCCACCGCCGGCAGTGAAAGATCGCGCAGAAAAGCCTTCATGTCCGGCTCCTTGGAAAAAGCAAACAGCATAGCCCCGGCGCAGGGCCGGGGCTATGGCGGAGTGGCGGCAAGGGAGGGTTATCCCTCGTTGGCCACCTGGGCTTCGGGGGCAGGCTGTACCGCCCCCTGACCCCGTCCCACCAGGGCGATGGCCAGGGTGGCGATGGCGCCGGGAATGGCCAGGGCCAGAAAGTTCATCTGGTGTGGCAGCGCCAGGGCCAGCAAAGTGCCGCCCAGCATGGGGCCGATGATGGCGCCATTGCGGCCTACGCCCGAGGCCCAGCCCAGGGCGGTGGAACGAATGTCCGCCGGGTAAAACTGGGCCACATAGGCATACAGCAAAATCTGCGAGCCAATGGTGGTGGCACCGGCCACGGCCATCAGGCTGTACAGCAACCACATGGGGTGGGGGTAACCAAGCAGCACCAGGGAGGCGGAGGCCAGCACAAAGAAGCTGACCAGCACCGAGCGCAGCGAGAAGCGATCCGCCAGCCAGCCGCCGCCCACGGCGCCGACAATGGCGCCGATATTGAGCACCATCAGGAACATCAGGCTGGAGCCCAGTTCATAGCCGGCGGCCGACATCAGTTTGGGCAGCCAGGAGCCGAGGGCATAGACCATCAGCAGGCAGCAGAAGAAGGCGGTCCAGAACATCAGGGTGCTGAGAGCACGGCCGCCGCGCAACAGTTCCAGCACCGGCGCCTTCTGCACATTGGCCGGCGGCACTACCAGAGTGTCATGGCGCTCAATACGCTGGTCGGGGGCTACCTTGCGCAACAACTCCCGGGCTTCCCGCTGGCGGTTTTGTGCCATCAGAAAGGCCACCGATTCGGGCAGGTATTTGATCATCAGCGGCAGCAGCAGCAGGGGCACTATGGCCAGGTAGAACATGATCTCCCAGCCGAAGTTGGGCACTATCCAGATGCCGAGACCGGCCGACATCATGCCGCCCACGGCATAGCCGCTGAACATCAACGCCACCAGAGTGCTGCGGCTGCGTTTGGGCGAATATTCACTCATCAGCGACACCACATTGGGCATGACGCCGCCGATGCCGAGGCCGGCGATAAAGCGCAGAATGCCGAACTGCCAGGGGCTGGTGGCCAGGCCGTTGATCACGGTGGTGAGGCTGAACAGCACCACGCAGATAAGAATGGTTTTCTTGCGTCCGAGCCGGTCCGACAGCATGCCAAAACCCATGGCGCCAAACATCATGCCAAACAGCGCGCTGCTGCCCAGCAGGCCGGCCACATAAGGGTTGAGTTGCCACTGATCCATCAGCAGTGGCAGCACCACGCCGTAGATCACCAGGTCGTAACCGTCGAAAATAATAATGAGGGAACACCAGAACAGAACTTTCCAGTGAAAGGGGGTAAAGCTGGCGTTGTCTATGGTCTGGTTTACATCTATCTGTCTCATCGCATATTACTCCGTAAGCTATCCATAAGTCAGGAGTTGGAGAAAACGTCTCCGGTCGAGTAAAAAAGGCCGCCCCTCCTTCGGGCGGCCCTTATTGCCTGTCAGCCCAGATCGCCTCCCGCCACGGGAAGCACGGTGCCGGTGATGTAGCTGGCGTCATCAGACGCCAGGAACAAAATGGCCGCCGCCTGTTCGTCCAGGGTGCCGTAACGGTGCATCAGGCTGGTGTCCTTGGTCTGATCCACCAGGGTCTGGTACCACTGCTGTTCCCGCTCCCCCTGGGCCTCGCTGTTGCGCGGGGTCAGCCGGGGCGGGGCCTCGGTGCCACCCGGCGCGGTGGCATTAACGCGAATGCCGTGGCCGGCATATTCAAAGGCCAGGTTGGCGGTCATGGCGTTCACTCCGCCCTTGGCGGCGCCGTAGGGCACTCGCATCAGGCCGCGGGTGGCCACCGACGACACGTTGACGATGGCGCCGCCGCGCTGCTCCACCATGCCGGGCAGCACGGCCCGGCAACACCACAGGGTGGGGAACAGGGAGCGCTGAATTTCCTTCTGGATCTGCTCCGGGGTGTAGTGCTCGTAGGGCTGGGCCCAGATGGTGCCGCCCACGTTGTTCACCAGCACGTCGATGCGGCCAAAGTGCGCCCGGGCCCGGGACATCAGGGTTTCCGCCCCTTCCCAGGTTTCCAGATCTGCCTGCACCGCCAGGGCCTGGGTGCCTCGCTGCTGCAGCCCGGCCGCCAGCTCGTGCACATAATCCGCCAGATCCGCCAGCACCAGGCGAGCGCCTTCCGCCGCCGCCCGCTCGGCCACCCGCCGGCCAATGCCCTGGGCGGCGCCGGTGATCACCATCACCTTGTCGGTAAAGCGGGCACTCATGCGACCTGCTCCCCAACCCCGGTCACGCTGGGGCTGAACTTCTCGTAATGGAAGGACGCGGGTGAGATGCCCTGGTCGCGGAAGTAACCCAGCACCGCATCCACCATGGGGGGCGGGCCGCACAGATACACGTCCACTTCGCCGTGGCCGATGGGCGCGTCTTCCATGTGGTTGGTGACATAGCCCTTGTGCGGGTGCGCGCTGTCGGGATTGGCCACCACGGTTTTGAAGGTGAAGTTGTCGATGTCGGCGGCAAACTGCTGCAAGGCCTCGACCCCGACCAGATCATCGTCGTTGGTCACGCCGTAAAGCAGGTGCACCGGCTGATCGCAGCCCTTTACGCGAAGCTCTTCCAGCATGGCCAGGAAGGGGGCCAGGCCGGTGCCACCGGCCAGCATCAGCACCGGCAGGGCCAGCGGGCGCAGATAGAACACGCCCAGAGGGCCGGTCAGGCTGAGGCGGTCGCCGGTCTTGGCCTGACCCACCAGCCAGGAGCTCATCAGGCCGCCCGGTACGTTGCGGATCAGAAAGCTCAGTTCCCGGCTGCCCGGCAGTGAGCTGAAGGAATAGGCGCGTACTTCCTCGGTGCCCGGTACGCCGATATTGACGTACTGGCCGGGCAAAAAGGCGATGTCCTGATCTGCGGTCACCTTCAGCTCGATGGCGGTGGGCGAGATCAGGTTGACCTCGGCCAGGGTGCCGCCGATCTCGGCGGTGCCGGTCTTGCACAGGGTGGACGCGGCCGGAATCTCCACCACGCAGTCGCTGACGGGAATCATCTGGCAGGTCAGAATTTTGCCGTCGGCCACTTCCTCGTCGGTCAGGGCCTCGTCGATGTATTCGTCGCCGAGCTCAAAGTCGCCCTGATGGCAGCTGCCCTTGCAGGTGCCGCACACGCCGTCGGAGCAGTCCATGGGCAGGTTGATCTGGTTGCGATAGGCCGCATCCAGCACGGTTTCGCCGTCGTTGCAGGTGATGAAACGGGTAACGCCGTCTTCAAAGTTGAGGGCAATGTTGTAACTCATAATGCTTTCCCCACCTGTTACAGGTGATAGATATCAATCACCTGATTGATGTAGTCGTTGTTCAGAATCACCTTTTTCTCGGTGATCACCGGCTGCCCGCCGCTGGTGTCCAGGGTGTAGAAGGAGGTGCCGAAATAGGTCTCCGTCTTGTGGTAGCGGTGGCTGTGAGTCTGCCAGTTAAAGCGCAGCTTCACGGTGTGGCCCTGCTGCTCCAGGATTTCCAGGTTGCTGGTCAGGTGCGTGGTGCGCGGCTCGGGCAGTGAGCTGGCGCCGGAGCGCTCGGTCTTGATGCGGTACACCCGATCTTCCAGGCCTTCCCGGTTGGGGTAGTAGATCAGCGAGATCTCCCGCTGCGGGTCCTCGGTCAGCTTGTCCTCATCGTCCCAGGCAGGCATCCAGTACACCGCCTCGGGGTGGTAGCAGGTCAGCCACTCGTCCCACTGGCGATCGTCAAGCAGGCGGGCTTCGCGAAAGACAAAGGCCTGGATCTGTTCAAAGCTCATGCTCATGCTCATGCTCATGCTCATGCTCATGCTCATGCGCAAGTCTCCTGTTCCTGAATGGAAATCAGCTGGGAGCGCTCGGTGTCGACCGCCTGCAGCATTTCTTTTACCCAGTGCTGGTGGTGAGTGACATACAGGCCTTCATCTTCCGGCCTGGCGCCGCTCAGAATGGGCTGAAGGCCAATGCGCTCGGCGCCCGCATCCGGGCCCTCGATCCAGTGGGCGGCGCCCCGGCTCATGTCGTTCCATTTCAGGCCGCTGGCCTCGTAGCCGTTCTGGCAGGCGCGGAATTCTTCCAGATCGTCCGGGGTGCCCATGCCGCTGACGTTGAAGAAGTCTTCATACTGGCGCAGGCGCTTGGCGCGATCCGCCGCCGGCTCGTTCTTCGGCGCCCAGCAGTAGATGGTGATTTCGGTCTTGTTAACGGAAATCGGGCGCAGCACTCGAATCTGGGTGGAGAACTGATCCATCAGATACACGTTGGGGTACAGGCACAGGTTCTTGGTGGTGTTGACGATGGCGTCGGCCCGGGCCTCACCCAGCTCGTTCTGCAGCCGCTCCAGGTGGTTGAACACCGGACGCACCTGAGGATTGGTGAGCCGGGTCCACAGCATCATGTGGCCGTTGTCAAAGGAGTAGAAGCCGCCTTCGTTGGACCAGCTCTTGGCGTCTACCGCCTCGGTGCCGCCCTTGTCGTAGTTGCGCTGACCCATGGTGGACAGGTAGTTCCAGTGCACCGTGCCCACGTGGTAGCCGTCGGCGCCGTTTTCGGCGGTCAGCTTCCAGTTGCCTTCATAGGTATAGGTGGAGCTGCCGCGCAGAATTTCGAGACCGTCTTCCGCCTGATCGACCATGTTGTCGATGATCTTGGTGGTTTCACCCAGGTACTCCTGCAGCGGCTGTACGTCGGCGCTCAGGCTGCCAAACAAAAAGCCGCGATAGGATTCGAACTTCGGCAGTTGTTTCAGATCGTGGGAGCCGTCGGTGCTGAAGCTCTCGGGGTAGCCGCCTTTTTTCTGATCCCGGGCCTTGAGCAGCTTGCCGTCGTTCTTGAAGGTCCAGCCGTGAAAGGGGCAGGTGAACGAGGCCTTGTTGCCGCGCTTCTTGCGGCACAGGGTGGCGCCCCGGTGGGAGCAGGTGTTCAGCAGGGCGCGCAGCTCGCCGTCCTTGGTGCGGGTGATCACCACCGGCTGGCGGCCCACCGTGGTGGTGTAGTAATCACCGGGGTTTTCCATCTGGCTTTCGTGGGCCAGGTAGACCCAGTTGCCTTCAAAGATGTGCTTCATTTCCAGGTCAAACAGTTCCTGGTCGGTGAAGATGCCCCGGTCGCAGCGGTAGTGGCCGGTTTGCGGATCGGCTTCCACCGCGCCACGGATTTTTTGTTCGAGTCGGTCGAGTTGGCGAGTCATGTCTCTCACTCCATGTGATGTTACTGCCCGGCCCGCCTGAAGCGGGCCGGCCGGCTGCAGGCAGCCGTGTCAGGTTCAGGCGATGTCGTCTTCCAGGGCGCGCTTGCGCTCGTGGCGCTGCTGGTGCTCGGGCTTGTCGGATGCCACCAGCTGAATATTGAATTCCACCTTGGTGAACGGCTGGTTCAGTCCGTACTGCTCGGCGGCGGCCGCGTCGTCGACGCGCACGGCGTCGCACACCAGCTCTTCGCGGGTGGCAAAGGCGAAGTCGTCGTAGGTGTATTCATCACCGGCCAGGTTGATCTGGGTGGTCAGGTGCTTGTAGCCAGGCTGGGACACGAAGTAGTGAATGTGTGCCGGGCGGCGGCCGTGGCGGCCCAGCTGGTTCAGCAGCGCCTGGGTGGCGCCCTCGGGCGGGCAGCCGTAACCGGACGGAATGATGCTTTGCGCGGTATAGCGGCCGTTGGCATCGGTGCGAATGCTGCGGCGCAGGTTGTATTCGCTCTGGGACGGGTCGAAGTAGGAGTAGCCCCCCTTGAGATCGGCGTGCCAGACCTCCACCAGGGTGTTGGGCAGGGGCTGGCCGTCCTGGTCGGTGACCACGCCGGTCAGGATCATGGTCTCGCCGTCCTGGGTGCCGTCGTCCATGCGGGCGAAGCCCTCGGACTCCGGGGCGCCGGCCACATACAGCGGGCCTTCAATGGTGCGCGGGGTACCGCCGGCCAGGCCGGCCTGCTCGTCTTCGGCATCCATGCGAATGTCCAGGTACTTGTCCATACCCAGGCCGGGGGCCAGCAGGGCGGCTTCGCCGTTCTTGCCCAGCTCGTTGATGTAGTAAACGGCGCTCCAGAATTCTTCCGGGGTGATGTCCAGATCTTCAATGATCTGAAAAACGTCGTGCATCACGCGGTGCACTATGGTCTTGACCCGCTCGTTGCCACCGGCCTGGTTCAGACCGGCGACTTTTTCCAGCAGTTCTTTCACCTCGGGGGTGTGCATGGTTTTGACTGACATTGCCTTGCTCCTTGCGTATTTCTTATGATTTGGTCGTAGGGGTGACGAACGTCGGTTAACGGTCATCCGAATGAATGGAGGACGGGTGCCGGCACAGGGGCGCTACCTGAATGTCCATGTAGGGGAACAGCGGCAGGCGGCTTATCAGCTCCTGCAGCTCGGCGTTGTCGGCCACATCAAAAATGCTGACGTTGGCGTAGCTGCCGGCCACCCGCCACAGGTGGCGCCATTTGCCCTGGGTCTGCAGCTCCTGGGCATAGGCCTTCTCCCGGGCCTTGATCTCGGCGGCCACCTCGGCCGGCATGTCGTGGGGCAGATTGACCTTCATTTCGACTTTGAACAGCATGCTATATCTCCTTGGGTATTCTGCAGTGCCTGCGGCAGGCTTACTGGCGGCGGTATTCCGCCAGCTTGTCTTCGTTGAGGGTGACGCCCAGGCCTGGCCCGGCGGGCAGGGTCACGCCGTTGTTATGGAAGTTCAGCGGCGTTTCCACGATGTCGTCCTTCAGCAGCAACGGGCCAAACATTTCGGTGCCCCAGTGCAGGGTGTCCAGGGTGGACCAGGCGTGCAGGGCGGCGACGGTGCCGATGGTGCCTTCCAGCAGGGTGCCGCCATAGAGGCCAATGCCGGCGGCGCTGGCCACATTGGCCACCTTCAGCGCCTGCAGCGGGCCGCCGGCCTTGGCGATCTTGAGCGCCACCGCGCCGGCAAAGCCGGCCGAGGCCAGGGTGAACATGTCGGTGGCGTCGGCCACGGCTTCATCCGCCAGAATGGGCAGGTGAAACTGCTGCGACAGCCGCACCAGGGCGGCGTGCTCCTTCATGGGGGTGGGCTGCTCCACCAGATCGATACCGGCGGCCTGCAGCTCGGCCATGCCCCGGGCGGCGGTGCTTTCATCCCAGGCCTGATTCACATCCACCCGCACGCTGGCGCTGTCGCCCACGGCGGCCTTGATGGCGGCCACATGGCGCACGTCGTCCATCAGCGCGCGGCTGCCGATCTTGAGTTTGAAGTCGCAGTGGCGCTGGTCGGCGAGCAGGCGCCTGGCCTCGTCGATGTCGGTTTGGGTATCGCCGCTGGCCAGGGTCCAGAGCACCGGAATGTGCCGGTGCACGGCGCCGCCCAGCAGCTGGTGCAGGGGCTGGTTGAGGCGCTTGCCCATCAGGTCGAGCAGGGCGGTTTCAATGGCGGACTTGGCCAGGTTATTGCCGCGGGTGGCGCGATTGAGCCTTACCTTAAGGGTATTGATGGCCTCAGCGGGCTGGTTCAGCAGCAACGGCGTGAAGTAGGTGTCTATGGTCAGCTTCACACTTTCGGGGCTTTCCGGGCCGTAGGCCAGGCCGCCGATGGTGGTGGCTTCGCCCAGGCCTTCCAGGCCATCGCTGTCCTTGATGCGCACGATAACCATGGTCTGAACGCCCATGGTGGCCATGGAAAGCTTGTGCGGCCGTATGGTCGGAATGTCGACCAGGATTGCCTCGATGGACTGAATGATTGCTGCCATGTAACCTCTCTTGCCTCAAGTGATAACACTGTGTTGCGACGAGGTTACAATTCTGAAGCAATACCCACCAATATTGATTAAGTCACAACCAATACCCTGGAGGTATGGATGGAGCTGAGGCACCTGCGTTATTTTATTGCCGTGGCCGAAGAGCTGAACCTGACCCGGGCGGCGGAGCGGCTGTTTATCGCCCAGCCGCCCCTGACCCGGCAGATCAAGCAGCTGGAAGAGGAGCTGGGGGTGCAGCTGTTTATTCGTAAGCCCCGGGGGCTGGAGCTGACCCAGGGAGGACTGTATTTTCTGCAGCAGGCCCGCACCATCATGGAGCGGCTGGAGGCCAGCATTGAAGGCACCCGGCAAATCGCCCAGCTGCGCAAAACCGTGTTTGCCATCGGCTTTGTGCCGTCGGTGTTTTACGGCCAGCTGCCGCTGATGGTGCGCCGGCTAAGGCGTAACAAAAACCTGGAAATTGTGCTGCACGAGCTCAAGACCCAGGATCAGATCGAGGCGCTCAAGAGCGGCAAAATCGACATCGGTTTTGGCCGGGTACGCATTGACGATGCCGACGTGGAGCAGGAGGTGCTGTTCAACGAGCCGCTGATCGCCGCCCTGCCGTCTTCCCATTCCCTGACCCGTGAGTCGCCGACCATGGCTGAGCTGGCCGAGGTGCCCATGGTTACCTTTCCCGCCGGCTCCGGCCCCAGTTTTGCCGATGTGGCCCAGGGACTGTTTCACCGCCGTGGCCTGAAACTCAATGTGATCCAGCAGGTTAACGATCTGCAGACGGCGCTGTCGCTGGTGGCTTCGGACATGGGCTTTGCCCTGGTGCCGGAGCAGGTGCGCAAAATCCAGCGGGAAGGAGTGGTGTTTGTATCGGTGCGGGACGAGCAGCTCAGCATTCCGGTGATCGCCTCACGCCGCCGGGGCGAGAACCCCAATGCGGCGATGCGGCTGGTCAACACCATACTGGCCGAGCTGGTGGAAAACAGGCTGAGCGGACGCTACCCCTGAGTCAGCCCGCCAGGGCGTCCCGGATCAGCCTGGCCTTTTCCAGCAGCAGGGGCAGAAAGCGTCCGGTGAGGGTGTCGAGGTCTACCCGGGCGGCGTTGGTGCTGATGTTGATGGCGCCGAGCAGCCGGCCCTGCTGATCAAAGGCCGGCACCGCCAGCGAGCGCAGGCCCGAGTCCAGCTCCTGATCCACAATGGCGTAGCCCTGCCGGCGCACTCGCTCCAGCACCCTTCGCAGGGCCTGCCTGTCGGTAATGCTGTGGGCCGTGTGTGCCTGCAGCTGCACGGTTTCCAGGTAATTGCTCAGCTGCTCTTCAGGCAACTGGGCCAGCAGCACCCGGCCCATGGAGGTGTAGGCCGCCGGCAGCCGGGTGCCCACCGACAGCCGAATGGCCATCAGCCGGTGTTCGGCGGCGGAGCGGGCAATGTACACCACCTCATCGCCGTCGAGCACCGCCAGTGAGGTGGACTCGCCAATTTCCCGCGTGATCTCCTCCAGATAATGCTGAATCACTACCCGGTGCGGATTGGCGGCCAGAAAGGCGTTGCCCAGTTGCAGCACCCTGGGGGTCAGCGCAAAGTGGCGCTGCTGCTTGTCGAGATAGCCCAGGGCATGCAGGGTCAGCAAAAAGCGCCGGGCCTTGGCCCTGTCCATGCCGGTTTTCGTCGCCACTTCGCTCAGGGTCATGCGCGGGTGGTGCTGGTCAAAGGCTTGCAGCACTTCCAGACCGCTGGCCAGGGCGGCAACGAAGTCCCGGTCTTGCGGGTTGAGCCGGTCGTCGGTGGTCATGATGGGATCCTGTGACGAGATCAAAGGGCCTTCATGGTAGCAAAAAGTTCGCATAACGAACATCTGTTTTATCTTGTCTCACTTTGTGCTCTCGATCACAAAAAATAAGTTCTTATTTTTCAGTTTCTTAACTTTTTTACTCGCCATTTTCCTGAAAACGGGGTTTGTCACTCCCATAAAACCGGAGTAAACATGTTCGCAATGCAAACCAAGGTTCGTAGTGCGAACATAACCCACCAGGGAGGCGATACCCATGGCCCAATTCATGAGCCTGCACGACGCGGTTGCCCGTTATCTCCAGGACGGCGCCACCGTCGCCATGGAAGGCTTTACCCACCTGATCCCCTTTGCCGCGGGACACGAAATCATTCGTCAGGAAAAGCGTGGTCTGACGCTGATCCGCATGACCCCCGATATTCTCTACGATCAGCTGATCGGCGCCGGTTGCGCCGAAAAACTGATCTTCTCCTGGGGCGGTAACCCCGGCGTGGGCTCGCTGCACCGTCTGCGCGATGCCGTGGAGCGGGGCTTCCCCCGCAAGCTGGAAATCTTCGAGCACAGCCATGCGGCCATGGCCTGCGCCTATGAAGCGGGCGCGGCCGGTCTGCCCCTGGCGGTGCTGCGCGGTTACATCGGCAGCGACCTGCCCAAGGTGAACTCCCAGATCCGCTTTATCGAATGCCCCTTTACCGGCGAACGCCTGGCGGCGGTGCCGGCGGTACGTCCGGATGTGAGCATCGTTCACGCCCAGCGCGCCGACCGCAAAGGCAACGTTCTGGTATCCGGCATCGTGGGTGTGCAGAAGGAAGCGGTGCTGGCGGCCAAGCACAGCATCGTCACCGTGGAAGAGATCGTGGACGATCTGCAGGCCGAACCCAATGCCTGCGTGATCCCGGGCTGGGCCATTACCGCCATTGCCGAGGTAAAAGGTGGTGCCGCGCCGTCCTACGCCCACGGCTATTACCCGAGAAACAACAGCTTCTACAAGGAGTGGGACGCGATCTCCCGTGATCGTGACACCTTCAACGACTGGCTGCAGCAGAACGTTTACAACGCAGGAGGGCAGGCATAATGACGCTCCAATACAACTCTTCAGAAATGATGACGGTCACCGCCGCTCGCGCCCTTAGCAACGGCATGACCTGTTTTGTGGGCATCGGCCTGCCCAGCGAGGCCGCCAACCTGGCCCGCCTGACCCACGCCCCCGACGTGACCCTGATCTACGAATCCGGCACCCTGCAGACCAAACCCGACATTCTGCCGCTGTCCATCGGTGACGGTGAGCTGTGCGAGCAGGCGCTGACCACGGTGGCCGTGCCCGAGATGTTCCGCTACTGGTTGCAGGGCGGCCACATTGACGTGGGCTTTCTTGGGACCGCCCAGATCGACAAGTACGCCAACCTTAATACCACCCTGATTGGTGATTACCAGTCTCCCAAGGTTCGCCTGCCCGGCGGCGGCGGCGCCCCCGAGATCGCCTCCAACGCCAGGGAAGTGTTCATCACCCTGAAGCACTCACCGCGCGCCTTTGTGGAAGCGGTCGACTTCATCACCACCCTGGGCTACGGTCGCGACGGCAAGGGCCGTGACAATGTGCCCAATATTGGCCGTGGCCCGACCAAGGTGATCACCGATCTGTGTGTGATGGCCCCCGACGCCGAGACCAGGGAACTGACTGTGGTGTCCCTGCACCCCGGGGTGACTCAAGAGCAGGTACGTGAGGCCACCGGCTGGCCGGTACGCTTTGCCGACGAGCTGGCGCTGACTCCCGAGCCGAGCGCCGAGGAGCTGGCCATTCTGCGTGACCTCAAGGCCCGCACTGCCGAGCACCACGCCAAACCGATCTCCCAGGAGGCCGCCCAATGAAGCCGGTTTATCTGTGTCATCCCCGCCGTACCGCCATTGGCCGCTTTGGCGGCACCCTGGCGGCGGTGCGCCCCGACGATCTGGCCGCCCGCGTATTTGAAGCCGTGCTGGCCCAGGCGCCGGATCTGGACCCGGCCGCCATCGACGAAGTCATCATGGGCTGCGCCAACCAGGCCGGTGAAGACAACCGCAACGTGGCGCGCATGTCCTCCCTGCTGGCCGGTCTGCCGGCGAGCGTGCCCGGCACCACCATCAACCGCCTGTGCGGCTCCGGTATGGATGCCGTTGGCACCGCCGTGCGCGCCGTCAAGGCCGGTGAGCTGGATCTGGTGCTGGCCGGGGGGGTGGAGTCCATGTCCCGCGCCCCCTATGTGATGGGCAAGGCCGACACCGCCTTCAGCCGCAACCAGGGCATTGAAGACACCACCATCGGCTGGCGCTTTATCAACCCGCTGATGAAGGCCCAGTACGGCGTGGACTCCATGCCGGAAACCGCCGAGAACCTGGCCGAGCAGTTCAACATCTCCCGGGAAGATCAGGACGCCTTTGCCGCCCGCTCCCAGGAGAAGGCTGCCGAGTCCCAGTGCAACGGCCGTTTTGCCGAAGAAATCGTGCCGGTGGCAATTCCCCGCCGCAAGCAGGAGCCGCTGATCTTCGCCGACGACGAGCATCTGCGTCCGGGCACCACGGTTGAGAAACTGGCCAAGCTGCCGACCCCGTTCCGCGAAGGTGGCAGCGTGACCGCCGGTAACGCCTCCGGCGTGAACGACGGCGCCGCCGCCATGCTGATCGCCAGCGCAGACGCCGTGCAGCGTCATGGCCTCAAGCCCATGGCCCGAGTGCTGGGCATGGCCACCGCCGGCGTTGAGCCGCGCATCATGGGCGCCGGTCCGATCCCGGCGGTGCAGAAGCTGCTGGCTCAGCACAACCTGACCATGGACGACATCGACCTGTTCGAGTTTAACGAAGCCTTTGCCGCCCAGGCCCTGGCCTGTATGCGCGAGCTGGGTCTGAAGGACGACGACGCCAGAGTGAACCCCAACGGCGGCGCTATCGCCCTGGGTCACCCGCTGGGCATGTCCGGCGCCCGTCTGCTGCAGACCGCTGCCCATGAACTGCACCGCCAGAACAAGCGCCTGGCCCTGTGCACCATGTGTGTGGGCGTGGGTCAGGGTATCGCCACCCTGATTGAGCGGGTATAACAACGGCTGCAGGCGTCCGCCGGCTGAATGGAGCGCGGGCGGCTCGCCCGCAATTTGGCGCGCAGCGGCAACCTGTGCCCGTTTCATTGGATAAGAAGTGAATTCAGGGGTTAACTGTATTTTTGACGCGGGCTTGTGCCGGCGTTCCCCTGACTATTTTGGAGGCCGAATGTCTTTTCTGAACATCAATGGCCGCACCGTCGGCTACCGCCTGCTGGGCGACGCTTCACGGCCGCTGGTGGTGCTGGCACACCCCCTGGGCATGAGCCAGGCGGTGTGGGATGACCTGCTGCCGACGCTGCTGCCCCGTTACCGGGTGCTGACCTGGGATCTGCCCGGTCACGGCAGCAGCGCGGCCTGGAACGGTGAGCGCATTACCCCCGCCGATCTGGCGGCAGAAGCCCTGGCCCTGGCCGATGTAGCGGGTGCCGAACGCTTCCATTTTTCCGGCACCTCCATCGGTGGCGTGATCGGCCAGCAACTGCTGTGTGCCCATGCCGACCGCCTGCTGTCCGCCACCCTCACCAACACCGGTGCGGTGATCGGCACCCCTGAGGCCTGGCAGGCCCGGGCCGCTGCGGTGCGGGAGTTGGGCCTGGCCACCATGGCGGTGGACATAGTGCCGCGCTGGTTCGGTCCGGCCGCCTGTCTGGCCCAGCCCGCCCTGCTGGCCGGCTGGAACACCATCATGGGCCGGGGTGACGCCCACAGCTACGCCCTGCTGTGTGAAATGCTCGGCGAGGCCGACTTCAGCGAACGACTGCAGGATCACAACGTGCCCCTGCTGTTGGTGGGTGGTCGCGAGGACGTGGCCACCCCGCCCGAGTCGCTGGAGCACCTGGCCTGCTGCGCCGAGGCAAACGGCCCGGTGATCCTGGATAAGGTAGGTCATGTGCCCTCGGTGGAAGTGCCGGCGCAATTTGCCGAATTGTTGCTGCAGCATCTGGGTTGAGCATAAAAGCACCAATAAAAAGAAAGGCCTGCAATTGCAGGCCTTTTCCGTTGTGGTCTTTCCATATCAGGGCACGGCTTTTTCCGAGCGTCGTGCAGGTGTCAAGGCGTCAGTGAAATGCCGGACCAGAGGACTGTTGTTTTCGTTGTGCCATACCGCTTCGGTAATAACGGTGGAATCTGTGCCTGTGAGCGGCAGCATGACTACACCGGAACGTTGATAATTTCTGGCGCATTCCAGGTGAATGGTGATGCCGATATTGGCGCTGATCAGGCCAAACATGCCTTCACTGTTGTAGGCTTCCTGCACAATCCGTGGCTGAAACCCCGCCTGCAAGCAGAGAGCGTCCAGATGCCTTCTGAAATGACGCCAGCGTGCCATTACCCCAACGACAAAGGGCTCATCGGCCAGCTCGTGTATATCTACTTCATCTTGTGAGGCGAGGGGGTGGGACTCGGGTAATACAGCCACAAAGCGATCTACCTGAACGGGATAATGTTCAAAGCTGTCGTTATTCAGCGGGCTGGTTAGAAAGGCAACGTCGATCTTCCGGTTGGCCAGTGCCTCCAGCTGCTCCTGGGTTGAACCGTATTCAAGATCAATGGAAATTTCCGGATATTGCCGGCGAAAAGTGTCAATCAAGCCGGGTAATATGCCGGTAATGGCGAAATCGGTGTAACCAATGGTCAGACTACCCAAGACGCCGCTATCTGCCTGCCTTGTTTTTCGCACCGTCTCCTCAAGCTCAATCAACAGCTGATCACACCCCTTGAGAAATACCGCCCCAGCGGCTGTGAGCGCCACTCGACGATTGTTACGGTCAAACAGGCGCACTCCCAGTTGGTGCTCAAGAAGCTGTATTCCCCTGCTCAGGGCCGGCTGAGCCACTGCCAGGTTTTCGGCTGCCTGACGAAAATTCAGGGTCTCGGCCACAGCCATAAACTGGCGAATTTGACGAAGTTCGACACGCATGGTGATACCTGAATGTTATCAATAGGAAAACCAATAGTATTATACAAGTTAACAACGTGGCTCTAGTTTGAATACTGCGTTCGTACCCGGGAAGGCGGGGACGGAAGCGGCAACCATGCCCATGGGATGGATCACAACCGAAGCCTTTTGCTTTGGAACTATCATGGAGATTGCTATGGAAAGCTCGTTTCACGGTGTTATTGCATTTGCTCTGATGGCAGGAATGCTGGTAATCGGCAGCCTGTTGAGAAAAAACATTCCTGTATTAAGAAACTCCCTTGTTCCCGCCAGCATTGTTGGTGGCTTGCTTGGGTTCGTCCTACTGTCGTTGGATTTGATTCCCGGTTTTGGCTCCGGCGACTTCACTGGGCTGACCTTTCACTTTTTTACCCTCAGCTTCATGTCCCTGTGTCTGACCAGCAGCAGTGGCGACAAGTCCCTGTCCGGTGGCAGCATTGTGCGCGGCGGACTCTGGCTGACGATCATCTGGACCATCAGCCTGGGTATCCAGGGAGTGCTGGGGTATGGCGTTATTGCCGTCTATGACAAGGTCACGGGGTCGAATATCAGCGCCTTTCTCGGCGCCATCATTACTCACGGTTTCACACAAGGACCCGGTCAGGCACTGACCTACGGCAACATCTGGGAGCAGGAATACGGCATTGCCAATGCAGCCCAGGTTGGCATGATTTATGCCTCACTCGGCTTCCTGATGGCGTTTCTGGTTGGTGTTCCCTGGGCCAAGCGAGTGATCGCCAGAGGTCAAAACCTGAACAAAAAATCCAGCATTGATGGTGATTTCCTGTCAGGCTTTTACCCCGCCGGCAACAAACCGGAAACCGGCCGAATGGTTACTCACAGTGCCAATATGGACTCTCTGGCCTGGCATCTGGGACTACTGGCCATTGCTTACGTACTTACCCATCTCTGGCTGTTATCGGTGCGTGACCTGGTTGCCGGCTTCACCCCCTGGGGTCTGAATTTGAGCGTATTGTTCAGCCACAATATGTTTTTCGTACATGGTCTGGGCGTGTGTGTACTGATGCGGCTGCTTGTCGATAAACTGGGTTTTGCCCGACATGTTGATAACGACACCCTCAAGCGCATTACCGGCAGCTCGGTTGACTTTATGGTCGTCGGTACCCTGATGAGCATACAGTTTGCCGTGCTGTACGCTCTGCTTACCCCTATCCTGCTGGTAACTCTGGTGATTACCCTGGCCACCCTTTTTGGGTGCTGGTGGATGGGACGCTTGAGCGGAAAGCTGGGCCACGAGCGGTCACTAACCGCGTTTGGCTGCTGCTGTGGCTCAACCGGAACCGGCTTGCTGCTGCTGCGCATGCTGGACTCGGATTTCAGTACATCGGTAGCCAAGGAGCTGGCTTTCTTCAATCTGGCCATCGTGCTGGCCAACATACACGTACTCTATATCTTTGCCCCCATTGCGCCTTCTCTGAGCCCGGCAACCTATTTGTTGGCCTTTGGTGGTACCGCCCTCGTTGCTTTGGCAGTGGTTCCCGTGCTGATGGGCAAACTGAAGCTGGCCGTACCGCGGGCCACCGTCAAGGAGACCATTCAATGAGCATTACCTTATTTTGCGCCCGGCGTATTATCACCATGGATCCGTCGCTGCCTGAAGCCACTCACATTGCTGTGCAGGATGGCAAGATACTGGCCGTTGGCCCTCTTGAGGAATTGAGGGATTTGGGTGAATACCACCTGGATGATCGCTTTGCCGGCAAGGTGATTTTGCCCGGCTTTGTTGAAGGTCACAGTCATGCTCTGGAAGGTGCCATGTGGCAATATCTTTACCTGGGTTACTTTCCCCGTAGGGATCCCAAAGGTGTCTGCTGGAACGGGATCACCAGTCTGGCAGCCATGCAGCAGCGCCTGAGGGAGCATGCCGCCGCACTGCCGGCCGGTGAGCCCATGGTGGCCTGGGGGTTTGATCCTGTCTATTTCGAAGGCGTGCGCCTGAACCGAGAAGTGCTGGATCAGGCGGTAAACGACAGGCCGTTGGTGATTTTTCATGCCAGCCTGCATGTGATGACCGTCAACAGCCGCATGCTGGAATATGCCCGGCTGGAGCAGCATGCCGGCATGGAAGGCATCATGCTCGGCAGCGATGGTCGACCCAACGGCGAGCTGCAGGAAATGGCCGCCATGCATGGCGTGTTTGACGCCCTCGGCAGAAACCTGTTTGAAGAAGTGTCTTCCCTGTCCACCCTCCAGGCTTACGGCGAAGTGGCCAGGCGGGTGGGGGTCACTACCATTACCGATTTGTATAATCCCCTCACCGACACTGGGATTGCCGCCCTGCAGGAGATAACCAGCCTGCCCGGCTGCCCGGTGCGTCTGGTACCGGCCATGGCTGCCTTATCCTGGACTTCGGAGCAGGGCATAGAGCGACTGCAGGCGTGCCGGAATATGGGCAATGACAAGCTGCACTTTGGTTTGGTCAAGCTGATGACGGATGGCTCCATTCAGGGTTACACCGCCCGTATGCAATGGCCGGGCTACCATGATGGCCATCCCAACGGTATCTGGAATGCCCCGCCGGAAACCCTGCATCAATTGGTGCTGGATTACCATCAGGCCGGGCTGCAGCTGCATATTCATACCAATGGTGACGAAGCCGTGGAGCTGATCCTCGATGCCATTGAAGATGCGCAGACCCTCTGGCCCAGAGCCGATCACCGCCATACCCTGCAGCACTGTCAGTTTATCAGTCAGGCCCAGCTGCGCCGGGCGGCCCGGCTGGGGGTGTGCCTGAACATGTTCGCCAATCATATTTATTATTGGGGCGATATCCATCGCCAAAAGACGCTGGGTTTTTCCCGCTCCCGGCGACTGGAGCCGCTGGCCTCGGCACTGCGGCTGAATATTCCTACCGCCATACACTCGGATGCACCGGTAACGCCGCTCGGCCCCCTGTTCACCGCCTGGTGCGCGGTGCAGCGGCAAACGGCCAGCGGCGCCAGCTTGGGAGAAGCCGAAAGGATCAGTGTTGCGGATGCCCTGCACATGATCACTCTGGGCGCGGCCTATACCCTGCGTCTGGATCATCTGGTGGGAAGCCTGGAAGTCGGCAAATATGCGGACATGGTGATTCTGGACGAGGATCCGCTGGAGCAGGATGCCGCACGGCTACGGGATATTGGAATTCACGCCACCGTAGTGGGAGGAGAGGTGTATGAAAATGATTAAACCCATTCCGGTGACCCTGCTCACCGGTTTTCTTGGTGCGGGAAAAACCAGTTATCTGAATAATTTATTGCGTGAGGGAATTCCACCGGACAGCCTGATCCTGGTTAACGATTTTGGCAGCATCAATATCGATGCAGAGCTGATCGAATACAGTGATGAGCATATTATGCGCCTCAATAATGGCTGTATCTGCTGCACCCTGGGTGGCAGCCTGGCGGAAAAACTGGCCGAGCTGTTGCGGACGCCACCGTTACCGGCTGCCCTTTATATCGAGGCCAGCGGGATTGCCAACCCCGCACGGATTGTCGACACAATCCGGATTTCCCCCAAATTGTGTTTGAATGAGGTGATTTGTCTGGTGGATGGTAGTCAGGCAGATCGTTACAGCGAAGATCCTTTGGTAACGGAGGTTTGGCATCAGCAAATACTCAGCGCCGACCGTGTGCTTGTTAACCGACTGCCCCCTTCACTGGAGTTACCTCTTGTACTGAAGCAACTCCTGGTTCATTCCCGGGCGCAAGTGGAGCGAATGACTGGGGCCGACGAACAGCCTGCTGTGAAAGACGATCATGATTTCTGCTCAAAAAACACCGGCACCGGGCGCTGGGACTCTTTCAGTCAGACTTTTGATACTGCCATTGATGGGCAGCGGCTGGCAGAGCTGTTTATGGAATATGGAGATGTGCTTATCAGAGCCAAGGGAATGGTTCGGCGTCAGGGAAAACCCCAAAGTGAAGTCGTCCAGCTCAGTGGCGGTAAAGTAAGTTGGTCACCTGCCATCAGGACAACGCCAAAAGGGCTGCTGGTCTGTATCGGTGCGGAAGGGATACGATTCAATCAATTGGCTAGAGATGTATCCCGGCTGCGTGGAAATCCGTAACGAGCTACCTCGAATGAGTCTTTTACTATCGACAATTTGATGAAAAAGGCCTGCATTCGCAGGCCTTTTCAGTATCAGGGGTCAGCTCAGGAAGCGGGCTTTTCCTGCTTCTCCGGTACCAGCGGAATGGCCGGTTTGGCAATGAGAGAGCGGGTGTCTTCAATGGCTTCGGTGAGGATCACCTGAATGTGCTGGCCCAGTTCGTACACCGGCTGTTTGTCGAGGTATACCCGGCCGTCATCCCAGCTGCATTCCAGCCGATCCCGGTTGGGCAGGATCAGGGAAGAGGGCATAAACACCACGGCGCCGTTTTCCTGCAGGCGCAGCTTCACGCCGCCCCGGCCGATGTCGATGATCTCGGCATCAAAGGCGTGGCCGTTGGCCACCGCCGGCTGCAGGTAGCGCACATACAGCCAGTCGGCAATGTCGCGCTCGGCACGGCGGTGCATGCGGCGCTGCTCCGACAGGTGCACCGCCAGCTCGGCGTTGGGAGCGTGGGCGTCGTGGGCCTTCTCGGCCAGAATGGCCTTGATCAGCCGGTGGTTGATGATGTCACCGTATTTACGAATGGGCGAGGTCCAGGTGGCGTAGGCATCCAGACCCAGGCCGTAGTGCTCGCCCGGGGTCACGCTCATGGCGGCAAAAGACTGGAAGCGGCGCACCCGGTTGTCCAGGTAGCTGGTATCGCGGGCGTCGAGCCAGCGGCGCAGCTCGCAGAAGCCTTCCAGGGTGGTCAGCTTGTCCGGATCGACCGGGGCCTCGTGCTCTTTCAGCAGTTCCTGCAGCTGGGCCAGCTTCTCTTCATCAAAGCCGGCGTGCACGTTGAATACGCCGGTGCCGCAGTGTTTGGTCAGCCAGTTGCCGCAGGCCAGGTTGGCGGCGATCATGGATTCTTCCACCATCAGGTTGGCAATGCGGCGGTGATCGGCGTGAATGGCCACCACGTTGCTGGCGTCGTCCAGCTCAAAGCGGAAATCCGGACGGTCCGGGAACACAATGGCGTGGGTGCTGCGCCAGCTGTTGCGGGCCAGGGTCATGGCGTTCAGCTCGCGCAGCTGCTCGGCAATGATTTCGCTTTCGGGCTGCCAGTCGCCGGTGCCTTCAATCCAGTCGGATACCTTGTTGTAGGCCAGGCGGGCATGAGAGCGAATGCGGGCGGCAAAGAATTCGGCGTCGTCGGCCACCTTGCCGTCGGCGTCAATGTGAATGCGGGCGCACAGGGCGTGGCGGTCTTCGCCTTCCTTCAGAGAGCACAGCTCGTCGGCCAGGGTGCGGGGCAGCATGGGAATGTTGCGGCCCGGCAGATACACGGTAAAGGCGCGTTCGGCGGCAATCTTGTCCAGATCGCTGTCGTGGGCCACATAGGCGGTGGGATCGGCAATGGCCACGGTCAGTTCCCAGCCGCCGTCGTCCAGCCTTTTCACGCTGAGGGCGTCGTCCATATCCTGGGTGGACTCGCTGTCGATGGTGAAAAAGGGCACCTCGGTCAGGTTCTGGCGGGGCAGGGTGTCTTCCAGCAGTTCCCACTGTTCCCGATCCTGAGGGGCCTGGTTGGCCAGGCTGTTACGGGCCAGCACCACCCACCAGGGGGCGATGGGATCGTCCACGCCGGCAATCACTTCTACCACGTCGGCGAAAAAGCCGTTGTCTTTCAGGGCGTGGCGCTTGAGTTCCGCCAGCACCCAGTCGCCTTCCTTCAGGTCCTTGTCGTTCATCCCCTTGATGGTGCGGGCCTTGATGGCGTCTTTCATCAGCGGGTGATCGGGCACAATATTGAGCCGATCACGGAACCACTTCACCCGGGCCACAAAGCGGGTCAGGCCGGGCTCGATCAGGGTCTCGGGCTCCACCAGTTCCTTGTCGTTTTCGGTGCGCAGCACGGCGGTGATGTGATCGCCATGCATCACCTTTTTCATGTGCGGGGGCGGAATGAAATAGCTTTCCTTGTCACTGACTTCGAGAAAGCCGAAGCCTTTGGAGGTGCCTTTGACCATGCCTTCCTTGGTGGGAAGGGTGTCGCGGATTTGTTGCTTGAGCTGGGCCAGCAGGGGATTGTCTTGAAACATGTGTTTGGGAACCTGTCGAAATATCGGCCTGACTATACGGATTTACCCGCATAATGCCAAGAAAACCTTGCGTTTTGCACCAATTTGGTGCGCATTTTATGGCGGTTTTATAAACAGGCTGGGCCGTAAATCAGGGTGAGATTTTGCGCCTGCGGCTGCCCTTCCGTATTCACGCCGCTGTGCAGCAAATAGCGCAGGCCGTCGAGCTGGGCTGTACTCTCTGGCGTCAGCTCTCCCGCCAGTTGTGCAATATGATGATGGCCCAGGCCGCTTTCCAGATTGCCCGCCAGCATGACCTGCAGCCCTTGTGCCTTTGCGCTGTTGGCCAGTTGCCGGCACCGGGCCGGTTCACCCAGCAGGGACGGGCGCAGCACCAGGGCTTTCAGCCCCTCGAATACCGCCGGCACATCACCGCCACAGCGGTCGGCGCTGAGCGCCACCGGCCAGCCGTGCTGCCGGGCCAGTCGTTGCGTGTCGGCCGCGCTGGCACCCGGGTCCAGCAGCCAGTCGGTAGCCCGGCCACCGGTGTGCCGCCACAGCTCAACCAGTTGTGCCTCGCTCAGGCGGCCGCCGGCGTCCAGCACCAGCCTGAGCCCCGGCACCAGCAAGGACAGCTCCCGTACCAGGCCGGCATCAAACTGCCCATCGCCGGTCAGGGTCAGCCAGGCTTGAGTGGGATGTACCCGGCGGCAGCGCCAGGCGCGAATAATGGGTTCCCGCTCGCCCTCCAGCAGCGGCAGGCTGGGGGCAGGGGAGGCGGTGAGCGGTGCCAAGGCGCAGCCCAGACCAAAGCGTACCCAGGGCAGGGTGGCCCCGGGTTCAAGGCCCTGCTCCAGCCGCTGGCAGGCGGCCAGCAGTTCGGTTTCGGTGGCCGTGATATCGGCGTTAATGGGCGGCGCCACCTCGCCCCAGTAGCCGTCAATATTCACGTAAAAGCCGTGACGGCGGCGCACGGCAACGCCGTCAATCACCTTTTCTTTGGTCAGCGGCAGGGCATAGCGATAAACCGAGATGGGCATGGGCGAGGCTTCCGAATAATTACTTTTATATAAAGTTAACACGCTGCTCTGGCCGGCAACAGAACTCTCCGGCCGGGAGGTGAGTCATGCCAAAAAGTTTGCGGTCGCTGCTTTTTCGGCTGTGCAGGCCGGGGGAGAAGTCCTTTGCTTTTGTAAACGGGCTCTGGTTATACTGCGACCATCTTGTCGGAGTGCCCTGCATGGGCTGAGACCGCTAAAAGCGGGATCCGTTGAACCTGATCAGGCTAATACCTGCGAAGGGAAGCAAGTAAAGAACCCGCCACCGGATGTACGCAGTTCTTTATCAACACTCCCGACAAGCATTTTCACCACAATGGACGCAAAAGTGAGATTGCTATGTCAAAAAAAGTAAACCGTCGTGAAGTTCGCAGCCAGGCCCAGGAATATATTCACAACCTGAAGGGCGAACCCTTTCCGAACTCCTCCCGCATTTATCTCGAAGGCTCACGCCCGGACATAAAAGTGGCCATGCGTGAAATCGCCCTGGCCGACAGCTACAAGGGCGGCACCGAAGAAAACCCCATTTTCGAGCCCAACGAGCCGGTGCCGGTATACGACACTTCCGGTGCCTACGGCGATCCCGAGTCTGAAATTGATGTGCGCCGTGGTCTGCCCCAGCTGCGCCAGCAGTGGATTCTGGAGCGTAACGACACCGAGGAGCTGGAAAGCGCCACTTCCCACTTCACCCAGCAGCGCATGGCAGACGACGGCTTGGATCACCTGCGCTTTGAGCACCTGCCCAAGCCGCGCAAGGCCAAGGCCGGCCAGTGTGTGACCCAGATGCACTACGCCCGCCAGGGCATTATCACTCCCGAGATGGAATACATCGCCATTCGTGAAAACATGGGCCGCGAGCGGGTGCGGGACGAGCTGCTGCTCAGGCAGCACAAGGGCGAGAGTTTTGGCGCCAACCTGCCGGAAAACATCACTCCGGAATTCGTGCGCAAGGAAGTGGCCGAAGGCCGCGCCATTATTCCCGCCAACATCAACCACCCGGAAGCCGAGCCCATGATCATCGGCCGCAACTTCCTGGTGAAGATCAATGCCAACATCGGCAACTCGGCGGTGACCTCTTCCATTGAAGAAGAAGTGGAGAAGCTGGTGTGGTCCACCCGCTGGGGCGCCGACACAGTAATGGACCTGTCCACCGGCCGCTATATTCACGAAACCCGTGAGTGGATCCTGCGCAACAGCCCGGTTCCCATCGGTACCGTGCCCATCTACCAGGCGCTGGAAAAGGTCAACGGCGTGGCCGAAGACCTGAACTGGGAAGTGTTCCGCGACACCCTGATCGAGCAGGCCGAGCAGGGCGTGGACTACTTCACCATTCACGCCGGCGTGCTGCTGCGCTATGTGCCCATGACCGCCAAGCGCGTGACCGGCATCGTGTCCCGCGGCGGCTCCATCATGGCCAAGTGGTGCCTCACTCACCACAAGGAAAGCTTCCTGTACGAGAACTTCCGCGAGATCTGTGAAATCTGTGCCGCCTACGACGTCTCCCTGTCCCTGGGGGACGGCATGCGTCCGGGCTCCATTGCCGACGCCAACGACGAGGCCCAGTTCGCCGAACTGCACACCCTGGGTGAGCTGACCAAGATCGCCTGGGAATACGACGTGCAGGTGATCATTGAAGGCCCGGGTCACATTCCCATGCACATGATCAAGCGCAACATGGAAGAGCAGCTCGAGCACTGCCACGAAGCGCCCTTCTATACCCTTGGCCCGCTGACCACCGACATCGCCCCGGGTTACGACCACTTTACCTCCGGTATCGGTGCCGCGCTGATCGGCTGGTACGGCTGCGCCATGCTCTGTTACGTTACGCCCAAGGAACACCTGGGTCTGCCCAACAAGGAAGACGTGAAACAGGGTCTGATCACCTACAAGATCGCCGCTCATGCCGCCGATCTGGCCAAGGGCCATCCGGGCGCCCAAATCCGCGACAACGCCATGTCCAAGGCGCGCTTCGAGTTCCGCTGGCACGATCAGTTCAACCTGGCGCTGGACCCGGAGACCGCCCGGGAATATCACGACGAAACCCTGCCCCAGGAGTCGGGCAAGGTGGCGCACTTCTGCTCCATGTGCGGACCCAAGTTCTGCTCCATGAAGATCACCCAGGACGTGCGCGACTATGCCGCCAGCCTGGAAAACAACATAGAAGTGCAGCTGGTGGGCATGGACGGCCAACCCGAAACCGTACAGGCCGGCATGGCGAAAATGTCGGAAGAATTCAAGAAACGCGGCGGTGAGTTGTATCATCAGGCCGACAAACTGGAGCAAGAATCTCTATGACCAAACCCATTGTCTGGACCATAGCCGGTTCCGACTCGGGTGGCGGGGCCGGCATTCAGGCCGACCTGCACACCATACAGGCGCTGGGCGGCCACGGCTGCTCGGTGATCTCCGCCATTACCGCCCAGAACTCGGTGTCGGTATCCATGGTGGAGCCGGTACTGATGCAGGCCTTTACCAGCCAGCTGGTATCCCTGTCCACCGACATGCAGGCCGCCGCCATCAAGGTGGGCCTGCTGCCGGGCGGATTGCGCGCCGAGGTGCTGGCGCGCTACCTCAAGGAATACCGCCGCCAGTGGCAGCCCTGGGTGGTGCTGGATCCGGTGGCCATTGCCAGCACCGGCCAGTCCATGGCCGAGCCCAACCTGCTGCCGGCCATCAAGACCCACCTGCTGCCGGAAGTGGACTTGATCACTCCCAACGCGGTGGAGCTGGAAGCATTGTCGGGCATTGCGCCCGACTCGCCCCAGGCCCTGCGTGCCGGCGCCGCCGCCCTGCGGGAAATGGGCGCGGGCGCCGTGCTGGTGAAGGGCGGCCATCTCGGCTGGACCGGCGATCAGGCCATTGACTTCTACAGCGACGGCGAGCGGGAAATCTGGCTGGCCAGCCCCCGTCTCGACACTCAACATGGTCATGGCACCGGCTGCACCCTGTCGTCGGCCATTGCCACCGCCGTGGCCCAGGACTACCCGATTGAAGATGCCCTGGTGCTGGCCAAGGCCTACGTCAATCAGGGCCTGAAAGGCGCCGAGGCCATTGGTGCCGGCGCCGGCCCGGTGGCCCACCTGGGCTGGCCCACCAAGCTGGACGACTTTCCTGCCGTGGTCATGCCCGGCAGCAAACTGGCCGTGCAGCTGGGCATTGAAGGGCCGCATCCCGAGGGCGCCTTTGCCGCCATGGATACCAACCGGCTGGGCCTGTACCCGGTGGTGACTACTGTGGCCTGGCTGGAGCGGCTGCTGGAGCAGGGCGTTCGCACCCTGCAGCTGCGCATCAAGGACAAGACCGACGCCGAAGTAGAAGCCGACATCAAGGCCGCCGTTGCGCTGGGCCGGCGTTATAACGCCCGCCTGTTTATCAACGACTACTGGCGGCTGGCCATTGAGCACGGCGCCTATGGTGTGCACCTGGGTCAGGAAGACATTGAAGTGGCGGATCTGGAGGCCATTCGCGCCGCCGGCCTGAAGCTGGGACTCTCCACTCACGGTTATTACGAAATGCTGCGGGCCCGGGAGCTGAAACCTTCATACCTTGCGCTGGGGCATATTTTCCCCACCAAGACCAAGGACATGCCGTCCCGCCCGCAGGGCCTGGAGCGGCTGCACCGCTATGTGGCGCTGATGCAGAGCGAGTTCCCGCTGGTGGCCATTGGCGGCATCAGCAAGGACCGGGTACCGCTGGTGGCACAAACCGGCGTGGGCAGCATTGCCCTGGTTACCGCCATTACCGAGGCGGCGGACCCGGATGCAGCCACGCAGGAACTGCTGCACATGGTGGAGGGCTAATCATGCTCAGCGATAGCGAATTCATGCGATACAGCCGGCATCTGCTGCTGGAAGAGGTGGGCGAGGAAGGTCAGCTCAAGCTGAAAAATGCTTCCGTGCTCATCGTGGGCCTGGGCGGGCTGGGCTCGCCGGCCTCCCAATATCTGGCGGCGGCCGGCGTGGGCACCCTGTGGCTGGCCGACTTCGATCAGATTGAGGTCAGCAACCTGCAGCGCCAGACCCTGTATGACGTTGACAGCCTGAAAATGGCCAAGGCCGAAGTGGCCCGGGAAAAGCTGCAAAAGCTCAATCCCGAGGTCGAGCTGGTGGCGGTCAATCAGAAAATGGACGAGCACAGTCTGGCCGGCTTTGTGGCCGAGGCGGATCTGGTGCTGGACTGCACCGACAACATGACGGTGCGTCAGGCCCTGAACGCCACCTGCTATGCCCAGGGCAAGCCCCTGCTGGTGGGCGCGGCCATTCGCTTTGAAGGCCAGCTGCTGGCGCTGGACCCGTCCCGCGACCATGGATGCTATCGCTGCCTGTATGGCCCTGAAATGGAAGAACGGCTGACCTGCAGCAACGCCGGTGTGATTGGCCCGGTAGTGGGCACCATTGGCCTGTTGCAGGCGCTGGAAGCCATCAAGTATTTAACCGGCACCGGCACCGTGCCCTGGGGTGAGCTGAAGCTGTTTGACGCCAAGGCCCACCGCTGGCACGGCCTTCGAGTGCCGAAGGATCCGGCCTGTCCGGTATGTGGACCCAAGGGGAGCTAATAACGATGCACATAATACTGAATGACGAACAACACCCCCTGACCGAGGGCACCACCCTGGCGCAACTGCTGGCCGAACTGGAGCAGGACAAGCCGGGCGTGGCGGTGGCGCTCAACCGCGAAGTGGTGGCGCGCAGCCAGTGGGCCGAGCGTCAGCTTGCGCCCAACGACAACATTACCCTGTTCCACGCCATTGCCGGAGGCTGAAATGAGTCTGAAAATTGCCGATGAAACCTTTGAATCCCGCCTGTTTACCGGCACCGGCAAGTTTGCCAACGGCAGACTGATGCAGGATGCGCTTGCCGCCTCCGGTTCCCAGCTGGTGACCATGGCGCTGAAGCGGGTGGATCTGAAAAACCACAGCGATGATATTCTGCCGCCGCTGTTGGAGCTGGGCGTGAACCTGCTGCCCAATACCTCCGGCGCCAAGGATGCCGACGAAGCCCTGTTTGCCGCCCGTCTGGCCCGGGAAGCCCTGGGCACCAACTGGCTCAAGCTGGAAATTCATCCGGATCCCAAGTACCTGCTGCCCGATCCCATTGAAACCCTCAAGGCCGCCGAGCAGCTGGTGAAGGAAGGCTTTATTGTGCTGCCCTATTGCGGTGCCGATCCCGTGCTGTGCAAGCGTCTGGAAGAAGTGGGCTGTGCCGCCGTCATGCCCCTGGGCGCGCCCATCGGCTCCAACAAGGGCCTGGTGACCCACGATTTCCTCGAGATCATCATTGAACAATCCACTGTGCCGGTGGTGGTGGATGCGGGCATCGGCGCCCCCAGCCACGCCGCCTACGCCATGGAGCTGGGTGCCGACGCCGTGCTGGTGAACACCGCCATTGCCGTGGCCGGTGACCCCGTGGCCATGGGCGACGCCTTCCGCCGGGCGGTGATCGCCGGCCGCATGGGCTATGAAGCCGGTCTGGCCGGGCAAAGCCAGCAGGCTCAGGCGTCCAGCCCGCTGACCTCCTTCCTGGAGACCTTATGAGCTTCTTCGATGTCTGGTCATCCATGGACTGGGATGACATCAAAATGACCATCTACAGCAAGCGCGCCGCCGATGTGGAGCGGGCGCTGGCCAAACCGAAGCGGGATCTGAACGACTTTATGGCGCTGATCTCGCCGGCCGCCGAGCCCTACCTGGAGCAGATGGCCCAGCAGTCCTACCGGCTGACCCGGCAGCGCTTTGGCAATACCGTGGGGTTTTACATTCCCCTGTATCTGTCCAACCTGTGCGCCAACGACTGCACCTATTGCGGCTTTTCCATGAGCAACCGGCTCAAGCGCAAGACCCTGAGCGCCGAGGAAATCGAGCAGGAGTGCCTGGCGATCAAGGCCATGGGCTTTGATACCGTGCTGCTGGTGACCGGCGAGCACGAGGGCAAGGTGGGGCTGGACTACTTCAAGCAAATGCTGCCCATCGTCAAGCGTCACTTCAGCTATGTGATGATGGAAGTGCAGCCGCTGTCGCAGCAAGAATACGCCGAGCTGCGCCAGTACGGCCTCGACAGCGTCATGGTGTATCAGGAAACCTACCAGCACCTGACCTACGACGAGCACCATATTCGCGGCAAGAAAAAGGACTTTCGCTGGCGCCTGGAAACCCCGGATCGGCTGGGCAAGGCCGGCATCGACAAGATTGGCCTGGGCGCCCTCTACGGTCTGGAAGACTGGCGCACCGACAGCTTTTACACCGCCTCGCACCTGCGCTACCTGCAGAAGCACTACTGGAAGACCCGCTATTCGGTATCCTTCCCGCGGCTACGCCCCTGCACCGGCGGCCTGCAGCCCAAGTCGATCATGACCGACCGCCAGCTGGTGCAGCTGATCTGTGCCTACCGCCTGCTCGACGGCGAGCTGGAGCTGAGCCTGTCGACCCGGGAAGCTCAGGAGTTCCGCGACAAGGTGATCCCGCTCGGCATTACCAGCATCAGCGCCGGCTCCAAAACCCAGCCCGGCGGCTATGTGGAGAACGTCAAGGAAGAGCTGGAGCAGTTCGAAATCGACGACGACCGCACCCCCGCCGAAGTGGCCAAGGCCATTGCCGCTACCGGCCTGCAGCCGGTATGGAAAGACTGGGACAACAGTTACTCCGCCAGTCGCTGAAGCCGTCTGACAGCGCAAATCTTGCCGTAGGTTGGCGATGAGCGCAGCGAATCCCAACATTCCGCAGCCGCCTTTGGTGTTGGAATTCGCTGCGCTCATTCCAACCTACCAGTGCTTACAGCTCCCGAAGGGTCACGACGAACCGGGTCGCCGCTGTGCCCACAGGAATGGCAGTTGCACCCCGCAACGACTAGAATGGTCGTTTTGTCACCCCCCGAGGCAGCATGAACAACACGCACAGCAAGGTGATTGGCTATATATTGTGGATCTTCGGGTTCATGGGCGCTCACCGCTTTTATTATGGCCGCCCCGTCAGCGGCACCATTTACTTCTTTACCCTTGGCCTGTTCTTTATCGGCTGGATTGTGGATCTGTTTCTGATCCCGTCTCTGGATCGCGCCGCCGACCAGCGTTACGCCACCGGCCCCAAGGACTACAGCCTGACCTGGATACTGATGACCTTTCTTGGCTTCTTTGGTCTGCACCGGCTTTATATGGGCAAGTGGATCACCGCCATTATCTGGTTCCTCACCGGCGGCCTGTTCCTGATCGGCTATCTCTACGATTACTGTACCCTTAACACCCAGATTGACGAGGTTAACCGCCGTTCCCGGCGTTTTGGCTGAGCAGAGTCAGGTCGCCATCAGCCGCAGGGCGAGTGCCCAGGCCTGCAGGGCGGCGGTTTTGTCGCCCTGCACCTGTGCCTGCACGATGGCACCTTCCTTCAGCAGGCTCAGGGTCTGTGCCTGCTGCGCCGCCGCCCCTTCCTTCAGACCTGCCTTCATTAAACAGGATGTGAGCATTCGTGCGACCGCCGCCTTGTGTTGCGCACACTGCCGGTGCAGCTCATGTTCTGGGTCGCCATATTCGGCGCAGGTATTAATAAAAAAGCAGCCGTGAAACGGGGTCAGCTCGTGTTCACGGTCGTTGATCCAGTCGTCCAGAGCGGTAAACAGGGCCTCAATCACGCCCTCAGGGCCGGGCTCACGCCGCTCCAGGCGCCCCTCTAACCATTCCAGAAATGCGCTATCCCGGTAGGCAATCACGGCGGCTACCAGTGCCTCCTTGCCGGAAAAGTGGTGATACAGGGTTTTTTTGGCCACCCCCGACTCCTGCAGTATCTGATTGATGCCCACGGCATGAATGCCCTGCCGGTAGAACAGGTCAAAGGCGGTGGTTACGAGCTGCTGGCGTTTATCCATAAGGTTCTCCTGTTGCTGAGGCCATATTGACAGGGGTAGACCAATCTGTCTACATTGAGTGCGTGTAGACAGGTCGGTCTACTTTCTGAATAAGGGACAGTGAAAATGAAAAACAGTGAGAATGGTCTGGTTCGGTTAATGGAGCGTTATTCGGCGCTGGTAGCGGGGCTGGGAGCCATGTTGTGCATTACCACCCTGGCCGGGCTGGATGGGTTGCAGTCCAGCGGGCTGTGGCTGATGGCACCTTTTGGCGCCACCATGGTGATCCTGTTCGGGCTGCCCGACAGCCCCCTGGCCCAGCCCCGGAACATTTTCCTTGGTCATCTGCTCACCACCCTGGTGGGATTACTCGTGCTGAACAGTCTCGGCGTGCAGCCCTGGTCACTGGGACTGGCGGTGGGTCTGGCGGTCAGCCTGATGCTGCTGACCGGCACCACCCATCCACCGGCGGGGGCCAATCCGCTGATCGTGATGCTGAGCGGCCAGGACTGGGACTTTCTGTGGTCGCCGGTGGCGCTGGGAGCGGGGTTGATCATAGTAAGCGGCCTGGTGTTTCACCGCAGCACCGGCCGGCGTTATCCCGTGCGCTGGTAATACAGGCGCTTCATGTCAGTAATCCGGCTTTTTTGAGCCGGGTTACCCAGGCCGGGCGCCTGGTATGCTGCTGTTGCAGCCTTTCCAGAGCCTGCCTGAATTCTTTCTGTCTTCCGGCCTGCGCCAGTGCCTCTGCCAGGGATTTGGCCAGCTCCAGCGCCCGATCATAGCTGCGGCCCGAACCCTGCTTGAGCTCGGTATCCATTTCCTGCCAGATTTGGTCTGCGTTTGCCGCCACTCCGGCAAGGTATTTCTTTCGCTCGGCCAGACGCCTGGCTTCTGCCTTGGCCTGGGCGCGCCGTTCACGCTCAAGGCGCTGTTCGCGAGCGGCAGCATAACCGGTGGCGATATCTGCCAGAGTTCGACGGGCAGAGGGAGCCGGCTGGGTGCTGTGTTGCCGGTGCCAGTCCAGAAAACGCCGGTTCAGGCTGCTTTCCGCCTCCATGGTGCGG
Source organism: Oceanimonas marisflavi (assembly GCF_003049725.1). Lineage (GTDB taxonomy): Bacteria > Pseudomonadota > Gammaproteobacteria > Enterobacterales > Aeromonadaceae > Oceanimonas > Oceanimonas marisflavi. The sequence goes on from NZ_QAGM01000013.1 coordinate 41,062, forward strand.
CCTTCCAGCAGCAGGCGGGCGGTGGTTCTGAGCTCGGCCGGTGATTGCTGTTCCAGCCAGACGTTGTGGTCTGCTGCTGCATGGGTGGTTTCGGTCGGGCTGCTGGCCGCTGCGGCCTGCAGCCAGTCGGGATCGATCTCCAGAAACTCCACCAGTGCCTGCTGGGCAGGGGTGAGCGTCGCCAGGCCGGGCGGCAGAGGCGGTTCAATGTCTTCGTCATTCAGCTCCTGGGCGCAGAGCCGGGCCAACCAGCCCAGATACAGGGGACGGGTGTCTCCTCGTAGCAGTTCCTGCCGCAGGGGCAGCAGCCGGCTCAGCCAGCCGGGGCCATCCTCATGAGTCCAGAATCGGTCGTGTTCGCCTTCCTCATCGCTGAAGTGCCAGGTCAAAATGCAGTGTTGACCAGCAGCGGAAGCCTCAAACACATCGGATCCGGCAGGCTGCAGACAGGCGTCCAGCATGGCCTGGTCCAGGCAGCTTGCCGGGAGTTTCAGCATCAGCAGGCAATGCCCCCAGCTGGCGGAGTAGACATGGGCATCAAAGTAATGCCGCATCCACTCCAGGGGCTCTCCACTGAGATCGCCCCAGTTGTATTCGTTGATAAAGCTGTTGCAGGTAATGGTGGCCCGGCTCGAACGGGCACGCAGTTCACTCTGTTGCCGGGCGGTCAGTGGCTGATCGACGGCGGTAAATTCGTAGTACTGATATTCACTCATGATGTTGGGCTGGTTTGAAAAAGGATCTGTTAGTCAAGCATTGTGCTAACGAAACTGGATTGTGTCCAACCGTCACTGCTGCCTCCTTTTACATAACCCCTTAGCGCCCTATTATTTAGGGTTTTTATCTACTTTTGTCGTATTTTTACGCAAGATTCTATAAATACATGAATAATTCCTTTAGTATCGCAAGGTTTTTACAACAAGGGAGTTAATGTGTGAGCAAGCAAAAAATCGCGATTTTGGGCGCCGGCCCCAGTGGCCTGGCACAGTTGAGAGCGTTTGAAGCAGCTCGCAAGGCAGGCGTTCAGGACCTGCCGGAAATCGTTTGTTTTGAAAAGCAAAGTGACATCGGTGGCATGTGGAACTACACATGGCGCACGGGTTTAGATAAAAATGGCGAGCCAGTTCATGGCAGCATGTATCGGTATCTGTGGTCCAACGGCCCGAAGGAATGTCTGGAGTTTGCCGATTACTCCTTTGACGAGCACTTCGGTCGTGCCATTCCCTCCTATCCGCCGCGTGCCGTGCTGAAAGACTACATCATGGGTCGTATCGACAAGCAGGCCATTTCTAAATACATCCGTTTTGAGTGCCCGGTGCGCTGGGTAAGCCATGACGACAGCACCGGCAAGTTCACCGTGACCGTGATGAACCACAAGACCGGTCAGCAGGAAACCGACGAGTTTGACTATGTGGTGGTGGCCACCGGTCACTTTTCCACTCCCAACATGCCGTACTTTGAAGGGGTGGAGCAGTTTCCGGGCCGGGTACTGCATGCCCATGACTTCCGTGACGCGCTGGAATTCAAGGACAAGAACGTGCTGCTGGTGGGTGCCAGCTACTCGGCGGAAGACATCGGCTCCCAGTGCTACAAGTACGGTGCCAAATCGGTGACCATCAGCTATCGCAGCAACCCGCTGGGCTTTGACTGGCCCGAAGGCATGGAAGAAAAGCCGCTGCTGGCACACTTTGACGGCAACACCGGCTACTTTGCCGACGGCTCCAGCAAGGAGTTCGACGCCATTATCATGTGCACCGGCTACCTGTTCCACTTCCCGTTCCTGCCGGACGCGCTGCGGCTGCAGACCCACAACTGCCTGTACCCGGACAACCTGTACAAGGGCATTTTCTTCCAGAACAACCCGAAGCTGATTTATCTGGGCATGCAGGATCAGTATTTCACCTTCAACATGTTCGACGCCCAGGCCTGGTATGCCCGCGACGTCATCATGGGCAAGATCACCCTGCCGGATGCGGACGAGCGCCGCAACGACATGCAGCACTGGCTGGATCGTCATGCGCAGCTGGGTGGCTGCTGCGACTCCATCGACTTCCAGGCCAGCTACATTCGCGATCTGCTCGGCCCCACCGATTACCCCGAGTTCAAGGTGGAAGAACAGGCGGCGTTGTTGAAGGAATGGCAGCAGGACAAGCAGGCCGGCATCATTAGCTTCCGCGAGAAGTGCTACCGCTCTACCGTGACCGGCACCATGGCCACCCGCTTGCCGGGCACCTGGCTGGACATCAAGGACGACTCGCTGGAAAGCTTTATGTCCCTCGACTTTATCGAGAACAAGAGTTTCGACAAGGTTGATTGATACCGCCGCGGCTAATATGTAGCTGCCGCTTTAGCCGGCAGAGCCTGTGCAACAGGCTGTGAATGCATCACTGTCTGCTATTTCGCGCCAACTAAAGTGGCGCCTACAGCTTGCCGGCGTGACCGGTATTGAGAATAGAAAGCCCGCTTTATCAAGCGGGCTTTTTGGTTGCTTAAAACTGCGCTCTGAACTTCCGATACTCTCGCTGAGCCTCACTGGCGGTGGTAACTGTCAGCCGCAGCGACTGGCCCGGGCGGCACTGGGCCAGCTGAGCGCAGGACAGGGGGGTGAGGGTACCCAGGCGCGGATAACCGCCAATGGTCTGGCGGTCATTGAGCAGAACGATGGGCTGGCCGTCCGGCGGCACCTGCACCGCGCCCAGGGTCAGGCCTTCCGAGACAAGTGAATCCATGTTGCACTGCAACAAGGATCCTTTAAGCCGGATCCCCATGCGATCCGATCGAGGATCCACGGTCCACGGGCGGCTCAGGGCCTTGATCAGGCTCTGATCCTCAAAATGACGGAACTGGGCGCCGGGGATCAGTGCCAGCACCGGCTCGTCCTGATAATGCCGCCTCTCCCTCTCGGGCAGGGAATGGTTTGAGCCAGCATTCTGTGTGGCCCTGTCAAACCTCAGCTCGTCACCGGCCGCCAGCGGGCTGCCATCGCCCTTGTGACCGCCCAGACCATCCCGCACCACGCAGGCGGTGCTGCCCAGCACCTCGGGAGCAATAAAGCCGCCGGCCACCGCCAGATAGGCGCGAACCCCGCTGCGGGACATGCCCAGGGCAAGGGTCTCACCGGGTTCCAGGGTAAACGATTGCCAGTGGGGCAGGGGCCGGCCATTCACCCGCGCCTGCATATCGGCACCACAGAGCGCCAGCCGGCAGGGTTGCTGTGCGGTAAGTGTGAGCCCCCCAAGGGTGATTTCCAGCGCCGTGGCGCCCCAGCCATTGCCCACCAGCCAGTTGGCCCAGGCCCAGGCGTGCAGGTCTGTCGGTCCCCCTTGAGCCACCCCCAGATGCCGCACACCAAAACGGCCGGCATCCTGCAGGGTACTGAGGGGGCCGGGCTTTTCAATCAGCAGACTCATGGCGCCTCCATGGGGCTGGCGTCGCCCCCCAGCCGTTCAAATTCGGCCTTGCTCACCGGCTCAAAGCGCACGCGATCGCCCACCCGCAGCAGGCTTAAACTGCGGCTGGCGGGGTCAAACAGCCTGGCCGGAGTACGCCCCAGCAGGTTCCAGCCGCCCGGGGTGGTGCGGGGGTAGGCGGCGGTCTGGCGGCCGGCCAGGGCCACGCTGCCGGCGGGCACGCTTGACCGGGGGCTGTCGTGCCGGGGCGTTTCAAGCTGCTCGGGCAGGGTGCCCATAAAGGCAAACCCGGGGGCAAACCCCAGGGCAAACACCCGGTAGGTGTGGCCGCTGTGCAGTTCAATGATTTGCTGTGTGTTCAGGCCGGTATGCTGTGCCAGCCGGGCCAGATCCGGCCCCACGCTGGGGTGATACCACACCGGCAGGGTTTTCACCGTATCTTGAGTGTTGTCTTCCAGCGGCTCCAGCTTTGCCAGCAATTTTTGCAGCAAGCGACCGGCCTCGGCGTGATCCAGGGTGAGCGGGTCAAACTGCACCAGCAATGTGGTGTAGGACGGCACCAGATCCACTAGCTGGTCGCCAAAGGCCTGCTCGCAGTCCTGCACCAGGGCGGCGATCCAGTTCATGTTGGCTTCGTCGATGTCGTCGAACAGCCGCACCAGCCAGGCATCGAAGCCGGCGTTTTCCAGCCTGGGGTTCATACCGGGCCATCCAGCATGCGGCGAATGGCGGCCACGGCGGCAATGGACTCGGGATTGTCGCCGTGCACACACAGGGTATGGGCGCTGAGCCTGAGCGGGCTGCCGTCGATGGCGGTGAGCGGCTCACCGGCGGCAATGCGCCGGGCCTGCTCCACGATCACCTCGGGGGCATGGTGCACGGCGCCGGGCTGACTGCGGGGCACCAGAAAACCGGCGGCGTCGTAGGCGCGATCGGCAAAGGCCTCAAACCACAGGGTAACGCCATGCTGGTCGGCCAGTTCCTGCGCCGGCTGCGGATTGGCGGTGGCCATCAGCATCAGCGGCAGGCTGGTATCAAAAGCGGCCACGGCGCGCATAATGGCCGCCAGGATGGCCTGGTTTTTCATCATGTCGTTATAGAGGGCACCGTGGGGCTTAACGTAGTGCACTCGTGTGCCCTCGGCCCGGCAAATGGCATGCAGTGCGCCCAGCTGGTAGAGCACCATATTTTCCACCTCGGCGGGTGAAGCGGCCAGGGAGCGGCGGCCAAAGCCCACCAGATCCGGGTAGGCGGGATGAGCGCCCACTTTTACCCCGTGAGACGACGCCAGTGCCACGGTGCGGCGCATGGTGTCGGGGTCGGCGGCGTGAAAGCCGCAGGCCACGTTGGCCAGGTCCACAAAGGGCATGACCGCCTCGTCCTGCCCCATGGTCCAGGGGCCGAAGCTTTCTCCCATGTCGGCGTTCAGCTGTAATTTGGCCATGATGTTTCGTTCCCTGAATAATGAATAAGTCCCATTTTACTGCGCCGGCGAAACCAGTGCATGAAAGACTATTGCCAGTGGACGGTTTCCGATTATGATATGCGCTCATTTTAACCAAGAGGTCCGGCCAAACGCCGGTGTACGATATGGACTGCTCGCGAAGTTGCTTGCAACACGCTGTTAATCATTCATTTTCCTGCCTTTCCCCGCTTTTTCCGGCGTCCGCCGTTTTGTTCCGACCTGCTCGCTGCCGTGGCTATACTCACGTTGCCGGCCTGGCGCGCGTTGTTCGCTGATCCGCTAAACCACATTCTCTTAACGAGGTAAAACATGGAATTCCTGATGGATCCGTCTGTGTGGGCGGGTTTGCTGACACTGGTTATTCTTGAAATCGTACTGGGTATCGACAACCTGGTGTTTATCGCCATTCTGGTGAAAAAACTGCCGCCCCATCAGCGCGACCGGGCGCGGGTGATTGGCCTGACCCTGGCGCTGGTCATGCGGCTGGGTCTGCTGAGCGTGGTGTCCTGGCTGGTAACGCTCACCACGCCGCTGGTGACCCTGGGTGAGTTCAGCTTCTCGGGCCGGGATCTCATTCTTATGGCCGGTGGTCTGTTCCTGCTGTTCAAGGCCACTTCAGAGCTGCACGAGCGGCTGGAAGGCAAAATGCACGAGGAGGAGACCAGCAACGTCTACGCCGGTTTTGGCGTGGTGATTGCCCAGATCCTGGTGCTGGATGCGGTGTTCTCGCTCGACTCCATTATTACCGCCGTGGGCATGGTGGACAGCCTGGCGGTGATGATGATCGCCGTGGTGGCGGCCATGGTGGTGATGCTGGCGGCCTCCAAATCCCTCACCGACTTTGTGAACGCGCACCCCACGGTCGTGGTGCTGTGTCTGAGCTTCCTGCTGATGATCGGTTTCAGCCTGGTGGCGGAAGGCTTTGGTTTCCATATTCCCAAGGGCTATCTGTATGCGGCCATTGGCTTCTCTATTCTGATCGAGTTCTTTAACCAGCTGGCCCAGCGCAACAAGGTGCGACAGGAGGCTCACCGGCCCCTGCGTGAGCGCACCACAGACGCCATTTTCCGGCTGATGGGCGGCAAGGAAAAAACCGAAGACGAGTCTGAGGAAACGCCCAAGCAAACCGAGCAGCAGGGCTTTGTGGAAGAAGAGCGCAACATGATCAGCGGCGTGCTGTCGCTGGCCGAGCGCTCCATTCGCACCGTGATGACGCCCCGCTCCGACATTGTGTGGCTGGATGTGAACGACACCCGGGAAGAGCAGGTGGCGGAGCTGATGGCCTCGTCTCACAGCCAGTTTCCGGTGTGCGACGGCGAGCTCGACAACCTGCTGGGGGTGGTGCGCGCCAAGGATCTGATGGCCGGTCTGAAGGCGGGCAAAACCCTGGCCGAGCTGGCCGAAGGCGGCACTCCCATTATTGTGCCCGACAGCATCAGCGTGATCCGCCTGCTCAATGTGCTGCGCGACGCCCGCGGTAACATGGTGCTGGTGAACGACGAGTTCGGCACCGTACAAGGCCTGGTAACGCCTCACGATCTGCTGGAAGCCATTGTGGGTGAGTTTCTCGACGAAGACGAAGATCCGGAAGTGATCACCGAAGACAACGGCTGGCTGGTGAAGGGCAGCACGGATCTGCACTATCTGGAGCAGGTGCTGGCGCGCAAGGGACTGGTGGACCCGGACGACGAATACGCTACCCTGGCGGGCATGCTGCTGGCGCTGGCCGGCCAGCTGCCGGAAGCCGGCGCGGTGTTCGAGCATGAAGATCTGCGCTTTGAGGTAACGGAAGTGGAAGACTTCCGCATCGCCCAAGTGCGTATTACCCCGCTGGCCGCCTGAGCCGGCGGTTAATCAGCAAGGGAGCACGATGTGCTCCCTTTTTTGTCTGCACCTTCCCATGCGAAGCAGCAGCGCGGTTGCGCTCCGCCGACACGCTTCGTTGAATGCCACTCACTAAAAAGCCTGCTGCGAACATATGCAATGTTCGTTCAGGCTTCTTTACTTCGTCACGGCGAGCAAGCTCGCCCCATGGACGCTCGGCAAATGCTTCTGACCGCCAAGGATGGCGGGAATGCCGGAAATGCAGGAGCAACTTTTCGGCCCTGGCATTTGACGGTCGGCTACGGCAATCCCCGCTGTTGCCTCATGTAACATCGGCGTTGTTTTCATACAGTCAGCGCTGTGCGTACCGAGAAGGGCAAAGGGTGTCTGCTTCGCCGCGCCCTTCGCGCCATGGATGGCGCAACGGAGCCTACATGGATGTATTTACGGCGTGCCGGCGAAGTAGTGCGCTTTGACCGACGGTAGTGCACGGCCCTGAAAACGATCAGATTTGTGACTAAGTGACACGCTTCAAGCCTTACAAAACCTGCTCTATCGCCGCCTTCAGCCGCTTGCTCTCGGGCCCGGTAATGCTGGAAAACACCTCGGTCACCCGGCCTTCCCGGTCGATCACGAACTTGTAGAAGTTCCAGCGGGGCTGCTTGCCGGTCTGGCGGGTGATCTCCCTGAAAATGGGATGGGCATCGTCGCCTTTCACGCTCACCGGCGCCGCCATGTCAAAGGTCACGCCGTAATTCACAAAGCACATTTCCGCCGCTTCGGCCTCGCTCTTGGCCTCCTGCTTGAAGTCGTTGGACGGAAAGCCCACCACCTTTAACCCCTGATCCTTGTATTGCTGATGCAGGGCTTCCAGCCCCTCAAACTGGCCGGTAAAGCCGCAGTGGCTGGCGGTGTTTACCACCAGCAGCGGCTGACCGGCAAACTGGCGCATGTCCAGGGTGGTGTCGGAATGCAGCCGGGGCAGCTGGTGCTCATACAGAGCGGCGGTATTCGGCTCCGTGGCCATGGCGGAAGAACAAAACAGGGCGGTGCACATAGTGCCGATCAGTCGTTTCATTTCATGCGTCCTTTTCATCATGAACGGTAATCAACAGACCCGGCGGCGGCCAAAATGCTTCACCACCAGCGGTTGCGGTGCAGCCAGAACCCCAGGCCGCCGCCCAGAGCCAGCAGGCCCAGGAAGAAAATCCAGAAGGCGGCGGGGTTGTCGGCCCCCGGCATGCCCGCCAGGTTGATGCCGAACAGGCCGGTAAGAAAGCTGGCGGGCAGAAACAGCAGCGCCATAATCGACATCTGATAGGCGCGCTGGTTGGTGGCCTCGGCCATCAGGTTATTGACCTCGTCCGCCAGCACGGCGGTGCGGGCCACGCCGGCGTCGAGATCGTCCAGCCAGCGGCGCAGCCGGTCGGCAATGTCGAGCAGGCGGCGGCGATCGTCGTCGTTCAGCCAGCCGATTTTCTCGCTGGCCAGCCTCGCCACCAGATCCCGCTGGGGGGAAAGGTAACGGCGCACCAGAATCAGTTGTTTGCGAATACGGCCCAGCTGCCCCTGAGCCGGACTTTCCCGCTCCAGAATGCGCTCTTCCAGCTCCAGAATTTGATCGTGCAGGCTTTCCACAAACTCGCCGGCCCGGTCGGTGAGGGCGTCGCACATTTCCACCAGCCAGTCCCCTTGGGTGACCGGGCCCTCGCTGTCGGCGAGCTGATCGTATACGTCCTGCTCCGACAGCAGGGGCCGGTGCCGGCTGCTGATAATAAGCTGGGGCGTGATGTAAATGCGCAGCGCCACCATCTCTTCCGGGCTGTCGCCCTGATTGTGGTTAATGCCCCGCAGGGTCAGCAGCAGGTTATCGCCCTGGCGCACCAGTTTGGGCCGGCTGCTCTGGCCCAGCAGGGTCTCCCGGGCGCTGTCGTGAATCAGCGGCGTGGTTTGCAGCCAGCCGGCGATCTCGGGCTGCTCATAGTCCAGATGCAGCCATACCGGCTCTGCTGTGGTGGCCGCCAGTTCGGCCTCCGCCGCCAATGGTTTGAACCCGCCCTTGCTGCTGAGCTGCAGGCGGTAAATGCACTGTTTCGGCAACTGTTCCATCGGCCTTTCTCCTCCCCATCCGAAAGCACCAGCTTATAGCAAGGTGGTGCTGGGTTCATGCGACGCTTTATGTTTTTGCTGTGAAACAGTGACAACGGCGGTGAGTATTGCCGTACTGAAGATGTCAGGTGGTTGAGGAAATATGATGCGAGCCAGGCTTGTAATGCTACTTGCCCTGCTCTGCACCGGTTGCGGTGCGGCGAGTGAGTGGCGGCCGGTGGGGGAGCAGGGGCAAGCCCTGTATCTGGTGGATCACGGCCGGCATGTGGGGCTGGTGCTGCCGGCGGTGGGATTGCAGCGGCACCTGCCAGCACTGAAAAAAGCCTTTCCAGCCGCCGGGTTGATTGAATTGGGCTGGGGCGACCGGGCCTTTTATCAGCATGAGCAAGCGGGGGCCGGACTGGCATTGCGGGCCCTGCTCTGGCCCACGGATGCCGTGCTGCACCTGGTGCCGTTGTCGCAGTCACCGGCGGTGGCGTTTGCCGGGTTGTCGGTGCTGGAACTGAGCGTACCCCCCGCCGGCATGGAGCGGCTGCTGGGCGAGGTGGCGGCGTCCTTTGCCCGCAACGAGGCGGGCAATTTAAGGGGTGTGGGCGCGGGGCGCTATGGCGGCGGCCGCTTTTATGCCTCGGTGGAGTCCTATCATCTGCTGCACACCTGCAACACCTGGGTGGCCCGGCGGCTGGTGGCGGCGGGGCTGCCCCTGCGTCCGGCGCTGGCGTTTACCGCCGGGGCACTGATGCGCCAGGCTGCCTGCTGCGCCAAAGAGGAGTATGCTCAGCCTATTCCTCACATAACTGACTGACCTATGCGCCACGGCTCTTATCACCCGGATATGGATGATGCCACCATCAATATTCGCACCCTGAAAACCCTGCTCCCCTACCTGCTGCCCTGGAAGGGCCGCATTGGCCTGGCGCTGTGCTGCCTGGTGGCGGCCAAGCTGGCCAGCGTGGGCCTGCCCTTTATTCTCAAGCACATAGTGGACGGCATGGATGCCGCCGTGAGCACGGTGGTGGCCCTGCCCCTGGGGTTGCTGCTGGCCTATGGCACGGTGCGTTTTGCCAACGTGCTGTTTGGGGAAATTCGCGACGCCCTGTTTGGCCGGGTCACCGAGCGGGCCATGCGGCGCATTGGCCTGAATGTTTTCAATCACCTGCACCGGCTGGAGCTCGACTTTCACCTCAACCGCAGCACCGGCGGCCTGTCCCGCGATATAGAGAGAGGCGTGACCGGGGTGGGCTTTTTGCTGCGTTTTATGGTGTTCAATATTGTGCCCACCCTGCTGGAAATCGGTCTGGTGGTAGGGCTGTTGCTGCTCAATTACTCGGTATGGTTTGCTCTCATTACCCTGGGGGCTGTGGTGGTATATGTGGCCTGGTCGGTGGTGGCCACCGACTGGCGTACCCGTTATGTGCGCGCCGCCAACAAGGCCGACTCGCAAACCCACAGCCGGGCGGTAGACAGCCTGCTCAACTTTGAAACGGTGAAATACTTCAACAACGAGCAATATGAGGCGGGCCGTTACGACCAGGAGCTGGCCGAGTGGGAGCGGGCCCGGCGCAACAACCGGCTCAGCCTGTTTGCCCTGAACGGCGGCCAGGCGCTGATCATCGCCCTGGCCATGACCGCCATGATGATACTGGCGGGCCAGCAGGTGGTGGCGGGCACCATGACCCTGGGCGATTTTGTGCTGATCAACGCCTTTATGATGCAGCTGTTTCTGCCGCTCAACTTTCTCGGCTTTGTCTACCGGGAGATGAAGGGCTCGCTGGCCAACATTGAGCGCATGTTTGCCCTGCTGCGTCGCCGGCCGCAAATCAACGATGCGGAAAATGCCCCCGAGCTTAAGGTCACTCAGGGGGAAATCGAGTTTCGCAACGTCAGCTTTGGTTACCGTCCCGACCGGCAAATTCTGCATGACCTCAGCTTTACCCTTAGGCCGCAACAAAAGCTGGCGGTGGTGGGGGCCAGCGGCTCGGGCAAGTCGACCCTGGTCAAGCTGCTGTTTCGCTTTTACGAGGTGAACGCAGGCGCCATTCTGATCGACGGCCAGGATATTCGCGAAGTGAGCCAGGCCTCGCTGCGCCGGGCCATCGGCATTGTGCCGCAAGACACGGTGCTGTTTAACGCCTCCATTTACGACAACATTCGTTACGGCCGCATCGACGCCAGCGAGGAAGAGGTGAACGAGGCCATACGCCTGGCCCACCTCAGCGACTTTATCGCCAGTCTGCCGGAAGGCAGCGCCACTCTGGTGGGAGAGCGCGGGCTTAAACTGAGCGGCGGCGAAAAGCAGCGGGTGGCCATTGCCCGCACCATTTTAAAGCGCCCGCCGATACTGGTGTTTGACGAGGCCACCTCGTCATTGGACAGCCGCTCCGAACGCAGCATATTGCAGGCCATTCGCGAGGTGTCCCGGGGCCAGAGCAGTCTGGTGATCGCCCACCGCTTGTCCACCATAGTGGACGCCGACCATATTCTGGTGATGCAGGAAGGGCGCATTGCCGAGCAGGGCAATCACGAGCGGCTGCTGGCGCAGGACGGCCTTTACGCCCAGCTGTGGCGGCTGCAACAGCAGCAAAAGCAACGGGAGCAACTCGCATGATTAGAATTTATGCCGGGCTGGCGCTGTGGTATGCGGTGCTCAGCCTTGTCACCTTTGGCGTGTACTGGTGGGACAAGCGTGCCGCCCGCCTGGGGCAATGGCGGGTGCGTGAGCGCACCCTGCACGGGCTGGCACTGCTGGGCGGCTGGCCCGGTGCCTGGCTGGCGCGGCACTGGCTTCGGCACAAATCGCGCAAGCCCTCGTTTCAGGCGGTGTTCTGGCTGACGGTGCTGCTGAACCTGCTGCTGCCGGTGGCGCTGTGGTGGGCGCGCTGGGAGTAATACCTATACTGGCAGAAGATCCTGTTTGCGGAAATCGCCATGCGCTCTCGTCTGTTTGCCATGCTGTTGTCCTTGCTGGTGGTGGTGCCGGCACAGGCGCTGACCTTTACCCCGGCCGAGATACTGAGCTGGAAGCAGGAACGTTTTGAGGGCCGCACCGGTTACCGGCTGGTGCCCGACCCCGAACTGGGGCGGCAGGTGCTTCGGGCCGAGAGTCGGGGAGCGGCCTCGGGGCTGTTTTACGAGGGCCGTATCGATCTGCAGGCCACCCCCTGGCTCAGCTGGCAGTGGCGGGTTGAGCGGTTTTCGGGCACCACCGATGAGCGCGACAAGGCCGGCGACGACTTTGCCCTGCGGGTGTATGTGGTGGTGCGCGACGGCTGGACCCGGCTCAGCAGCAAGGCCATCAGTTATGTGTGGACCCGCGAGGTGCCGGCGGGGCGGCACTGGCCCAATCCCTTTGCCGGCAACAAGGCCATGATGCTGGCGCTGCAGCAGGGGCCGGCCTCGGGCTGGGTGCGGGAAAAACGTAACCTCAGAGACGATCTGCGCCGGCTGTTCGGCAAGGACTTTCGCTACCTTGAGGCGGTGGCCATCATGACTGACGCTGACAATGGCGGCGGCACCGCTGTCGGCTATTATGGCGACCTCGTCTTCAGCCGTGAATAACGGCGCTCAGTTTACCCACTCCAGTTTGCGGTAATCCATGCGGTTGGCGGCGGGGGAGCCGGCAATGGCCAGCACCTCGGCGCGCTTGTACAGCAGCATATAGCCGGCACAGGCAAAGAACAGCCCGATCACCAGGGCGCCCACCCACTGAATCTCCAGAAAATCCAGCTGGAACAGCAGAGTCAGGGCGGCCAGCGCCACCAGATGACCCGCCAGATAGCGCCCCTTGCCCAGTTTCGCCACCGACAGGCCGAGGTTGTCGCTATAGAGCCGTATCAGCGAGTCCAGGGAGTTGATCACCATGGAGATCCCCACCACCACCATGGCCCAGTTAAAGACACCGGCGGTGCTCAGCTCGTTGATGTGGAAGTAATAGAGCACGCTGAACCAGGTGCCGATGGCCAGGGACGGAAAGATCAGCATGGCCGCCAGCAGCTGCCAGGTGCGCAGGCCACCCGCGAAACGGGCGGTAAACTGGCCGATCATGATGCTCCAGGAGAACCACCAGTACAGATAGAACTCGTGGTAGTCATTGATGGGCAGCACAAAACGGTGCAGGTTGCCGAAATAGTCCCCCAGCAGGGCAAAGGTGCCGGCAAACTCCCCAAGGGCATTGCCGGTGCCAATAAAGGCGCTGCCCCACATGGCGGCAATCAGGGCAAGAAACAGCCAGCTGGTGCCCAGGCTGAGTATTTTCACGTAGCGCAGGCTGGTGCTGGAATAGACGGCGGCGGCGATCACCAGCAACACAATCAGATAAAAGCTTCCCACCACGGTACTGCCGTCGCCCACGTCCGGTATATACCAGGGCAGGTTGCTCAGCAGCAAAAAGGCGGTAAAGGCGCAGGTGCCGATGATCACCAGGTTGTTGATGAACTTGACCGGCGCCAGCTCAAAAAAGCCGACCCTGGGCTCGATAACGCAGAAATAGAAGCAGGTCAGAAAGTAAAACCCCCAGATCAGAAAGCCCCAGAAGCCGAACTCGATGGCCAGCGGGTTGCTGAAGGCGTATTCCGGGCTGGCGGCCAGATCGGCGTAGCCGGCGAACTCGGTGAGCGGGAACATGATCAGGCCCACGTCCAGACCTGAGGTAAACAGAATGGCGATAAAGGTGAAGGTGTGCACCGGGGTAACGCCGATACAGCGGATATTGCCCCAGCGGTAAAGGATCAGGGCGATGGCGACGAAGGTAAGCAGGATCCCTGCAGACAGCAATGTGGTCATTGTTGTTTGCCTCCGGTTATTTCCTTATTCATCAAAGACACTGTGTTTTCTCCTGTTGTTGATCCACAAAAGGAGCTTCCATGTGCGCAGCGCGGGCTTGCGCAGATCAGGTCTTAACTATCGCCCGATCGGTGGCGGCTGCCTTCGATTGCGATAGGTAAAAACTGAATGGACGCTGATGCGATATTGCTCGTCTAATATTTAATTGAACGTTCAATCAATAATGAGAAGACTAAAGGTTAGGGGTGTAATGATCAACCCCTGTCGGCCGATAACGTGATCCCGACAAGCGAACAGGACGTATAAGTGTCTGACTGAACGAAGTGTTGTTGTGAAAGGGAGTCTGGTGGATCTGTATTAATTAGCTTAGTGTCGTTAGGTTTTTTTGAAGGCCGGGGTGCGCATCAGCGCACCACCAGCACAGACACTCCGGCGTGATTGGCCACATAGCCGGCGTTGGAGGCAAACAGGTGCTCGGCCAGCCCCGGAACATGGGATGCCATCACCACCAGATCGGCCCCGCTGTTCTTCACCGCCTTGAGCAGGGTTCTGTCCAGATCGACGGCCGGATCGGGACTGACACAGGCCTGGGTGCAGACCTCGCGCAGGCGGTGTCTGGCTGCCTGTGCACTGGCGAACGCTTTGAGCTTTTGTTCAAACTCCTGTGGGTTGTGGGCCACTTCACCGGGGGCGCTGGAGGTCACGCCCACATAACACACGGGAATATCATACAGACGGGCCAGATCGGCACCGGTTTTCAGGGCCTTGTCGAGCCGCTCTTCGTGGGCCAGATCCACCGGAATCATGATGCGCTGATACATGCAGGGCTCCTTGTTGTGGTGAGTGCGAAGGTATCTTCACAGTATTGCAGAGCCCGGACGAAGCCGGGGGGAATTTGTGAGTTCAGATCTGTGCCCGTGATGGTGGGCGGTCAAATTTCAGGATCTGGCGCTAGATCCCGGCGAAGGGGTGATATACCGTGGAGCGTCTAATAAAAACGGTGTCCAGTGAGCACCATCTCAACCCCGCAAGGAGCATAGCAATGTTGAAAAAAGTACTGTTAGTGGCCGCCGCCGGCCTGTTTGCCGGTACGGCTTCCGCCCAGGCCAACCTGTTCAAGCCCGAAGACGCAGTCAAGTATCGTCAGTCCCTGTATCAGGTGATGGCGGCCCAGGCCGGCGTCATTGGCGGCATGGCCAAGGGCGAAATCGATTTTGACGCCGCCGCCCTGCATCAGCGCGCCATTAACCTGAGCAATGCCGCCAGCCTGCTGGGTGAAACCTATTTCCCCGAAACCCGGGGTGTGGAAGCCAGCAACATGCTGGACAAGGGCTGGGAAGATGCCGAAGGCAGAATGGCCAAGGCCAAGGATTTTGGCGCCGCCCTGAAGAATCTGGTACAGGTGTCCGGCGAAGAAGGTTTTGATCAGGCCCAGGCGCGCGAGGCGGCCGGTGCCCTGTTTAAAACCTGTAAAGGCTGTCACGACGAATACCGCAAGGACTGATATCTTCAGTAGTTGTTATCTCCGCCTTCGCGGGAGTGACGGCAGGGAAGTGATTTTTCAGTGACTTGAAACGCCGGGGCTTGCCCCGGCGTTGTTGTATTTACTTACAGCCTGAACAGGGCTTCTACCGCGCCCCAGGCCAGGCCGGCGGTCAGCACAAAACGCAGCCAGGGAAAATGATGCACCCGCTCCAGGTAGTCCGCCACCCGTCCGGCGGGGGCCTGTTTGCGGCCGGTAAGCATGGGACGCACCAGATTTTCGCCCCGCAGCCGGTACAGCAATACGGCCAGTATATGCAGGCCCACCAGCACCAGCAGACCCCAGTAAAACCAGCGCTTGTGCCAGCGGGTCATCTGTTCGGCGGTATCACTGGTGACATAGTCGTAAAGCGGGCCGGTATAGAAAATATCGTCGGTGGCAAAGAGCCCGGTGCCGCTCTGCAGCAGCAGGCTGCCCAGCAGCACCAGCACCATAATGCCGCCCAGGGGATTATGGCTGAGATAGACCGGTTTTTGCGGGCGCAGACTGGCGCGCAAATAGGCTGCTATATGGCGGGGGTGATATACAAAGTGGCTGAAGCGGGCATAGGGCGTGCCCACAAAGCCCCATATTACCCGGTACAGCACCAGGCTCATCAGTATTTGGGCGAACAACATATGTTTGTCCATGTCTTCACCGGCGTAATACCACAGCAGGGCCAACAGTACCGGCAGGCTCCAGTGAAACAGACGAATAGACCAGTCCCACACGCGTACCGGGGGCAATGTCTGTGTGCTCATAACGAGGGTTCTCCCTGTGATCCACCGCCTTGCTGTCAGGCGGATTGGTATGACCATTTACTGTTGAAGGAGGGTGCCAAAATAAAGCACCCCGGTAAAGACCGGGGTGAGGATAGGCGGATTAAATAAAACGGGCTACTGGGTCTGCTGACCAGACTGGCGGGTCCGGATTTCGTTGATGGCCTGCTCCAGGCCCTGGCGATACTGGTTGCGGGTCAGGGCGTCAATTTCCTGCCACTTCTCTCGTGGTGCGAAGTCTATTGTGGTTTCGGTGAGTACATCCCGGCCCTGCAGGGCTATCCAGCGCGGATCATAGTTGCGGCGTTGCTCGCTGTCCCATTTCAGTACCTGATTGACAATGGCCTGCAATCGCTCCGGGTTGCTCAGGGAGTGGGGGCCGATGCGCACACCAAACTTCTGGTTGAGCTGACTGACGGCGTCGTGAGTGGTTTCATCTCCCGACTTGTTGGCGTCGCTGCGGGCGCGCAGCTGGGCGGCGTAATACCAGAAGGTGCCCTGATCCTGATAGTCGTTGTCGAACATGATGGCCGACATCAGGTAGAGCACCGGTGGTGCATAGTCGTTGGGGCTTTGCAAAATGGTATTGATGGTATCGGCCTTGCCGCCGGTGATGTCATCCATGGCCTGCTGAGAGCGGCTGACATCGATCATGGCAAACTCGCCCTGAGGTGTAACCGGCCCCTGCTGCTGGGCGTTGGCCGTTGGGGTTGCATTGGTGGCCTTGGCGTCGGCGCCGGAGTCGGATTTGCCGGCACAGGCGGCCAGCAGTGCGCACAACAGAAGCGGGCTGAGTTTTTTCATGATGTAGCCTCTTGAAAAAGTAATATATCCAGCAAAGCGGGAAACACAAAACAAGTCAAGGGTGAGACTCATCACGGCCCTTTTGGTTCGGTGAGGTGGGCTTGTTTTTGCCAGAACAGACGAATGTCCTGACGGTAGGAGGCAGGAATACTGCGTGAGCACATCAGCACGACCTCCTTGCCCCGGCGAATGCCGCGAATGGTGCCTCGCAGGGAGCGGGTGTCATTGATAAGGTGCTGACAATGGCTCAGCAAACCGGGGGGCGGGTTGCCGCGCTTTACGTTAAGGTGGGCATCACGAATGGTAATGCAGAAGTGTTCCTGACGCCGGCGCAGCAGGTAAAGCAGCGCAAACAGTGAGGCCGAGGTTGCAGCCAGAGCTCCGAACATGGTTTTCTTCCCTGAAAACATTGAATGCAAAATGATGACATTTTGAACGCCAAAGGCAATCACTTCCGTGCAAAAAATACGAATCGCCAGCTTTAACGTGGCCCTGGACCGGACTGCTCCCGGCGAGCTGGCGGCGGAAATCACCGGGGTCGGCAGTCCACAGCTGCGTCATATCGCCGCCATGGTTCAGCAAGTGCGCCCCGACATTCTGCTGCTCAACGAGTTCGATCATGATGGTGACGCGATCGACAGCAGTCACCTGACGGCCTTTGCCCGCCGTTACTTGGCGGCGGGCGAGCGGGGCATGGCATATCCGCATTGTTATCTGGCCCCGGTCAACACCGGACTGGCCGGGCCGCGGGCGCTTGACGGCGGTCCGGTGCCCGTGTTGCCTCAGGATGGCCTCGGCTTTGGCGCCTTTCATGGCCAGTATGGCTTTGCCGTTTTATCCCGTTTTCCGCTGGAAGTGAGCGGAGCGCGCAGCTTTCGCCGCTTTTTATGGAAGGACATGCCCGGCGCCCGTCTGCCACGGCTTGATGGCAGGGCGTATTATCCGCCCGAGGTGCTGGCGTTTTTGCCCCTGTCGTCCAAGAATCATCTGGATCTGCCGGTGCGCCTGCCCGGTGGTCGTGTGCTGCACCTGCTGGCCTGTCATCCGGCGCCGCCCATCGACGAGGGGCCCGAGCGGCGCAACAGTTGCCGCAATCACGATGAGCTGCGGCTGTGGCACGACTATATTCGGCCGGGCAAAAGCGACTATCTGGTGGACGATGCCGGCGGTTGCGGAGGCCTGCAAGCCGGCGCCGGTTTTGTGATCCTCGGCGATCTGAATGCGGATCCGCAGGATGGTAACGGCTATCGATCCCGGATCCGCGCTCTGCTGGCGGATCCGGCCCTGAACCAGGCGATCAGCCGGGGGCGCTTAAGGCCATCTTCAGCCGGAGCGCGGCGGCTGCGGCCGGTTGAGCCGCGTCGGGGCAACCGGCGTCTGTGGACTCATGTAAACGGACTGCGGCTGGATTATGTGCTGCCCTCTGCCGGGCTTGATGCGCTGGCCAGCGGCGTGCTCTGGCCCACGCCGGAGCAGGATGAAGCTGGCTGGTTCTGGCGAGGCAATGGCCGCCCGGCGCGGCGTTCGGCAGGCTCGGATCATCGTCTGGTATGGGTGGATATCGCCCTGTGATGTGAGAGTCTTCACGCTTTGGCCGGTGCGAAAATCAATAACGCGAGCGACATCAAACATTGGGGATGAAAGGCTGGGAAGCGGTCATTTTTAAAGATTAAATATCTGTCGAGACCCTAGATTGCTTTCGAAGTTTCAGTCGTCCGGGATGGTGACCCGGAGCATTCGCTGAATTCCTTCATATCGGGGCAGGCCGTTTGGCCTGCCCTTTTTTTCGTGCGTTTTTCACTCGGTTTTCTGCTGCTGGCCTTCCTGCAAGGCGGGCGTTTCCGGCTGCCTGTTATTCCCCGCGTCGATGTTGCATTTTTTTCACATTAGTAGAATAAGCACATTTAAATTCCACTTTTTTCTCATATTTTGAGAAATGTGTTTTACAGCGCTCGCTTTCTGAGCGAAGGTCGCGCCCCCAGGAGGACGTTATGTCTGAAAAAGTATCATCTCAGGACAAGATATTTGCACTGCTGTCGGCTCTGGCTGTGGCTTCCGAGCCACTCACGGCCCGGGTTCTGGCGGAACAAACCGGTATGCCGCTGTCCAGTACCTATCGTTATCTGGCGACCCTGATGCGCTGGTCGATGGTTCAGGAGCGACACAGTGGCCAGTACGCCCCCGGTCCCATGGCGGTGCAGCTGGCGGCGGGTTTTGAGCAGCATAACAGTGTGCTCACCTGGGCCCGGCCCTTGCTCAGCGAGCTGGCGGTGCGCACCGGCGAAAGTGCCGCCCTGATGATGCTGTCCGGCCGGCGCGCCCTGTGTGTGGAAATGATCGACAGTGTTCAGGCGCTGCGTTGCTGCTACCAGAAGGGCCATTCCCAGCCGTTGTTGCGCGGTGCCAGCGCCAAGGCGCTGCTGGCCTTTGCCGATGAGACGCTGCTTGGCACCGTGATGACCGGGCTGAAAGCCGAAGAGCAGACGGCCTTGCAGACAGAGCTGGCCATTGTACGCGCGCAGGGCTATGCGGTCTCGGAAGGGGAAATCGATCCCACTATCTGGGGGGTGAGTGCTCCCGTGCTGAGCAGCCGGGAACACCTGCTGGGTGGCATCAGCCTGATGGCGCCTGCGGAGCGGGTCGGGCCCGCCGCCAGCCAGTGGATTCGCTGGACCTGTGAAGCGGCACAGCGTCTGGGCGCCATGAGTTACTGAAAGCAAGAAGCAGGAGTCAAGATGAAAGATACCACCCATAAAATGGCTGACATGAATCTGTGGCAGGGCCGGGTTGACGCGGAAGAAGGTCCGCAGGCCCGGCGCTGGCACCAGCAGGTGCAGGCGCTGGCCGGCTCCTCACCGGCCGGGGTGGCCCTGCTTGGCTTCTGCAGTGACGCCGGTGTGCGCCGCAATCAGGGTAATCCCGGTGCAGCCCAGGGCCCCAAAGCCCTGCGTGCCGCCGCCGCCAACCTGTCCTGGCACGGAGAGCATCCGCTCTATGACGGCGGCGATGTTATTTGTCATGAAGACGAGCTGGAAGACGCCCAGGCGCTGTATGCCGAGCAGGTGGCCCGGTTGCTGAACGAAGGACACCGGGTGGTGGGCATGGGCGGCGGCCACGAGATTGCCTACGGCAGTTTTGCCGGCCTGATGCAGCACCTGCAGACCCGGGATGAGCTGCCCCGGGTGGGTATTATCAACTTTGATGCTCACCTGGATCTGCGTCGCTCTGCCCGGGCCAGCTCGGGTACCCCATTTAACCAGTGTGCCCTGCTGTGCGAGCAGCTGGGCACCCCTTTTCACTACACCTGTATTGGCGTCAGCCGTTGTCACAACACGGCGGCGCTGTTTGAACGGGCCGAGCAGCTGAATACCCGCATTGTGCTGGATGAACAGCTGAACGGCTGGAACCCGATGCCCATGTTTGACGCAGTGGATCAGGCGCTGGCCGAGGTGGATGTTATCTACCTGACCATTTGCCTGGATGTATTGCCCGCCAGCCTGGCCCCCGGCGTGAGTGCGCCGGCGGTGCGGGGCATGGACATGGGTCTGCTGGAAGCGGCGCTGGAGCGCATTCTTGCCAGCAACAAGGTGATGATGGCCGATATTGCCGAGCTCAATCCGGGCCGTGATCACCAGTCACTCACGGCCCGCGTGGCCGCCCGCCTGTTGGCCAGACTGGCCGGCTGACAGGCCCCTCAAGCTGTATCTATAGGGAAATATTATGAACGTGATTTCATTCGATGTGATGACCACCACCACCCTGGCGGCGCTGTTGCTGATGCTGGGCATGTACCTGCAACGGCGTATTCCGGTGCTGCACCAGCTGTGCGTGCCGGCCCCGGTGATCGGCGGCTTTGGTTTTGCCGTGTTTGCCTGGCTGGCCCGGGACTGGGCTCAGGTGGAATTCAAATTCGATCTGGCGCTGCAAAGCCCGCTGATGATTGCCTTTTTCGCCACCGTGGGCCTGGGCGGCAGCCTGGCGCTGCTGAAAAAGGGCGGCAAGGTGCTGGGTGTGTATCTGGTGGCCTGCTGGTTGCTGGCACTGATGCAGAATGGCATCGGTATCGGCATTGCTTCTGCGCTGGGTGAGCATCCGCTGCTGGGCCTGATGGCCGGTGCGGTGTCGCTGGAAGGCGGCTTTGGCGCCGCTGCCGCCTTTGGCCCCGAAGCCGAGGCCCTGGGTGTGACCGGCGCCACCACGGCGGCGCTGGCGGCAGCCACCTTTGGCATGGTGGCCGGCGGTCTGCTGGGTGCGCCGGTGGCCCGCTTGCTGATCAAGCGTCACGGCGTGACCATTGAAGCCGAACAGGTGCACGAACTGGAAGCGCTGAAGGAGTCGGAAAAGCCGAGCCGCGAGCCGGTGACCGGCACCCTGCTGCTCAAGAGTGTGGCCGTGGTGTTGTGCACCATGGTGGCGGGTCTGTGGCTGAGCGGCAACCTGCGCGAGCATCTCGACATTATTCTGCCGTCTTATGTGGGCGCCATGTTTGTGGCCATCCTGCTCCGCAACCTGAATGAAGTGGTGCGGCTGCTGCCGCTGTCCGACAGCGCCAACAATGTGATCGGGGATTTCTGCCTGGGTATTTTCCTGACCATGGCGATGATGTCGCTGAAACTGTGGCAGCTGGCGGATCTGGGCGGCACGCTGGCGATTATTCTGGTGGTGCAGACCCTGGCCATCATTCTGCTGGCCTATTTCCTGATGTTCCGGCTGATGGGCGGCAACTACGACGCCGCCGTGCTGTGCGCCGGCTTTGTGGGCCATGGTCTGGGGGCCACCCCCAACGCCGTGGCCAATATGGGCGCGGTGTGCGATCGCTACCGGGTGTTTTCCCACAAGGCCTTTATCGTGGCGCCGCTGTGTGGTGCCGTGCTGATCGACATTGTGGCCATTCCCGCCATTACCTGGTGTCTGAACGTGTTCGGCTAAGGCCGGCACTTCAGCATTAAAAAAGGCCGACGCATGCGTCGGCCTTTTTTGTTCGCATTTGGTCATGCCCATGAAGATGGGCATCCAGTGCAGACGTGCACGGTTTTAAACACGGTACCGTTTGCGGCATGGACCCCGTCCCCGCTTTCGCGGGGTGACGACAGAGCAACTTTGAGCTTACTGCTGGCGCTGGCGCAAAAAGGCGGGTATGTCGAGGCCTTCCGGCTCGGGGCCATTGTGGCGATGCTCTTGTTGTGCCGGCCGGGGTTGCTGCACCGGCGCTATGGTGTCCTGGGCCGGCTGAATGCCGGTGGCGATCATGGTGACCTGAATGCTGTCGGTGAGCTCCGGGTCCAGAGTGATGCCCGACACCACGGTGGCGTCGTCGCCCACGCATTCGGCCACCCGGTCGCCGATCTTCTGAAAATCGTCGAGGCCGATGTCCGCCGAAGCCACCACGTTGAGCAGCACGCCCCGGGCGCGTTCCAGCTCTACCTTTTCCAGCAGCGGGTTGTTCAGCGCCTGCAGGGTGGCTTCTTCCACCTTGTTTTCGCCTTTGGCCAGGCCGATGCCCATCACCGCCTTGCCCTGCTGGCTCATGATGGTGCGCACGTCGGCAAAATCGATATTGATCAGGCCGGTCTGACCGATGATGTCGGCTAGGCCGCGCACCGCATTCTGAATGACCTTGCTGCTTTCGGAAAATGCCTTGAGCAGGGGAGTGCGGGCACCCAGCACCTTGAGCAGATAATCGTTGGGCAGCACCAGCAGGGCATCCGTGTGTTCGGCCAGAGTGTCGAGGCCCTGCTCGGCCACCTGAGCGCGCTTTTTGCCTTCAAAACCAAAGGGACGGGTGACGATGGCCACCGTCATAATGTTCATTTCCCGGGCCAGGCGGGCGACCACGGGAGCGGCGCCGGTGCCGGTGCCCCCTCCCATGCCGGCGGTAATAAAGCACAGATCCGCTCCCTGCAGCCGGGCGCGAATATCGGCTTCGCTTTCTTCGGCCGCATTGCGGCCTACTTCCGCTTCGGCACCTGCTCCCAGGCCCCGGGTCAGCTCCCGGCCCAGCTGCAGGGTTTCCACCCGGCATTGCTGCAGCGCCTTGGCATCGGTGTTCATGGCCATGGTGCTGACATGAGCCGGCAGATCGTAGTCGGCCAGCAGGTTAACGGTGTTGCCGCCACAACCGCCCACGCCCACCACGCTGATGCGGATGGTGTCGCAGTCGGGGTCGGCGGGCTCAAAAAGGATCTGATCCATCCTGGTCTCCGTGGAAAAACAAAAGGGCTGAACCAGTCAGCCCTCGCTATTTGTATGAATTAAGTAGCGTTACTTGGCGGTTTTCAGTGATTCCGGTGCCAGTACTTCTACCTTGCCTGCCATGTCAGTCAGCCAGCGACGAAATTCGGGCGAATCTTTGACGTCGGTTTCCACCATCATGCTTTGCTTGTCATAACGGGTCAATCGGGGATTGTGGCCCGGAATGGTTTCTTCCAGCATGGAACGGCTCGGATTGGCGATACGGCCCACGAAATGAATGGTGTCCGTTTCTTCCTGATAGCCCTTTTCACGGATCAGCTTGTTGACGCTGAATTCCCGCGGCTGGGTTACCGGCCGGCTGGTCAGCTCCACGTCCTTGATGTGCTCAAAGGGAATGCCGTAGATCTTGGGATCCATGTCCGATACGGTGCACAGCAGCATGGGACCGTCCTTGCGGGTGACGATGCCGAGCGGGTTGACCTGCTCATAACGCAGCCACACGGTACGGCCCTTGATCAGTCGCTTGATCTCGGCGCTGAACTTGCGGCCACGCCACAGGGCATCACGAATGGTGGTGGCCCGGCGCATTTCCGGACTGCCCGGGAACGGTCTGGGCAGCTGTACCACGTTTTCCATCCAGCGGCTGGCCAGCTCACTCTGGCTGTCGTTAATGACCTGAGTGGCCTTGTCGATGATGGGGTTGAGTTCGGTGAGCACGCTGGCCGGCAGCAAATCGGCAGCCTGGTCGTTCCAGGTCTTGAGCGCCATGGCCAGGCTCAGCGGCATAAAGTTGGCGAAGTCATTCAAACCATTGCGTTCAAAACACCAGCCATGGGGTTTGCTGCGATCATCCGAGGTCAGATCGAACAGGCCCATGCCCGACATTTCTTCCAGATCCCGCTGCACGGTCCGCAGGCTGACCTGAATTCCTTCTTCTTCCAGTTTCTCTTGCAGCTGGCGCGCGGTCAGCTTGTATGGACGGTAGGGAACACAGCGCGCCAGGGTCAGTTGTCTCAGCAGTTTCTTACTCATGGTTATGCCCTCTTGCTTGGGATGATTGTATCCTAGGCAGGGGGTGTGACAAGTTTTGACGCAACCTTTTTGAGGTGGAGTGTTGCCATTTTTCCACACATGTCGATTTGGGGACCATTTCTGACGCTGCAAAAGGCTTGTGCAAATGGTCCTGGTGGCTCTATAACTTACTGAAATAGCTGAGTCTTTATGGAGTCGTCATGAGGTTTCTGGCCATATTGGCGGTGCTGTGCGCAAGCCTGGTATGGGGGGCGCCGGTACCGCCCACCCCCTTTGAAAAAAACGAATTTATGGTGTTGCCCGACAGTCGCGACATTCATCAGTACCTTGTGGCGCTGGCAAAGGGGCACGAACGGGCCCGGCTGGTGACGCTGGGGAACTCAGCCGGCGGCCGCCCCATTGATGCCCTGCTGGTGTCGTCGTCACCGGTCTTTCTGCAGACGTTCCAGCCCGAGCCGGGCAAGGCTACCGTGCTGGTGCTGGCCGCCCAGCACGGCAACGAGCCGGCGGGGGCGGAGGCGGTGCAGCAGCTGGCACGGGAGCTGCTGAGCGGCCAGCATGCCGGCTTGCTGGAGCGGCTGAATCTGGTGCTGGTGGCCATGGCCAACCCGGATGGCCGTGATCTGTCCCGCCGTCACAACGCCAGTGATGAGAACACCAATATTGACTATGTGGCGCTCAACGCCGGCGAAACCCGGCTGCTGGTCAATGCCCTGCACCGTTTTGATCCGGATCTGGTATACGACGCCCACGAGTCCGGTATATGGAAGCGCCAGCTCACCCGGGAGCAGGGCTGGCTGACCGATGTGGAAACCCAGTTCGAAACCGGCAACAACCCCAATATCGATGGTCGCCTGCGCGACTATACCGAGCGCCGGCTGTTGCCGGCGCTGGTGCAAAGAGTCACTCAGGCAGGACTGGAAGCTGCCCCCTACCGGGGCGAAGTGACACAACTTGGGCAGAGTGTGGCACGGGGCGGGCTGGGTATTACCAATCTGCGTAACTATGCCGCCCTGCAGGGGCGGGTGTCGGTGCTGATCGAGAGCCGGCTGGATCACAAGGCCGGCCGTTACGCCACGCCGCGCAATATTGCTGAACGGGTGCGCAAGCAGCATCTTGCCTTGCTGACCCTGCTGCAGCTGACCGCCGACGAGGTTCCCCGACTGGTCCCCCTGTCACGGCAGGCGCGCACTGGCTGGCGTTCCGCCGCCGGTGACGGCCGCGTTCTGTGGATGGATGTGCGTTTTGGCCGCAACCCCGAACAGCCCGAGCTGTGGCTGCCGCTGGTGCGCCTGACCGATGGCGAGCGTCGTTTCCATGCCTTTGCCAACCATGACCGTATTATCACCGGCGAGCCGGTGACCATACCATGGGCCTATGCGGTGACCCGGGAGCGGGAACGCATGGCACGCTGGCTGGGCCATCACCATATTCGTTTTGAAACAATTCGGGCTCCTCGCCGGGTGGATGCCGAACGTCTGTTGATTGAGGCAGTGCGGCCCCCGTCTGGCTCAAGGCCGGGCATACGTGAGAAATGGCGGGTGCAGGCCAGCACCGAGCCAGCCACACTGACGCTGGGACCCGGTGATTTGCTGGTTCCCATGGATCAGCCCCTGGGGCCGCTGGCGGCGCTGATGCTGGATGCACGCTCCGCCAATGCCCTTTATCAGGAAGAAAACTGGCGCTGGCTGATGCCGGGAGACTTTCCGGTGTTTCCGGTGTGGGCAAAGGGGCCCGGCATTAAGCAACAGAACTGACGCCGGGCGCCCGGCGTTACAGTGCCAGCCAGGACAGGGGGGACTTGCTCATGGCGACGCCGTAGATGTAGGCGAAAATGGCGATGGAGGCCACAGCCGCCACCAGGCGTTGCTGTTGTGTCTTGCCGCGTTTGATGGCGATGGTGCCGACCACGATATACAGCACCAGCGCCACCACCTTGGCGGTGAGCCAGGGGCTGTTGCCAAAGGGGATCTGGTTAATGTTCACTGCCAGCCAGATACCGCACAGCAGCAGCAGGGTGTCGTTGATATGGGGCAGTATTTTCAGCAGCTTGTTGCTGACCCGGGCGGGTGAAGGGACGGCCAGCCAGGCTCTCAGCATAAACAGTACAATACTGAGTATGGCAAACATCATATGGGCATGTTTTACGGCAAGATAAGACATGTTGACTCCGGACAAAGCGGTAGAATGAAAAATGAGTGACGCTAGCATAACCGTTTGGCGCCGGCCTGAATACCGGTGGCGGCGGACCAGACTCGCGGATGCCGCGGGCCTGGAGCAGCCTGAACAAGAGAGGTAACCACCAATGAAAAAGAGTTTATTGAGTCTGGCTCTGTTGCTGGCGGGACCGGCGCTGGCGGCACCGGTCACCGTATACAAGTCGCCTGCCTGCGGCTGCTGCGAAGACTGGGTAGCGCACATGCGCGAGTCCGGCTTTGAGGTGAACAGTATCGATACCGAGCACATGGGGGCCATCAAGGCCAGAGCCGGCGTGAAGCGGGAGCTGGCATCCTGCCATACCGCCCATGTGGGTGGCTATGTCATCGAGGGCCATGTGCCGGCAGCAGATGTGAAGCGATTGCTGCAGCAGCAGCCTGAAGTGCGTGGCCTGACCATTCCGGGCATGCCCCAGAGTGCGCCGGGTATGGACATTCCCGGCACGCCCTATGAGGTGCTGAGCTTCGGTGAGCAGGGAGATACGGCGGTATTCAGTCGTTATCCAGGATGACCTCGTCCGGCTCAAAGGCGATAAAGCGCCGGCCCTTGATCACCAGGGTGCCGGTGGCATTGGGCACAAGCTGCTCGTAAAGGTGCTCGCTGACCTGAAACTCCCGCTCACGGCCGCCGCTGTGAGGCCTGAAACAGACATAGTAACTGACCCGGGGCGGAGGCAGGTCGGTTTCTTCCTGGCGAGCGCGCCCCATGAACTTGCGTACCTGCTTGCCGGTGATCACTACCCTGAGGCTGTGTTGAGGCTGAATATGGTCGTAAAAACGCCGGTACAGCTGCCGGCCTATCACCACGAAGGCGATGATAATAATGGCCCAGAGCACAAAGGTGTCCATGACTGCATCCTCCTTGTTGTTGGCTTCAGCTTAAAACCTGTGCCAGCTGGTGCAAGTGGATTTTGAGTATGAGGGGCGGTGTACGGTGGTTGCTGGCCTGCCTGGCTGTTCTGATGGGGACGACTTCGGTTCCGGCCCGGGTGCCGCCGCCCTGGCTGGAGCTGAGTGCCCGCCTGGAGCGGGCGCATGTACCCGCCTGTCCGAAGGAGTGGGCGCAGGGATTTGAGCTGCACTGGCGCGATGGCGCGCTGAGCGGCCGGCTGGCGCAACTCAGTCTGGATCTCGGCTGCTCGCGCAGCGGCAATCAGGGAGCGGAAGGGGAGCGGGATGCCCTGTCGCTGCTTCTGACCCTGCCCCCGGTCGACTTTGTCATTGAGCAGCTGGTGCTGCACCTGCCTCAGGGCGAGCTGAGCGGGCCGGCGCGGCTGCGCCGGGATGATACCGGCATGCATATTGACTGGCAGACAGGCAGCGGTGAGCTGACCTTGCTGCTGGCCCCCTGGAAGGGTGGCTGGCGCTGGCATGGCACCCTGCCGGGGCCGCTGCTGTTGCCGCTTCTCACCGGGCCTGTGCCCATGAAGGGGGAATGGCAGCCGGGGCAGGATCTGTACCTGAGCGCCACCACGGCGCTGCCGGCGCCACTGTCGGGTACTCTGCGCTTGCAGGGACGGCTGGGTCCCGGTGAACAGGGCTGGCAATGGCATCCGGATTCACGTCTGACCGTTGCCGGGCTCTCCTGGCAACGAGGACGGCTGAGCGGAATAACATTGCGGCCAGCAAGCGCGTTACCACTGAACGGCATAGGGCGCTGGACGCTGACCTGGCAGGATGGACGCTGGCAGCAGCAGCGCTTGCCCGGCGCACAGCTGGAGCTCAGCCTGACTGACCACCAGCATGGTGAACTGGCCTTGCGGCTGAGCCCGGGCGTGAAAGTGAGCGGTCACTGGCAGCGCAATGGCGGCCTGGCCCTGCAACTGCCCGAGCAGTCGCTGCCACTGGCGGCGGTGGCCTCCTGGCTGCATGGCTGGCTGGCATTGCCTGAGCTGGAGGTGGGTGGCGGTGAACTGAGGCTGTCGGTCCGGGCCGGCAACCTGCTGGATGCCAGTCAACCGGTGGCGCTGGATCTGGCCCTGAGTGACGGTGAGCTGGGCGCGGGCGGGGTGCTGGCACAGGGCGTGACCGGGCAGCTGGGGTTGCACTGGCGGCGCGGGCGGCTGGCGCTGAGCCCGGGCAGCGGCCTGACCATTGGCGAGCTCAACACCGGGGTGCCGGTCACGAACATGCATGCCGCCCTGGACTGGCGAGAGGGAGCGCTCTGGTTATCGGGACTCACCGGCAGAGTGCTGGAAGGCCGGCTGGCATTGTCGCCGATGAAACTGAGTGCTCACACACGGGGTGAGCTGCATCTGCAGGACATTTCCCTGGCGAAGTTGCTGAGTCTGGCGGCGGTGCCCGGGCTGACCGGCGATGGTGGCCTGCATGGCCGGCTGCCCTTTGTGTTCGACGGGCGTTTCAGTGTGGAAAACGGCCGGCTGTGGGGGCGTGACGGCTGGATATCCTATCAGGCCGGTGATGCCCTGCTCGCTTCGGCAGAAGACAATCTTTCCCTTGGCCTGACCCTGGGCATGCTTGAGGATCTGCGTTATCGCCGGTTGGAGGCCGAGCTGGCCATGACCCCGGACGGCCAGGCCGTTATTGTCAGCCGGCTGCGGGGCCAGGCGCCGGTCAGCGGGCGCATGCATCCGGTCAACTTCAATTACCGGCATGAGGAAAACCTGTTACAGTTGCTGGAAAGCCTGCGTTTTGCCGGGCAACTGAGCGAGCGGCTGCCGGCCAGGCTGCAAGGGGGAAGCAACGAATGAAAGTAGCAATCCTGGTGTTCTGGAGCCTGTGGCTGGCGGCCTGCACCCCCAGGGTGGAGGTCATGGTGCCCGACAAACCGATTACGGTGAACCTGAATGTCAAGGTGGATCACGAGATTCGGGTGCGGGTGGATCGGGAGCTGGAAAAACTGTTTGAACAAGAGCAGGAGCTGTTCTGAGGAGGTTGATATGCGATGGTTGGCTATGATACTGGCGGCAACCCTGAGCCTGTCGGCCTGGGCGCTGGACCTGCAGCAGGCCAAACGGCAGGGGCTTATCGGTGAACAGCTTAACGGCCTGGTGGGGGCGGTGCAGAACGGTGGCCAGGTCAGCGCCATTGTCGGCGATATCAACCGCAAACGGCTGGAAAGCTACCGGGACATCGCCCGCAAAACCGGCACCAGCCTGGCGGTGGTACAGGCCCGGGCCGGCCAGCTTAATATTGAGCGCACCCCTTCCGGACAATATGTTCAGCTGGCCGACGGGCGCTGGCAACGTAAGTAGTCACTTCCCTTGAAAAAGCCGCACCATGCGGCTTCATTTGACTTTGTTTCCCGTTTTATTTGGCATTTTTTACCGGTTTTACTGGCTGGCGTCGTATTCTGAAGATAATATCTGTTCGTTTTTTGTACGGATCGAAAAGGAGTGACGCGTGCGTAATAGGGTAAGGCTTTGCCTGATGTTAGCATGGGTGGCGTGTGCCAAACCCTATGCCAAAGGAACCAACGTGGAAGTGAAACCACCTGTCGCCAAGAAAATTCCCCATGTGCTCTACAACCACGATGATTTTCGGGTAGACAACTATCACTGGATGCGTGACGACGAGCGTGAAGACCCCGCCGTGCTGGAGTATCTGGAGCAGGAAAACCAGTACAGTGAGCGAGTGCTGACTCCGCTGGATGACCTTCAGGAAAAACTGTTTCAGGAAATGGTGGCGCGCATTCGTCAGGACGACAACAGTGTGCCCTATCTGAAACAGGGCTGGTGGTATCGTACCCGTTACCAGCAGGGGCAGGAATACGGTATTACCGAGCGCTATCCGGAAAGCAATCCGGAGCAGGTAGAAGTACTGCTTGACGGCAACCAGCGGGCCGAGGGTCAGGGCTATTACGGCCAGGGCCAGATGGCGGTAAGCCCGGATCAGCAGACGTTGGCGTTCTCTGAAGACTTTGTGTCCCGGCGTCAGTACCAGATCCGCTTCAAGTCGCTGGAAACCGGCGAGCTGTATCCCGAGGTGCTGGAAAACACCTCCGGCAATCTGGTGTGGGCCAAGGACGGCAAAACCCTGTTTTACGTGAAACAGGATGACAGCACCCTGCTGCCCTTTCAGGTGTACCGTCACACCCTCGGCACCGACCAGAGCGAAGACGTGCTGGTGCATGAAGAAGCGGACAGCAGCTTCTACACCAGCCTCTACAAGAGTCGCTCCGGAGACTATATCTTTATTGGCGCCTGGAATACCGACGCCAGCGAAGTACACATGATTGCCGCCGATGATCCAGAGGCCGAGCCTCAGCTGTTTATGGCCCGCAAGCACGGCCATGAGTACGATCTGGAGCATTATCAGGGCCGGTTCTATGTACGCTCCAACAAGGACGGCGCCAACTTTGGCCTTTATGTGACCGACGAGGCCAACACCCCCGATCAGTGGCAGCCGGTGATTCCCGCCCGGGACGACGTGCTGCTGGAAGGCTATGCCCTGTTCCGCGACTGGCTGGTGCTGGAAGAGCGCAGCGAGGGTCTGCTGCATTTGCGCCAGATACACCGCCAGGACGGCCGCGAGCGCCAGATCCAGTTTGATGATCCCGCCTATGTGAGCTGGATGGGCACCAACCCCGAGGCCGACACTCCCTGGCTGCGTTACGGTTATTCTTCGATGACCCGGCCGGTGACCATTTATGAAGTGAACATGGATACCCAGGAGCGACGGGAGCTCAAGCAGCAGTATGTGGGTGAGGATTTCAATGCCGATGACTACCGCAGCGAGCGGGTCTGGGTGACCGCCCGGGACGGTGTAAAAGTGCCGGTGTCGCTGGTGTACCGGGCCGACAAGTTTAAAGGCGATGGCAGCAACCCGCTGCTGGTGTATGCCTACGGCTCTTACGGCGCCAGCATGGATCCGGACTTCAGCAGCGCCCGCCTGAGCCTGCTGGATCGGGGCTTTGTCTATGCCATTGCCCATGTACGGGGCGGCGAGGAGCTGGGCCGGGACTGGTATGATCAGGGCCGGCTGATGAGCAAGCAGAACACCTTTAACGACTTTATCGACGTCACCAAATCCCTGGTGCAGCAGGGCTACGGCGACAAGCACAATGTGTTTGCCTCGGGTGGCAGCGCCGGTGGCCTGCTGGTGGGCGCCGTGGTCAATATGGCGCCGGAGCTGTACAAGGGCGTAGTGGCCGCAGTGCCCTTTGTGGACGTGGTCACCACCATGCTGGACGAGTCTATTCCGCTCACTACCGGTGAGTACGGCGAGTGGGGCAACCCCAACGACGCCGACTATTACCACTACATGAAGTCCTACAGCCCCTACGATCAGGTGAAACCGCAGGACTACCCCAACATGCTGGTGACCACCGGTCTGCACGACTCCCAGGTACAATACTGGGAACCGGCCAAGTGGGTGGCCAAGCTGCGTGAGATGAAGACCGACGACAACCTGCTGCTGCTGCACTGCGACATGGACAGCGGCCACGGTGGCAAGTCCGGCCGGTTTGAGTCTTATCACGAGCTGGCCCGGGAATACGCCTTCCTGCTGGCCCTGGCCGACGAAGAGCAGGGCACTCAGCTGGCCGCCGGCCTGAACGCCCCGGACGACGAAGAAACCCGCTGATTTGCCTGCAAGAGAGAAGCAAAAGGGCCGCAATGCGGCCCTTTTGATCGTTGTCTGCTCATTGGGTGCAAGTGCGAAGCACCGGCCGGGTTACCTGCGCCGACACGCTTCAGGCCCCTCCTTGGGACGCTCGGCAAATGCCATCCTTGGCATTTGACGTTCGGCTCCGGTAATCCCGGCAGTTGCTTCGTTGTGACCCTACAGTCGCATAACGGATGTATCTGGCAGCTCGGTGCCGAACGAGGAGGACAAAGGGTGTCTGTTTCGCCGTACCCTCTGCGCCATGGATGGCGCAGTGGAGCCTACAGGGAAGTATTCACGGCGTGTCGGCGAAGCAGTGCGCTTTGTCCGACGGAGTTGCACCAGGCTAACAGACGACAAAGCAAAAGGGCCGCAATGCGGCCCTTTTCTGTTTCTGGAAAGCAGTCGGATTCAGCCGCCGATGGACTGAATAATCACCACCAGCACCAGTACCGGGCACACAAAGCGCACGTACCAGGGCCAGATTTTCCAGAACAGGCCCTGCTCTACCTCGGGGCAGCCGGCTTTCAGCTCGGCCAGCACCTTGTTGCGCTGCCACACCCAGCCGGCGTAAATGGTGATGCACAGGCTGACCAGAGGCTGGGCGTACTGGGTGGTAAGAGTAATGATCAGCCCGAACAGGCTGCCGAAGTTGAACACGATAATAACGCTGACCAGGGTGCACAGGGCGGTCATCAGCCAGGTGGCCTTGAGTCGCGACATACCGGTACTCTCAATGGCCAGGGACACCGGTGCTTCCAGCATGGAGATGGAGGAGGTCAGCGCCGCCACTATCATCAGCATAAAGAAGGCAAAGGCGATCAGATACTGGGCCTGGCCCATGGTTTCGAACAGCGCCGGCAGCACCGAGAACACCAGGGTGTCGGAGCTCAGCAGGCTGCCGTCCTCGGCGAAAATGGCCACGCCGTTGTGCTGGGCCACATACATGGCCGGCAAAATCAGCAGGCCGGCGAGAAAGGCCACGCTGGTGTCGAGCAGGGTTACCTGGGCCGCCAGCGCCGGAATGCTGGACTGACGGCTGAGGTAGGAGCCATACAGCATCATGACCGCGGCCCCCAGCGACAGGGAGAAAAAGCTCTGGCCCAGGGCACCGATCAGCACGTCCCGGTTCAGCACCCGGGAGAAGTCGGGCACCAGGTAGGCGCGCAGGCCTTCACCGGCGCCGGGCTGGGTCAGCATATAACCGGTCAGTATCACCAGCATCAGCAGCAGCAGTGGCATCAGCCGGCTCGACCACTTTTCAATGCCCTGCTCCAGACCGCGGCTCACCACATACAGGCTGAGCAGAGCGAATGCCAGGGTAAACACCAGATTGCGCGGGGTGGAAAAGCCGGTAAGCCAGGTGGCGGCGGCATGTTGCCCAAACAGGCTGGCGACGGGCTCCAGGGCATAGGCGATAAACCAGCCCGAGACGATGGCGTAAAAAGTGAAAATCAGGCTGACGGTCAGCACCGCCGCCAGCCCGACCAGGCCGGCAATGGTCCTGCCGGGGCCCTTGCCGGTGAGCTTTTGCAGGGCGTGAAAGGGGCCGGCCTGACCATGACGGCCGATGGTGATCTCGGCCACCAGCATGGGATAGCCCAGCAGCAGTATCATCAGCAGATACATCAGCAGAAAGGCGCCGCCGCCGTTGCTGGCTGCCTGCGTGGGGAAGCCCCATATGTTACCCACCCCGATAGCCGAGCCGGCGGCGGCCATCACAAATCCCAGCCTGCTGCTGAATTGCGCCCTTGCGTTCACGTTTGCTTGCTCCCAAATACTGTAAAGATTGGTGTACGTCTTGCTTCAACAGAAAATGGCGAAGACTATGGAGTTTTGCAGAGTTTTTGTCAAAGGAAAGCGGAAGTCGCAGATTTCGGTAGGGCGCTGTGTCATTGACGGGGCGGAAAATAGGGTAAAAAAGGAAGCGTTGGCGTGTTGCTCAGCGCTGTGATGCGGCGGGTATTTGCGGTTCGGACTGCTAACAATCACAAATTGAACCATCGGGGCTGACCGGCCCGGCACAACAAGGTATGATTCGGCCATTAACGTTTTGAGCGTGGTGTGTCGTGGGCGTTCGCGCACAACAAAAAGAGAAGACCCGGCGGTCTCTGGTGGAGGCCGCGTTTCGTCAGCTCAGTGCCGAGCGCAGCTTTTCCAGTCTCAGTCTGCGTGAAGTGGCCCGTGAAGCCGGGCTGGCGCCGACTTCCTTTTACCGTCATTTCAAGGATATGGAAGAACTGGGGCTGACGCTGGTGGATGAAGGCGGCCTGACTCTGCGTCAGCTGATGCGTCAGGCGCGTCAGCGCATTGCCGATGGTGGCAGTGTGATTCAGATTTCGGTAAAAACCTTTATGGAATTTATCGATAACAGCCCCGATGTGTTCCGGTTGTTGTTGCGGGAACGATCAGGCACTTCTGCGGCCTTTCGTCAGGCGGTGGCGCGGGAGATCCAGCATTTTACCGCCGAGCTCACCGACTATCTGGAAGAGAAGCAAAAGACCAGCCGTGACTATGCCGAGGCTCAGGCCCAGGCCATGGTCACCATAGTGTTCAGTGCCGGCGCCGATGCGCTGGACATGAACGATGAAGAGCGTGCCGTGCTGGCGGAGCGCATGATTCTGCAACTGCGCATGATCGCCAAGGGCGCAGATGCATATAACAAGGCAAAACGGCTCTAGGCCTTAAATCAGGAAGGATCACTATGTCTGGAAAAAAGAATGTTCGCCGTAAACCCATTTTGCTGGCGCTGCTGGTGGGCCTGTGTGGCAACGCCACCCTGGCCACCCTCAGCGTAAGCGAGCTGGCGTTTTCCGTATTCCCCATTATCTCTCTGGTGCTGGCAGCTTACATGCTGTATCAGGAGTATCTGAGTTCGCCCATGGAGGGTGACACCCCGGTCTGTGCTCTGCTGAGCTTTCTGATCGGTGTGTTTGGTTACTCCGCCTTTTTGCGCACCCAGTTTCCGGAAATGGGTACCAACTATCTGTCGGTGATGATCACCCTGGTGCTGGTGATCTGGCTGGCTATCAAGATGGGTGTGGCCGAGCGTCCGGAACCCAAGGTCGAAGCCGAGAAGTAATCTCTTCTCTCTGCTTCGAGCTAAAAAACCCGCCATTTTGGCGGGTTTTTTTTAGGCATCCTTCTCCACCGGCAGGTGAGCAGAGCCGCCCCATTCGGTCCAGGAGCCGTCGTACACGGCGATATGGTTGTGACCAGCCAGCTCGGCCCCCAGTGCCAGGATGGCGGCAGTGACCCCGGAGCCACAACTGCACACCAGTTTCTGCCCTGTGTTCACCAGCGGGGCAAATTTTTCTGCCAGCCGCTCGGCCGGCAACAGGCGGCCGTTTTCCAGCAGCTCGTTAAAGGGCAGGCAGACGGCGCCGGGCATATGGCCGGGACGCACGCCCGGACGGGGATCGGCGACGGCACCGCTGAAACGTTCGCGGCTGCGGGCATCCAGCACCCGGCTGCCGTCGTCCTGCAGCGCCTGCTCCACCTCGGTGGCATCGGCAATCCACTGCGGCTGACGGTGAGCGATAAACCGGCCGGGTTCAACGGGGGCAGGTTCATCCTGCTCCAGCGGCAGGCCGGCCTGCTGCCAGGCGGGCAGGCCGCCGTTGAGCACGGCAACCCTGTCGTGCCCCATGGCGCGGAACATCCACCAGACTCTGGGAGCGGCAAAGATGCCCAGACTGTCGTAGATGACGATGGTCTGGTGGTTGCTGATGCCCAGGGCTGATACCTCTCTGGAAAACAGCGCCTCGTCCGGCAGCATATGGGGCAGGCTGGCATGCTGATCCTTGATGCGGCCGTCAAAGTCAAAGAAGCGGGCACCGGGAATGCGTTGCTGCCGCCATTCCTCCAGGCCATTGCGGCCGCTGGCGGGCATGTGCCAGCTGGCGTCCAGCACCACCAGATCGGGGTGATTCAGGTGTTGCGCCAGCCACTGTGGTTCCACCAGCACCGATGGTAATTCCAGTTTGTTCATAAAACCTCCCTTAACAGACATTCTGATCCTAAGTAAGCCGTATCGGGCGCGCCACCATTTTGTTACCGGGAACAGCCATAACGAAAAGAACCCGGCCGCTTGTGCGAGATCTCTTACTTTGCGTGTGGGAGAAGGCGCTTTTGTTTACGGACTGCAGCCCGGACTTTTTTATTTTTCCTTTTATAAACATTAGTTTGTATCTCATGTGCATATTGTGGAAGCTTGCCTTGAACGTTTTGGTACCACTCAGCCGCTTGAGGCAAAATGAAAGTTCCCTATAGTTAGAAGGGCAAGGAGCAAGGAAAGTGGGTCAGGACAGACCGGCTGCCAGGAACGGCGAAAGGAACCCCGCAGGATGCGGTAAGGGACACCTCCCAGGACGGAGACAGTCTAGCAGCTCAGGATGAACTGCGGTCAGGATGACCAAAAGGACACGCCGACGGAACGGTAAGAGGATCGCCTTAAGGAAAAGGTATTGTCAGGGATTGCAGGGAGCAACTTGGTTTACGGACTAACCATACGACAACCCAAAAGGGGGTGACATGATGTCACCCCCTTTTTCTATTGTGCGTTCGGAAGGGAATGAATGAGCGACTGGATACCTGTATTTGAAGCGGCCAACAGCCTGGAGGCGCATACCCTCAAGGGTGCGCTGGAAAGCCGTGGCATGGCCGTGCAGCTGAGAGGTGAGGCTCTGTCGGGGGCCCTTGGCGAGTTGCCCATGGATGTGGCCCAGGTCACTCTGCTGGTACAGAAACGAGACTGGCAACGGGCAAGAGCGTTTTTGCAGGAGTATCAGC
Organism: Oceanimonas marisflavi; assembly: GCF_003049725.1. Lineage (GTDB taxonomy): Bacteria > Pseudomonadota > Gammaproteobacteria > Enterobacterales > Aeromonadaceae > Oceanimonas > Oceanimonas marisflavi. The sequence continues at coordinate 77,553 of NZ_QAGM01000013.1, forward strand.
AGAAGGAAAAACGCACCTGGCATTGCGCTCAGTGCGGCGAGGAAAATGACGCCAGCTTTGAGATCTGCTGGCGGTGCGGGGGCGGCCCGAAAGATTAGCAGGGCGGCAGGTATCATATGGAGCGCAGGCTGTCCGCGCTCCACGAAATGCCGTAGCAGTTACACAAAAAGTGATGGGTTTCAGCGCTTTTGTTGTTCGCTCAGTTCTTTCAGGCGGGCGCGGTGGCGGTGCATGGCAAAGGAGCCGAATACCAGCACTTCCAGGTAGTCGCCGGCGCTGGGGTTGAGCAGGCTGGACACCTGTTTCAGCATCAGCATCTGCAGCCCGTGCATTACCAGCACCACGGCACCCAGGATCAGCGGCATGGAGCCGGCCTCTTCAAAACCGGGGCCGAGCAGGGCGTAGATGATGCCGGCCCAGAACGTCAGCATCACCAGCCGCATCAGCAGGTTAAGTACCTTCATTATTTCATTTGCTCCCTTTGGTAGAGTTGATAACTGACCTGGCCGGCCTGCTTGTCTTTGTGCAGAGACCAGTGGGCGGGCAGGGTGGGCAATGCTAGTCCCTGTTCCCGTTCGATATAGATAAGGGCATTGTCGGCAAGCCAGCCGTTTTGTTCCAGCAGCTCACACACGTGAGGCAGCAGTTCCTTGTGAAAGGGCGGATCGAGGAACACCACATCAAAAGGTGTGGCCGGCTGCTGCAGAAACTGTACGGCATCGGCCTGCACTACAGTGCCCGGGGCCGCCGGCAGGCTGGCCAGATTGCGCTTCAGCTGGCCGGCCACGGTGGCGTCTTTTTCCACCATCACCACCTCGGCAGCATGGCGGGACAAGGCCTCAAAGCCCAGGCTGCCGCTGCCGGCGAACAGATCCAGACAGCGCCTTCCGCGAATATCAAACATCAGCCAGTTGAACAGGGTTTCCTTGACTCTGTCTGTGGTGGGTCTGAGTCCTTCGCTGTGTAATACCGGCAGTTTTCGCCCACGCCACTGGCCGCCGATAAGCCGGATCTGGCCGCTGGCCGCAGCGCTTTTTTTTGCCGGTTTTGCTTTTGCCATCTCGTTTCGCCGTCTTTCAATAAAGTGCTAGTATAAGGCGGTTTTGCATCCCCCAAGGGGCGAATATTCTAATGAAGCGGCCGAATCACGGCCAGTCCTAATCGTCCCGAACAACAGCGAGTATTGGCAAGAATGGCGAAAAAAGGTTTTTTCTCCTGGCTGGGCTTTGGCAAAAAGAAAGACGAGCAGCCGGAAGAGACACAGGAACAGCAAACAGCCCATGATGCGGTGGAATCCGAAGCGGAAGCCGGTCATGGCGCGGAAGTGGAAGCGCAGCTGAAGCAGCAGGAAGCCGAGGCGCGGGCGGAAGAGGCCCGTCTGGCAGCCGAGGCCAAGGCGGCGGAAGAGGTCCGTCTGGCAGCCGAAGCGAAGGCGGCGGAAGAAGCGCGCCTCGCGGCCGAAGCCAAAGCGGCGGAAGAGGCCCGTCTGGTGGCCGAAGCGAAGGCGGCGGAAGAAGCGCGTCTGGCGGCCGAAGCGAAAGCGGCGGAAGAGGCGCGCCTCGCGGCCGAAGCCAAAGCGGCGGAAGAGGCCCGTCTGGCGGCCGAAGCGAAAGCGGCGGAAGAGGCGCGTCTGGCGGCCGAAGCCAAAGCGGCGGAAGAGGCGCGGCTGGCGGCCGAAGCGAAGGCAGCGGAAGAAGCGCGCCTCGCGGCGGAAGCCAAGGCGGCGGAAGAGGCGCGTCTGGCGGCCGAAGCCAAAGCCGCGGAAGAAGCTCACTTGGCGGCCGAGGCGAAAGCGGCGGAAGAAGCCCGCATTGCTGCAGAAAAAGCCGAGGAAGAAGCGCGGCAGGCGGTGGAAGAAGAGGCCCGCCTTGCGGCCGAAGCGGAAGCTGCCGAGCAGGAGCGCCTGGCCCGGGAGGCCGAAGAGCAGCAGCGTCTGGCCGCCGAGGAAGCCGCTCAGGCAGAAAAAGCACCGAAAAAGGGCTTTTTTGCCCGTCTTAAGGCCGGATTGCTTAAAACCCGGCAAAATCTGGGCTCGGGCTTCTTTGGCCTGTTCCGCGGCAAGAAGATTGACGACGATCTGTTTGAAGAGCTGGAGACCCAGCTGCTGACCGCCGATCTGGGGGTGGAAACCACCATGTCGATCATCGACAACCTGACCAGCCAGGCCAGCCGCAAGCAGCTCAAGGACGGCGAAGCCCTGTATGAGCTGCTGAAGGAAGAAATGGGCGAGATTCTCGCCAAGGTCGACCAGCCGCTGGAAATCAACAGCGAGCACAAGCCCTACGTGATCCTGATGGTGGGCGTGAACGGGGTGGGTAAGACCACCACCATCGGCAAGCTGGCCCGCCAGTTCCAGGCCGAGGGCAAGTCGGTGATGCTGGCCGCCGGCGATACTTTCCGCGCCGCCGCGGTGGAGCAGCTGCAGGTGTGGGGCGAGCGCAACGACATTCCGGTGATCGCCCAGCACACCGGCGCCGATGCCGCCTCCGTGATTTATGACGCGGTGGAAGCCGCCCGTGCCCGCAAGGTGGATGTGCTTATTGCCGATACCGCCGGTCGCCTGCAGAACAAGGCGCACCTGATGGAAGAGCTGAAGAAAATCGTGCGGGTGATGCAGAAAATCGACCCCGCCGCGCCCCACGAGATCATGCTGACCCTGGACGCCGGCACCGGTCAGAACGCCCTCAGCCAGGCCAAGATCTTTAACGATGCCGTGCCCATTACCGGTATTACCCTGAGCAAGCTGGACGGCACCGCCAAGGGCGGGGTGATTTTTGCCGTGGCCGACAAGTTCGGCATTCCCATTCGCTATATCGGCGTGGGCGAGAAAATCGACGATTTGCGTCCCTTTAATGCCTCCGAATTTATCGAGGCGCTTTTCAGCCGGGAAGACTAAATGATCCGCTTTGAGCAGGTTAGCAAGGTATACAGCGGCGGCTTTCAGGCGCTGCAAAAAGTCAGCTTTCATTTAAACAAGGGTGAAATGGCGTACCTTACCGGCCACTCCGGGGCCGGTAAAAGCACCCTGCTCAAGCTGATCAGCGTGATGGAACGGCCCAGCGACGGCCAGGTGTTTTTCAACGGCCGCAATGTCAGCCGCATCGCCCGCCGCGACATTCCCTTTGTGCGCCGGCGCATCGGCATGATTTTTCAGGACCACCACCTGATCAACGGTCGCACCGTGTTTGACAACGTGGCGCTGCCGCTGGTGATTGAAGGCTACAGCCATCACGACATTCAGCGCCGGGTCTCGGCCGCCCTCGACAAGGTGGGCCTGCACGGCAAGGATCGTTACTTTCCTCCCATGCTCTCCGGCGGTGAGCAGCAGCGGGTGGGCATTGCCAGGGCCATCGTCAACAAGCCGCTGCTGCTGCTGGCGGACGAGCCCACCGGCAACCTGGATCCCGAGCTGTCCATGGACATTCTGCGGCTGTTCGAGTCCTTTAACCGGGTGGGGGTGAGCGTGCTCATCGCCACTCACGACACCGGCCTTATCAATTCCCAGCGTTACCGCACCCTGCGGCTGAACGCCGGACGCATGCAGGAGGAGGTGGCATGAGCGGCACTCACAAGCTGGGCTGGCACCGGCGCCTGATCATGTACTGGGTCGATCACCTGCGTCAGCTGTTTGCCAGCCTGGGCGAGTTGTGGCGCACACCGCTCAGCTCGCTGATGACCATTGCCGTGCTGGGCGTCAGCCTGGCGCTGCCGGCGAGCTTTTACGTGCTGCTGAAAAACGCCGAGTCGGTGAGCAGCTTCTGGCAGAGTCAGGCGCAGATCAGCCTTTATCTCAAGCAAAACAGCGGTGAAGATCAGGTAAAGGCGTTGCAGACCCGGCTGGAAGGCATGAGCGAGATTCGTCAGGTCACCTACATCAGCCCGGAGCAGGGCCTGGCCGATTTCAGCGGTGCCGCCGGCTTTGCCGAGGCGCTGGACTTGCTTGAGCAAAACCCGCTGCCGGCGGTGCTGATCCTGAACCTGTCGGAAAGCGGTCGCCAGCCCGACATGGCCGAACTGTTGCTGGCCGACATGAATGCCGAGCCCTTGGTGGCCACGGCCCGCCTCGACATGGCCTGGCTGGCCCGGCTGTCGGGCATAGTGGAGCTGCTGCGTCAGGCGGTGGTGGGCATGGCGGTGCTGCTGCTGGCCGGCGTGCTGCTGGTGGTGAGCAACACCCTGCGGCTCAACATTCTCAGCTGCCGTTACGAAATTGAAGTGATGAAGCTGGTGGGCGCCACCGACGGCTTCATTCACAGACCCTTTCTTTATGTGGGGCTGTGGTACGGCATTATCGGCGGCCTGCTGGCTTGGTGGCTGACCCTGATCATGGTGTTCTGGCTCAGTCACAAGGTCAGTGCCCTGGCGGCGCTGTATCAGAGTGACTTTTCACTGCTGGGTCTGGACCTGAACGAAAGCCTGCTGTTGGTGCTGACTGGCACCCTTTTAAGCCTGCTGGCATCCGGTTTTTCCGTGCGCCGTCACATAAGAGCCATAGAGCCGGCTTGAACCTTGCGGGCAGACTGTGGTCTTATGGGAGCAGCACAGCAGGGTGCTTCCCTTGACTTTTCATGGTGAATCCATAAATTTTCACTCGCCGGCAACCGGCCGGCCGAGTCAGTAAAGTCATTGCAGGGGAACAACCGAAGCCGTTCACACGGAGTCATGTAATGAACACGAGTTTGATGACGACAGATTTTCAGCGCCACTTTGCCCTGGTTCCCCAGGGCAGCCTGGAGGCCTATATCCAGGCGGTGAACACCATTCCCGTGCTCAGCGCGGAAGAAGAAAAGTCCCTGGCCGAGCGGTTGCAGAACGAAGGCGACCTGGCCTCGGCCCGTCAGCTGGTGATGTCACATCTGCGCTTTGTGGTGCATATCGCCAAGAGCTACGCCGGCTATGGCCTGCCTCAGGCGGATCTGATCCAGGAAGGCAATATCGGCCTGATGAAGGCGGTCAAGCGCTTTGATCCGGCGGTGGGCGTGCGCCTGGTATCCTTTGCGGTGCACTGGATCAAGGCCGAAATCCACGAATATGTGCTGCGCAACTGGCGCGTGGTCAAGGTGGCCACCACCAAGGCCCAGCGCAAGCTGTTCTTTAATCTGCGCAAGTCCAAAAAGCGCCTGGGCTGGTTCAATCAGCAGGAAGTGAACCGGGTGGCCGAGGATCTGGGGGTGTCACCTTCAGAAGTGCTGGAGATGGAATCCCGCATGAGCGCCCAGGATCAGGCCTTTGATCTGGCATCCGACGACGACGAGCGCGAAGGCAGTTTTTCCCCGGTACACTATCTGGAAGACAAGAGCTCCGACGTGGCCACCCAGGTGGAAGAAGCCAACTGGGAGCAGGCCGCCAGCAGCCGCCTGCGTGCCGCCCTTAACACCCTGGATGAGCGCAGCCAGCGCATTATTCAGGCCCGCTGGCTCGACGAAGACGACAAGACCACGCTGCAGAGCTTGGCCGATGAATACGGTGTGTCTGCCGAGCGTATTCGCCAGCTGGAAAAAACCGCATTGAAAAAACTCAAGGCTGCCATGGACGCATAAGCCGGCAGGCTGTTTGTTGATTTTCCGGTGTTTAAAGGCCCCTCGCGGGCCTTTTTTCCGCCTACCTTATACATATCCCACACAACATGGCAGGTAGTAATCCATGAAAGAACTGAAGCATCTGTTTGACAACAACCGGGACTGGTCCGAGCGAATCAAGAAAGAAGATCCGACCTTTTTTGAACAACTGTCGCTGCAGCAGGCGCCGGAATACCTGTGGATTGGCTGCTCCGACAGCCGGGTACCGGCCAACCAGCTCACCGGCCTGCTGCCCGGTGACGTGTTCGTGCACCGCAACGTGGCCAACCTGGTGGTGCATACGGACTTCAACTGCCTGTCGGTGGTACAATACGCCGTTGAAGTACTCAAGGTGAAGCACATCATCATCTGCGGCCACTACGGCTGCGGCGGTGTGCTGGCGGCCATGCAGAACAAGGAGCTGGGACTCATTGACAACTGGCTGCGCAACATCAAGGACATCTGTCACAAGCACGAAGACACCCTGAACGCCATCGAAGATCAGCAGATCAGGGAAGATCGCATGTGCGAGCTGAATGTGGCCGAGCAGGTGTCCAACCTGTGTCATACCACCATAGTGCAGAACGCCTGGAAACAGGGCCAGCCCCTGTCCGTGCACGGCTGGATTTATGGCATCAAGGACGGCCGTCTGCACGATCTGGACATGTGTATTTCGGGTATGGATCAAATTCCCGATGTGTATCGTGTGTTCCGTCAGCGAGTGCTGGGCGAAGAACAAAAATAACTGATTAGGAAATTTTCATGAGACGTGAACTGGCCATCGAATTTTCCCGGGTGACCGAAGCGGCCGCACTGGCCGGCTACAAGTGGCTGGGCCGGGGCGACAAGAACATTGCCGACGGCGCCGCCGTGGCGGCCATGCGTCATGTGCTGAACGAGATCGAGATCAGCGGCGAAGTGGTGATTGGCGAGGGTGAAATCGATGAGGCCCCCATGCTCTATATCGGCGAAAAGGTCGGTCAGGGCGGCGACGAAGTCGATATTGCCGTGGATCCCATTGAGGGCACCCGCATGACCGCCATGGGCCAGTCCAACGCCCTGGCGGTGATGGCGGTGGGCGAAAAGGGCGCCTTTTTGCGTGCTCCCGACATGTATATGGAAAAGCTGATTGTCGGTGCCGGCGCCAAGGGTGCCATCGATCTGAACAAGTCCATTGAGCAGAACATCAAGTCGGTGGCAAAGGCACTGAACAAGCCGCTGTCGCGTTTTACCGTGATCACCCTGGCCAAGCCCCGCCACGACAAGGCCATCAAGACCATGCAGGCCCTGGGCGTGCGGGTGTTCGCTATTCCCGACGGTGACGTGGCCGCCTCCATTCTGGCCTGCATTCCCGAAAGCGAAGTGGACATGCTCTACGGCGTGGGCGGTGCCCCCGAAGGGGTGATCTCCGCCGCCGTGGTGCGCTCCCTGGACGGTGACATGCAGGCCCGCCTGCTGCCCCGTTACGAGGTCAAGGGGCCGAACGAGGAAAATCTGGCCGCCGGCCAGGCCGAAATCGAACGCTGCAAGCAAATGGGCATCGAAGTGGGTACCGTGCTCAAACTGGAAGACATGGCGCGCACCGACAACGTCATCTTCTCCGCCACCGGCATCACCAAGGGTGATCTGCTGGAAGGCATCAGCAGCGACGGCAACTATGCCCACACCGAGACCCTGGTGATCCGTGGCAAGTCACGTACCGTGCGCCGCATTCGCTCCACGCATATTCTGTCGCGCAAGGATCAGAAGCTGCAGGAAATCATTCTGTAATTCACACTTGCCGTGAACGACAGCCTTCAGGAGCCCGGTCAGCGTACCGGGCTCTTTTTTTATGGGAGAACGGCATGCGGCTGCTGTGGTTACGCAACGATTTACGACTGGACGATCATTCGGGCTGGCAACGGCTGGCGGATTACTCGGGGGATGCGGCGGCGGTCTTTATACTGCCCGCTCACTGGCGGGCAACCGATAAAGACGGGCTGCACCGGCTGGGCGCGGCCAGAGCGGCCTATCTGCAGCAGGCGCTGGCTGACCTGAGCGAGCGGCTGGCAACCTTTCCGCTCACTCTGCTGGAAGGGGACCCGGTGGCACTGCTGCTGGCCTGGCACCGGCAGCAGCCCTTTGAGCTGGTCACTCATGCCGCCCAGGCGCCGGAAGAGGCCGACTGGCTGACCCGGCTGAGTGACGCCGGTGTGCCCCTGCATACTTTTGAGGCCCAGCCGCTGTTTGACCCCCAGCAGGTTGAGCCGTTATTTACGGCGTTTCCCGCCAGCTTCACCGGCTTTCGCAAACAGGTGGAGAAAAAACCGGCCTGGCCGGTGCCGGCGCCGCAACCGGCCATGGATGTGAGCGGGCTGCGGGCGGCGGCTTGCCACTTGACCACCGGCATTCACTGGCCCGCGGCGCCGGGTGCACCGGCCCATCCGGCCTGGCTGGGGGGCGAAACGGCGGCACGGGGCTGGCTGCACCATTACCTGTTTGAGCAACGGGCCCTCACCCATTACAAGGCCAGCCGCAACGAGCTGACCGGCCGCTATTTTTCCAGTCACCTTAGCGCCGCCCTGGCCTGGGGCTGCCTCTCACCCCGTGCCGTGTGGCATCGAATCCTGGCGTACGAGCAGCAGTGGGGCAGTGACGAGCACAGCTACTGGCTGCGTTTTGAGCTGTTGTGGCGGGAGTATTTTCATTGGTCGCTGCGGGTACACGGCAGCCAGCTGTTCGCCGCCGGCGGCCTTACCGGCAAGGCGGTGACTGGCGTTTTTAATGCCGAATACTGGCAGGCCTGGTGCCAGGCCCGCACCGGCTGGCCGATGATAGATGCCGGCTTAAAGGAGCTGGTCACCACCGGGTTTTGCTCCAACCGGCTGCGGCAGAACCTGGCCAGTTGTTTTATTCACGAGCTGGGGCTGGACTGGCGGCTGGGGGCGCGCTTTTTTGAGCAGCATCTGGTGGACTTTGATGTGGCCAGCAACTGGGGCAACTGGGCCTACATTGCCGGTGCCGGCCACGATCCGCGCCAGGGGCGCCACTTCAGCCCGCACCGGCAATGGCGCCAGTACGATCCCGGGCTCACTCACCTGCACCAGTGGCTGCCCGAGCTGGGCCCGGTCACCCTGGAGCAGGTGGAACGCCACCAGCGCGGCGAGCAATTACTGAATTACCCGGCACCCCTGGTGCTGCTTGAGTGTTGAGGCTTTTGCCTTCAGGCTCCGTTATGCATTCCCACGTAGAGCGTGGGAATGAGGCGGACGAATCGCAAATGGGCTATGAGCGTAGTGCATCATCAGAATTCCGCAGCCGGCTTTGTATTGGAATTCGCTGCGCTCATTCGCAACCTACTAATGACGAAAACTGGCAGTCAGCTTTGAAGCTCCATGAAACAGAAGCGTAGGTTGGCGATGAGCGTAGCGAATCCCAACAATGTGGTCCGACGAACCGCACGGCGCCGTAGGTTTAACCTTTTTCCTGCTGGCTGCCTTTGGTCAGGGCGGCAGGGTCCAGCAGTTCACGCAGTTCGGCTTCGGAGAGATCGGTTTCTTCCAGCGCCACTTCCATAATGGGGCGGCACTCGGCATAGGCCTTTTTGGCGATGTCCGCCGCCTTGGCATAGCCGATCACCGGGTTCAGCGCCGTCACCAGTATGGGGTTGCGGGCCAGGTGCTCGGCGATATGCGACTCGTTGACGGTAAAGCCGTCGATGGCCTCCGCCAGCAGCGGCGCGCAGTTGGCCAGCAGTTTCATCATGGTCAGCAGGTTGCTGGCCACCAGCGGCAGCATCACATTGAGCTGAAAGTTGCCCGACTGGCCCGCCACCGTGTTGGCGGCGTCCAGGCCGATCACCTGGGCCGCCACCATGGCCACCGCCTCGGGCACCACCGGATTGACCTTGCCGGGCATGATCGACGAGCCCGGCTGCAGCGCCGGCAGCTGGATCTCGGCCAGACCGGTAAGCGGGCCCGAGTTCATCCAGCGCAGGTCGTTGGCGATTTTCATCAGCGCCACCGCCAGGGTCTTGAGCTGGCCCGACAGCTCCACCGCCGTGTCCTGGCAGCTCAGGCTGTAGAAATAGTCTTCCGCCGGACAAAAGTCCTGGCCGGTGTGCTCATTGAGATAGTCGCAGGCCAGCCGGGCCTGGCGCGGATCGGCGTTGATGCCGGTACCGATGGCGGTGCCCCCCAGCGCCAGTTGCTGCAACCGGCTCTGCAGCCCCTGCAGCCGGTCACGGCCATACTGCACCTGAGTGGCCCAGCCCCCCAGCTCCTGATCAAAACGCAGGGGCATGGCGTCCATCAGATGGGTGCGGCCGGTTTTCACCTTGTCCTGCAGGCGTTCGCCCTTGCCGAACAGGGTTTGCTCCAGCTGGTGCAGGGCCGGCAGCAGTTCCCGGCTGAAGGCGAGGGCGGCGCTGACGTGAATGGCGGACGGGATCACGTCGTTGGAGCTCTGGCCCATGTTGACGTCGTCGTTGGGATGCACCGGCTTGCCCAGATGCCGGCTGGCCAGATGGGCCAGCACTTCGTTGACGTTCATATTGGTGCTGGTGCCCGAGCCGGTCTGAAACACGTCCACCGGAAAGGCGTCATCGTGCTTGCCGGCGACCACCTCGTGGGCGGCATGCACGATGGCGTCAGCCTTGTCCTGGCCCAGCCGGCCCAGATCCCCGTTGGCGTGGGCGCAGCCGGCCTTGAGCAGGGCCAGGGCATGAATAAAGGCGGGAGGCAGGGGCTGACCCGAAATGGGGAAGTTGTTGATGGCGCGCTGGGTCTGGGCACCGTAGAGGGCCTTGGCCGGTACCTCTATCTTGCCCATGGAATCCCGTTCGATGCGTGTTTTCATTGTTCCCCCTCTGTTTCAAGACCGTCAGGTTACAGGGAACAGCTTAGCACTCCGCCTTTTTGCTGAAAGCCGCAGGCGGTGAAAAAGGCCGTCAGCGCCGTGGCGTCACCGGCGGGCAGCCCGGCAACATTCAGCTCCAGCCGGGAGATGCCGTTTGCCCTGGCGTCGGCTTTCAGCTGGTGCAGCAGCTCGCTGCCCACGCCCCGGCGCCGGGTAATGTCCCGCACCGCGAAAAAGCCGATGTGCTCATCCTGGCGCCAGGCCAGGGCCACGGCGCGGTCGTTAAAGGTGGCCAGCAGAAAGGCCTGACCTGCGGGCAGGATGTGGTCCTGCAGAATGAGCTCCGCATGGGCTCTGTGCCGCTCGGGCAGTTGAGTAAGGTGATGTACGGTGAGACGCATAATGCCGCTCCTTAGCCATAAAAACCGGCATTCTAGCATGAGGTGAGTTCGACAAACGGGCCGTTCGGCGGCATTATGGCGCGGTATTTTTCAGGCGGTATATCCGCCCCTTAAAGGAGAGGATGGATGGAATGCCGGCCCAACTGCGGCGCCTGCTGCATTGCTCCCAGCATCAGTGCGCCCCTGCCGGGCATGCCAAATGGCAAGCCGGCGGGGGTGCCCTGTGCTCATTTGCTGGCCGACATGCGTTGCGAGCTGTTCGGCAAGCCCGAGCGGCCGGCGCTGTGCGCCCGTTTTAATCCTGCAGATGACGTGTGCGGCACCAGCCGGGACAATGCCATCTGGCTGATCAGCGAGCTGGAGGCGGCGACGGCTTAACCCCGTTGCAGCCAGGGCAGGGGATCGATGGCCTGACCCCGGTAGCGGATTTCAAAATACAGTCCGGGTTTTTCCTGACCGCCGCTTTCACCGCTCAGGGCGATGGCCTGGCCGGCCCTGACCTTGTCCCCTGCGTTCAGCAGCAGTGATTGATTGTGGCCGTACAGGCTCAGATAGCCCTTGCCGTGGTCGATCACCATCACCATGCCAAAGCCGTTGAGCCAGTCGGCGTACACCACCTGTCCATTGGCCACGGCGCTCACTTCCCGCCCGGCGGGAGCGCCGATCAGCAGGCCCTTCCAGTTCAGCTGGCTGGTGCGGGCGGCGCCAAAGCGGTGCAGCAGCGAGCCTTTCAGCGGCCAGGGCAGGCTGCCTTTGGTGAGGCCGCCAAAGTTGCCGTGAGTCTTGGCCACCACCGGGGTGTGGCCCGAGGGGCCGGGCTGAGTGCGGGCCGCGGCCAGTCGTTCCTGTTCCCGGCGTTCGCGCTCACGTCGTTCCTGCTCACGGCGGGCCCGCTCGGCGGCGGCCTTGATCTGCTGCTCCAGGTGGCTGGCGGCCTGCTTCAGGTTGGCCAGCCGGCGGTTGCCCTGCTCCAGCCGGGCATTGATTTTTTTGGCGGTCTGGTTGCGCTCGTGCTGGCGTTGTTGCAGGGATTGCTGCTGCTGTTGCTGGCCGGCCAGCAACTCCTTCAGTTGCGCGCGACTCTGTTCGGCCTGGCGACGGTTATCGGCCAGCTGGCGGCGAATGTCGGCGAGCCGGTGCAGGGCATCGGCCCGGGCCTGGTTGAGGTGGGCGTAATAATGCAGCAGGCGGTCGATGTCGCTGCTGTTCTGACCGTTGAGCAGCAGCTTGAGGTAGTCGTGGCGGCCATTCTGATAGGCGGCGCGCAGCTGGGTGGCCAGCTGGTGGCGCTGTTCGTCGGCCTGGCGGTTAAGGGACTGGTGCTCCTGTTCAAGCCGGGCCAGCTTCCGCTCGTTGTCTTTCAGCCTGTTTTGCGTCTGATTCAGTTCCCGGGCCAGGGCGGAAATGGCCTTTTCGTCCTTGGCCAGCTGTTGCTGCAGCGCCTTCAGTTCGCGCTGCTGGGCCTGAATGTCCTGCTGCTGACTGGCAATCTGGCCCTTTACGTTCTTCAGATCCTTGCTGTCGTCCGCCCATGCGCAAGCACCGGCCATCAGGCCGGTGCTCAGCAGTAACGAAACAATCAGTCTTTGTGCGCCCATAGGGCTCAGATTATTTCAGAACCATCAGGGGCTTGCCAGTCATTTGCGGCGGGATTTCCATCCCCATCAGGGTCAGCATGGTCGGCGCCAGATCCGACAGCCGGCCGCCCTCTACCGGGGTGGCATCTCGGCCGATGTAGATCAGCGGCACCGGCAGGTTGGTGTGGGCAGTGTGAACCTGTCCTGTTTCCGGGTTCACCATCTGTTCGGCATTGCCGTGATCGGCGGTGATCAGGGCTTCGCCACCTGTTTTTTCCAGGGCTTCGACCACCCGTCCCACTGAGCTGTCCACCGCCTCGCAGGCTTTTACTGCCGCTGCAAACACGCCGGTGTGGCCGACCATGTCGCCATTGGGGTAGTTGCAGATAATCACGTCGAACTCACCGCTTTCAATGGCCTCCACCAGTTTGTCGGTGAGCTGCCCGGCGCTCATTTCCGGCTGCAGATCATAGGTGGCCACCTTGGGGCTGGGGATGAGTTCCCGCTGCTCGCCCGTAAAGCATTCCTCGATGCCGCCGTTAAAGAAGAAGGTCACATGGGCATATTTCTCGGTTTCCGAGATGCGCAACTGGGTCTTGTCGTGTTTTGCCAGCCATTCCCCAAGGGTATTCTCCAGGCGCTCTGGCGGATAGGCGCAGCTGGTGTGAATGTCGGCGGCGTATTCGGTGAGCATCACAAAGTCGGACAGCGCCGGACGAGCCTTGCGCTCAAAGCCGGTGAAGTCATCTTCCACAAAGGCGCGAGTCAGCTCCCGGGCCCGGTCGGCGCGGAAATTCATAAAGATAATGGCGTCACCGTCCTGCATGGAGACCGGCTCACCCACTACCGTGGCCTTGATGAACTCGTCGTTCTCGTCCCGGTCGTAGGCCGCCTGCAGGGCGCTTACACCACTGGCGGCGCTGTATTCAGCCTGGCCCTGAGTCAGCAGGTTGTAGGCGGTTTCTACCCGCTCCCAGCGGTTGTCGCGATCCATGGCGTAGTAACGGCCGATCACCGAGGCCAGCCGGCCCTTGCCCAGTTTTGTAAACAAACCGTCAAAACGTTCGAGTGTACTCCGGGCTGAGCGGGGAGCCACATCGCGACCGTCGAGAAAGGCGTGCAGGTAGATTTGTTCGGCGCCCCGGGCGGCGGCCAGCTCAATCATGGCGGCAATGTGATCTTCATGGCTGTGCACGCCGCCCGGCGACAGCAGGCCCATAATGTGCACTGCCCGGCCCTTGCCGACGGCGCTGTCCACGGCCCGGGTCAGGGCCGGGTTGGTAAAGAAATCGCCGTCTTTAATGGCCTTGCCGATGCGGGTGAAGTCCTGATAGACAATGCGACCGGCGCCAATATTGACGTGGCCCACCTCGGAGTTGCCCATCTGCCCGTCGGGCAGGCCCACGTCGTCGCCGGAGGTGGAAATCAGGGTGGAAGGGCGGGTTTGCATCAGCTGATCGAGCACCGGGGTACGGGCGGTGTGAATGGCGTTATGTTCGGTTTTTTCGCTGTACCCCCAGCCGTCGAGAATCAGCAGTACCAGGGGCTTTTTGGTCGAGTTCATGGTGTAACCCTATATCTTTATTTGAAGTGTAATGCGATGAAAACTGAAACTGTGCGTCATATTACTACAATTGCCGAATTGGTCACCAGACAAGGGGCAGGGGTATTTGCCATTGGGTGATCCGGGCCGCGTTTGCGCGGGGGCGGGCGGCTGTTATTTGCCGAGTCCCCATGTATACTCGGGCTTTTCCGTCTTTTGAATCGCAAGAAGTAACATCATGCAAGAGTATCTCGACTTTGCCGCCCGGCATCCGTTGCTGACCATGGTCTGGCTGGGCCTGGCCTCGGCGGTGGTGTACACCTCGATTATTTCCCGCCTGTCAAAGGTAAAGGTGGTACCGGCCCAGGAAGCGGTCATGCTGATCAACAAGCAGAATGCCGCCGTGGTCGACATTCGTCCGGCGGAAGAATTCCGCAAGGGTCACATTGCCGGTGCCGTCAACGTGCCCAATACCCAGCTCAAGGCCAACAACCTGAACCTGATCGAGAAATACAAGGACAAGCCCCTGGTACTGGTGTGCGAAAGCGGCATGACCACCGCCAGCGCCGGCCGTCTGCTGAGCAAGGCCGGTTTCAGCCAGATTTTCACCCTGAGGGGCGGCATGACCGACTGGCGTACCCAGAACCTGCCGGTCACCAAGCGTTAATTTTTACCACCCATTGAGCAAAAGGATATTTTCATGGCCGAAGAAGCAAATGGCGCCGATGCCCAGGCGCAACAGCAGGTAGAATTTCAGATCCAGCGCATCTACCTGAAGGATGTGTCTTTTGAAGCGCCGGGCACCCCCCTGGTGTTTCAGAAGGAGTGGAAGCCCGAGGTCAAGCTGGATCTCGACACCAAGAGCGCCCGCCTGGGTGACAACGTGTTTGAAGTGGTGCTGACCCTGACCGTGACCTGCAACATGGGCGAAAACGAAACCGTTTACCTGTGTGAAATTCAGCAGGCCGGCGTGTTCACCATCGGCAACATGGCCGAGCCTCAGCTGGCCCACTGCCTGGGTTCCTTCTGCCCCAACATTCTGTTCCCCTATGCCCGCGAGACCGTGTCCAGCCTGGTGAACAAGGGTTCCTTCCCGCAGCTGAATCTGGCGCCGGTGAATTTTGACGCCCTGTTTGCCGCCCATGTGCAGCGTGCGCAGCAACAGCAAGCACCGCAGGCCGACGCCTGATGAAAGACGCCGCCATCAGTGTGCTGGGGGCCGGTTCTTACGGCACGGCCCTGGCCATCGCACTGGCCCGCAACGGCCACCGCACCTTGCTGTGGAGCCACAGGCCCGAGCAGGTTGCAGCGCTGGCGGCGGATCGCTGCAACCGGGTATTTCTGCCCGACGCCACCTTTCCCGACAGTCTGGAGCCCGAGGCGGATTTGCAACGGGCGGTGCAGGCCAGCCGTGATCTGCTGATTGTGGTGCCCAGCCATGTGTTTGCCGAAGTGCTGCGCCGGGTAAAGCCCTTTCTGCGTCCCGACAGCCGCATTGCCTGGGCCACCAAGGGGCTGGATCCGGCCACCGGTAACCTGTTGCAGGAGGTGGCCAGAGATATTCTCGGTGAGGAGCGCTCACTGGCGGTATTGTCCGGCCCCACCTTTGCAAAAGAGCTGGCCATGGGCCTGCCTACCGCCATTTCGCTGGCGTCTACCGATCCGCAATTTGCTCAGGAGCTGGCGGATCTGGTGCACTGTGATCGTTCGTTCCGGGTCTATCTGAACGACGACATGACGGGTCTGCAACTGGGCGGTGCGGTCAAGAACGTGATCGCCATTGGTGCCGGTCTGGCAGATGGTCTGGGCTTTGGCGCCAATGCCCGTACCGCGCTCATTACCCGTGGGCTGGCTGAGCTGCAGCGTCTGGGTGTGGCTCTGGGGGCCCAGCAGGAGACCTTTATGGGCATGGCCGGCCTGGGCGATCTGGTGCTTACCTGCACCGACAACCAGTCCCGTAACCGTCGTTTTGGCTTGGCCCTGGGTCAGGGCAAAAGCGTGGATAGCGCCATGGCCGAGATCGGTCAGGTGGTGGAGGGTTACCGCAACGCCGCCGAAGTGCATCAGCTGGCTGACCGCCACGGCGTGGAAATGCCGATCTGCGATCAGGTCTATCGAGTGCTGTATGAAGGCAAGAACGCCAGGGAAGCCGCCATTGACCTGCTGAGCCGGGACCGCAAGGCGGAATAACATGTAGGCCCCGATTTATCGGGGCTGTGGTGCTGCGGGCCGCTCTTATTGCCCGGTTAAAACCGGGCCTACAAGGCGACTATATTGCACCGAAACAAAAAGAGGAGCCCTTGTGGCTCCTCTTTTGCGTTCCGGCAAACCGAACTCAGTAGTAGGAGTGGTCGCCGCGCTCGTGCTCGGTAGCGTCGCGCACGCCGTTGAGCTCGCCCGGGAACAGCTCGAGCAGTTGCTTCTCGATGCCTTCCTTCAGGGTGACGTCCACCATGGAGCAACCGTTGCAGCCGCCGCCAAATTGCAGAATGGCGAGGCCGTCTTCGGTGATTTCGGTCAGTACCACCTTGCCGCCATGGTTGGCCAGGCCCGGGTTAATCTGGGACTGCAGCACGTATTCCACCCGGTCGGCCAGAGGAGCGTCGTCTGGCACCTTGCTCATCTTGGCGTTGGGCGCTTTCAGAGTCAGCTGGGAGCCCATCTGATCGGTAACGAAGTCGATTTCGGCCTCTTCCAGGAAGGGCGCACTCTGGGCATCGACGAGGGCTTCAAAACCGTCGAACGGCAGGCGGGTGTCGTCGCTGTCCACCGCATCGGGAGGACAGTAGGAGACGCCGCACTCGGCATTGGGAGTACCGGGGTTTACCACAAAGACGCGAATATTGGTGCCTTCCGGCTGTTGCGACAGCAATTTGCGGAAGTGTCCCTGGGCGGTTTCGGAAATCGTAATCATTGCTATCCTCGTAAACCTGACTAAACAACTCAACTTTTAATCATACTCCTGTTGCCGGCGCTTGAATAGCCATCAGTGTTCAAGAGTGCGGCACACCGCCCAGACTTCCACCCGTTCCACTCCCTGAGCGCGCAGCAAGTGTGTCAGCTCGGTCATGGTGGCTCCCGTGGTGATCACGTCATCCAGCAGCGCAACATGACGATAGGGGCATGGGGCGGCGGCAAAGGCGCCGTGCAGGTTACGCCGGCGTTCCATTCTGCTCAGGTGTGTCTGTGATGGCGTGGACCGAATGCGGCGCAGCAGCCGGTTATCTATCTTCAGGCCCGGCAACTGCTGCAGACCCCGGGCAATTTCATCGGCCTGGTTATACCCACGGCGCAGCCGTCGCCACCAGTGCAGGGGTACCGGCAGCACCGCCTCGGGCCAGGGCGGCCCGAGACATTCCGCCAGCAAGCCCCCCAGCAGACGGCCGTTAAGTGTCCGGCCGTGGTACTTGAGATCGTGTATCAGCCGGCTCCATGGCTCTGTAAAGGGAGCCCGTACGCGCATACGCTGCCAGGGCGGTGGCTGTTTCTGACAGCGGCCACAGTGGGCATCGGCGACGGACAAGGGAAAAGCACAGCCCGGGCAGGGAAATGCCAGTGATGGCAGGTCCTGGCGACAGTATTCGCACAGCAGGGGAGCATGCTGGCAATTTTGCCGGCACAGTAAACACTGGCCCCACCACAGCGGGCCGGATTGTAAGCGGGTGAGCAGGCGCTTTATCATGATCCGGGATCAGTGAGGAATCATGTAATGAGTGTATATACAGAACAACACGGCCATGGCCCGGATCTTGTGCTGCTGCATGGCTGGGGCATGAACGGCGCGGTCTGGCGTGAGCTGGCGGCCCGCCTTGAAAGCGACTTTTGTCTTCATATCGTGGATCTGCCGGGCTTTGGTCACAGTGCGCCGCTGCCGGCCGGCAGCAGTCTTGCCGACTGGGCCGGCAGCGTGCTGGCTGCGGTGCCGGAGCGGGCCGCCTGGCTGGGCTGGTCTCTTGGAGGACTGGTGGCGACTCAGGCGGCACTGCAGGCGCCGGAACGCATCAGTGCGCTGATCACCCTGGCCAGTTCCCCCCGCTTTGTCAGTGAAGAAGGCTGGCCCGGCATAAAGCCCGAAGTGCTGAGCGGGTTTGAGCAACAACTGGCGGAGGATCATCACCAGGTGGTGAACCGGTTTCTGGCGCTGCAGGCCATGGGCAGTGAGCATGCCCGGGAGGATATTCGCCGGCTGCGTGACAGTCTGGCCAGCAAGCCGGCGCCGGATCCTCGGGCTCTGGCGGCCGGCCTGGGCCTGCTGGGCGAGGTGGATTTGCGGGCGCAGCTGGCCCAGCTCGATATGCCATTATTGCGTCTGTATGGGCGGCTCGACGGCCTGGTACCGCGCAAGGCGGCCGTGCTGACCGATGCGCTTGCACCGGCCAGTCAAAGCCATATTGAGCCCAAGGCATCCCATGCGCCCTTTATCTCTCATCCCGACGCCACCGCCGGGCAGATCCGTCGCTTTTTGCAGAAGCCGCACTGACCGGGCATAAAAGAGGGGCAGGGGCCATACTGGAAGGCGAACCGACACAAGGAGCGCTCCATGGCCAGTTACGACATTATCCTCAAACGCAGCGAGCCGGTGGCCGATGGCACCCTGGCGCTGTATTTCGACAAGCCGGACGGTTTTTCCTTCAGGGCCGGCCAGTGTGTGCGGCTGGTGCTGAAGGAGCCGCCGGAAACCGACGACGAGGGCAATGGCCGCATACTGTCACTGGCGTCGGCGCCGGCCGAGAGTGAACTGATGGTGGCCACCCGGCTGCGGGATACGGCGTTTAAACGGGTGCTGAAAGGTCTTGAACCGGGCGCCGAGCTGACGCTCAAGGGCCCTTACGGCGATTTTGTTCTGCCCGCCGCCAGTGATGTCCCTGTGGTGTTCATCACCGGCGGTATTGGCATTACCCCGGTGCGCAGCATGCTGTTGCAGGCGCTGGATGAAGGAAGCAGCTGCCCCATAACCCTGTTCTACGCCAACCGCAGCCTTGGCGATGCCGCGTTTCTGTTTGAGCTGCAGCAGGCCTGTGCCGGACGCAGCAACTGCGAGCTGGTGACCATCATGACTCAGGATACCGGCTGGCAGGGAGAACAGGGGCACCTGGATGAAGCCATGTTGCGCCGTCATGTGGTGAATCTGCAGGCGCCGCTTTACTACCTGGATGGCCCGCCCGGCCTGGTGAGCGCCATGAGATCTGTGCTGGCCGGCGCCGGGGTACCCGAAGACAGAGTGCGAACCGAGGAGTTCGCCGGTTATTAGCGACCTGGTACAGGCCGTGAAAATAGACCTGATTCGGCTCTGTGTGTAAAATTCGTGCTCTTTTTGTTGAACGACGAGATCACGCCATGGGCAGAGCCTATCAAAACCGCAAAGAATCCATCGCCAAGACCGCCAACGCCAAGAGCAAGGTCTACAGCAAGTACGGCCGCGAAATTTACGTGGTCGCCAAAGCGGGCGGCGCCGACCCCGATGGCAATCTGAGCCTGCGTGGTCTGATCGATCGCGCCAAGAAGGATCAGGTGCCCTCTCACGTGATTGAAAAGGCCCTGCAAAAGGCGACCAGCGGCGCCGGCGAAGACTTCTCTCCGGCCCGTTATGAAGGTTTTGGTCCGGGTAACTGTATGGTGATTGTGGACTGTCTCACCGACAATCCCAACCGCACCATCGGCGACGTGCGCCAGTGCTTCAACAAGGTCAAGGCCAAGCTGGGCAGCTCCGGCACCGTCAGTCACATGTTTGATCACTGCGCCATTCTGGTGTTTGAAGGCGACGATGAGGAAGCCGTACTGGAAGCCCTGATGATGGCCGACGTGGACGTGACCGACATCGAGCTGGAAGACGGCAAGATCACCGTGTTTGCCCCCAATACCGAATACTTCAAGGCCAAGCAGGCTCTGAGTGAAGCTTTCGAAGGCATCGACTTCGAGGTGGATGCCATTCAGTTTGTGCCCCAGACTACGGTGGAAATCAGTGGCGACGACGTGGCCCAGATGGAGCGCTTCCTCGACATGCTTAACGATGTGGACGACGTGCAGAACGTCTATCACAACGCCGAATACTGAATTCGCGACACAGCCGCTTTACAAAAACCCTCCTTCCGGAGGGTTTTTTTATTGTTGTTTAACGTGTCGTGGATCACATAATTGATAACAATATTTTTTATTTTGGTGAAAAAAAAGCCTTTCAAGGGGGGCTGTATGTGTCCTTCCCTGAGGTGTCTTGTGATGTATTTTTAATTATTAATCAACATCTTTTGTTTCGTTCCGGCTCTTTTGTTCGAGGCTTGCCCTGTATGGGTAAGCAAGGACAGGGATAATTTAAAATTCACATACATGTTTACAGATCGTTAACGACTGAACCATAATCCAATCGTTAACAATTTATCCGGTTAGCTGTAAACAAGGAGTCTGTATGCGGATCAAGATTATCAACCCCAACACCACCCAGGCGTTTACCGATGCGCTGCAGCAGCTCGCCGACAGCGTGGCCCGGCCCGATACCCAGGTGCTGGCGGTAAGCCCGGCCAGCGGTCCGGCCTCCATTGAAAGCTTTTACGACGAAGCCCTGGCGGTGCCCGGTGTGCTGGAAGAAGTGGCCAAGGGTGATCGGGAAGAAGACATCGACGCCTATGTGCTGGCCTGTTTCGGCGACCCCGGTCTGTATGCCGCCCGTGAGCTGACCGACAAGCCGGTGCTGGGCATTGCCGAGGCCG
>NZ_QAGM01000014.1 GCF_003049725.1 Oceanimonas marisflavi
GCTTGAAATGCTCTTTAAAGGCGTCGAGAGACATGGATTCAGACCTAAAAAGTAAGCATAAGATCACAGCCGGATGACTGCGTCAACCACCTATATTTGTTCAATAAACGTTCACGATCTCGCCCTGGGATGAAAACCCGCTCCATTTGAAAAAACCGGCTTCAAACTGGCCGCCTTTGTTGACAAGGTGCGGCCGGAACAAGGACTATAGCTTCCACCACAGGAGTCGGTTACAACTTATAACAAGCACATCATGGATCCCGTTTTTATTGCTGTCGCCTTTGGCTGCGGCCTCATTGTCTATCTGATTGACCTGCCGCCACTCATCGGTTTTCTGGCCGCCGGCTTCATACTCAACGCCATGGGTTTTGAACCCAATGCCACCCTCGACACCCTGGCCAACCTGGGGGTCACCCTGCTGCTGTTCAGCATTGGGCTCAAGCTCAATATCAAGACCCTGCTGCGGCGTGAAGTCTGGGGCACCGCCTGCGGGCATATTCTGTCTTCCACCGCGCTGTTTACCCTGGTGCTGCTGGGCATCAAGGCCCTGGGCTTTGCTCTGGCCCAGGAGCTGCACTGGCAGCAGGCCATGCTGATGGCCTTTGCGCTCAGTTTTTCCAGTACCGTGTTTGCGGTCAAGGTGCTGGAAGAGCGCAGCGACATGAACACCTTCTATGGCGTGGTCGCCATCGGCGTACTGGTCATGCAGGATCTGTTTGCGGTGGCCTTTCTCAGCATTTCCGCCGGCAAGGTGCCCAGTCCCTGGGCGCTGAGCCTGATCGTGCTGTTGCCGCTGCTGCGGCCGGTGTTCTGCCGCATACTGGAACGCTGTGGTCACGGCGAGCTGCAGACCCTGTTTGCCGTCTTTCTGGCACTGGTGGTGGGGTATGGCGGCTTTGAACTGGTGGGCCTCAAGGGCGATCTGGGCGCGCTCATCATTGGCATGATGCTGGCGTCCCACTACAGCGCCCCGGAGCTGGCCAAGTCGTTCTTCAATATGAAGGAGCTGTTTCTGGTGGCCTTCTTCCTGAACATCGGCCTGAATGGCATGCCCACCCTGGACACCCTGTGGATCTCGCTGTTGCTGGTGCTGGTGCTGCCCCTGAAAAGCCTGCTCTACTACCAGTTTTACAAGCGCTGTTTTCTGCGGCCGCGCACCTCACTGCTGGCCACCCTGAGCCTGAGCAACTATTCCGAATTTGGCCTGATTGTCGCGGCACTGGCGGCCCAGCAGGGCATGCTCAGCAACGACTGGGTGATCGTCGCTTCCATCGCCCTGGCCATCTCCTTTGTGGCCTCGGCGCCGCTGAACGCCAATAACGAAAATATCTACCGCCGGCTGATGCACCGGCTGTCTCCCCGGGATCCCAGGCGGCTGCACCCGGACGACATGCCCATTCAGCTGGGCGACGCCAATATTCTGATCGTGGGCATGGGTCGCATTGGCCAGGGCGCCTATATGGAGCTGGAAGGCGTCCATCCGGGTAAAAAGCTGGTGGGTATCGACTCCGACGAGAAAAAGATTCCGCTGCTGAAAGAGCTCAACATCAATGTGATCAAGGGCGATGCGTCAGACTCGGACTTCTGGGACAAAACCAATATCGGCAGCCAGCTGGAATACATTTTTCTGGCCATGCCCAACCATGCCGGTAACCTGTATGCGCTGGAGCAGATCCGCCACGCCAATTTCAAGGGCCGGGTGGCGGCCATTATCCGTTATCCGGAAGAAGGCGCCCAGCTGCGAGAGCTGGGCGCGGATGATGTGTTCAATATCTATGAGGAAGCCGGCAGTGGCTTTGCCCGCCACGTGATCGAGCACACCGGGTGACGGTTACACCGCGTCGCCCAGGGGCTTGTCGAGCACCAGGCGTACCAGCAGCAGCCACAGTGCCCAGCCGGCCACCAGCAGAATAATGAACAGAAACAGCCCGGCCTGATACTTTTCCAGCATCATGCCGGCAATCACCGGGCCGGTCAGCGAGCCGATGCTGTAGGCAAACATCAGCTTCTGGGTCATGCGCACCAGGGCCCGGCCGTGCATTTTGCCGCAGGCATAGGACATGGTGGTCGGATAAAGGGTAAAGGCACCCGCTCCCACCAGGGCAAAAGCCAGGATCAGCATGCTGTTGCCGCCGAATTCCCAGACCAGCAAACAGCCGGCCCCCACCATCAGGGTCTGCACCCCCATCATGGTACGCTTGCCCAGCCGGTCGGCCAGGCTGCCGTTGGGCAGCTGAAAGGCCATGCCGCACAAAATCAGCCAGGCCATATACAGCCCCACTTCATCGCCCAGTGCCAGCTGCTCCAGCTGAATGGGCATCAGCGCCGACAAGCCGCCCAGCAGCATGCCCGCCACCAGACAGCCGGCCAGACCCAGGGCCCGGTCGGTGCGGGGCGGTTTGCCGCCGGCCACGCCTTCAGCGGCCACCTCGGCATCCAGATCCGGCGTACGCGCCCAGCGCAGCGGCAACAGCGCCACGGCACACAGGCCCGAGGCCAGCCAGAAGGCGGCCTGGCTGTCGGCCGGGATCCAGTCAATAAACAGCTGGCTGATACCGTAGCTGAAGTAATACACCAGCATATAGCGGGCCATGGCGCTGGAGCGCCGGTTCAGCGGCGCCACTCCCAGCACCCAGCTTTCCACCGCCACAAAGCTCACCGCCGCCGCCATGCCCGCCAGCATGCGCAGCATCAGCCACAGCGGCAGCAGGCTGGTCCAGGTCAGCGCCACCGCGGCCAGCGCCAGGGTGGCGCTGCACAATACCAGGGCGCGCACATGACCCAGCCGCTGAATGAGTTTGTCGGCAAAAAAGCTGGCACCCAGCATGCCCAGATAAAAGGCGGCGCCAACCAGACCAATCTGCGCCGCTGGCGCTCCCTGGCCGTTTAAATAGACTGCCACCAGGGTCACCAGAAAGGCATTGCCCAGGGTCAGCAGGATCAGATGAGTGTAAAGGGGAACAAGATGCATGGCGCCTCCGGATTTCGAGGCGCGCATTCTAGGAAGCGCCGAATCGCAAGTACAACGAGAAAAATTTGTGATCCGGCGAGAAAATTTGATGTTTAACTAATGTTACCGGCCATATGCCAGATCATGCCCTGCCCGAGGGTGAGCGCGCCCAGAATTAACAAGGCGGCAACGGCGATCACCGGCGGTTTGGTCGGCTCCTTGCGCAGCAACGGCAAAAACCACACCAGGGCGCCAATGAGCACGGCGGCACTCACCTGCACAAAGGGCATCACCAGGGATTGCTGTGCAGACTCGGTGATCGCCGTGGCGCGCACCGCCAGCGCCAGCAGCCAGATCACGCCAAAGGCGGAGCCGGCCAGGGGCAGCAGCACATTAAAGGCCTGCAGCCGGTGTTTGGCGCGCACCATGATGAGATGGGCAAACACACAGCCACCGGCTCCCGCCGCCAGCAGCGCCCAGCCTGGGCCCATGCGCCAGCCCACCAGGGCCGCATAGAGCAACGCCAGCACCAGCGCCGGATAATGCCAGCTTACATCCAGGCTGCGTTTGCCCTGCATGCGCGCCTGATAGAGCACGGTACCCAGCCCCGCCACCAGGGTGGCAACCCCCAGCCACAGCATCATGGCCGGCACGCCCGCTTCCACCCCCAGCATCAGCGCCAGGCCGAACACCGCCCACACCGAGATGGCGCCGTCACCGATACGCCGGCGCTGGCCGGGGCAGAGATCGCCGTTTTTCAGTACCCACACCAGCAGCGCCAGGGCCGCTACTGCACTCAGAGCCAGGGGCGCGAACAACCGCGCCGGCAGCAATTCTGTCATGGTTTGCCTCCGTTGAATCGTCGGCGGGCATTTTACCGTTGTCGGCGGGCCAGTGCGACTATGCGGGCAAACATACGCCGCAACTCCACCGGCACTCGCTCGGGGCCGTGGGGTTCAATGGCCTCCACCAGCGCCAGCGCCATGCCCGGCTTGCTGCGCCGGCTCAGGGCCCGCTCTATGATGCGCGAGGGAGGGGTGTGCTTGTCGTGAATGTTGGCTTCCTGGCGAAACACCGGCTCCAGCCCGTTGAAATACATAAAGTGCTCAATGTCGGCCCGGGGCAGCACGGTCAGGTGATCCCCTTCCCGCTCGCCCCGCAGCATGCTGCGCACGCCCTGGGCGTATTTCTGCCCGGCCTCGTCGCCGTCGGTGAGCAGGTGCCAGCCAATGCCGAAGTCCCGCGCCACCTTGATCAGCGGACTGTGGCCGCACTGGGCAAATTCAATAATACGAATGCCCTCGGCGGGCAGCACATAACCGCAGATGCGCGCCAGCTCCGACAGCAGCCAGATTTCGGTTTCCCCTTCCACCAGCAGCCAGTAGCGGGCAAACAGCGACATGGGCCGGTTAATGCGCACATGAAAGGCAATGCGGCGCATGTCTTCGGCGCTGTAGCGTTCGTTGCCAATGCCCAGGCAGCGGGTTTCCTCCTCCAGCCGCACCAGGCGGCGCAGATGATGAAGGGGAAAGGCCGACAACAGATCACCGGAGTTGGTGGTCACCAGCTTCTGGCCGGGAAAACGGTCCAGAATGCCCCAGGTGGCCGCCAGCATGGTGGGATGCAGCCGGCTTTCCGGATCTTCAATCAGCAGCATGGGCCGGGCGCCGGGCTCAATGGGCCGCCCGCCCCGTGCCTGCAAAATGGTGCGGGCCACCGCCGCCAGCGCCAGCGACAGGGCGCTGTCTTCCCCCAGCGGCTGCCAGTCGTTGAACTGGCCCAGCTGGCTCAGGGTCACCGGGTGTATGGCAATGTCCCGGGCCCGGCGCGGCGCCCGGCTGGTGGCGCCCTGAGGCGTAAAGTAGTGTTCAAACAGCTGGCGCACCGCATCCAGCCCGGCCTTGATCTCCCGCCGGCTGAGCTCGTCTTCTTCCGCCAGCTGCTCGCTGAGCCGGCCCAGCAGCTGCTGGTAGTCGCCATTGAGGTTGACGATGGGCAGATCCTGGGGCGCGCCCCGGGAGTCCCGCAGCCGGAATACCGGATTCATTTCAATCAGCTGGTGCACCAGGGCATGGGCGTCGGGCAGCTCAACGACATTGCCGGCGCCGTCGAGAAATTCATGATGACTGATCACACCGCC
This sequence comes from Oceanimonas marisflavi, assembly GCF_003049725.1. Classification (GTDB taxonomy): domain Bacteria; phylum Pseudomonadota; class Gammaproteobacteria; order Enterobacterales; family Aeromonadaceae; genus Oceanimonas; species Oceanimonas marisflavi. Next base: position 5,091 of record NZ_QAGM01000014.1, read on the forward strand.
GTTCACCCGCCGGGCACTGGCACGGTAGTGCACGCGATGATAGCGATCCTTGTGCGCCACCCACACCGGCTCCAGCCGGGCCAGACGACCGGAATGTTCGCTCACACCGGGCCTGTGCTCCCGGTAGGTCAGGGTAATGGAAAGCGTCTCGGCCGGCTGCCCTTCTTCCACCCGGTAGAAGTCTTCGTCGGCAAAGTCATAGCAGCAGGCCCCCCGCCCCATCAGCCGCCACAGTGCACGGAACAGGCTGGTTTTGCCCCAGGCGTTTTCCCCCATCAGGGCAGTGCTCTGATCCAGGGGCAGGGAAAGCTGGTTCAGCCCGAGAAAGTTGCGGATCTCGACGTGCTCAAGGTACATGGGCGGTATCCGGATTGGTGAGTAGAAGTCAGCTGCGGTAAAGCACCTTGATCAGATGATAGCCAAAACGGGTTTTGACCGGCCCCTGCACTTTAAGCTCGGGGCCGGTAAACACCGCCTTGTCAAAGGGACCGGCCATGTCGCCCTTTTTGAACTCCCCCAGATCGCCGCCCTTTTTGCCGCTCGGGCAAATGGAGTGTTTTTTGGCCAGCTGATGAAAGTCGGCGCCCTTGTCCAGTTGCGCCTTGAGTTTTTTACACTCGGCCTCGGTTTTTACCAGTATGTGCAGGGCACAGGCACGTTTTGCCATTGAAAGGTTCTCGTCGAAATAAAGCAGTAGGACCAGTGTGCCAAAATGCGGGGGGAGACGGAAGAAGTGGGAACATGGTAGGCGCCGCTTTAGCCGGCGCAAACCCGCCAGCGACGCCATGTTTAAAGGCCGGCGACGCCGGCCCCGCCAACTAAAGTGGCGGCTACATCTGCATGACAGCCGTTTTTCTCGCTCCCACGCTCTGCGTGGGAGTGTATACCGGACTTCAATACCAATATGCGTTCCCACGCAGAGCATGGGAACGAGTTAGGTGTACATTCTGCCTGATTTACGCCACCGCCAGGGCCACGGTGTCGGCGTGGGTCTGCACCAGCTCGTCGTGCAGGGCCACCACCGCCTGCTCGTAGAACTCGTCGTCCACAATAAACTGCATTTCCACCGCCCGCAGCGACTGATGCACGGCGCGCACCGGCACTTCGGCCTTGTTGAGCGCGCCCACCGAGCGGGCCAGCAGGCCGGGAATGCTCATGTCGCTGCCCACCGCCGACACCAGCGACACCTTGTGGGTGGTCACCTCGGCGTTGTCGAAATGGCGCTGCAGCGAGCTCACCAGCCGGCGCACCTGCTTGCGGTTGCCCGCCAGATAATAGGTCAGGGTGTTGGCGTTCATGTCCTTGGCCACCAGATTGAGGTGCATCTTGTCGAGCTCGTCGGTAAAGCCCTCGGCGTAGTGGGACACCCGGCCCACCATGTCCTGATCGAACAGCTCCACCGCAAACAGGTTGCGGCGACCGGCCACCATTTCCACACAGGGGGCCGGGCTGCGGTAGTCGGTGGTGATCAGCGTCCCTTCGTGCTCCGGCTCAAAGGTGTTGCGCACCCTGAGCGGAATGCCCTGCTGGCGCAGGCCCTTGGCGGCCTGGGGGTGAATGGCTTCCATCCCCAGGTTGGACAGCTGATCGGTGACGTCATAGTTGGTACGGCCGATGGGGATCACCTCATCTTCGCCGGCCAGGCGCGGATCGGCGCTGCTCAGATGATATTCCTTGTGAATAATGGCCTCGCGGGCACCGCTCAGCACCGCCAGCCGGCTGAAGGTCATTTCGCTGTAGCCCCGGTCAAAGCTGCTCATCAGGCCTTCCTTGCAGTGGGCATAACCGGTGACCACCGGCAGCTGGGAAGACAGGTCCACCCGGGCCAGGGCCTCATTGAGCACCTCATCCAGGGGCAGGGCATCGTCGGTGCGCCAGCCGGTCAGGTCCATCAGAATGGCATTCACGCCGCTCTGGCGCAGATACAGCACCATATTGTGGGCGCTGTGGGCCTCGCCCATGGCCGCCAGCAGCTCGCGAATGGTCTGCAGCTGCTCCGCCAGCTGAAACTGGCCAAAGGCACATACCCGGCGCAGGTGGTGCAGGCAGTCGCGAATGCCGGCAATACGCTCGCGCAGAAAGGCGTCGGCCAGGGCCCGCTCGGGGGTGGCGCCGAACATTTCTTCGTTGATCTGCGCCATACGCTGACTCACGTTGTCGAGCGACTGCTCCCAGGCATTGTCGTCCTCGGCATCGGCAAAGGTGGCATACACCCCGGGCGCGCCGGTGCGCTTGCATTCCAGCAGGCCGTCGGTAATGCCGCCAAAGGCCGACACCACCAGCATGCGCTGGTAATAATTATCGTTTTTACGGTTATACAGCACGATATTGTCGCGTACCGCCTGATACTGGCTCATGGAGGTGCCGCCGATTTTTTCTACCGTATGTAACACGTTATTGCTCTCCCGTTCCCTGAAATAAAAGTTTGATATTCTGGAGCGCACACTTTCAGTGGGCCTGGGTATACTCACCCTGCCCAGTGAAAAGGTGCGAAGTATAAAGGCGCGACGAAGCAGCAGCGGGGATTGCCGTAGCCGACCGTCAAATGCCAAGGACGGCATTTGCCGAGCGTCCCATGGGGCGAGCTTGCTCGCCGTGACGAACGATAAAAGCCTGACCGAACATTAAGTATGCTCGCAGCAGGTTTTTATCGTGAGTGGCAACCACTGAAGCGTGTCGGCGGAGGTAACCGCGCTGATGCTTCGCCTTGCGGACGCTTTCCTCAGCCTTCCGCTTCTTCCGTTTCCAGCGGATACACGCCGTCGGCGTCGTGCACTTCCTTACCGGTGAGCGGCGGGTTGAACACGCAGGCCAGCTTCATGTCTTCGCTGCCGCCACGCAGCAGGTGCTCGTCGTGCTTATCGAGAATGTAGAGGGTGCCCGGCTCAATTTTGTAAATCCTGCCGGTGGCCAGATCTTCAATTTCGCCGTTGCCACTCATGCAGTACACCGACTCCAGGTGGTTCTGGTAATGAATATGGGTTTCGGTGTTGGCATAGATGGTGGTGATGTGGAACGAAAAGCCCATCTTGTCGTCTTTGAGCAGCATGCGGGTGCTTTCCCAGGTGCCGGTCTCGGATTCAACGCGGCGTTCGGTTTTCTCACAGTCGGCAAGGGTACGTACGATCATGGTGTTTCCTTTAACTATTCGAGTTTTCGTCAGCTTTTTGTAGGCCCGGCTTCAGCCGGGCATGGAGTGCCCCAATAAATTGGGGCCTACAGCAAACTGCATAAAAGTGCGGGGATGACGGCTCAGGACGCCTTTTTCAGGCGCTTGGCGGCCACATTCACAATGGCCTGCTCCAGCCAGTCCAGGCCCTGGGTCAGCTCTTCTTCGGTGATGATCAGCGGGCACAGGCACTTGACCACTTCGTCATCGGGGCCGGCGGTTTCAATCACCAGGCCCAGCTCAAAGGCGCGGCTGGTAATTTCATCGGCAATGTCGCCGTTCACGCAGGCAATGCCCTGCATCATGCCGCGACCCTTCACTCTGTCGAACAGCTGCGGGAACTTGTCCACCAGCGTTTGCAGCCGGCGGGTCAGCAGCTCACCCTTGGCGCGCACGCCGGCGGCAAACTCGTCATCCTGCCAGAAGGTTTCCAGCGCCTTGCGGGCGGTGATAAAGGCGTGGTTGTTGCCCCGGAAGGTACCGTTGTGCTCACCCGGCTCCCACTGATCCAGATCCGGACGCAGCAGCACCAGCGCAAAGGGCAGGCCCATGCCGCTCAGGGACTTGGACAGAGTAATGATGTCGGGCTTGATGCCCGCCGGCTCAAAGCTGAAGAAGGTGCCGGTGCGGCCGCAACCGGCCTGAATGTCATCGGCAATCAGCAGAATGTCGTGGGCGCGGCAGATCTTCTCCAGGCGCTGCAGCCACTTCATGGAGGCGGCGTTCAGACCGCCCTCGCCCTGTACCACTTCAAACAGCACGGCGGCAGGCTTGTCCAGGCCACTGGAGTTGTCGTTCAGCATGGTTTCAAACAGCACCAGGCTGTCTTCACCGGTGCCGGCATAACCGTCATAGGGCAGACGGGTCACATTGGCCAGCACGGTGCCGGCGCCACCACGATGGTGCTGGTTGCCGGTGGCGGCCAGCGCCCCCAGGCTCACACCGTGAAAGCCGTTGGTAAAGGCCACGATGTTTTCCCGGCCGGTAACCTTGCGGGCCAGCTTCATGGCCGCTTCCACCGCATTGGTGCCGGTGGGGCCGGTGAACTGGGCCACGTGATCCAGACCACGGGGCTTGAGAATAATGCTCTGCAGGGCGCTCAGGAATTTCGCCTTGGCATCGGTGTGCATGTCCAGGCCATGGGCAATGCCGTCGTGCTGAATGTACTCGATCAAGGCTTCCTTCAGGGCCGGGTGGTTGTGGCCGTAGTTCAGGGTGCCGGCACCGGCCAGAAAGTCCAGATAGCGCTTGCCGCTGCGGTCATGCAGCCACACGCCTCTGGCCTGATCAAACACCACCGGAAACGAGCGGGCATAGGTTTGTACGGTAGATTCCATTACGTCAAAAATACTCATCACGACTCCTTAAAGTCCGAGTTCAAATCGTTAAATGCGAAAAATGGGGAAGACGGGCTCAGGCGAGCGGAATGCGATAGAGGATCTCGCTCTTGCTGTCGCCGCCGAAGTGACGCTCCTGATCAAACAGCACATGACGGCTGCCGGCGCCGGTGCCTCTGTCCCGGGACAGGCTGTCAAACAGCCCCCAGGAGGCCGCATTGTCGGGCGTAATGGTGGTTTCAATGCGGCGCACGCCCTGGCAGGCGTCGGCGTCGAGCAGGTTGTCGAGCAGGCGACGGGCCAGCCCCTCTCCGCGGGCGCGTTTATCTATGGCTACCTGCCACACGAACAGGGTGTCCGGCTCGGCGGGCTTGCGGTAGGCAGAGATAAACCCCAGCAGGGTTCCGTCGTCTTCGTCTTCGGCCAGCATGCAGGTGTCGGCGAAGTGCGAACACTGCAGCAGGTTGCAGTAGGTGGAGTTGGTATCGAGGGGTTTGCAGCGCTCAATCAGCAGATTGACGTTACGACCGTCCGTGGCATTGGGATGTCGCAATACAAGTTGTAGATCAACTGTTGTGTCCATAATGGTTGGTATTAATCTCTTTTGGTTAGTGAGCTAATCAAAAATTCCTTTATTAACCTAACAAACCATCAATCAATTGCAAGGCGGACTCTGTGAATTTAATTTGAACCGCATGCTTTTTTATCACCATATTATCGTCACCCACACCCCCTCATTTTGCCCGAAACCCTTGTCGCCAAAGGCCTGAACGACACCCCCCACCGTCGGCACGGCATCGGTAACCGGCGACAATACACGCAAAATTTTTTCAATAAACCCTGACAAAGAGGTGAAATTCAGCAAAAATCCGCACCACCAGCCCACCCCCCTCTTTGCCACCAGCACGCTCGCAGCGCTCTGGCGCGCTCACCGGCCCCACCTCAGGATCACAGCCGCAGCGCAGCCATTTACTCAGAGGACGAACCAATCAATTCAATAGCAACCTGGCGAAAAACTCATTAGATCCCTAAATAGCATGCAGAAAAGGCTGGCAGCATGATCATTTGAAAGCGAATGATCGTCGCGGTATTCTTTCCCCCGCTTTCACAACCAATTCACATTTGTCACTCCCACGGTATGCCCATGCTCAAACATTTCACTGCCCTGCTGTTGCTGTGCCTGTCTCTGCCTTCCGTTGCCGCCGAGCCCAGGCCCGAGCCTGAAACGGGTGAGGCCACCGAGGAGGTCCGCACCCGGCTTACGCCCCTGATGGAACGCTACATACTCGACGAGCTGAAGTCGCTGCGCACCGAAATGGCCCAGTTCCGCGTCAACGTAAAGGAAGAGGTGGTGCAAAAAGAGCTGGGCGTGGCCGACAAGGCCATGAGCTACGCCAACGTCACCGTGACCTATTTCTTCTATCTGCTGGCAGGCGCCGCCTCTGTGCTGGCCATCGTGGGCTGGCAGTCCTTGCGCGAATTAAAGAAGTCCGCCCGGGATTACGTGGAAACCCAGATGAAGCAGATCACCGAAACCTATGAGCGCAAGCTTCGGCAAATTGAGCGCGAACTGCAGCGAAAAACCAAGGTTATTGCGGAAAACTACCGGGAAATTGAACGATTTCAGGAAGTGCACGCGCTCTGGCTGCGGGCCAGCCAGGAGCAGAGCCCTCAGGCCAAGATGGATATTTATGATCAGATCCTGCACATCAAGCCCGGCGATCTCGACGCCCTCACCCACAAGGCCGATGCGGCCCTGATGATGAACGAGCGCCAGTGGGCCCTGAGCCTGTGCAACCGGGTTATGCAGGTGGATCCGCAAAACGCCCACGCCCTCTATCAGCGCGCCTGTGCCAACGCCGGCATGGGTCACGAAGAGCAGGCCCTGAGCGATCTGGAGCTGGCGGTGGAAAACAATGTGCACCTGCGCCATGTGGCGGCAGAAGACGAGGAGTTCGAGCCCCTGCGCCAGCACCCGCGCTTTATTGAATTGACCCTGGATGCGACTGAAACTGCGTAGTAAATAAACCGGGCTTGTGCACGAAAAACTCATGAAACAAATTTGCACATGACATAAAAAAAATTGATTTTGCGTACCGGGCTCGAGTGCCATACTTTCCGCGATCATCAATGCCACGTTAGAGTGAGAATGCACATGAGCTTTGAGTCAGCCAAGCCGTTTCAGGACTTTACCCACTTCCCGCGCGGGCTGCGCCGCTGTGGCGAGTTCACCGTGACCGAAGCCCAGCTGCTGGAACAATGCGGCCACGCCATGCTGGGTCTTTATACCGGCCAGCGCGCTCCCATGAGCGACGAAGAGCAACGCTTTGTAGAGCAGGTACAGCAGCAGGCCACACCCGAGCTGCGCCATGCCAAAGTGTGGATGAAATACCTCAAGGTCATCGGTCCGCGCCGGGTGCACCGGCTGTGCTCGCCCATGAGCGGCGGCAACGACGACGACTACGAGCCGGTGGAAGACACCGCCGACTGATGCCAGAAGGCCGGAGCTGCTCCGGCCTTTTTTGTTTACCCTTCATTCCCTTGGGTTCCCTGCCCGAGTCACGCATAATGAACGGCAAACACAGCCAGGTGCATAACAACAATGAGCGAGCAGAACCTGCCCACCTTTTACTTCTACGACTATGAAACCGCCGGGGTCAGCCCGAGCCAGGACAGACCCGTGCAGTTTGCCGGCATTCGCACCGACGCCGACTTCAATGAAATCGGCGAGCCCCAGATGTTTTACTGCCGGCTGCCGGCCGATTACCTGCCCTCGCCGGAAGCCACCCTGATCACCGGCATTACGCCGCAAAAGGCGCAGCAGGAAGGTTTGTGCGAAGCGGACTTTATTGCCCGCATTCACCAGCAGTTCAGCCACCCGCAAACCTGCGTGCTGGGTTACAACAACATACGCTTCGACGACGAAGTCACCCGTTACACCCTGTATCGCAACTTTTACGATCCCTACGCCTGGAGCTGGCAACAGGGCAACTCCCGCTGGGATCTGCTGGATGTGGTGCGCGCCTTTTACGCCCTGCGCCCGGAAGGCATTGAGTGGCCGGAAGACGAAGACGGCCGGCCCAGCTTTAAACTGGAGCGGCTGACCCAGGCCAACGGCATTGACCACGGCCAGGCGCACGACGCCCTGGCCGACGTGCGCGCCACCATTGCCCTGGCCCGGCTGCTGAAAACCGCCCAGCCCAGGCTGTTTGACTATCTGTTTGAGCTGCGCAACAAGCACAAGGTCAAGGCACTGATCGACATCATCAACGGCAAGCCCCTGGTGCATGTGTCCGGCATGTTTTCTCCCTGGCAGGGCTGCGCCAGCTGGATTGCGCCCCTGGCCTGGCACCCGGACAACACCAACGCGGTGATCTGCGTGGATCTGGCGAAAGATCTCTCGCCGCTGGTGGAGCTGGACGCCGACACTCTGCGCCAGCGCCTGTATACCAAAAAGAGCGAGCTGGGCGAGCTGCCGCCGGTGCCCCTCAAGCTGGTGCACATCAACAAATGCCCGGTGCTGGCCAAGGCGGCGGCGCTGACCGAGCAGCGCGCCGACGAGCTGGGCATCGATCGGGCACAATGCCGCAAAAGTCTGGATTTGTTACGAAAACACCCGGAAATCCGGGAAAAAGTCGAAGCAGTCTACCAGCAGGCCGCCGGCTTTGATAACGACGACGATGTCGACACCTCCCTCTACAGCGGCTTTTTCGGTGACGCCGACAAGGCCGCCATGGCCATGGTACGCGACGGCCGGCCCGAGACCCTGGGTGAACTGCCGCTGCAGTTTACCGATGACCGTCTGCCGGAGCTGTTGTTTCGCTACCGGGCCCGCAACTACCCCCACACCCTGAACGAGCAGGAATGGCAACGCTGGCGCCTGCACTGTCAGGAGCAGCTCTCGGCCCGGGCCGAGCCCTATATGCACCGGCTGGAACAACTGGTGATCGAGCATCAGGATGATGAAACCCGGCTGGCGCTGCTGCAGGCGGTGGCCCGTTACGTTCAATCCCTGTAAGATTTCCATATGAAGCTTATTCGTGATTTTGCGGTGATCCTTGCCTGCCTGCTGGCAGGCAAGGCCATTGCCGCCCTGCTGCCCTTTGCCTTTCCCGCCAGCATTATCGGTCTGCTGCTGCTCTTTACCCTGCTGAGCACCCAGATCATAGGGCTGGACTGGATACACGACGGCGGCCAGCTTATTTTGCGGCACATGGCGCTGCTGTTTATTCCGGTGGCCGCCGGCCTGCTGGGTTATGCCGACGTGCTGAGCGCAGGACTGGGCTTTATTCTGGTGGCCGCGATCACCGGGCTGGTGCTGATCCTGCTGGTGGTGGGCCGGCTTTACCAGAGGATGATGTCATGATGTTCTGGCTGGCCATACCGCTGACCGTGCTGTTTTACCTGCTCACCCGCAAGCTGGCGCGCCGGCTGAAGAGTCCGCTGGTCAACCCCATTATGATACCGGCGCTGCTGGTGATCGGCCTGCTGCTGGCCACCGGTCAGGATCCGGCAGACTATGAAGCCGGCGCCGAGCCCCTCAGCCTGCTGCTGGAGCTGGCGGTGGTGGCCTTTGCCCTGCCGCTCTATCAGCAGGCCGCCAAAATCCGCAGCCAGCTGGTGCCCATTTTGCTGTGCTGCAGTCTGTCGGTGCTGATTTCGGTGGGCACCACCCTGCTGATTGGCACCTTTATTCACGCCAGCCCTGAGCTGCTGGCCTCGGTGGCCACCAAATCCATTACCACCCCCCTGGCCATGAGCGTGAGCGAAGCCATGGGCGGCATTCCCGCCATTGCCGCCGGCCTGGTGATCATAGTGGGCATGATGGGGGCCATTATCGGCTTTCCGCTGATGCGCCTGGCCGGTATTCACCATCCCGAAGCCCAGGGACTGGCCATGGGCGCCGGCGCCCATGCCATCGGCACCGGGGCCGCCGCCGAGGTGGGCAATACCCAGGGGGCGTTTTCGTCCCTAGCCATGGTGGTGTGCGGCATTGTCACCGCCCTGCTGGCGCCGCCCCTGTTTCACCTCTATCTCTGGCTGACAGGCTGACCCGGGAGACACACCATGGCACACGCGCTTGCTGAGGCACTGCAACAACAGGGGCTGACACACCCGCTGCAGCTCACACCGGGCCAGATAGCGGCACTGAGGCAGGCAACCCGGCTTGCCGAAAACGAGCTGGCGCTGGCGCTGCTGCCTCAGGCCCAGAGCCTGGCCCATGCGCCGGTATCCGGCTTTGCCGTGGGGGCCATTGCCATGGCCGGCTCGGGACACTGGTATCTGGGCGCCAATCTGGAGTTCACCGGCCTGCCGCTGAACCATTCCGTGCATGCCGAGCAGGCTGCCATCGGTCACGCCGCCCTGCACGGGGAAAAGACCATCAGCAAGGTGGTGGTCAGCGCCAGCCCCTGCGGCCACTGCCGTCAGTTTATGCAGGAGCTGAACCAGAGTGATCTGACCATCATACTGCCCGGTGAACGCCACCGGCTGAGCGCGCTGCTGCCCCATGCCTTTGGCCCGGCGGATCTGGGCCTTGCCGGCGGCATGCTGACGCCTTCGCCCGGCTCCCTCACCAGCAACAGCGCCGATGCACTGATACAAACGGCCCTGGATGAAGCCAATGCCAGCCACGCCCCCTACAGCAACAATCGCGCCGGCGTGACCCTGCTGCTGAAAGACGGCCGGGTCTGCCGGGGTCGCTATCTGGAAAACGCCGCCTTTAATCCCGGCCTGGGCCCCATGCAGCTGGCCCTGAGCCAACTGCGGTTGCACGGAGCCTCGCCGGAGCATATTTGCCGGGCCGTGCTGGTGGAAAGGGCCGCCGTCATCAGCCAGTACCCCGGCGCCGCTCAGGCGCTGGCCTCGGTCAGCCCGGTGGCGCTGACACACCTGGCCCTGTCACAACGATAACAAGGAGCACACCATGAAACTGTATCTGTTCGATCATTGCCCGTTTTGCGTCAAGGCCATGATGGCCGCCGGTTACGCCGGACTTGAGGTGGAGTATGTGTATCTCGACAACCACGACGTGGCCGCCCGGGAGCGCATGGTGGGTTACAACGCCGTGCCCATTCTGGAGAAAGAGGACGGCAGCTTTATGGCCGAAAGCGCCGACATTGTGGAGTTGCTTATCAGCAAGAGCGACAAAACCCTGGCCCCCGCCGTCTTTGGCGAGCGCATCAGCCAGTGGCAGGAGCGCCACCAGCAGACCCTGTGGAACCTGATCTTTCCCCGGGACGTGCGCCTGCCCCTGCCGGAGTTCGCCAAACCCGAAGCCATTGACTATTTCACCCGCAACAAAAGCGCCATGCTGGGTCACAGCTTTGAGCAGGCACTGCAGGAAACCCCGGCCCACCTGGCCGACATGCGCGCCGCCCTCGGCAAGCTGGACTGGCTGCTGCCGCCGTCACAGCGGGACGACAAACGGCTGAGCTGGGACGACATTCACCTGTTCCCCACCCTGCGCAACCTCACCATGGTGAGTGGCCTGGAGTTCGGTTTTGGTCTGAATGCCTATCTGGACGAAGTGTCACAGCTGACCGGCGTGGCCCTGTACCGGGATATGGCCTGCTGAGTTGACGGCTTACCCGCTGAACGCCTTTCTGCCCATAAAGGAATGGCTGAGGGTATTGCCGTCCACCAGCTCCAGCTCGCCGCCAATGGGCACGCCGTGGGCGATGCGGCTCACCGACACGCCGTGGCGGCGGGCGATATCGGCAATAAAGTAGGCGGTGGCTTCCCCTTCCACCGTGGGGTTGGTGGCCAGGATCAGCTCGTCAAACTGCTCAGCGTCCAGCCAGTTTTCCAGCACATCCAGCCCCAGCTCTTCCGGGCCCACCCCGTCCAGCGGCGACAGGTGGCCCATCAGCACAAAGTAGCGTCCCTGATACTGGCCGGTCTGCTCAATGGCCACCACGTCGGCGGGGCTTTCCACCACGCACAGCTGACCGCTCACCGCCCGCTTGGGGCTGGCGCAAATGGCGCAGATGTCTTCTTCGGTAAAGGTGCGGCACTGGCGGCAATGACCGATATGATCGAGCGCCTGCTCCAGCACATGGGCCAGCCGGCGGCCGCCGGCGCGCTGGCGCTCCAGCAGGGCAAAGGCCATGCGCTGAGCCGACTTGGGGCCCACCCCCGGCAGCACCTGCAGGCTTTTGATTAAATCATCCAGTAACGGGCTGAAACGCATGGCAACACTCGAACAGTCATAACCAAAAAAAGTGACGGCGGCTCAGGCCACCATCAACAAGACAGGCGGAATCTACCATATTGGCCAGCGGAGATCACGGTCGGCCGGGAGCTCCCAGCCGGATGTTGCGCTGCTCCTTGTCCCGGTCGCAAGACGGGCTTTCCGCCACCAGGTGCATCACGTTGGACAGACGCCGGTCGGCCCGATGCCGCTTGGCCTGATACATGGCTTCATCGGCATGTTGCAACAGGGTCTCGGCATCGGTGCCATTGCGGGGGTAGAGACTGATGCCCAGGCTGCCGCTGACCGACACCCGCCGCTCATTCAGGTCGAATGGCTGGCGCAGGGCATCAAGAATACGATCGGCGATAATATCGGTATCACTGGCCTGCTCAAGCTGCTCCAGCACAATCACAAACTCGTCCCCACCCATACGCGCCACCGTATCTTCCGTACGCACACACTGCAGCAGCCGGCCGGCCACGGCCTGCAGCAGCAGATCGCCGGCGGCATGGCCCAAGGTATCGTTAATCTGTTTAAAGCCATTCAGATCAATAAAGAAAACGGCCATCAGGGTCTGATTGCGCTGTGCGCGACTCAGGGCCCGCTGCAGCCGGTCCATCAGCAGGGTACGGCTGGGCAGGCCGGTCAGCCGGTCGTGGTGAGCCTGCTCAAGCAGTTTGCGCGTATGTGCGCTTTTCCATTTAAACAGCCCCCAAATCAGCATCAGCAGGGCCAGCACCAGCAGGCCGGCATATCGGAGCAGCGTCTGCTTTTGCTGCTCCGCCCTCAGCCCGCCGGCCAGCCATTTGTCGTGCAGTTGCTGAAACTGACCAGTACGCTTCAGCCGGCGCAGACCCTCATCAAGCTGCGCCAGAAGGGCCGGCTGGCCTTTGGTAATAGCAAAACCATACTGGTAGGGAGAGGCCAGGGAGCCGGCCAGCACCAGGTTGGACAGCTCATGATGCCGGATCTGATACAGGGCCGTGCTTTCCAGCTCCACCATGGCATCGTGATGCCCTTCTGCCAGCCGGCGCAGGCCGGTCAGGCTGTCAAATACCGGCACATTGCCCGGACGTTTGCCAAACAGCTCCCGGTGCACCATGCTGTCGGCCAGCATCAGTACCTGTTTGTCCTGCAGATCCTCAAAATGATGAATATCGGTATTGCCCTTGCGGACAATAATCGACATGGGTGACACATGATGGGGAGTGGCAAAGTCAAAGAGAAAGCTGCGGGGCCGGGTCATGACCATTGCCGCCATATCGGCCTTGCCCACCATCAGCTTCTGAATGACATCCCCCCATGGCATGGCCTGAAACACCACCTCGAACCCCATCAACTCGCCGATCTGGCGGATCAGCTCAACGTTAAAGCCAATGGGCTGGCCCGTGGCATCGGTTGATTCAAAGGGAAGGTTATGGAAGGCAAGGGCATATACCAGCACCGGCCGTTCTGCCGCCCGGGTGGGCGTACCACGAAGAAACAACAGGGCTGCCAGCAACAGCAACGCGACATGACCGGCCCGCCGCCAGCGCCCGGTCAATAACAACCGCCGGGCCGGCCCTGCAAGGGCCTGATCACAAGTTGGCATGCACAACATTGTCATAAAAAATTCATCAAACTGTCATTTTATCGCACTATGTTCTGCCAACCAAGTCCGGCACCGACTTTCCTTTTTACCCCGGCGGCCAAATAAAAACGGCGCCGGTTTACACACGACGCCGTTTTTACCGCCGGCTCAGGGCTGCTGAGCCGGAAGCAAGAAACTGCTCAGAACGGCATTTTAAATCCCGGGGGCAGCTGCATGCCGCCGGTGAGCTCGCCCATGCGGGACTTGTTCTGCTCTTCCACCCGGCGCACGGCGTCGTTAACAGCGGCGGCCAGCAGATCTTCCAGCAGCTCCTTGTCGTCTTCCAGCAGGCTGTCGTCCAGCTCAACCCGGCGCACCGAGTGGCTGCCGGTCATGGTGACTTTTACCAGGCCGGCGCCGGCCTCACCCACCACTTCCATCTGGGCCAGCTCTTCCTGCAGCTTCTGCATTTTTTCCTGCATCTGCTGGGCCTGTTTCATGATATTGCCAAGTCCACCTTTACCAAACATAGGTCGTTACTCTTTATTGATGGGTTGATAGGTTAGCGCTTATGGCGCCATGGGCTCGATACTGTCGGTATCCAGCTCGGCGGCAAAGCGCGAGATAAGGAATTGTACCGCATCATCGGCTTCAATTTCATCTCTGGCGCGCGCCCGGGCCGCCAGATACAGCTGTTGCTCCACGTCAGCCGGGGTCTGGCCATGGTCGCCCAGGGTCACACTCAGCTGAATGGCCTGGCCCAGATGCTGACTGATCAGCGTCTCCAGCTCGGCCTGGGTCTTGTTGCTCAGCAGGTGCTTGTGCTCGGGGCGCAGCCACAGCCGCCACTGACTGCCGTTTTGCTCCAGGGTACTGTGCATGGCCAGCTGACGCAGCAGCCCTCCCAGTGACAGCTGCGACACCAGTTTTGCCCATTCATCCGTGGCCTGGGGCAACAGCTGGGACGGCCTGAGCGGCTCGGGGCCGCCCTTTACCGTCCAGTTTGCCCGGGGCGCCGCCGGGGCCACGGCCGCCGGCGGTGCAGACACGGCGTCGGGCCGGGCCGGCGCCGGTCGTGGCGGCGGGCTCACGGGTGCCGCAGAGACCGGCTGTGGCGAGGGCCGGGGCGCCGTTGTGCTTTCCGGCTCCCAGGGGGGCATGTCGTTGTCGTCCCAGGGCAGATCGTGATAGGCATCCAGGGGCGGCAGCTCATTTTGCTGCTGCTCACGCTGAACCTGAGCCGGCTCCGTCACCACGGGCCCGGCCATGGGCGCAGGCTCGGCACGGGCGGGCCGGGCCGGCGCCAGCGGACGAGCCGGGGCGGTGCGCACTTTGGGCTCCGGGGCCGTACCGGTTTCACTGCGCTCCTGGCTCAGCAGCCGGTTGCGGGTTTGCAGCAGCCGGCGAATACGCGCCGCCTGCTCGGCCGCCTCATCCACCAGCGGCGCCGGCTCGGGGGCCGTGGCCGTGTCCACCTCGGGCTCGGTTCCGGGCTTGTTATTGACGGCTTGCGCGACGGCCGGCCGGGGCGCAGCTGGCGCCGGTTCAGCCGCCGGGACCGGCGCAGCCTGCTCCACCGGCCCGGCTGAGCCGGCCGGTGCCGGTGGCGCGTCTGCCATGGCCGGGCCGTCCGGCTCCCTGCCCATGCGCGCCGCCTCCTGCCAGATCTGTGCCTGCTCCTGCTCCAGCCGGGCGGTCATGGCCTCGTCGCTTTCCGCCGGCGCGGCCACCGGCTCAGGCTTTTTTAACGGGGCAGGCTCCGGGCGGGGGCGACCAGAAGGAGCCGGTGTGACCGCCGCCGGCTCAATGGCAGCGGCGTCCCTGGGCGCAAAAGCCAGGGTGCGCAGCAGGGTCATTTCCAGCGCCGAGCGGCCGTCGGGGGCAAAGGGCAGATCCTTCCGGCCCTGCAGGCAGATCTGGTAATAAAGCTGGATCTGATCCGGGCTCACCAGGGGCGCCAGCCGGTTCAGCTCATCGGCATAAGGTATGCCCTGAGCCGGCACCACCTGCGCCAGCGCCAGCTGATGCCAGAAGGCAATCAGCTCCTTGTGCACATGATCATAGTCCGGCCCCAGGCTGGCCAGCTCCGCCACCCGGGCCAGCAGCGCCGCGCCGTCGCCGGCCAGCACCGCTTCCACCAGCGCCAGCAGCTGCTCCCGGTTCAGGTTGCCGAGCATGCGCTCCACCTGCGCCAGTGCCAGTGTGCCGTTGCCAAAGGCCAGCGCCTGATCGGTCAGGCTCAGGGCATCCCGCAGACTGCCGTCGGCGGCCCGGGACAGGGCCGCGGTGGCCTCGGGCTCAAACGCCAGCTGCTCCTGCTGCAGAATATGCTGCAGCTGCTGATCTATCTGGCCCGGCTCCAGGCTTTTGAGATGAAACTGCAGGCAGCGGGACAAAATGGTGATGGGCAGCTTTTGCGGATCCGTGGTGGCCAGCAAAAACTTCACATGAGGCGGCGGCTCTTCCAGGGTCTTGAGCAGGGCGTTAAAGCTGTGGCGGGAAAGCATGTGCACCTCATCGATGAGATACACCTTGAACCGGCCCCGGGCCGGCTGATACTGCACATTGTCGAGCAGCTCCCGGGTGTCTTCCACCTTGGTGCGGCTGGCGGCGTCGATCTCCAGCAGATCCACAAAACGCCCCTGTTCTATTTCCTGGCAGCTGGCGCACTGGCCGCAGGGGTCGGCCGACACCCCGATTTCGCAGTTAAGCGCCTTGGCCAGCAGCCGGGCAATGGAGGTTTTGCCCACCCCCCGGGTGCCGCTGAACAGATAGGCATGATGCAACCGGCCCTGGGCCAGGGCATTGATCAGGGCGGTCAGCACATGCTGCTGCCCCACTACCTCGCCAAAGCGGCGCGGACGCCACTTGCGGGCCAGAACCTGATAGCTCATGGGCTTAGTGGCCGTCAAATTCAACCAGGCTGGTCACGCGCACGCCCAGCCTGTTGAGCCGCTCTATGCCGCCCAGGGCCGGCAGACCAATCACAAAGGCCGCGTCCTGCACCTCGCCGCCGCAGCGGCGCACCAGCTTGACCGCCGCTTCCACCGTGCCGCCGGTGGCCAGCAGATCGTCGATGATCAGCACCTTTTCGCCGGGCTCAATGGAGTCGGCATGGATCTGCAGGGTGTCGGTGCCATATTCCAGTTCATAAGGCACTTCCACCACTTCCCGGGGCAGTTTGCCCGGCTTGCGCGCCGGCACAAAGCCCACGCCCAGGGCCGCCGCCACCGGGGCGCCAAAAATAAAGCCCCGGGCCTCGGTGCCCAGCACCTTGCTCACGCCCGAATGCCGGTAGTGCTCCACCAGGGTTTCTATGGTCAGGCGAAAGGCCTCGCCGTTTTCCACCAGGCCGGTAATGTCCCGAAACACGATGCCGGGTTTGGGGTAGTCGGGAATGGAAACGATGCTGTTCGCAATCAGCTTGAGGGTGTCTTGTTTCATTGAAGTCTGGCTGCCTCGTCGGGCCCGGTGAACGCGGGCATGGCATTGAATTAAGGGGTGAAATCTTAGGGCCTCGTCTGCTCCATTGCAACCGCGGGGCGCTCGGGCACCGCCGGCAGCCGCAGCATCCACAGCGCCAGGGCCATAAAGGTGAGCACCAGCAGGCCGCGCACCCACCACACCGGCACCAGATAAATGGACAGCGCAAAACTGGCCGCCATCAGCCACAGCGCCCGGCGGCGCACATGAGGGCGCAGCCCCCGGTGGGTTTGCCAGTCGCGTATCATGCCGCCAAACCAGCGGTGATTCACCAGCCAGGCATGCACGCGAGGAGACGACTTGCCAAAGCAAAATGCAGACAACAGCACAAAGGGCGTGGTGGGCAGCACCGGCAAAAAGGCCCCCAGCACGCCCAGCCCCAGCGAAAGGCCACCCAGCAGTGCAAATAAAAGTCGCATGGCGCGCTCCTGCAAGTACAAACCCTGTTAGGCGCACTATAGCAAAATTCGTTTGCAAAAACCGGGCCCGGCACCGGCTTCACGCTTTGCCCGCAAGCCTGTACACTGCCCGCTTTTATTGATGTAGTGACTGCCATGCGCCTGACCCTGGCCCCGATGGAAGGGGTGCTCGACCATTTAATGCGGGATCTGCTCACCCGCCTCAATCCCTTTGATCTGTGTGTCACCGAGTTTGTGCGGGTAGTGGACATGCGCCTGCCCCCCAGAGTGTTTTACCGCCTGTGCCCCGAGCTGCACCAGGGCTGCAAAACCCCCGCCGGCACCCCGGTGCGCATTCAGCTGCTGGGCCAGGAGCCGGACTGGCTGGCGGAAAACGCCGATCAGGCCTGCCGGCTGGGGGCTGAAGGCATTGATCTCAACTTTGGCTGCCCGGCCAAAACCGTGAACAAGCACAGGGGCGGCGCCGCCCTGCTGGCCGACAGCGAGCAGCTTTACCGCATTGGCCGCGCCGTGCGTGCCGCCGTGCCCGCTCATCTGCCGGTGAGCGCCAAGATCCGCCTCGGGCTGGAAGCCCGCGACAGCTATCTGGAAAACAGCCAGGCCCTGGCCGAAGCCGGCATCAGCGAGCTGGCGGTGCACGCCCGCAGCAAGAAGGACGGCTACCGCCCGCCGGCCTGGTGGCCGCTGGTGGCGGAAATACAACAACGGCTCGCCATTCCGGTCACGGTCAACGGCGAGATCTGGAACGCCGACCACGCCACTCAGGCCCGGGCCGAAAGCGGCTGCCAGAATGTGATGCTGGGCCGCGGCGCCCTGGCCCTGCCCAACCTGGCCGACACCATTAAAACCGGCGCCGCCCCCATGAGCTGGGCCGCAGTCATTGAGCTGCTGCTGGACTACTCGGCGCTGGAAGTGGAAGGCAACAAGGCAGTGTATTACCCCAACCGCATCAAGCAGTGGCTGAACTACCTCAAGCTCCAGTACCCCCAGGCCCGGGAGCTGTTCACCGCCATACGCACCCTGAAGCACACCGATGAAATCCGAAGCTTGCTTCGCAAGCAGCTGTAAGCTTTAAGCTGTAAGTGGTGATACTTGGAGGCTTATAGTTGTGACTGATAGCCAGGCTCAGTTTGAAGTAAACCACCAAATTTACAGGCACCATACAGTAATATCCGTCTACGCCGGGCTGCTTACAGCTTAAAGCTGACAGCTTACAGCTCCCCTTCGGGGGGCTCCCCGAAGGGGGCGGCTTACAGCTTTCTGTTGATTTGCATCATGATGTTAACAAGTGACCAATTTTATACTGATGGTCGTATTCCACAGACTGGATATCATCATGCATAACAATATTACCGAGCACGAGCTGGAACAGCGGCTGCTGGCGGTGGCTGAAGACTGCCGCAGCAGTTTTTTGCACACACTGCACAAACTGGATGCAGCGCTTGCCGGGCAGCTGAAACAGGTGCCGCCCGACGAATGGGCCGATTACCCCGCCCTGACCGCCTGGCCGCAACTGCAGCCCCAGATAATGGTCCTGCGTCGAGTAGATGCCGCCCTGTGCCAGTGGCAGCTGGGGCTCTATGGCCTGTGCAGCGACTGCGAAGCCGAGCTGGCGCCGCCCCAGTTGCTGGACGACCCCTGCCGGCAACGCTGCGATGACTGTGAAGATAAATACCAAAAGGCGCAGCACGCCAGCTGGACGCTCTGATGGAGCGCGGGCAGCCTGCCCGCGACTTGCCGCAACGAGGCAACCTCTGGGCACAATGCCAGGGAATGGGGACTGGGGACTGGGGACTGGGGACTGGGGACTGGGGACTGGATGGCATTGTAGGCCCGGTTTTAACCGGGCAAAAGTGCGCCCAGCCAAAAGGGTTGCCCCAATAAATTGGGGCCTACACCGGCATAAGGCTCTAAACTGCTTCAACCTGAACCACAGGCATTAAAAAAGCCGGCTTACGCCGGCTTTTTGCTTCGTCATCAGCTAAACAGCAGATTAGAAGTTGTACTGGATACCAACGCCGTACAGGTCGTCTTTAGTAACCAGACCATTGTCATCCAGAGTCTCGGAATCAGAGATTACGTACTCGGCATACAGCTTGGCCTTGGAGGTCAGGTCATACTGAGCGCCCAGAGTGATGCTGTCAACGCTGTCCCACTTAAAGCCAGCATTATCATCGGCTTCTTCCTTGGCGTACTGAGCCATCAGAGTCCAGGCGTCTACATTGTACTGAGCGTGCAGTTCGTAACCTTCGGTTTCCAGTTTGCTGGTGTTATCTTTTTCTTCTTTCTGGTTATAAACAGCGGCGAAGTAGAAACCGTCGATGCTGTAGTTTACACCAAGGTACCAAGCGTCAAGCTGAACATCGCCATTACCAGTCTTAGCTGGATTAATTTTTACACCACCTGGCGCGGTAGCATCCAGAACTGCAGTAGCAGGAGTAGAGCCATCACCAAAGTTCTGCTGTTCATAGGCCGCAGCTACGCCCAGACCGAAGGGAGCGGTATAGCCGGCAGAAGCAGACCACTGGTCTTTCTTACCGGTGTTACCATCTTTCTTGTCGGCATCGGCAAAGGCATAGGCGGCACGCAGATCAACACCGTTGGCGGCGTAAGCCAGCATCATCTGGTCGTCAACCTTGTCGGAGATTTCAAGGGCGCTGTTATAGGTGGTAGCAGCACCAAACTTGTTGAAAACGTCGGTGAAGTAAATCACCTGAGCAGTCGGGTTCACGCTGCGACCAAAGGTCAGATCGGTGGTATCCATAAAGCGGAAACCGGCCCAGGCGTAACGAGCAGCAAATTTGTTGCCATCACCGCCTTCGGCAGCGACCTGCCATTCCAGCTTACCGATCAGGTCAACGTCGTTGTTCAGGTTGTACTTGATATTAGCACCCAGACGAGCGGAGCCATTGGTACCGAAGTTTTCGGCCTTGTCGGCGCCAGACTCTTCAATATCGCCCTGATAACCAAATTCACCGGCGTCAAACTGAACGCGGCCGTACAGATCAACCTGGCTGCCTTCGTCGGAGTATACGGTCACGGCGCTGGCGGAGGTGGCGAACAGCGCGGGGATGGTCAGTGCAAGAATCGTTTTTTTCATGATTTTATTTGCCTACTGTAATTAAACACTAAGTCCTTGTTATTCCCTGTGTTAGCAACGCTAGCGTTACTATGGCGAGCAGCCTATCACCGGGTTTTTGCCCGTGCAACAAAATCGCGGGAACTTTTTATGACAGTTGTGCTCACTCGCCACGCAAGTGTGATCAAGATCCCGTTTACGCCTTTGCATATTGCAACTGGCATATAACCGACTACGGGATATACTTGTGGCCGTATTTTATACTGGAAAACCGCCATGCAAAACACCGATTACCGCGCCCTTGTGCGGTCCAACTACCGTCAGTTAAGCCAGTCAATTCAGGGGTTTAAGCCCAGACGGGAGCAGAACTTTCTGGTGGCGGAAATCGGCAAGGTGCTGCTGGGTCAGTACGATCCCGCCCGGCGCATTCTGGTGGCCGAGGCCGGCACCGGCATTGGCAAGTCGCTGGCCTATCTGCAGGCCTGCATTCCCTGGGCCCGGCTCAACAACAAAACAGTGGTGATCTCCACCGCCACCCTGGCGCTGCAGGAACAGCTGGTGAACAAGGATCTGCCGCTGTTTCAGCCCCACTGCCAGCCGTCCTTTACCTTTGCCCTGGCCAAGGGCCGGGCCCGCTACTGCTGCCGGCAGCGGCTGCAGAGTCTGATGCAGGGTGAAGGCCAGATAAGCATGTTTGAGGCCGCCGAGGCCCTCTCCCCCGCCCAGCAGCAACAACTGGCCGGGCTGTGGCGGGCACTGGAAGCCGGTGACTGGGCCGGCGACCGGGACAGCTGGGCCGAGCCCATTGCCGATGCACTCTGGCAACAAATCCAGACCGAACGCCACAGCTGCCAGCCTCAGCTGGGGCACCGCCACTGCCCCTTTCACCTGGCCCGGGCCGAGCTGGACAAGGTAAACGTGATTGTGGTGAACCACGCCCTGTTGCTGGCGGATCTGGCCATGGGCGGCGGCATTATTCTGCCCGAGCCGGAGCAGTGCGTGTATGTGCTGGACGAAGCCCACCACATTGCCCATATCGCCCGGGAGCAGGGATCGGCCAGGCTGACCCTGCGCAGCGCCCGGCGCAATCTGGAGCAGTTCAACAAACAGCTGCCGGGCCTGGCCACGGCGCTAAAGGAAGACGGCCAGAACGCCGTCAACCGCAGCCAGCAGGCGCTGCAGCAGCTGATTCCTTCCCTGAGCGAACTTCATAAACAGCTGCAGGCAGCCACCCGCCGGGGCGAGCTGGCCCCCGACGAGCAGGGTTGCCTGCGTTTTGCCGCCGGCGAGCTGCCCGAGCTGCTGAGCCATGCCCTCACCGCCCTGAAAGACGAGCACAAACAGCTGGCTCAGGGCCTGAGCCGGCTGCAAAACCAGCTTGCCGAGGCACTCAAGCAGCAACCGGGCAACAGTACGGTATCGGGGGCCATGGCGGCGGTCAGCCTGCAACAACTGTATGCCGACGAGGCCCTGGGGCTGTGCGAGCTGATGCTCAAGGCGGTGGGCCCCAAACAAACCCCGCCGGCGCGCTGGCTGGAGCAGGGCAAACACGACATTACCCTGTGCGCCACCCCGCTGGCGGTGGGCCACTTGCTGGAGCAGTGGTGCTGGTCCCGGGCGGCGGCGGTGGTGATGGTGTCGGCCACCTTTACCGCCCTCAACGACTTCAGTTATTTTCGCCGGGCCGTGGGCCTGCGCGCCGACGACGGCAGCCAGTATCTGCGGCTGAACTCGCCCTTTGACTACCCCGGCTCACGGCTGATTATTCCGCCCCTGCCCTGCGAACCTCAGGATGCGGGCTTTGATGAGCTGCTGGTGGAGGAAATTCCCCGCTGGCTTGAAGGCGAACAGGCCAGTCTGGTACTGTTTTCCTCCTACCGGCAGATGAACGCCGTGGCCAAGGCCCTGCGCGGCAAGGGGCACAGCCTGCTGGTGCAGGGCGAGGCCGGCCGCCAGGCGCTGCTGGAGCTGCACCGCATGAAGTGCGACGGCGGCCAGCCCAGCGTGCTGTTTGGCACCGGCAGCTTTGCCGAGGGGCTGGATCTACCCGGCCATTACCTCACCAACCTGATCATCACCAAGCTGCCCTTTGCGGTGCCCACCTCGCCGGTGGAAGAAGCCATGGCCGAATGGATAAGCCTGAGCGGCGGCAACCCCTTTATGCAGCTCACCGTGCCCGAGGCCTCGCGCAAGCTTATTCAGGCCTGCGGCCGGCTGCTGCGCACCGAAACCGACCGGGGCCGCATTGTGCTGCTGGACCGGCGCCTGCTTACCCGCCGCTATGGCCCGGCGCTGCTGAATGCCCTGCCGCCGTTTGAGCGTGAAACATGAACCATATGGCGACGTTGGTAATTGCGCCCGGTTTTATAAATTGTCACAATCTTCCGGTTTAATACATAACGTGACGCCCGAAACGGGCAGAATGGCTCAGGAGCCCTACCTATATGAAACTGCGTGTATCTCTCGCCGCCCTGGCTGCGGCCGGTCTTTCCTTTGGCGCCAGCGCCGCCACCTTTGAAGCTCAGCAGCCTTATCAGATCTTTCTGGTAAACGGCGAAAAAACCGCCGACACCATTGCCAAAAACATTCATGAAGTGACCCTGAATGAAGGCAAAAACCAGCTGGCCATTGGCTACACCAGTGATTTCTCCAACCGCTCCGAAATACGGGTGCTGAATGGCGACCCGGTGATCATCGAGCTGGACCAGGTGCCCGCCGACGCCGAGCTGACCATCGACTTTAACAAGCCGCTCAACTACCAGCTGGCCAAGCAGTTTCTGCGCGAGCAGCCCGAGCAGCTGACCGTGGTGGACAAGCGCACCGGCCAGCGCGTTGACGCCGAGCTCTCCGTGATCCCCATGCCTGCCGGCCTGGACACCGCCGGCGGCATTCAGCAGCACCTGAAGGAAACCCGCCAGGCCTTTAACGGTCGCACCGAAGCCGCCGTGGCCGCCGCCCAGGAAAAATTCGGTGACGCCGTGGTGGACGCCGACGCCATGGAAATGCTGCAGCACTGGTGGAACGCCGCCGACGCCGACACCCGCCGCGCCTTCCAGATCTGGGCCATCCAACAGCAGTAAAATAAAAGGGGTCGGAGTCAATTAATTAAAATGTCTCCGACCCCTTTTAAAAACGACTCCGACCCCTTTTTTTAAAACCCCGAGCCGGGCTGCCTGAGGAATTCCAGCTCCTCGGGGGTGGACGGCCGCCCGAGAATGGCGTTGCGATGCGGATAGCGGCCAAAGCGCTGAATAATATCCCGGTGACGATGTTCAAAGTCGAGATTGTCGGCCAGCCCCAGCCGTTCAAACAGAACCAGCCCCTGATCATGAATTGCCAGCGACTCACTGTGCATGAACGGCATATACAAAAACAGCCGCTGCTGCGCCGTTAACGCCCGCTCGGCCCCCCGGCTGATGGCCTCCTGAGCCAGCGCCAGGGCCATGCCGTCGGCGGCAAAGGATGCCGGTTTACCCCGGTGAATATTGCGGGAAAACTGATCCAGCACAATCACCTCCGCCAGCCGTCCCTGCATGCAAACACGCCATTCAAACAGCTCGCCTTTGCAGGCCCGCTCATGCAGCGCACCAAAGCGCTCGGCAATGCGGGCATCCAGCCCTGCATCCTTGCGCCACCACTGGGCCGGCGTAAGCTCCTCAAACCAGAAGTCCAGCACCGACTGACTAAAAGGGGTCGGAGTCATTTTTCCACCCTCTTTGGTCGCCCCTGGTGCAGGTTGCCCACCTGTACCCGGGCCTGTTGCTGAATACGCTGCTCGAACCCCTCTTCTCCCAAGGGGTAGTTGTGCTTCAGGCACTCCCGCAGATGCTCCAGATCCGCTTCGGGAAAGCCTTCTTCAAACAGGCTTCGGTAGGCCTTTTGCCTGGCTGAACTGCTGTTGCCCAGCCGCAGATAAATATCGTGGGGCGTAATGCAGCTAATGGCCCTGCCATTGACATTACTCTGATAACTGGACCAGAAATACTGCCCCGGATAGGCCACCATGCCGGCCCGCACCGGATTCAGCTCAATGTAGCGCTGGCAAGTCAGCAGGTAGGGTTCACTGTCGATAAGACTCGACCTGTGCCGGCCTTCCCACAGGGTGCCGGTTCTCTGATAGCGATGGTTGATATAGCCGACATAACTTCTGCCAAGGGCCTGCATCACCTTCGAGATGCCATCCTCGCTGGAGGGGGTCATCAATAAATGCACATGGTTGGTCATCAGCACATAGGCGTGAAGCTCCACGTCAAAACGCTCAAGGGCCCGGGTCAGCGTTTTGATGTAAAAGCCTCTGTCTTCGTCGGAAAAGAAACAGTCCTGCCGGTTGTTGCCGCGCTGCACCACATGGCTGGGCACCCCGGGCAAATAACACCGTTTTCTTCTGGGCATCCTCGCATCCCCTTGCTCACGTTATAAACAAAGATAGCAGGAGAAAAATAAAAGGGGTCTGAGTCAATTTTTTAAAAGGGGTCGGAGACATTTTTGCTTTGAGAGAGCAAAAATGTCTCCGACCCTTAATTGACTCCGACCCCTTTTTATCAGAACACCAGGTGGGCGATAAGGGCGATCACCGGCAGGGTAACCAGGGTACGCATCAGAAAGATGACAAACAGCTCCACTATGTTCACCGGGATCTTGCTGCCCAGTAGCAGGGCACCCACTTCCGACATGTAGATCAGCTGGGTCACCGACAGGGCGGCAATCACAAAGCGGGTCATGTCGCTTTCAATGGAAGTGGCCAGAATGGCCGGAATAAACATGTCGGCAAAGCCCACCACCATGGTCTGGGACGCTGCAGCCGCCTCGGGGATCTGCAGCAGCTCCAGCAGCGGTACAAAGGGCATGCCCAGCCAGGCAAACAGCGGTGTGGTTTCCGCCACCACCAGCGCCAGGGTGCCAAAGGCCATCACCACCGGCAGCACACCCAGCAGCATGTCCAGGGCATTGTGCACACCGGCACGGGCCACCTGACCCAGGCTTTCCACCCGCTCGGCCCGGGCCAGCGCCAGCTCCAGACCATGGCGCAGACGGGAATAGCCCTCGGGGGTCGCCTCGGTACCGGCCGGGCGCGACTCGCCGTTAATAAAGGTGTCTTTTTTCCAGCACAGGGGCGGCAGCCGTGGCACCACAATGGCGGCCACAATGCCGGCCAGACACACGGCGCCGTAAAATGGCAGGAACATGTGCTCCAGCTTCACCTGGGCCAGCACCACCAGACTGAAGGTAATGGACACCGCCGAGAAGGTGGTGCCGATCACCGCCGCTTCCCGCTGGGTGTAATGATGACCTTCATACTGCTTGCTGGTGAGCAAAATGCCCACGCTGCCATCTCCCAGCCAGGACGCCATGCAGTCCACCGCCGAGCGACCGGGCAGCCGGAACACCGGCCGCATAATGCGGGTCAGCAGGGTGCCCACCAGCTCCAGCAGGCCAAAGTCGAGCAGCAGCGGCAGCAACAGGCCGGCAAAAATAAACACGGAAAACAGCACCGGCAGCAGATCGTTCAGCACCAGGCCGCCGGTGTCGCCGCTGTAGAGCATTTCGGGGCCAGCCTGAAAATGCACCAGCAGCACAAACACCGCGCCCAGCACCCGGCTCACCAGCCACACCGGGCTGACATTGAACAGGGTATTGAGAAAGACACTGTTCCTGATCGGGGCCGGCCTGACCAGGGTGCCCAGCACGGTCAGCAAGGCCGACAGGGTCACCAGCCCGGTCACAATGGCCGGCAACTGCTCGCCCAGCATGGCCTGCACACTCTTGGCCAGCACCGCGATCATAATGGTCAGGTCGCCGTTGTAGCTGACCGGGGTCATAAACAGCAGGATCCCTGCCAGCGACGGCAGCAGGAACATCAGCCAGTTGCGGGTGACGCTCGCCGGTTTCGTCAGCGTTTTTTCCATGAATACTCCTTGCCGCCGGGCTCCGCCCCGGCGTGAATGTAAATCAGTAATCGTGAACAGGCTGACCTCCCCTCGCCGCAAGTGCATAAAGAACGGAGAGCAGCGCATAATACAGCACAAGATTCAGTGCCCGATGAATAGTTATTTTACAGACAAAGATTTTGCACCAAAAGACACAATTGGAATATTACACTGAAAAAAGAGTCAAAAACCGGAGTTGCTTCTCAATTATTTAACAATGTGATCCACACCCCATAACAGCCGTTCAACGTCGCGTCAGCAAAAAACACAGTTCATCAAAAAAGGTGCACTCCCCCGCCACCACCCGGCGGTTTTGCGATCCTTCACGGGTGTGCGCCAGCAGCTCCACCTCAAAGTACGGCTCAAACAGGGTGCGCACCTCGGCCTCGTTCACCGCAAAGGGCGGCTGCTGGCCCTTTACCGAGTCGTGGTTGACGGTCACCAGCAGCACCCGGCCCGCTGAGCTCATCAGGCTCGCCATCAGCGCCGCGTAGCCCGGGCGCATGGCCGGTGGCAGCGCGATCAGGGCCGCCCGGTCGTAGGCCAGTTCAAACTGCCGCCCAAGGGCTCCGGCCTGAAAGAAATCGCCTTCATACAAACGCAGCGGCCCCTGCTGCCAGCAGGTGAACGGCCCCTCGGCCATGCGCTGCGGCTGAAGCCCCGCTTCCGTAAAAAAGTCTTCCACCGCCAGCGGCGACAGCTCAAAACCGGCCACACCGTGCCCCTGCTCCACCAGCCAGTGCATGTCGCGGCTTTTGCCACACAGGGGCACCAGCACCTCGGCGCCCGGCAGCGCATCGGTGCGCTGCCAGCAGGCCCGCAAGTGGGCGTTAATCTCATTCTGATGAAAACCGATACGGGAGGTTTGCCAGCGCTGATGCCAGAATTCCGCGTCCATGATGTTCTCCTGCAATAAAAAAACCGGACTATGGCAGTCCGGTCTGGTCTGTTCAAGGGCAAGCCGGCCTGTCAGCGGGACGCCGCCCGAAACTGGTTGCTGTTGCAGTCGTAACGATAGCCAATTTGCGCCATGCGCGCGCTCACCCAGCCGCCGTCCAGCTCGTAGCGCGACAACAGGGCGTCCAGGCTGTCGCATTCGATGCGCAGTTTTTCATTGAGAATGCTCAGCACCATGTGGGTATCCATTCGTTCCAGTTGCGCTTTGTCCATTTTGCTCTCCTGCTGGTAACAGGCCGGCATCACTGCCGGCATGATCGAAACACTGTAAATTTATCCAGTTAAATATTGACCAGTCCGCCCTTGGCGAATACTGTATATATACACAGTAAATAACAGGCAGGGCCGAACTATGATGAACCTTCCGTCAATCCGCAAGCAGGCACTGATCCCGTCGCAGCAGGCCTTGCCCCGCTGCACCACCGCCGCGCTCGGCACCACACCACAGCCCGGGCTGCTTGCCCGGCTGGCGGCCCTCAGCCATGGCAACAGCGGCTGGATCCTGGTGGCCAACGCCCCTGCCCGGCTGTGCCGGCAGCGTCTGCTTGCTGCCGGCATCAACCCCGCCCGGGTGGTGGACGCCCACCGCCTGAGTCCGGCCCAGCTGCAACAGGCCCTGGCCAGCCCGGCCATTGCCGCCGTGGTGTGCTGGCAACAGCAAGATGGAACCTTTTTGCCTCAGCGGCAAGGCGGTGCGCGCCTTTTTGTGATCGGCCCGGCAGTGCCGGCCTGCCCGCTGCACTGAGCGGTATTGAGCAATTGACGAGCAATAAAAAAACCGGCGTTGCGGTTAAGCAACGCCGGTTTTTGTTGAGCCGAATGGGCCTGTGTCACACCAGCTCGCGGCAGACCAGATCCACCAGCATGCGAATATGCGCCGGGTTGTCGTTCAGGGCGGGAATATAACGGTATTCCTCCCCTCCGGCCTTGAGAAAGAGTTCCCGGTTCTGCTCGGCAATCTCTTCCAGGGTTTCCAGGCAGTCGGCAGAAAAGGCCGGGCAGATCACGTCCAGCTTTTTAATGCCTTCCTTCGGCAGTGCCTTCATGGTTTCGTCGGTATAGGGCTTGAGCCACTCTTCACGGCCAAAACGCGACTGAAAAGTGGTGCGCCACTGGTGCGGCTCCAGCCCCAGCTCCTCGGCCAGCAGCTCGGAGGTGCGATGACACTGGTGACCGTAAGGATCCCCCTGGTTTTCAAAGCGCTTGGGAATGCCGTGGTAGGAGAGCAGCAGCATGTCGCCACGGCCGTGCTCCTGCCAGTGGGCCCGCACCGAGTCGGCCAGGGCGCTGATATAACCGCTGAAGTCGTGGTAGTTATGTACAAACCGCAGCGCCGGCACCAGCCGCTCCTGCTTCATCAGCTTTGCCCAGCTGTCGAACACAGAGGCCGTGGTGCTGACGGAATATTGCGGATAGAGCGGCAGCACAATCACCCGGTCTACGCTCTGATCCTTAAGCTGCTGCCAGGCCGATGCAATGGACGGCTCGCCGTAACTCATGCCCAGCGCCACCGGCACGTCTATGCCTTCATCCTGCAGCGCCTTTGCCAGCGCCGCCTGCTGGCGCTGGCTCACCACCATCAGCGGCGAGCCTTCCGGCCACCAGATGGATTTGTAGAGTTTGGCCACCTTGGGCGAACGAAACGGCAGAATAATGCCGTGCAACACCGGACACCAGAGCGAGCGGGGCAAGTCCACCACCCGGTAGTCGTGCAGAAACTGACTGAGAAAGGCCTTTACCGCCGCCGGGGTCGGGGCGGAAGGCGTACCCAGATTGACCAGTAAAACGCCTGTTTTCACCTTGTTACCTGCCTCTTACAAACAACAAAAAGCCGGACCTTCACAGGCCCGGCTTGAACAATAACCGGCTTAAGCCAGGATCTCGCTCAGCTCGCTGCTGACCGCTTCCACCGACTGAGTGCCGTCCACCTTGTGGTGCTGAGTGCGGCCGGCGTCGGCTTCTTGCTTGTAGTAATCGATCAGCGGTGCAGTCTGCTCGTGATAAACCGCCAGACGCTTGCGAACGGTGCTTTCTTCGTCGTCGGCGCGGATCACCAGATCTTCACCGGTCACATCGTCCTTGCCTTCCACCTTGGGCGGGTTATACACCAGGTGATAAACCCGGCCGGAGCCCGGGTGCACGCGGCGGCCGCTCATGCGCTTGACGATTTCCTCGTCGGGCACGGCGAACTCGAGCACATGGTCCACTTCCACACCGGCTTCCTTCATGGCGTCGGCCTGGGGAATGGTGCGGGGGAAGCCGTCGAGCAAAAAGCCCTTGGCGCAGTCGTCCTGGCTGATGCGCTCTTTTACCAGGCCAATAATGATGTCGTCAGACACCAGCTGGCCCTTGTCCATCACTTCCTTGGCCTTGAGGCCCAGCGGAGTGCCGGCCTTGATAGCGGCACGCAGCATGTCGCCCGTCGAGATTTGCGGAATACCGAACTTCTCCATGATGAACTGAGCTTGTGTTCCCTTACCCGCGCCCGGAGCACCCAGCAAAACGATGCGCATAACAGCGTCCTCTTATTGATTAGTCATTCACAATTGGGGGCCGATTGTGGCATGACACCGCCATGGGAACAAGTAACAGCCCCGCCAGTTAGACCTATTGATGATAAAAGAGCTGCTTTCCCGCCGGAACCCATGAAAAAACGACGACTGGTCATCCATATATCCAGCTTCAATGAAGGCGCTCATTCCTCCCCCCCTGGCTCCAGCATAGGCAAGCAACTGGTCCTAAAATCACCCGGCATAATCGTATCATATGTGAAAAATGCTAAATATAATTACAAATGTTGTTAACAATTTGCCTTGCGCACTTCCCGCTTTCGAAAGGAAAGGCTTATGCGGCTCACCATCAGCCCAGTCGATCTGAATCAGAGTCAAAACGGACGTTAAAGAGGAATATATGAAAAATGTAATGCGCAAGCTTGCCCGCCTGACGCTGGCCATGGCTCCGCTCATGGCATACGGCGCAGCCGCCGGCAATCCAGATGGCGTGGCCGATGCCATCTATCACAGCGCCAAGGTGATCACCGTCAATGAAAGCTTCGATATCGCCGAGGCGGTCGCGCTGAAGAATGGCCGCATCATGGCGGTCGGAAGCAACAGTGACATTCAGGCTCTGGCCTCAGCCGACACCAAACAGGTTGACCTGCAAGGTAAGACACTGCTACCCGGCTTCTATGATGGACATATCCATTTGGGTACCGGCGTCCGGCCATTCGGCGCCACCTTCAATGTGCCCGCCCCGAATCAACTCAACAGGATATTGACCGAACAGGCCGCCAACACGCCGGCCGGAGAATGGCTGGTAGGGGTGATGAACCGTCCCTACTGCCATATGGCGATGCCCAACCGCTGGGAGCTGGATGCCATAGTGCCAGATCACCCGGTGATGCTGGCCTGTGGCGTGCTCAAGCTGACGCTCAATTCTCAGGCCATCAAGCTGGCCGGCCTGAGCAAGGAAACACCCGACCCCAAAGACGGCCTGATTGTCCGAGATGAACAGGGAGAGCCCTTGGGGGTACTGACCATGGGAGCCCGGCGTTATGCCCTCGGGGTTATCCCCAAGTCGGCATTGCACGATGACAGCGCACGGGAAAATCTGCGTGCCCAGCTGAAGAAGTTCCCGCCCATGGGCGTGACCAGCGTCAATGTCGCCGGGGTTCGCCCCCATGAACTGCGCCTCATTCAGGATGTCTACGCCCGCTGGGGCGAGGAGCTGCCCCGGGCAACCCTGCAAGTCTTCCTGTTCCCCGGCTATGACAATGTTGAGGCCAGTCTGGCGGAAATCGAAGGACTCGGCTTTCATACCGGGGTCGGTAATGATCGGCTGAAACTGGGTGCAATCAAGATGGCCATGGATGGCGCCATTGCGGTACCGGATTTCCGAACCCTCAAACCCTACGACAGCAAAGTGCGCTTCGATGAACGGGGTCCCTGGGAAAACCAGAAGGGCGATTTCAACGGAGTCACCGTCATCCCCGAGGACAGCCTGTACAGGGTGAGCAAACGCGCCCACGAGCTGGGCTGGCAGCTGGGTATCCATACTATTGGCGATGCCGCCGTGGTGCAGGCGGTGGAGGTACTGGAGCGGATCCTGAAGGAAAGCCCGAGGGAAGACCATCGTCACCACCTGCATCACCTGACCATTCGGCCACCCGAAAAGACCCTGGCCAAGATCGCCGAACTCGATATCATTGTCGATACCCAGCCCAACTATACCTACTACAACAACGCCTTCATGCTGGCGGCGGTCAGTGGCAACCGCCTGGAACGGCAGAATCCCCAGCGCTCGCTGCTGGATCACGGTATCAAGATAGCCTATGGCTCGGATGGACTTCCCCATGGCCCTCTGCTCGGCATCTGGGCGGCAACCACCCGCATGGGATACGACGGCAAGGTCTATGGCGCCGAAGAAGCCATCAAGGTCGAGGAAGCCATCAGGGCCTATACCCAAGGCCCGGCCTACCTGACCTTTGATGAGCATGAGCGGGGCTCCATTGAAGTGGGCAAGGTGGCCGACATGGTTGTGCTGGCCGAGGATCCGCTGGCAGTCGATCCCCTGCACCTGCGGGATGTGGCGGTCGAAAAGACCGTAGTGGCGGGGAAAGAACTGTTCGCTGGCTCCCATATCGAGCCTTACCACCAGACTGCCCCTACGCCCTGAAGTCATGATAAAAAGGGGTCGGAGTCATTTTTAAAAAAATGACTCCGACCCCTTTTTTGGGTAGGCTGTCTGCGGTTTTTACCCAGTCAGGAACCACGGATTGGCCCGCATTAAACAGCGCCGAGTATTTTATCTTCACGGCTTTGATCCGCGCGGCGCGGGTCACTATCACCGCCTTTACCAAAGCCAGTCGGCACTGCAGGCCAGCACCAACGGACTGCATATAGAGGTGTCCGGCCGCCAGCGTGGCCGCGACCATGCCCATCACTGGCAACTCAATACCGAACACACCCGCACCCGTTACAGCTACCTGGGCTGGGACGACATAGTGCGCCGCCACTGGGCCAGAGGCTGGCTGGAAATACTCAGCGACCTCGTCTGTTTTATTCAGGCCTACCTGCTTTCCGGCCGTTTTATTGCCTTTGCCAAGGCCTCGCCCAAACAGCTGATGGCCGGCACCTACCCCGCCCTTTACCTGCTGCTGAGCCTGTTGCTCTCCCTCTGGCTGGCCACGGGCCTGGCGGGGCAACTGCCCTGGCAAGGAGCACAACTGCCCGCCGGCCTGGTGCTGACCGCCGCGCTGATGCACACCAGCAAATATCTGGGCAACAAGCTGGCGGTGTTCTGGCTGCTGCGCATCTACGCCTTCTCGGCCCGTTGGGCCAGAGGCCGTATCCCCGAGCTGACGCCCCGCATCAATACCTTTGCCCGCCACATGGCCGAAGCCATCAACGACGAGGCCAACGACGAAGTAGTGATCATCGCCCACAGCGTGGGCACCATGATGGTGATCCCGGCCCTGGCGCAGGCCCTGCAGCAAATACAGGATCCGGCCAAGCTGGCCAACCAGCGGGTGGTGCTGATCACCCTGGGCCACTGCATTCCGCTGGTGAGCTTTCACCATGCCGCCGGCGACTTTCGCGCCGCCCTCAGGCAGCTGGGGCAACATAAACAGCTGCTGTGGCTGGACTACACCGCCCCCACCGACGGCGCCTGCTTTCCCCTGCTCAATCCGGTGACTTCCTGCGGCCAGATCTGCGCACCCGATGCCGGCCCTCGCATGCTTTCACCCCGCTTTTTCACCCTCTACCACCCGACGCACTATAAAAAACTGCGCCGGGCCTGGTATACCATGCACTTTTTGTATCTGATGGCCACCGACAAGCCCGGCCCCTACGACTTTTTCGCCTTTACCGCCGGGCCCGATGCCATTGCCTGCCAGCTGAAGGAGCACACATGAGCTGCCCGGTGTTTCCCAAGCCCGCCAAAAGCAAGGCCTCGCTGTGGAAGGTGTTTTTTACCAAACGTCATTCCTGGCTGGATGCCCTGTACGAGCGCAGCTACGGCATGAAAATGGGCGAATACAGGCTGCCCGGGCTCACCCTGTATATGGTGAACCAGCCCGAGCTGGTGCGAAAGGTCATGGTGCAGAACATGGCCGACTTTCCAAAAAACAAAATGCTGGGCGACATTCTCGAGCCGCTGCTGGGAGAAAGCATTTTCACCACCAACGGCGAACAGTGGCAAAAGCAGCGGGACATGCTCGATCCGGCCTTTAAACACGCCCGGGTGCAGCAGGTGTTCGGGCTGATGCAAAGCGCCGTCACCGACATGCTGGAGCGACTTAAACGCCACCAGCCCGGGCAGGACATAGATCCGGAAATGACCTTTGTTACCGCCGACATCATCTTTCGCACCATTATGTCGGCGAAACTTAACGAAGAGCAGGCCAACCGCATTCTCAACGCCTTTGTGCGCTTTCAGGCCGAGTCTCCCAAACTGGCGCTGAAGAAAATGTTCCGCCTGCCCGGCTTTTTGCAGCGGGGCGCCAGCGAGCGCAAACGCCTAGCGGCGGCACAGGAGATTCGCGGCACCATAGAAGACATTATTCGTCCGCGCTACCGGCAGGCCGAGGCCGCCCGCGCCGGCTGCCCGCAATCACAGGCAGAACTGGAAAACCGGCAGGACATTCTGTCTTCCCTGCTGCTGACCACGGATAAAACCAGCGGCCAGCCCTTTGGCTTTGATGAAATTGTGGATCAGGTGTCCATGCTGTTTCTGGCCGGGCACGAAACCACCGCCAGCTCGCTGACCTGGTCGCTCTATTTGCTGGCCACCCATCCGCACATACAGCAAGACGCCCATGAAGAAGTCACCCGGGTGCTGGCCGAACAGCCCATGAGCGTGGAAGCCCTGCGCAAAATGGTGCTGGTGCGCGACGTATTCCGCGAGGCCCTGCGGCTGTACCCGCCGGTGGGTTTTCTGTCCCGCGAGTGCGCTCACGCCACCGAGATGCGCGACAAAAAAATGAAGGCCGGCAGCTCGGTGATGATCTCCCCCTGGCTTATTCACCGCCACCAGGACTACTGGCACAAGCCCCACGACTTTGACCCCTACCGCTTTACCGGCAAACAGCTGAAAACCCCGCTCAGCAAGTCTTACCTGCCCTTTGGCGCCGGGCCGCGGGTGTGCATTGGCGCCGCCTTTGCCCAGCAGGAATCCAGCCTTATACTGGCGAGCATACTGCAGCACTACCACATCAGCCTGGCCGAGGGCTTTGAACCCCAGCCCGTGGGCCGGCTGACCATTCGCTCCGAAAACGGGCTGCAACTGAACCTCACTCCAAGGAACAAGCAAGAAGCATGAAAGAACGCATTGCCGGCTTTATTCTTATGTGCGCCGTGGTGCCCCTGGCCATAGTGGGCTACCTCATCATCTGCTATGTGGGCTTTATGGGACGAACAGAGCGCGGCCGCGCCGGGGTGCGCGCACTGGATCACTTTGTGAACGCCTCCGTGTTCAACGGCTACGCCTGGGAGTCGGTGTCGTCCCACGCCTGGCGCGAGCGCGACAACAAACGCTGGGCCCGCTTTGTGATCTGGCTGACCAACCACTTTCAGCAGGACCACTGCCAGCGCGCCAACAAACGCGAACAGCCCCTGGTGGATCTGATATTGCAGAAGGGGCTGGACCAGCAGACCATTAAATAAACTCCAGCCCTCGCTTTGGCAAGGAAGATCGGCTCCTCTATCCCCTAACATCAGGTATATACTGAACAAAATACTGCCGAAAGCTGCTGGATGCGGCCATGAACAGGGGCTGGAATGGAATCTGTCTTGTTACTTCAGGGGCCGCTGGGACCCTTTTTCCAGCACTTTTCCCGCTTTTTAAGCGAGCAGGGCATTTCCGTCCATAAAATTCACTTCAACGGTGGCGACGGCTGCTGGCCCTGCCAAGGCACCAATGTGCACTACACCGGCTCCCTGCAGGAATGGCGCCATTTTTTGCAGCAATACATCAGTGAACACCGCATAGATACGGTATTTTGCTACAGTGACTGCCGAAAATATCATGCCGTGGCCCGCCACTATTGTCTGAGTCACAATATTCGCTTTTTTGTGTTTGAAGAAGGCTACCTGCGCCCCCACTACATTACCCTGGAGCAAAATGGCGTCAATGCCCACAGCCCCTGGTATGGCAAGCTGGCTCAGGAATTGCCCCAGCCTCCCCCCGAGCAGCTCACACAGAGATTTGACGTTGGACCAAACTACCGGCGTCGTATTGTTTACGCCATGCGCTATTACTTCAGCATGCACTGCAGCCGCTGGCGCTTCCGGCATTATGTGCACCATCGTCACCGCCATTGCTGGCAGGAAGGCATCGCCTGGCTCAAGGGCTGGTATACCAAGTACCTTCACCGCCACCATGATTCGACCCTGCAGCGATGGCTGCTCAAGTGCCACTCCAGGCGCATCTTTCTGGTGCCGCTGCAGGTGGCCGACGACTTTCAGATCAGAGTGCACTCTCCCTTTAACGACATGGCCGAGGCCATTCGGCACATTATGCGCTCTTTTGCCGCCAGTGCCTCACGGCAGGATGTGCTGCTGTTCAAACACCACCCCATGGATCGGGGACACATCAACTACGATGAGCTCATCAACGAGCTGGCTACCAAACTGGATCTGGAAGGCCGGGTGTTTTACGGCTTTGAGTTGCAGCTGCCGATGCTCTATCCACATTGCAAGGGTGTGGTCACGATCAACAGCACAGTGGGTCTCTCGGCACTGTTACATCAAGTGCCCACCATTACCCTGGGCAAGGCGCTGTACGATATTCCCGGCCTAACCAGCCAAACGTCGCTGGCCAGATTCTGGCGCACTCCACAACCGGTAAAAGTGGACTTGTTCATGCGGCTGAGGGCCTTTTTACTGCACAATACCCAGCTGAACGGCAGTTTTTATTGCGAGCCCGACAATACCTGCCGTCAAGTCTGGCTGCGCCTGCAACAACTACTGAACCTCCCCTCCCACCCCACATCACAGCCTGTTCCCCTGAATGCAGAAAGGAAACCGGGCAGAAGTCAGGAAGTAGCCTGAGTTCTGGCCGGAGCCGTGTACCGTCTGTAGCCCAGTCACTCAGTGTCGTTCATCCGGGCCCACCGCGTTTTTCAAGAGTGTTCTACCATTAACACAGCGATTTAAAAAATGCTGCCATACGATTTGCAACTGAAGTACACAAGGAGCCAGTGACATCAGCAGATTAGGGGCTGCAACCTAAGGGCGGTAGCGTACCCCTTCAGCATTACTTACTGGCGATCATACTAACCACAAGAGCCTGCTCCCCATGTCGCTATCCTGCATCAGAGTGCGTTTTCCTGTTGTGATGGCCTTGATTCTTCAGGCCCTGTCCGGTTGCACCAGCCACCCGGTATCCAGCGAGATCTCGTCTCCATCCGGTCATACCCCGCTCGGTCACTTTCTTGAGTCGGCTACAGGTGAAGCTGTCACCACATTGCCCGCCAGCCTCTGGGGTACCAATGCCCGGGTAACCACCGGTCCTTCTTATTTTGCCGCCAGCGGCCGGACCTGCCGTCCAGTGCAAGTCACCCGGCCCACCGGCACCCAGGAAGCATATATTGCCTGCAAAGCTCAGAACGGCGAGTGGCAACTGTCCCGCCCCTTCGGCAGCCATAAGCTTTAAGCTGTCAGCTGTAAGAAAAACAAAACCACCGCAGCCATGTAGCTGCCGCTTCAGCCGGCAGTCCCTGCGAAGCAGGGATACACCAACAAACAATCGTCTTTACAAGCACCACTCAGCACACACAGACACACTGTTTATCGTTAACTTAAAGCTGACAGCTGCCCGCGACATATTTCGCAGATTCCGAGAACAAGTCATGTCCTTAAAGAAACTCGCCCTACCTTTGGGCTTACTCGCAATGTTAGCGGGCCAGGGCCAACCCCAGGCCCAGTTGATCGGTGCCAATGCCGGTGATTTACCGGCTGAGCAACAAAGTCGTTTTGTTGCTCCTTCCGAAGCCGATGCCGCCGCACTGAACAGCAACACCCAATGGCAAAATGCCCGCTATGGCATACCCAATGCCAGCCGCCCCGAGGCCGACTACCCGAGCTTTGGCAGCCATTTGTTCAGCGGCGGTTTCAGTGGCGTGCGTGCCGACGGCCTTAACCCCGACTACATGATCACCCCCGGCGACCAGATCACCCTGCGGGTGTGGGGCGCGGTAGACATAGACAAGGTGCTGCCGGTGGATGCTCAGGGCAATATCTTTATTCCCGGTGTGGGCCCCATCAAAGTGCAGGGCGTTAAGCACAGCCAGCTGGATACCCGCGTGCGCGCGGCGGTGAACTCCATCTACTCCAACAACGTGCAGGTATATACCAACCTGCAGGGGGTGCAGCCGGTGTCCGTGTTTGTGACCGGCTATGTGCAAAACCCCGGTCGCTTTGCCGGCACCCCCAGCGACTCGCTGCTGTATTTTCTCGATCAGGCCGGCGGCATAGACGATGCCACCGGCAGCTACCGCAAGGTACGGGTGCTGCGCTACGGAAAAACCATTGCTCGTGCCGATCTTTACGCTTTTCTGCTGAATGGCGTACTGCCCCGCCTGCAGTTCAAGAATGGGGACACCATTGTCGTAGAAGAGCGCGGCCCCACCGTGACCGTGGAAGGCGACGTGGCCCGGCCCTACCGCTACGAACTGCTGAGCACCGGCATGACTGGCAATGAGCTGCTGCGCCTGGCCCGGCTCAAGTCGAACGTCACCCATGTGCTGCTGCGTGGCGCCCGCGCCCAGGGGCCGGTATCCAGCTATATAAAACTGAACGAATTCGGCCAGCAGCCCCTTAACAGCGGCGATCAGCTGGTGTTCAGCCGCGATATGCGCGACAACACCATCGTAGTGCAGCTGGAGGGCAGCTACTAC
The DNA here is from genome assembly GCF_003049725.1 of Oceanimonas marisflavi. GTDB lineage: Bacteria > Pseudomonadota > Gammaproteobacteria > Enterobacterales > Aeromonadaceae > Oceanimonas > Oceanimonas marisflavi. The sequence continues at coordinate 43,124 of NZ_QAGM01000014.1, forward strand.
GGCCCTTCCCACTTCGCCCTGCCCCGGGACGCCCGCCTGCACGAGCTGCTGAACGCCATTGCCGTGCCGCAGAGCATGACCGATACCAGCAGCATTTCACTCAAGCGCGTGAGCGTGGCCGAGCGCCAGAAACAGGCCCTGGATGAAAGCCTGGCAAGGCTGGAAACCACCTATCTGGGCGCCACCTCCTCCACCGCCGAAGAAGCCCAAATTCGCGTGCGCGAAGCGGAGCTTATCAGCCAGTTTATTGAACGCGCCCGGCAAGTAGAGCCCAACGGCCGCCTGGTGCTGGCCAACAACGGCCAAATCAGCGACATTCGCCTGCAGGACGGCGACGTCATCACCATTCCCGAAATTTCCGATTCTGTGCTGATCAGCGGCGAAGTGCTGGTGCCCCAGTCCGTGGTGTTTAACGCCAAGCGCAGTGCCAAGGACTATATCGCCGGCGCCGGCGGCTTTACCGAGCACGCCGATGCAAGCCGCATTCTGGTGGTGCGTCAGAACGGCGAAGTGCGCGAGGCAGACGATGTATCCCTGCGTCCGGGCGATGAAATTCTGGTGCTGCCCAAGGCCCCCACCAAAAACCTGCAACTGGCCGGCACCATCACCCAGATCCTGTACCAGATTGCCATTGCCGCCAAAGTGGCGGTGGATCTGTAATGAGCACCCTGCAAGGCCGCACGTCCTGGCAGGTAACCCGCAGCGTGTGGTTTGCCATGTTTATGCGTGAGGCAGTAAGCCGCACCATGGCTGACCGCATGGGCTGGTTCTGGATGATTGCCGAGCCCATGGCACTCATTGCCATTATGGTGTTGATCCATGGCATCAACGACGGTGGCAGCAGGCTGCTTACCGGAGCAGATCTCATCCCCTGGATGTTGGTGGGCATGATGGGCTTTTTTTTAACCCGTGAAAGCATGATGCGCAGCCTGGGGGCCGTGGATGCCAACAAGGCTCTCTTTGCCTACCGTCAGGTTCAACCGGTAGATCCCGTACTGGTCAGGGTATATCTGGAGGGGCTGCTGAAAACCTTTATTTTCCTGTTGTTTGTGCTGGGAGGCTTGTTGCTGGGGCTGAATATCTTCCCCGATAACGCCATTCGAGCTTTGTTTGGCTGGCTATCCTTATGGGCGCTGGGGCTGGGGCTGGGGCTGGTAGTGTCAGTAACGGGTACCCTGATACCGGAAACCGCAAAAATAACCCGAATGCTCTCTCTTCCCCTGCTAATACTGTCCGGGGTACTGATTCCACTCAATGTGCTTCCGCATTCACTGCTGGAATATCTGATGCTCAACCCCATCGTCCATGGTCTGGAACTGATGCGCCTGGGATTCTTTGACAGCTACCGGGTCACTCATGGAACCAGCCAGATTTACCTCTGGCTATGGATACTGGCTCTGAACGCCCTGGGTTTGCTGTTACATACTCGATTTAGAGAGAGGCTGAAGGCACAGTGATCACCATAAGGAACCTGTACAAGCGCTACCACTGCCGGGATGGAAAAGATAATGGCTGGGTGCTGAAAAACATCAATCTCACCATTCCCGACAACGTGAATGTGGGTCTGCTGGGACGCAACGGCGCCGGCAAAAGCACCTTGCTTCGGCTGATTTCAGGTATGGACAGCCCCGAGCTTGGCACTGTGGAACGCCACTGTCATGTTTCCTGGCCCATTGGTCTTGCAGGGGGATTTCAGGGCTCCATGACCGGGCGGCAAAACGTGAAATTTGTCGCCCGGGTGCATGGTGGCGGCATGAATGTACAGCGCATTATCGACTATGTGGAAGGTTTCGCCGAGCTGGGCAGCGCCTTCGACCGGCCAATAAAAACCTACTCCTCCGGCATGCGCGCCCGCCTCAACTTTGGCCTGTCTTTGGCATTTGACTTCGACGTATACCTTTCCGACGAAGCCACCGCGGTAGGCGATCAGACATTCAAGGCCAAAGCCTCCAGGGCTTTTAAAGACAAGGTAGGTCAGGCCAGCCTGATCATCGTCTCCCATACCGAGGGCATACTCAAAGAACTTTGCCAGGCCGGTATTTATCTGAAAGAAGGCCAGGCTACCTGGTATGACGACATCAACGATGCCATTAAAGCCTACCATGAAGAAACTGCTCCCCCTTCGGGGAGCTCTAAGCGACCCCCTTCGGGGGAGCCATAAGCTATAAGCTGTCAGCTGTAAGTTAAACAATCGCGTCTGCAGAATAATTGCACCATTGTAGCTGCCGCTTTAGCTGGCAGTCTCTGCGAAGCAGAGAAAAGAACAACAAGCACAATACCGCAGCCACAAACAACGCCGAGCAGCTTAAAGCTGACAGCTTACGGCTTACAGCTCGCCCCCAGATAAACGCCAGGTTCGAAAAAGGAACTGAACAAACACAATGCACAAATTCATCAAAAAACAACCCCATTGGGCGCTCGCCCTGGTGGCCATTCTAGCCGTCAGTTTTTACTGGTTTGCCTGGGCGGCAGACAGATACGTATCCCGCGCCACCGTGGTGCTGGAAAGCCCGCAAATTGCCGCGCCTGAGCTCAGCTTTTCCAGTCTCATCAAGGGGGCCGGCGGCCACAGCGATTTATTGCTGCTGCGCGAGCATTTGCTTTCTACCGACATGCTCAAAAAGGTAGAAGCCAAATTGCCCTTTCGTGAGCACTACAGCCAGAACGGCGATCTGTTTGCCAGCCTGTGGAATGTAGAGGCACCCATTGAAGAGCTGCACAAATACTACAAAAAACGTGTGAGCGTAGAGCTGGATGAATACGCCGGCGTCCTGAAAATAGAAGTGCAGGCCTTTACCCCCGAGTTTGCCCACGATCTGGCCCAACTGCTGCTGAATGCCGGCGAGGGCCATATGAACGCCATGGGTCAGCGCTTGGCGGAAGAGCAGGTCATCTTCCTGGAAAAGCAGGTAGAACGCCTGGTCTCCCGACTGGATGAAGCCCGTGCCAATCTGCTGGCGTTTCAGAACGAGCACGGGCTGATCTCTCCCATTCATACGGTAGAAAGCCTCAACCAGGTAGTGGGCACGCTGGAGGGTGAGCTGGCCCGATTACAGGCCCGCTATACCGCAGCCCAAAGCTACCAGAGCACCCGCTCCGCCGAGCTGGTGCAAATAAAAGCCGAAATCAATGCCCTGCAACAACAAATTGGCAAAGAGCAAAACCGTCTGACCAAGGAAACGGGCACAGCCCTTAACCGGATCTCTGCCGGCTATCAGGCACTGGAGCTGAAAGCCCAGTTCGCGCAGCAAACCTATTCCAGCGCCCTCGCTGCCCTGGAAAATACCCGAATAGAGGCTGCCCGCAAGCTTAAACAGGTAAGTGTGTTGCAAAGCCCTTTACAGCCGGAATACGCCACCCAGCCCGAGCGGCTCTACAACACCAGCGTGTTCGCCATCATCACCCTGTTCCTGGCCTTTATTGCCAACATGATGGCACTGATCATTCGAGATCATCGAGATTAACAATGGCTAATATTCCCTCGGTATCAAAGAGCTGGCCCCACACAGAAAGAATTAGTGCCTGATATCAGACATTAGATATTTAATAACGGTTTATCAGGAGCTTGCCAAATGAAACTAATCGTAGGTGCAACACCATTCAGCCGATGGCAATACTTGAATGATCTGTTGTTATCTCTAGGCTGGGAGCAAAAAAGCAATGAAAGACCAGAGGACTGGATCAACAGCGAGCCAAGTTCAGAGTCAGCATACCTTCTACTATATCTTCCTGCATGTATTGCAGTAGCTTACGCCTTAGATAAAGGGAAAAAGCCTACTTCTGCTTTGCAACAATGGAAAGCGGCAATACGTCAAAGCCTGCTGTTTTATCGCCGCCATCGACGTCAGACCTTGTTAATAAACGTGATACAGGCGTTAAATAATCCAGAAGAACTGCTACGACATTGTCAACAACGTTTCAGCATTACCGCAGAGCAAAAAACTATTCGAATTATGCCCCCTCCTACCATATTGAACCAACTGCTGGCACAACAGCTGATAATCCAACAAAAAGAACTCTCTGATGACCTTGCAGAACTGGAAGCCAGCACCACCCAATTGCAGGATGACAGCTGTCGTCCAGAGTTCAATATAGATCTATTACATAATCAGCTTGAAGAACAAGCTCAAAGAGCTCATGAACATAGTGTTCTATTGAGTCAAATAGATGAAAAAGAACAAAACAACCGGGAAGTAATGACCCAGATGCAGGAAGAGCAGAAAGCTCTGCGCGAAGAACTTCAGCACCTGCAAGTTACCAAGAATGCATTAAAACAGGACTATGACCGCGCACAAACTGAACTGCATCTACTGCGGCAGGACAAAAAAAACGTTGAAGAAGAAAATGCGCTGATCTTGCAGCAGCTGCATCAGGTGCAGGAAGAGCTGGAAACCCTGCACCTGAAACATACCGGTCGCGAACACGCCTTGTATGAATATAAAAGCCAGACCGAAAGCCTGAGCAAAGAACTGCAGCGCTTGCAAACCACCAAAAATGGATTAAGTCAGGACTGTGAACACGCTCAGGCTGAACTGCATCTGCTGCGGCAAGACAAAACAAACGTTGAAGAAGAAAATGCACTGATCTTGCAGCAGCTGCACCAGGTGCAGGAAGAGCTTGAAAAATACCACTTGAACAATCAGCATCTCTCTCAACAACTGACTCAGCATCAACAGATGTTTGAAAAAAACAGCCAACAACTGCAAAGAATAACCACCAGCATCAGTTGGAAAGCCACAACTCCCATACGGGCACTGGGCAAAAAACTCCGTAAAGAGACACCGGAAGAGAGAAGTCTGAAAGAACAGGTAAAACTTTTGAGAAAGAGCCGCCTATTTAACAGCGACTGGTACCTTGAAACTTACCCGGACGTTGCCGAAAGTGGTATGCCTGCCATAAAACACTACCTTAAGTTTGGTGCACTCGAAGGCCGTAACCCCAGTGAACATTTTGATACTAACTGGTACCTGCAACAGTACCCGGATGTGATAGAAGCTGATTTGAACCCCCTGTACCATTACCTTAAGTATGGACAGGAAGAAAACCGAGAGTCTAAAGCGGTTCAATAAAACTACCTCTCTGCAGCTAACGATGGCTTCGTAATCATATGACTGTTAAAATCCCCAACCCAGTGGATACCCTGATACACATTGGTGCTAATAACGGTAACTGTAATGACTATTACCAACACGCCCAACGCCTGTTGTTGATAGAGCCCAACCCCAAGCATGCCCCCCTACTCAATAATATTTGCCAAGATCACGGCAATGCGTGTTTATTTGAGATAGCCATTGCCAAACACAATGGCCACAGCGCCTTTAATATATATAACTGGAATGATGCAAGCAGCCTTTATCAGGCTACTGGTTTAGCTGAGCTGATGCCAGGTTTGAAAGTTCAACAGGTGCTTGAGGTCGCCACCCTTACCCTGTATAGCTTGCTGGATAATGCCAAACTTTCTCAGCATGGCAATCACCTTCTGATTATTGATGCATGTGGGGCGGAACAGCTGATAGCCGAGCAACTGGCACAGCTGAGCCGAGAAAACCCTTTCTCACATATCATACTCCACTGCCCACACGAGCCGCTCTACAGCAGTAACAGCTGCAGTGAAACCGTGCTAAAAATACTGCTTCAACTAGGTTATGAACTGGTAGCAACTGATAGTTCAGATCCGGACAGGCCATTTTTCCATCTTCACCGAAATACGCTGAAACTGGAACTGTTCGAAACCAGAATCACCTTGGCAAATGTACAAAAGGCCAGAGACGACTTACAAAAAAAACTGACGGAACAGAGCGCACAGCTGAGTGCAACCAAAAATAAACTGTCTGAACTGGCTCTAGAGTTGGAACTTGCCAAAAAAGCTCATTCGAAGGCACACAAAGCACTTGCCAACGATAAGACCTGCCTTGAACAACAGCAAGCTCAACTACAGCAGCAACTTGCAGAGGCACTGCAGTCCTGTAGCCAGTTAGAGCAACAGCTGGCAGAAATATCACAAGCCAAAGAAAAAGCGCAGCAGCAAGTGGAAATGGTAGTAAGCGAACGAGATAATGCCAAAAAGGAAATATTGTTGTTAAGTGATAAGCTTGAAGAAAAAAACAGGCAACTTAAAACAAAAGAAGAAGAATTAAAAAATTTGGAAGGTGTCAAAACCATCGAGGAGACTCTCGAAGAAAAGATAAAAGAAATGTTTTCGGGCCAGACACAAGAGATCAACAAAGCATTTAATGGCCTTAAGAATCATATAAACAATGGCTTGGGCAACACGGCCAAACAGATTGAATCCTTTATGGGAATACAGAGTTACCTGGAAAAAGGGGTGAAACCGCTCAGCTATCACGGATGGCCAATTAGCCCAGATATAGGTCTGTATATTACAGGATTAATTGACGAAACTAGCTACGATTGCATTATTGAGTTTGGCAGTGGTACTTCAACCTTGTTGATGGCAAAAGCACTCAAGGCCAAACAGAAAAAGTTGGCCATCAGAAATATTAAAGCCATTGATAAAATTGAAAACAGCAAAGAAATAAAAAAACTTGGCAAAATAACCAGCTTTGAAAATAACTATCATGATTTTCCTGCCAACATTGTTTCCTTTGAACATAACTCTTTGTACTTTGAAAAAACAAAGAAGCTGTTATCCGAGCATGAAGTTGAACATTTGGTAGACTTGATCCATGCTCCACTGGTTGACTACCAGTATAAGGATGGCCAGCAATATCTTTACTACAATTGCAGAGAAAAGCTTGAAGATATAGCAAAACTATTCAAGGGCAGAAAAGCTAACATATTGGTGCTGGTTGATGGCCCACCAGGCGCCACCAACAAGAATGCCCGCTTCCCTGCCCTGCCTCACTTAATCAACACATTGGCAGGCCATAAACTCACTTTAATTATGGATGATTACAATAGGGCTGAGGAAAAGGAGATTATGGTCATATGGAAAAAGATATTAACTGACCGGGGGATAAATATTTCATTTGATGTTATCCCAAGTGAAAAAGGGCTTTCAGTGCTAACAACCCATTAAGATAAATGTAACTTTGGCTCACCTTCTAAAATATTTACAACAAATAGATTTATTATCGATGAGAGAAAGAGCATTAATGGACAACAAAATATTAAGTCGAATTTCTGAACATTTTTCAAAAGGCGAGTATTCCGCCTGTATTGCAGCCTATGATTTAGCTAAAAATATCTATCCACAATGGGCGGATAGATTTCAAACCATCCAAAACATTTTAAAGAATAGTTATCCTATTTTTCATTTCAAAAAGTCTTATGATGCTGAAATTACAAAAGTGCCAGATATCCCCTCAAATTTCCCCGCATGGTTAAAGCTCCCCCCCATTAAAGGCGTAGGGAATGATTACACCTTCATTGAAGAGGCTCGTGAGCACTGGATTAAAGCCAACCGAAAGTCCTACACAATGGGAGCATCAATAGTTATACCAGTATATAACCGCTCTATCGAAGTTGACTTCGTACTTGCGGGGTTGGTACATCAGACTTATCCTCGACACCTGATGGAAGTTATAATTTCCGATGATGGTAGCCAAGAAGACATTTCAAAAGTCTATAAAAAATATGATCAGTATTTCACTATCAAGCACTGCCGTCAGGAGGATCTAGGCTACAGACTGGCCGAAGCCCGAAATATGGGAGTGCGAGCAGCAAGCCACGACAACATTATCATCCTAGATAGTGACGCTATTCCTAACGAAGAACTGGTCGAGAAATACATGCAGTTCTTCCATGTGAGCCGTAATATCGCTATGTTCGGTTTACGACACTATGTAACCCTATCTCACTTAAACCCAGAAGACTACAGAAACGACAAGAACGTTATCCACAAGGCCGAGAAAATACGATCCGAAAATACAGTCGCCGCTAAAGTAGGTAGCGATGGCTACAGCGCGGATTGGCGCGAAGAGCAAATAGCAAAAAGTAATGACGCTAAGGACGATAAACTCCCCTACCGCTTTCTGGTAGGAGCAAACTGTGCATTTAGTCGTGAAGTTTTTGATCGCGTTGGGGGCTATTGCGAAGAGTTTCGTGCCTGGGGTTTTGAGGATCAGGAGTTTGGCTACCGCTTGTTGCGCGAGGGTACCTATTTTATTCCAGTTAAACACAACTACGTTTATCACCAAGAGCCATTAGCAGGTAAAAATGATACAGATCGACAGTTAGGTTCGGCCATCACCAAACCCATTTATATTGAAAAATGTCCTTTTATATATCGAAAAAATGAAGCTAAAAAATCTGAATTTGAAGCACCACTAGTATCTATCTATGTGCCACTCTATAATCGCGAAAAGTTCATTGTGGAAAGTATTCAAAGTGCGCTAGAGCAAAGTATACGAGACTTAGAAGTTGTAGTTTGTGACGATGGCTCTACAGATAGATCAAATGAACTTGTTAGAAAATATTTTAGAAAAAACAAAAGAGTAAGATTGTTAAGTCAAAAAAACTCAGGTATAGCTTCCGCTTCTAATACTGCTGTTAATAATTGCAGAGGTTTTTATATAGGTCAATTAGACGCAGACGACGTATTAATGACAGATGCCGTTGAACGCTGTTTAGAGGTAATAGACAAAGACACTAAATTATCGCTAGTGTATGGCACTACGGAATACATCGATGAGAACTCAAATTTCTTATCTAAGGGATGGAATTGGCCAGTGTTTAGTAGAGAGTACCTTTTAACAAAAATGATTGTTCATCATTTTAGATTTTTTAGAAAGCGGGACTTTATGAGGACAGCTGGATTTGATGAGAGCATAAGAAATGCTGTTGATTACGATATGATGTTAAAGTTAAGTGAAGTTGGTAAAGTAAAGCATTTAAATAGAGTTCTTTACCAATATAGAAGACATACCGAGATGACTACAGTTCTCCATGGTGCAGAGCAAAGTGTGAATCACTATAAAGCTATTAACAACTCGCTATGTAGGTTGGGACTGAATGATATTGTTGCGCGACCCAATTTAAAATTTAAAGATAGTAAAGTCGTAGAGTTCTTGGAAAAGAAATATCTAAACGGAAGTATTTAATGAACCTGACAGTTGAAAATACAAAATGTGGCCTTGGCGACATGTTACATAGAATCGACACTATATATAGATACTGTGTCAAGTATGGACATATTTTTCATATGCCAGATATATCATCAAACTTACATAATAGTAATTATGACGAGCTATTAGGAATTACTAATTATCAACCGCACAGAAGAGACTGGAAACATAAAGTTCGAGTGGTTGGTTTACGTGATTTGGTTGCTGAGTCTACTGAGTCAAAAGACACAAATGACAACCATTTGATTTCTGTAGCTTACGATCATGCTTTTTCAAAAGACTTCAGGACCTCAAATAATTTAGATGCTATACCTAGGCTGGACTATTCTCCATACCTTAACTTATTAAAAGAACATATCCCGAAAAAAAATATTGATGTCTTACTTCACCTTCGTATGGGTGATAGTTATATTTATCAATTAGATCATGAAAATTTCTTTAATTCAAGATATCGTAAAATTTCAAAATATTCTGAAATTCCACCTAAAGATATTCGAGAACAATGGAGTATAAATGATGTATTGGAAATAGTTCAGCACTGTAACATCAAAGGATTGAGTTATAAAATACTATGTGATGGTGTCGAATCAATACACAGGCATCTTCGCTGGACAAAAGATGAACAGACCATCAACTTCAAAAATGATATAGTTTTTTCAGCCAATAAATTTGAAAGTGAACTTCTTGACACATTTAAAGAAAACAAAAACTTTATCTATGGTAGCAATGATGTAGCAGGTGCAATATTGGATGTTCTTTCATCCAAATTAATCATTTTTACTACAGGGGGATTTGCTGTAGGCATTAACAAATTCCTTAGCCCTCAGCCTTCAAAATACACACAGATAAAGGGATACCTTGATGAAATCAAATTACTCGATTAGAAAAAAAGCCTTAATTTCTGGTGTTACCGGGCAGGACGGCTCTTATTTATCCGATTTTTTATTAGAAAAAGGCTACGAAGTCCACGGTATTAAACGTCGGGCCTCTTCCTTCAACACCGAGCGTGTAGATCATATCTACCAGGATCCTCATGTAGATAACCAGAATTTCATCCTGCACTACGGTGATCTGACCGATTCATCCAACCTGACTCGCATTATTCAGCAAGTACAACCGGATGAAGTGTATAACCTAGGTGCTCAGTCCCATGTGGCAGTTAGCTTTGAATCGCCGGAATATACCGCCGATGTGGATGCCATGGGCACCTTGCGTATTCTGGAAGCTATTCGTCTGTTGGGCCTGGAGAAGAAGACCCGTTTCTATCAGGCATCTACTTCAGAACTATACGGTCTTGTGCAGGAAACTCCTCAGAAGGAAACCACTCCCTTTTATCCGCGCTCACCCTATGCCGTAGCCAAGCTGTATGCTTACTGGATCACGGTTAACTACCGCGAAGCTTATGGCATGTACGCCTGTAACGGTATTCTGTTTAACCATGAGTCTCCACGCCGGGGTGAAACCTTTGTTACCCGTAAAATTACCCGTGGTCTGGCCAATATCGCTCAGGGACTGGAACAATGCCTGTTTATGGGAAATATGGACGCACTGCGCGACTGGGGCCATGCCAAAGACTATGTGCGTATGCAGTGGATGATGCTGCAGCAGGAGCAGCCGGAAGATTTTGTGATTGCCACCGGTGTGCAATATTCGGTGCGTGAGTTTATTCGCTGGTCTGCCAAAGAGCTGGGCATTACTCTGAGGTTTGAAGGGGAAGGCGTGGATGAAATCGGCGTTGTTGAAAAAGTGTCTGGTGATAATGCGCCCGCGCTGAAGGCAGGGGATGTGGTTGTGCGGGTAGATCCGCATTACTTCCGCCCTGCAGAAGTGGAAACTCTGCTTGGAGACCCCAGCAATGCCAGGCAAAAGCTGGGCTGGACGCCGGAAATTACCGTGCAGGAAATGTGTGCGGAAATGGTTCAGGAAGATCTGAAAGTGGCCAAGCGCCATGCCCTGCTCAAAGAGCACGGCCATGATGTGCCGGTGTCTGTAGAAAACTGATTTACTTCTGGCATCCATTCAGAGCCCGCAGCTGAAACGGGCTTTTCATTTCAAGGAAGCATCCATGCAACCGACCATTTTTGTAGCAGGCCACCGTGGCATGGTGGGCTCTGCTATTGTCCGCCGCCTGCAAGCTCAGGGCCAGTCCAATATTGTTACCGCCAGCCGGAGCGAGCTTAATCTGCTGGATCAGGCAGCGGTGCAAGATTTTTTCAAGCAACACAGTATTGATCAGGTTTACCTGGCCGCCGCCAAAGTGGGCGGCATTCATGCCAATAATGAATATCCGGCCGAGTTCATTTATGAAAACCTGATGATTGAGGCCAATATTATTCATGCGGCGTACACCACAGGTGTGAAGAAACTGCTGTTCCTGGGCTCTTCCTGTATTTACCCCAAGCTGGCCGAGCAGCCCATGAAGGAAGAGGCCTTGTTAACCGGTACCCTTGAGCCCACCAACGAGCCCTATGCCATTGCCAAGATTGCCGGCATCAAGCTGTGCGAAAGCTACAGCCGGCAATATGGCGTGGATTACCGCAGTGTGATGCCCACCAACCTCTATGGCACCAACGATAACTTTCATCCGGAAAACAGCCATGTTATTCCGGCCATGATGCGCCGTTTTCACGAAGCCAGGCTGAACGATGCCAAAGAGGTTGTTATCTGGGGTACAGGTACACCCATGCGTGAGTTTTTGCATGTAGACGACATGGCGGCGGCCTCTGTGCATGTGATGGACCTGAGCACTGAGGTCTACGCTGAGCATACCAGTCCGATGTTGTCACATATCAATGTGGGAACAGGCATTGACTGTACCATTCGTGAGCTGGCGGAAACCATGGCGAGGGTGGTCGGTTTTAAGGGTAAGCTGCGCTTTGACACCAGCAAGCCGGACGGCACGCCACGCAAGCTGATGGATGTATCGCGACTGCGGGCACTGGGCTGGCAGGCAAGCATTACCCTTGAAGATGGCCTTACCAGTACCTATCGCTGGTATCTGGGCAATATTGACAGTGTAAGAAGCTGACTTTTCCCTTTTTCAGGATTTTTCTCGTGTGGCTTGATACGAACACCTTTAAAACCGTAGTGGCGTCCACCCCATTGGTGTCTATCGATCTGGTGGTGGAAAACGAACAGGGCGAGATCCTGCTTGGCAAACGCCTGAACCGCCCGGCTCAGGGGCTCTGGTTTGTGCCCGGTGGCCGCATTCAGAAAAATGAAACCCTGGACGCCGCCTTTATACGGCTGACTACCGAAGAGCTGGGTTTGCCGCTTGAGCGCAGCCATGCCCGGCTGCTGGATGTGTATGAACACTTTTATAACGACAGCGTGTTTGAGCCGGGCCCTGATGCGCCAAGCACCCATTATGTGGTGCTGGGGTACCACATTGTATTGCCTGCCGGCCAGTCATTCGCACCGCCTGCGGCTCAGCATGGCGAATATCAGTGGTGGCCGGTGGAAGCCATGCAGACCAGCAACAAGGTACATGCCAACACCCGCGCTTACCTTGGCGCCTTGCGTTAATAGCCCATAGTTAACAACAAAAATTAGGTTTATTCATGCTTTTTCCCGTGATTATGGCCGGCGGCTCCGGCTCGCGCCTGTGGCCGCTTTCCCGCCAGCTCCACCCCAAGCAGTTTTTGCCCTTGGCCGATGAACAACTGTCCATGCTGCAGGCTACGTTAAAGCGGCTGGACGGGCTGGAAACGGCAGCCCCGAGTTTAATCTGCAATGAGCAGCACCGCTTTCTGGCGGCCGAGCAGCTGCGCCAGTTGGGTGTGCAGCAGGCCAACATTTTGCTGGAGCCGGTGGGGCGCAACACGGCCCCGGCCATTGCCCTGGCAGCGCTGCAGGCCTGCCAGCAGGAAGAAGACCCTGTGCTGCTGGTGCTGGCGGCAGACCATGTTATTCAGGATGTGGCCGCCTTTCATGCCAGCATTGCGGCGGCCCTGCCATTGGCGCAGGCCGGCAAGCTGGTCACCTTTGGCATTGTGCCCACCCAGCCGGAAACCGGCTATGGCTATATTCGCCGGGGCCAGCCGCTGGAAGTGGCCGGCGAGCCGCAGGGCGGCTACGGCGTGGCCCAGTTTGTGGAAAAGCCGGACTCGGCTACGGCGCAGCAATACCTGGCCAGTGGCGACTATTACTGGAACAGCGGCATGTTCCTGTTCCGCGCCCGCCGTTATCTGGAAGAGTTAGAAGCGTTTCAGCCGGGCATGCTGGCCGCCTGCCGGCAGGCCATGGCAGGGGCACAGCGGGATCTCGACTTTATTCGGGTAGAAGCCGCCGCCTTTGCGCAATGCCCGGATATTTCGGTGGACTATGCGGTGATGGAAAAAACCAGCGATGCCGCCATGGTGCCGCTGAATGCCGGCTGGAACGATGTGGGCTCCTGGTCCGCATTGTGGGAAGTGCAGAGCAAAAACGACCAGGGCAACGCCCTGCACGGCGATGTGCTTACAGAGTTTACCCATAACACCTTTGTGCATGCCGAAAGCCGGCTGGTGACCACGGTCGGCGTAGACGATCTGGTGATAGTGGAAACCAAGGATGCGGTGCTGGTCGCCCACAAAGACAAGGTGCAGGAGGTGAAACAGATTGTTGGTCAGCTGAAAGATCAGGGCCGCAGCGAGCACATCAACCATCGGGAAGTGTATCGCCCCTGGGGCAAGTACGATGCCATTGAAAACGGCGAGCGCTATCAGGTTAAGTGCATTACCGTCAAGCCCGGCGCCCGGCTCTCGGTGCAAATGCATCATCACCGCGCCGAGCACTGGATAGTGGTGAGCGGCACCGCCAGAGTGACCATTGGCGACAGCACCCGCCTGGTGACCGAAAACCAGTCTGTTTACATTCCCCTGGGCGAAGTTCATGCCCTGGAAAACCCCGGCAAAATTCCCCTGGAGCTGATTGAAGTGCAGTCCGGCGCCTACCTGGGTGAAGACGACATTGTGCGCTTTGACGATCGCTACGGCAGAAAGTAGGACAACCATGACCCAATTAACCTGTTTCAAGGCCTACGACATTCGTGGGCGGCTGGGCGATGAGCTGAACGAAGACATTGCCTATCGTATTGGCCGGGCCTACGGCGAAGTGGTCAAGCCCGGCACGGTAGTGGTGGGCGGCGATATTCGTGAAACCAGCGAGGCGTTAAAGGCGGCGGTGGCCAATGGCCTGGCCGATGCGGGCGCCAATGTCATTGACTTAGGGCTCACCGGCACCGAAGAAGTGTATTTCGCCACCTTTCATTTGGAGGTGGACGGCGGCATTGAAGTAACCGCCTCTCACAACCCCATTGACTATAACGGCATGAAGCTGGTGCGCGAGGGCAGTCGGCCCATTTCCGGCGACACCGGCCTGAAGGACATTCAGCAACTGGCAGAAAGCCAGAACTGGAGCGAGGTGGTAAAGCGCGGCACCATTACTCGGCAGGATCTCAAGGCCGAGTTTGCCAGACACATGGTGAGTTATGTGAATGCCGCCCGGCTCAAGCCGCTCAAGCTGGTGGTGAATGCCGGCAATGGCGCCGCCGGCCCGGCACTGGATGCCATTGAGCGGGAGCTGAGCGCCCTGGGTGTGCCTTTTGAGTTCATCAAGGTGCACCACCAGCCCGATGGTTCGTTTCCTAATGGCATTCCCAACCCCTTGCTGCCGGAAAACCGCGCCGCCACGCACGAGGCGGTGATTGCGCACCAGGCTGATATGGGCATTGCCTGGGACGGCGACTTCGACCGCTGCTTTTTGTTCGACGAGCAGGGCAATTTTATTGAGGGCTATTACATCGTTGGCCTGCTGGCGGAGGCGTTTTTGCAAAAGCAGCCCGGTGCCAAAATTATTCACGACCCGCGCCTCACCTGGAACACGGTGGATATTGTGTCCGCCAATGGTGGCGTGCCGGTGCAGTCCAAAACCGGCCATGCCTTTATCAAGGAGCGCATGCGCCGCGAAGACGCCGTTTATGGCGGCGAGATGAGTGCGCACCACTATTTTCGTGACTTTGCCTATTGCGACAGCGGCATGATCCCCTGGCTGCTGGTGGCCGAGCTGCTGTGCGTGAGCGGCAAGCCGCTCTCAACCCTGGTGAGCGAGCGCATGGCGGCCTATCCATCGTCCGGCGAGATCAACAGCCAGCTGGCCGATCCCAAGGCCGCCATTGCCCGGGTGCTGGAAACCTACCGCCCTCAGGCGCTGCAGGTGGATACCACAGACGGCATCAGCTTGGATATGGGGGAGTGGCGTTTTAACCTGCGCAGCTCGAACACCGAGCCGGTGGTGAGGCTGAATGTGGAAAGCCGGGCCAACCCCGAGCTGATGAATAATAAAACCGCAGAGCTGCTGGCCTGTTTGCGGGCATAAAGAGCGCACAATAATGTCACGAGCCATAAACGGACTTACCGAACGTTACCCGGCCCAGTTGTTAATGCCGCTCGTGAACATGCTCGCAGTGATAATGGTATTGAGGTCATATACAACGGCCAGAGCCACGTCGGTTTAGTCTGATATGCTCATCAGTAATTTCACAAAAAATAAAGAACAGAAAATGTCAAATTATAACATCACCATCGCTGGTACAGGTTACGTGGGGTTGTCCAATGCCATGTTGCTGGCACAACATAATTCAGTTATTGCCATCGACATTATCCCAGAAAAAGTTGATATGTTGAATGATCGGATGTCGCCTATTGCCGATGCAGAAATTGAACATTTCCTTAAAGAAAAAAAACTAAATTTTCGAGCAACGCTTAGCAAAGAAGATGCATACGCCAATGCGGATTTCGTCATTATCGCAACCCCAACCGACTACGATCCTGGAACGAATTACTTTAATATAGATAGTGTTGAAGCTGTGGTAAAGGATGTTATCGCCATCAATCCGGATGCAGTAATGGTCATCAAGTCAACTGTTCCAGTTGGGTATACGCAACGCTTGAAAGAAAAAACCGGCTTTCAAAACCTGATTTTTTCGCCCGAATTTTTACGGGAAGGCAAGGCTCTCTACGATAACCTATATCCTTCGCGAATTATCGTAGGAGAGCGTAGCGAACGTGCCGAACAGTTTGCCGGGCTACTACAACAGGGCGCAAAAAAGCAGGATGTGCCAGTACTGTTTACCGACAGCACCGAGGCCGAGGCAATAAAACTGTTTTCCAATACCTATCTGGCCATGCGGGTCGCCTACTTTAACGAGCTGGACACCTATGCCGAGAGTCACGGCCTTGACTCCTGTCAGATTATCGAGGGGGTCGGGTTGGATCCTCGCATTGGCAACCATTATCACAACCCTTCTTTTGGTTACGGTGGCTACTGTCTGCCAAAAGACACCAAGCAGTTACTGGCCAACTACCAGGACGTACCCAATAACATCATTCAGGCGATTGTGGATGCAAACCGTACCCGCAAGGATTTTATTGCTGACTCGATACTCAAAAGAAACCCAAAAATAGTGGGCATCTACCGGCTGGTAATGAAAAGTGGTTCCGACAACTTTCGTGCATCTGCCATACAGGGTGTAATGAAACGCATCAAGGCCAAGGGTCTTGAAGTGATTATATATGAGCCTGCAATGGAAAAAGACGAGTTTTTTCACTCCAGAGTAATAAAAGATCTGGAAACCTTCAAACACTCGTGTGATGTTATTGTTACGAACCGCCATACTGAGGAACTTCATGATGTAAAGGATAAAGTCTATACTCGGGATCTTTTTGGCAGTGACTAACTTTATGTGTTTTTTAATGACTTTCTCAACGCTGTGTTTTTTTTGCAATGAGTAATGGTATGACAATTCGGTCCAAACTTGCTCGCTGGTTTCAGCGTTCATCAGCTGCCACTGAACAAGTAATGCCGGACAGTTTTGATGAACAAGCCTATTTGCAAGCCAACCCCGATGTAGCAGCCGCAGGAATGAATGCATGGTTTCATTACAACCATTATGGCCGCGCAGAGCAACGACAGTTACGCCGCAACCGGGCGTTAATCTATGAGCATCACCTCTGGCGTGGCCTTGAGCAACGCATGCATCCCTTGCTGCAGGCTCTGCTGAAGGACGGAAATGCCAGCGAGGAAGAACGCAGATCGGCGCTGTGGGTACTGGCTCGATGGGCTGCCTGGAAAAATACCTGGCCGGAAGTCGTCTCCTATTTACAAACGTATATTGACACGACTCCCGGCCATCACATCACGACTGGTATATGGTTGCTGTATAGCACCGGACTACAACGTACTGGCCAGTATGATCAGGCTTTGCAAGTGCTTCTGCATGCTCAGCACCTGTTGCCGGAAGAAACTGATTTATTACTGGCACAAGCCAATATAGAAGCGCACTCAACTACGGCCCAGTTAACACTGCTCAATCAGGTGTTCAGTCACCATCACCTTTCTCCAATAAGTACTATACCGTCATCAGCTTCCCGTCTTGACGCTTTAAAGGCTGCAACGTCTGTCAAAAAAGAATCCGCTCTCTCAGCAAAACCAGTTCTGATCAGTGTAATTATACCTGTCTATAACGCGGCCAGTTACATTGTTACCGCATTGCGCTCTCTGGCAGAGCAAACCTGGCCCAGACTTGAGCTGATCCTGGTGGATGATGCAAGTTACGATGATACACTCGCTGTAGTTCAAAGATGGCTGAAAAAGAACCCTCTTCCTTTTGGGAAAACCCTTAAGATACTCAAACAAGATAAAAATAATGGAGCATATGCTGCCCGTAATGCCGGACTAATGGTGGCCAGTGGTGATTTCATTACCATTCATGACAGTGATGACTGGTCTCACCCACAGAAAATTGAGTATCAGGCCCTGGCACTATTGAAAAAACCAGATTGCGTTGCCTCTTTTTCATACTGGGTCCGGGCATCTTCAGACTTACAGTTTGGCCAGTGGCGGGCTGATGAGCATTGGACCGAGAGAAATGAATCTTCTCTGTTATTCCGTCGCCAGGTTTTTAAAAAGCTTGGATACTGGGATAACGTGCGCGTGGCAGCCGACTCAGAATACTTTTTGCGAATTCAGGCAGCATATGGAGCAGACAGCATAACTGCTGTATTACCAAAGGTGCCTTTATCTATTGGCCGAGTAATGCCAACTTCTCTTACCCAGCTTAGTGAAACGCATCTGGTTACACAGCTTAATGGTGTACGAAAGCATTATATCGATGCGACACGGCGCTGGCATGCCAGCGCTCATTCACCAAAACACCTGCATTTGTCAAAAAATCCGAAACTACGACCATTTTTAGCGCCTGCCGCATTATGTAGCAACAAAAAGCAAGCTCAGTTCACTCATCCAATCGATATCATTCAACAAAGCGCATGGTTTGATGCTCTCTGGTATACTCATAGTCATGCTGATTTACTGAACAGTACCACCGACCCAGCCTCCCATTACTACCAATATGGAGCGAAAGAAGGAAGAAGCCCCGGGCCGGCCTTCAGCCCATCCGGTTATGCCACTTTTTATTCAACACCAAAACATACTATTACTTATCAAGAGTCATTGCTCCATTTCCTGTCAGCTGGTCAAGATCAGGGAAACATGCCCTGCCCGACACTATCGGGCGTGCAACCAGAGCATCCTGAACAGCCATGGATAGTGGTATGTGGTCACCAGGCAGACCAGAAAATATTTGGTGCTGAACGTTGTTTGCTGGATGTAGTAGCTGCCTTGTCGGCACTTAATCTGAATACAGTTGTCACCTTACCCACCGCTGTAAACAAAGATTACCTGTCCGATATACGACAACACTGCCAGCACTTGGTAATTCTTCCTTACACTTGGTGGCATTCTGACAAACCAAGTTGCCAACGAACCATTGATCTATTTTCTGGTATATTCAGGAAGTATTCAATTTCATATCTTTTGGCCAACACAGTAGTGCTTGATGAACCGATACAAGCAGCGAAAAAATGCAATGTGACTGTTGCCTGGTATATTCACGAACTTGTTGACTCCGATGCCGACTTATGCAAAAGCCTGGGGGCAACCGCACCACACATTCAGAAGCGTGTATCCACAATGGCGGACCTGGTGCTCGCAAACTCTCAAGCCGTCGCAAAATTATGGCCAAGCAAGCCTTCTTTAATAGTACCCAATGTACTGAATACAACTGATTATGATATACCCTTTCCCGACTCCACTTCTCTACGGGTAGCATTGATTAGCAGCAACCTTCCGAAAAAAGGTCTGCAAGATTTTGTACAACTGGCCCAGCAAGTTGCCAACAATCAACAAGCCATAGACTTTTTGTTAATTGGTCCCGAGAATAACGAAATCAAAACATTAAAAACCAAGCAGGCTTCTGGTTCTCTACCAGAGAATTTAATTTTCATTGACTATATTCCAACAATAAGTGCAATAGCAAAAGCTGATGTGGTATTAAATTTATCGCATGTACAGGAGTCATTCGGACGCACCCTGTTAGAGGCGATGGCCGCTGCTCGCCCAGTTATCTGTTATGACTGGGGGGCGTTACCCGAACTGATAACTCATGGTGAAACTGGGTTTCTCGCCCCAAAAGGTGATATAAAAAAAGTCGCTGAATACGTGACTCTTCTAGCCAACAATAAAATAATTCGCCTTAATATGGGGCTCTCTGGCAAGATGCGTGCACGAGAATTATACAGACCTGCTGTTATGCAGGAGGCCCTGGCACGCTGTTTTAAACTCAAGTGAATATCATTTCTTAATATAGAGTGATATATGCGATATCAGTCATTCCCTCAGGGTGAGAGCATACTTTGTTCAATGTGTGTTCTTATGGCGTGCGTACGTAAACTTTCGAGCTTTTCCCAGAACGAAATCGTGAGAATTTCACATAGAAACGCAAACCCTGAACCACAAAACGACCGATTTTGAAGTATATTCTCGCCCTGGGCTTGAAGCAGTTCTGGAACTGAGTCTCGAGAACAACGGTGCCCGCATTCCTCTGACACGCATTTCTGTTACTTCAGAACAAACTGCTTCGCTAAGCACGAAACTAGCCCAAGGTTTTAAGAGGTTACGGAGTTAGTATGTTGCCAGTTTCTGAACATAACTCAGCTCTATTAATAAAGAGGGTTAAGCTCGCCACTATATACGGCTGGGCACTAATACGTGGCCAACTGGAATATAGCGGCCCTGAGCTAGAAGTAACACTATTCGCTGAACACGAAAGCGGAAAGTTGCTTAGTTATAACCTTCCCGTAACCCTGAAGGGAAAACTTTGTGAAGTGGTTAAGCTGCCTGATGCCAAGCAGATATGGCTGGAAGTAAAAAGCATTGGTCCTGCCGGTGGGCTTGATACCGTCACTATTACTCGTACAAACTGGGCCACCGCTCGTTATTTGATGTGGCGCCGGCTGTATAACACCTATACCACCGCCCCCCCGGCACAGCGGCGTGTACTGGGTTTGCATCCGCTCGCCATGCTGCGCGATCCTTATTCGGCGTATACGCTGATTGGCAAAAGCCGTTATTACACAGCCTCACCTGCCTACGCTCGGTGGATTGAACAGAGCGAGAATTTTACCCCGGCCGTTTCCCGCCGCCTGAAACGCTCGGTAAAAAAACAGGCGTTTACCGGTGTCATGTTTGAGGTAGTCATAGACGCTCGCCAGGCCGCCTCGCCTGCCATCGTGCAACAAACCCTGAATTCGCTGCAGCAGCAACTGGAAATCGCACCGGCAGCGTGCAAGGTGTTGCTGACTGCGCAGCAAAAGCATGACTGGGCATTGCTGTTCAAACATGCCGAACCCATCGTGGTTGAGGCACTGGCGGAAACACACTGGCCCGATAACCACTGGATATTGCTGCTGCAGGCTGGCACCCGCATGGCACCCTGGGCGCTGACTTGGCTGGCTACCGAAGCACACAAGCCGAATATTGCCTTTATCTATTCGGATCACGACTACTGGCTGCATAACGCACGCGAAAACCCGCAGTTCAAACCCGACTGGTCGCCAGAACTGGCCCGCAGCGCCGGCTTTGTGGGAGCGGCCTTTGCCCTGCGCGGCCATGTGCTGACCCGGGCCCTGGCCACCTGTGGCTTTAACTCGGCCTATGAGCTGGTGCTGGAAGCGACTGTACACCTGAAGGACAGCGCGGTCTGTCATATTCCTGCCGTGCTGTTTCACTATGGTGCGGCCGAGAGCTCAACGACGGAGCGTTCTGCCCTGGAACAGTATTTTCAGCGCCATCAGGTAGCCGCCACCGTGTGTGAGCAGGGGAATTATTTAAGAGTGCGTTATGCGTTGCCGCAGGCCTTGCCCAAAGTCTCCATTGTGGTGCCCACCCGCGATGCGTTGCACTATCTGCAAACCTGTGTAGACAGCCTGCTGCAAAAAACCACCTGGCTCAACTATGAGCTGCTGGTGGTAGACAACCAAAGCAGTACGCCTGCAACCTTGGCGTATTTTGAGCAGATATCCCGCCACCACAATGTAAAAGTGCTGCGCTACAACAAGCCGTTTAACTTTTCAGCCATTAACAATTTCGCGGTGGCGCACGCCAGTGGCGATGTGATTTGTTTGCTGAACAACGATACCGAAGTGATAAGCCCCGACTGGCTGGAAGAAATGGTATCGCGCCTGCTGCAACCAGACGTGGGTGTAGTAGGCGCCCGCCTGTATTTCAGCGATGGCAGAATTCAGCACGCCGGCGACGTGTTGGGCCCCGGCGGTTGCGCCACCCATTTGCACGGCATACTGGAAGAAAACGATCCCGGTTATATGCACCGGGCTGTGCTGGCTCAGGACTTGTCGGCGGTTACCGCTGCTTGTCTTGTAACGCATAAACGGCTGTATCAGCAACTGGGTGGCCTGGATGAAAGTAACCTGACCGTGGCTTTTAACGATGTGGATTACTGCCTGCGGGTAAGAGAAAGCGGCCTGCGCGTGATTTACACGCCTTATGCCGAGCTTTATCACCACGAGTCGATATCTCGCGGCAAGGATGACTCGCCGGGAAAAAAGGCCCGGGCAAAAGGTGAAACACAATTTATGCGCAGCCGCTGGGGGCATATTATTGAGCGGGATCCGTTTTATAACCCCAACCTCAACTATTCCCAGCCCGATTTCAAACTGGGTAAAATCCCCCGGGTGGAGTGGCCGTGGTAACGCCGGCCACTACCCTGGTGGTGCAGCAGGGCGCCAACCCATCCACCGTTTTTTTTATACGGCCCTGGTTGGCGGCCGCGGGCTTCCCCATATCAGAGACCGATTTAAGCGCACCATGCCCACCACTGACTACGCCACTGGCAGGAGTTGTGTTTGTGCGTTATCTCACCCCGGCCTGGCGCAAATGGGTGGAAAACAACCGCGCACAGCTGGGCCGGCTGGTGTTTTTTATGGACGACGACTTGTTCGACTACCGTGCTCACACCGATCTGCCGCTGCGCTATCGCTACAAGCTGTGGCTGCTGGCCCGGCGGCATCAAGGCTGGCTGCAACGCATGGGGGCCGAGCTGTGGGTATCCACGCCATTTCTGGCGAATAAGTATGCCGGGTGGTCACCACTGGTACTGCAGCCGCAGTCACCCTATGTGCACTCAACGCCACAAAAAACGCTGTTTTATCATGGTTCGGCATCGCACGGTGCAGAATTTGATTGGCTGTATCCGGTGTTTGAGCAGGTACTGGCGCAGGATGCCAGCCTGAGTGTAGAGCTGATTGGCAACCATGCGGTACGCAGGCAGTTTGCCCCCCTGCCCCGAGTGCATGTGCTGCACCCCATGAGCTGGCCGGCCTACCAGACCTTGCTGTCCCGCCCGGGGCGCACCATTGGTCTGGCACCACTGCTGAATAACCGGTTTAATGCCGCCCGGGCACCCACCAAGTTTTTTGATATTACCCAGGCCGGCGCCGTGGGCCTTTATGCGGATCATCCGGCTTATCGTTCTGTTATACAGCACCAATACAATGGCTTGCTGCTGCCGATAGAGCAGCAGGCATGGGTGAATGCCATCCTGGAGCTGAGTGAAAACGAAGAGCAAAGGAAAGCCATGTGGCAACATGCCAAGGCATGCTGCGCAGGCCCTGCCAGCTAAAACGACAGCTACACGTGCATATAAATTAACTTTTTCATGGTCACCGAGACTGTCATGCGCAAAATTCTGGTAACCGGCGGAGCCGGCTTTATCGGCTCGGCGGTGATTCGCCATATCATCAAGCACACACCCGATGCGGTGGTGAACCTGGACAAGCTTACCTATGCCGGCAACCTGGCGTCGCTGGCTGAAGTAGACAACTCTTCCCGCTATCACTTTGTACGGCTGGATATTTGTGACAGGGCAGGCCTGGATGCCGTGTTTGCCGAGCACCAGCCCGATGCGGTAATACACCTGGCGGCAGAAAGCCATGTGGACAGATCCATCTCCGGGCCGGCGGAATTTATTAACACCAATATAGTGGGCACTTACACCCTGATGGAAGCCGCCCGCCACTACTGGAACGGGCTGAATGCCAGTCGCCAGAAGGCATTTCGCTTTCACCATATATCCACCGACGAGGTTTACGGTGATCTGCCCCATCCGAGCGATAACGCAGCACCTGCGCCGCTGCCGCTGTTTACCGAGGCCACACCCTATGCCCCCAGCAGCCCCTATTCTGCCAGCAAGGCGAGTTCGGATCACCTGGTGCGGGCCTGGCAGCGTACCTATGGCCTGCCGGTGCTGATCACCAACTGTTCCAATAACTATGGTCCCTGCCAGTTTCCGGAAAAGCTGATCCCGCTGGTGATATTGAACGCGCTGGAAGGCAAGCCCCTGCCCGTTTATGGTAAGGGTGATCAGATCCGCGACTGGCTGTATGTGGACGATCACGCCCAGGCGCTGTATACCGTGATCACTCAGGGCACACCAGGCAACACCTGGAACATTGGCGGCCATAATGAAAAAACCAACCTGGAAGTGGTGCATACCATCTGTGAACTGCTGGAAGAGCTGGCCCCCTCACACCTCACTCCTTACGCCTCACTCATAGAGCATGTGAAAGATCGCCCCGGCCATGACCGCCGCTATGCCATCAACGCCGGCAAAATTGAGCGGGAGCTGGGCTGGAAGCCACAGGAAACCTTTGAATCGGGCATTCGCAAAACCGTGCTGTGGTATCTGCATAACCGGGAATGGGTAAGCAACGTAAAAAGCGGTGCTTACCCGCGCTGGGTAACGCAGCACTACGGAGCCGGCCAGTAATGCACATTCTTTTATTGGGCAAAAACGGTCAGGTAGGATGGGAGCTGCAGCACGCTCTGGCACCACTGGGGCGGCTGACCGCCTTGGACCGTGCCAGCACCGATTTTTGTGGGGATTTAAGCAAGCTGGATGGACTGGCGCGTACGGTCAGAGCACTGAAACCGACGGTCATTGTGAACGCCGCCGCTTACACGGCGGTAGACCAGGCGGAACGCGAGTCCGAACAGGCACAGTTGATTAATGCCAAGGCGGTAGCGGTGCTGGCCCGGGAAGCCGAGGCCATTGGCGCCTGGCTGGTGCATTATTCCACCGATTATGTGTTCAGCGGCGAAGGCACCATCGCCTGGCGGGAAACCGATGCCACAGCTCCGCTCAATGGTTACGGCGCCAGCAAGCTGGCCGGCGAACAGGCCATTATGCAGCACTGCTCACGCCATCTCGTGTTTCGTACCAGCTGGGTGTATGCCACCCGCGGTAGCAACTTTGCCAAAACCATGCTGCGCCTGGGTCTGGAGCGGGAAGCGCTGAGCGTGGTGGCTGACCAGATCGGCGCGCCCACCAATGCTGCCCTGATTGCAGACGTGACCGCCCATGCGCTGCGCCGGGCCATGACACAACCGGCACTGACGGGGCTTTATCATCTGGCGGCGGCGGGCGAAACCAGCTGGCACGGCTATGCGGCCTTTGTGTTTGAACAGGCACGCCATGCAGGCCTGCCGCTGGTGCTGCAAACGTTGCACCCCATTGCCACTCAGGCATGGCCCACGCCCGCCACCCGGCCCCTGAACTCCCGGCTGAATTGCCGCAAGCTGGAAACCGCCTTTGGTATTACGCTGCCTCACTGGCAACAGGGACTGACACACACGCTGAACGAAATTCTGGAGCCACTCATTGAACAGGCGTAAAGGCATTATTCTGGCCGGGGGCTCGGGTTCCCGGCTTTATCCGGTGACCATGGCGGTCAGCAAGCAACTGCTGCCGGTGTATGACAAACCGATGATCTACTACCCGCTGTGCACCCTGATGCTGGTGGGCATTAAAGACATTCTGATTATCAGCACCCCGCAGGACACTCCCCGCTTTGAGCAGTTACTGGGCGATGGCAGCCAGTGGGGGCTTAACCTGCAGTATGCGGTACAGCCCAGCCCGGACGGGCTGGCCCAGGCCTTTATTATTGGCGCCGGCTTCATTGGCGAGGACCCTTGTGCCCTGGTGCTTGGCGACAATCTCTTTTTTGGCCATAACCTGCAGCAGGTGCTGGTGCAAACCAACGATCAGACCCAGGGCGCCACTGTGTTTGCCTATCATGTGCACGACCCCGAGCGCTATGGTGTGGTGGAGTTTAACGAGCAGGGCCAGGCCCTCAGCCTGGAAGAAAAGCCCGCCAAGCCCAAGAGCAATTATGCGGTCACTGGCCTGTATTTTTACGATAACCAGGTGATTGATATTGCGCGTAATTTGCAGCCCTCGGCGCGCGGTGAGCTGGAGATTACCGATGTAAACCGGCATTACCTGGCGCGGGGCGAATTGTCGGTGTCGGTAATGGGCCGGGGCTATGCCTGGCTGGACACCGGCACCCACGACAGCCTGATGGAAGCCGGCAGCTTTATTCAGACCATCGAGCACCGCCAGGGCCTGAAGGTGGCCTGCCCCGAGGAAATTGCGTACCGCAAGGGCTTTATTGATGCCGGGCAGGTTGCCCGACTGGCCGGGCCGCTGGCCAAAACCGCCTATGGCCAGTATTTGCTGCGCCTGATCCAACCCGGATTCAACCCCTGATGAAGATGATTAACACCACCATTCCCGATCTTTACATTATTGAGCCCACCGTATTTGGCGATGAACGGGGCTTTTTCTTTGAAAGCTTTAACCAGCGCCGGTTTGAACAGGCCATTGGCCGCCCTGTAAATTTTGTGCAGGATAATCACTCCCGCTCAGCCCGGGGTGTGCTGCGTGGTCTGCATTATCAGGTGGCGCAGCAACAGGGCAAACTGGTGCGCTGCACCCTGGGTGAGGTATTTGACGTGGCGGTAGATCTGCGCCCCGGCTCGAACACCTTCGGACAATGGGAAGGCATAGTGCTCTCGGCGGAAAACAAACGGCAGGTATGGATTCCGGAAGGCTTTGCCCACGGCTTTGTAGTGCTGTCTGAAGTGGCCGAGTTTTTGTACAAAACCACCGACTATTACGCCCCCGAGCATGAGCGAGCCATTCGCTGGAACGATCCCACCCTGGCCATAGACTGGCCGCTGCCCTGCCCGCCCGTGCTTTCGGAAAAAGACAAACAGGCACCACTGCTTGCCGATGCCGAGTTCCCCCCAAAAAAGGGGTCGGAGTCATTTTTAAAATGACTCCGACCCCTTTTTTGTTGTTAACCACCTCTCTTGGCATCTGGCGCCAGCGCCGGGTGCTTAACGCTCTGCTGGCGCCTCATTCCCTTGGGCTTATGCCCGGCAACAGCCCCGCCGCGGTTGTGGGCTGGGGCATGAAGCCCAACACCGACCGCGCCCGCCGGCTGGCAGAGCGGCGCGCCCTGCCCTTCTGGCAGCTTGAAGACGGCTTTATCGGCTATATCGGCCACCCGGCCGAAGACGGGCACCGGCTGTCGCTGATTGTTGATGAGGTTGGTGTGTATTACGACGCCACCCGCCCAAGCGCCCTTGAGCACATGCTGCAGAGCCTCGACTGGTGGAATGACGACTGGCAACAACGGGCCGGGGCGCTACGCCAAGCTCTGGTTGAGAACGGCATTACCAAATACAACTGCTATGCCGGCAACACATTGCCGGCGGCAGTGACGGCCAGGCTGGATAATGCTCGCCCCAGGGTGCTGGTGATTGATCAGACCAGAGGCGATCAGTCGGTGCGGCTGGGGCTGGCCAGCGAGCGGTCGTTTGCCGATATGCTGGCCGCCGCCAAGGCCGAAAATCCGGGTGCCCAGATTATTGTGCGCACCCATCCGGATGTGCTGCTGGGTAAAAAACAGGGCTATTTAACCGATGTGGGTGACGATGTGCTGTTGCTGGCCGACAGCGTGAACCCCTTTGCACTGATGGCGCAGGTAGACAAGGTATATACCGTTACTTCTCAGCTGGGTTTTGAGGCGCTGCTGGCCGGCAAGCCGGTGGTGTGCTTTGGCGCCCCCTTTTATGCCGGCTGGGGGGTTACCGACGACCGCATTGCGGTGCCACGCCGGGGCGAGCCACGCACCGTGCCGCAGCTGCTGGCGACGGCCTATCTGCGTTATTGCCGTTATCTGGATCCGATCACCGGTGAGCGTTGTGAGCTGGAAGATGTGCTGGATTTGATTTTGGCGCAGCGTTCACCAATGCCGCCGGTGGATGATCTGTATGCGGTGGGGTTTTCGCTGTGGCGACGGCGTTTTGCGCCCCGTTTTTTACGGCGTTATGCCAGGAAAGTGACCTTTGTTAAGCGTATTCCGGACACCGGTGCCGTGCCTGATACTGCGGCAGGGGCTGAACACACCATGGACTCCCGCCTGCGCGGGAATGACCCCACTCCCTCGTCATGCCTGCGAAGGCAGGCATCCAGTGCCGTGCTGGTATGGGGCCGCCGGTTTGAGTCGCAGCTGGCGAATTGCCCACTGCCGGTATGGCGTATGGAAGACGGCTTTTTGCGCTCGGTGGGGCTGGGCTCGGATCTGCGCCGGCCGGGCTCACTGGTGATAGACCCTGTTGGCATGTATTACGATCCGCGCACACCCAGCGCCATTGAACATTATCTGGGTCATCACGCATTCTCTGCTCTTGAGCTGAGCCTGGGCGAGCAGCTGTTAACGCATTTTCGCGAGCAGGCGCTGACCAAATACAATGTAGGCACGCGCCGCCGACTTGACTGGCGAAAGCTGGCCAATGGCCGACCGGTGCTGCTGGTGCCCGGCCAGGTGGATGACGATGCCTCGGTACAGCTGGGCAGCCCGTTCGTGGCCGGCAATGCCGCTCTGCTGCAGGCGGTGCGGGCCGCGCACCCCGATGCCTTTGTCATATTCAAGCCGCATCCGGATGTGGTGAGCGGCAACCGCAAGGGGCAGGTGCCGGAAAAGGTACTGAAGACTTGTGTGGATCTGGTGGAAACGGACGCTGGCATAGTCGACTGCCTGGATGCCTGCGATGCCGTGCATGTGCTTACCTCCCTTACCGGGCTGGAGGCGCTGATCCGGGGCAAGCCGGTTACGGTATGGGGGCAGCCCTTTTATGCCGGCTGGGGGCTGACTACCGATGTGCACCCTGTAGCGCGCCGGGGCCGCGCCCTGCCCCTGCCGGCGCTGGTGTATGCCACCTATGCCTGGTATCCCACCTATGTGGATTATAAAACCGGGCTGTGCAGCACGCCGCTACGCTTCGCGCGCCAGCTGGCCAAGGAGCGGGAGCAGTTCAAAGAGCCGGACAACCGGATGCTGCGGCTGGTGCACCGCCGGCTGCGCAAGGCGCGGTATTTGTGGGAAGCATTGGCCCCTTTGGGGAGCTTTAAGCGGTAAGCTGTCAGCTATAAGAAAAACAAAACACCGATGTGTGGATTGGGCTGTAGGCGCCGCTTTAGCCGGCGCTAACCTGCAAACGGTGCCATGTCTGCAGCATCAGCGCCGTCTGATCCGGCAGCTAAAGCGCCGGCGACAAAAATACGGCATCTATGGTGTTGGTTCACTATTTTCTGCCAGTAACTTTTTCATCAGCGCCGGATTTCTGGGCAGAAGACCGGCTTTGAGCCCGAAGGGTTTGAATACGGCATTTACCACGGCAAAAGTGGGGCTGCCAACATTGCGCTCTATGTCCGACAGGGTACGCCGGCTTACTCCCACCAGATTGGCATAATCGGTTTGCGACATATTCAGCAGGTCTTTGCGCAGGGTACGCAACAGTTCACCTTCGGTGATTTCACCACCGAACAACCGGGTCAGCAGCGAGATGAGCAGCGCTTCCCGCTCGGCAGGACTTGGCTTGTTCATATCAGCTCCCATCTTTCAAGTTTGTCATCCAGATAATCAAATCCCATTACCGGCATATTCAGAATCGATTCGGGGGCACCCCGGCTCTGCAGTCGCTGTTTCAGACCTGCAAGCTTGCTTGCAAGCGCCCTCAACTCCGCCAGCAAATGCTCCGGCTCTGCCAGATCTGCCAGCTCGTTGGCAATGGCGCGCCAGTTATACTGACCGCCCTCTTCCAGCGGGCTGCCCCAGCTGGTTGAGCGCGGCACCATTTCCGGATCTGCCTTCATCGGCGCGAAGTCGTATACCGGCGCCAGCCAAATTCCTTCTGGTGTTTTCAGCAGGGCCGTGTTGCGGCCGTGATTGTCGGAATTGCCAAAGGCCACATTCAGCAGATCCCGTTTAACCCATTCAATCACAAAGGCCTGCCGGTCAAAGCTTTCGCCCAGCTCAGACACCCGGTATTGATGCTCCAGCAAGGTGATCAGGCTGCGCAGTGTATGCTGATGTTTTAAATAGCTGCCAGGTGCCTTGTGAAGTACCGAATACACCGATTCCAGCCCATAGCGGGTCAGCTGACCTTCACACATAGCCACATCAAAACGGGGCAGCCAGAGGGAAGGAAAACGCTCTCCTTCCAGCAGCCGCATGCCATCGGTACGGATGGTGTTTACTCCCAGACTTTGCAGCTCATGGTAATAGTGGTACTCCGCTCGCAGGATGTCGCAGTCAATGGCACCTCTGTTGTTGCGCGGAAATTTAACCAGATAGTGGGTATCGGGATTATGTATGTCATCCTGAAAGGTGTCTATCCACACTTCATCGTTTGCCGAACAACGCAGCAACAGCTTGGGAGCTTCCCCGCCGGCACCGGTCGCACCTCCGCTGGCCGCACCCATTTGCTGGGCATATTCCAGAAAGTCGGTGTTACGCTCCACCACTTCCTGTATGGCAAAGCGACGCTGCTTGAGTGTGCTGCTGGCAGGCAACTCAGGTAACGCTTCCTTGATGCGCAGATTACCCACCGGCGCTATGGTGCCCCGGCACAGCAGTTCGGTATCTTGCCTCTCAGGAGTGGCATTACCCAGTCCAAGCTGGTTAATCCAATAGCGGCGCGCGGCGCCTGCGGGCATGATGTCATCAAGAAACCCAAACCAGGTGGGGGAGTCGTGGGGGATCATCAACTCAATGGGCAACACCAGGCTGCAGGCATGCTCATCATCCCGCTGCAGCCACTCAAGGGCATAGTCAAATTCATAACCCAGACGGACCGGCCCGCTTCTGCCCAGTTGTGGCTGTTGAAGAGTCAGCTCGGCCGCATCGTGCCAGGCCGCCTGATGAAAAATCTGGATGGTCAGCTTGATAGGAGGCATATCACACCACTGAGAAAATAATTGCTCAATTTTGACTTATCAAGGAGACGTTGAGCAAATTAATACTCAAAATGTACCTTACAATACAATTTTGAGCAAATTAACGCTCAAAATAAAAAGGGGTCGGAGTCAATTTTTAAAAATGACTCCGACCCCTTTTTAGTTAGTTGGTCAGGTTAGTCGAGCAGCAGGCGGTTTACCCGGGCCACAAAGGCGGCGGGGTCTTTCAGGCCGCCCTGCTCGGCCAGCTGGGCCTGCTCCAGCAGCAGCTGGGACCATTCGTTGAACTGCTCGCCTTCACCCAGGCTTTCCAGCTTTTTCACCAGGCTGTGCTCGGGGTTCAGCTCCAGAATGTATTTCTGCTCCGGCACCGGCTGGCCGGCGGCGCGCATCAGCTTGATCATCTGGGTGCTCATGTCGTGCTCGCCGGCCACCACGCAGGACGGGGTGCTGGTCAGACGGTGGGTCAGGCGCACTTCCTTCACTTCGTCACCCAGCGCGGTCTGCACTCGCTCCAGCAGCGGCTTGAGAGCTTCCTTGGCTTCTTCCTGGGCCTTTTTGGTCTCTTCGTCGTCCAGCTCGCCCAGATCCAGCTCACCCTTGGTCACGGATACGAACTGCTTGTCCTTGTAGTCGCTCAGGTGGTTCATCAGCCACTCGTCCACCCGCTCCCACATCAGCAGCACTTCAATGCCCTTCTTGCGGAAGATTTCCAGGTGCGGGCTGTGGCTGGCGGCTGCGTAGCTGTCGGCGGTGATGTAGTAGATCTTGTCCTGGCCTTCCTTCATGCGCTCGATGTAGTCATCCAGCGACACGCTCTGGGCGTCGGAGTCGTTGTGGGTGCTGGCAAAGCGCAGCAGGCCGGCAATCTGCTCGCGGTTGCCGTAGTCTTCCGCCGGGCCTTCTTTCAGCACGTTGCCGAACTCTTTCCAGAAGCCCTGGTATTTTTCAGACTCGTTTTTGGCCATCTGCTCCAGCATGGACAGCACCCGCTTGGTGCAGGCCTTGCGCAGCTGAGCGGTGACCTTGTTGTCCTGTAGAATTTCCCGGGACACGTTCAGGGGCAGATCGTTGGAGTCGAGCACACCCTTCACAAAGCGCAGGTAGGTGGGCATGAACTGCTCGGCGTCGTCCATGATGAACACCCGCTGCACATACAGCTTGAGGCCGTGCTTCTGCTCGCGGTTGTACAGATCGAACGGTGCCTTGGCGGGCACATACAGCAGGCTGGTGTATTCCTGATTGCCTTCCACCTTGTTGTGGCTCCAGGCCAGGGCGTCCTGCCAGTCGTGGGAGATGTGCTTGTAGAACTCCTGATATTCCTCGTCGCTGATGTCGCCCTTGGAACGGGTCCACAGCGCGGTGGCCTTGTTCACCTGCTCCCACTGGCCGTCGGTGGCCGGTGAGGTGACATTGCCGTCTTCGTCGGTCTGCTCGGGCTCGCCGTCTTTCCACATTTCCACGGCAATGCTGATGTGATCGGAATATTTGCCGATGATGCTGCGCAGACGCCAGTCGTCGAGGAATTCTTCCTCGCCTTCGCGCAGGTGCAGGATCACATCGGTGCCGCGACCGGTTTTTTCGATATCGGCCACGGTAAAGCTGCCGTCACCGTCGGACTCCCAGCGCACGCCGCGATCGGCGCCTTCACCGGCTGCCCGGGTCTGTACGGTGACCTTGTCGGCCACGATAAAGGCGGAGTAGAAACCCACACCAAACTGGCCGATGAGCTGGGAGTCCTTGGCCTGATCGCCGGACAGCTGGCTGAAGAAGGCCTTGGTGCCCGACTTGGCAATGGTACCCAGGTGCTCGATCACCTCGTCGCGGGTCATGCCGATGCCGTTGTCGGAAATGGTCAGGGTCTTGTTGTCCTTGTCGATCACCAGGCGAACCCGCAGGTTGCCATCGCTCTCGAACAGCTCGCTGTTGGACAGCGCCTTGAAGCGCAGCTTGTCGGCGGCGTCGGCGGCGTTCGACACCAGTTCGCGCAGAAAAACCTCTTTGTTGGAATAGAGGCTGTGCGCCATCAGGTTGAGCAGCTGTTTGACTTCGGTTTGAAAACCATGAGTTTCGGTATGCACGGCTTCGGTCATTTTGATGTTCCTTGCTTGGTTTAACCTACAACCGAAAAGATGGGGGTGACAAAGCGGTTTTCAAGAGCAAAAAACAAAAAAGGGGTCGGAGTCAATTTCGGGTCGGAGACATTTTTGCTGCTCTTGAGCAAAAATGTCTCCGACCCCTTTTATTAATTGACTCCGACCCCTTTTATTTATTTACACGCCGAAGGCGAACTTGAGGGCGAACAGCACCGCCAGGGTCCAGACCACCGGGCTCACTTCACTGGCGCGGCCGGACAGCACCTTGACGCCCACGAAGCTGATAAAGCCAAAGGCGATGCCGTTGGCGATGGAGAAGGTGAAGGGCATCATCACCAGCACCACCACGGCGGGCACGGCTTCGGTAACGTCGTCCCAGTGCAGGTGCGCCAGCTGGGCCAGCATCAGCACCGCCACATACACCAGGGCACCGGCGGTGGCATAGGCCGGCACCATGCCCGCCAGCGGCGAGAACAGAATGGCGGCAATAAACAGCAGGCCGGTGACCACCGCGGTGAGGCCGCTGCGTCCGCCCACGGCCACGCCGGCGGTGCTTTCCACATAGGAGGTGGTGGTGGAGGTGCCCAGCACAGAGCCGGCAATGGAGGCGGTGCTGTCGGCCAGCAGGGCGCGGCTGAGGCGCGGTAGCCGGCCCTGCTCGTCCAGCAGTTTGGCGCGCTGGGCCACGGCGATCAGGGTGCCTGAAGTGTCGAACAGATCCACAAACAGAAAGGCGAAGATCACCGACAGCATGCCCACGTTAAAGGCACCGGCAATGTCCAGCTGCATAAAGGTGGGCATGATGGAGGGCGGCGCCGACACAATGCCCTGATATTCAATATCGCCAAAGGCCAGGCCCAGGCCGGTGATCGCCAGAATGCCGATCATCACGGCGCCGCGCATGCCCCGGGCCGCCATGCCGATGATCAGGAAAAAACCCAGCACCGCCAGACCCGCCTGCAGACCGGTAATATCACCCAGGCCCACCAGGGTGGCCGGGTTATCGACGATAATACCGGCGCTTTTCAGCCCCACCAGCGCCAGGAACAGGCCGATGCCGGCGGCAATACCGAGCTTGAGCGGCTGGGGTATGGCATTGATGATCCACTCCCGCACCTTGAACAGGCTGAGCAGCACAAAGATACAGCCGGAGAAGAACACCGCGCCCAGGGCGCTTTGCCAGCTGTAGCCTTCGGTGAGCACCACCGTATAGGTAAAGAAGGCGTTCAGGCCCATGCCCGGCGCCAGTGCTATAGGGTAGTTGGCGGCCAGCCCCATGATAAAGCAGCCCACCGCCGCCGCCAGACAGGTGGCCACGAACACGGCGCCATAATCCATGCCCGCTTCCGACAGAATTGCCGGGTTCACGAAGATGATGTAGGCCATGGTCAGGAAGGTGGTAATGCCCGCCACCACTTCCTGACGGACGTTGGTATTGAGCTCTTTGAGCTTAAAATATTGTTCAAGCATGGGGGGTAACTCTGAAATGATGATTTAAACCGGAATTATCGGCTCAATCGGCACTTTTGGCAACGCGGTGCCGGCGCATTTGACCAGGAAGACAGCATTTTTTGAAAGGATTGACGGTCTCGTTGCCGCTTTGCGGCAAAATGCGGGGGGCTCCCTCCCCCCTCACGCCTCACGTCTCACGTCTCACGTCTCACGTCATTACACCGCTGCCAGCAGTCCCACACCGGCCATGGCCAGGCCAAACACCCGCAGCAGGGTACCGTGCAGGTAACGGGCGGTGATCCCGCCGGCGGCGTGCAGGGCCGCAGTGGCCAGCACCATGCCACTGATAAAGGCCACAGCGGAGCCGGACGCCGGCATCTCCAGGCCATGGGCGTTACCGTGAAACAGGCCGAACAGGGCACAGAGCAGCATCAGAGCACGTCCCGCCCCTGCCATGTTCACCGCAAGCAGACCGCCCAGCATCACCATGGAGGTCAGGATCACCGGCTCTACCACCGGCAGTCCCAGGCCGCTGATGCCCAGCCCGGCACCGGCGACCATGGCCGCCACAAAGGCCAGCGGCAGGCGCCAGCGCTGCTCTCCTTTGCTGGCCATGGCCAGCATGCCCACGGCCACAAAAGCCAGCAGGTGATCCCAGCCCATAACGGGATGCAGCAAACCGACGGCAAGGCCGGCCTCACCGTGGCCGGGGTGGGCAAAGGCGGCGGCCGGCATCAGCGCGGCCAGGGTGATCAGGGCTTTTTTCATGCTTGTTCTCCGTTAATGGCAAAATTCTCGGGCAGCGGACGCAGCATGCCCTGACGTTCAATAAAGCGAATGATCTCGAGCAGGCCATCGCCGCGTATCAGATTGGTAAATACAAAGGGCCGCTCGCCGCGCATGCGCCTGGCGTCGCGGTCCATCACCTCCAGCGAGGCGTTCACCATGGGCGCCAGATCTGTCTTATTGATGATCAGCAAGTCCGACTTGGTAATGCCGGGGCCGCCCTTGCGGGGGATCTTGTCACCGGCGCACACATCAATGACATAGAGGGTCAGATCCGACAGCTCGGGGCTGAAGGTGGCGGAAAGGTTGTCGCCGCCGCTTTCCACCAGTACCAGCTCCAGGCCGGGGTGACGTTCTTGCAGGGTGTCGATGGCCGCCAGGTTCATGGAGGCGTCTTCCCGAATGGCGGTATGGGGGCAGCCGCCGGTTTCCACCCCCAGAATACGATCTTCTTCCAGCGCGCGATGGCGCAGCAGAAACTCGGCATCTTCCCTAGTGTAAATATCGTTGGTGACCACCGCCAGACTGTAGTGCTGGCGCAGGGCTGCGCACAGCTGGCGCAGCAGCGCCGTTTTGCCCGAGCCTACCGGCCCACCCACGCCCACGCGCAAACATTGTGTACTCATGATGTTAACTCCTGAACAATCGGGAATATTGGGTTTCATGCAGGGCGCTGGCCTGCACCTGACCGGGCAAGCCCAGCCCCAGCTGGTTATCGTCAAGGGATTCGGCCAGCGCCAGCGCCTCGCTTAACGCCGGTTTCAGCGCCAGCAGCAGCCGCTGTGCGGCGGTCTGCCCCAAGGGCAGGGTCTTGCTGGCCACCGCCAGCTGGTTCTCCAGCCAGCTCCAGGCAAAACCCAGGGCGGCGGTACGGGCGTTCAGCCCCCACTGCCGTGCCGCCAGTGCCCAGGCGCACATCAGTGCCGGCGGCTCGGGCAGCATGGCCACCTCCACCCCCTGCCCCTTCAGCAGCCGCACCAGCGCCAGGGCCTGCTGCTCGTCTTCAAACAGCAGCTCGCGGGTCTCCCGGCTGGCGCGAATAAAATCGCTCCAGTACGCCACCGCTTCATGCTGCCCGCGCTCAAGGCCGTGATACGCACGCAGCAGCACCGGCAAGTCGAGGTGGGCCAGCCCTTGCAGAGTGACGGTGAGCCAGTCATTAAGCTCGGCTTCATGGGTTACCCAGCCCAGCTCAATGGCCGACTCCAGCCCGGCGGACCAGGCAAAGCCGCCAATGGGCAGCGAAGGGCTGGCCAGGTGCAGCAGCCCCAGCAGCTCGCTGTCAGTGATCATGATGATGATGGCCGCCCAGGCCGTGATAGGCGCCGGACTCGGGATTAAAGGGGGCCTGCTCACGCTCCAGCCGCAGGCCCAGATGCTCGGCCAGGTGCTCCAGCACATGGTCCGGCGCAAAACGCAGCCAGCGCTCGCCTATCTCCAGGGTCACATGGCGGTTGCCCAAGTGATAGCAGGCCCGGGCAAAGGCGGGCCAGTCGGGGGCATGGGCGGTGACCACCGGCTCGGCGCCGGCGCGTACCTCAAATACCCGGCCACATTCGCTCACCAGTTTGTCGCCGGCCATCAGCACTCTGCCCCGCTCCAGAAACAGGCCCAGCTCCATGCCGCCGTCGCTGACGGCGCGCAACCGTCCTTTCTGGCGCAGCTCAAAGGGCAGGGTCAGGGTGTCGTCGGCAGGCCGGGCACTTTGCCCCTCGTTATGGGTAATGTTCAGCATGAAGGCTCCTTGTTAAAACAGCGAATACAGCTGGGCCAGGGGCAATACCGTGGCGGGCTCGCAGCTGAGCAGCTCGCCGTCGCAGCGCACCTCGTAGGTCTGGGGATCCACTTCCAGTTTTGGCGTGGCACCGTTGTGGATCATGTCGGCCTTGGTAAGGGTGCGGGTATGCTCGCAGGCCACCAGCCGGCGCTTGAGCCCCAGCCGGCCGGGCAGATCGTGCGCCAGCGCCGCACGGCTCACAAAGGTCAGGCTGCTGGCGGCAGCGGCATTACCAAAGGCGCCGTACATGGGTCTGTAATGCACCGGCTGAGGAGTGGGAATGGAGCCGTTGACATCCCCCATGGGGGCCCAGGCAATGGTGCCGCCCTTGATGATCAGAGCCGGCTTGATGCCGAAAAAGGCCGGACGCCACAACACCAGATCCGCCAGCTTGCCGGTTTCCACCGAGCCCACCTCGTGGCCCACGCCGTGGGCAATGGCCGGGTTGATGGTGTATTTGGCGATATAGCGCTTGACACGAAAGTTGTCGGCACCGGCAATGGGCTCTTCCGGCAACGGGCCGCGCTGCACCTTCATTTTGTGGGCGGTCTGCCAGGTGCGGCACACCACCTCGCCCACCCGGCCCATGGCCTGGCTGTCGGACGACATCATCGAAATCACCCCCAGATC
This sequence comes from Oceanimonas marisflavi, assembly GCF_003049725.1. Classification (GTDB taxonomy): domain Bacteria; phylum Pseudomonadota; class Gammaproteobacteria; order Enterobacterales; family Aeromonadaceae; genus Oceanimonas; species Oceanimonas marisflavi. The sequence goes on from NZ_QAGM01000014.1 coordinate 80,432, forward strand.
CTGCAGAATGTCTTCGGCGGCGATGGTTTCCTTGCGAATGCGGGAGTCGGCAAAGGCCACGTCTTCGGGAATATCCGGATCCAGGTGGTGACACACCATCAGCATGTCGAGGTGCTCGTCCACGGTATTGACCGTGTAGGGACGGGTCGGGTTGGTGGACGACGGCAGCACATTGGGCAGGCTGCAGGCGGTGATAATGTCGGGAGCATGGCCGCCGCCGGCCCCTTCGGTGTGAAAGGTGTGAATGGTGCGCCCTTTAAAGGCACCAAGCGTGTCTTCCACAAAGCCCGACTCGTTAAGGGTGTCGGAATGTATGGCCACCTGCACATCATATTCGTCCGCTACCGTCAGGCAGCAGTCGATGGCGGCCGGCGTGGCGCCCCAGTCTTCATGGATCTTGAAGCCCATGGCCCCCGCCTCCAGCTGCTCGCGCAGGGCCTCGGGCTGGCTGGCGCAGCCCTTGCCGAGAAAACCGAAGTTCATCGGCAGGCCGTCGGTGGCCTGCAGCATGCGCGCCAGGTGCCAGGCACCCGGGGTGCAGGTGGTGGCCTTGGAGCCGGTAGCCGGCCCGGTGCCGCCGCCGATCATGGTGGTCATGCCCGAGCACAGAGCCTCTTCCGTCTGCTGGGGGCAGATGTAATGAATATGGGTGTCCACCCCGCCGGCAGTAAGAATGTGCCCTTCGCCGGCAATCACCTCGGTGCCCGGGCCCACATTGATGGTGACGCCGTCCTGAATGTCCGGGTTGCCGGCCTTGCCGATGGCATGAATGCGGCCGTCCTTCAGCGCCACGTCGGCCTTGACGATGCCCCAGTGATCCACGATCAGCGCATTGGTGATGACTGTGTCCACGCTGTCGGCGCGCACCGCCTGACTCTGGCCCATGCCGTCGCGGATCACCTTGCCGCCGCCGAACTTGACCTCTTCCCCGTAGCGGGTGAGATCCTGCTCCACTTCTATCCATAGTTCGGTGTCGGCAAGGCGCACTCTGTCGCCTGTGGTGGGGCCAAACATGTCGGCGTAGGCCTGGCGGCTGATTTTGCTCATTGCTGCTCTCCTTCCAGCGGGCCCATCACGTCGCCGCGAAACCCATACACATGGCGTTTACCGCCCATGGCCACCAGGGTCACGGTACGGTGCTGACCCGGCTCAAAGCGCACGGCGGTGCCGGCGGCAATGTCGAGACGAAAGCCCCGGGCACGGCCCCGCAGAAATTCCAGCGCCGGGTTGACCTCGGCAAAGTGATAGTGGGAGCCCACCTGAATGGGCCGGTCGCCGGTGTTGGCCACGGTAAGAGTGCGCCGCTCGCGCCCGGCATTCAGCTCAATGTCGCCGGCGGCCAGTTGCAGTTCTCCCGGAATCATGATGTCTCCTTACTGAATGGGATCATGCAATGTCACCAGTTTGGTGCCGTCGGGAAAGGTGGCTTCCACCTGCACTTCCTTCACCAGCTCGGGCACGCCGTCCATCACCTGCGCCCGGCTCAGCCAGGTGCGGCCCTCGCCCATCAGTTCGGCCACGGTGCGGCCATCGCGGGCCCCTTCCATGATCGCCGCCGACAGGTAGGCCACCGCCTCGGGGTAGTTAAGGCGCAGGCCCCTGGCCAGCCGGCGTTCAGCCAGCAGGGCGGCGGTAAACAGCAGCAGCTTGTCTTTTTCTCTCGGGCTGAGCTCCATCGTGCATACTCCACTTGCAAAAATTCAGGTAAACCAGATGCGGGGAAAGCTGGCTTCACGCCCCAGCACGGCCGGGCGAAGCTGCTCCCAGGCCGCCCACATGCCGGTGCGGCAATCGTTCATGTCGCTGCCCAGGTAGCGCACCAGCAGCACGCCCAGTCGCTCGGTGATGGTAAAGCCGGCCGACAGCGTCTCGCGCAGGCCGGCAATGAGTTCATCGTTCAGCCCCGGCCCTGCCGCCAGCAGAGTGCCAAACACACAGCCGCCGTTGAGGCCGGCCCGCCCCCGATGCAGCGCATCTCCGGCGTTCAGCTGCAAGCGTTCGTTAAACAGCAGGCGGCCGCCCCGCCACAGTTGCAGCCGCTGGGTGAGGCTGCCGTCGTCAAACCAGTGCTCGCCGGCGGGGCGGCCCAGACACACCAGCTCCCAGCCGATAAAACGGGCGCCTTGCGCCAGTTCAATGTGGGTGTCGAGCAGCGCGTTGGCACCCTGGAATACAATGGTTTCCTGAGGCAGCCATTCGCATTCGGCGTTTTCCTCCAGTTGCAGGCGCACTTGCTGACCCTGGGCCACGCCGGCGCTGTCTTGCCGGTAGACCTTGCCCGCCGAGGGGGTGGTGAGCAGGCTTTGGCTGTGCGCCTGCGCCTGCACCTCAATGCGCAGCCGATCTCCCGATACCAGGCCGCCGGGTGGGTGCAAGAGATAAAGGTGGCAGGTGGCCCCCTCCGGATAAAACGGGCGCTGAATACGCAAGGGGCCCGTAAAGGTCATGCCCCTGAGCTGCGTTTTATCAGCGCCGGCGGCCAGTTGCAGGCTCAGGTGTGCCGGCCAGGATCGGGCCGGACCGTAACCGGCGGGCTGGCGAGCGGGGCATTGGTGCATAACGTTATCCGGACCATGTTGAATGACGTGACACATGCATTAACTGCGCCAAAACCAAAAAACGATTTAAAAACATTAAATTATGAAACAAAGGTCACAAATCAACCAAAGCAGAGTAAATTCAATTGAGTCCTCAGCACCAGGCTGGCACAGTACTTCATGCAAAGGCACCATTCTGGTGCAACCTGTCATTTAAAAAATAGCAGCCCGCGGGAAAGACATATGGGCATATAAGCGGCAGGACCGTGGCAGCCTTGACCGGGATCAACTAAACCATGGAAAGCAACACTTATACTTTGCCCAAGCTCTGGCAGTCATCGTGGCTTGACGCTGCAATCCTGCAAAAGGAAACAAGGGACCCACCATGAACAACAAAACCCCCGACCGTGTACCCACAAAGGGGCGAGAGTGGCTGTCGCTGCTCTTGCTCACCCTGGTGCTCTTTCCCGTGCTCAGCATTATCTGCGTTGGCGGCTACGGCTTTGCCGTGTGGATGCTGCAACTGATCTTTGGCCCCCCCGGTCACGGTTAAAGCGCCCCCATCTGAATTCGACTTTGTGAAGTGAGCAGCACCATGAAAAATCTTATCTGCAAACTCTGGAATACACTCAGACGCCCGGCGGTTCATCTCAGCCTGGGCGCCGTGACCCTGGTGAGCTTTGTGGCCGGCATTATCTTCTGGGGCGGCTTCAATACCGCGCTGGAAGCCACCAACACCGAAACCTTCTGCATCAGTTGTCACGAGATGCAGGACAACCCCTATCAGGAGCTGCAGGGCACGGTGCACTGGTCCAACCGCTCGGGCGTGCGCGCTACCTGCCCCGACTGTCACGTGCCCCACGACTGGACCGACAAGATCGCCCGCAAGATGCAGGCCAGCAAGGAAGTCTGGGGCAAGGTCTTCGGCACCATCGACACCCGGGAGAAGTTTCTGGACAAACGCCTGGAGCTGGCTCAGCACGAGTGGGCCCGGTTTTCCGCCAACGGCTCGCTGGAATGCCGTAACTGCCACGACTACAACAGCATGAACTGGGACGTCATGTCCGACAAGGCCAAACGCTTTATGAAGCCCGCCGCCGAGCGCAACCAGAGCTGTATTGACTGTCACAAGGGCATTGCCCACCACCTGCCCGAGCAGATGACCTTCAAGGATCCGGCGCTGGATCAGCTGGAGCAGCGCGCTCAGGGCCTGAGCCCGAATGAAGGTGAAAGCTATTACACCGTCAGGGCCATCACCCTGTATCTGGACGAAGCCCGTACTCAAGCCGCCGGCGAGCTGGAAGCCGCCAGCCCGGTGAAAGTGCTGGAAGAAAGCGGCGACAGCGTCAAGCTGCTGGTGCCGGCCTGGCGCAAAACCCGGGGCTTTGGCCGGGTGCTGTATGAAGACTTTGGCATGAACATCACCAGCCTGGTGCTGGAAAAGGAAGTGGCTCAGGACGACGGTCTGGTGAGCGTACTCGATGAAGCCAGGGTGGATGATCTGACCGGACTGCCCTGGGAGCCGGTGGAAGTCGCGCTGTGGGCCGAAGAAGGCGCCCTGCTGCCAGAGGCCGAAGAGCTCTGGGGCTACGCCCGCGACACTTATCGCTCCGCCTGCAGCGTGTGCCATTCCCAGCCGGCCGAGGCGCATTTTGACGCCAATACCTGGCCGGGCATGTTTGCCGGCATGGTGGGCTTTACCAACATGGACGCCGACACCCAGGCTCTGGTACTCAAGTATCTGCAGAAACATTCGTCCGACTACAGCGACGGCGCGCATTAAGGAGAGAACAACATGGCAATTTCGAGAAGACGTTTTCTTCAGGGGCTGGCGGCAGGCTCTGCCGCGGCCCTGATTGGCCCCGGCCTGCTGGTGCGCACTGCCGAGGCCGCCGTCACCGCCGAGGGCAGCTGGAAAATGGCCGGCTCTCACTGGGGCGCCTTCAGGGCGCTGGTGAAAGGCGGTGTGGTGGCCGAGGTCAAGCCCTTTGAGCTGGACCAGCACCCCACCGACATGCTCAATGGCATCAAGGGCCTGATTTACAACCCGTCACGCATTCGCTACCCCATGGTGCGTCTGGACTGGCTGAAGCATCGTCACAACAGCGACACGGCTCAGCGCGGTGACAACCGCTTTGTGCGGGTGACCTGGGACGAAGCCCTGGATCTGTTTCACGAAGAGCTGGAACGCATTCAGACCCAGTATGGCCCCTGGGCCCTGTATGCCGGCGCCACCGGCTGGCGCCAGACCGGCCAGTTCCACAGCTGCGGCAGCCACATGCAGCGGGGCGTGAACCTGCACGGCAACTTTGTCAGCAAGGTAGGCGACTACTCCACCGGCGCCGGCCAGGTGATCATGCCTTATGTACTGGGCTCCACCGAGGTCTATGACCAGGGCACCTCCTGGCCGCTGATCCTGGAAAACACCAACACCCTGATTTTGTGGGCCAACGATCCGGTCAAGAACCTGCAGGTGGGCTGGAACTGTGAAACCCACCAGTCCTACGGTTATCTGGCGCAACTGAAGGAAAAGGTCGCCAGGGGCGAGATCCGCGTTATCTGTGTGGATCCGGTGCACTCCAAAACCCGGCAGTACCTGGACTGTGAGCGCCAGTACATCAATCCGCAGACCGACGTGGCCTTTATGCTGGCCATCGCCCACACCCTGTACAGTGAAAAGCTGCACGACGAAAAATTCCTCGGCACCTACACTCTGGGGTTTGAGCCCTTTATGGACTACGTGCTGGGCAAAACCGAAGACAAGGTGGAAAAGACCCCGGAATGGGCCGCCGCCATCTGTGGCATCGACGCCGATACCATTCGCGATTTTGCCCGCCTGCTGGCCTCGGGCCGCACCCAGCTGATGTTCGGCTGGGCCATTCAGCGTCAGCAGCACGGCGAGCAGCCCTACTGGGCCGGCGCCGTGCTGGCCGCCATGCTGGGCCAGATTGGCCTGCCCGGCGGTGGCATCAGCTATGCCCATCACTACAGCTCCATCGGTGTGCCCGGCACCTCGGCCAGTGCGCCGGGCGGTTTTCCCCGCAACCTGGATCCGGGCAAAAAGCCGGTGCACGACAACGAAGACTTTAAGGGCGCCAGCCGTATTATTCCGGTGGCCCGCTGGATCGACTGCCTGCTGGAGCCGGGCGGCAAAATTCAGTACAACGGCGGCGAAGTGACCTTCCCCGACGTGAAAATGTGCGTGTTCAGCGGCTGCAACCCCTGGCATCACCACCAGGATCACAACCGCATGAAGCAGGCATTCCGCAAGCTGGAAACCGTGGTGACCATCGATTATTCCTGGAACGCCACCTGCCGCTTCTCGGATCTGGTGCTGCCCGCCTGTACCCAGTTTGAGCGCAACGACATCGACATTTACGGCTCCTACGTCAAGCGCGGCCTGCTGGCCATGCACAAGCTGGTGGACCCGCTGTTCCATTCCCGCAGCGACTTCGATATTTTCACCGATCTGTGCCGCCGCTACGGCCGTCACGAGGAATACACTCAGGGCAAGGACGAGCGCCAGTGGCTGATGCAGCTCTATAACGAGTGTAAAGAGGCCAATAAAGACAGCTACCCCATGCCCGAGTTCGACGAGTTCTGGGAAAAGGGCTATGTGGACTTTGGCGAGGGTGAAAACTGGGTGCGCCACGCCGATTTCCGTGAAGACCCGGAAGTGAACGCCGTGGGCACGCCGTCCGGCTTTATCGAGATCAGCAGCCGCAAAATCGGCAGCTACGGCTACGACGACTGCAAATCCCACCCGGTATGGATGGAAAAAGCCGAGCGCTCCCACGGTGGTCCCGGCTCCGACAAGTACCCGCTGTGGCTGCAGTCGGTGCACCCGGATCAGCGTCTGCACTCCCAGCTGTGCGAGTCGGACGAATACCGCGCCACCTATGCGGTACAGGGCCGTGAACCCATTTACATCAGCCCCGAGGATGCCGCCGCCCGCGGTATTGCCGACGGCGATCTGGTGCGGGTATTTAACGGCCGGGGCCAGCTGCTGGCCGGCGCCCGGGTCTCGGATCTCTACCCAAGCGGCGTGGTACGCATTCACGAAGGGGCCTGGTATGGCCCGGTGGATGCCAGCATTGGCGCCCTGGATACCTATGGTGACCCCAATACCCTGACTCTGGATCTGGGCACCTCCAAACTGGCCCAGGCTCCCAGCGCCAACACCTGCCTGGTGGACATCGAGAAATTTACCGGCGAGGTGCCGGCGGTCATGTCCTTTGGCGGCCCACAGATGGTGGAGATTTAATGACACAGAATACTCTGGCAGGCACCAGCCTGCCCTCTTTTTCGAGCGAGCACTGGCAACGGCAGGCTCTGCTGTGCCAGTGGCTGGCCACCCTGATAAGCAAGGAGCTGGACGACACCACGCTTGAGGCCTATCGGGCCGGTGAGGCCTCGCCCCTGCTGGACTGGCTGAAGGAAGACGGTCTGGCCGATGAAGCCGGTGCCCTGCAGTCGGCCATTGCCGGACTCGGCCTGCTGGAACATCCCCGGCTGGAGCTGGCGGCGGACTTCGCCACCCTGTTTTTAAGCGATGCCCGCCACAGCGCCGCGCCCTATGCCTCCTGTTATGTCACCGAGCGGGGCGGCTTTATGGCCGGGCCGGCCCAGCGCATGGCAGACCGGCTGGCGGATGCCGGCGTTACCCTGCCCGCCGACTTTAACGAGCCCGCCGATCATCTGGCGGTGATGCTGGATTATCTTGCCGGCGGCTACCGCCAGCTGGCCGAGCTGGATGGCCCGGCGCAAGCCGGGGTCCGTGCCGGCCTGGCCCAATTCCTGCGCGAAGAGCTGTGCAACTGGCTGCCCGCCTTCTGCCATCGCTGCCAGCGGCAGAATACCGCCAGCCCCTTCTACCCCGCCCTGGCCACCCTTATTACCGCCTTTTGCCGGCAACGCCTGCAGGAAGCCGGCTGATCTCCCACGCTCCGCGTGGGCGCGAGATATATTCAACGTAAAAAAAAAGCCCTGCTGCTGCAGGGCTTGTCCGTTCGGTAATGGCCCCGCATCGTGCGGGGCCTGTCATTACTTGCGGAAACGCTGACAGGGTTTCCAGTTCTGCATCAGCAGGTAGTAGGTGATACCCGCCGGCAGCAGGCTGGCGTACCAGGATACCGAGGAGAAGGTCAGGGCCACCACGGCACCGGCCAGCGCGGCAATCACGGCGGCGTAGTTCACACCTTTGTAAGGACCGTTCTCGTCATACAGCTTGTCGATATCCAGCTTGCGACGACGCAGGATGAAGTAGTCCACCACCATCACCGCAAAGATGGGACCCAGGAAGGCGGAGTAGGTCTGTACGAACATCTGCAGGCCGGCGGAAGACTCTTCCTTCACCAGTTCCCAGGGGAAGGTGCAGAAGGCCAGCAGACCCACAATAATGGTGGAGGTGCGGAACTTCAGCTTGAACACGTCCATCAGGATGTAGGTGGGCGGTACCACGTTGTTGAGCACGTTGGTGGTTACCTGGGCAAAGGCGATGAACAGCAGGGTGATGATCAGCAGCGGGGTGTTGTCCACGGCGCTGGAGAACACCTGGATGGGGTCGGACACACCGGTGGCGCCGGAAACCATCAGGCCAATCAGACCCATAAACAGGGTGCAGGGCAGAATGGACATGGCGTAGATGGTGGTCAGCAGACCCGGCTTGGTGCCTTCCTTCAGCTCACGGGAGTAGTCGCTCACGTTCAGCATCATGGTGCTGTAGATACCCAGGAACAGCATGGTCGCGCCCCAGAAGGGAACACCCCAGGTGCCTTCCATGTTCACCAGGTTGGCGGTGATTTCGTCGCCGTAGCGGTTGATCACGCTCCAGAACATGTACACCAGCGCCAGCAGAATAAAGCCGCTGCCCACGTTTTCCAGCCACT
>NZ_QAGM01000015.1 GCF_003049725.1 Oceanimonas marisflavi
GCCATCCACCCAAACTGCCAGACGCCGCTGTCCCGCTGATCCTGAAAGCATTGGAAGAGTTGGGCCCAGAAGGCTTTGGCTATGAAGATCAGCGCTGGACGACACAGCGGATCGCCGATGCCATTGCCACTCTGACCAAGATCCAGTACAGCCAGTCACACATGAGCAAGTTGCTGCGACGCTGGGGATGGTCCTGGCAGAAACCCAAACGCCGTGACATTCGGCGTGATGAGACCGCCATTACCCATTGGCAGCAGCAGATCTGGCCGGCGTTAAAAAAAACAGGCGAAGGAACAGAATGAAACCTTGGTATTCATTGATGAGTCCAGCTTTCACCTGTGTTCGCATCATGCCAAGACCTTCGCGCCGATAGGACAGACGCCGGTTGTAAAAGGCAAACGAGGGCAAACACCTCGCTTTATGGTCACGGGCGCCGTTTCTCCCGAAGGACGAACGTATTTTAGCTGGACGACCGAGCATGTTACCGGTGAGACCGTGGTCGAGTTTTTGAAGAAACTGCTTCGTTACTGGCCCGGTAAGCTGCGGGTCATCTGGGATAACGCTCCCGTGCATAGAAGCAAGGCCGTTAAATCCTGGTTGTCGATGCCTGAGGTTCAGCAGCGTTTGTCGCTGGAAGCGTTGCCACCGTACGCTCCGGAGCTGAACCCGGCAGAAGCGCTATGGAGTTGGCTCAAACGGCAACGTGCGAACCTGGCCTTCAAAGACGGCTTGGCCTTACGGCAATGGTTGGAGCAGAAAACGAAGTGGCTAAAACGGCAGCGCAGTTTTGTAACGAAATTGATGAAGGCTTCGCCAATATATTAATCAGTAATAATTAGGTCAGTAAGCCTGTATTTGTGGGCCACGGGCCAATACCCCTTGGTGGATGCCATTCGCATCAGCCTGTTCAACCTGGTGTCGGTGATCACCACCACCGGCTTCGGGCTGGAAGACTTTGGTGCCTGGGGTCCCTTTCCGCTGGTGTTGTTTGCCCTGCTGATGCTGTGCGGGGCCTGCTCCGGCTCCACCTCGGGCGGGTTCAAGATTTTCCGGCTGCAGGTGGGCATGGCGCTGTTCCGCCGCCAGCTGCACCAGCTGATGCACCCGCAGGCGGTACTGCCACAAAAGTACAATGGCCGCCGCGTCAACGACGATATCGTACGCTCGCTGATCACCTTTATCTTTGGCTATTTCGCCACCATGCTGGTGCTGGCTCTGGCGCTCAGCCTGATGTCGCTGTCGCCCCAGGTGGCGATCACCGCCGCAGTCACCGCCGTGGCCAATGTGGGGCCGGGTATCGGTGAACTGATCGGCCCCACCGGCAACTTCGCCAGCCTGCCCGATGCCGCCAAATGGCTGCTGGCGCTGGGCATGCTGATGGGACGGCTGGAGATACTTACCGTGGCGGTGTTGTTTGTGCCGGGGTTCTGGCGTCATTGAGCCACGCCGGCTCGGCGTCTTCCCGGGCCCGCTCCCGCAGGTGCTCGGGCAGCGGCTTGGTTACCTCCACGCCCAGCTCGCGAAAGGCCTCGGCCTGGCGCACCAGGTTGCCCCGGCCCTGGCTGAGCCGTTTCATGGCGCGCTGATAGCTGTCGTCAGCGCGACGCAGCGAGCCGCCCACCGCCTCCATGTCTTCGGTAAACAGCCGCAGCTTTTCGTAGATTTTGCCGGCCGACTCGGCAATGCGCCGGGCGTTCTGGTTCTGCCGCTCCACCCGCCACAGGTTCTCTATGGTGCGCAGGGCCACCAGCAGGTTGGTGGGACTCACCAGCAAAATATTGTGGTCGAGGGCGTATTTCACCAGCCCGGGCTCATGCTCGACCGCCACCAGAAAGGCCGGCTCCACCGCCACGAACATCAGCACATAGTCCAGGGTGCGCACCCCCTGCAGCTGGTGATAATCCTTGCGCCCCAGCTCACGAATATGGCCCCGCACCGAGGCCACGTGCTCCCGCAGCGCCTGCTCGCGTTCGCCCTGGGTTTCGCCGTTGAAATAGCGCTCATAGGCGGTGAGGGAGACCTTGGCATCGATGATGATGTCCTTGTCCTGGGGCAGGTGCACGATCACATCGGGCTGATAGCGCTTGCCGTCGGCGTTGCTCAGGCTTTGCTGGGTGCTGTATTCGTGGCCTTCGCGCAGGCCCGACTCGGACAGCACCCGGGACAGCACCACCTCGCCCCAGTTGCCCTGCTGTTTGCTGTCGCCCTTCAGGGCCCGGGTCAGGGCATTGGTGTCGGCGCTCATCTGTTTGTGCAGCTCCGCCAGCCGTTCGATCTCGAACTTCAGGCTGTGGCGCTGGCGGCTCTCGTCGGCGTAGGTTTCCTGCATATTGCGGCGAAAGCCTTCCAGCTGCTCCCGTAGCGGCCCCAGCAAGGCGTCCAGACTGGTCTGATTCAACTCACGCAGGTTATGGGTTTTCTGCTCAAAAATGCGCTGGGCCAGGTTTTCGAACTGCTGCTGCAGCCGGGTTTCACTGGCTTCAAACTGGGCCTGCTTTTCCGCCGCCCACTGCCGCTCCTGACGCAGCAGTGTCTCGTATTCCTTGAGCCGGCCGTTCATTTTCAGTACCAGCTGCTGCTGCTGCTCCAGCCGCTGGCGCGTGTCCTGCAGCTCGGCCTGGCGCGCTTCCAGCGCCTGTTGCCAGTGGTGGCTCTGCTGGGCCAGCAATTGCAGCCGGCCGCCCATGGCCAACCGGGTCAGCCCCCAGCCGGCCAACCCCGACAGCGCCGCCAGCCCCAGGGGCCAGTATTGCGGCAACCATTCCGTCATGCCTTACCTCCGCCGCGTGATCAAGGCCAGTACCCGGCGGTTGAGCCGCCACCACAAAAGCACATAGAGCAGATACAGGGACACCAGTATCCACTTGTGATGATTCACGCCATTGTCAAAGTCGCTCAGGGGCACTCCCAGCACTTCCACATAGCCGAATACCAGCAGAGGAAACATCAGAAACACCGACCAGCGCCAGCACAGCACCAGGACGGAAACCAGCAGACTGTCATTCACGCAACACCGTCCCCCTTCACATCATCTGATACCAGTTTACCAGCCAGGTGCTCCCGCAGCCGCCCCGAAGGAACGGAAGAGGAAGACGACAGGGTACAGGCGGCCCAGCGCCCGGCCTCGTCCAGGGCATCGGCCATGGACCGCCCGGACACCAGCGCGTGGATCAGACCGCCGGCAAAGGCATCCCCGGCGCCGGTGGCGTCCACCACCTCAACCGCCGGTGCCGGCACGCAAATGCGCTCATCGGCAGAGATGGCCTCGGCACCGCGCTCGCCGTGAGTGAGCACCAACCATTCCAGCCGCTCACCGGCCAGACGCTGAGCATGCCGCCAGGGATCGGCCACCTCGCCCATGTCGGCGGCAGAGGCGATCATCACCCGGCAGGGCCGCGTCCAGCGACCGCCACGGGGATACTGGCTGATCACCAGGCTGTGGCCGTTCATGGCCTCCATGTAGGTCGCCACTTCGGCGCCGTCGGTATTGACATAAAGGCAGTCAAACGGCCCTTGAGGCAGCCGGGCCGGCAACGCCGTGTCGCGGGGCTGGCGCAGTATGGTGCGCTCGCCCCGGCTGTCCACCAGCACCAGCAACTCGCCGGCAGGAGCGTCTGTCCGCTCCACATACTCCAGGTCAAGCCCCAAGGCCGCCGCCTGCTGCAGCAGCCAGTCACCGGTGTCGTCCCGCCCCAGGCGAGACGCCAGCATCACCCGATGCCCGGCCCAGCACAGGCCGGTGCCGGTATTGGCCCCCCCGCCGCCCAGGCGTCGCCCACCATCCCGGTAATGCAGGCGGCCGCCGCCGGTCAGCGGCGCTTCCAGCTGCAACACATGGTCACAGTTGAGGTTGGCCAGCAGCACGATACGCTTGTTGATGTTGTTTGCTCCCGGCATGAACCACCTCCTGAGCCCTGAGAAAGCGCATCTTAGCCAAGGCCGCAGGCGGGCACCACCCCGCAGGTCCATTTAGCGCCGGTCAGGCCGGTGCTTCGAACAGCTCCAGACTCAGGCCGTCCCATCCCGCGCGGATCCCGGACGGCAGCGCATGCCGCTGCAGCCAGCGGTGAAAATCATGACCAATGTGGGTCAGCACCGTGCTGCAGGGCCGCAGCGCGGCGTGAAGCTCCAGCACCTCATTCAGGCTGTTGTGATTGCGCCCGGCGCTGCCCGGCGGAAAGCTGCAGTCGAGTACCAGCACATCCAGCGGCGGCAGTGCCTGCAACAGCACCAGGCTGTGGGCCGGCAGCCCCTTGGTGTCGGTAAGGTAGGCCAGTCGCCGGCCATGATACTCAAACAGGTAACCCAGGGTCGGGCGGGAATGCACCATGTCCAGCGGGGTGATGTGCAGATCATGCAGTTGCCAGGTTTTGTCATGGGCCATTTCCGGCCTAAAATCCAGGCAACCCGGGTACTTCAGCAAATCGGCACAGCCGTCGGGATCGGACGGGCACCACACCGGTATGGGGGCCGCCGGCCCCCAGCGCAGATGAAACAGCCCTTGCACATGATCCACATGAAAATGGGTCAGCAGCATGCCATCGAGACTGCCGGGCGCAAAACGCCGGTGCAGATCCGGCAGGCCGGCGTCCAGCAACAGCCGGTGCTCACCCCATTCCAACAGCGCCGAACAGGGCATCCGGCCCAGCCGGGGATCGGTCTCTGCCCGACGGCAGTCCACACAGTCACAGCCATAAAGGGGCATGCCGCCGGCCGCCCCCGTGCCCAGCAGGGTCAGACGCATACCTGCTCTCCTTTGCGATAACGCTCAAACTGCTGCAGGGTCTGCTGCAACGGGCCTGAGTTATCCAGCCGCCATGCCGACGCCGGCAGCTCCTGATTGTGAACCTCGGCCCGCCGCAGCCGCTGCCGAATTTCACCTTCGCTTTCCCGACCCCGGGCCCGCAACCGCCGGCCCAGGGTCTCGCTGTCCACGGTCACCAGCACCGGCACCAGGCGTTCGCCAAAGCGGGCCTCGGCCAGAGGCAGGCTGGCCCGGGAGCCATTCACCATCACATCCCGCCCCGAGCTCAGCCAGCAGTCGATCTCGCAACCCAGGGCATAGCGGTGGCCATTGGCCTGCCAGTCGAGAGCAAACAGACCCAGCTCACAACGCAACTGAAACTCGACCTCGGACAGCTCCACATGATTTTCACCGCCGGCACAGGCGGACCGGGTGATATAGCGGTGCGCCACCAGCAGCTCACTTTCGAGCCGCCGGCGCACCAGCTGCATAAAGCTGTCCTTGCCGGCGCCGGAAGGGCCCATCACATAAAACAGTCTGCCGGGCTGGCGATTCATGGTGCTCCCCTTTTCCATCAGTAAGCCAGCTCACCCCGGCACCAGACCCGGGCCGGGTACTCCTGTTCGTCCTGCTGCCGTGCCAGCACCAGATCGGCGCGCTTGCCTTCCGCCAGCACGCCCCTGTCGGTCAGCCCCAGGCTGTGGGCCGGGTTGCGTGTAGCCAGCCGCACCGCATCGGCCAGTTGCAGGGCGTTGCGATCATCGGCGGCCAGGCGGAACACCGCATCCAGCAGGCTGCCCGGATAATAATCGGACGACAGCACATCCAGCACGCCCAGGGTGGCCAGTTCATGGGCGGCCACATTGCCGGAATGAGAGCCGCCACGCACCACATTGGGGGCGCCCATCATCACCATCAGGCCATGCCGGTGAGAGGCCCTTGCCGCCTCCACCGTGGTAGGAAACTCGGCCAGTACCATGCCCAGCCGGTGGGATTCCTGCACATGAGCCAGGGTGGCATCATCATGGCTGGCCAGGGAGATACCGCGCTCCCGGCACTGACGGGCGATCTCGTTGCGGTTGGGGGTGGACCAGCGCGCCGACAGCGCCAGCTGATGCTGCTCAAATTCGTCCATCTGCCGGTCGTTAAGACGATATTTTCCCTGATAGTACTCCCGGTATTTTACCGGATTGACAAACTGGCGCTGGCCCGGGGAGTGATCCATCAGCGACACCAGCCGCACCTCCGGCAGCCCGATATAGTGCTCAAACAGCGGCACAGTAGTATCGTGGGGCAACTCGCAACGCAGGTGCAGCAGATGCTGGGCCCGGTTCAGGCCGCGACGCTCGCTGTCCACCACGGTATGGATCATGCGGTCCAGGTTGTCCCGGCGGGTACCGTCGTCACGCTCGTCGCCGATGGCCACCGCGTCCAGCACGGTAGTGATGCCGGCCGACACCACCTGGGCGTCGTGGGCACGCATGGCCGCCAGGGGTGGCCAGTTTACGCCCGGTCGCGGGGTAAAATGCTTGTCCAGGTTATCGGTATGCAGCTCCACCAGGCCGGGCAGCAGCCAGCCGCCCTCACCGTCCATGGCGCCGGGCTGGTGGCTCTGGCTGTCGGCCATGGCACGGATCACGCCGTCCCGAACTTCCAGCGAGCCCTTGACCACCTCGTTTTCCAGCACCAGATTCACATTGGTAATAATCATGCTCAGGCTCCCTTACTGCATCACCGGCCGGCTGTCGGCGCGGGACTGAATATCATAAAGACGATCGGCAACCTGCTCGCGTACGTCCTCGTCGTGAAAAATGCCGACAATGGCGGCGCCCCGGGCCTTGGCCTCGTGAATAAGCTCCACCACCACCGCCCGGTTGGCGGCATCGAGGGAAGCGGTCGGCTCATCCAGCAGCAATACCGGATAGTCGGCGATAAAGCCCCGGGCGATGTTCACCCGCTGCTGCTCGCCGCCGGAAAAGGTGGCCGGCGCCAGCTGCCACAGGTGCTCGGGCACATTGAGCCGGGCCAGCAGATGCTCGGCCCGTTGCCTGGCCTCGGCCCGGTCGCCGCCCTGCTCGATCATCGGCTGCATCACCACTTCCAAAGCGCTGATGCGGGGGATCACCCGCAGAAACTGGCTGACCCAGCCAATGGTCTGGCGGCGCACGTTCACCAGGGCGCGCGGGCTGGCCTGGGTCATGTCCAGCCACTGGCCCTGATGCATCACCTCGATACGGCCGGTGTCGGTGAGGTAGTTGCCGTACAGGGTGCGCAGCAGGGTGGACTTGCCACTGCCGGAGCGGCCGTGCAATACCACGCATTCTCCCGCCGCCACACTCAGGGACGCGCCGGCCAGCACCGGCAGGCGAATGCCGTTCTGGTTGTGCAGCACAAAGGTCTTGTGAACGTCGGAAACTTTCAGTGCAAGGGTCATGACGGCTCCTAGCTTTGCAGTACGGAAGACACGAGTAACTGGGTATAAGGGTGCTGCGGGTCATCCAGCACCTGATCGGTCAGCCCGGTTTCCACCACCCGGCTCTGTTTCATCACCATCAGCCGGTGCGACAACAGCCGCGCCACCGCCAGATCGTGAGTGACGATAATCACCGCCAGCCCCAGCTCGGACACCAGCCGGCGCAGCAGATCCAGCAAGCGGGCCTGCACCGACACATCCAGGCCGCCGGTGGGCTCGTCCATGAAGATCAATTTGGGGTGAGTCACCAGGTTGCGGGCGATCTGCAGCCGCTGCTGCATGCCGCCGGAAAAGGTCACCGGCATGTCATCGATGCGATCGGCGGGAATTTCCACATCCTCAAGCCATTGCAGCGCCTGTTCGCGAATGTTGCCGTAATGACGCTGGCCCACCGCCATCAGCCGCTCGCCGATGTTGCCGCCGGCCGATACCCGCGGGCGCAGGCCGTCGAGGGGATGCTGGTGCACCACGCCCCAGTCGGTGCGCAGCAGCTGGCGACGCTGGCTTTCGGCCATCTCATACAGGCTCACCACCTGCTCCAGCTGGCTGGCGGCGCTGCCGCGCAGATACAGCACTTCGCCCTCGTCCGGCGCCAGCCGGCCGGAGATGGCCCGCAGCAGGGTGCTCTTGCCGGAGCCGGACTCGCCGACGATGCCCAGTACTTCACCGGGGTACAGATCAAAGGAGACCTCGGCAAAGCCCTTGCCCGGGGCGTACAGTTTGGTCAGGTTGCGGACCGACAGCAGCGCCTGCTCCGGCAGCTGAACGGTGGCCTGTTGCGGTGTCATGTCAGTGTCTCCCGCCATGGATAGGGTGTGTTGATTCATGCCTGTTGCTCCAGCTGCTGACGGCAGTAGTCGGTATCAGAGCAGATAAAGACCCGACTGCCCTGATCGTCGGTCACCACCTCGTCGAGGAAGCTGTCGGTGGCGCCACAGATATCGCAGGGCTCATCCCACTGCTGCACTTCAAAAGGATGGTCGTCAAAGTCCAGGCTGGTGACCCGGGTGTAGGGCGGAATGGCGTAGATGCGCTTTTCCCGGCCGGCGCCAAACAGCTGCAGCGCCGGCATCATGTCCATCTTGGGGTTGTCGAACTTGGGGATCGGCGAGGGATCCATGATGTAACGCTCATTGACCCGCACCGGATAGGCGTAGGAAGTGGCAATCTGGCCGTAACGGGCGATGTCCTCGTACAGCTTGACGTGCATGATGCCGTACTCCTCCAGGGCGTGCATTTTACGGGTCTCGGTTTCCCGCGGCTCGATAAAGCGCAGCGGCTCCGGAATGGGCACCTGATACACCAGGATCTGGCCCGGCTGCAGTGCCGTTTCGGGAATGCGGTGCCGGGTCTGGATCAGGCTCGCTTCGGTGGTCACCTCGGTGGTGGCCACGTCGGCCACCTTCTCAAAGAAGGCGCGGATGGACACTGCATTGGTGGTGTCGTCGGCGCCCTGATCGATCACCTTGAGGGTGTCTTCCCGGCCGATCAGCGCCGCGGTCAGCTGCACGCCGCCGGTGCCCCAGCCATAGGGCATGGGCATTTCCCGGCCGCCAAAGGGCACCTGGTAACCGGGAATGGCCACCGCCTTGAGCAACGCCCGCCGAATCATGCGCTTGGTCTGCTCGTCCAGATAGGCGTAGTTGTAGCCCTGATGCTGTGTGTCGTGCTGGGTGTTCATGCTTGCTTCTCCTGCTCGTCCTGCGCCTGTTCGTGCTCCCTGCGCATGCGGCGCAGCAGCTCCAGCTCAGCCTGAAAATCGACGTAATGGGGCAGCTTGAGATGCGACACAAAACCTGCCGCTTCCACGTTGTCGGCATGGGCCAGCACAAATTCCTCGTCCTGGGCCGGGCCGGCCACCTGCTCGTCGTACTCCGGGGCCTGCAGCGCCCGGTCCACCAGCGCCATCGACATGGCCTTGCGCTCGCCAAAACCAAAGGTCAGGCCATAACCGCGGGTAAAGGCCGGCTTTTGCTGCTTATCGCCGGTAAAACCGTTGATCATCTGGCACTCGGTCAGCTCGATGTCGCCGATCTCGATGGCAAAGCCCAGTTCCTCGGGCACCAGCTCCAGGGTCACCTCACCGGAGCGGATCTCGCCGGCAAAGGGATGGTTGCGGCCATAGCCGCGTTGGGTGGAATAGCCCAGCGCCAGCAGAAAACCCTCGTCGCCGCGCACCAGCTGCTGCAGCCGGGCCGAGCGGTCACAGGGAAAGGTCACCGGGGTCATGGTGACATCGGCGGGCTCAGCGCCATGGTCGCTTTCCACCACCAGCAACTGCTGCCGCTCGAGCATGGCCGACACCTGGGGGCAGGGCTCGGCCTCGGTCACCACCGGCGCCGGGCCGGGATGCTCGCCCTCGGCCAGCAGGGCAAAGTCCAGCAGGCGGTGGGTATAGTCGTAGGTGGGGCCCAGCACCTGGCCGCCGGGCAAGTCCTTGTAGGTGGCCGAGATGCGGCGCTCGATGCGCATGCGGGCGGTGTCCACCGGCTCGGTGACCGCCAGCCGGGGCAGGGTGGTACGGTAGGCCCGCAGCAGGAAAATGGCTTCCACCAGATCGCCGCCGGCCTGCTTTACCGCCAGCGCCGCCAGTTCCTTGTCGTAAATGCCGCCTTCGGTCATCACCCGATCCACGGCGCCGGCCAGCTGCTGCTCCACCTGAGTCACGCTGAGTTCGGGCTGTTCGGTATCGCCGCGGCGCTTCTGCGCCTGCAACTGATGGGCGGCGGCAATGGCCTTCTCGCCTCCCTTGACTGCTACATACATGGGTTACACCTCCACTCGGGTAGAACGGGGAATCGCGATCAGCTCGCGCTCACAAACGAATATCAGGTCAACCCCCAGGGGCGAACGCAGCTCCCGCTCACCGAGCCAGCGCACCAGGGCCGGCGGCAGACTGCCCAGAAACACGGAGCGTTTATCCGCAATGCCGGGGCCAGACAGCACCGCCTCCACACCACCGTCCAGTGAGTCGGTTTCCACCACCAGGGTCGCACCCTGATCCGGGTATTCCTCGGTGCCCGCCGGCAGCGACGTCAGCACCGCCTCACAGGCGTCCGAATCCTGCTGCGCCAGCACCGCAAAATCGGCCTTCCCCGGCTCCTCCATCAACGGTGCGCCGACGTGAAAACGCAGATTGTCGAGAACGACCTGATCGGCACTCAGGCTGGGTGACAACCACAACCGGGTATGATGGTCGGCCAGGGTCAGCAGCACCTGCACGGAACCAGCGTTGAGGGCACCAAAGGCGCCAGCCCGGTCCAGCTCGACGTGCGTGCCCGGCTCCGCCATGGCGGTCAGCAGGCGACGGAAACAGGTCTGGCTGTCGTGTACGGCATCGGCAAAGGCCGTGGTAATGGTGGTCATCAGTCTTCTCCCCGCACCATGGTAAAAAAGTCCACCTTGCTGGCCGCCACCTGCCGGCGACGCAGCTCCTCCTGCTCGGCCTTGTGCGCTGCCAGCGGCGCGATCAGCTCCCGGTTAAGCCGTTCGCTCATTTCACCGGTCTGCATCAGGCCGTCGATCACCGCGGCCAGCTCGGCATGGGCCTTGTTGCGGCCGCATACATAGCTGTAGCCAAGCTCGCCGCCGGCCAGCCGGATCACCGACCGGGTAATGGTGATATCGCCCAGATTGAACTGGCTGCCAGTGGCGCCCATGCGCGCCCGCACCTGAGCCAGGCCCACTTCCGGCGCCCGTATCAGTTCATAGTCGGGGGTCAGCGCCAGTGCCTGCCAGCGGCCGTCCAGCTCGCCCCAGGAGGCCCGGGCCAGTACCGACATCCATTGCTTTCGTTGTGGTGTATTCATTTAGTGCTCCACGACATATTCAATCAGGTCGGAACGGGACGAACTGACGGAGAATTCCGCAATTCGATTCGTTCCCTTGATCTGGTTTCTGGTTTTGATGCGCATCACCGGCACCAGTTTGTTTATTTGCAACAAGCGGCACTCTTCACTCAGCGGCGTGCGGGCACTTAAGCGGGTTGATTGCCGCTTGAGTTCCATATTCAGTGTTTTTCTTAAAAACTCATGCAATGAACCTTGCCTGAAGTGCTTTAATACCGGCCACCAGTCCGGGTCAGGCAAATAATGGTTAATCACACAGCGGGGAATGCCTTCCGTTTTTCTCAGTGTTTGTATGTGAATAATTTTTTGCTCCGGCTCCACTTCCAGCTCCCTGGCCAGCTTGCCGTTGGCCACCATCATCCGTGACCTGATGACCCGGCAGCTGGGCAGAGAGCCCTGCTCCAGCAGGTTGCCGGTATAATGGGCGCCGTCGTGCAGCAGGTACTGGTGTGGCTGCCGCACCACCATATTGCCCTTGCCCTGATGTCGCTGGATCAGGCCATTGGCCACCAGCTCGTCAATGGCCCGGCGCACGGTGTGACGGTTAACCTGAAAGCGCGTGGCCAGCTGCATTTCCGGCGGTAAATAATCTCCCGGCTGATAATGTTGTCTGATATCCGATTCCAGCTGCCGGCTGATTTTCATGTATATCCGCATTTGCTGTCGCTCCGGTTATAAATTCCCTTTGTCTAGACAACATCGGTTAAATAAATCAGATGTACTTTTTGCGAATATATTGGGAGGCCACGTCGAGCAGGCTGACCGTGACAATCACCACCAGCATGATGGCGGCGGTCTGCTCAAACTGAAAACTGCGTATCGCTTCCCACAGCAGCACGCCAACGCCACCGGCCCCCACCATGCCCACGACGGTGGCCGAGCGCACATTGGACTCAAACCGATAGAGCGAATAGGAGATCCACAGCGGCAGCACCTGGGGCAGCACGCCATAGAGAATTTCCTCCAGCTTGCCGGCACCGGTGGCCCTTACTCCCTCGATGGGGCCCGGTTCAATTGCCTCCACCGCCTCGGAAAACAGCTTGGACAGTACCCCTGTGGTGTGCACAAACAGCGCCAGCACACCGGCAAAGGGACCCAGGCCGACGGCCACCACAAACAGCATGGCGAACACCATTTCATTGATGGCCCGGGCCGCGTCCATCAGCCGGCGCATCGGCTGGCATACCCACTGGGGAAACAGGTTTTCGGCACACAGCAGGCCAAAGGGAATCGACAGCACGATGGCCAGCAGAGTGCCCCAGAGCGCCACCTGCAGAGTGACCAGAGTCTCTTTCAGGTAAAGCTGCCAGTGGGTGAAGTCCGGCGGGAAAAAACCCGTCGCCAGCTCGGCCATGTTGCCGGCATCACGTACCAGCACGGAGGGATTCATTTCCGCCCCCTGCCAGGCCCAGGCCAGCACCAGCGCCAGCAGACTCCATTTAACCCATTGCCACAGGCGCAGGGTCGGGCCCGGCTGGCTCACAACGTCGGTATTCATTGTTACGGTCTCCGGTAACCGTGAAAGGCCGGGAACACCGGCCTTTCACCGGCATTTAGTTGGTTATGGCTTCCAGGGCGGACATCTGGCGGTTCATCGCCGCCAGCTGCATCTTGACCTGTTCGATATCCGCCGCATCGGCCTGGTTGTTTTCCAGCACCGTCAGCTCCTTGAACAGCTGCAGCTGGCGAATGGGCAGCAGTTGCAGGTTGCTGGAGGGCTTGAAGGAATCCCAGTCCAGCGCCGCCAGAATCTCCTTCTGCTGTTGATCCCCGGATTTGCCGTAGTTCATGAAGAAGTCGTAGACGACCTGCTTGGTGGCTTCCGGCAGGTTCTTGCGCCAGACGATGGGATCGGCGGGGATCAGCGGCGACTTCCACAGCACCTTGATGTTTTTGGCTTTTTCCGGCTCGCGTTCGGTGAATCGCGCCAGGCTTTCGGTGTTGTTGGTGGCCACGTCCACCTGCTTGTTGAGCACGGCAAACAGGTTGACCTCATGGCTGGAATTCAGGGTGCGCCTGAATTCCTGAGGAGACGCGTCGTTCTGGGCAAACACGTAATAGGAAGGCACCAGAAAGCCGGAGGTGGAGTTGGGATCCCCGTTACCAAACACCAGCTCCTTGCGCTGGGCCAGCACATCACTGACCGAGGCCAGCGGACTGTCCTGGTGGGCGATCAGCAGGCTCCAGTAACCGGGCTGACCATCGGCACTCACCGTCTGGGCAAAGATTTCGCCGCCGGCGCGGTCCACCGCTTCCATGGCCGACTTGTTGCCCAGCCAGGCGATGTCGACCTTGTCAAAGCGCATACCCTGAATAATGCCGGCGTAATCGGGGGCAAAGAATGCCTCCACCTCAACGCCCAGCCGTTTTTCCATGTCATCCAGAAAGGGCTCCCAGCTTTGCTTGAGGTTCTGCTGGGACTCGGTAGAAATAATGCCAAAATGAATGGTCGACAGCGGCGCCTCGCCGGCCAGTGCCGGCGCCGCCATCAGGGCGCTCAACAGGCTCACGCCACCCACGAGTTTTTTCAGTGCATGCTTCATGACGGTTATCCTTGAATGGGGCTGGTTATAAAGGGAGCAGACAGCGGACGCAGGCCGGACGCCATGGCCGGCGTCCGGGCATCCGGCCGGGATTTGGTATAAAGGGCAGCCAGTTCACGCTCGGTGATGGTGCCGGAGGCGCCCTGGTAGAAAATTTCCCCTTCCCGCAGGGCCACCAGGTACTGACAGTATTTCAGCGCGTAGTCCACCTGATGCAGGGTCACCACCACCGGAATGCCTTCACGCTCATTGATGTCCTTGAGCAGTTCCATCACGGTGCGGGCCGACTCGGGATCGAGGGATGCGATGGGCTCGTCGGCAAAGATGATGCGGGCCCGCTGCATCAGGGAGCGGGCGATGGCCACCCGCTGCTGCTGACCACCGGACAGGGTGGACACCCGCTGGCCGGCAAAGGCCGCCATGCCAACCCGCTCCAGTGCCTGCATGGCCTGCCGGCGCTGCTCGGTGGTAAACCGGCCGGTCAGGGTGCGCCAGCGGGCGGTGCTGCCCAGGGCGCCAATCAGCACATTGGTCAGCACACTCAGGCGGTTGACCAGGTTGAACTGCTGAAAGATATAGCCGGCCCGGGCCCGGCAATCACGCACCTGGCTGGCGGCCCGGCCACCGGACTGCACCAGCTGCCCCAGCACACGAATCTCGGATTCGCTCTGCCTGTCGGAATACACCAGGCCACTCAGATGACGCAGCAGGGTGGACTTTCCCGAGCCGGACGGTCCCAGCAGGGCAGTGATGCCCGAATGAGAGATATCCAGACTGATTTCTTTCAGCGCTTTCTTGTTGTCAAAGGTCTTGCTCAGACGCCTGACCTCAATGATCTTGTTGCTCATTGTCAGCAGCCTCACGTTGGTTTCGTGGGCCATGGTGCTGTCGGCAGATGACAGTTTTATGGAGGAATTGCGTCAGAAAAAGGCTGGAGAAAAGCTGTTGAGCATCAAGAGAGCTACGTAACCATATGTTTTATAATGAGTTAAAAATTAAGCTCCAATTTGGCGGTCAACTTGTATAGACATGAGTGTCAGAAAAACTTCATTCGATCTGCGCCATCGGCACACGCCAAAAACGACGAAGCCGCCTCAAGAGGCGGCTTCACGCTTCAAAGAGAAACGAGGGAGATCAGCCCTGCAGTACCCGATCCAAAGCGGCTTCAAAGGTGGCCACTGTGCCATCCACGTCCTTCAGCTTGTCGAGACCAAACAGGCCCAGGCGGAAGGTCTGAAAGTCGGCAGGCTCGTCGCAGGCCAGGGGCACGCCGGCGGCAATTTGCAGGCCCTCGGCGGCAAACTTGCTGCCGCTCTTGATGCCGGCGTCGTCGGTGTAGCACACCACCACGCCCGGCGCGGCAAAGCCGTCGGCGGCCACGCTCTTGATGCCCCGGGCAGCCAGCACGGCGCGCACCTTGTCGCCCAGCTCCTGCTGACGCTGTTTCATCACCTCAAAGCCCAGCTCCCGGCTTTCCACTATGGTGTCGCGGAAGGCGGTAAGGGCGTCGGTGGGCATGGTGGCGTGGTAGGCATGACCACCCTGCTCGTAGGTTTCCATTATCTGCAGCCACTTTTTCAGATCCATGGCAAAGCTGCTGCTCTGGGTGCCTTCAATTCGCTCCCGGGCCAGTTCACTCAGCATCACCAGACCGCAGCAGGGTGAGCTGCTCCAGCCCTTTTGCGGAGCGCTCAGCAGAATGTCGACACCGCAGGCGTCCATGTCCACCCAGATGGTGCCTGAAGCGATACAGTCGATCACCAGCAGGCCACCCACCTCGTGCACGGCGTCGGCCATGGCGCGAATGTAGTCATCGGGCAGCATCATGCCGGCGGCGGTTTCCACGTGGGCGGCAAACACCAGATCGGGCTTCTGCTCACGAATGGTGGCCACCACTTCCTCGATGGGGGCCGGCGCCATGGCGGCCTGGGGGCCGGCTTCAATGGTGCGGGCCTTGAGCACGGTCTCGGACGCGGGAATATTGCCGGCCTCAAAAATCTGGCTCCAGCGGTAGCTGAACCAGCCGTTACGCACCACCAGACAGCGCTTGTCGGTGGCGAACTGGCGGGCCACGGCTTCCATGCCAAAGGTGCCGCTGCCGGGCACGATCACCGCCGAATGGGCGTGATAGAGCTCCTTCAGGCTGGCGGAGATGTCCCTCATCACTTGCTGAAAACGCGCCGACATGTGGTTAAGGGCGCGGTCGGTGTACACCACCGAATATTCCAGCAGACCATCGGGGTCGATATTGGGCAGCAATCCGGACATAATCACCTCTTGAAAAACGTAACTGATACTGAAAGCAGGAGCGCGAACGCGCCGCCGAATACCCTCAAGGATGGCACAGTCTTGCCGGTGAGGGCTACTGCTCATTTGGAGCCAGGGAACGGCGGACGGCGTGGTCTGAACGGTCAATAATGCCCAATCTTTTGCAAAACAGCAAAGAAACAACCAACAAAACTGCCTTTAAACCAATTTAGTAAAATTTAAAACTAACTTTAATGTTAAAGGCAAACCAATAACCCACAACAGAGAGAATTCATGAACGAAACATTCAGCCTTGAGGGCAATGACTACATTCCCCTGTGCAACCTGCTGAAAGTACTGGGCTGGTGCGACTCCGGCGCCATGGCCAAGGCGGTGATCGACGAGGGTGCCGTCACCGTCAACGGTCAGGTGGAAGTACGCAAGCGCTGCAAGATAGTGGCGGGGCAGGAAGTGTGCTTTAACGGTCATACAGTCACCGTCGGCGAATAACCGACAAAAGGGGCCGCCGGCCCCTTTTTCGTTAATGGCCCGGGCCCTACAGCACCTGGGCCGCAATCCAGCCAAACAGGATCAGCGGAATGTTGTAGTGCACAAAGGTGGGGATCACAGAATCGCGAATATGATCGTGCTGGCCGTCCACATTCAGCCCGGCTGTGGGTCCCAGGGTGGAGTCCGATGCCGGTGAGCCGGCATCCCCCAGGGCGCCGGCGGTGCCCACCAAGGCAATGGTGGCCATAGGCGAAAAGCCAAAGCTCAGCGCCATGGGCACAAAAATGGCGGCGATAATCGGCACAGTGGAAAAGGACGAGCCAATGCCCATGGTGATAAACAGTCCCACCAGCAGCATCATCAGCGCGGCCATGGCCGGACTGTCGCCAATCAGGGTGCTGGTGCCCGCCACCAGTTCGGGAATGGCGCCGGTGGCCTTCATCACGCCAGCAAAGCCCGAGGCGGCAATCATCACAAAGCCGATAAAGGCCATCAGCCGCATGCCCTGGGTAAACACATCATCCTGCTCCTTCCACTTGAACAGGCCGTTAATCGACAACAGGCTGAACCCCAGCAGGCCGCCCAATACCATGGAGCCGGTCAGCACCTGCACCGTGAGCGCCCCCACCACGGCCGCCGCCAGCACGGCCAGCTGCAAGTGAGAAAGTGACGTGGCCTTGTCCTGATCGGCACCGCCCATAACCGGCTGATGATATTCCACCTGACGGTAATCCCGGGGCTTGCGGTAGCTGAAAAACACCGCCACCAACAGCCCTGCCACCATGCCCAGCGCCGGGATCAGCATGGCTTTGGGCGCCATGGCATAGCTCACCTCGAGCCCGAGCCCGGCGCCCGCCTCGTTGACGTTTTGAGTGAGAATGTCGTTCAGAAAGATGGCGCCAAAGCCCACCGGGGTGATCATGTAGGGAATGACAATGCTGAAGGTGAGCACACAGGCAATAATGCGCCGGTCCAGCTTCATCATGTTCATCAGACCCAGCATAGGCGGGATCAGCATGGGAATAAAGGCAATATGAATGGGCACTATGGTGTCGGCGGAAAAGCCGATCACCACCAGGGCGCCGTAAATGCCCCATTTGACGTATTTCATGCGGGTGGCGTCTTCGCCGGCGCCAATCAGCCGCAGGGTACGCGCCGCCACCAGGTCGGCAATGCCGGTGCGCGACAGCGCCACCGCAAAGGCCCCCAGGGTAGCCGAGGCCAGGGCCACCACGGCGCCGCTGCCCAGACCGCCGTTAAAGGCGGCAATAATGTCATTCACCGGCATGCCCGCATGCAGGCCGCCCACCAGGGCGGAAATCACCAGGGCAATCACCACCGGCACCCGCAACAGGCTCAGGGCGGTCATAATCAGTACTGCCAATACAATGGTATTCATCGACACCTCCATGTCGTCATGCTTGCAACACAGCCCGGCACCCGGCTGGCGGGCCGGGCCGAGCCCGGTTACAGCCGGCCGTAAAAGGTCATGCGGGCGTTTTCCGACAGCGCCACGCCGGGCTGGTTGTTGTAGGCCAGCACCACCAGCATGCGGGTAATATCGCCCTCGGTGGGAGTGACCCGGTGCAGGGCATTGCGGCCGCGAAACAGCACCAGGGCACCGGGCTCCATGCTCAGCTGTTTGGGCGTCACCTTCCCCGCCAGCACCCGGCCAACACCGTCGTAGTTCATGTCGCCGTTGTCGGCATCGCGCAGGTTCTCCACATACTCAAACACGCCACCGCCGGCAGGCTTCTGGATCAGCAGGGTGGTGGCAAAGGACGAGTTGTCGAAGTGCCAGCCCAGCTCCTGGCCTTCGCTGGCGTAATGCAGGTTAATGGACGACAGCGGATCGGCGTATTCATACAGGGTCTCTTCCAGCACCTCGCCGAGAAAGTCACGAAACACTCCGGCGTTGTAGAGCGTGCGCAGGGGCGAGTCCTGCGCCACTATGTCATCGGTAATGCAGCCCTTGGACGAAGTGACGCTGGCGTTGCGCGGGTGATCCCCGGCAAAGGCCGGATCGGACTCGGAAAGATAGACGTTATGCTGCTTGGCGGTGTAGTAGGCCAGGTGCTGCTTGGCCAGGCCCTCCTGCCTGACCAGCTCTACCGCGGCCGGCTTCATGAAGCCGGTCAGCACCAGAGCGCCGGTCTGCTCCAGGGTCTGGCGGCAACGGTTGCGAAAGCCGGGGTCGTCAATGGGGCAGGCCTGCAGATCAATAATGTCACGCAATGGGCCCAGATCATGGGCAGGGCACAACTCACTCAGGTTATTCATTGTTATTGCTCCGGTCGGATTGGGTCTTGGGATTACTGCCCACTCACCATACAAAACCCGGCCAATACCCAATAACGATAAAAACTTAACTCAGCATTAACATCTTTTAACTTTCCGATTACCGCTTCCGGCTTGATTCGCCGGCCGCTGGCTCGCATGATCGGCCTTGCCTTGTACGCTAGGCGCGGCATGACATGGAAGGAACACAATGGAACCCAGCACTTATCGCCTGCCCAAGCTCAGCAATATCATGGCCTTTGAAACCGCGGCCAAAACCGGCAGCCTGGCCGGCGCCGCCGACATTCTGTGCCTGACCCCGGCCGCCGTCAGCCAGCAGATCCGTCAGCTGGAGGATCACCTTGGGGTCAAGCTGTTCCTGCGCTCCAAGCACGGGGTGGAGCTGACCGAAGCCGGCACCAGTTACCTGGCCTTTACTCAGGAAGCCTTTGAAACCCTGCGCACCGGCCAGCAAAGCCTGGCCCGCTATCAGGGGGAGCAGGCACTGACCATTACCGCCCTGCCCACCCTGGCCAGCCGCTGGCTGATGCCGCGCCTGTACCAATGGATGGCGGCGCACCCGCACATTCAGTTGCGGGTGCAGGCCACCCACAGCCAGATCGATTTCGGCACCGATCCCACCGACTTTTACCTGTCCTTTGGCGACGAGCATTATGCCGCCCAGCACTGTGTGGAACTGTTTCGGGATCGGGTGATGGCGGTGTGCAGCCCGGCGCTGTTGCCCGGCGGCCGGGGACCGGTTGCGTTTGAACAGGTCGCCGACCGCCCCATGATCCACATTGACTGGGGCCGGGACGGCCGTTTTCTGCCGGACTGGAGCGAATGGCTGCTGGCCGCCGGCCACACCGCCAGCCCGGCCCGTTCCGGACCTTCTTTTAATCTGTCGTCCATGGCCATTGATGCCGCCCTCGCCGGACAGGGCCTGCTGTTGGGTCAGCGCGCCTTTGTGCACGACGACCTCAGGCAGGGGCGTCTGGTGGCGCTGTCGACGCTGACCCTGCCCCTGAACAAGGCCTACTATCTGGTGTACCCGGAGCGGGTGCTGAAAAAGCCCGGCGCGCGCGAGCTGATGGAATGGCTGTGTGAGCAGGCCGCGCAGGAGTGCTGAGGCCAAAAAAGACATGCAAGCAAAAAAGCCTCGCATTGCTGCGAGGCTTTTTTTAAGAGTCTGGTCGGCATGAGAGGATTCGAACCTCCGACCCCTTCGTCCCGAACGAAGTGCGCTACCAGGCTGCGCTACATGCCGTTAACGGGGCGAGAATTTACAGAAACGCCGGCCCCCTTGCAAGCCCTTTTTCATCAATTATTCGTTTTTGGGCCCAATAATCGCGTGGTCCAGTCATCCACCCGGCCGGCGGCCAAATAATCCGCCGCTTTTTTGCGCCAGCTGGCGGATAATTGTTCGGTGGCGGCCAGCTCACGCAAGCCGTCGGCATCAAAGCCGCGGTTAAACACAATATCGCCGGCGCGTGCTACCGGCATATTCGGGCAGGGCCGCTCCACCAGCTCAAGGGACGCGGTGGGCGTGACCCGGCCTTCTTCCAGCACCCGCAGCAACCAGCCGGTGCGGCCGTTGGCCTGCATCAGCACCGAGAAAAAGTCATGGCCAAAGCGGGCATTGAGCTTGTAACAGGGCGAGCGGGGTTGGCTGATCTGCACCAGGGCTTCACCCAGCCGGAACACATCGCCGATGCAAGCCTCACGCTCGGTGAGGCCACTGCCGGAAAGGTTCTCGCCAAAGGCGCCGGGTATCAGCCTCTCACTGCTGCCAGCCAGCCCCATGCCCTCAAACCACTGGCACCATACCGGGTAATGCTCTGCCGGATAGTAATGCAACGCCCGCTCCGGCCCGCCGTGAAAGCGGGTGGAAACCTGCACGTCCCCTTCCAACCCGGTACGGCGGCAAAACAGACTGTTACCCACCGGCTTTTTATCGATGCCGCTGTCGATGCCCGGCGCCAGCGGCCGTGCCTTTCCGGCCAACACAAGAACCTGCATGCCGCTCCCTCTAAAAATACTTCCATATAAAAACACTATTTGCCGTTCCCGGAAAGCCGGATCTGCGACAAAAGTGGCCTCAAACAGCAACCTCACCACGGCCACGGCCTTGATAATGACGCCGGTTGCACCCAATAATCCTTAACATGCCATTCCAGCGGAGCCCATCCTTGAAAATTGCCTTTTTCAGCAACCGTCCCTATATGCAAACGCCCTTTAGCGAGCAAAACCGCCGGCACGGCTTTGATATTACCTGGTTTGATGCCGGCCTGAACGCCGACACCGCAGTGCTGGGCCGGGGCTTTGACGCCGTTTGTGTGTTCGTCAACGATCATCTGGATGCGCAGGTGATCCATACCCTGGCCGAGGGTGGTGTTAAATATATCGCCCTGCGCTGCGCAGGCTATAACAATGTCGATTTGCAGGCCGCGGCCGAGGCCGGCATGGCTGTGGTGCGGGTGCCCGCCTACTCTCCCGAGGCGGTGGCCGAGCATACCGTGGGGCTGATGCTCACCCTCAACCGCCATATTCACAAGGCCTACCAGCGCACCCGGGACGCCAACTTCTCTCTCAACGGCCTGGTGGGCTTTAACATGCACGGTAAAACCGCCGGCATTATCGGCGCCGGAAAAATCGGCCTGGCTACCCTGCGCATTCTTCGAGGGCTGGGCATGACCCTGCTGGTACATGACCCTTGTCAGGACGATGAGGTACTGGAGCTGGATGCACAATATGTGTCACTGGATCGCCTGTTTGCCGAGTCGGACGTGATCAGCCTGCACTGTCCGCTCACCCCCGATAACCATCATCTGCTCAACCGCGCCAGCTTCGCCCGAATGAAGGACGGCGTGATGATAATCAACACCAGCCGGGGCGGCCTGCTCAACACCAGGGATGCTATTGAGGCCATCAACAGTGGCAAAATAGGTCATCTGGGGCTGGATGTGTACGAAGAGGAAGAGCATCTTTTCTTTGAAGACAAATCCTGTGAAATCATTCAGGACGACACTTTCCACTTGCTCTCCACCTACCCCAACGTCATTATCACTGGCCATCAGGCATTCTTGACAAAGGAAGCACTAAGCGAAATAGCACGGGTCACCCTCGACAACCTGCAATGCCTGGCCGATGGCCAGCCCTGCGATAACAAGATCAACTAAGGAGCCTTTTATGAAACTCGCCCTTGCTGCCACCACCGCCCTGCTGCTGACCGCCTGCAGCAGCGGCCTCAAGGTCACCGAATCGGATCTTCAGCATCACCACTGGAACCTAGCCGCCATCGACGGCGTGGCCGTGGGCGCCGATATTCAGTCGGATCTGGAAATTGGCGAGCACTTCTCCATTAACGGTCAGGCCGGCTGCAACCGCTTTTTTGGCAGCGCCACCCTGGAGCAGGGCATGCTCAGGGCCGAGCCTCTGGGTGTGACCCAGATGGCCTGCGCCCCCGCAGAGCAGAAGGTGGAAACCGCCGTGCTCAACACCCTGACCAAGGGCGCGGCCGTCAGCCACGACGGCAAGCAGCTGGAGCTCAAGGGCAAGCAGCATACCCTGACCTATGAACTGGCCGACTGGATGAAGTAATGAGCGAACAGTTTCTTGTCTGCCCGGCCTGCCAGGCCCGCAACCGGGTGCCGGCCGAACGCCTGCAACAGGGTCCAAAATGCGGCAAGTGCAAGGCGGCGCTGACCCCGGCCAGCGTACTTGAGCTGGATGGCCCCAGGCTTGACCGGTTGATTGCCAACGAAAGCCTGCCGCTCGTCATCGACTTCTGGGCGCCCTGGTGTGGCCCCTGCAAGATGATGGCGCCGGTATTTGAGGCCGCCGCCGGCGAGCACGCCGGCCGGCTGCGCCTGGCCAAGCTCAATACCGAGGCGCATCAGCAGGCGGCGGCCCGCTTTGGCATTCGCTCCATTCCCACCCTGATCGTATTTAAAAACGGCCGGGAAGTGGCCCGCCAGTCCGGCGCCCTGTCCGCCGGCCAGCTGGCGCAGTGGCTGCAGCGGCAGCTCACTCACTGAAAGCCGGCGGCGGTGTCAGCCATTGGCTCGTCCCGCCGCCTCCTCGAGCAAAAATTCACGCAATCGCATCGCCGCCTCCCCTTCTTTCAGGGCATGAGGGTACACCAGCCAGTATCCCTTTCTGGAAGGCAGAGCCGTATCAAATGGACACACCAGCCGCCCGGCAGCCAGCTCGTCTGCCAGTACCGCCACCCTTCCCAGAGCCACTCCCTGCCCTGCCGCCGTAGCCAGCAGCAAACTACCGGCATCGTCGATGATAGGGCCCTTTTCCGCATTGGTCAGGTTCAGTCCGTGCAGGGCCAGCCAGCGTTGCCAGTCATCCCGGCTGTCCTCATGCAGCAGCACGAATTCTTCCAGCTCGGCCGGATCGGTCAGCCGCCGGCCGGCCAGCAGGGCCGGGGCGCAGACCGGCTTAAGATCACCCGACAATAACGGCTCCGCAGTCAGGCCCGGCCATTCGCCCTCTCCCCAGCGAATAGCCATGTCCGCCTCACCGCCCAACAGATCCACCACCGCCAGTGAATGATGCAGTTTCAGCTCGATATCGGCATGTTTATGCCAGAAACGCCCCAGCCGGGTGACCAGCCACTTGGTTGACAATGCCGGGGTCAACGACAGAGTCAACTGACGCGGTTGCGCCGCTCTGTGGTCATTCAGAGTACGGGCAAGGGCCGTCAATTGTGGCTCCAACTCCCGAAACAGGCGCTTTCCCTGCTCGGTCAGGCAAATCCCCCTTTTCAGCCGCCGAAAAAGGGTCGCATCGAGCCAGGTCTCCAGTTGCTTGATTTGATGCGTCACGGCTGGCGGCGTAATACACAGCTCATCGGCCGCTTTGCGAAAACTGCCATGCCGGGCACACGCCTCAAAGGCCTGCAAACATGCCATGGGAGGTAAGCGGTATTTCATGGGTATGGTTAAATCCTGTTTAATCAATGGCTCAACATTAGTCAATTGAGGCCAGTCTGACATCACTCTAGGCTTAACCACAAGTTAACAATTCATCAACAAAGTGGCCAAGGAGAGAGTGTGATGACCAGCAACACAGGGCAGATATATCCCTACATTCCCAATACCGCACCCGGCATACGCGAACAGATGCTCGCCGCCATCGGGGTTGAGTCGATAGAAGATCTGTTGGCCGGTATACCCGCCGAGCTGAGGTTGAACAGACCGTTAAATTTCCCTGAACCCTTTACGTCCGAATATGCCCTGAAACGTCATGTTGACCGGCTGCTCGGCACCAACACCGGTTGCCATGAGGTGATCAGTTTCCTCGGTGGCGGCTGTTATCAGCATCATGTGCCGGCGGTGTGCGACGAAATTAATGGCCGTTCGGAATTCCTGACCGCCTATGCCGGTGAGCCCTATGATGACCATGGTCGCTTTCAGGCCATGTTCGAGTACTGCTCCATGATGGGCGAACTGCTCAATATGGACGTCGTCAGCGTTCCCTGCTACGACGGCTTTCAGGCCAGCGCCTCCGCCCTGAGCATGGCCAGCCGGCATACCGGTCGGCGCAAGGTGCTGCTCCCCGCCAATATCAACCCGGACAAACTGGCCATGATTCGCACCTATTGCCGGTCCAGCCTCGAGCTGGTCATGGTGCCCATGGACAGGCACACCGGCCTGTTCGATATGGAACAGCTTAACCGTCAGCTGGATGATGACTGCGCCGCGCTCTATTTCGAGGTCCCCGCCTTTCTGGGCCAGGTAGAGGACGGTCAGCGGCTTACCCGTATGGCCCATGATGCCGGCGCTCTGGCCGTGGTTGCAGTGGATCCGTCCTCGCTCGGGGTGGTGGCACCACCGGCGGATTACGGTGCCGATCTGGTATGTGGTGATATTCAGCCCCTCGGCATTCACATGCAGTATGGCGGCGGCCACGGTGGATTCATTGCCAGCCACGATATCCCGGAGCTGGTCATGCAGTACCCTTCCCGGCTGTTTGGCATCGCCCCCACCAAAGAGCCCGGCGAATATGGCTTTGGCGATGTCGCGTTCGACCGCACTTCATTCAGCAAGCGGGAAAACGGTAACGAGTTTGTCGGTACCGCTTCCGCCCTCTGGGGCATTACCGCCGGTGTCTACCTCGCCACCATGGGTCCCAACGGCATGAGTGAGCTCGGCCAGGGCATTATGGAGCGGCTTGCCTATGCCATGGCCCGTCTGAGTGAGTTGCCCGGCGTCACCCTGCCCTTCTCTGGCCAGGCGCACTTTAAGGAATGCGTGGTCAATTTTGATGCCACCGGCAAGTCAGTGGCCGACATCAGCCATGCCCTGAGAGAGCGCGGTATTTTTGCCGGCCATGATCTGTCCTGCGACTTTCCGGCACTGGGGCAAAGCGCCCTGTTCTGCATCACCGAAGTACACACCCAGCACGATATCGACACCCTCTGTCATGCTCTGAAGGAGATCATTGAGTAATGGAAAACATCACCCAGCACCGATACGAAAACGGACGCCCGCGCCCTCGTCGTTATCATCAGGCCCGGTGGGACGAGCCCATTATTTTTGAACTGAGCACGCCGGGGGAGCGGGGCATACTGGTCCCTCCCGCCGAAGAAGACATCAAAGGCGCAGCAGGCGACGTGCTCGCCCGGCTGCCGGCCGGCATGCGCCGGCGTCAGGCACCGGCACTGCCTGAACTGTCCCAGAACCGGGTTTTGCGTCATTACCTGCGACTGTCCCAGCAAAACCTGGGCGCCGATCTGAATGTCGATATCGGCCAGGGCACCTGCACCATGAAGTACAACCCCAAGGTCAACGAGCAGCTGGGTCGGCAACCCAAAATGACCGAACTTCACCCGCGGCAGCACGAAAGCACCGTCACCGGCATTCTTGACATCATGACCCGTATGGAAGCCATTCTGAAGGATGTGTCGGGCATGGACAGGGTGTCGTTCCAGCCCCGAGGCGGCTCTTCTGCCATCTACGCCAATGCGGCCATCATCAGGGCCTACCATGAGTCCCGGGGAGAAGCCGCACAACGTGATGAAATCATCACCACCATGTTCAGCCATCCCTCCGACGCGGCCTGCGCCAAGCTCTGTGGCTTCAAGGTGATCACCCTGTACCCGGGAGAACAAGGCTATCCCAGTATGGATGCGCTGGCAGCCGTGCTGTCGGAACGCACCGCCGGAATGATGATCACCAATCCGGAAGACACCGGCATTTTCAATCCCGATATCGCCAGGATGGTCGACATGGTGCATCAGGTCGGCGGGCTGTGTGCCTACGACCAGGCCAATGCCAATGGCCTGCTCGGCATTACCCGGGCCCGGGATGCCGGCTTTGACCTGTGCCATTTCAATCTGCACAAAACCTTTGCCACCCCTCATGCCTGTGGTGGTCCGGCGGTAGGCGCCATGGGCGTGACCGAGGCGCTGGCCCCCTTCCTGCCTTACCCTGTGGTGGAAGCCTCCGTTGACGGCCCCCGGCTGGCCGAGGCCGGGCCGCTCAGCATCGGCAAGGTGGGAGCCTGGGCGGGTTGTGCCTCCATTGTCATGCGCGCCTATGCCTGGGTGATGAACCTGGGGGCAGACGGCCTGAAGACCGTCTCCGAGATGGCCGTACTCAATAACAACTATCTGATGAAGCGGCTGCTCGAGCTGCCGGGTATAGAAGTGCCCTATACCGGCAATGGTCCGCGCATTGAGCAAGTGCGTTACAGCTGGCAAAAACTGTATGAGGAAACCGGGATCACCACCGAGCAACTGGGCCTGCGCCTGGCCGACTTTGGTCAGCACTACTGGACCAGCCATCATCCCTATGTTGTCCCGCAACCGGCCACACTGGAGCCTACTGAAGCCTACTCCATGAAAGACATCGACGAATATGTCGATACCCTGGCGCATGTGGTGGATGAGGCCTACCGGCAGCCGGAGCTGGTCGCTTCGGCTCCCCATAACTGCCCCATTCACCAGATCAATGATGAATGCCTTGACGACCCTGAACGCTGGGCCGTTACCTGGCGAGGCTACCAGCGCAAGCTGGCCGGGTTTCAGGCATGAAAATCGGCTTCATATTGAACCCAATTGCCGGCATTGGCGGCCCGGCCGGGCTCAAAGGCAGCGATGGGGCCGAGATCCAGTCCAGGGCCATGGCCCTGGGCTCGGAGCCGGGCTCCCTGCACCGAGCAAGGCAGACGCTGTCAGCACTGGCCCGTGCCGAAACCGCTATTCGCTGGCTGAGTGCCGGCCCGGATATGGGTCATGAGCTGCTGACCGAGCTGGGGTTCAGCCCCGAACGCTGTTATCAACACGCCCGGCCCAGCCAGGCCCGGGATACTCGGGATGCGGCAGCCGCCATGCTCGCCGCCGGTGCCGACCTGCTGCTGTTTGTGGGTGGCGACGGCACCGCCCGCGACCTGCTGGACGGCACTCAGGGGCAATGCCCGGTGCTCGGCATTCCGGCCGGGGTCAAGATCCAGTCTGCAGTCTATGCCGTCAGCCCGTCTTCTGCGGCGCGCGTCATTCAGGAACTGACTGGGCGTCCCCGCTGGCAGCAAGGCTGCCAGCAACGCGAAGTCATGGATCTCGACGAATCCTTGTTCCGGCAGGGCAAGGTGTCGCCCCGGCTCTATGGCTACCTGCCGGTGCCGGACTGCGGGCATCGCCTGCAGGGAGCCAAGGCCCGTCATCCCGGTCGTGATGAGGCCGCCGCCGCTGCCATTGCCCATTATCTGCAGCGGCAGATGCAACCCGACACCCTGTATGTGCTCGGCCCGGGATCGACCACCTATGCCCTGAAACAGCGCCTGGGTGGCGGTACCTTGCTGGGCGTTGATGTATACCGGAACCGGCAGCCACTGGCGCTGGACGTCAATCGTCGCCAGTTGCTGGCACTGGAATCCCGGCACCCCTGGGAAGTCATGGTGACCTGCATCGGCGGACAAGGCTTCATTCTGGGACGCGGTAATCAGCAAATCGCTCCCGAACTGTTTGCCGCTCCCCGCCATGCCCGGCTGCGATTGCTTGCCACGCCCGCCAAGCTGGCAGAGCTGGCCGGCCGGCCTCTGCTCAGCGACAGTGGTTCGGCCGAGCTGGATCAACATTTCAATGGATATCACCGCATCGTGACCGGCCCCGGGGAAGAAACCTGTTACCCCGTGTGTGCGGCACATTATTAAAGGAGTAATGACATGAACAGATTTGACTCACAGGTTGTACTGGTCACCGGCGGCGCCAGTGGCATAGGCAGGGCCAGCGCCCTGGCCTTCGCCGCCGAAGGCGCCAGGGTGGTGGTGGTGGACATGAACCGGGAGCTGGGAGAAGAAACTGCCGCCCAAATCAGGCATCAAGGCAGCGAAGCCGTCTTTATTGAGGCCAATGTATCCAAGGCCATCGAATGCCAGAACGTCATGCAGCGAACGCTGGAAACCTTCGGCCGGCTGGACGTGCTGTTCAACAATGCCGGCATCACCCGCCGTGCCGATGTGGTGAATACGACCGAACAGGAATGGGATGCGGTGATGAACACCAATGTGAAGTCCATCTTCCTGATGTGCAAGTATGCCGTTCCCATCATGCGGGCCCAGGGCGGTGGCGCCATTGTCAATACCGCTTCCGGATGGGGCATTCTGGCCGGCAAGGATGCCGTCTCTTACTGCGCGTCCAAGGGAGCCGTGGTCTTGCTGACCAAGGCCATGGCCATAGATCACGGCCCTCAGAAAATTAGGGTCAATTGTGTCTGCCCCGGTGATACCGATACCAACATGCTGCGCGATGAGGCCCTGCAACTGGGACAGGCCGAAATGGCCCTGGTGGAAGCCGGCATTGATCGCCCGCTGAAGCGGGTTGGCACACCGGAAGACATCGCCAGGGCGGTACTGTTCCTGGCCAGCGATCAGGCCTCCTTTGTGACCGGCAGCGCCCTGATCGTGGATGGCGGCGGCCTCGCCGGTTCGGCGTAAGGAGTCATTATGAAACCACTGGCTCTGGAACTGCTTCAGATACGCAAGAGCTTCGGTGACAGCGATATTCTCAAGGGAGTGGATTTGCAGGCTCATGAGGGAGAAGTGATCTCCATCATCGGCTCTTCCGGATCGGGAAAAAGTACGCTGCTGCGCTGCGCCAACCTGCTGGAACGCCCTTCCGGGGGCGAAATCCGTTTGTTCGGTGAGCACCTGCAACTGCAACCGGAGTCGGACGGGCAACTGAATGCTGCGGATCACACCCAGCTGCGCCGGCTGCGTCTGCGGCTGGGGTTCGTGTTTCAAAGCTTCAACCTCTGGCCTCACATGACCGTGCTCGAAAACATTATGGAAGCGCCGGTACATGTGCGTGGTCAGCCCAGGGAAGAAGCCGAGGAGCAGGCCATGGCGCTGCTCAGGCGGGTTGGCCTGGAAAACCGCGAACATCACTATCCGGCCCACTTGTCCGGTGGTCAGCAGCAGCGGGTGGCCATCGCCCGCGCTCTGGCCATGTCACCCGATATTCTGTTGTTTGACGAGCCGACCTCGGCCCTGGATCCGGAGCTGGTATCGGAAGTGCTCAACGTGATCCGCGATCTGGCCGAGGAAGGCAGAACCATGCTCATTGTCACTCACGAAATGCGGTTCGCCCGTGATGTATCCAGCCAGGTGATGTTTTTGCACCAGGGCCGGGTGGAGGAAAAGGGACCGCCACGGCAGCTGTTTGAACAACCCCGTTCACAACGCTGCCGGGAATTTCTGCAGAGTTGTTACTGACCGTTGAGGTCAATCAAGGAGGATTTACAACATGAAGAAAACATCACTGATACTGCTGCTCGGCACCCTGTGCCATGCTCCGGCCTGGGCCGGCGAACAGATCCGCATCGCCACCGAAGGCGCCTGGCCTCCCTTCAACTATGTTGACGAACAGGGCGCGGTAAGCGGCTTTGATGTCGATATCGCCCGCGCGCTTTGTGCGCGAATGCAGACGGAATGCGAGATTGTGGTCAATGACTGGGATGGCATGATCCCCGGACTGCGTACCCGCAAGTTTGATGCCATCGTCTCCAGCATGTCCATTACCGAAGAGCGCCAACGCCAGGTGGATTTTACCGACAAGTATTATTCCGGCGGATTGCGCTTTGTGGGCCCGCGCGGTGCCGAGGTCGATGTCTCTCCCGAGGCGCTGAAAGGCAAGGTCGTTGGCGCCCAGCGTGCCACCATCGCCAGCCAGTATCTGGAAGATCACCTCGCCGACGTGGTGCAGATCAAGCTCTATGACAACCAGGAAAACGTGTACCTGGACATGCAGTCGGGACGGCTGGAGTTGTTCCTTTCCGACGAGCTGCCTACCCATCAATGGCTGCAAACCGGCAACGGCCAGCAGTTCGAGTTCAAGGGCGAGTCCTTTGCCAGGGAAGATATCATCGGCATCGCAATCCGCAAGGGAGATCCGCTCAGGAACCGGTTAAACCAGGCGCTGTCGGCCATTCTGCAGGATGGCACCTACCAGAGCATCAACGACAAATACTTTCCCTTTTCCATCTACTGATTCTCGCATCGTCTCAAGCCATCGAGTAAGGAGAAAGTCATGTGGTGGGAACTCCACGGTTTCTGGCCCCAGCTGCTGCTGGGGACTCTCATGACCATAAAACTGGCACTCTGTGCGCTGGTACTGGGGCTGGGCATCGGCCTGGCCATGGCCTGTGCACGTCTGTCATCCAGCCGCCTGCTGGCCGGACTGGCCAGGCTGTATACCAACGTCATCCGTGGCGTTCCCGAGCTGCTGGGGGTTCTGCTGATCTACTTCGGCGCCTCCCAGCTGGTTCAGCTGGCCGGCAACTGGTTCGGCTACCGGCAATACATTGAAGTGGGCCCCTTCATTGCCGGCGTCCTGGCACTGGCACTGGCCTTTGGCGGCTATGCCGCAGAAGTGTTCCGGGGGGCGTTTCTCGCCATTCCCCCCGGTCAGTATGAGGCCGCCAGGGTTCTGGGCATGGGCCGGCTGCGCTGCTTCTGGCGTATCACCCTGCCCCAGCTCTGGCGTACCGCCCTGCCCGGCCTGGGCAACCTCTTTCTGGTACTGCTCAAGGATACCGCCCTGGTTTCGGTCATTGGCCTGGAGGAGCTGATGCGCAAGGCTTCTCTTGCCGTCACCTATACCCGGGAGCCTTTCACCTTCTATTTCACCGCCACCCTGATGTATCTGCTGCTGACCTGGATAACCATGCAGTTGCTGGCCAGGCTGGAACAACGCAGCCGCAAAGGATTTAACGGAGGTCTGTAATGGACTGGAGTGTCATTCTGGAATACTGGCCCCGGCTGCTGAAAGGCGTTTGGGTCACCCTCGAGCTGGTCGCACTGTCCTGTCTCATCGGTGCTCTGCTGGCGCTGCCGCTGGCACTGTGTCGCCTGTCTGCACGCAGCTGGCTGCAGCGTCCGGCCAGAGCCTATATCTTTTTCTTTCGAGGCACGCCACTGCTGGTGCAGATTTTCCTCATTTACTACGGTGCTTCCCAGTTTGAACCCTTGCGCAACAGCCCGCTATGGCCTCTGTTTGCCCAGCCCTATTTTTGTGCCGTGCTGGCCTTCAGCCTCAATACCGCCGCCTATACTGGAGAAATTCTGAGAGGCGCCCTGCAATCCATTCCGGCCGGTGAAATAGAAGCATGCAAAGTACTGGGCATGCCACCGTCACTCATGCTCAGGCGCGTCCTGCTGCCTCGGGCTTTCGGCACCATGCTGCCCGCCTATGGCAATGAAATCATTCTGATGCTC
Organism: Oceanimonas marisflavi; assembly: GCF_003049725.1. Taxonomy (GTDB): domain Bacteria; phylum Pseudomonadota; class Gammaproteobacteria; order Enterobacterales; family Aeromonadaceae; genus Oceanimonas; species Oceanimonas marisflavi. Next base: position 31,369 of record NZ_QAGM01000015.1, read on the forward strand.
AAAGGCAGTGCGCTGGCCAGCACCATTACCCTGATGGATCTGACCGGTGTCACACGCACGGTGATCGCTCGAACCTATACCCCCATTGAGCTGTTTATGGCTGCCGGCGCCATCTATCTGGTGCTGACCCTGCTGGTGTTGACCGGCTTCCGGGTGCTGGAATGCCATTTCAACCGCTACCGCCAAGCGGGATAGGACCGGAGGCTGGAAGACATCATAATATTTGAAACAGTCGGACGAATTTCTCCGCTGTGTCCCACCGCTCGGTTTGCCCATAATGATTGATATATCCGAAACACACAGGAGGGCTGCTTATGGGCAAGCTGATCGAGGGCGTCTGGCACGACGTCTGGTACAACACCGACAAGAACAAGGGCCGCTTTGAGCGCAGCGAGAGCCAGTTCAGAAACTGGATCACCGCCGACGGCAGCCCCGGCCCCACCGGCCAGGGTAGCTTTGCCGCCGAGCCGGGCCGTTATCATCTTTATGTGTCCCTGGCCTGCCCCTGGGCCCACCGCACCCTGATCCTGCGCCGGCTGAAGGGGCTGGAAGAGGCCATCACGGTGTCTGTGGTGCACCCGTTAATGAAGGAGCACGGCTGGACCTTTGCCAGCGATGATGAGGGGGCCACCGGCGATCTGCTCTACGGCCACCAGTATCTGCACCAGCTCTACACCATGGCCGACAAGCACTATTCGGGCCGGGTCACGGTTCCCCTGCTGTGGGACAAGCAGCGCCATACCATTGTCAGCAACGAGTCGGCCGATATTATTCGCATGCTGAACAACGCCTTTGATGCCGTGGGCGCCGCCGAAGGGGACTATTATCCCGCCGAGCTCAGGGAAGATATCGACGCCCTGAACCAGATCATTTATGACAAGGTCAATAACGGCGTATACAAGGCCGGCTTTGCCACCTCCCAGGCCGCCTACGACGAGGCCATTCGGCCACTGTTTGCCACCCTGGACGAGCTGGAGCAACGGCTGGGCCGGCAGCGCTGGCTGCTCGGCAGCCGGCTGACCGAAGCGGACATTAGGCTGTGGACCACGCTGGTGCGCTTTGATGCGGTCTATCATACCCATTTCAAGTGTGATCGCCGCCGTATCAGTGATTATCACAACCTTTACGGTTTTCTTCGGGACCTCTACCAGCAGCCTGGCGTGGCCGGCACCGTCAACATGGCGCACATTCGCCATCATTATTTTTGCAGCCACACCATCATCAACCCCCACGGCATCATCTCCATCGGCCCGGTTCAGGACTGGTGGCAGACCCACGACCGCAGCACCCGGTTTCAGTGAGGGACCACACCATGACATCACGTACCATCACCACCAGTTATGCGGCCCTGGACACGCAGGACGGCGCCGGCGTGCGACTACGCCGAGTGCTTGGCCAGCGTCCGGATCAACGCCTGGATCCCTTTCTGATGATGGATCACTTCGCCTCGGATGAAGCCGCCGACTACCTTGCCGGCTTTCCCGATCATCCGCACCGGGGATTTGAAACCATCACCTACATGCTCGACGGTCATATGCTGCACCGGGATCACATGGGCAACGAGGGCCACCTGCGCCCCGGTGATCTGCAGTGGATGACCGCCGGCCGGGGCGTGATCCACTCGGAAATGCCCCAGCAGGAAGCCGGGCGCATGCAGGGCTTTCAGATCTGGCTGAATCTGCCTGCGGCACTCAAGATGCAGCCGGCCCGCTATCAGGACATTGCCGCGGCCGAGCTGCCCCGCATTGTCCTGCCGGGCGGCGGCGAGCTGGTGCTGCTGGCGGGCAACCTGACCCTGGCGGATCAGCGCTGGCAAGGCCCCATTCAAAGCCCACACACTCGGCCGCTGATTGCCGATATTCGCCTCGCCGCCGGCGAACGGCTGACCCTGCCGCTGGCGAAGGAGCTCAGCGCCCTGCTGTATTCGTTTGAGGGCGAGATCCGTGTCGGTGAGCAGTTACTGCCGCAAAAGCAAAGCGCCCTGCTGGGCGCCGGTGACACCCTGGCGCTCACCGCCGGGCCGGAAGGCGGCCGGCTGCTGTTGCTGGCCGGACACCCGCTCAACGAGCCGGTGGTGCAATACGGCCCCTTCGTGATGAATACCCAGGCCGAAATCGAGCAGGCGATCATGGATTACCGGACCGGCAAACTGGTATAACAGGCATTTTCAGCCAACGGGAAATCATCATGGATGCGCTCGAGCAACAACGCCTGAAACGTATTCTTTCCGACACCCGCACCATCGCCATGGTGGGTGCGTCAAACCGCCCGGAGCGGGTCAGCTATCAGGTGATGGACTACCTGCAACAGCAAGGCTACCGGGTGTTTCCGGTCAATCCGCAACTGGCCGGCGCCGTGATACTGGGAGAGACCTGTGTCTCGGGCCTGGAAGATCTGGATCAGCCGGTGCAGCTGGTGAACGTGTTCCGCCGGGGTGAGTTCGCCGCCGACATCGCGCTGGACGCCATCGAGCACGAAGCCCTGTGCCTGTGGCTGCAGCAGGGCGTGACCAGCACCGCCGCCGCGGAAGCCGCCGCCGAGGCCGAGCTGGAATATGTGGAGGATTACTGCATCAAGGTGGCCCACCGGGAACTGTTGGGCGGCCCAATGTAACGGGCCGGTGCCTGCCAGCCAGAAAGTGCCGGCCGAGTGTCACCCCAGCGCCGGCTTCTGTTCCAGCAGCTCAAAAAAGGCCCGAACCGCCGGCATTGGGTATGCCTCCTTCAGACAGACAAAATACTCGGTCACATTGAGCACCGCATCCCGAATCGACAGCGCATGCAGCCGGTTGTCGTTGCCCACCTCACTGGCGCCGATCACGCCGATACCGAGTCCGGCGGCCACCGCTTCCCGCATGCCTTCACGGCTGCCAATCTCAAGCAGCTTGCCCGGCCTGATATCGTGCCGGCGCATGGCCTGCTCAAAAATGGCCCAGGTATTGGATCCCCGCTCCCGCTGGATCAGCTGCTGGCCGTCCAGTTCGCTGAAATGAATGCTGCTGCGTCGGCCCCATTCATGCCCTTTTGGCACCAGTACCACAATCTGGTCCTTGCGATAGGGCAGCGCATGCAGACGGTTGTCCTCGATGTATTCGGGCATAACGCCAATGTCGGCGCGCATATCGTACAAATCGTTCAGCACCCGCTCGCTGTTGCCAAACTGCACCGACAGTGAAATATCGGGATAGCGCCGGTAAAACTCTCCCAGCAGCGGCACCACCAGATAAGGGCTGTCGGCCACCACGCTGATCCTGCCGCTGATCAGCCCCTGCGCCCGGGACAGCAACTGTTCCGCCTCCGCCTCGAGATAGGACTGGCGACGGGTAATCTCCAGCAATGCCCGGCCCAGTCCGGTCAATACCACTCCCCGCCCGTGACGCTTGAACAGCTTGACGCCATAACGCGCTTCCAGGGATTTAACGTGATCCGACAGGGTCGGCTGGGTCACATGCAGGGATTCTGCCGCCTTGGTGTAACTGCCCTGGCTGGCGACCGCATGAAAGGCCCGGAGCTGTGCATAATTCATTGATTACACCTATATCATGAATACAAATTATCGATTTGTTGGATATTTTTAAAGCTATTACAAATAGCAGTGCAAAGCAAAAAAACCGTGTTCAGTCTTACCGCCTAAAACCAGAGGGTGACATCATGAAACCAATCGCACTTCCCGACAGCCCCTACCTTTTGCTGACCCCGGGTCCGCTGACCACCACCGCCAGCATCAAGCACAAGATGATGGCCGATGCCTGTACCTGGGATGACGATTACAACAATGTGGTGCAGCAAATACGTGCCCGCCTGGTACGGCTGGCCACTCCACAATCCGGCTATACCTCGGTACTGATGCAGGGCAGCGGCACCGCCAGCGTCGAATCGGTTATCGGCTCGGTCATTCCCGGGCAGGGCAAACTGGTGGTGGTCGCCAACGGCGTCTACGGCCAGCGCATCGCCCAGATCGCCAGTTATCTGCGCATCCCCCATCACCTGCTGGACGCCGGCGAAACCGCAGGCCCGGATCTGGCTGCCCTGGAGCAGTTGCTGGCCTCGGATCCGGCGATCACTCATGTAGCCGTGGTGCACTGTGAAACCACCACCGGCATGCTCAACCCGATTGAAGCGGTGGGAAAAATAGTCAAGGATGCCGGCAAGATCTTTATTGTCGATGCCATGAGCAGCTTCGGCGGCATTGAGATGGATATGGATCAACTGCAGATCGATTTTCTGATCAGCAGCGCCAACAAATGCATTCAGGGGGTGCCCGGCTTTGGCTTTATCATCGCCAAACGCAGCCGCATGGAAGAGATCAAGGGACGCGCCCGCTCCCTGAGTCTGGATCTTTACGATCAATGGAAGTGCATGGAGGAGCACAACGGCAAATGGCGTTTCACCTCTCCGACCCATGTGGTGCGGGCCTTTGCCCAGGCACTGAACGAGCTGGACGCCGAAGGCGGTATTGCGGCGCGGGCCGGGCGCTACCGCAACAACCACAGGGTGCTGGTCAACGGCATGCGCCGGCTTGGCTTTCAGACCCTGCTGCGGGGCAGTCAGATGTCACCCATCATTACTTCCTTTTACAGCCCGGCGCACCCGGACTACCGTTTTCAGCGCTTTTACAGCCTGCTGAAACAACGGGGCTTTGTGATTTACCCGGGCAAGGTGTCCAACGCCGACTGCTTCCGTATCGGCAATATCGGCAATATTCACCCCGCCGACATAGAGCGGCTGCTGGCCGCCATCGGCCAGAGCTGCTACTGGGAGCACAAAGCATCCACCGTTGCCGCCACCGGCACCTGAAACCGGAACCAGACATTCAAGGGAGCCTGCCTCTCAAGCGGCAGCCTCCCTTGTCACCCCGGCCCCCTTGTGTCCGGTGCTGTTCATATCTCTTTTGATTACCAACGGGCAACTCTTGCCCGCTGACGCTGTCTCCCCCCGCTATTCTTCTGCTTCCGGCAAGCTTCTGCCGCCGTATTTTTGTTGGCAATGCTTGTCTCATCATCCAAACGCCCAATAGCTTTAATCGGAAATATAGCCTGCGGCAATAGGTTTCATACTGACAAACGATTTGTTGTCAAGGGCCAGACGCTCGATTCTGTTACCTCCAGTTAACAAGGAAGTAACGATGTGAGGTGTACCCATGAAAAATCTGTTCTCAGTACGCAATGCACGGTTCGAACGCTGGCGCTGGCAAATCTTTGCGGTGACCTGGCTGGCCTATGCGTCTTTCTACTTTACCCGCAAGGCGTTCTCGGTCGCCAAGATGGGCATTGAAGAAGACGGCGCCTTTGAGCTCACCAAGGAAATGATGGCCAATATCGATGCCTCCTACCTGATTGCCTATGCCATCGGGCAATTTATGTGGGGCATGTTTGCCGACCGCTTTGGCACCCGCAGGGTACTGATTGGCGGCCTGCTCGCTTCCATCGTAGCGGCACTGATGATGGGACTGTTCCATGGCGCCATGATCTTCCTGATCTTTATGTTTGTGCAGGGTCTGGCCCAGTCCACCGGCTGGTCCTCACTGTGCAAGAACGTAGGTAACTTTTTCTCCCGCCGCGAGCGTGGCCGCGTTATGGGGCTGTGGTGCACGAATTACGCCTTTGGCGGCCTGGTGGCTTCTCCCTTCGCCGGCTGGGTGGCCTATGACCTGTTCGACGACTGGCGAATGGCCTTTGCAGCCAGTGCCGTGGTGGTCGGTGTGGTCGTGGTACTGGTGATGCTGTTCCAGCGCAACAAGCCCGAAGACATTGGTCTGCCCACCATAGAGGAATACCATCAGGAGCCGGTGGACGAACTGGATATCGACAACGCAGACAAGGCCCATGGCTGGGCCGAGGTCAAGGCGGTGTTGTCCAACAAGGTGGTGTTGCTGCTGGGCCTGATTTATTTCCTGCTCAAACCGGCCCGCTACGCCATTCTGCTGTGGGGCCCCTATATCGTCTATCAGGAACTGTCCGATGTCTCCAAGGCCGAAGCTGCCGCCATTCCGGCCGCCTTTGAGTTCGCCGGCCTGTTTGGTCCCGTGATCCTCGGCTTTATGTCCGACAAGCTGTTCCGCTCTCGCCGCATGCCGGTGTGCGCCATCAGCCTGCTGCTGCTGACGGCGGCCCTGGCTGCCTTTATGCCGGTGGTTCACAGCGGCAGCATCGCCATGGTGGTTGGCATGCTGTTTTTAATCGGCATTACCCTTTACGGGCCCGACTCCATGGTCAGCGGCTCGGCGGCGGTGGACTTTGGTACCCGCAAGGGCGCCGGTACCGCCACCGGTTTTGTTAACGGCTGTGGCTCCATCGGGGCGGTGCTGGGCGGCCTGTTGCCGGGCTATTTCAGCAACGAAAGCATCTTTATCGGCTTTGCCATCTGTACCTTTGTTGGCGGCCTGCTGCTGTTGCCGCTGTGGAACCTGCTGCCAAAAAGCCATGACGAGCCGGCCGGCGACGACGCCCAGACCGACGATCTCAAGGCGGTCACCAGCCAGTAATACATTTCAATGACAATAACCTTCAGGGGCGTCCACGGACGCCCCTGTTGCGTTTGGCGCGCCACGCAGACCTTGATATCGGTTAATCCTATATCAAAAATAAAAACTAACGATTAGTGCTATATCTGGCCGGCCGGTAGATTGAACTCATGATTTGTTAACCCGCTGTTACTGCAACTGCTACGGAGAAAACACCATGAAGGACACCATGATAGAGGTCAACCAACGCCGCTACCGTCTTCCCACTCAGGCCCCCGTGGTGGTGGTCTGTATTGATGGCTCCGAACCGGCCTATGATGGCTGCGATAACGGCGGCTATATCGAGCGGGCCGTCGAGGCCGGATGCGCTCCGTTCTTTGAATCCATGATGAAGACCGGCACCTACCGCACCGCCAATTCGGTAGTGCCCAGTTTTACCAACCCCAACAACATTTCCATTGTCACCGGTGTGCCGCCCCGGATACACGGCATCTGCGGCAACTTCTTTCTGGACACCGAGCAGGATCAGGAAGTGATGATGAACGACCCCCGCTATCTGCGTGCTCCGACCCTGTTTGCGGCCATGCAGCGGGAAGGCGCCAAAGTGGCGGTGCTCACCGCCAAGGACAAGCTGCGCAAGCTGCTGGGCCATGGTCTGGACTTCGCTCAGGGCAGCGCCATCGCCTTTTCTGCCGAAAAAGCCGATGAGGTCAGCCTGGCGGAAAATGGCATCGACAACATTCTCACTCGGGTCGGCCTGCCGCTGCCGGCCGTCTACTCCGCCGATCTGTCGGAGTTCGTGTTTGCCGCCGGGGTCGAGCTGATGAAACATGAACGCCCCGATATCATGTATCTCTCCACCACCGATTACATTCAGCACAAGCATGCGCCGGGCACTCCCGAAGCCAACGCCTTCTATGCCATGATGGATCGCTACCTGGGGCAGCTGCACGAGCTGGGCGCCGTGATTGGCGTCACCGCCGACCATGGCATGAAGGCCAAGCACAATGCCGAGGGCCGGCCCGAGGTGCTCTATCTGCAGAGCGAGCTGGATCAGTTGCTGGGCGCCGGCCAAAGCCGGGTAATCCTGCCGATCACCGATCCCTATGTGGTGCACCACGGCGCCCTGGGCGGCTTTGCCACCGTTTACCTGACCGATCCGGAGAATGCCGCCCGGGTGCTTCCGGCCCTGGAGGAATACGCCGGCATCGAGGCGGTCTACCACCGCGATCAGGCCGCCGAACAATTCGAGCTGCCGGCAGACCGTATCGGCGATCTGGTGATCGTCTCCCGCGCCGGCTGGGCGCTGGGCAGCAGCCCGGATCAGCATGATCTGTCCGGCCTTAACGAGCCGCTGCGTTCTCACGGCGGCCTGTCGGAGCAGCGTGTGCCCTTTCTGCTCAACCGCCGGATTGAATGGAACAACGACCAGCTGCGCAATTTCGATATCTATTACGCCGCCCTGAACGGCTGACCCACAACAGCATTCCGCCGCGCCCTGTCATGGCGCGGCCATCTCTCAGACAGGCCCGGCAGGGCTAGGGAAACGAGGAAAAGCCAATGAGCAACTTTCATATTCGCCACGAAGCCATGCGTATTGCCGGTCAGCGGGTCGATAACGATCGCCGCATCGAGGTGCGCTACCCCTATACCAACGAGGTGATCGGCAGTGTGCCCTGCGCCACCGTCGAAGACGTCAGGCATGCCTTTCGCACCGCAGCCGACTACCAGCCGGCGCTGAGCCGCTACGATCGTCACCGCATTCTGCAGCGCACCGCCGAGCTGCTGATGGCGCACAAGGAGGAGCTGTCCGATCTGATCACCCTGGAGGCCGGCATCAGCAAAAAAGACTCCCTGTACGAAGTCACCCGCGCCTACGATGTGTTCATGCTGTCCGGGCTGCTGTGCCTGCAGGATGATGCCGAGGTGTTTTCCTGCGACATTACCCCCAATGGCCAGAAGCGCAAGATCTACACCATGCGCTCGCCGCTGCGGGCCATCGCCGCCATTACCCCTTTCAACCATCCGCTGAACCAGGTGGCCCACAAGATCGCGCCCTCGATCGCCACCAACAACTGCATGGTGCTCAAGCCGTCGGAGAAAACCCCGCTGACCGCCCTGCTGCTGGCGGATCTGCTCTACGAGGCCGGGCTGCCGCCGGCGATGTTCTCGGTGATCACCGGGGATCCGGCGGAGATCTGCGATGAAATGCTGACCAGTGAGCACTCCGACATGATCACCTTCACCGGCGGCGTGGAGATCGGCAAATACATTGCCGGCAAGGCCGTGTACAAGCGCCAGTTGCTGGAGCTGGGCGGCAATGATCCGCTGATCGTAATGGAAGACGCGGATCTGGATCGCGCCGCCACCCTGGCGGTAAACGGCGCCACCAAGAACTCGGGCCAGCGCTGCACCGCCGTCAAGCGGATCCTGGTGGTGGAGTCGGTGGCCGATCGTTTTGTCGAGCTGGTGACCGAAAAGGCGAAAGCCATTCGCTGCGGCGATCCCATGTCGCCGGACAGTGACATGGGCACCGTTATCGACGAAGAAGCCGCCATGCTGTTTGAACGGCGGGTCAATCTGGCGCTGGAAGCCGGTGCCGAGCTGAAATACGGCCATCAGCGCAACGGCGCCCTGTACGGCCCCACCGTGATCGACCGGGTGCCTCCCGAGGCGGAAGTGGTGCTGCAGGAGACCTTTGGCCCCGTGATTCCGATCATTCGCTGCCCGGACGATATTGAGCAGGTGATTCAAATCTCCAACTCCACCGCCTACGGCCTGTCATCCGGGATCTGTACCGACAACCTGAAGTACATCACCCGCTTTATTGAAGGGCTGCAGGTAGGCACCGTCAATGTGTGGGAAGTACCGGGCTACCGTATTGAAATGTCTCCCTTCGGCGGCATCAAGGACTCCGGCCTGGGTTACAAGGAGGGGGTGCTGGAAGCCATGAAGCACTACACCAACCTGAAGACCTACTCCCTGCCCTGGTAATGCCCCATAACATCAGGCCCGTATCGGGCCTGGTGTTACCCGGGTTCAGTGATGATGATGGCCGTCGTCGTGAGCCTGTTTTACCGGTTTGGGGGCATCCGCATCCACCGAGATCTCCACGTCTACCTCGCCCACCTGCTTAAACTGCAGGGTCAGGGGAAAACGGTCTCCCAGCTGGGGCGCCCGCTTCAGCCCCATCAGCATCAGGTGATGGCCACCCGGCGCCAGGATTACCGCTTCGCCTGCCGGCACCGGCAGGTTCTCAAGCTGGCGCATTTTCATCATGTCACCGTCCATCAGGTGGGTATGAATTTCCACCCGCTCGGCCAGGGGGGTGCTGGCGCCCAGCAGCACATCACCGGTCTGACCCTGGTTGCTGATCACCAGATAGGCGCTGCCGTTGGTCACCATGGGCGGAACCGGACGGCTCCAGGGGTGATCGATATGCAGCCCGCCCTGCTCATACTCATGGGCCAGGGCGCCGCTGGCGCTCAGCAACAACAGTGAAGCAACGGCACTACGCAGCATCTTCATGGGCTTACTCCTGAAAATAAAAAGACAGTGCCCGGGTCCGGGCAGCCGGGAACGTCATTACAAAGCGCCATGTTAACACGAATAAAAACGCCGGAAGTGCAGCGAAATAACGCACTTCCGGCTTATGGCGCGTGATGACAGGGCGCTGATTATGATGCTGCGGTTTCGGCGCTCACCGTGGTCTCCGGCTCAGCATCCCCCTCATCGGCGCGCCGGCCCAGCAGGCGCAGGCCGGCGGCCATGGCCAGGGAGCAGATGATAATGCCCAGCCACCAGGGCATGCCATAGGCCACGGGCACCACGCCAAACAGGGTAGCGATCACCCCCACAAACAGCGCATAGGGCAGCTGGGTGCGCACATGCTCCACCAGACCACAGCCCGAGGCCATGGCGGCCAGAAGGGTGGTTTCGGCCAGGGGCGAACAATGATCCCCCCATACCGCGCCGGCCAGCACCGCCGCCACCGAGGCGTAGAACAGGTGCATGGCGTCCGGGTCGCCGGCCAGGCCATGGTGCTGCAGCACCGCCCAGGCCAGCGGCACCACCAGGGGCATCATGATGCCCATCACGCCCCAGGACGAGCCGGTGGCAAAGGCGGTAAAGGCCGACAACACAAACACGCTCACCGGGATCAGCTCCGGCTGCAGGCTGTCGCTGAGCACGCTCACCAGGTAATCGCTGGTGTTCAGGGTCTCGTTCACCGACGACAGCGCCCAGGCCATCATCAGAATGGTGATGGGCAGCAGCATCGACTTCACCCCTTCAAACCAGTAATGGGCGGCCTCGTCCATGCTCAGCAGGCCCTGCAGCCGGGTCATCACCAGCGCCACCAGGGTGCTGAGCAGAGAGCCCCACATCATGGCGGTAAAGGAATCGCTGTTGCCAAACACGTCACGCAGGCCGGCCTCGGCGGGAAAGCCCAGCTCACTCATGCCGGTATACCAGATACCGCCAAGGGTGGTGAGCACCAGCACCGTCATGGGAATAATGGCGTTCAGCGCGCGGTGGGGAATGCCCGGCTTGGCATCTATGCTGGCTTCCTCGGCGATGGCTTCCCGGTCGGTGAGGGCATCGTCCGCTTCCGCCTGCCGGCGTACCGCCCGCTGCTCGGCCCTGAGCATGGGACCAAAATCCCGGCCACTGAGGCTGATCATAAACACGAACAACAGCGCCAGAATGGGATAGAAGCTGTAGCTGATGGAAGCCATAAACACGCCGTAAGCGGAGCCGTCAAAACCGTCCACCAGGCCGAGGGCCTCATCAATCAGCCCCACCTGAAAACCGATCCAGGTGGTCACCAGCAAAATGGCCGACACCGGAGCAGCGGTGGAGTCCACCAGGTAGGCCAGCTTTTCCCGGGAGATACGCAGCCGGTCGGTGATGTTGCGCATGGTATTGCCGACGATCAGCGCATTGGCGTAGTCGTCAAAGAAAATGGCGGTGCCCAGCAGCCCCGTGGTGGTCTGGGCGCTGCGCCGGCCGCGTACGAAGCGGGTAATGTGATGAGCAATGCCGACGGTACCGCCGTTGCGGGAGATGATGCCCACCATGCCGCCGATCAGCAGGCAGAACAGCACCACCGACATATGCTCGGCGTCGCTGGCGGCGGCCAGCACGTGCACGTTCACCGAGTCGAGCACGCTGCTGAGCAGCTTGTCGCCGGCCAGGCCATAGCCCAGCCAGCCGCCACAACAGATGGCCACAAACAGCGCCAGTATCACCTGCCGGAACGCCAGCGCCAGCACAATGGCCAGCAGCGCCGGCACCACCGACAGCCAGGCGGCAATGGCCGGGCTGGCCGCTTCGGCAAGCACAGCACCTGCCTCGCTCTGCAGGCTGAGCGCCAGGCTGTCGGCCTGGGTCAGCAGCTCTATGGTCGCCTCGCCATCTTCAAGGGTCACCGGCTGGCGGTTTTCTTCCTGCACCAGCCAAAGCGGCCCGGTGCCGGTCACCGTCACTTCAAAGGGAATGCCCTTCAGCACCAGGGCCGGGGCTTCAAGGGTGGGGCCATCGGCCCGGGCCAGCCCGGGCAGCAGTAAAACAAGGGCAAGCAGCGGCATCAGCCAGCGGCGCATGTTACATCCTTCCATGGGACTTTCTCCTGTCAGACCGAACGCAGATACCAGTCATACTCCTGAGAGCTGACGTGGCGCATAAACAATTGCCGCTCACCGTAGCGGTTGGCGTGGTACACCCGGCAAAACTCCTGGCCCAGATATTCCGGCAGGATCTCGTTTTGCTGCCACTGATCCAGCGCCTGGATCCAGCTGTTGGGCAGGCTGGGCGGGTGGCTGGCGTAGGCGTTGCCGCTCACCGGCTCGGATGCGGTCAGCTGTTGGGTCAGGCCATAATGAATGCCGGCCAGTATGCTGGCCACCAGCAGGTAGGGGTTGGCGTCGGCACCGGCCACGCGGTGTTCCAGCCGGCGGGCCGCGGGGTTGCCACCAGGCACGCGCACCGCCACAGTGCGGTTGTCGGCACCCCAGGTCTGGCTCATGGGCACGTAATAGCCGGGCTGAAAACGGCGGTAGCTGTTGGCGTTGGGGGCAAACACCACCATGGACTCGGGCATCAGCGCCAGCACCCCGGCCACCGCCTGTTGCAGCAGCTCGTTGCCCAGCGGGCTGTCGTCCCGGCTGCAGAAACGGTTATTGCCCTCGTTGTCGATAAGGCTCACATGAATATGAGTGCCGCTGCCCGCCTCCTGGTTGTAGGGCTTGGCCATAAAGGTGGCTTCCATGCTGTGGCGGGCCGCCACTCCCTTGATCAGTCGCTTGAGCAACACCGCTTCGTCGCAGGCCTGCATGGCATCGGGTCTGTGCTTGAGGTTGATCTCGAACTGGCCCGGGGCGCACTCGGCAATGGCGGTGTCCACCGGCAGCTTCTGGATCATGGCCGCCTGCTGAATGCTCTCGATAAAGTCGCAGTAGTCATCGAGATCCGACAGCGAATACACCTGACACTGACGATCCCGTTTGCCGCTCACCGGCGACACCGGCGGCTGCAACTGATGCTCGTCGTCCCGATCCCGGTCGATCACATAAAACTCGGTTTCCACCGCCACCACCGGGGTCAGCCCGAGATCAGAAAAACGATCCAGCACCCGCTGCAGCACATGGCGGGGATCGTACACAAAGGGGCTGTGATCGTTCTCAAACATGCTCATTAACAGCTGGGCACAGGGCCTGTCCTGCCAGGGCACCCGGCTCAGGGTGCCGGGCACCGGAAAGCACAGCCGATCGCCCTCGCCCTGATCCAGCCCCAGGCCGGTTTCCTCAATGGTGTTGCCGTTAATGTCGAGGGCAAACAGCGAGGCCGGCAGGCAGACCCCTTCTTCATAGGCCTTGAGCAGACTGTCTCTGGGAATACGCTTACCGCGGATCACCCCGTTGATGTCACCGATCATCAGATCGATGGAATTGATATCCGGGTTTCGTTCCAGAAACTCCCGGGCCTCTTGCATGCCCCTGTCACTCATGGTGACCTCCATGTTGTGTTTTAGTAACCATCCAGAATGTCATTTGTTATAGGATAATGAACAAATCAAGACAATCACTCAAGCACCCCAAAGGTTAACACATTGTGAAAAAGAGTTAACCTCGTCACATTATTTAAACCATTACTCGCTTTTAAAGCCGTTATTTACTGGATTTTGTGCGATTGCCGTGCTTCCATGCCGTTATGGATTCGGCACACGGAGCCGTTGAATATATAAACCATACGGTTTGAGCAGGTGACACTATGGAAAGAATAATGCACAAGCCCCTGATCGGCGTGACCGCCTGTCAGCGACAGATTGAAGGGCACCATTGCCATATGGTGGTGAACAAGTACGTGGACGCCCTGCGCCACTCGGCGAACGTGGAGGTGGTGCTGCTACCGGCCCTGGCCGAAGGCCTGAACGAAGGGATCCTCGAGCGGCTCGACGGCCTCTGCCTGACCGGCAGTTACAGCAATGTGGATCCGCGTTATTACGCCACGGATCAGGATCGTGCTGACTGCCGGCTGGATCCGGATCGGGACGGATCCGCGCTGTCACTGATCCGCACCGCCCGCAAGCTGCAACTGCCGCTGCTGGGGATCTGCCGCGGCCTGCAGGAAATGAACGTGGCCTGGGGCGGCAGCCTGCGCCAGCCACTGCAGGCGCTGCCCGGCCTGATGGATCACCGCGAGCCGGACACCGACGGGGTGAACTCTCATTACGAACCGGCCCACGCCCTCAGCCTGAACCCGGACGGCATGCTGCACCGGCTGACCGGTGAGCTGAACTTCGAGGTGAATTCGCTGCATCAGCAGGGCATCGACCGCCTGGGGCAAGGCCTGATGGCCGAGGCGCTGGCGCCGGACGGCCTGGTGGAAGCCATCAGTGATCCCACCCTGCCCTTTGCCCTGGGCGTGCAGTGGCACCCGGAATGGCGCACCGACGAGCACCCGCTCTACGCCGCCATCTTTACCGCCTTTGGCACCGCCTGCGCCCACTACCGGGACACCATCAAGACCTGACAGCAGGCTCATTCGAACAAGAGGGGACAGGCCGTTGCCGAAGCCATGGCCTGTATCCGAGATAGTCACATGAACGAAAAGGACACCATCATGCATCAGTACAACACTCAAGAACTGCGCCAGCAGGACGGCCAGCACCACCTGCACCCCTTTACCGACACCAAGGATCTGGGCAGCAACAGCCGCATCATCACCGGCGCAGAAGGCATCTATATTATTGATTCGGAAGGCAACCGCATTCTCGACGCCATGGCCGGCCTGTGGTGCGTCAACCTGGGCTATGGCCGCCGGGAGCTGGTGGAGGCCGCCACCGCCCAGATGACCGAGCTGCCCTACTACAACAACTTCTTCAAGACCGCCCATCCGCCGGCGATCAAACTGGCCCAAAAGCTCACCGAGCTGGCCCCCGAGCACATCAATCATGTGTTCTTTACCGGCTCCGGCTCCGAGTCCAACGACACGGTCGTGCGCATGGTGCGCCGCTACTGGCAGCTCAAGGGCCAGCCGGAGAAAACCGTGATCATCGGCCGGCGCAACGGCTACCACGGATCCACCGTGGCCGGCGCCAGCTTGGGTGGCATGGCACCCATGCACGAGCAGGGCGGTCCCATGCTGGCGGACGTAGAGCACATTGCTCAGCCCTACTGGTTTGGCGAAGGCCGGGAAATGAGCCCGGAAGCATTCGGCCTGCTGGCGGCCCGCTCCCTGGAGCAAAAAATCAAGGAGCTGGGCGTGAACCGGGTGGCGGCCTTTATCGCCGAACCGGTGCAGGGCGCCGGCGGCGTGATCATTCCGCCCGAGAGCTACTGGCCCGAAATTCAGCGCATCTGCGATCACTACGGCATTCTGCTTATTGCCGACGAGGTGATCTGCGGCTTTGGCCGGCTGGGACAGTGGTTCGGCAGCCAGCACTTCAACATCAAGCCCGATCTCATGCCCGTCGCCAAGGGCCTGTCTTCCGGCTATCTGCCCATCGGCGGCGTGCTGGTGGGCGACCGGGTGGCCGACACCCTGATCGAGCAGGGCGGCGAGTTCTACCACGGCTTTACCTATTCCGGTCACCCGGCCTGCGCCGCCGTGGCCCTGCGCAATCTGGAGCTGATGGAACAAGACGGCGTGCTCGAGCAGGTACGCGAGGTAACCGCGCCCTACTTTGCCGAGCGCTGGGCCAGCCTGGCCGATCACCCTCTGGTGGGCGAGGCCCGCAGCCTGGGGCTGCTGGGTGCCCTGGAGCTGGTGGCCGACAAGACCACCATGGCCCGCTTTGAGCCGGGCATCGGCGGCCGCTGCCGGGACAACTGCTTTAATACCGGCATAGTGATGCGCTCCGTGGGCGAAACCATGGTGGTGTCGCCGCCCCTGGTGATCACCAAAGCTGAAATTGACGAGCTGGTGCGTCTGGCCCGGGAAAGCCTGGACGCCACCGCCCGCCAGCTGGGCATCATGGACTGAGGAGGCAATCATGAGCCAACACACTCTTGCCCACTGGCAAGCCCTGAGTGAAGGACTGCGGCCCGAGGGCCGCGCCTTTATCAACGGCCGCTACTGCGAGGCCATTTCCGGCAAACGCTTTGCCAGCTTTAACCCGGCCACCGGCGCCCAACTGGCCGAGGTGGCCAGTTGCGACGAGCAGGACGCCAGCCTGGCAGTAACCCATGCGCGCACCGCCCTGACCCACTGGGCCGGACTGGCCCCGGCGGAGCGCAAACAGGTATTGCTGCGCTTTGCCGAACGGGTGGAAAGCCACGCCGAGGAGCTGGCGCTGCTGGAAACCCTGGACATGGGCAAACCCATCGCCAACAGCCTGAATGTGGATCTGCCCGCGGCGGTGCGCTGCCTGCGCTGGAATGCCGAGGCCATCGACAAGGTGTATGGCGAGATCGCCCCCACCACGTCCAGCAGCCTGGGACTGGTGACCCGGGAACCCCTGGGGGTAGTGGCCGCCATCGTGCCCTGGAACTTTCCGCTGATGATGGCCTGCTGGAAAATCGCCCCGGCCCTGGCCGCGGGCAATACCGTGATTTTAAAGCCGTCGGAGAAATCCCCGCTCAGCGCGCTGCGGCTGGCGGCCCTGGCGTTTGAAGCCGGACTGCCCGCCGGCGTGCTGCAGGTGCTGCCCGGCTACGGCCATACCGTGGGCAAGGCCCTGGCGCTGCATATGGACGTTAACGCCCTGGCCTTTACCGGCTCTACCGGCGTGGGCAAGTTGCTAACCCAATACGCGGGCGAGTCCAATATGAAGCGCACCTTTATGGAGTGCGGCGGCAAGAGCGCCAATATCGTGTTTGCCGACGCCGGCAACCTGGAGCATGTGGCGCAGCAGGCGGCCCAGGCCATTTTCTACAACCAGGGCGAGGTGTGCATCGCCGGCTCCCGGCTGCTGGTGGAAAACAGTATTAAAGATGAACTGGTGGAGCGCCTTGTGCATCATGCGGCCGCCTGGCAACCCGGCAACCCATTGGATCCGGCCAGCCCCATGGGCGCCATTGTGGATGCCACCCAGCTCGACGGCATTGCCGGCCATGTGGCGGCGGCGCTGAAACAGGGCGCGCGTCTGCGCACCGGCGGCGAGCCGGTAAGCATCAACGGTGGCCTGTATTTTGCCCCCACCGTGTTCGATGACGTGGATAACAGCATGGCCCTGGCGCGGGAAGAAGTTTTTGGCCCGGTGCTGGCGGTGATCGGCTTTGACAGCGCCGACGAAGCGGTGGCCATTGCCAACGACTCCCCCTATGGCCTGGCGGCGGCGGTATGGACCCAAAATCTCGACAAGGCGCTAACCACGGCCCGGCGGCTGGAGTCGGGTCAGGTGTTCGTCAATAACTACGCCGGCGGCGACATGACGGTGCCTTTTGGCGGTTACAAGCAGTCCGGCAACGGCCGCGACAAGTCACTGCACTCCCTGGCCGAATACAGCCAGCTGAAAACCACCTGGATAGAGTTCGGGGCGGGCTGATCGTCATGTGAAGCACCAGCAGGGTTGCCTTCTTCGACACGCTTCATTGAATGCCACTCATTAAAAAGCCTGCTGCGAACATACTTAATGTTCGTTCAGGCTTTTTACTTCGTCACGGCGAGCAAGCTCGCCCCATGTACGCTCGGAAAATGCCTTCCATGGCATTTGACGGTCGGCTCCGGCAATCCCTGCTGTTGCTTCAGGAAGGTTCAGCGTCGTTTGATATGGCTCAAAAATGCTTGGCCGGCGTCGAGCAGCTGACGATGCGGCAGGGCTTATCGCTGTTATTGCGAAAGCGGTGGGGCTGGGTGGTGGAGAAGTAGTAGCTGTCGCCTTCCTTCAGCAGCCGGTGCTGGGCACCTATGGTGATTTCAATTTCCCCTTCGATCACCACGCCGGCTTCCTCGCCGTGATAGGCCATCATGTCGTGGCCGGTGTCCACGCCGGGAGGGTAGGTTTCCACAATAAAGGACATGGCCCGGTTTTTTCGGTTATAGCCCACCAGTTTCAGGGACAGGTTGCCGCTGCCCACGTCCTGCAGCTCGTCGGGGCTGAAAAAGATCTGATCGGTGTTTTCCAGATCCAGGGTAAAGAACTCCCCCACCGTCATGGGAATGCCATCCAGGATCTTCTTCAGAGAGCTCACCGACGGACTGACCTTGCCCTGCTCAATCAGCGACAGGCTGGAGTGGGTCACGCCGGTGCGTTTGGCCAGCTCCCGCTGGGAAATATTGCGCATCAGGCGCACCGCCTTGAGGCGGGTGCCCACATCGTTGGCGTCGTCGCCGCCCTGCTTCGCCGTTGTCATGTTGCTCCGTTAATCAAAAAGAAAACCCTCGGGCAAATTCTACCCAATGGCAAAACAGGCTGTAAATTCAATTCCGTACCGCTCAGAGTCCGGCTCGCTCCAGCCGGGTGGCCATGTCGCTCAGTCCATCGAGGCCCTGAATATCCGTGGGCTGCAGATACAGCGGATAACGGGACAAATCGGCAAACAGCCGTGCAATCTCGGCCAGATGCGTTTTTTCCTGTTCCCGCCGCTGCGCCAGAAAGGTGCCGTCGGCTTCATCGGGCAGAATCCGGTTCACCACCAGACCGGCCAGGGGCAGTTTTTCTTCCTGCAGTGCTGTAACCGCCCGTTCGGTTTCCAGTATCGGCAGCTTTTCGGGGGTCAGCACGAACAACAGCGCGGTCTGGTCGCTGTCGGTCAGCAGCCGGCGAGTGCGCTGAAACAGCCGCTGGCGCGCCAGCAGGGTGTCGGTAATGGATTTGGTGCGTTCGTCCATGCCGGCGGTTTCGTGGGCCCGCGGATCGCCAAAGGGGCTGTCCACGTCCTTGCCCGGAGTCAAGTGATCCAGCACTTGCCCCAGTTTTTCCGAACGCTGGTTGCTTGTCAGCATCCCTTGCGTCCAGGCGGCCATGGCCTCGGGCAGGCTGAGCAGACGCAGGGTGTGACCGGTGGGTGCGGTGTCGAAAATCACCAGATCATGGGTTTGCATCCCTTCTTCCATCACTCGGGCCATGCGCTCCAGCAGCGCCGCTTCCTGCGCGCCCGGCGACTGGCGGGTAAGGCGCATCTGCCGCTCCACCTCGCCGTACATCTCGGGCCGGGTAAAGCGCTTGAGCTGGGCCAGCACCCGGGCCAGGTGCTGCTCCACCTCGTGATCCGGGTCCAGCTCGAGGCCGTCGAGGTTGGGGGCCAGCCGGGTAATGGTGTCGCCGATTTCCCGGCCAAAGGCGTCGGCCAGGCTGTGAGCGGGGTCGGTGGATACCAGCAGGCAGCGCTTGCCCCGGCGGGCCGCCAGCAGCGCCAGCGACGACGACACAGTCGTCTTGCCCACGCCGCCCTTGCCCCCCACCAGCAATACGCGCTTGTCGGTCAGTAACATGTAATATCTCCAAATAGTAAGGCCGGCATTGAAGCCGGCCCCGGTGTGCGAAATGTTGGGATTCGCTTCGCTCATCACCAACCTTTGCCAAGCCAGAAGACAACTCAATCAGCAGCAGCGGAAGTGATCCAGCGGTGAGTGCTCCATGCCCATGCGCTTGTGCCAGTCGTGAAACCGCTCCAGCAGCAGGGGCTGCAGCTCCAGGGTGTAATAGGAGGCCGGGTTCGGCACCCCCATCATTTCCGAGAACACCAGCAGCATAAAGAGATCGTCTTCCTCGCGCCGGGCCCGGGCAATGGCCGCCCGGTAGGGCGCGTTATACACCTCTTCCGCATAGCGGCTGGCCCGGTTTATCCAGGCCAGCACCCGCTTGATTTTCACGACTGGTCTCCGGCCTGCTCGGCCTTGCCGCTGCGCAGTTTGGTCAGGGTGGCGCCGCATTCCAGCGCCACCAGAATGGCCGCGCCCAGCACCACCAGATCCAGCGCAAACAGGAACCAGTTGGCCTGATCATAAAAGCCCTTGAGCTGGATCAGCAGCGCCAGCACCGTCATCACCAGCAGGAACAGCAGGGGGATCAGGGTCACCAGCATGGGCCGGCCCATACGCGCCAGCATCACTGTGATCACCAGCAGGGTCAGGCCCGCCAGCAGCTGGTTGGTGGTGCCGAACAGCGGCCAGATCAACAGGCCGCCGGAGCCGTCACCACCGGAGCCAAAGGCCAGCAACAGGCAGGAGCCCACCGCCAGCAGGGTGGCCGGGGCCGCCTTCTGCATCCAGTTGATTTTGTAGATGACGCCCCATTCCTGAAAGATGTAGCGCTGCAGACGCAGGCCGGTGTCCATGGTGGTGCCGGCAAACAGCACCGCCATCACGGTAAGAATGGTCTGGGACAACTCAATATCAAAGCCCAGGCCGTTGCTCAGGATGTTGGCGCCCCCCTGCACAAAGGCGGCTACGCCGCCCTGACCAAAGCCGCTGTAAATGGCCTGCCAGTCGGCCAGGGTCGCAAAGCCGGCGGTGGCGGCAATAATGGCGGCCAGTGCCAGGCAGCCTTCACCAATGGCGCCGAAATAGCCCACAAAACGCAGATCGGTTTCCTTGTCGAGCTGCTTGGAGGTGGTGCCGGACGACACCAGGCCGTGAAAGCCGGAGATGGCGCCACAGGCAATGGTGACAAACAGCAGCGGCACCAGTGAGGGCGTGCCTTCCGGCACATTGTCGTTAAAGGCCGGCGCCACCACATCCGGAGCCGACAGCAGCACGGCGCCGTAGAGCAGACCCAGACCCACAAACAGCTGCAGGCCATTGATGTAGTCCCTGGGCTGCAGCAGCATCCACACCGGCAGCAGCGAGGCAATGGCGGCATAGACGAACAGCAGAATGATCCACTGGGCCTTGTCGGTCATGCCCATAAACATTTCCGGCAGCGCCAGGGGCATGGAAGGACCGGCCCAGATCAGGGCATAGAGAGCGATCACCCCCACCACCGACACGGTAAGCAGGCCAATCATCTTGCGGTAAATCAGCTGACCGATGATCAGCGCCACCACAATGGCGCCCCACACCGGCACCACCGAGGTCTGAAACTTGGTGAGCAGGCCGGCGATCACCACGGCGAACACGGCGTTCACCATCAGCAGCACCAGGAAGATGACGATCATGAAAATGCTGCGGGCGCGCTTGCCCACCACATCGCCGGTGAGCGCGCCCACCGATTTGGCCTTGTTGCGGTTACTGGCCCAGATGGCCCCTGCATCGTGCACGCCGGCAAAGAAGATGGTGCCGAACACCACCCACAAAAAGGCCGGCACCCAGCCCCAGATCACCGCGATGGCCGGCCCCACAATGGGCGCAGCACCGGCCACCGAAGTAAAGTGGTGGCCCCAAAGCACAAACTTGTTGGTGGGCACATAATCCACCCCGTCTTCAAATTCATGAGCCGGCGTGCGAAAGCCGGGGTCCAGCCGAAATATTTTTTCGGCCACGAATTTTGAATACACAAAATAGCCGAGCGCCATGGCGCCCAGCCCGCATAACATCAGGAATATGGCATTCATTGCTTTGCACTCCCGTAAAGAGTTTTTCTTATCATTGTTAGCTTTCCCGGCATCGTCAAACCGGGTTCCGAAAGGCCCCCAATAAAAAGGAAAAACCACGAATAATCAATACGGTAACAACAAATTCAAATAAACCCGAAAAAAGATAAAATTATGAAAACACCAATTTCCGGACAACAACAATAAAAACCACCACACCATTACGGGATGGCAGTTGATATCACCAACAGAAAAATTAGATAAAGAATAATAACAGGCCTCGATCAGACCATAATTTATTCTTCCCGGAAAATGGTGATCTGGCTGAAGCCCAGCTTGCGGAAATATTCTTCCCGGAATTCCTTCATGGTCTTGCGGTCATTGCGGCTGATATTGGCCAGCTGATCTTCCATGCGGCGAAACTCCGCCAGATCCAGGCCTTCGGCGGTAGCAATGGCATCATAAATGCTGTGGTGCTTGTCGTTGGCGTAACCAATCTCTTTTTGCTGCTTGCGGTAGTGGTAACGAATGCGAAAGGCCATGGAAAGCTCCGTAAAAGACGTCATTGTCGCTGCAAACCGTGCTCAGGCTCAAGTAAACACTGCCAGTCTGCGCCCGCTGCCCGGTACACGATAACCTGATACAGGCTACGTCCGTTAAACACCAGCATCTCTGACCTGCTACTGTGTGGGGCATTGAGTTTCCCGCCTCTGTAATTGTGCCTTCTATACTGAACACAGTCTGTCAGCCGGAGCTCACCATGACCCACCTCAGCACCGAACGGGATGCCATTCTCGACACCGCCCTGCACCTGGCCCTGCACCGGGGCTGGCACGGCTTCAGCCTGCGCGAGCTGGCCGAGTCCCGGGAGCTGAGTCTGGCGGCGCTGAACCGGCATTTTCGTTCCAGGGATGACCTGGCCGAGGCCCTGTTCGACCGGGCCGACGACGCCCTGCTGAGCCTGCCCCTGGATCCTGAGGAGCCCACACACGAGCGCCTGCTCACCGGCATCATGGTCTGGCTCGATTATCTGGCGCCCTACCGTCCGCTGGTGAAGGAGATGCTGGGCTACAAGCTGGAGCCCGGCCACCTTCACCTGCAGGCTCACGGCATTACCCGCATCAGCCGTACCGTGCAGTGGCTGCTGGAAAGCGCCGACTGGCAGGCCACCGGCTGGCGCCGCAGTGCCGCCGAAGTCACGCTGACCGGCATCTACCTGACCGCCGTGGCCAGCTTTGTGGTCGACACCAGCGCCCACCTCAACACCACCCGCACCCTGGTGCACGGCCTGCTGAGCCGCAGCGGCCGGCTGCTGCAATAAAACCTTTCAGTGTTATCGCAGCAGCGGTAGCATAATTACAACACCCTGTTTTAACTGGAAAAGTCATATTCCGTGATCGCCGCTGAACGCAAGGACGGCCACCTGCTCAAACTGTCGCGCATTCTGCGTGAGGCCACCGAGCACCGACTCGATCTCTACCTGTTCGTGCCCGGCGAGCTGGGCCTCAACAGTCAGGTGCTGCCGGAAGACAACTTCTATCACAACGCCATACACAGCACCCGCACCTACTTCAGCGACCGTCCTCACCTGCCCCTGGTGCACAGCCGGCTGGCGGAGCGGGGCAAGCTCACCCCCGAGCAATACCGGGTCAGCCTCAGCCTTTACGGCTACCAGTATGTGGTGGGGCTGGAGCAGTCCTGCCACGATCTGCGCAACCGCATGGAAGAGGTCGTCCAGGACGAGGTGGAAGAAGTGGTGGCCCTGGCCCAGGATATTCTGCGGCGGCTGCGCCGCCGGGTGCCGAGCGACGACACCCTGCGCAAGTACTACACCAATATCGACAATTACGTGTCCTGGTTCACCGAGCAGCGGCTGCTGTCACTGGTGGCTCACCTGCCCCGCAACGGTGACTACAAGACGGTCAAATCGCTGTTGCTGGAGGTCTGCGCCATTGAGCGCCAGCACCGCATCGACAACGAATACAACACCGCCCACGCCAGCGATTCGCTGTCGCGCATTTCCAACAAGATGCGGCTGCTGCGCCGGCTGATCGAATATCCGGTCACCCTCAAGGAGCGCACCCGGGAGCTGGGCGGTGGCGAGCAGAAGCTGCTCAAGGCGGTGGTCACCGCCGTGGTGATGACCACGGTGTCGCTGGCCGCCTACGAGGTGCGTGAAACCCTGGGGGGGATTTCCCTGATGGTGATCCTCGCCCTGGCGGTGCTCTACGCCCTGCGCGAGCTGTTCAAGGACGATCTGCGCAACACCCTGTGGCGCTGGCTGCGCAAGGGCCGGCCCAAGTGGCGACGGCAATATTTTGATGTACACAGCACCCAACTGGTGGGGCGCCAGCTGGAATGGTTCGACTACCAGCGTCCGTCCCGGGTGCCCGCCGAGGTGCGCGCCGCCCGCCGGGCCAGCATCAGTCAGCGGGAAGAGGTGGTGATGCACTACGGCAGTCACTCCCGCATGCTGCCCACCCGCTTTCTCACCGGGTATGAACAGACCCGGGAAAGCCTGCAACTGGATCTGACCATGCTGGCCCGGCTGATGGAAAAGGGCTCCCATCATGTGTATCAGCTGAAGGAAAACCAGGTGTCACGCCAGCCGGTAGAAAAACGTTACCTGTTCAATCTGGTCACCCGGGAAGTACAGGGCCAGAAGCCGCCGGTGCTGCAACGCTGGAAGGTGGTGGTGAGTCGTTCCAAGATCGTGGAGGTGGAGGAAATCCCCCAGAAGAAAAAAGTCTGAAAAAACTGTAATAACTCTCCCCTTTTGTCAGACCAAGATAATGAAAGACGGCCACTGCCGTGCTTTCCTTAAATCGACGGACTGAACAAAAGGATACCCACCATGAACAAAGCCAACACTGCCACCGCCCTCGCCTTTGCCCTGGGTACCGCCCTGGCCGCTTCCGGCCCGGCCCTGGCCGACAGCCATGCCGGCGCCAAGGACGACATGGAAAAATGCTACGGCGTGGCCCTGGCCGGTAAAAATGACTGCGCCGCCGGCCCCGGCACCACCTGCGCCGGTACCTCAAAAACCGATTATCAGGGCAACGCCTGGAAACTGGTTCCCGCCGGCACCTGTCTGGAAACCGATTCACCCACCTCGCCCACCGGCAAGGGTCAGCTCGACGCCTTTGAAGAAGTCAGCGCCTGAGCCTGAGGAGGCACCATGGACCATCACTCTTATCGTGCCGGCACCGGTGCCTCCTGCCTGCCGGCCTCGGCCGGGCTGGGGCTCAAGCTGCAGCACGCCGAAGACATTCTCGCCACACGCCCGGCCCTGGGCTTTGTGGAGATTCACGCGGAAAACTTTATGGTGGATGGTGGCCCCCGCCATTACTACCTGAGCCGACTTCGAGAGCATTACGCCCTGTCGGTGCACGGCGTGGGCCTGTCGCTGGGGGGCATGGATCCCCTCAACGAAGAGCACCTGGCCCGGCTGGCCCGACTGGTGCAGCGCTACCAGCCCGAGGCGGTGTCGGAGCACCTGGCCTGGGCCGGCCACGGCGGGCGCTTTCTCAATGACCTGCTGCCTCTGCCCTATACTCCCGCCAGCCTGCAGCGGCTGTGCGATCATATCGACCGGGTGCAGCAGGTGCTGGGTCGCCCCATTTTGCTGGAAAACCCCGCCACCTATGTGCGCTTTGCCGAGTCCTCTCTGGACGAGGCCGACTTTATTTATGAGGCCGTGCGCCGCAGCGGCTGCGGCCTGTTGCTGGATGTAAACAACGTTTATGTATCGGCGGTCAACCACCGGCTGGACGCTCAAAGTTACATTGCCACCCTGCCCCTGGATCGGGTAGGTGAGGTGCATCTGGCGGGCTTTGATGAACAGCAGGACGACAGCGGTGCGCCCCTGTTAATCGACCATCACGGCAGCCCGGTGGCCGAGCCGGTATGGGCACTGTATCAATGGCTGCTGGAGCGCACCGGCCCCCTGCCCACCCTGCTGGAGCGGGACAATAATGTGCCCGCCCTGAACGAGCTGCTGGCGGAAACCGGCCATATACACCGGCTGTTGGCGGAAGCCGGACAGAAGGAGCGCCGCCATGCATAATGACTTTGCTACTGCCCTGCTCAACGCGGATCTGCCGGTACCCGCCGCCATTGCGGGCCACCCCGGTCGCCGGGCCCGCTTCAATGTGTACCGCAACAATGTGCGGGTATCGCTGACCGAGGCCCTGGCGGCCCGGTTTCCGGTATGCCGGCAGCTGGTGGGGGAAGACTTCTTCAACGCCATGGCCGGTGTGTATATCGAACGGTCGCCACCGGTGTCACCGCTGCTGACCGACTATGGCGACACCCTGCCCGGCTTTATTGAGGGCTTCCCCCCCGCCAACCGCCTGCCCTGTCTGGCCGACATGGCCCGGCTCGAGTTGCTGGTGCAGCAGGTACTGCATGCCGCCGACACCGATCCACTGCCGCCTGACCAGCTGCAGGCACTGCTGGCCGACCCTGAACGGCTGGCCCGCCAGGGTCTGCGACTGACGCCCGCCTGCGCCCTGCTGCGCTCGAATTTTGCGGTAGGCTCACTGTGGCTGGCTCATCATGGCGAAGGCCAGCTGAAAGACATACGCACCGCCACGCCGGAAAACCTGCTGCTGCTGCGTACTGGCCTGTCGGTCAGGCTGCAGCGCCTGTCCCCCGCCGAGGCCACCTTTATGGCCTGCCTGCTGGCCGGCGCGTCGCTCGGCGCCGCCCTGGAGCACAGCCTGCAACAGCAGGCAGACTTCAGCCCCGCCACCGTGCTGCAACGTCTGCTGGAATGGCGGGCGATAACCGGACTTGTGACGCAAGGAGAGGCACCATGACCCTGACTCAACAATGCTGCCGGCTGCGGGCCTTACTCAACCGGCTGCCCCATTCCCTGATCGCCCTGCTGGGCCGGTTTTCCATCGCCGCCGTATTCTGGCGCTCGGGCCAGACCAAGGTGGACAACTTCAGCCTGGATATCGTCAGTGGCGAGTTCAGCCTGGGCTGGCCCAGCCTGAACCCGTCGGCGGTGTTTTTGTTCCGGGAAGAATACCGGCTGCCGCTGATCTCCCCCGAGCTGGGCGCCCTGCTGGCGGCCACCGCCGAGCATGTGTTTCCGCTGCTGCTGTTGCTGGGGCTGGCCACCCGGCTGTCGGCGCTGGCGTTGCTGGGCATGACCGGGGTGATTCAAGTGCTGGTCTACCCCGGCGCCTGGCCGTTGCACGGCATCTGGGCGACCGTATTGCTGCTGCTGATCGCCCGCGGCCCCGGCCTGGTGTCACTGGATCATTGGCTAACGAGAAAACGTTGTGATTAACTTGCAGTCAACCCCACAGACGCAAAAGACAAGGACTGTCATGGCTGCACCTTCGGAATTCACGCCCGAGCTGAACGAACAACTGCGGCTGCAGATGCTGAAATTCGCCACCCTGCAGCTGCGGGATCCCCACCTGGCGGAAGACGCGGTGCAGGAGGCCATGCTCGGTGCCTTTCGCTACGCCGACTCCTTTAACGGCCATTCCGCCTACAAGACCTGGGTGTTTGCCATTCTCAAGCACAAGATTGCCGATCAGATCCGCAAGCGCCAGCGCCTGACCACGGTGAGCGAGCTGACCAGCGAGGCCGATCAGCAGTTTGAAGACGCCCTGTTCAACCAGAATGGCCGCTGGCACAAGGAAGAGCGGCCGGTACGCTGGAGCTCCCCCGACGACAGCCTGGAAGACCAGCGTTTCTGGGAAATTTTCGAGGCCTGCCTGAACGGTCTGCCGCCCCGCCAGGCCAGAGTGTTCATGATGCGGGAATTCGTGGGGCTGGAAAGCCCGGAGATCTGCGCCGAGCTGACGCTCACCGTCAGCAATCTCAACGTACTGCTGTACCGGGCCCGGCTGCGGCTGCGCGAGTGCCTGGAAAACCGCTGGCAACAACAAGGAGACTGCCCATGCTGAACTGTCACCAGGCCACACAACTGATGTCGGAAAGTCAGGAGCGGCCCCTGACCACGGGCGAAAAACTGTCACTGAAAGTGCACACCCTGATGTGCGGCGCCTGCCACAACTTTCAGCAGCAGCTGCCGGTGCTGCGCCGGCTCTGCCGTGCCTATACCGAGCGTAAGGAACCGGACGATCCGAAACAGCCCGGCGCATAACCGAACGGCAATACGCTATCACTTTTCCCTTCTTGCCCCACCCATGGGGCCTTTTCCGGCGACTATTTCTTTCTTATTTGAACTTGAACACTTAAGTCCCGGCGCCCAAGTGTCATACAATGGGCGCCGGAAATTCCGCGCAGCGGGCTCAAGTCGAGCGCCAGTCCCGAATATCCTTCGGTACCAGGCGCACCCGCTGTTCCCCCAACATCAACCTGGGAAATAGGGAAATAATGACCACCAAACAATCGACCATCGTCTATACCCTCACCGACGAAGCCCCCGCACTGGCCACCTACTCTCTGCTGCCCATTATCCGCACCTTTACCGACGCCGCCGGCATTGATGTCACCCTGAGCGACATCTCCCTGGCCGGCCGCGTGCTGGCGGCCTTTCCCGAGCGTCTGACCGAGGAGCAGCGTGTGGCCGATGGCCTGGCCGAGCTGGGTGAGCTGACCCAGGATCCGCACGCCAACATCATCAAGCTGCCCAACATCAGCGCCTCCGTGCCCCAGCTGCGTGCCTGCATCAAGGAGCTGCAGTCTCAGGGTTATGACGTGCCCGATTTTCCGGAAAATCCCAAGACCGACGAAGACAAGGCCATTCGCGACGCCTACACCAAGGTGCTGGGCAGCGCCGTCAACCCGGTGCTGCGCCAGGGCAACTCCGA
This sequence comes from Oceanimonas marisflavi, assembly GCF_003049725.1. Classification (GTDB taxonomy): domain Bacteria; phylum Pseudomonadota; class Gammaproteobacteria; order Enterobacterales; family Aeromonadaceae; genus Oceanimonas; species Oceanimonas marisflavi. Next base: position 59,543 of record NZ_QAGM01000015.1, read on the forward strand.
CCGCCGTGCTCCCGCCGCAGTCAAGGCCTTTGCCCGCAAATATCCCCACTCCATGGGTGCCTGGAGCAAGGCGTCACGCTCTCACGCCGACTACATGAACGGCGGCGACTTCTTCTCCAGCGAGCAGTCCGTCACCATGGACAAGGCCCAGACCGTGCGCATCGAATTTATCGGCCAGGACGGCAAGCCCCAGCTGAAAAAGGAACTGCCGCTGCAGGAAGGCGAAGTGCTCGACAGCATGTTCATGAGCGCCAAAGCCCTGGAAAGCTTTTTTGAGCAGACCCTGCAGGAGTGCAAGGAAGCCGGCGTGATGTGGTCCCTGCACGTCAAGGCCACCATGATGAAGGTGTCTCACCCCATCGTGTTCGGCCACGCGGTCAAGGTGTTCTACAAGGAAGTGTTCGACAAGTACGGCAAGCTGTTTGACGAGCTGGGTGTGAACCCCAACAACGGCATGAGCAGCGTGTACGACAAGATCAAGAGCCTGCCCCAGTCCACTCAGGAAGAAATCGAGGAAGCCATTCACGACTGCTATGAGCACCGTCCGGAGCTGGCCATGGTGGACTCCGTGAAAGGCATCACCAACCTGCACGTACCGAGCGACGTGATCGTGGATGCCTCCATGCCCGCCATGATCCGCAACTCCGGTCAGATGTGGGGCCGCGACGGCAAGCTGAAGGACACCAAGGCAGTCATGCCCGAGTCCACCTATGCCCGTATCTATCAGGAAGTGATCAACTTCTGCAAAACCAACGGTGCCTTTGATCCGCGTACCATGGGCTCGGTGTCCAACGTGGGCCTGATGGCGATGAAGGCCGAGGAATACGGCTCTCACGACAAGACCTTTGAGCTGACCGAAAACGGCACCATGCGGGTGGTAAACGAGGCCGGCGAGGTGCTGATGCAGCACGACGTGGAAAAGGGCGACATCTGGCGTGCCTGCCAGACCAAGGACGCGGCCATTCGCGACTGGGTCAAGCTGGCCGTTAACCGCGCCCGCAACTCCGATACCCCGGCGGTATTCTGGCTGGACGACGAGCGCGCCCACGACAACGAGCTGCGCAAGAAGGTGGAGCACTACCTTCAGGAGCACGATCTGAACGGTCTGTCCATTCACATCATGTCCTACAACGAGGCCATTCGTTTCTCCATGGAGCGCATGAAGCGCGGCAAGGACACCATTTCCGTGACCGGCAACGTGCTGCGTGACTACCTCACCGATCTGTTCCCCATCATGGAACTGGGTACCTCCGCCAAGATGCTGTCCATCGTGCCCATGCTGGCCGGCGGCGGCATGTACGAAACCGGTGCCGGCGGCTCCGCGCCCAAGCACGTGCAGCAGCTGATGGAAGAAAACCACCTGCGCTGGGACTCCCTGGGTGAATTCCTGGCCCTGGCGGTGTCGCTGGAAGAGCTGGGCATCAAGGAAGGCAACGCCCGCGCCAAGATCCTGGCCAAGTGCCTGGACAAGGCCACCGAGCAGCTGCTGGACAACGGCAAGTCTCCTTCACGCCGTGCCGGTGAGCTGGACAACCGGGGCAGCCACTTCTATCTGGCCATGTACTGGGCCAAGGAACTGGCCGCCCAGACCGAAGACGCCGAACTGGCCGCCCACTTCGCGCCGCTGGCCAAGGCCCTGGCCGATAACGAAGAGAAAATCGTGAACGAGCTGAACGAAGTGCAGGGCAAGTCTGCCGGCGTTCAGGGCTATTACCACGCCGATCCGGCCGCCCTGGAGCAGGTGATGCGCCCCAGCACCACCCTGAACCAGACCCTGGAGCAGGCCAAAGGCTGAGCGCCTTTATAACCCGTCATAAAAACCCGGCGACCGCCGGGTTTTTTTATGCTTATCTCACGCGCCCAATCTGGGCGTCCACCGCCATTTCGCCCTTTACCCCCATGCTAAACTCAGGCCGTCTGATACGCTTCAGATGCAAAAGGAACCGTCGCCAATATGGCTCAATCTGCACGGCCAGGGAGTGGCGTTAAGCAACTTTCCCATTTTTGGAGCATAGCCTTCATGTACAGATTCATTGTGTGTTCTCTCGCCACCCTGCCGTTGCTGGCCCCTCCGGCCATGGCCCAATCCCTGAGCGGCAGCCTGGGTATTTCCGTGACCCAGGCCCCCGACTATCTGGGCAGTGACGATTACGAGGCGAGAGTGCTGCCGGACGCCAACCTCAAATACGGCGACCGGTTTTACTTCAACTGGCGGGACGGTTTGGGCTGGAACCTGTATCAGCAGCAGGATGTCACTCTGTCACCCTTTATCGGTTACATTCCGGGGCGGGACAACGACGGCGACCTGCACCGCTTTGAGAAAGTGGATGGCGGTCTGACCGGCGGCCTCCGCCTGAGCTACCGGCCCGGCCCCTGGAACCTGAGCCTGCAGGCCCAGGCCCCCCTTACCGGTGATGTGGACGGCTACCAGCTGACCCTGCGCGCCGGCTGGCGCGGACAAATTGCTCCCGACTGGTCCGCCGGCTTTGGCCCCAGCCTGACCTACAGCAGCAAGGAGTGGACGCAAAGCCTGTTCCGGGTGTCGGCCCGGGATGCCGCCCGCAGTGGTTTCAGCCGCTATGAACCCACCGATGGTTACTGGCGTCTGGGCCTGAGCGGCAACATCAATTACCGCTTTGCTTCACGCTGGTCGGTGACCGGCGTGGCCGGCATCACTCAACTCACCGGCGATGCCGAAGACAGCCCCATCGTCAGGCAGGCCGGTGACGCCACTCAGAGACTGGCCGGCCTGGTGCTGAGCTACCATTTCTGAGCCTGATGCAACGCGGCTTATAAACAAAAACAGGCAACCCGGTTTGCCTGTTTTGCGTTTTGTCGTCTACGCTGACGTTTCAGCCTGAGCAGTCAGTTTATTTATCATTGTAATATTTTGACCACTATCCATAAGAGTACAACCAAGCTCCTCTCCTCAATCACACAAATCACTCCAAAATTCGCAAATTTCTCATAAAACTTTGAACATAACCCTACAAATCACAGCACAAAGCCAAAATTGACTTGCTCGCCATCTCACCAAAATGTATTTATACGAGCCCCTTTTCTTGCGTCTTATAGCTTATTTTGCCAGTCTATAACCGAAATTAAGGTTAGAGCACGAAACCAAAATGGAGCACCAAATGGATATGCAAAAGGGATTCAAGTTCAAGCTCAAAAAACTGGCCGGCGTGTCGGCCCTGGCTCTGTTCGCCTGCGGCGCCGCTCAGGCCGATACCTGGCGTTATGCCCACGAGGAGTACGAAGGCGACGTGCAGGACGTGTTCGCCCACAAGTTCAAGGAATACATCGAGGAAAACTCGAATCACCAGCTGCAGATCTACCGCTTTGGTGAGCTGGGTGAGTCGGACGACATTATGGAGCAGACCCAGACGGGCATTCTGAACTTTGTGAATCAGTCACCCGGCTTTACCGGCGCCCTGATCCCGGAAGCACAGATTTTCTTTATTCCCTACCTGATGCCCACCGACATGGAAGACGTGGTGAGCTTCTTCCGTGAAAGTGAAGCCATTAACGAGAAGTTCCCCAAACTTTACGCGGAAAAAGGCCTGGAGCTGCTGCAGATGTACCCGGAAGGGGAGTTCGTGGTGACCCTGGACGAGCCCATCACCACCCCCGAACAGCTCAAGAACAAAAAGGTGCGGGTAATGACCAACCCGCTGCTGTCGGAAACCTACTCCGCCTTTGGCGCCACCCCCACGCCCCTGCCCTGGGGTGAGGTGTACGGCGCGCTGCAGACCAACATGATCCAGGGGCAGGAAAACCCCATCTTCTGGATCGAGTCCGGCGGCCTGTATGAAGTGTCTCCCAACCTGATCTTTACCGGTCATGGCTGGTTTACCACCGCCATGATGGCCAACCAGGACTTCTACAACGGCCTGTCGGACGAAGACAAACAGCTGGTGCAAAAGGCCTCGGACTACGCCTTTGAAGAGATCCTTGAACATATCGACGGCCTGGCCGAGCGCTCGCTGGAGAAGATCACCAGCAACAGCGATGAGGTCACCGTGACCCGCCTGAACGAAGAGCAAATCGCCGCCTTCCGCGAACGCGCGCCCCAGGTGGAAGCCAAGTTCATTGAAATGACCGGTGATCGCGGCAAGGAGCTGCTCAACACCTTTAAAGAAGATCTCGAAAAAGTCACCAACTAACCGATAACGGGGCGCATGACGCCCCTTTTTCCTTTCGGCCTGTATTCCGGCCAGGGAGCACGGCATGAATAACAAAACAAACGAACCCGTTGAAGACGACACCGCCGGCTACAGCTCGGGCCTGCCCGGCATACTGGGCTGGGTGGACGAAGGCATTGCCCGCATTGAGGCGGTCATGCTGGCGGCCGGCGTGTTGCTGATGGCCATCAACACCTGCGCCAACGTGATTGCCCGCTTCGTCTTTGGCGAAGGCTTTTTTTTCTCCGGCGAAATCAACCGCATTCTGATTATTTTGATCACCTTTGCCGGCCTCGGCTACGCCGCCCGTCACGGCCGTCATATTCGCATGTCGGCCATATACGACTCGCTGTCGGTCAGGGTGCGCAAGGTACTGATGGTGCTGATCGCGCTGTTTACCTCGGCAGTGATGTTTTTTCTCTGTTATCACGCCTACGGCTATATCGAGAGTCTGTACAGCCGGGGCCGTATTCTGCCGGCGCTGGGCTTTGAAATCTGGTGGATTTATCTGTGGGTGCCGGTGGGCTTTGCCATTACCGGCGTTCAGTATTTGCTGACCGCCGTCAAAAACATCACCAGTCGCGGCGTGTACCTCTCCACCGGAGTGGTGGACGGCTACGACGACACCGAAACCGAAGTGTAAAGGGCTGACTCCATGGCAACACTGTTAATGTCGATCATGATTGGCCTGCTGCTGCTGGGCTTTCCCATGATGATTCCGCTGATCACCGCCGCCGTGGTGGGCTTTTTCATGATGTTCGACGGCTTTGGCCAGATGGGCACCTTTATTCAGCAGATGATGGGCGGCATTCGCCCGGCCTCGCTGATTGCCGTGCCCATGTTTATTCTGGCCGCCGACATCATGACCCGGGGCCATTCCGCCGACCGGCTGATCAATATGGTGATGGCCTTTATCGGCCACATCAAGGGGGGGCTGGCCATCAGCACCGCCACCTCCTGTACCCTGTTCGGCGCCGTATCCGGCTCCACCCAGGCCACGGTGGTGGCGGTGGGCTCGCCGCTGCGGCCCAAAATGCTGCGCGCCGGTTATTCCGACCCCTTCACCCTAGCGCTGATCATCAATGCCAGCGATATCGCCTTTCTGATCCCGCCGAGCATCGGCATGATCATCTATGGCGTGATTTCGGAAACCTCCATTGCCGAGCTGTTTATCGCCGGCATTGGCCCCGGGCTGCTGATCCTGTTTATGTTCTCCCTCTACTGCCTGTATTACGCCCACAAGAACGAAGTGCCCACCGAGCCCAGGGCCAGCTGGCGCGAACGCGGCGTGGCCGTGCGCCAGGCGCTGTGGCCGCTGTTTTTTCCGGTGATTATCGTGGGAGGTATTTACGGCGGTATATTCAGCCCCACCGAAGCCGCCGCCGTCTGTGTGCTCTATGCCTTTCTGCTGGAATTTGTGGTGTTTCGCTCGCTGAAGCTGCCGGATATTTACCGCATCGCCAAGTCCACCGGGCTGATCACCGCCGTGGTGTTTATTCTGGTGGCGGTGGGCAACGGCTTTTCCTGGATATTGTCGTTCGCCCAGGTGCCCCAGACCATTCTGGAGTCGGTGGGCGTGAACGAGGCCGGCCCGGTGGGCGTGCTTATCGCCATTTGCGTGGCCTTCTTTATCGCCTGCATGTTTGTAGACCCCATTGTGGTGATCCTGGTGCTGACCCCCATTTTCGCCCCGGCCATTCAGTCTACCGGGCTGGATCCGGTACTGGTGGGGGTGCTGATCACCCTGCAGGTGGCCATCGGCTCGGCCACGCCGCCCTTTGGCTGTGACATTTTCACCGCCATCGCCATTTTCAAACGGCCCTATATGGAAGTGATCCGCGGCACGCCGCCCTTTATCTTTATGCTGGTGGCCGCCGCCGGGCTGATTATCGCCTTTCCCGACATTGCGCTGTATTTCCGGGATCTGGCCTTTGCGGACTGACAGGAGGCTGAGTGTTTAAACGAATCGTGGTGGCCGTGGACGGCTCCGAATCGGCTCTGAAGGCAGTGGACAAGGCGGTGCAGTTGCAGCAGCTGCTGCCCGAGGCAGAAATCTACCTGATCTGCGTGTACAAGCATCACAGCCTGTTTGAGGCCAGTCTGTCCATTGGCCGGCCGGCGGAGATGGACATACCCGACAAGGTGCTGTCGGACTACGCCAAAGAGGTGGTCAACTTTGCCAAGGCCCATGCCCTGAACAAGGGCGCCACCCACCTGCGCGGCTTTGTGCGCGGCGGCAGGCCTTCCAAAGTGATCGTGAAATTCGCCAAAGAAAAGGAAGCGGATCTGATAGTAGTCGGCACCCGCGGCACCCACAGCGACAAGGAAGGCATGCTGCTCGGCAGCGTCTCCCACCGGGTCACCAGCGCCGCCAGATGCCCGGTGCTGGTGGTGTAAATAACAAAGGGGCCTTTCAGGCCCCTTTTTCAATGCCGGCAACCAGTTATCAGAAATGCCAGCTAAAGCCGGCCATTACACCATTCACTTCATAATCATTGCGATTAATCAACTGGGCATATTCCACAAAGAAAGCCACACCGTTGGGATTACGCATATCCCGGAAGCGTACGCCGATACCGTAGCTGAAATCATCTTGGGAATCAGAGATCTTGACTTGACGTGCGAGCCTTCTTTCTTCGGCTTTCACCTTGGTCCAGCCCAGCAGACCATAAACCGACATAAAGTCCTGAATGGGGATCTGCGGCAGTGCATAAACACCAAAGTAATGCTTCAGTTCGCTCTCGATAGCACCACCATCGAGTTCATCACTACCCACCCCCTTGCCATAACGGCCCTCAAAGGCCAGATAAGGCGAAGGCTGAACCCCCAGATTAATACCAACCGTATTCCAGTCCGGTGATTCACCCGCAAAATCATTATCCAGATCCAGACTCAGCTGCGCATAATTCAGCCCTACATAAAATTCGGGCTGGGAATACATGGCCGGCTGGGAAAAGGGAGCCGAACCCGAGCCATGGTTATAGCCATACGTCTGGGCCTGTACGCCTGCGGCCAGCAGGCAGGACGCCGCGACCAGTGCTTTTATTTTCATATGCCACTGTCCTTGTTTGTATTTTTCGTGGTTTATACCCGTGCTTAAAGCGCACCGAAGCAGAATAGCCAACTCCCTGATTTATTCCAACGCATAATCACAAATTCCGGATGAGGCTCACTTTGTTCGGGAGTGGTTCCGGCTCTGGTAAACTTCGCGCCATACTGAAAGCCGGATACTCAGCAGCAAGGGCCTGCCCCATGAAACTTTCCCAGCTCAATGCCTTCAAGGCCATTGTGGAATGCCAGACCGTTACCGCCGCCGCGGAGCGGCTCAACCTCAGCCAGCCGGCGGTGAGCCGCTTGCTGGCGGCGCTGGAGCAGCGGCTGGGATTTCAGCTGTTTGTGCGTAAGGGCAACCGCCTGCAGCTCAGCGACGACGGCGAGGCCTTTTATCTGGAAGTGGCCCGGGCCTTTGAAGCCTTCTCCGGCCTGGATCAGGCCGCCGCATCCATTCGCGAGCATCGTTTTGGCCGCCTCAATATGGCCGCCATGCCGCTGCTGTCCGGTGCTTTTCTGCCCCGCACCCTGGCGCGGTTTTTACGCCAGGCGCCGCAAATGAAGGTGTCCCTCAAGACTTTCCGCTCGGAAGAGGTAATGCACAGGGTGCAGAGTCAGACCCTGGATATCGGTTTTGCCTTTGTTGATGCGCCCCTGGCCGGCGTTAATGCCCGCCGGGTGAAATGCGAGTCGGTCTGTCTGTTACCCGCCTCTTCCCCCCTGGCGGAAAAAACCTGTATAGATGTATCCGATCTCGCCGAATCGCCGCTGATCCGCCACGAAAAGGACATCAGCCAGCGCAAGATAGACGCCCTGCTGCGTCGCTACCAGCTGAACCTGACCGAACATATTGAGGTGTCCCTGGCCACCTCGGCGGCCGAGCTGGTGCGGGAAGGTCTGGGCGTGGCCATTACCGATCCCTTTACCGCCCGCATTGCCAGCGAGCAGCAAGCCGTGCTGACCCGGCCCCTGGCGTTTTCGCTGCCCTTTGAGTTCGACATTCTGTTTCCGGCACTGCGGCCCGCCAAGCGTTATGCCGAGCGCTTTGTGGAGGCGTTTGCCGGCCTCGCCACCGAGATGAACATTGAGCTGCGTATCGATCCCATGCTATCCCTGCAGGATCAAATGTGATAAAGATCTCACTTTTTATGCCATGCCTCGGCGCCGCATCATTCAATTAACAACTTAATCATCAGTTAATTACATCACTCCTTCGGTCCGACCATGCGTTTTTGTAATACTTGGAAACGGGCCGGGCATTATTCCGCGCTCATGGTTTTTTCTAGTCTGGCGGCATTCGTCATACACAGAGGTAACCACCATGAGCTTGCGTGTTTCCGTTATCGGCTCCGGCAATGCCGGCCTGACCGCCGCCTACCATTTTTCCCTGCTGGGCGCGAATGTGTGCCTCTATGGCGCTCCCGGCTTTGATCAGCCGCTTGCCGACATCGCCGAACGCGGCGGCATTGAAGCCCTGGCCGAGTTCAACGGCGTGGCGCTGGAATTTGCCGGGGTTCAGCCCATTCACACCCTGAGCCGGGATCTGGCCGAGACGGTGGCCTTTGCCGATGTGCTGGTGCTGCCGGTGCCGTCCTTTGCCCAGGAGCCGCTGTTCCGGGCCATGCTGCCGCACCTGAAAAATGGCCAGACCCTGATGCTGATGCCGGGCAACTACGGCTCGCTGGTGTTTGATCGCCTGCGCCGGGAGCAGGGCCATGACAGCCTCGACGTGACCCTGGTGGACGCCATTTCCATTCCCTGGGCCACCCGCATCGTGGGCCCGGCCCAACTGGCCATTCTGGGCATGAAGGAGCAGCTGCCGGTGGCCGCCCTGCCCGCCAGCCGCACCCGGCAGGCCATTGAGCAGCTGCAGCCGCTGATGCCGCTGCCGCTCACCGCCCTCGACAACGTGATTGCCGCCGGTCTGGAAAACATCAACTTTGGTGGTCATCCCCTGCTCACCACCCTCAACATGGGCCTGCTGGAAAACTTCAACGGCCAGTACAACTACTACAAGGACTGCTGTTCACCGGCCACCGCCCGCGCCGCGGCGGTGATGGAGCAAGAGCGGCTGGCGGTGGGCCGGGCCCTTGGGTTGTCGCTGAAAACCGAGCTGGAGGCCATGAACAGCCTCTATGGCCTCAACGCCGGCAGCGTGTATGAGCTTAACCGCACGTCGGAAACCCACGGCAAGCTCAACAGCGCACCCAAATCCTCCCAGGATCGCTACATCACCGAAGACGCTGCCTTTTTGCTGGTGCCCTGCTTTGAGCTGGGCCGGCTGGCCGGGGTGCGCACGCCCCTGGTGGAGTCCTGCCTGCATATCGATAACGCCTATAACGATACCGACTATTTCAGCAACGGACGCACCCTGGAAAAAATGGGCCTGACCGGTAAATCGGTTCAGGAAATCATGGCTATCGTGGCCTGATCCTGCGCGGCGAAAACCCGGTTTTCGCCGCCGGTCACCACCCATCAATAAGGACATTCCCATGACCAAAATAAAGTTCCCCTCTGCCTGCACCATACTGTTCTTTCTGACCATCATCATGGCCGTGCTCACCTGGGTGGTGCCCGCCGGCCAGTACCAGATGACCAAGAACGAAGAGCTGGGCCGCATGGTGCCCAAGGTGGGCACCTATGAAGCGACAGACGCCAACCCACAGGGCATTTTTGAGGTGTTGATGGCTCCGGTGCAGGGCTTTTATGATCCTGCCAGCTACGTGGCCCGGGCTGCGGATGTGGCGCTGTTTGTGCTGGTGATCGGCGGTTTTCTCGGGGTCATGACCCGCACCGGCGCCATTGACGCCGGCATCAACGCCAGCATGACCCGGCTCCAGGGCCGGGAAAAATGGATGATCCCCCTGCTGATGGGCCTGTTTGCCCTTGGCGGCACCGTCTATGGCGCCGCCGAGGAAACCCTGCCATTTTACGCCCTGCTGATCCCGGTGATGATCGCCGCCGGCTACGACAGCGTGGTGGGCGTGGCCGTTATCATGATCGGCGCCGGCATCGGCTGCCTGGGCTCCACCATCAATCCCTTTGCCACCGTGATCGCTTCCAACGCCGCCGAAATCAGCTTTATGGACGGCATTGGCCTGCGCCTGGCCATTTTGCTGCTGGGCTGGCTGGCCTGCGTGATCTACGTAATGCGCTATGCGGAAAAGGTAAAACGGGATCCGTCCCGCTCCGTGGTGGCCCACCAGAAGGAAGAAAACGAACGCCACTTTCTGGGCGGCAAGGATCAGCAGGTTCCGGCCCTGACCGGCAGGCACAAGCTTATTCTCGCCATTTTTGCGGTGTCGTTCGGCGTCATGATCTGGGGCGTGTCGGCGGGCGGCTGGTGGATGGCCGAGCTGTCGGCGCTGTTTATCGGCGCCAGCATAGTGGTGGGCCTGGTGGGGCGGCTGTCGGAAGCCGATCTGACCGGCAGCTTTATCGACGGCGCCCGGGATCTGGTGGGTGTGGCGCTGATCATCGCCATTGCCCGGGGTCTGGTGGTGGTGATGGACAACGGCAATATCACCCACACCATACTGCACTACGCCGAGGGGATGCTGGCGGATCTGCATCAGGTGGCCTTTATCAACGCCATTTACTGGATAGAAGCCTTTATGAGCCTGATTGTGCCCTCGTCGTCCGGCCTGGCAGTGTTGTCCATGCCCATTCTAGCGCCCCTGGCCGACTTCTCCGGCGTGAGCCGGGAGCTGGTGGTCACCGCCTACCAGTCCGCTTCAGGTCTGCCCAACCTGATCATGCCCACCTCCGGCATCGTGATGGGCGCGCTGGCCATTGGCCGGGTCTCTTTCGGCGCCTGGCTGAAGTTTATCGGCCCACTGCTGATCATGCTCAGCGCCATGGTGATGGCCCTGCTCAGCCTGGGGGTGATGATCGCCTGAGGCTGAAATCAGGCAACAAAAAAGGCCGGTGAGCACTGCTCACCGGCCTTTTTATTTACATGGGCTGGTTACTTTGCTTTTTGCTCGTCGGCGATGCAGGCCGCGGCGGTAAACAGCACGTCGGTGGAGCTGTTCAGGCCGGTTTCGGCAGAGTCCTGCAGCACACCGATAATAAAGCCCACGGCCACCACCTGCATGGCGATGTCGTTGGGAATGCCGAACAGGCTGCAGGCCAGGGGGATCAGCAGCAGCGAGCCGCCGGCCACGCCGGAAGCACCACAGGCGGATACCGCCGCCACCACGCTCAGCAGCAGGGCGGTCATGAGATCCACCTCAATGCCCAGCGTATGCACCGCAGCCAGAGTGAGCACGGTAATGGTGATGGCGGCGCCGCCCATGTTGATGGTGGCCCCCAGGGGAATGGACACCGAGTAGGTGTCTTCATGCAGCTTGAGCTTTTTGCACAGCTCCATGTTCACCGGAATGTTGGCGGCGGAGCTGCGGGTAAAGAAGGCGGTCACGCCGCTTTCACGCAGGCACTGCAGCACCAGCGGATAGGGGTTGCGGCCAATTTTCAGGTACACCAGCACAGGGTTGACCACCAGGGCGATAATCATCATGGCGCCAAGCAATACCGCCAGCAATTGCGCATAACCCCAGAGGGCATCAAAGCCGGTGCTGGCAATGGTGTTGGCCACCAGACCAAAAATACCCAGCGGCGCCAGCCGGATCACAAACTTCACAATGGCCGACACACCCATGGACAGATCGTTCAGCAGGGTCTTGGTGCTGTCGCCGGCATGATGGAACGCCAGCCCCAGGCCCACGGCCCAGGCCAGCACACCGATAAAGTTGCCGGTCAGCAGGGCGTTGACCGGGTTATCGACAATATTGAACACCAGGGTCTGCAGCACCTCGCCAATGCCCTCCGGGGGTGAGGCTTCGCCGCCGTGGCTGGCCAGCACCAGCTCGGTGGGAAAGGCAAAGCTCAGCAGCACGGCGGTGAGCGCCGCGGCAAAGGTGCCCAGCAGATAGAGATAGAGAATGGGCTTGATGCTGGTCTGCTCGCCTTTCTTGTGATTGGCGATGGACGACATCACCAGCACAAACACCAGCACCGGGGCGACGGCCTTGAGCGCGCCCACAAACAGGCTGCCAAGCAGGCCGGCCGACTCGGCGGCAGAAGGGGCCAGCATCGCCAGCAGGGCACCGGCCACAATGCCGATCAGAATTCGGGTTACCAGGCTGCCGCCATAGACCATGCGCAGCATAAGGGGTTGTGTTTGGTTCATAGTCATCCTTTGATGGTGAAAAATCCATCTCATACGCTAAAGACAGGGCAACTTTATAGCAGATAAATCCAGCTAAAAACCACAAAGGCGAATTTTTGTAACGCAAAGCACAGCTTCTGTCATACAAACCGCCAATAAAATTGTCGTTTGGCTCCTTTACAGCACCGCCTGCTAGGCTATAAACACGCTTTCGCGCCGCCATAAAAGGACTCTTATGCGCTCGCTGCTTTCCCTGCTGATGCTGTTTATTGTGCTGCCTGCGGCGGCTCAGGTTTCGACTTCAAAGCAAGTGCCCGCCGCCCTGCAACCCTGGGAAGAATGGGTGCTGCACGGTGAGACTCAAATCCGCTGCCCGCTGTTGTACCGGCAAGACACCGAGCGCCGCTGCGCCTGGCCGGGCCGGCTGACGCTTGCCCTCAGCGACAGTGGCGGCCGTTTTGAGCAGGGCTGGCAGCTGTATGAAGCCGCCGACATTCCCCTGCCCGGCAGCCTGGAGCACTGGCCTCAGCAAATCACCGTTAACGGCGAGCCGGCCATGGTGGCTGAGCGCAAGGGCCGGCCCCTGCTCAGTCTGCCCGCCGGTGAATACCGGGTGCAGGGCGGCTGGCAATGGACCCGGCTGCCGGTCAGCCTGCAGCTGGACACCGGTACCGGCCTGCTGGCGCTCAGCCTCAATGGTCAGGCCGTGGCCAGCCCCGAGCTGGATAAACAGGGCCGGTTATGGCCGGGCCGGCGCAGCCAGGCCCAGACGCCCGTGACCAACACTCTGGATATGAAGGTGTATCGCCATATCGCCGACGATATACCGCTGCGGGTGAACACCCGCATTGAGCTGAACGTGGCCGGCGAGCCCAGAGAGCTGCTGCTGGGTCCGGCCCTGCTGCAGGATCATATTCCACTGGCGCTCAACAGCCCCCTGCCCGCCCGGCTGGAGCCGGACGGCCGCCTGCGCATTCAGGCGCGTCCGGGCCGCTGGCAGCTGCATCTGGCCAGCCGTCACCCCGGTCAGGTCAATCAGCTGATCCTGCCCGCCATTCCCGCTCCCTGGCCTGAACAAGAAGTCTGGGCGGTGCAGGCCTATCCACAGCTGCAGCTGACGGAAATTTCCGGCCCTGTGACGGTGGATGCGGGCCAGAGCGGCCTGCCGCCCCGGTGGCAGTCACTGCCCGCCTTTCTGATGACGCCGGGCAGCACCATGGCCTTCAAGGTGCTGCGCCGGGGCAATCCGGCCCCCGAGCCCGGTCAGCTGGCCCTGCGCCGGGAGCTTTGGCTGGACTTTGACGGTGGCGGTTACACCCTGAAGGACGTCTTTACCGGCACCCTTGCGCACAACATGCGGCTCAATACTTCCCTGGCCCTGGGCCGGGTGGCGGTCAATGGCGAGCCGCGGCTGGTCACGCAACTCGCCGATGGCCAGCCCGGCGTGGAGCTGCGGCCGGGCCCGCTGGATCTGCTGGCCGACAGCCGGTGGGAAGGCAACACCGGCACCCTGCCGGCGGTGGGCTGGACGCTCACGGTACAGGAGTTAAGCAGCCGGCTGCACCTGCCGCCGGGCTGGAGCCTGCTGGCCGCCTTTGGCATGGACAACACCCCGCAAACCTGGCTGCAACGCTGGACCCTGCTGGACTTGTTTCTGGTGCTGATCGCCGCCGTGGCGGCATACCGGCTGTGGGGCTGGCACTGGGGCCTGCTCACCCTGATCACTCTGGGACTTATCTGGCACCAGCCTTCCGGAGTGGGACCGCCCCGCTGGATCTGGCTGCATCTGCTGGCGGCCTGCGCCCTGCTGAAGGCGCTGCCCGCCGGCAGACTGCACCACTGGGTGGCGGGCTACCGGCTGCTGGCGTTGTTGGTGCTCACTCTCATTGCCATTCCCTTTATGGTGGACGAGCTCCGCACCGCCTTCTATCCGCAGCTGGCGCGACCGGGTGCGGTGGCCCCCGCCGCCGTGGCCAGCAGCCCGCATCAGGCCAGAACCGAACTGGAAGCCAAGGCAGAAGCCATGGGGGATGACGTCATGACATTATCGGGGGCTCCCTCACGGGAGCCCGGAACCCTGCCCCGGCTGGATCCGAATGCCCTTGTGCAAACCGGCCCCGGTCTGCCGGACTGGCAGTGGCGCAGTGTGGAGCTCGGCTGGAATGGCCCGGTCACGCCTGCGCAACCACTGCGGCTGGTGCTGCTCTCGCCCACGGTCAATACCCTGCTTAACCTGCTGCGGGTGGCGCTGCTGTGCCTGCTGGTGCTGCGCATGGCCGGCATGAGTGTCAGCCGGAGCAAGGGGCTGCATTTGCAACAAACACTGTGGAGCTGGCTGCCCGCCCTGCTGGTGCTGCCACTGCTCACCGTCACCCCCGGGGCCCGGGCCGAGTTCCCTTCACCCGAGCTGCTGAATGAGCTTAAAACCCGGCTGACCGCACCGCCCGAGTGCCTGCCCGAGTGTGCGCTTACTTCCAACATGCAGCTGGACGCCACAAGGGAGCAACTGACGCTCACCCTGACTATTCATACTCACACCAGCCTGGCCGTGCCCCTGCCGGCCCAGCATCATGCCTGGCTGCCAGAGCGGGTATGGCTGAACGGCGCTCCCGCAGACGGGCTGTGGCGCAATGACCAGGGAATACTGCATTTGCCCCTGCCGGTCGGCATTCACAACATAGAGCTCGCCGGCCCGTTGCCGGCGCAGGACCGGCTGCAGCTGCCCCTGCCGCTGCCGCCCAAACGAGTGGAAGCCCGGCTTGAGGGCTGGCGGCTGCAGGGGGTAAACGAAAACGGTGTGCCCGAAGGCCGGCTGCAGCTCACGCGGCTGGCCGCCGACGGCAAGCCGGAAAACGCCGGCCTGAAGCCCGGCGTGCTGCCGGACTTTGCGCAACTGATCCGCACCCTGCAGCTGGGGCTGGACTGGCGGGTGGACAACCAGCTGGTGCGCCAGAACGACACCGAACGGGCTCTGCGCCTTGAAGTGCCGCTGCTTCCCGGTGAGTCGGTGCTTACCGACGGCATCAGGGTGGAAAACGGCAAGGCACAGATCAGCCTGGCCGCCGGCCAGCGCCAGCTAAGCTGGCAGTCGGCGCTGGCGCGGGTTGACTCACTCACCCTTGAGGCACCGCAAACTCAAGGCTGGACCGAAACCTGGCGGCTGAATGCCAGCCCCATCTGGCATGTGAACAGCACCGGGCTGGCTCCGGTGCACCCTCAGGGAAGCGCCCTGCCCGAATGGCGGCCCTGGCCCGGCGAGCAGCTCACCCTTGCCATTGCCCGGCCAGCCGCCGTGCCCGGAAGCACGCTCACTCTGGATGCCAGCACCCTTGAAGTACAGCCCGGCAAGCATGCCACCGATGCTCACCTGGAACTGACCCTGCGCAGCAGCCAGGGCGACCAACACAGCCTGCAACTGCCCGAGGGCGCCGAGCTGCAGTCGGTGGCCATCAACGGCCGCACCCTGCCCCTGCGCCTGAGCGAGCAGACACTGACCCTGCCGCTGACGCCCGGCACCCAAAGCGTGCGCATCCACTGGCGGCAGACGCCGGGCATTGGCACTGTGTTCACCACACCCGGGGTCAGTCTCAACAACGACAGCGTCAACCATCGCATTGCGCTCACCCTGGGCCAGGATCGCTGGGTGCTGTTTGCCGGCGGCCCAAGACTGGGGCCGGCGGTACTATTCTGGAGCCTGGTGGCCATTACCGTGCTGCTGGCGGCGGGACTGGCGCGGCTGCCACTGACCCTGCTGCGCTTTCATCACTGGCTGCTGCTGGGACTGGGCCTGACTCAGGTGCCGCTGTGGATGGCCGCCACCGTGGTGCTCTGGCTGCTGGCTCTGGGGCTGCGTGAACGCTGGCGGCACCAGCAGGCCGGGGGCTGGTTCAATCTCGCGCAAATTGGCCTGGTGCTGCTCACCCTGTTGGCGCTGGGTTATTTGTTCCATGCCATTCAGCAGGGCCTGCTGGGTCTGCCCGATATGCAGATAGCCGGCAACGGCTCCTGGGGGAACCGGCTGAACTGGTATCAGGATCGCACCGAAGCCACCTTGCCCACCGGCTGGGTACTGTCGGTGCCGCTGCTGGTTTACCGGCTGCTGATGCTGGTGTGGGCGCTGTGGCTGGCCTTTGCCCTGCTCGGCTGGCTGCGCTGGGGCTGGCTAAGCTTTACCCGCGATGGACTGTGGCGACCGCTACAGTTACTGAAACGGAGCGACAAGACGCCCTGGAAAACGCCAAAAGCCCCGGAATAGGGTTCAGATGAGATCTGCCATGGGGTACCCTTAATCCTGTATTCAATAAAGGTGCCCCCATTTCGCCGAACGAGGATCAACATCATGAAAAAGTTGCTGGCTTCGGCCATGTTTACCCTGTCTGCCGCCCTTGCCCTGCCGGCCATGGCGGCGGACCCCATAGTGGTATCGTCCAAAATCGACACCGAAGGCGGCCTGCTCGGCAACCTGATCTATCAGGCCCTGAACAACGCCGGTCTGGAAGTGGAAAACCGCAGCCAGCTGGGCGGTACGCCCATCGTGCGCAAGGCCATTATCGCCGGTGAAATCGATATCTACCCGGAGTACACCGGCAACGCCGCCTTTTTTCATCAGAAAGAAGACAGCGACGCCTGGAAGCACTTTGACGATGGCTATGCCCTGGCCAGGCAGCTGGATTACGACGCTCATCAGCTGGTGTGGCTGACCCCGGCCAACGCCAACAACACCTGGGCCATTGCCGTGCGCCAGGAAATTGCCGGCCCCAATAACCTGGCCACCATGTCGGATTTTGGCCGCTATGTGAGCGCAGGCGGCGAGATCAAGCTGGCGGCCTCGGCGGAGTTTGTGTCCAGCCCCGCCGTGCTGCCCGCCTTTCAGCAGACCTACGGCTTTAAGCTGAACGACGACCAGCTGCTGGTGCTTTCCGGCGGCAACACCGCCGCCACCATCAAGGCCGCCGCCCTGCAAACCGACAATACCAATGCCGCCATGGTCTATGGCACCGACGGCGCCATCGCCTCCGTGGGTCTGGTAGTGATGGACGACGACAAGGGTGTGCAGCCGGTCTACGCCCCCGCCCCCATAGTGCGGGAAAGCGTGCTCAAGGCGTACCCGGAGATCGCCGGCATTCTGGAGCCGGTGTTTCAGTCCCTGGACGTGAAAACCCTGCAAACCCTTAACAGCCGCATCGCCATCGGCGGTGAAAGCGCCGAAGCCGTGGCCGCCGATTACCTGGCGGGCCTGACCCAGGACTGATGGAATAACTGGAGCGCGGGCTGCCAGCCCGCATTAGCGCCGTCAGGCGCTCAACAGGTTGCCGCTGCGCGGCAAATTGCGGACAGGCTGTCCGCGCTCCATGTTTTCAGCCATTTAAGGAGTGTGTTTGACCTTACCCAAACCCGACAAGGTCGGCGGCCTGCTGGCGGCGGCGCTGGTGCTCAGCCTGCTGGCGCTGCCCTTTGTCGGCCTGCAACCCAACCGTATTTTGCCCGGCGAGGCCCTGAGTCTGCTGAATTCAGCAGGTATCACCGGCTTATGGCCGCTGCTGTTGCTGCCCCTGTGCCTGACTAACCGTGCCTTGCCCCTGCGGCTGTTGCTCACCACCGCCGCTCTGCCGCTGCTGCTTTATACCGCCGGTCACACCGCCACCGCCCTGCTGGAAAATGCCGGCCCCCTGGCCCGGGTCTCGCTGGGTGCCGGTTTCTGGCTGGCCCTGTTCTGGCTGTGCCTGCTGATCACCGACACCGCCCTGCGGCTGAAGCTCGGGCCATTGTCCCGGCTGGCGCTGGTGGTCGCCCTTACCGCTGCCGTAGTGGCGCTGCTGGCCGCAGGCCGTTGTGACGATCTGTCGTTGCTCAGAGAGTTTCACAACCGCAGCGACTTCTGGCGGCAGGGCCTGCGCCATCTGCAGCTGGCCCTGGGCAGCATGGTGCCGGCGGTGCTGGCAGGCATTCCGCTGGGGGTAGCCTGCCATCGCTCGCCGGGACTACGGGCGGCGCTGTTTCCGGTGCTCAATATTTTGCAGACAGTGCCAAGCCTCGCCATGTTTGGCCTGCTGATGGTGCCGCTCAGCCTGCTGGCCACCGCATACCCCTGGCTGGGTGAGCTGGGCATTCGCGGCATCGGCGCGGCCCCGGCGGTGATCGCCCTGTTTCTGTATTCGCTGCTGCCCATCGTCAGCAACACGGCACTGGGTTTTGACCGGGTGGATGCCAGCATACGCGAGGCGGCCACCGCCATGGGCATGAGCCGCCGCCAGCGGCTGTGGCAGGTGGAGTTTCCCCTGGCCATGCCGGTGATCCTGAGCGGCCTGCGGGTGGTGGTGACCCTCAATATCGGTCTGGTGGCGGTGGCGGCCCTGGTGGGCGGCGGCGGCTACGGCACCTACATCTTTCAGGGGCTGGGCCAGACCGCCACCGATCTGGTGATCCTCGGTGCCCTGCCCACCCTGCTGCTGGCGTTTCTGGCCGCCATGCTTATCGATACCCTGATCGCCCTGCAACAAGGCACTCGCGAATGATTGAAGTACAACACCTGAGCAAACGGTTCGGACAGCAACTTGCGGTAAAGGATCTGTCGTTCAAGGTGGACAGCGGCAACGTCTGCACCCTGGTGGGCACCTCCGGCTGCGGCAAGTCCACCACCCTGCGCATGCTCAACCGGCTGATTGAACCCAGTGAAGGCGAGATTTTTATTCAGGGGCAAAACGTCACCACCCTTCCCGCCGAGCAGCTGCGCCGGCGCATTGGTTACGCCATTCAGGGGGTGGGACTGTTTCCGCACCAGACCATTGCCCGCAACATTGCCACCGTGCCGCGTCTGCTGGGCTGGAGCAAAACCGACATCGACGCCCGGGTAAGCGAGCTGCTGAGCCTGTTCCACCTCGATCCCGCCACCTTTGCCGGCAAATACCCGCACCAGTTGTCCGGCGGCGAGCAGCAGCGGGTGGGCGTGGCCCGGGCGCTGGCGGCTCACCCTGAGCTGCTGCTGATGGACGAACCCTTTGGCGCCCTGGATCCGCTCACCCGGGAACACCTGCAGAACGAGCTGCTGCATATTCAGCAGCTGCTGGGCATTACCATCATCATGGTGACCCACGATCTGGAAGAAGCCATTAAAATGGCCGACGTGATTGCGGTGATGGACAAGGGCGAAATACTGCAGATGGACACCCCCGACGCCCTGCTGCGCCACCCCAGGCCGGGCTTTGTGCAAAATCTGGTGGGTGGCCAGGACAGATCCCTGCGGCTGCTGGCCACCCAGACCCTGGCGAAGATAATGACCCCGGTTACTCAGCCCTGTGATCCTGCCATGAGCGCCGGCACCAGCCTGCGGGACGCCCTGGCCGAACTGCTCTGGCAGGGCGCCGACCGGCTGACGGTGGTGGATGACGCCGGCCAGCCCGTGGGCGAAGTGACCCTGAACGAGCTGCTGAAACGGGGAGCCGGAACATGAGCCGCACACTGGGCTGGCTGATCCCCGGGCTGTTGCTGGCCCTGCTTACCCTGAATATGGAGGCGCTGGCCCCGCTGTTTCGCCCCTTGGTCAACGCCCCCGCGCCGGCCATTTATGCCCGCGACAGCTTTGCCCATCTGCTGGGCTGGCACGCCCTGGCGGTGTTTGCCGCCATTGCCGCCGCCACCCTGCTGGCGCTGGGGGCCGCTATTGCCGTGACCCGGTCGGCAGGCCGTGCCTTTTTCCCGCTGGCCCGGGCCGTGGCCAACCTGGGGCAGACCTTTCCCCCGGTGGCCGTGCTGGCGCTGGCGGTACCGGCGCTGGGGTTTGGCCTCACCCCCACCCTGGTGGCCCTGCTGCTCTACGGCATGCTGCCGATCTTTGAAAACGCCGTGACCGGGTTGCAGCAAATTCCCGCCAGCGTGCGCGAGGCCGCCAGGGGCATGGGCATGACGCCCTTACAGCAACTGTGGCGGGTGGAGCTGCCCCTGGCCCTGCCCACGATGGTGGCGGGCATTCGCATTTCGCTGATCATCAGCATAGGCACCGCCACCATTGGCTCCACGGTGGCGGCCAAGGGCTTTGGCGAGGTGATCATTGCCGGGCTGCTCACCGACAACCTGGCCTTTGTGCTGCAGGGCGGCATTATGGTGGCGCTGATGGCCATGGTGCTCGACGCCCTGCTCCGCCGCCTGGAGCAACGGCTGACGCCGCCGGGCGGGTGAAGGATCGGAGCGCAGGCTGCCAGCCTGCATTAGCGCCGCCAGGCGCTCAAAGGTTGCCGCTGTGCGGGATATATTCGAGGACTGGAGGCCGTAGGTTGGCGATGAGCGCAGCGAATCCCAACATTCCACAGCCGCCTGCGTGTTGGAATTCGCTTCGCTCATTCGCAACCTACCACTGACCGCTCCCCGGAGGGGCAAGTCCCAGATGCTCCCGCAGGGTGCTGCCTTCATACTCGGTGCGGAACAGGCCGCGGCGTTGCAGCTCGGGCACCACCTGCTCCACAAAGTCCTCAATGCCGGCGGGCAGTGAGGGCGGCATCAGGTTAAAGCCGTCTGCGCCCTCGTTGCGAAACCACTGCTCCATGCGGTCGGCAATCGACTCGGGCGTGCCCACCATGGTGCAGTGGCCGCCGCCGGCGGCAAGCCGGCCCAGCAGCTGGCGCACCGTGGGCTGCTCGGTCTCGATAATGCGCAAAATGGTGGCGTAACGGCCCTTGGGGCCGGTGAACACATCCAGGGACGGCAGCGCCGGCACGGGGGCGTCCAGCTCCCAGCCGGAGCAGTCCTGTCCCACATAGGTGCCGAGCTGGCGCAGGGAGGCGTCGGCGGGCAGCAGCTCGTCCAGCTCCCGCTGCTTGGCCCTGGCCTCGGCCTCGGTGGAAGCCACATAGGTCACCAGTCCGGGCATGATGGGCACATCCACAGTGCGGCCCGCCTCCTTCACCCGGCGCTTGATGTCACGGTAATAGTCCTGGGCTGCAGGCAGATCGTAGGCCACGGCATAAATGGCCTCAGCGCACTTGGCCGCCAGCGCCCGGCCCTGCTCCGAGGCACCGGCCTGAAACAACACCGGATGGCCCTGAGGCGGGCGCGGCACATTGAGCGGGCCGTCCACCAGAAAGAACTCGCCCTGGTGGTTGATGGGGTTCACCTTGTCGGGATCGGCATACTGGCCGGCGCGATCCATCACCAGGGCATCTGCCTGCCAGGAGTCCCACAGTTTAATCACCGCGTCCACAAACTCCTCGGCCCGACGGTAACGCTCGGCGTGAGCCGGCATCGACTCGTAGCCGTGGTTGCGGGCTTCCGCGTCGAACATGGAGGTGACCACGTTCCAGCCCATGCGGCCGCTGGAGATATGATCCAGCGAGGCCATCATGCGCGCGGCATGAAACGGGGTGAAAAAGGTGCTGGAGACGGTGCTGATAAAGCCGATGCGGTCCGTGGCCCGGCTCATGGCCGCCATGGCGGTGAGCGGCTCCAGAAACCAGTAGCTGCCGTCCGCCACATTGCCGTTGGACTGGCCGTCGGCAAAGAACACGGCGTCCAGCTTGCCGCGCTCGGCGGTTTGCGCCAGCCGCTCGTAATAGCGAATGTCCCCCAGCTGCTCCACCGCGGAATTGGGGTGCCGCCAGGCGGCCCTGTGGTGGCCGCACCCGAACAGAAACAGGTTCAGGTGCATCATGCGTTCGTTCATGCTCATCAGTTTTTCACCAGACCGCCGTCCACCACCAGATTCTGACCGGTGACCGAGCGGGACCAGGGCGAGGCGAAGAACAGGGTGGCGTCGGCAAATTCCGCCGGTGTGGTCACCCGGCGCAGCGGGGTGCTGGCGGCGATATAGTCAAACACCGCTTCCGGGGTGGCGGCAGAGGCATCCGTGGTGCGCAACAGGCCGCCGGACACCATGTTCACGGTAATGCCGTCCGGGCCCAGATCCTGAGACAGGGTGCGGGTCAGCGACAGCAGCGCGGCCTTGGCGGCGGTGTAGTCGTGATAGGGCACCACAGGGTTCTGAAACAGGTTGGTACCCACGTTGATGATGCGGCCAAAGCCGGTTTTGCGCATGCCGGCCAGGGCGGCACGAGTGGTGTTGAGGGCACCGCCCACCACGCCTTCCAGCTGTTGATTAAGGTGCTCCCAGCCCAGATCATTGGCGTGAGTGCGGGCGTCACCGTTAAAGGAGAACGCCGGCAGAGCGTTGTTGATTACAGTAGTAACCGGGCAGCCGAAATGGGCCTCGGCCTGGTCAAACATGGCCTGCACGGCGGCGGCATCGGTCACATCGGCCTGCACCGCCAGCGCCTGCTCCGGGGCCTCGGCCGCCAGTTTCTGCGCCGCTTCGGCGCTGTTCAGGTAGTTGATCACCACTTTGGCACCCTCGCGCAGAAAGGCGCGCACCAGATGTTCGCCCAGGCCGCGGGCACCGCCGGTGACCAGCACCAGTTGTTCGTTCAGCTTGATGGAAGTTTGCATGACTACCTCGATAGTGAGGCGAAGGCATGATGCGGCAGCAATGGCCCTTGGCCGGCAGGCTGACATCCCTTCGCCAGTATGAACTGGATCAGGTTCAACGGGTGTTATCTCAGCCCCGCATCGCAGGACACCCCGTGTCTCGGCACAGACCATAACATACCCCACAGCAAGCTGTAAGCCGTCAGCTATAAGCTGTCAGCAGCCCGAGTGGTATGAAGGATTGATATGGTGCCTGTTGCACAGTACGAACAGGCAGATTGCAATATACGCAAACACGTAAGAACAACTTAAAGCTGACAGCTGACCGCTTAAAGCTCCCATGAGTTTGGTGAAAACCGCCTTCGGGTGGATAATGAAAGCCTCGAAAGCAATGGATAACGCCGAGCCCACTATGACCACATTAACGATTACCCGCCCCGACGACTGGCACCTGCACCTGCGCGACGGTGAGCAACTGAAAGACACAGTACGCGACGCCAGCCGCTATCTGGGCCGCGCCCTCGTCATGCCCAATCTGGTACCGCCCGTCACCACCACTGCGCTTGCCAATGAATACCGCGAGCGCATTCTGGCGGTACGCCCCGAGGGCAGCAAATTCGAGCCGGTGATGAGCCTGTATCTCACCGACAAGACTGACCCCGACGAAATTCGCAAGGGCCGCGCCAGCGGCGACATTGTGGCCTGCAAACTGTATCCGGCCGGCGCCACCACCAACTCCGACTCCGGCGTGACCGATGTGAAAAACATCTACCCGGTGCTGGAAGCCATGCAGGAAACCGGCACCCTGCTGCTGGTGCACGGCGAAGTCACCGACTCCCGCATCGACATCTTTGACCGGGAAAAAGTGTTCCTCGAAACCGTGCTGCCCGACGTGGTGCGCGACTTCCCCGATCTGAAAATCGTGCTTGAGCACATCACCACCGAGCATGCGGTGAAGTTTGTGGAGCAGGCCGGCGACAACGTGGCCGCCACCATCACCGCCCATCACCTGCTGTTTAACCGCAACCACATGCTGGTGGGCGGCATTCGTCCGCACTACTACTGCCTGCCCATTCTCAAGCGCAACACCCATCAGGCAGCCCTGGTGCGTGCCGCCACCAGCGGCAGCAAGAAATTCTTTATGGGCACCGACTCGGCGCCGCACTTTCAACACCGCAAGGAAGCCGCCTGCGGCTGCGCCGGCGCCTACACCTCCCACGCCGCCGTGGAGCTGTATGCAGAAGCCTTTGAAGAAGCCGGTGCCCTCGACAAGCTGGAAGCCTTTACCAGCCACAACGGCCCCGACTTCTACGGCCTGCCCCGCAACACCGACACCATCACCCTGGTGAAGGAGTCCTGGACCGTGGGCGAAACCCTGCCCCTGGGCGGCGACCAGCTGGTGCCCATTCGCGCCGGCGAAGAAATTGGCTGGATGGTGAATTGACATCCTCCCCCACCTGATTCGGTGGGGGATTCCCGCCAGTCACCCAGCGGGGTTTCCTCGTTCAACACGCCTTCACTAGGCACGAGTCGTCGCTAGACGGCTCGTGCCCCCGCTCCAGTCGCTCCAGAGGCCAACACGGCCAGCCCGGCCGCTTTAATATTGATTGCCGCCGCCACGTCCCGATCATGGGTCGCGCCACAAGACGGGCACGACCACGACCGTACGTTCAGTGGCAGCGTGTCGTTGATGTGCCCACAGCCCTTGATCGGGCAGCGTTTCGAGCTGGGGAACCAGCGGTCGATCTGCACAACAGATCGACCCGCCCATTCCCCCTTGTACATCAACTGGCGCACAAACTCTCCCCAGTTGGCATCGGCTATCGCCTTCGCCAGCGTGGGGTGTTTCAGCATGTTCTTCACTGCAAGAGATTCAACACAGACAACTTGGTTTTCGTTAATGAGTCTGCGAGTCGCCTTGTGGGTGGCGTCTTTCCGGCAGTCTGCGATCTTGGCGTGCAGGCGGGCTACCCGTAACCGGGCTTTGGCCCGGTTACGGGAGCCTTTTGCCTTCTTCGCCAACTGGCGCTGAAGGTAGGCCAGTTTCGCGGCGTACTTTTCGGTGTACCTGAGGTTGCCGGACTTGAATCCGTCACTGGTGACGAACAGATCTTTCAGGCCCAGATCGACGCCAGTGGTCTTGGCGACCACCGGCAGGGCCTGGGTGTCAACCTCGCACAGACAGCTGACAAAGTAGCGGCCAGCGGCGTCTTTGGAGATCGTGATGGTACTTGGAATGCCGGGCAGCGCCTGCGACCAGCGTACGGCCAGCGGCTGCTTGCTCTTGGCAATGAACAACTGGCCGTCACGGTACTTGAACGCAGAGCTGGCGTAGGTGGCTGACTGGCGGCGATGTTTCTTTTTGAAAGCGGGGTATTTTGCCCTGCCTTCGAAGAAATTTTTGAAGGCGGTTTGCTGATGACGGAGGGCCTGTTGCAGTGGAACACTGCTGACCTCATTCAGCCAGTCGAACTCTTTTTTCAATGCGGTCAGCCGGGCGCTGGCGGCATTGTAGTTAATGCTCTCAGCCTCTTCGTAAAAGGCATCAGTGCGCCACTTCAGGATGGCGTTATAGACAAAACGCACACACCCAAACGTCTGAGCCAGCAAAGTCACTTGTTCAGGTGTGGGATAGAAACGGTATTTAAATGCGCATTTTGTTTTCACGCTTACAAGTGTGGCTTAATATTTGTAAAAGCGCCCTTCGGGCGCTGCGCTTATATCCCCTCCCTTTCCCCTCCGGGCGTCAGGAAGAGGTCTTAGAACCTGTTTGAGATCTTTCAACAATAACCGATACTGGGCGGATGAAACGAAAAACATACCCCAGCGATATTACGCGAGAGCAATTTGAGGCCATCAGGCCGTTATTGGAAAATGCCAGTAAGCGCACCAAGCCACGTACCGTGGACCTGTACGAGGTATGGTGCGCAGTGCTCTATCTGTTACGCACAGGCTGCCAGTGGCGGGCCCTGCCCAACGATTTTCCCCAGTGGCAAACGGTGTACTCGTATTTCTCTAAATGGCGTGCACCTGATGATCAAGGAATGAGCCTGCTGGAGCGGGCACTAAAAAAATCAGGTTGGCGTGGCCCGTACGAAACAGGGGCGCAACGCCTGCAGCACGTTCTTGATCGTGGACGCGCAGAGCGTCAAGAACACTGATAGCGCCGAGCAAAAAGGCTACGATGCGGGCAAGAAAGTATCAGGGATCAAACGGCACATTGCGGTCGATACGCAGGGGCTGCCGCATGCAGTCGCAGTGACCACAGCCAACGTAACGGATCGGAAGGGTGCACTGGCAGCCTTTGAACGGTGTCAGTCAGGGTTGGGACACGTCCAATGTGTCTTGGTGGATAGTGCCTACACCGGTAATCCGTTTGCCCAAGCTGTGCATGAGAGACTGGGAGCAACAGTTCAAGTAGCCAAGCGCAGTGAGCTGCATCGCTTTGCGGTGATCCCCAAACGTTGGGTGGTGGAACGCTCATTTGCTTGGCTGGAGAAGTGTCGAAGGTTGTGGAAGAACTGCGAGCGCAAGCTCAATACTAGCCTGCAGTTCATCCACCTTGCATTTTTGGTTCTGTTATTACGGAGATCGTAAACAGGTTCTTACACGCAATTAGATAAACCGCGGCCCCATACCGTCCCCGCGAAGGCGGGGGTCCATGTCACAGACAGCTCCGTTATCAAAACCGTGCACGTCTTCTCTGGATGCCCGTCTTCACGGGCATGACGGCATTTGAGTCATCCCCGCGCCACCCCCGCATTGACAATAAATCGCCCGCCCCTTACTCTCGCTGCACTATTCCTGGGGGAGCCCACACGGGCTGAGACTCCGCCACACCGGCGGTAACCCTTAGAACCTGATCCGGATAATGCCGGCGAAGGGAAGGACTCGCACGATCCCGCACAAACCAGATCCGCCACCCCTTTCCTTTGCTCGCGTTGCCCGGCCATTGAATGCTCACCGGAGCAAAGGGAGAACACATGCTGGACACCACCACCGCCATTTTATGGCTCTGTTTATTTGCGGCGGTTTTCGCCATACCCGGACTGCTTTACGCCCGCCGGCAAAACGACAAACCGGAAGACTTTATTGTGGCCCGCAACAGCCAGAGCGGCAGCGCCACCACGCTGACCCTGCTGGCCACCACCATGGGCACCTGGATTTTGTTCGGCCCGGCTCAGGCCGCCACCTGGGGTGGTGTGGGCGCCATTACCGGCTACGCCCTTGGGGTGCTGGCGCCCCGGCTGGTGATGATTCCCCTGGGCAAGCGCATTCGTGAGCTGATGCCCGAAGGCCATACCCTGACCGAGTTTGTAATGGGCCGTTATGGCCGGGGCATGTACGCCTTTGTGCTGGTGATCATGCTGTTCTACATGTTTATTTCCCTCACCGCCGGCCTCACCGGCATCGCCAAAATGGTGGCGCTGCTGGCACCGGTGCCGCTGTGGGCCACCGCCGGCATTGTGATGGTCGCCACCCTGATCTACACCCTGTACGGCGGTCTGAAAGTGACCATTTTCACCGACCGGGTGCAAATGCTGGTGATACTGCCCTTTTTGCTGACTTTGATCGTACTTGGCTGGCAGGCTACCGGCGGCCTGGCCCCGGCCCTGGCCGGCCTGCAGGAAAATGCTCCGCACCTGCTTGATCCGCTCGACACCACAGGGCTGAAATCCGGCCTGACCTTCTTCCTCGCCGTGGTGCTGACCGGGCTCTTCTATCAGGGCACCTGGCAACGGGTGTTTGCCGCCCGGGACAACAAGGTGATCCGCAACGGCTTTATTCTGAGCGGCGTGCTCAGCTTCCCCATCATCTTTATCATGGGTCTGTTTGGTCTGGCCTTTATCGGACTGGGCTCAAACGGTGACGGTTCGGTAGCGCTGTTCAGCGTGCTTATGCCCAACATGCCGCTGTGGTTTGCCATTGGCCTGTTGCCTTTTGGCCTGGCGCTGATCATGAGCAGCGCCGACTCCACCATCAGCGGCCTGACCAGCATACTGGTGGTGGACCTGCGCCGGCTGCTGCCCCAGACCAGCGTGCACACCCTGCTGGGCCTGTCGCGCTGGCTGATTGTACTGGTGTCCATTCCGGTGCTGTATGTAGCCTCTCAGGGCTTCAGCGTGCTGTACCTGTTTTTGCTGGCGGATCTGCTGTGCTGCGCCGCCGCCTTTCCGGTGTTTTTCGGCTTCTATAACGCCCGCTATCAGGGCTGGAACGCCATGCTCAGCACCCTGGGCGGCCTGGTGGCCGGCCTGATGCTGTTCCCGGCGCCAGGCGAGGCAGCCACTCATTTGCTGGAGTCCTTCCTGCTGGCCACCTTTGTGCCGGTGGCCATCTCCGCCCTGCTGCTGCTGGTGCCAAGCCGCCAGCCCTTTGATTTTGCCGCCCTCGCCGGCAAGGTGCGCAGCCTGGAAAGCTGAGTTCGTTTCGTCGCACCTTTTACTGACATAGTTCTCAGGTTTTAATAAAATATTCGCTCGGATTTTGAGCGAGTGAGACATGATGAAACCGACGGGAGCGGCTAAGGAATATCGTCGAGTGCTGGCGGTGCAATGGGCCGATGAGG
>NZ_QAGM01000016.1 GCF_003049725.1 Oceanimonas marisflavi
GCGCTTACTGGCCTGTTCCAATAACGGTCTGACGGCTTCAAATTGTGCTCGCGTAATGTCGCTGGGGTATGTTTTTCGTTTCATCCGTCCAGTATCGGCTATTGGCGAAAGATTTCAAACAGGTTCTCAGCTCCCGGCGAGGAAGGCGATCCGGCGTTGCCGCCAGGCCGGGTCGGGTGAAGTCCGCCGATGTCCAGCTGTGCTGAATGCCAAATTGCCAGCCCGCCAACTGACGAGTCATGTCCAGCTCCAACCGCTGGCCCTCACCCAGCCCGGATCGGCTGAATGCACTGCCGACCCGTATTTCTCCCTGCCAGGGAGTCAGCCAGAGCGCATCTCCCCCCAGCACCTGTACGTCTTCCATCCACTGGCCATAACCTCCCAGCGTGAGACTATCACTGACTCCCTGACGGTATTGAGCGGCGGTCAGAAAGGGGCCATAGGCATGGCTCTCGCGCCCGTATTGCTGCCGCAGCCAGCCCGCTTCCAGCTGGTAATCCACCAGTCCGGCACGCAACAAGCGGGCACTGCTGTAATAAGGCTGGCTCAGTATCTGCTCCCGGCCCAGTAAATCCCTTACCACCAGCCTGAGCTCTCCCTGACCGGTCACCACGGGAACATCCGTAATGCTGAAAGGCCCGGCAGGTACCTGCCGTTGCATTCGCAGAGCATCGTTGACGTAGAGATCCACGGTGGACGGTAACGCCGCCTCACCACCTATGGTCATCAGCGGTGTGGTGACCAGATCGGGGCGGGTGGAGAAATTGGTACCCCAACGCACTCCTCCCAGACGTATGCCCTGAGCGCCGATATCACTGATCTGATCTCCCAGCCACAGGCTACGGGTCTGCTCCGGAAAATCACGACGCCAGCTGCTGTCCAGCCGCAGCCAGCGCGTCGCTCCACGCTCGTCCGGTGAACGAACCACAAAATGATGGCTGCCACTGCCCCAGGCAGAAAAAGCACCCAGTTCCAGCAAGCCACCATAGGAGGCATCCTGCTCGTAACTGGCGAGCAGGTTATAGTTGATAAAGGCGCCGGCATTGTCGCCGACGGCGGGCTCCCCGCCGGCAACCCGGTCACCACCGAGCAAATAAGTGTCAAACAACCGGGCCGGCACCTCAAGCTCAAGCGTCATGCGTTGCCGGTTCAGTTGATGTGGAATCACCGCCTGGTCCAGCACCACATAGGTACTGCCCTCATAATGCCGGCGACGGCTCTCTGGCAGCCGTAGCCGCCATTGGCGAAGATCTTCTTCCGCCAGCCACCAGCTGCCATTGGCATCCTGCAATGCCAGTACAACACCACTGTTGGCCTGGTAGTTCAGCCTTACTTCCAGCCAGTAAGGCTGAACCCTGCCCGTTATACTGTCAACTCCGGCAGCAGCAGTGGACAGGGTAAGAGAGAGGGCCATCGCCAGGTACAACAATAACCAAGCTGCCGATCTGGACCACCGCCCATACCATTTGATGATGCCGGGAATACGCGGCAATACTGCAGAATCGGGCGGGTGAGGAACGAAGCACACCCTATGAAAGCGGAATGGTCAGGGTATGTGGCCGGCCATTCACCTTGATTGACAGCCGGGCTGAAGCCGCTGCCTGAGGTGCCCCTATTGGCAGCGGCCATTGATGACGGGCGCCGGGCAGCACATACCGAAATCCGGGTTGAGGAAGCCGCTGGTTACCCAGGTTCAACAACCCTTCACTCAACCGGGCATGGCCATTGCCGGTATTGTGCACCTGTAATTGCAAGGTGCCGTTATCAAGGGACTTGAGATGCCAGGTCAGTTCAGGCTCGACCGCCTGCCCGGCGGGAGCCACAAACACCGGTAGGCTGAGACGCAGGGCCATATGCAAACCATTTCCTTCCCAAGCCGAAGTCGGCAGCTGCTGAATAAACAGACGGTAGCTCAGTTCGCGGCCCGGATCAGCCGGTCGACGCAGTCCAATCCGAATTAGCTGCTGCTCACCCGCCGGCAGGGTAAAAATGGGCGGGGTCGCCAGCAAGGCCCGGCTGGATTGGTACAGGTCTCCTTGCTCGTTCTGGTTCCATTCGGCCAGCTCCAGCTGCAGGGCTGTATCTTCGTTGCCACGGTTATGAACCGTCAGCGCAGCCACCGACCGGCTGTCCGAGAGTTCAACCCGAACCGGACTGACCGACAGGCTGCTGGCCTCGACCAGGCTGCACCAACCCAAGACCAGCAGGCACCACCAAACTCGCCTGCCATCGATCGCCAGACGAACTTTTCCTTTGGCCATCATCAGTAGGTCACCGTCACCACGACTGTATCGGAATAGCTGCCGGGAGGCACATTTTGCCCCGCCGCTATCTGGCCATAAACGGTCAGGCTCGCAGAGGTGCCGTCCCCAGTATGTGCGATCCCCGTGTCGTTGGTATTAGCCCAAACAGTGGTACGTGTATTATCACTGTACAGCTGGTAGGGAAGGTAATCAGCGCTATCGCTTTTTTTCATCCTGCGCACCGGAGCGTCATCGGTAGAGCCGGTATCGGCATTTGCCCCCTGCCCTAGGGTAATGGTCGCAGCCGTCCCCCGGGTACAGGTGACACTCACCCCTCCTGTCCCGGCAACACTACCCGAAAGAGGGTCATAGTCACCAAAACTCAAAGAGGAAGTACTGAGGCTGCAATTGGCCACCACTGTAGCCGTCACACTAAGGTTATCTGTAGCGGTACTACTGGCATAAGCAGACGATACCAGGCTACCCATTAACAACAGACCGAACCAGCCGTGCCCCTGGCAAGAAGCGATGCTTTTCATAAACAATCCTCGAGTAATCAGAAAACAGTCTATTTCCTGTCACAGCGACATAAAGATTGAGTCGACAGGCACATTACCATTAATACCCCAAAGGAAGATTCTTTTGAAACCTTTCATGTGTTAGATCAAAACTTGATTCAATAAAGCCTCATGAAGTCACAAATAATTTCTGCCACAGGCGAGTTGCCAATATCCGGGGCATTTACATTTACGTTCCTCTTGTCATCTTTACAGTATCGCCGGCACCAAACTGATTTTTTTACCACCCGGTGTATTACTCGGCCGTGATTTTTCGGTTCAAAGGGTACAGCGACGGGATAGTAAAAAGGCGATGATAAAAAACACCATCATCAGCAGCACTATGGTGGGGGCCGGCGCACTGTCGAGATAAAAGGAGGCATACACACCAAAAAAGCCCCCCGCCGTGGCGAGCAATACCGCCAGCCACAGCATATGGGCAAAGCGCCGGGTCAGCAGAAAGGCGGTGGCGCCGGGGGCGATCAGCAGGGCAATGGCCAGCAGCAGGCCCACCGAGGTGAGCGCCGCCACTATGGTAAGGGTGATCAGGCACAATAAACCGTAATGCAGCCAGCCCACCTTCAGCCCTACCGCCCGGGCCTGTACCGGATCAAAGGCGTGCAGCAAAAAGTCCTTCCACTTTGCGGCCAGCACCAGCACGGTCAGCAGGGCCACGGCGCCGGTTTCCGCCATATCGCCCAGACTGATGCCCAGCAGATCACCAAACAAAATATGATCCAGATGCACCTCGGCACTGATCTGCACATAGATCAGCAGACCAAAACCAAACATGCCGGAAAACACAATGCCCATGATGGTGTCCTGCTTGATGCGGCTGTTGGCGGCGAGAAAGCCAATGCTCAGGGCACAGGCCATGCCGGCACCAAAGGCTCCCAGCGCCAGCGGTATGCCCGCCATATAGGCCAGCACCACCCCGGGAAACACCGCATGGCTCATGGCGTCCCCCATCAGCGCCCAGCCCTTCAGCACCAGAAAGCAGGACAGCAGCGCCGCCGGCACCGCAATCATCATGGCCATCATCATGGCGCGCACCATAAAGTCGAAGCGAAATGGCAGCAGCAACAGCTCCGCCAGGCTCATCTCTGCGCCTCCCGGACCTCGGCGGCGCGCCGGCGGGCGGCCAGGTAGCCATGCCTGGGGGCAAACACAAAGGCCAGCACAAAGATCAGGGTCTGCAGTACCACAATCAGGGCGCCGGTGGCGCCGTTGAGGAAATAGCTGATATAGGCACCCACCCCACTGGTCACGGCGCCCAGACTGACGGCCATCACCAGCAGCCGCGGAAAGCGATCACTGAGCAGATAGGCGGTGGCACCGGGGGTGACCACCATGCAGATCACCAGAAAGGCCCCCACCGTCTGCATGGCGGCTACTGTGCTGGCCGCCAGCAGGGTAAAAAACATCAGTTTCAGCAGCCCGGGCCTGAGTCCAAGGGTGCGGGCATGGTTTTCATCAAAAAACACCACCAGCAGATCCTTCCACCTGCACAGCAGTACCATCAGCGACACCAGGCCGATGATCACCAGCTGTAAAATATCAAAGGGATCGATGGCCAGAATATTGCCCAGCACTATGGTGCGAATGTTCACCGCCATGGGCTGCAGCGACACCATAAACAGCCCCAGGGCAAAAAAGGCGGAAAAAATCAGCCCGATAATCACGTCTTCCTTCAGTTTGCTGCGCTGGTGAAGCAGCATCATGGTGCCGGCAGCCAGCCCGCCCGCCAGAAAGGCGCCGAGGGAAAACGGCAGCCCCAGCAAATAGGCGCCGGCCACCCCGGGCACAATGGAGTGGGACAGGGCATCGCCGATCAGTGACCAGCCCTTGAGCATCAGGTAACAGGACAAAAAGGCGCATACCCCGCCCACCAGCGCCGACACCCAGATGGCGTTGATCATGTAGCCATAGGCAAAGGGCTCAAGCAGGGTCGTCATCCCCTCCCTCCTCGCGCCGGGCCTGGCTGTCGCGGCTCTGAACCCGGCCGTCTTCGATAATCAGCGGACGCTCGTCGTCACTGATCACGCCAATGGGCGCCATGCTGCCGGTCAGCATAAAGTGTCGCAGCACACCGCCAAAGGCCAGTTCCAGGTTGGTCTGGTTAAAGGTCTCTTCGGTAGAGCCATGGGCCAGCACAGTCCCCTTGATGAGAATGGTGCGATCGCAAAACTCGGGCACCGAGCCCAGGTTGTGGGTAGACACCAGCATCACCCGGCCTTCGTCGCGCAGCTCCCGCAGCAGGGCGATAATCTGCTCTTCGGTGGTCACATCCACCCCGGTAAAGGGCTCGTCGAGCAAAATGACCCTGCTGTCCTGAGCCAGGGCCCGGGCCAGAAACACCCGTTTTTTCTGGCCGCCGGAGAGCTCGCCAATCTGGCGCCGGCGCAAGCCGGTCATGTTCACCCGCGCCAGCGCCTGCGCCACCGCGCGATGATCCACCGCCTTGGGCCGGCGCAACAACCCCATATGGCCGTAGCGCCCCATCATCACCACGTCTTCCACCAGCACCGGAAAGTTCCAGTCCACCTCTTCGGCCTGGGGCACATAGGCCACCAGGTTTTGCCGCAGCGCTTTGCTCACCGGCATGCCCAGCAGACGGATCTCGCCGGCGGCCGGACGCACAAATCCCATCAGCGCCTTGAACAGGGTCGATTTGCCGGAGCCGTTCACTCCCACCAGGGCGGTAATGGTACCCAGGGGAATATGAAAACTGGCGTCGCGCAGGGCGGTGTGACCATTGCGGTAGGTCACCGTGACTCCTGCCACTGCCATGCCCGCACCTTCGGGCGAGGCGGCCAGAGAGTCTATAGCGGTGCCTGCGGTCATTCCTCCATGCCCTCCAGAATGCCGGCGGCAATGGTTTCGGAAGTGACCCTGAGCAGATCCAGGTAGGTGGGTACCGGGC
Organism: Oceanimonas marisflavi; assembly: GCF_003049725.1. Classification (GTDB taxonomy): domain Bacteria; phylum Pseudomonadota; class Gammaproteobacteria; order Enterobacterales; family Aeromonadaceae; genus Oceanimonas; species Oceanimonas marisflavi. The sequence continues at coordinate 5,724 of NZ_QAGM01000016.1, forward strand.
CGCCGGCCTCGCTCAGGGAGTCCACATAGAGCACGCCGCCATAGTGAGCACCCGTTTCCCGGGCCACCTGACGGGCGGGCTTGTCGGACACGGTGCTTTCGCTGAACACCGCCGGAATATCATGTTGGCGAACGGTATCGATCACATGACGCACCTGCTGGGGCGTGCCCTGCTGATCGGCGTTGATGGGCCACAGATACAGCTCTTTCAGGCCATAGTCCCGGGCCAGGTAGGAAAAGGCGCCTTCGCTGGTCACCAGCCAGCGTCTGTCTTCGGGCAGCTGCGCAAACAGGGCGCGCATGGGGGCGGCCTGGGCCACAATACTGGTCTTGTAGGCCTCGGCGTTGGCCCGGTACACCCCGGCATTGGCCGGATCGTGCTTCACCAGGGCGGCGAGAATGTTGTCGACGTAAATCAGGGCGTTGTCCGCCGACATCCAGGCGTGGGGGTTGGGCTTGCCGGTATAGGGGCCCTCGCTGATGCCCATGGGCTCGATGCCCTCGCTCACCACCACTTCGGGTACGTTTTTCAGGTTCTGGTAGAACTTTTCAAACCACAGCTCCAGGTTAAGGCCGTTATAGAGGATTAACCGGGCATCATGGGCACGCAGCAGATCCCCCGGCGTGGGCTGGTATTCGTGGATTTCGGCGCCGGGCTTGGTGATGGACTCCACCAGGGCGGCATCGCCGGCCACGTTTTGCGCCATGTCGGCGATCACGGTAAAGGTGGTGACCACCTTGAATTTTTCCCGGGCGCTCGCCGGCAGGGTCGCCAGCACAAACGCCAGCCCCCACAGTCCCGCCCGCAGGCATTTGGTGATGCAATCAGCCATGGTTCCTCCCTCGTTTCTTTATGATGGTGCCTGTATGGCGTTCAGGCCAGCCGGAGCGGCGAGTGGCTGGCGCCAGCAGAATCAACGAGAGGAGGGCATGGGCAACCGGGGGTCAGCTGCCGGCCTGCTCACAACAGGTTTCCACAAAGCGACGCAGCAGGGCGGAATGATACTTTTGCCGGTGCCACACCAGTTTCAGCGTGCGCGGCAGACTGAGCCCCACGTCGATCACCACCAGCCGCCCCCGGGCCAGCCGATCGGATGCCGCCAGCCGGGAAATCAGCGCCAGCCCCAGCCCCTGCTCCACTCCCTGCATCACCGCTTCCGGGGTATTCAGCTCCAGCATTCGGCCCATGCGGTCGAGGTGAGGCGCCAGCTGACGATCAAACTGCTCCCGGCTGCCGGAACGGGGTTCCCGCAATACCCAGTCACACCCGGCCAGACAGGCGGGTGTCAGACCCGGCTGGCCCGCCAGTGAATGGTCCGGACCGGCCACAATCAGCATCTCATCCTGCAACCAGTCTTGCGTATCCAGCTCGTCATGACGGTTTTCCCCCTCGATCAGTGCCATATCCAGTTCAAAACGGGCCACCATGTCGCACAGGGTCTGGGTATTGGTAATGGTGACGGCGGCCTGCAGCCAGGGCTGGCGCGCCAGCAAGGCCGGCAGCAGGTAATTGCCGATGGTCTGGCTGGCACCGATACACAGGCTGCCGGCCAGCTCGCCGCCCTGCTCAAACTGGTGTTCTATCTCCGCCACCCGGCTCAGAACGTCTTCCGCCAGAGGCTGCAATCGCCGGCCCTGATCATTGAGCTGCAGCCTGGGGTGAACCCGGTCAAACAGCGGGCTGCCCAAACGGCGCTCCAGCTCGCTTAACGACTGGGACACGGCGCCCCGGCTCAGGCAGACCTCCTCTGCCGCTTCCCCCAGATTGCCGTGACGGGCAATGCTGGCAAACACCTGCAGTTGCTTCAGGGTTATCATTTAGATTTTCCAAACGCTTGCTTTAAATCATTTGGATATTATAAACACAATAGGCTTTCTATGATGGCGACAGTCACTGAGGAGCGCCATTATGCTGAACACCACTCGCCATCGTCTTGCCACCGCCCCCACCCCCATGGCCGGGCTGGCCCTGGGCATTGCCAGCCTGGGCTGGTGCTGGGAAAACACCGGCCTGTTTGCCGGCCAGGCCCAGATCCTGAGCGCCGCCATCGCCGCCCTGCTGCTGCTGATCCTCACCGCCAAATTTGTGCTGCATCCGCGCTCGCTGGCGGAGGATCTGGCTCACCCGGTGGTGGGCAGTGTGGTGCCCACCTTTGCCATGGCCACCATGGTGGTATCGGCATCTCTGGAAGGAGGGCCGCGTGAATTGCTCTGGCTGCTGGCCACCGGCCTGCATTCGGTATTTCTGCTGGCCTTTGTACGCCACCGGCTGCGGGAGTTTCGCCTGCACCACATGGTGCCCAGCTGGTTTGTGCCGCCGGTGGGCATTATTGTGGCCGCCGTGGCCAGCCCGGGAGGCGAGCTGGAACTGCTGGCCCGCGGCCTGATGTGGTTTGGTCTGGGATGCTACGGCCTGCTGCTGCCGCTGATGCTGTACCGGCTGATCTTCTGCACCCCGGTGCCGGACGCCGCCAAGCCCACCATCGCCATTCTCGCGGCGCCGGCCAGCCTGTCTCTGGCCGGTTACCTCACCGTCATCACTCAGCCGGATCCGCTGCTGGTGGCGATACTGCTGGGGGTGGCGGTGCTGATGACAGCCTTGATCTATGTGGCGCTGCTGCACCTGCTGCGGCTGCCGTTCAGCCCCGGCTACGCCGCCTTTACCTTTCCGCTGGTGATCGGCGCCACCGCCCTGTTCAAGGTCACGGCGCTGGCCACAAGCCTGGGACTGGACGCCAGCATTCTGGCCCGACTGGAAGGACTGGCCCGGCTGGAGCTGATGGTGGCCACCCTGATGGTGGCCTATGTGGCCTTGCGTTATGCGTTGAACTTCACCGCGCTTGGTCGCTGGCTGGCACCGGCCCGACAACCGGCTCAGTAGTTGACGTCGGGCACCGGCAGGGTTTTGCCTTCCCGGCTGCTCTTTTCCGCCAGGTGAATGATATTGAGCCCGTTGAGCGCCTCACGCATGGTGACCGGCAGCGGGCCTTCACCGCGAATGGCCTTGGCAGTGGCCTCGTAGAAGTGACGATAACCGCCCACCTCGGACACGATCACCTCCGGCTCGCCATCGGAATAGAAGACGCCGTAATCGCTTTCCGCTTCCTTGGCCAAATAGGGTGAGCCGGGCACGATACCGTCCCGCAGCCGCTCTTCCTGGGGATCAAAGCCCCGCTTTATATAGCAGCCCCGCTCTCCCTGCAGCTTGAAACGCAGGGTCGGGCCGGGATGATAGGAACTGGAGTGCAGCAGCACTTCCTTGCCGCTGTAGTGCAGCTGCACATGAAAGTAATCGGTCACATCCGATCCCGGACGCTGGGACAGGCAGCGACCGGTAACCGCCAGCGGCTTGCCAAACAGCTCCAGGGTCTGATCCACCAGATGCCCGCCCAGATCAAACCAGGATCCGGCGCCCACGCCGGGCTGATCTTCCTGACCCTCGGGGGTGGGGCGAAAGCGATCGAAGTGGGATTCAAAATTGTGCACCGGGCCGACTTTTTCTTCCGCCAGCAGGCGCTTGATGGTGAGAAAATCGCTGTCCCAGCGGCGGTTATGAAAGGGGATCAGACACAGCCGGCTGGTGTCGGCCAGGCGCATCAGCTCACTGCCCTGGTGCAATTGAGTGACCGCCGGGTTTTCCATCACCACATGCAGCCCCAGGCTCAGGGCCTTGCGCCCCAGCTCGTAGTGCACCTCGTTGGGGGCGGTGATCACCACCAGGCGGGCACCGGACTCCTTCAGCATCTCGTCCACATCGGTATATACCCGCACATCGGGCCAGTCCCGCTCCACCCGCTCCGGCCGGGAGGTACTGATAGCCACCAGCTCAAACTCCGGCAGGCTGTCGATAAAGGGCAGATGGTAAATACTGGCCGACTGGCCATAGCCGATCACGGCGGTTTTAATCATGAAACAACCTCATCGAAAACCGGCACGATGACCACGCGCCGGCACGGCATTAACTCAAATTAGTCCAACAACAAACCACAGCCACTCCCACCCGGTCAAGCATGCTTGCTGCGGAAGCCCGCACAGCAGCCACATAATAATGCCTTCAGAAATAGTGGCTGATTGCCATATAGCGGGCACGGATATGCTCGATCAGCAGCTTTATCTTGCGGGGGGGTTGCCGGTTATAAGGATACACCGCATAGATGCCGAGCACCTTGCCCACCCGGTTGGGCAGCACTTCAACCAGTTTGCCCGACTGCAGATCCGGATAAACCAGGCAGCGGGGCACATAGGCCAGGCCGTAACCAGCCAGGGCGGCCTTGCGCAGGGCCGCGGCGTTATCGGTAGAGAAGTTGCCGCTCACCCGCAGTGAATATATCTCGCCATGGCGGCTGAACAGCCAGTCCCGGGCACCACTCTCCTGATAGCTGTAAATCAGGCAGTTATGCTGCAGCAGATCATTGGGCTGCTGTGGCTTGCCGCGCCGGCTGAGATAACCTGGGGCCGCACAGATAATCCAGCGCGAGTCCAGAATATGACGGGCAATCAGGCTGGAGTCATCCAGGTGGCCGGTGCGGATCACCAGGTCGTAACCTTCCCCAATCAAGTCCACAAAGCGGTTTTCCAGCGACATGTCGACGGAGATACCCGAATGCAGATCACAAAATTCGGCCACCGTCTCGGCCAGCAACAGCTCGCCGGAAATGGTCGGCACCGACATGCGAATATGCCCCTGCAGCGCCTGACTGTAACCGGTAACGGCGTCAAACGCTTCCTGTGCCGACTGGGCCACCAGCCGGGCCCGCTGATACAACACCTGACCCGCCTCACTCAGGGTCAGACGCCGTGTGGTGCGGTGGATCAGGGTACTGCCCAGCTCTTCTTCCAGCCGGGCGATACGCTTGCTTACCACCGAATTGGTCAGGCCATGGGCTTCGGCGGCCTTGCTGAAGGAGCCCAGCTCAATGACCTGGGCGAACAGAATCAGATCGTCGGTTCTCGGCATTATTTATCCAGTTTTGGAAACAATGAGTTTCATTAAATCTATATATCCACAATTATTGAATGGGTAAGGTTACATTCGGTTAACATCCGGCCTGCAATCGTAACCTACTTTTATTGTATGCCTGTGATGACTGTCCGTAATCGACAAGGAAGACAATCTCATGCTGAATGAAACCCTGCTGGCGCTGCTGGCCTTTTCGCCCATCGTGCTGGCCGCCGTGCTGCTGGTGGGCCTGCAATGGCCGGCCAAACACGCCATGCCCCTGGCCTTTCTGCTTACCGTGATTATCGCGCTCTGGGCCTGGGACATGACCGGCACCCGGGTGCTGGCCTCTAGCCTGCAGGGACTGGTGATCTCCGTCTCCCTGCTGTGGATCATCTTTGGCGCCATCCTGCTGCTCAACACCCTGAAGCACACCGGCGCCATTACCACCATTCGCAACGGCTTTACCGCCATCAGCCCGGATCGTCGCATACAGGCCATTATTGTGGCCTGGTGCTTTGGCTGCTTTATCGAAGGTGCTTCCGGCTTCGGCACCCCGGCCGCCGTGGCCGCGCCGCTGATGGTGGCGCTGGGCTTTCCGGCTCTGGGGGCGGTGCTGATGGGCATGCTGATCCAGAGCACACCGGTTTCCTTCGGCGCCGTGGGCACCCCCATTATCGTTGGCGTGACCACCGGCCTCGACAACGGCGCCATCAACCGCACCCTGACCGCCACCGGCTCCGGCTGGGAAGACTATCTGCAGACGGTGACCAGCAACGTGGCCGTCACCCACGCCATCATCGGCATTATGATGCCGCTGTTTATGTGCATGATGCTGACCCGCTTTTTCGGCAAGAACAAAAGCTGGAAGCAGGGCCTGGAAATTCTGCCCTTTGCCGTCTTTGCCGGCCTGGCCTTTACTCTGCCCTACGCCCTGACCGGCGTCTTTCTCGGCCCCGAGTTTCCGTCTCTGGTGGGTGGTCTGGTGGGCCTGGCCATCGTAGTCACCGCCGCTCGCAAGGGCTTTCTGGTGCCCAAACACACCTTTGATTTTCCCGACGAGGCCGAGTGGCCGGGCGAATGGCTGGGCTCGCTGGCCATTCACACCGAAGACCTGAAGAAAAAACCCATCAGCCTGGGCCTGGCCTGGTTCCCCTATCTGCTGCTGCCGGTGCTGCTGGTGCTGAGCCGTACCCATGACGGCTTCAAGGCACTGCTCACCGGCTGGAATATCGCCTTCAGCAACCTGCTGGGCGAAGCCGGCATCAGCGCCGGCATTCAGCCTCTGTACCTGCCCGGCGGCATTCTGGTGTTCGTCTCGCTGGTGGCGGTGCTGAGCCAGACCCGCTCGCTCAAAAGCTTTGGCCCGGCCATTCACGAGTCGAGCAGAACGCTGATCGGGGCCGGTTTTGTGCTGATGTTCACCGTGCCCATGGTGCGCATCTTTATCAACTCCGGGGTGAACGAGGCGGATATTGCCAGCATGCCGGTGATGACCGCCAAGGTGGCCGCCGATCTGGTGGGTGACTTTTTCCCCGCCATCAGCGGCGTGATCGGTGCTCTTGGGGCCTTTATCGCCGGCTCCAATACGGTGTCGAACATGATGTTTTCCCAGTTCCAGTTTGAGGTGGCCCAGACCCTGGGAGTATCCACCGCCATGGTGGTAGCGCTGCAGGCGGTGGGCGCCGCCGCCGGCAACATGATCGCCATTCACAACGTGGTGGCGGCCTCGGCCACCGTGGGCCTGCTCGGCCGGGAAGGCACCACCCTGCGCAAGACCGCCCTGCCTACCCTCTATTATCTGGTGGCCCTCGGCCTTATCGGCATGATCGCCATCTATGGTCTGGGCGTGTCCGACCCGCTGCTGTCACTGTCCTGATGCCATGCTGCCGCCGGTGCGCGCCGGCGGCGCTGCTGTAACCCTGAAAGGAACTGCCTTATGTCATCCACAATTCGCATCTACCCGGCCAGACCTGAAAAGGTCTATGTCTACGCCACCTGCCTGGTGGATACCTTTTCGCCCGACAGCGGGCTGGATGCCATGCGCCTGCTGGAGCTGGCCGGCGTGGACGTCATCTATGTGCCCAAGCAAAGCTGCTGCGGTCAGCCCGCCTACTCGTCCGGCTATGATGACGACGCCAGAACCACGGCGCTCAGCCAGATGGCGCTGTTTCCCGAGCCCTGGCCGGTGGTGGTGTTTTCCGGCTCCTGCGGTGGCATGATGCACCATCACTACCGCCGCCTGTTCGCCGGCAGTGAACACGAGCAGAGCGTTAATGAATTCTGTGATCGGGTATTTGAGCTCACCGAATTTCTGGTGCAGGTGTGCCGCCTGCGGCTGGAAGACAAGGGCCCGGCCACGTCCGTGGTGCTGCACACCTCCTGCGCCGCCCGCCGGGAAATGAAGGTGCACGTCACCGCCCGTCAGCTGCTCGGCCAGCTCGAACAGGTGGAGCTGCGCGAACAGGATTACGAGAGCGAATGCTGCGGCTTTGGCGGCACCTTTGCGGTGCGCCACCCGGCCATCAGCGAAGCCATGGTGCAGGACAAGACCCGCCACCTGTGCGAAACCCGGGCCGAGCAGCTAATCAGTGCCGACTGGGGCTGCCTGCTCAACATCAACGGCGCCCTGGAATATCAGGGCCAGCCCCTCAGGGGCATTCACCTGGCCAGCTTTCTGCTGAGCCGGCTGGAGGACCGTCATGCATAACCAGCCCCAACGCTTTCACGCCCAGGCCGAAACCGCCCTGGCCAACCCGGAGCTGCGTGCCAACTTTCGCGGCGCCATGGACTACCTGCGCGACAAACGCCAAGCCGCCTTTGCCGACGCCGACGAAGAGCGCACCATTCGCGATCGGGCCGAGGCCATTCGCCAGCGTTGCCTGAGCAAGCTGCCCGAACTGCTGGAGCAGCTCGAAGCCAATTGCATCGCCAACGGCATTCGCGTGCACTGGGCGGAAAACGCCGAGCAGGCCAACGCCATTTTCACCGACATCATTCAGTCCCACGGCGGCACCCTGGCGGTGAAGGGCAAGTCGATGGTGAGCGAGGAGATCGAGCTGAACGACGCCATGGCGAAGGAAGGCATCACCTGCCTGGAAAGCGACATGGGTGAATATATCGTCCAGCTCGGCCGGGAAACGCCGTCCCATATCATCATGCCCGCCATTCACAAGAACAAGCGGCAGGTAGCCGATCTGTTCACCGAGCACGTGCCCGGTTTTGAGCACACCCTGGACGTGGATGCCCTGATCCAGACCGGCAGAAACGTGCTGCGGGAAAAGTACCGCACCGCCGACGTGGGGGTGTCCGGGGTCAACTTCGCGGTGGCCGAAACCGGCACCCTGTGCCTGGTGGAAAACGAAGGCAACGGCCGCATGTGCACCACAGTACCCGAGGTGCATATCGCCATTACCGGCATTGAAAAGGTGGTGGAATTTCTGGCCGATGTGCCGCCGCTGTTCAGCGCCCTCACCCGCTCCGCCACCGGCCAGCTGGTGACCACCTACTTCAACATGATCAGCGGTCCCCGCAAGGAGAACGAACTCGACGGCCCGAAAGAGGTGCACCTGGTGCTGCTCGACAACGGCCGCAGCCAGGCCTTTGCCGACGAGGAAATGCGCAAGACCCTGCAGTGCATTCGCTGTGGCGCCTGCATGAACCACTGCCCCGTGTATACCCGTATTGGCGGTCACGCCTACGGCACCGTCTATCCGGGCCCCATCGGCAAGATTATCTCACCCCACCTGATGGGCCTGGAGGCCACTCAGGATCTGCCCACCGCCTCCAGCCTGTGCGGTGCCTGCGGCGAGGTGTGCCCGGTGCGCATTCCCATTCCGGAGCTGCTGCAGCGGCTGCGCCACGAGGCCAAGCAGGATCCCAAACCCGGTGCCGCTCCCCTGCGCGGCCAGAAGGCGGCGGCCAGCAACACCGAGGCCTTTGTCTGGCGCAGCTTCGCCCTGATCACCAGCCGGCCGGCGCTGTACCGCATGCTGACCTGGTGCGCTACTCGCTTTCGCCGGCTGATCCCAAATAAACTGGGCCCCTGGACCCGGTGCCGCACCGCCCCCAGGCCCGCCGCCAGAACCCTGCGTGAACTCATGGCCGAGAGGAACAAATAAATGTCGACCGCCCGTACCGCCATTCTCGACCGGCTGCGTCGAGTCAACGCCCGGCCATTGCCGGTCAAAAACCCGGATTATCCGATCTGGACCAGCACCGATCACGAAGACATGCTGGCCCGGCTTGTCGAACTGCTGCAACAGAATCACGCCGAGGTGATGCGCCTGCCCAAAGCCGGGCTGAGCACCGCCCTGAAGGACTGGCTGATCAAGGCCAGGGTGCAGCGGGTGGCCACCGGCACCGGTGGCGAGTTTTTTGAAGAGATCACACAGGCGCTGCAGGGCACTGCCGAACGGGTGCGCTTTGAACGCCCGCTGGAAGAATGGAAAGACGAACTGTTCAATCAGGTGGACGCCGGCATCACCGGCTGCCACGGTGCCATTGCCGCCACCGGCAGCCTGGTGCTGTGGCCGGGGCCGGCGGAGCCACGCACCCTGTCGCTGGTGCCGCCTTGCCATATTGCCATTCTCAAGGCTTCAACCCTGCACGCCAACCTGCCGGCCATGATGGCCAGCGAAAGCTGGAGCCGGGGCATGCCCACCAACCTGCTGCTGGTGTCGGGACCATCCAAAACCGCCGATATTCAGCAGACCCTGGCCTACGGCGCCCACGGCCCCAAGGAGTTGCTGGTGCTGATCCTGGAGGATGCGTGATGGAGGTTCGCTACCAGCGCCTGGCCGACGAGCTGGGTGAATTCCTGCCCGCCGAACGCATGATTACCGACCCGTCTCTATGCCTGGCCTTTGGTACCGACGCCAGCTTTTACCGGCTGCTGCCCAAACTGGTGCTGCGCCTGGCCAACCTCGATGAAGTGGTAAGGGTACTGGCGGCTTGCCGCCGGCACCGGATTCACTGCACCTTTCGCGCCGCCGGCACCAGTTTGTCGGGGCAGGCGGTGTCCGACTCTGTGCTGATCACCCTCACCGACGACTGGCGCGGCCACCGCATTGAGGATGACGGCAAGCGCATTGCCCTGCAGCCCGGGGTAATCGGCGCCGACGCCAACAAATACCTGACGCCTTATGGCCGCAAGATAGGCCCGGATCCGGCCTCCATCAACAGCTGCAAGATCGGCGGCATTGCCGCCAACAACGCCTCGGGCATGTGCTGTGGCACCGCCCAGAATTCCTATCGCACCCTGCACGGCCTCAAGCTGGTACTGGCCGACGGCACTCGGGTCGACACCCGGGACGCCGACAGCAGATCCCGCCTTGCCGAGCAAAAACCCGAGCTGCTGGCCGGGCTCAGGCAACTGAGCGACGAGGTCAGGGCCAACCCCGAGCTGAGCGAGCGTATTCGGCACAAGTACCGGCTGAAGAACACCACCGGCTACAGCCTCAACGCCCTGATCGACTTTGACGATCCCATCGACATGCTGGCCCACCTGATGATCGGCTCGGAAGGCACCCTGGGGTTTATCGCCGAAGTCAGTTACCACACGGTACCGGATCACCCGTTCAAGGCCTCCTGCCTGCTGGTCTATGCGAATATCGAAACCACCTGCCGGGCGGTGACCGCCCTGGCCGGCACCGAAGTGGCCGCGGTGGAGCTGATGGACGGTCGGGCGCTGGCTTCTATTGCCGACAAGCCCGGTATGCCCGGTTTTGTGGCCGAGCTGGACGCCGAAGCCGCCGCCCTGCTGGTGGAGGTGCATGGCGCCAGCGAGGCCGAGCTGCTGCAAAAGTGTGAGCAGGCCATGGCGGCGGTGACACCCTTTGCCCGCCGCAACGAGGTGGCCTTTACCCAGGACAAAACTACCTGTGCCACCCTCTGGGCCATGCGCAAGGGCATGTTCCCGGCGGTGGGGGCGGTGCGGGAAACCGGCACCACCGTCATTATCGAGGACGTGGCCTTTCCGGTAGAAGAGCTGGCGACGGCGGTTAGAAAGCTAACGGCGCTGTTTGAACGCTTTGGCTATCACGAAGCCATCATCTTTGGCCATGCCCTGGCCGGCAACCTGCACTTTGTGTTCACTCAAGGGTTTGATTCCCAGGCCGAGCTGGATCGCTACGGCGGCTTTATGGATGCCGTCGCCAAGCTAGTGGCGGTCGACTATGGCGGCTCGCTCAAGGCCGAGCACGGCACCGGCCGCAATATGGCCCCCTATGTGGAGCTGGAATGGGGCAAAGACGGCTATGCCCTGATGCAACGCATCAAGGCGCTGTTCGACCCCGACGGCCTGCTCAACCCCGGGGTCATTCTCAATGACGACCATCTGGCCCACCTCAAGGATCTCAAGCCCCTGCCCGCCGCCGATGACATCGTCGACAAATGCATTGAGTGTGGCTTTTGCGAGGCGGTATGCCCGTCCCGGGATCTGAGCCTGACTCCGCGCCAGCGTATTGTGCTGTTTCGCGAGCTAAGCCGCCGGGCCGCCGCCGGTGAGCAGACTGCCGACACCCTGCAAGCCGTGTTTGATAAACAGGGCGTGGACACCTGCGCCGCCACCGGCTTGTGTGCCCAGCGCTGCCCGGTGGGCATCAACACCGGCGATCTGGTGCGCCAGCTGCGCACCGCCCGCTACAAGAAGTTCGAACCCATCGCCCGCTGGACCGCCAGCCACTTCGCCACCACCACCAAAGCGGTGGGCCTGGGGCTGAACGCCGCCAATCTTGGCCGCAAACTGCTGGGTGAAAAAAACATGACCCGGCTGAACAATGGATTGCGCAAGGCGAGCCACAACCGGGTGCCGCTGTGGCTGCCGGAAACCCCGGCCGCCAACCCGCACCAGCCTCAGGCCGGTGGCACCGGGGTGAACAGGGTAGTGTATTTTCCGTCCTGCGCCAGCCGCACTCTTGGTGCTTCACCGGGGGCAAAAGACACCCGTCCCCTCACCGAGGTCACCCTGGCGGTGCTGCACAAGGCCGGCTTTGAGGTGATCCTGCCCGATGCCCTCAACAGCCTGTGCTGCGGCATGCCGTACCAGAGCAAGGGCATGCAGAAGCTGGCCGACAACAAGGCCGCCGAGCTGGAAGCCCACCTGTGGCAGGCCAGCGAGCAGGGTCGCTGGCCGGTGCTGATGGACACCAGCCCTTGCGCCAAACGCAGCCTGGAAACCAAACGCCAGCCCCTGGCCATCTACGAGCCGGTGCAGTTTGTGCTGGAGCACGCCATGGACCGGCTGACCCTGGAGCCGGTAGACGACACCGTGATGCTGCACATTACCTGCAGCAGCCGGCGCATGGGCCTGGCCGAGCCCATGCTGGCCCTGGCCAGACGCTGTGCCAAAGAAGTGGTAGTGCCGGAGCATATCGAATGCTGCGGCTTTGCCGGCGACAAGGGCTTTACCACCCCCGAGCTGAATGCCGCCGCGCTCAAGCCATTGCGGGAGCAGGTGCCGGCGGGTTGCACCCGGGGGGTGAGCAACAGCCGCACCTGCGAGCTGGGGCTCAGCCACCACAGCGGCATCAACTACGAGTCCATTCTCTATCTGGTGGACGAAGCCAGCCAATAAACTAAAAGGGGTCGGAGTCATTTTTAAAAATGACTCCGACCCCTTTTTTCCTTGAATTGCCTTTGCACCACTATCCCTTCTAACATGTACTCTCTCCCTGTCCGACATCGGTAGCCACATGACCAGACTCGCTACTACCAAGCTAAAGTCAAAAAAGCCCGCCAAACACAGCCCAGCCGGTCAGTTCCAGCTGCTGTGGGAAAAAATAGACAAGCAAAAAACCCGCCTGGCAGGCCAGGAAAAGCGGGTTCGCAAGATAGTGGATCGCTTCAATGCCGAGATACTGCCCCTGGAGCAGGAGCTGGCCCGCAGCCAGTACCGGCTTATTGAACGGCTACTCACCTTTTTATCCCGCAAATCCCTGACACAGTGGCAACGGGATGATCTACTCGACTGGATACAACAGGAACTGGGCGTACTGAGCAGCAATCCCTTTACCGATCCCGAACTGGATACCGTCGACTTGCTGCATCGCTTCGAAATTCTGCTCAAGCAGTATTATCCCAAGCCCGAGCCCACAAAAATAACGGAATCCGAGCGCGATCAGCTCAGAGATGATGTCTACCGGGAACTGGGGCTGGAGCTGAACGACGACGATATCGATCTGTTCATGCACAGCCCGACCGACTTTTTGCAACAGATGATGAAGAACATACAGGAAGAGGGCGAGGACGGGCCGGAAGAGGATAACGAAGAGGACAATATTTGTGGTGCTGCTGAACGCACCGATGGCCAGGCCGTGGGCAAGGCCCTGATCAACCGCCTGTACAAGCAACTGGCCAAAAAACTGCACCCGGACCGGGAGCAGGACCCGGAACTGAAAACGGTCAAACAGGAGCAAATGCAACAGCTGCAGGCAGCCAGACAGGAGAACGATATTCACACCCTGCTTGAACTGCATCACCGGCATTTGGACGCCAGTGCCCTGGACCCGAAGGATCTGCACGACATCAATGAACTGCTACGCCGGCAGTTACACGAGCTGGAATGGCAGTATGAGGCCGTGTTTATGAATAACAGCCTGGAATCGGTCATCTGGAACCGTTTTCGGCATTCCAGTGGTATTTCCAGTAACAGCCTGTTTGCCGAGCATAGCCAGGCACTGAAAGCCGGTATCCAGCATAACAACAGGCTGCTCAAGGAGCTGAAAGCCCTCAAGGAGCTTAAACAACGGCTGCAGGAAGACAGATACTTCGACTACTGACTGAACACACCTGCCCGGGCGGACAGTCCGATCTCCGTGATCGCTGCCATATTGTTTTACCTTTTTCAAAAGAGGCAGTTTACAAAACAGAAGCAGCCGGTAAGGTCTGGCTTTTAGCTCTCAGTAAACGCCATAAAGGAAGTACCAATGACTATTGAACGCCAGCAGATCGGCCAGCGCATGAGCCGTATCGTCAAGCACAACGGTACCATCTACCTGTGCGGTCAGGTGTGCAAGGACGCCACTCAGGACATCACCGGGCAAACCACCACCATGCTGGAGAAGGTGGATGAACTGCTGAAGGAAGCGGGATCCGACCGCGAACACATTCTGTCCGCCACCATCTACGTCAAGACCATGGCCGACTTCGCCGCCATGAACGCGGTATGGGACGCCTGGGTGCCGGAAGGCCATGCCCCGGCCCGGGCCTGTGTGGAAGCCGCCATGGCCCGCCCCGAGCTGCTGGTGGAAATTTCCGTGGTGGCCGCCGAGGCCTGAGCCAGCCCCCTGTAGAGCAATCAAAAGGCCAGCCCGTCACCGGGCTGGCCTTTTATTCGCCATAACAAAGCTCAGCCTTTCCATTTGCCTCCCTTGCCGGGCTTGTCCTTGTCGTGCCAGTAATGGCTCCACTTATGCTGGTGATCTTCGCCTTCATCCGGCTCATGCCACTCCTGGTACCACTTGCCCCGCCATATTTTCTTCATATGATGAAATGGCTTGCCCAGTTGGGGAAACGCCATGCCAATGCGTCCCGTCAGGGGCGTATCGGCCGAAGAGCCGCCCACAAAGACCTGATAACGGCCACTGGCCTCTTTCCAGTCGCCATAGGCCCATTTGGTCAGATCATCGGGATAATCGGGCACAAAGTAGGAGAAGGGATGGTTTGACGCCCCGGCGTCGATCTCCACGCTCACCCGCTGGCTTTCTCCCGGCTCAAGGAACACTTTCTCGAACCCTACCAGCCGCTTGGACGGCTGCTCAGCCTGCTTCGGCAATTTCAGGTAGACCTGGGAGGCCTCGGCACCGAACCGGTCACCTCTGTTGGTGACCGTATATTCCACCGTCAGCACCGGCACCAGTTTTGCCAGCATCAGCAGGGGGGAGTGAGGCTTGTGATGACCATGGTGCTTGCCATGGCCGGGCCAGCCACGCGGCGTATATTCTCGCCGGAAGCGCTTGCTCAGGGTCAGATCGCTGTAGGCAAAACGGGTATAGGACAGACCGTGACCAAAGGGGAACACCGGGGTCACGCCATTGGCCTCGTACCAGCGGTAGCCCATTTCCAGGCCCTCGGTATAGTTGCTTACCAGCTGATCGCTGCCATCGCCAAACACGCCGTCCTGGGGAAAGCCCTTGCCGCCGGGCAGGCCGTTGTCTTCCCGCAACCCCGGATATTGCGCCTCGGTGGCGAAGGCGGCCTCACGGGCACTGGCGGGAAAAGTGACCGGCAACTTGCCCGAAGGATTGAGCGCACCAAACAGCAGGTCGGCCATAATGTCGCCCTCTTCCTGGCCGGGGAACCAGGCGGCAAACAGCGCCGGCACCTGCTCCAGCCAGTCCATTACAATGCCCGAGGCACTGTACAGCACCACCACATTGTTGGGGTTGGCTGCCGATACCTGGCGCACCAGCTCGTCCTGCTGCACCTGATCGCCGGTACAGTCGGGCTCTTCCACCGGCGGGGGTGGCAGCACGGCTCTCGCAGCCACACCGGAATCGGAAGGCGCTTCCGGATCTCCTCCGCTGTCACTGCCACCACCGCCATTGCCATCAACACACAGGGTGGGCAGGATCAGGCTTTTCAGATCCCGGGTCTCCCGCGGGTTGGTACCCACCATCAGCACCACAATGTCGGATTGCTGCGCCAGTGCCACGGCGGACTCAATATCCACTCCGTTGTGGTAGGTCACGCCGGAAACGTATTTTTCCAGTCCCGTTTGCGGCGAAATAGTAAAGAAGGGCACGACCGTGGTCAGCCCCTGACGACTCAGGTTACGGGGTGGCATGGTGGCCCGGCCGGCAAACCAGGGGTGACCGATAAGGGCAATGCTGGGATTGCTGGCTTTGTCCAGCGGCAGAAAGTCCCCTTCGTTTTTCAGCAGGGTAATGCCGCCCTCCGCCAGCGCCCTGGCCTTGGCGGCGTTAGTGCTCAGATCAGGCTCCAGAAACTTATCAAAGGGGTTATCAAACTGGCCGAACTCCGACATTTTCACGTAGCGGGGCCGCAGCGCCGCGTCGATGTCGGCCTCGGTGATTTCGCCGGCATCCAGAGCCGCCTGTATGTTGGCTTCGGAATAGAACAGGGGATCCGAGTCCAGCTCATAGCCCACCCCGGCCTTCAGCGCCTTGACCGTGCTGTGCATGGCACGGCGATCGCTTTCCACCCAGCCGTCAAAGCCCCAGCGCTCGCGCAGGGTTTTGACCAGCACATCGTGGCTGTCGCAGATATAGTCGCTGTCGTTCAGATAGGGAAAGGCGCACATAATGGACGCCGGTCTGGCATCGCGCACCGCCATTTCAAAGGGCAGCAAATACAGCTCGTGCAGCGCCCGCCCGGGAATGCGCACCCCGGCGGTCCAGCGCTCAAAGTCATATTCATGCTCATTACCCAAAAAGTGCTTGGGCTGGGCCTGCACGCCCCGAGACTGAATCCCCATGATCTGGGCCGAGCCAATCACCCCCGCCAGAAAGGGATCTTCCCCCGGGTATTCCTGGCCGCGGCCGGCATAGGGCGAGCGGATCAGGTTCAGCCCCGGCCCCAGCAGCACCTGGCTGGCAAAGGTATAGGCCTCGTCGCCCACTACTTCCCCCCAGCCGTAGACCAGCTCGGGATCGAAACTGGCCGCCGCCAGGGTCATGGACGGGCCGGCGGTTCTAACCGGCTCGGGCACACAGGAACCACCGCGAATGCCGTTACCCCCGTTAATCTCCCGGAAGTTGGGAATCCCCAGTTCAGAAATGCCGGTAATATGCCGGCCCAGAGGGGTAAAGCCGCAGGTGGCAAACTGGTTGCCCTGGCCCAGATAATCGCCTTGCGGCCCGGCGTTTTCATCGGGGCGGTTGGAGATTTGCTGAATTTTCTGCTCGAGAGTCATCGCATCCAGCAGGGCATCGGCAAGCGTTTCGTGAGGATTGGAACCGGGATCGGCAGCCAGACCGAAAGAAAGCAGGACGGTTGCCAGCACAGACACCCCCGACCTTGCTCCCCCCGTTATATTTGAAGGAATAATCATCGCCATGTCTCCCATATACAGCTTGGGATAACGCGGACAATTCCCTGTCAGGGTTCAAACTCGTGGGTACTCCGGCAGCGAGTGCGCAAAGGCAGAATAATCGAAATAATATCGCTTCATGGAAAGGCGCCAAACGCCCCATGGCGCGGAGTAACGCCGGCAAAGGGTAATGTGCAACCCGCTAACTAGCGCAGCAAAGTTACCCAGAAAGCATAGCCGAAAAAGGAAGGAGTGTTTAAAAAAACAACACCCTCCTGGGGACGTTCCAGGACTACGGTAAAAAATAAAAGCCCGGAACGACCGGGCCTTTAGACGTTATCCGAAGAAGACTGGCGGTTACACCACGCCCTGCTCGATCATGGCGTCGGCCACCTTGCGGAAACCGGCAATGTTGGCACCCAGCACCAGGTTGTGGGGCTCGCCAAACTCGGCAGCGGTTTCGCTGGCGTTCAGGAAGATGTTCTTCATGATCACTTTCAGCTTCTCGTCCACTTCCTCAAAGCTCCAGCGCTGCATGCTGGCGTTCTGGGCCATTTCCAGCTGGCTGGTGGCCACGCCGCCGGCGTTGGCGGCCTTGCCCGGGCCATAGCTGATCTTGGCATCCAGGAATACCTCAACCGCATCCTGGGTGGAAGGCATGTTGGCACCTTCGGACACACCGATAACCCCGTTGGCAACCAGGGCCTTGGCATCGGCTTCGGACAGCTCGTTCTGAGTGGCACAGGGGAAGGCCAGCTGGGCCGGAATGCGCCATACCGCGTTGCCGTCGGCCGGATAATCGGCGGCGGGAATGAACTTGGCTTCCGGATGGGCGGCCACGTACTCGTTCAGACGCACCTTGCGCACTTCCTTCAGCTCTTTCAGGGTTTCCAGGTTGATACCGGTCTCGTGATACACGGTGCCGCTGGAGTCGGAGCAGGTTACCGGAATGGCACCCAGCTGATACAGCTTCTCAATGGTGTAGATAGCCACGTTACCGGCACCGGACACCAGGCAGCGCTTGCCGGCCAGGGTGTCGCCCTTGGCTTCCAGCATATACTGGGCGAAGTAAACACAACCGTAGCCGGTGGCTTCCTTGCGTACCAGAGAGCCGCCCCACAGCAGGCTCTTGCCGGTGAGCACGCCATCATAGTTGCCGGTCAGACGCTTGTACTGGCCGAACATATAGCCAATTTCACGGGCACCCACACCGATGTCGCCGGCAGGCACGTCCTTGGTCGGACCAATGTGACGGTACAGCTCGTTGATAAAGGACTGGCAGAAGCGCATGATTTCGCCGTCGGACTTGCCCTTGGGATCGAAGTTGGCGCCGCCTTTGCCGCCGCCGATGGGCAGGCCGGTGAGGGCGTTTTTGAAGATCTGCTCAAAACCGAGGAACTTGATGATGCCGGCGTTCACGCTGGGGTGAAAACGCAGACCGCCCTTGTACGGACCCAGGGCCGAGTTGAACTCGATGCGGTAACCCTTGTTCACCTGCACGTTACCCTGATCGTCCACCCAGGGTACCCGGAACATGATCTGGCGCTCGGGCTCTACCATGCGCTCGATGATGGCGTGCTTCTTGTACTTCTCGTCGGTTTCGAGAATGGGCTGCAGGGAGTCGAGTACTTCCTCTACCGCCTGATAAAACTCTGCTTGTGCCGGGCTGGTCTTCTGCAGTTTGACAATGGTGTCATGGATATACGTCACGATCTCTTCCTTGTTATTGTTTCTAAACCTTTATTAGGGATGCACCTTTACGAGACCCCGCACTATTGAAATATGTCGCTCCTCTCGGGTCAATGACTAATTTTCAGATATATATACCAAAAAGAAGAATATTTATGCTTTCTTAGAACTTTGAGATCGATCACAGCCTTCTCTCGACCATTAAACAAGCAGTCTATGCTTGATCAGAGCGAAGGGAGGCAAACGATATGGATATCAGCGAATCCTGGTCAGCACGGGATCAGGCCCTCGGTCAGCAACTGATCGAGCAGGGTCACCTTACCGACAAAGAGCTGAGCCGGCTGGCACGTATGCAGCAGGGCCAGCAGGAAGCCGTGCCCCTCACCCGCTTGCTGCTCAACCTGGGCATGATGTCGGAGCGGGAGCTGGCCCGCACCCTGGCCGAACAACACCGGCTGCCGCTGACCGAAAACGACCGCTATCCCATGGCCCCGCCGCTCGAGCAGCCCCTGCCCTACCGCTTTCTCAAGGAACATCACTTGGTACCCCTGCACCGGGAAGAAAACACTCTGGTGCTGGCCATGGTGGATCCGGGTGATGACTTCGCCCTGCAGGCCATGGCCATGCTCTGCGGCCAGCCGGTAAAGGCCCAGGTGGGGGTCAGCTCCGAGATAGACGCCGCCATTGAGCGGCTTTACGGCGAAGGCCAGAGCAAAATGGGCGACATACTGTCGGCGGTACAGGAAGAGGAAGAAACCGAAGAGCGCATCGCCCAGCTGAAAGACATGGCCAGCGAGGCCCCGGTGATCCGGCTGGTCAACCTGCTGATCCAGAAGGCGGTGGAGCTGAGAGCGTCGGATATTCATGTTGAGCCCTTTGAAAACCGGCTCACCATTCGCTACCGCATCGATGGCGTCCTGCAACAGGGCGAGGCACCGCCGGTAAACATGACCCCCGCCATTATCTCGCGTATCAAGATACTGGCCCGGCTCAACATAGCCGAGCGCCGCCTGCCCCAGGACGGCCGTATCGAGCTGAAGGTGCAGGGCCAGGATCTGGACATTCGCGTGTCCACCGTGCCCACCATGCACGGCGAAAGCCTGGTGATGCGCCTGCTCAACCGGGAAAGCGTGGTGCTCGACTTCGATGCCCTGGGCTTTGCCGGCGACACCCGTCAGCGGCTGCAGCAGGTGCTGAATATTCCTCACGGCGTGCTGCTGGTCACCGGCCCCACCGGCAGCGGCAAGACCACCACCCTCTATACCGCCCTCAACCGGCTCAACACCACGGAGCGCAAGCTGATCACGGTGGAAGACCCGGTGGAATACCAGATGGAGGGCATTAACCAGATCCACGTCAAGCCCGCCATCGGCCTGACCTTTGCCAGCGCCCTGCGCGCCATCGTGCGCCAGGACCCGGATGTGATCATGGTGGGGGAAATGCGCGATCTGGAAACCGCCCGCATCTGCGTGCAGTCGGCGCTCACCGGGCACCTGGTGCTCTCCACCCTCCATACCAACGACGCCGCCAGCAGCGTGACCCGGCTGCTGGAAATGGGGGTGGAGGACTACCTGCTCACCTCCACCCTCAACGGCGTGGTCGGCCAGCGCCTGATCCGGGTGCTTTGCCCGCACTGCAAGGAAGGCTATACGCCGTTGCCGGAGCTGGTGCGTGAGCTTAAACTGGAGCCACTGGTGCCCGGCGAGCCGCTGCGGCTCTGCCGCCCCGTGGGATGCCCCCACTGCGCCCACACCGGCTATTACGGCCGGCTGGCCATTCAGGAGCTGCTGGTGATGAACGACGACATTCGCAAACTGGTGCTGAGCCATGCCGATGCCGGCCAGATCCAGCGCGCCGCCGTGGCCGGCGGCATGCGCACCATGTATGGCGACGGTCTGCTCAAGGCCCGGCAGGGGATCACCAATGTGGAAGAGGTGATCCGCGTCACCCAGGAGGCCTGAGATGGCGCTGTTTCACTTTCGGGCGGTCAGCCACAGCGGCGAAGAGCAGGAAGGCCGGCTGGAAGGGGCCGATCAGCAGGCCATTGTGCTGCAGCTGCAGCAGCGGGGGCTGATCCCCCTCAGTGTGGAACCCGCCGGCGAACGCAGCACCGGCGTGCTCAACATGAACATCAGCCTGGGCCGCACAGGCACGGGTGAACGGCATATTCAGACCCTGACCCAGGATCTGGCGGCCCTGCTCAAGGCCGGCATCCCCCTGGAACGGGCCCTGGGCATCATGATCCAGGTGCGCGACCGCGAAGCCGATACTCACCTGCTGAGCCGCATTCGTGAGGGCATACAGCGCGGTCAGCCGCTGTCGGCGGTACTGGCGGAGCAAAATGCGGGCTTTTCGCCCTTTTATCTCAACATGATCCGCGCCGCCGAGATCTCGGGCAACCTGGATCAGGGGCTGACGGATCTGGCCCAATATCTGGAGCGCAGCCGGTTGCTAAGGGAAAAAGCCCTGTCTGCCCTGATCTACCCGCTTATTCTGCTGCTGGTATCGGCGGCCTCACTGCTAATCATTCTCACCTACGTTATTCCCCAGTTTCAGCAACTGTTTGCCGACATGGGCCAGACCATGCCCCTGCCCACCCGCATCGTGATCGGCACCGCCGAGTTCATCAAGAGCACCGGGCTCTGGCTGCTGCTGGGGCTGTTACTGGTGCTGATCTATGCCCGCCGCCGGCTGCGTGAGCCTGGTGTGCGCCTGGCCTGGCACCGGCTGCTGCTGCGTCTGCCCCTGGCCGGACCGCTTATTCAGCGGCTGGAAGTGGCCCGCTTTACCCGCAGTCTGGGCACCCTGATGAAAGGCGGTGTGCCTCTGCTGGGCGCCCTCGATATTGCCCGCCAGACCCTGGGCAACCAGCTGCTGATGGACATTCTGGCCGAGGCCGGCCGCGACCTGAAGGAAGGCAAACGGCTGGCGGAGCCGCTGCAGGCGTCGGGCCGGTTTCCGCCCCTGGCGATACAGATGATCCGGGTCGGCGAAGAAACCGGCCAGCTGGAAGACATGCTGCTCAAGGTGGCCGACAGCTACGACCGGGAAGTGGAAAACGCCATTCAGCGCCTGCTGACCATACTGGAGCCGGTGCTGATCCTGGGCCTGGGGGTGCTGATCGCCGGCATCATCATTTCCATGCTGGTGGCCATTCTCAGTATCAATGAACTGCCCATCTAGGGAGGTAATGTGCGTTATCAACATAAACCATACGGAACCGGTTTTACCCTGCTCGAGCTGCTGGTGGTGCTGGTGATCCTGGGGCTGCTGGCCAGCCTGGCCGGGCCTCAGGTACTGCGCCAGCTGGGCGGCTCCAAAACCAAAACGGCGGCGCTGCAGATCAAGGAGCTGAGCACAGCGCTGGATCTGTACCGCCTGGAAGTGGGCCGCCATCCAAACACGGGCGAAGGACTGGAAGCCCTGATCAGCGCCCCACCCGGCGCCAGGGGCTGGAACGGCCCCTATCTGAACAAGAAATCGGTGCCACAGGATCCCTGGGGCAACGACTACCACTACCGCTCTCCAGGACAGCACGGTGAGTTCGATCTGTTCAGTCTGGGCGCCGACAACCAGCAGGGAGGCTCGGGTGAGGCACAGGATGTGGTCAGCTGGGAATAATACCCGCGGCTTTACCCTGCTCGAGCTGCTGGTGGTGCTGACCATTACCATCCTGGCGCTGGCCGTGGCCCTGCCCCGCTTCGCCGCCCTGCTGCCCGGTGCCGAGCTGAAAAGCTACAGCCGGCAAACCGCCGCCCTGCTGCGGCTGGCCCGCAGCCAGGCCATTGCCACCGGCGACCTCGTGATCCTGACGCTGGACCCGGAGCAAGGGCACACACGGCTGTCGGGGCAGCCCCGGGTGCACCCCTGGCCGAAGGGAGTGGCGCTGAGCCTGTCCGGCACCGGCACACCGCTGGCCCCCGAGGCCCCCGCCGGACTGACCTTTTATCCGGACGGCACCAGCAGTGGCGGCACGCTGCAGGTGACGGGTGAAAACCGGCGCTACCGCATTCAGATCGACTGGCTTACCGGAAGGGTGTACTTCGATGACTAGCGCCAGCCCCCGCCATGCCCAGAAAGGCTTTACCCTGCTGGAAGTGCTGGTGGCCTTTGCGGTGCTCACCATCACCCTGGGGGTGCTGCTCAATATTTTCTCTTTGGCGATACGCACCACTCAGATCGCCCAGGAACAGCAAAAGGCGGTGCTGCTGGCGGAGTCGAAGCTGGCGGAGCTGGACGCCGGCGTCACCCTGCGTCCCGGAGTGGAGCGGGGCGACTTTGACGAGCGCTTTGAGTGGGAAACCCGGGTGGAGGAATTCGACAGCCGGGCGCTGCTGGACAACCAGTCTCAGCTTACCCCCTACCGGCTGTCGGTAGTGGTGAGCTGGAACGACAACCGCCGCTATGAACTTGCCACCCTGCGGCTGGTACGCACGGAGGCCCAATGACACGCCCACGCGGCTTTACCCTGCTGGAGCTGATGGTGGCCCTGAGCCTGCTGACCCTGCTGGCAGGGCTGATGTTCGGCGGCTTCCGGCTGGCCAGTCGCGCCTGGCAGAGGGTGGACCAGCATAACAATGTGCTGAGCGAAACGGTACAGGCCCAGCGTGTGCTGCGTACCTTGCTGGCGCTCAGCGAAGCCCGCTCGGTGCCGGAAACCCGGAACACCGCGCTGCTGTCGTTTCAGGGCAACGAACGCTCGCTGATTTTTCTCTCGGCCCTACCCCGGCGCAACAGCCGCGTCCGCCAGCCGGCCTGGTTCTACCTGGCACTGGACGACAGTGATCCCGAACAACCGCTGCTGCTACTGAAAACTCAGGCCCTGGCCGGACTGGACGAGCCCACGCCGGAACAACCGGAGATCAGCTTTGACTGGTACCAGCTGGTGGACGACTTTCAGCGCCCGGAAGGCATTGTCCCGTTGCTGGCGCTGCCGGCACAGAGCTTCAGCCTGTCCTATCTCCCCCGGGAAGAAGACGGCCTGCAGCCCGACTGGCAAGCCGACTGGCAGCAGCAGGACGCCCTGCCGGCACTGGTGCGGCTGCAACTGAACGAAGACTGGCCGGCGCTGGTGGTGTCTCCCGGAGAACAGCCTTATGTCATCAAGCAACTCGATTAGGCAAAGGGGCATTGCCCTGGTCAGCGTGCTGTGGCTGTTGCTGCTGCTGACGGTGCTGGCCTCCGGGCTGTCGGTGAACAGCCGAAACCAGGCCCGGCAAAGCGGCAACATTGCCAGTGCCACCCGGCTGCAACAGGGTGCCGATGCCGGCCTGCAGCTGGCGCTGCTGGCCCTGGCACAAGCCGCCGATCAGCAACCCTGGCTGGCCGACGGCAGCCCCTATGTAGTGCCGTTCGACGATATGGAGGTGTACGTGGCCCTGTTCAACGACAGCGGCCGCATCGATCTCAACAGCGCCGGCCCCGAGCTGCTCGACGGCCTGCTGGCCACGGTGGAGCCCGACGACGACCTGCGCGCCCGGCTGACGGATGCCATTATGGACTGGCGCGACGGCGACGACCTGCGCCGGCTGAACGGCGCTGAGCTCGACGATTACCTGGCCGCCGGCCTCGACTATGGCCCCGCCAATGCTCCCTTCCAGACGGTGGAAGAGCTGCAGCAAGTGCTGGAAATGACCCCGGATCTGTACCGCAAAATCCGCCACAGCCTGACCCTGAGCAACCCGCGTCCGGGCATCAATCCACAGTTCGCCCCCCGCCAGGTGCTGCTGGCCCTGCCCGGGGTAAGCGAAGCCACGGTAGATCAGTTTATTGAAGACAGGCGCGCCCGGCACATGGCGGGGCAGCCACCGCCAGCCACCGAGCTGTTTCCTCAGTCACTGCTCTCCAACGGCCCTCCCGGGGTCAACTACACTATTCATACCGAAGCCCGAATGAATACGGTGTATCGCTACCGGCTGACCGCCAGTCTGCTCAAGCGTCGTAGCCAGTTTCTGATACTGAAGGCGGAGCAGGAATTCGTTCCGCTGTTTACCGATACCGCCCCATGACGGAGATGCCCTATGGACGGGGACAGCATGACTCACCGGCTTGGCCGCTATGGCCGTCAATTAACACAGGAACTGGCCCGGTTCTGGGGTTGGTGGAGCGGACAGCTGCTGGCCCTGCTGCCGGCCAGTCTGCGCCGGCGTCTGTTCCGGGCCGGCCAGCAACTGTGCATTTATGCCGATAAAGCGCAATACCGGCTGGAGCTGCAGCCCGACGGCCCCTCACACGCCCTCACCGATCTTGCCCCCGCCGAACGGCAGCAACTGCTGCAAAAGGCAATCCGGATTCGGCTGTGCCTGCCCGCCAGTGAACTGCTGCTGACGCAACTCACCCTGCCCGCCGCCACCGCCGGCAACCTGGAAAACGTGCTGCGTTTTGAAATGGACCGGCACACCCCCTTTACCGCCGATCAGGTGTATTTCGGCTTTAAATCCGGCCCGCGGGAAAAAAACAGTCCGCAGCTTCAGGTCACCCTGCTGCTGGCCCCCAAAGAGCGGGTTGACGCCCGCCTCGCCGAGCTGGCCGCTCTGGGGCTGGTCCCCGCGACCCTGTGTGCAACCGGTAACCCGGACGCGCCCACCATCCCCCTGCCTCTGCCTAGGAACGGCGCCGGCCAGCGGACCGGGCGGCTGAAAAACCTGAATGGCATTCTGGTGCTGGTGATGCTGTTTTTACTGATAGCAGTGCCGCTCTATCACCGGCAAAGCCGCATTGAAGCCCTCACCGCCGAGCTGGAGATACCGCGCCAGCGCGCCGAGCAGGCCGCCGCCCTCAAGCGCGAGCTGGCGGCCCTGCGCGACAGCCGGGCCTTTCTCAGCCAGAAGCGTGCCGAACGCGCGCCCACCCTGCCGCTGCTGGATGAACTCACCCGTCAGCTGCCCGATCACACCTGGCTGAGCCGGCTGCAGCTGGAAAACGGCACCGTGCAGATCCGCGGCGAATCGGCCAACGCCTCCGAACTGATCAGCCTGCTGGAAAATTCCGCCCTGTTTTCCGATGTGCGCTTCAGCTCCCCCATCACCAATAATCCGGCCACCAGCAAGGACCGCTTTATGATCACCGCCCGCCTGGGAGAAGGAGGCGCGCCATGAACCTGGATGCCCGGCAACAAAAATGGCTGGCACTGGCCCTGCTGGCGCTGGTGCTGCTGCTCGTCTTCAGCCTGATCATCAGCCCCCTGTTCAGTCTGTTCTGGCGCCAGGGCGAGCGGCTGGCGCAGCTGGAAGACCAGCTGACGCGCTATCAGCGGCTGGCCGGCGAGCTGGAGCAGACCGAGCAACAGCTGCAGCAGCTCAGGGCCAGCACCCCCGACGACAACCTCTATCTGCCCGAGCAGCGCCCCACTCTGGCCCAAGCCTGGCTGCAGCAGCACCTCAACCGCCGGGTTGCCCAAAGCGGCGGCCAGCTGGTGAGCATTCAGAATGCGCCTCTGGGTACCGACGCCCCGCTGCCGGAAATTATGCTGCGGGTACACCTGCGCAGTGAGCTGAACGAACTGGTGCCGCTGATCCACGAGCTGGAGTCGGGCACACCGGCGCTGTTTATTGAAGATCTGGTGATCACCGCCAGCCCCCGGCGGGCCCGAGTGCGCAACAACCGGGTGGTGGCCCGCCGGCAAGGCGCCCGGGCGCGGGAGATCCCTTCCCTCGATGTGCGTTTCAATCTGCTGGGCTATACCCGACAGGAGGCCCCATGAAGCCTGGAATCTGGCCCCTGTTGCTGATGCTGTGGCTGCCGGCGGCGCTGGCACAAACCGATGCACCCGCCGCCCCCGATTATCCGCCACTGGAGCAATTTGAAGAGCTGCTGGAACGGCCCTTGTTCAACGCCACCCGGCGCCCCAAGGCCGGCGAAGACCAGGACGATACCCTGAGCGAAAGCGCCGCGGAAATGCGCGAAAAATGGCGGCTCAGCGGCGTGGTGTGGGAAAACAGTCAGCCACTGGCGCTGTTCAGTGAGCGGGAAGGAGAAGGCAGGGAGCGGTTACGCACCGGCATGTATCTGGACGGCAACTGGCAGCTGGAGGAGATCACCGAAGACAGCGTGACCCTGACCGACGACGACCAGCGCCTGCGGCTGGAGCTGTGGGAGCCGCGAGCGCCGTCTACCCGGCCGCTGCCGGAGCAGAGCCCGCAACAGGATGCTAACGAGCAGCAAGAGCAGGACACAGACGGCGGCGACGAGCCGGCCACCGAACAGGGAAGTAACGGGGAGTCATCTTGATGAACACGATTTCATTACCTCACTGGCTGAGCGCCAGCCTCATTTGCACCTTATTGGTGGCCTGCACCACTCCCACCGGCGACCGGGCCGCCCCCGACAAGCCCTGGGGCAAAAAAAGGGTGAGCAGCAGCTATGATCCGGTAAAACTGCCCTCTGTCGACCGGCCCGCCGACGCCCTGCCCGCCAGCCTGACGCCGGTGCCGGCGGCCACCCCCGCCACCCGCAGCGAGATTTACCGGGGCTCGGGCAGCTTTATGCGTCTGGGCCAGGCGCCGCAGGCGGCGGCCCCGGCCCCCGGCGACGTGACCCTCAACTTTCAGGGCTCCGACATTGCCGAGGTGGTGAAAACCATACTGGGCGACATTCTGCAGCTGAACTACTCCCTCGACGAACGGGTGCGGGGCCAGGTATACCTGCAGACCAACCGCCCCATCAGCCAGGATGATCTGCTGCCCACCCTGGAAAGCCTGCTGCAAACCCACGGTGCGGCCCTGGTGCACAGCAATGGCCTGTTCAACGTGGTGCCCGCCGGTGAAGTGCCGCCCTCGGCACTGAACCCGCGGCTGACTCCCACCGCCGAGCGCGGCTACCAGATGCTGATTTTGCCGCTGCGCTACATTGGCGCCCGGGAAATGGAAAAGATCCTCGAGCCGGTAAAACCCCGCCAGGGCGCCATGATGGTGGACGACAGACGCAACCTGATCACCCTGGTGGGCACCCGGGACGAGCTCACCAACATTCGCGATACCGTCAACCTGTTTGACGTAGACCAGCTGCGCGGCATGTCGGTGGGCCTGTTCCGGCTGCAGGCCAGCAGCGCCGACATCATCGCCAGCGAACTGCAGGCCATTTTTGGTGACGAGGCCGAAGGCCCGCTGGCGGGTATGGTGCGCTACCTGCCGATAGAGCGGCTCAACGCCCTGCTGGTGATCACCCCCCAGGAGCGCTACCTGACCGACGCCCGGGTATGGATAGAGCGGCTGGACCGGGCCGAGAACCCCCGTGGCCTGAACATGTATGTGTATCATGTGCAGAACGGCAAGGCCGATCACCTGGCCGAACTGCTCAACCAGCTGTTTGACAGCCAGCGCCGCAACAGCGCCGGCTCCCCCCTGCCGCCGGCAGCCAGCACCAGCGAAGAAGGCAGTCCGGTGCAGATTGCCACCGGCATCAACGCCGCCAGCCTGGATGTGGGTGAAGTGAGCGTGATTGCCGACACCGAGCGCAACGCCTTGGTGGTGATGGCCGCCAGCGCCGACTACGAGAAGGTGGAGCAGGCCATCAAGCGGCTGGATCAGCTGCCGCTTCAGGTGCTGGTGGAGGCCACCATAGTGGAGGTGAGCCTGGAAGACGAGCTGCGCTACGGCCTGCAGTGGTATTTCAAGAACAGCCTGGGCGGCGGCCGCAGCGGCGTGGGCGCCATTGGCTCGCTGCCCATCCCTTCCCCCTTTGACGGTGGCCTGGACGTTAGCGCCAGCTACGAGGTGTTTAACGCCGCCGGCACCCGGGCCCTGCTCCAGGCTCTGGCCAGCGACTCCAAGGTCAACGTGATCTCCTCGCCCTCACTGATGGTGCTCGATAACCAGAAGGCGCTGATAAGAGTGGGGGATCAGGTGCCCATTCGCACCTCGGAAACCACCAACCTCAACAGTGACGTGGGCAATGTGACTAGCACCATTCAGTACCGGGACACAGGGGTGCTGCTGGAAGTGACTCCGCGGGTGAACGCCGGCGGCATGGTGGTGCTGGAGCTGGTGCAGGAAGTGAACGACGTGGCCACCACCACCAGCTCCAATATTCAGTCGCCCACCATTACCCAGCGCAAAATAGACACCCGGGTGGCGGTGCAGAGCGGTGAAACCCTGGTGCTGGGCGGGCTGATCCGCGAGAACACCACCCGCGACAGCCAGGGCGTGCCCGGCCTGCGCCATGTGCCGGTGCTGGGCTGGCTGTTTGGCAGCAGCGGCACCAACACCCGCCGCACCGAACTGGTGGTGCTGATCACCCCCACCGCCGTGGCCGATGCCATCGACGCCCGCGCCGTGACCCGGGAATATCGCAGCAAGCTGCAGCAGGTGGCGATGTAGAAAAAGGCCATCGCTGCAAAGCGATGGCCCGATTACCTTCAAAGCACAAACACTGAGTACATTGCGATGATTGACCGCTTGTCATCAGGGCATCAAACGCATCACATCACTGGCTTCGAACTCGACCTCTTCATTGTCATCATTCAGATATGTACCACTGATGCTGATCAACCGCGCTTCACGCTCGGAGACCTCGCCCAGCTGACCAGCCACACACTGACTGTTGAACTTCAGGGTCAGATCGTTCCAGCCATCGGCTCCCTCTGTGGTACATTCATTTTCCTGTACCGGCTCACTAAAGCCACCGTCATACGGCGTGGCCACATCCTCATAGGACCAGCGCAGAGCCTCGCAGTCCCCGGCCATTCTAACGGTCTCGGGCAGAATGCGGGAAACATCAAAGTCTTCCGAGCCCAGAATGGCCACCGGAATCACCCCTTTCTGCGTCAGTTTCAGCGGATTGGGGCAGGAGGTGGGCTTGATATCTACCTTGACCGGTGCTGCCGCGGCAACACAGGCGGCCAGTACCGCTTCGATAACAGGTTGAGCATCTTGGCGGAACGTCTCCAAGTTGAAGAGCTGCCCGCCGGTCGCATCGGCCAAAGGCTGAGCTTCGGCAAAAAGATCGCTCGGCATAATACCAAAGAAGATGCCGTCCACCGCCGTCATGGCATCGATGGCATCCTGCCGGGTAACAGTCCCCTGGGCCGGTGTTTCATCGGTAATCAAAATGTTACAGTAGGGCGCACCGGTGAAATTCAGTGATACTTCACTATTTTCAAGTGTGTCAGTCGCCGACTCCACTACCGCCCGGTAACCTTCCTCAAAGTCCCCGCTGGCCACCAGCTCATTCACCGCATTCTGAAAAGCGGTGGGGTCAGTGGTCAACGGCGAGTGCAGGTGTGGTGCCTGATTAGAACCATGACTATAAGCACCATACCCCACCAGACCTACATGAGAGCCTGCCGGCAAGGCGTTAAAGATGGTCACCACATTGGTTTTCACATCGGCAATGTCACCCCCCATGGAGCCGGATTCATCGATTTTAAATACCACGTCTATACCTTGGGCATAGGCGCCGCTGCATGCCATGGCCACCGCCAGGGCGCAAACCGTATTACGTACATGTTTCATCATTCTGCCTGCTGTCTATATCAGTTAATAACGAAAAGGCAATTAAAGCTTACTGCCAGTTATCGCACTCTCTTCCTTCACTGAATACAACCCCCCGTGCTTAATAAAGTAAAAAATGGCTCTAGACCAACAGAGCCACGCCGTTCAATCTGATGCAATTAACGCACCAAAAACATAAACAGCTGAATCAGCAGAAGTAATAAAAAAAAAAATCGAAAAAAAATATAAACCGTAAGTAAAAGGCAACATTAAACCTAACCAAAAGAGCAAAAACCAGAAAAAACAACAAGTAAAACAAATTTAAAAGTGTATCAAAAAGCTAACACAACCTAAAAAAAAGACACACTAATCAATAGCTTGAAAAGGCACACCTCTATTCTCCCGCTCATTATTAACCTGAAAACTTTGATAAGCACACTCCCTCTGTTTCACAAGTGAAACAACTCCAGCATATTTACACCTTCAATTATCAACACACATAAAATAAGAGTATACAAATCAACAAATTATTAATCATGGTTCGTTATATGCATTAAACCCAGCCAGATGTAACAAGCATTTTGGAGCAACAAATGATACAGGAAGCAGTTTCACCGAATCAGGGGGATGCTTTCAGCTGGATTGTCGGGCTGCTGACGCTCGGGCTGGCTGCATGGCTGGTGTATGAAGCCTGGCTTGAGCCACCTTCTACTCTGACAGTGACACAAGAGGTACAGGCAAAAAATGAGATTCAAAAAGATACAACTCTCTCGGCTCCTCGCTTGCCATCTCATGTTTATTCACCAACTTACAAAGCCGGCAACTCTTCAATCTTGCCTCCATTATCCGCCAGCGAGCTGCTGGAGCAACTGACCCTTTGGCAGTATCAGCAGGTTAACACTCTGAGTGCCGACGACATCCGACAGATACAGATGAATCTAACTCAACTGGCCAGTCTGGGCGAAAGCGCCATTCCGGTTATTTATCAATATCTGAACAGTGGCCAGGATGTGGACTATCTGCTGCTTGGTAACAGCAGACACCTCGACCAGCCCACCTTGCGCCTGGCGCTGTTTGACGTATTGCATCGCATAGGCGGGGACGACGCCGAAACCATCTGGGCCGGTGAACTGGAGCGTACCGCCAGCCCTCGGGAAATTGCGGCGCTGGGCCAATATCTGGATGAACAGGCTCCCGGACTCTACCGCGAAGATATCGTCAATGCTGCGAAAGATGCCATGGCGCTTGCATCTATGGACGGCGGTAATGGTGAAAATATGGGGCCGCTGTTTCAAGTTTTACAGGCTTATGGGGATGAAAATGTTCTGACCGATCTGGAGTCGGTAAGGCCGCTTTGGTGGGGAAAGTATGCCTCCGTTGCATTGGCGAGCCTTCCCGACGGTATCGGTATCCCCGGGCTTGTAAATGGGGTGGTAGACTCACCAAAGACTCATTTGGGATCACGTTTCGCACTGCAGATGCTGGCGCAGTCCGCCGAATACCCTGAAGCACAGATAGCGTTGATCAACAGCACTCGAGAACAGCAAATTCCCGATCGCCTCTGGCAGGAATTTGCCTGGATGATCGCTGGCACCTATCGATTTCAGATAGAAGAGCCGAATACCGGTGCCCAAGCCATCTATCAGGGCGCTATCCCTATTCCTGTTCACTCAATACGCAAATACATCACCTTCTCGCCTGGCGGCGGCCAAGTGCTATACGGGGTGCGTTACGCAACACCCCAACTGACAAGCGAGCAGATAATGCCACGTTTGGATTTTATCGAGACCTTACTGTCAGAAACGTCAAGCCCGGCGGCGGTACAAGCCCTGGAGCAGGCCTATGAGATGGTCTGGTCTGTGTATACACAAGAGGAGCAGTAATCATAAGCAGATCATGACTACAGAGAAACTCAACCTACAAGCATAGTTACTGGCTATGCAAACAATATCAGCCCAAATTAAGGAGGGCCTGAATAATGAACACGTATTGCAAGTGGAAAAAAGTGACGGGATACCTGTTGGGTACCTTGATCGGCCTAGGGGCCTCATTGACGCCTGCCTGGGCAGGTCATCCTGAAGTCAGTTTACCTGGCAGTAACTTCGAGATCGAAGACCCCACCATGGGTAATGGTGCAAATATTAAAGTTGATAACGTTTTAGACCCAGATTCAATCGACTGGGCAAATATCCCAGGTCGTATGGTCGCGGAGGACATTAATATCACCGTCGGTAATAAATTCGATGACTCAGCCTTTGGTCAGGGGACTGCTGAGGACACTTTTCCACCATCCGTGGTGGCCGGTGGCATCCCGCCCAACAAAAGCAATCTTCTGAAATTTGGTGTCGCCACCGAAGAAACCGAAGACTACCAATTCATGCACCTGTTCTGGACGCGAGCTAACAACCCCTCTGGCACCGTGAACATGGATTTCGAGTTCAACCAGTCCGAGGAATCTGTTGTCTACAATACTAACCCGCCAATCACAATACCGCAGCGAACAGCAGGGGACTTACTGATACAGTATGACCTGACAGGCGGGGGAACGGATCTTGCGAACGTTGAGTTATGGCTTTCACGATGGGTGACGGCGGCTAGCGCAGGGGGGGCACCCGCGAGCACGGAATGCGAAGCATCCAACCGCTTCCCATGCTGGGGGGTAAGAAATAATTTGACCACTGATGGGAATGCTACCGGATCTGCTAACGGAGCAATTATCCTAACAGGCGACGCCGCTGGCCTGGACGATGGCATGGGGTTGGATGAAGTAACCTTTGGCGAGGCATCGATCAACCTTACCGAAGTATTGGGTGATGGGGCGTTGCAGTGCTTCACCTTCGGTAGCGCCTATCTGAAGAGCCGCTCGTCCGACTCCTTTAATGCTGCGCTCAAGGACTTTATCCCGCCAATAGCGGTCAACATCAGCAACTGCGGTTCCTTCACGCTAGTTAAGAAGGATGACAACGATGCGCTACTCGAAGGAGCGGGTTTTACCCTGTACGAGGATGATGGCGATCTCGTGTACGATGACCAGGTCGATACTACCGTATTTGATACCTGTACTACGGACTCAAGCGGTGGGTGCCTGTTTGAAAACGTGCTCCCCGGGGGCTACTGCCTGGTTGAGACGAGTACGCCGGCAAACCATCTCGGTGCAGATCCAAAATGTTTCACGTTTGATCCGGATGCGGATCCGCTTACGCTGGAATTCATCAACCGGCGTCTGGGTTCCATTCTGGTGAAAAAGGTGAAAAAGGTGAAAGAAGGGGATCCGGAGGTACTGCTGCCGGGAGCTGTATTTCAGGTAACTGCAGCTTCTCCTACACCTGTTACTGAGGACGAGGTTCCTGCACTTCCACTTACCATGACGGAATCCCAGGCTGGTTACCACTGTGTCGATGGTCTGCCGCTGAAAGGTGCTGATCTAAATGATTTCACCTATACGGTGAAGGAACTTACCCCACCGGTAGGCTATATTGGTGCGGATGATCAGATGACTATGGCGACCGTTGGAACCTGTGCTGAGCGTGGCACGACATCCCCCGATCTGACGTTTGTAAACACTCGCAAGCCCGGGGCCATCAAGATTACCAAGACCACCAAAGCTGTTCCGGCAGGCGAAATCCCTCACGGGAAAGTGACCTTTAAGGTTTACGATGGCCCCACTACTGGCAATCCTGTGGGTACCGTGGTGACTGACCCAACAACCGGCGTGGCATGCCTTGGGGACCTTGACGTAGGTACAACCTACACGGTTGTAGAAACAGTACCGACCGGTTATGCAGCTGAAGATCCGAAGGAGGTCACTATTACTACTGACGCGACCTGCGGTAGCGGTGATGAAGACGAAGTCGATTTCCACAACACGCCGTTAGGCAAGTTCACCATCAGCTACGATTCGTTGCCAGAGGATGGGTATGGTAAAACAAAAGCGACCGTCAACTGCGGTACCGGTTCTGGTATCGCCGTTAATGTCGATTTATTTGATGGCGATGAAGTTCCCTCTGGTGAGCTTAATTTTGAGACACAGGCAACTTGGATTTGCACCATCGTGATTGATCCATAACGGAATCGTTTCGCAGCTAAGCACAAGGGCGGAGAAAAACTCCGCCCTTTTTTGTTTGCCCAGCGAAGTGGCAAACCCGCCAGGTTGAAAGAAACCTGAAATGATGAACCATCATGCAGCAAAACACGCTCAAGTAATTGAAACTTAATAGGTATATTTCCTTTTTGTGTTTCAACAACTGCGCCATGAGCATCCGCGTTAACCGCTCTATAAAGATCGGGGATGCGCTTTTCCTCAACTGGTTGTGAAACGGCTTGTAAGTAACAAAGTCAGCTTCGCTAAGCTGCATTCCATTGAACCGGAACTGTAGCGTAGCAATAGAGGCTGTGTTGCCCTGCCCCGGTGCCGGGCTGTCGGTTTCTGACGGGAGTAGTTTCATATAACTCTGTATATCTGTGGCATTCAATGGTGGTAACCCGATTCATCCCATAAAACGATATATCGCCAGCAATGCTGGCGCGGACAATACCGGCAGCTGAACACGGCTCCTTTACGGGTCCAGATACGCCCGAGTTTTTTGCTTGCATTCTTGTTACAGGGGGCGGCTCTTACCCTCGCATGCTTCATGGTGCCATGCCTTTGCCATGGAAACAGGTTCACTGCTTAAAATACAAGGCAAGTTCCGCACCATCTTTTATTATTCCAGTCTTTTCAGTGAGTTGACTTTTATCCGGTATCTAGCCCGTACCAGAGTGTTAACCCCGGGAAACAGCTTCTGGTTTATTTGCTGCCGGCCAGATGGTGTTTTTCCATCAGCCGGTACAGGGTAACGCGGGAAATGCCCAACTGCCGGGCCGCCGCCGACACATTGTTGCCAGCCTTTCTCAGGCTGCGCCTTATGGCCTGGCGCTCGGCCTGGTGGCGGGCTTCTTCCAGGGTGGGCGTGGCCTGCCCGGCCATGCTCTTGTCCAGCCCCAGATCGGCGGCGGTGATCAGCCGGTTGTCGCTCATCACAATGGCCTTGCGCACCCGGTTGATCAGCTCCCGCACATTGCCGGGCCAGTCGTGGCCGTTCATGGCGGCAATGGCCCGGCGGCTGAAACCACGCACCTTGTGATGGCGCCCCTCGGTAAACTTGCGAAAGAAGAAGCTGGCCAGCAGCTCGATGTCGCCCTCCCGCTCCTTGAGATCCGGCACTTCTATGCTGAGCACATTCAGCCGGTAGTAGAGATCTTCCCGAAAGCCCCCCTCCTGCACCTCTGCTTCCAGATCCCGGTGGGTGGCGGCAATGACCCGGGCGTCGATATAGAGGGTTTCGTGCCCCCCCAGCCGCTCTATGGTCTCTTCCTGCAAAAAGCGCAGCAAATTCACCTGCAGCGACAGCGGCAGATCGCCGATCTCGTCAAGGAACAGGGTGCCGCCGCCGGCGGCTTCAATACGGCCAATCTTGCGGCAGTGGGCCCCGGTAAAGGCGCCTTTTTCATGGCCGAACAGCTCGGTCTGAATCAGGTTTTCCGGCAGGGCGCCGCAGTTGAGCGCCACAAAGGGGCCTTTGCGGCGTTGGGAGCGCTGGTGAATGGCCCGGGCGATCAGCTCCTTGCCGGTGCCGCTGCTGCCGGTGATCAGCACGGTGGCGTCTACCCCGGCCACCTTGCGGATCTGACTGAACACCAGGCGAATGGCCGGGCTGGCGCCCACCATCTGGCATTCTTCCCGGTAGCGGCGCAGTTCGTCTTCCTGTTCCCGCAGCCGGCCCAGTCCCCAGGCGTGGCCCAGGGTGGCGCACAGGTAGGGCGCCTTTTCTTTCAGCGGTAGGGTGTAGTAGTCAAAAAAGTAGTCATAGATCAGTTCGCAGATGGTGCCATCGTGCACATGATCCGCCTCGATCAGGGCAATCCAGTTCAGTGGCGGGGCTTTTTCCACCAGCCGCGTAAAGTCGCTCCGTTGCTCGTCACTCAGCTCACCAATATGGGCCAGTGCCACCTGGAATTGCTCGCTGTCGAGCGCGGCACTGGCCTCGGCAATGGAGCTGGCCCGCACCACCCGCCAGTTGTCGAGCCCGGCCAGGGCCTCGCTCTCGGGGTGTGAGGAAAGGTGCAGGTAAAGCACCGCCCGGGTGGCTTCTGGCTCTTGGTCATCCCTGTTTTTCCGGTTGAGTAGTGTTGTCATTTTTTATTCGGCCTTCCTGGAACGAATATGTGTGAGTTTAGTACGGGGTCGGCCTCTTCGGTAAAGCGGCGCTCCGGCGGCTATATTTAGGAAGGTTCATATCCAGGGACGGAATCATGTAC
Source organism: Oceanimonas marisflavi (assembly GCF_003049725.1). Lineage (GTDB taxonomy): Bacteria > Pseudomonadota > Gammaproteobacteria > Enterobacterales > Aeromonadaceae > Oceanimonas > Oceanimonas marisflavi. The sequence goes on from NZ_QAGM01000016.1 coordinate 42,069, forward strand.
AGCGATTATTTCGGGTTAACGGAGCCGCCCTTTTCCATTGCGCCGGATCCCCGTTACCTTTATCTCAGCCGGCAACACCGCGAGGCACTGGCCCATCTGCAATATGGCCTGAGCTGCCCCGGCGGCTTTGTGCTGCTCACCGGTGAGGTCGGCACCGGCAAAACCACGGTGTGCCGCTGTCTGCTGGAGCAGGTGCCGGAACACACCGAGCTGGCCTTTGTGCTCAATCCGGGCGGCTCGGCGCTGGAGCTGCTGGCCGCCATTTGCCAGGAGCTGGGCATAGCGCCACCCGAGCCGGCCGATGTCCGGCAGCTCACCGGCGCCATTTATCACCACCTGCTGGAATCCCACGCCGCCGGCCGCCATACGGTGCTGATCATCGATGAAGCGCAAACCCTGCCGGTGGCGGTGCTGGAGCAGATCCGCCTGCTCACCAATCTGGAAACCAACACCCGCAAGCTGCTGCAGATCATGCTGCTGGGCCAGCCGGAGCTGGCGGAAAAACTGGCCCGGCCCGAGCTTCGGCAGCTGTCCCAGCGCATTACCGCCCGTTACCATATTGCGCCGCTCAATTTCGATGAAATGCGCGCCTATATCGCCCACCGGCTGTCGGTGGCGGGACTGGAAGCCCAGCTGTTTCAGTCCGCCAGCCTGCGCCGGCTGTATTGGCTTACCGGCGGCGTACCCCGGCTGATTAACGTGATCTGCGATCGCGCCCTGCTGGGGGCCTTTGTACAGCGCCTGCCCAGGGTGGATACCGCCACCCTGGAGCGGGCCGCCGTGGAAGTGCTGGGCAGGCCGGCAGTCGTTTCCCGACGGCGGTCGCCGGCCCTTGCAGCCGCCCTGCTGCTGACACTGATCACCGGCATGGTCCTGGCCGGCTGGCAATACCGCGAGCAGGTATCAGCCCTGCTGGCCGTTAACAAAACAACGCCCACGGCCAGCGCCCGGGCTCTGGCTCCCGCCCTTCCGCCTGACCGGCCGGCCGCCTTTCACTGGTCCTGGCCGGAAAACCTGGATACCGACACCAGTCAGGCCATGGCCTACCAGCAGCTGTTTGACCTGTGGCAGCTGGATTATGATCCGGCCACGCAGCCGGTGGTGTGCCGTTATGCCCGCCGTCATCGGCTGGATTGCGCCAGTGAGAGCGGCACGCTCGCCACCCTGATGGCGCAAAATCATCCGGCGGTGATCCGGCTGGAGCCCGAGGGCCGGCCGGCACTGTACGCCACCCTCACCGGCATTACAGAAGATCATGCCAGCCTGATGCTGGGAGGGCGGCGGCTGCAGGTGCCGCTGGCCGAGCTGCAAACGCTCTGGTCCGGCAGTTATGTCATGCTGTGGCAGCCCCCGCCCCGCTATCAGGGCCCCATGCATGTCGGCAGCCGGGGCGAGGCAGTAACCTGGCTGGAAAGGCACCTGGCCGGCTGGCGCGGCCGCCCCGCTCGCGTCTCTCTGGCCTACTACGATGATGTGCTGGCCGCCGATATGCAGGCGTTTCAGCGCAGCAAGGGTCTGGTTGCCGATGGCGTATTCGGGCCGCAAACCGGTATTTATTTCAGCGCCAGCCTGCTGGCCGGGCTGCCCCGGCTGACTACCCAAGGGGAGGCTTCCCGTGTCTTACATCCTTGATGCCCTGAAACAGTCCGAACGCCGGCGTATGGGGCGCGCCACCCCGCCCGGCCAGTCCTCACCGCCCGAGCCACCGGCTCCGCCGGCGCGGCCCTTTTATCGCCGGCGCCTGCTCTGGTTACTGTTGTTGCTGGTGCTGGCACTGCCCATTGGTTATGGCCTGGGCCGTTTTGCCGTTAACTGGCTGGAGCTGGCCTCATCCCCCGATCCGGCCACTACACCGGCACCACTGACCATCGACGATGAGCCACGGGCCATCGAGCCGCCGGCACGCCAGCCCATCGTGGTTGATGATGCTCCAGCGCGCATTCTGGTGGAAGCGCCGCCGGCGGTAAGCCTGAACGAGCCGAAACCGGCATCTTCACGGCCGGACCGAGCCACTCCGCCCAGTCCAGATCTGCCCACCGAGCCGGTGCAGCAGGCGGCTCCCCCCGAACCGGTGTTTGATCCCGGCGTGCCGGACATTCGCGAGCTGCCCGCCAGTATTCGCAGCCGGCTGCCGGCGCTAACCCTGTCGGTACATATCTACTCGCCGGATCCCGCCGCGCGCATGGCCAATATCAATGGCCAAATGCTGCGGGAAGGGCAAAATGCAGGTCCTGTCAGTATTGAGCGCATTACTCCCAAGGGAGTGGTACTGCGTTTTCAGGGCAACGACTTTCACCTGGGCTCGGTGGGAGGGTAATACCGCTGTCACCCCGCGAAGGAACATCATCCCCGCGCAGGCGGGGACGGGGGTCCATGCCACAAACGGCGCCATGCTTGTAACCGTGCAATCTGTACTGGATACCTATTTTCATGGGCATGACCAGAGTTTGGAGGCGGATGTGTCGTTGCAGCGGAGATGACAAGCGTGCCGCTCTCGCGAAGATCATACTCTGGGGTAAGATGACGACCCTGTTTTTGCCAACATGAGTCACCTTATGAGTCACTTTACCCTGCTGGTGGGATCCACCCTTGGCAATGCCGAGGATCTGGCCGATGAAATGGCCGATCAACTGCAAGCCGGCGGTCATGCAACGGTTATTCACACTTCTCCCCAACTTGATCACATCTTGATCGCCCCCGATCATTATCTGCTGCTGGTGTGCTCCACCCACGGTGCCGGTGATCTGCCAGACAACATTCAGCCCTTTTTCGAGGCGCTGCAGCAGCAGGCGCCGGCACTGGAGGGGGTAAAATATCTGGCCGTGGGCCTGGGCGATACCGCCTACGATACCTTCTGCCACGCCATACAAAAGCTGGATCAACGGCTGTCGGAGCTCGGGGCCAGCCGGATCGGCGATCGGCTGGAAATTGACGTCAGCGCGGGGGATCCCCCCGAGAAGCAGGCACAGATCTGGCTTGATCAGAGCCTGAATGAGGCCGGGATCGGCTGAACGCCACGCCGGCCAGGATCTGTTTTCAGGTGATTCCGGCCGGCGATCTGCATTTCTTCCACCAAGTTATCAACAGATCCAGCAGTTACACTCATTCATTGCCACCTACTCTTCAGGATCACACCTGTTGATAAACATGCTTCAAACCGGTGTTAAACCTATAGTTATCCTATAAACTAAATTTTTTTTCTTGGCCCCATGTGGATAAATCAAGGAGTTAACCACCGGTCATACGTGGGTACGGGATCTGTTTTCCACATCAAGTGATCGGTGATAAGTGAATGATCTCCATGATCAAAAATTGCTTATTCACAGATCCGGGCGATGCTAATAACAGATCCAACAGAAGATCGATCTAAAGATCCAAGATCTATAAGCAATCGCCGGATCCGCTCTGATCCGGTTTCCATCCCTTTCGTAAACCAGCTAAAATATCCGCCCCTTGAAAGAGACCGCTGGATCACCACCGGTCGGCATCATGGGCCGTGAATCCTTTCAGCTGAGTGTTTCAAGAGTGTTCGTTATGCAATATGAAGAGTCGTTTGATGTCATCGTGGTCGGTGGTGGTCATGCCGGAACGGAAGCCGCCGCCGCTGCCGCTCGTATGGGGGCAAATACCCTGTTGCTGACTCACAATATCGACACACTTGGGCAAATGTCCTGCAACCCGGCCATTGGTGGCATCGGCAAAGGACACCTGGTCAAGGAAATTGACGCTCTGGGCGGGATCATGGCCCAGGCAGCCGATAACGCCGGCATTCAGTTCCGTACCCTGAACGCTTCAAAGGGCCCGGCAGTGCGCGCCACCCGCGCTCAGGCGGATCGTCAGCTCTATCGTCAGGCAGTCAGAACCCGGCTGGAAAACCAGCCCAACCTGAAGATCTTTCAGCAGGCCTGTAACGATCTGATCCTTGACGGCGATACCGTGGTGGGCGTAGTTACCCAGACCGGCCTGAAGTTTCACGGCAAAACCGTGGTGCTCACAGTGGGCACCTTTCTCAACGGTCGCATTCATATCGGCATGGACAACTACCAGGGCGGGCGCGCGGGAGATCCGCCCTCCATCGCTCTGGCCAGCCGCCTGCGCGAGCTGCCGCTGCGCATCGACCGGCTGAAAACCGGCACCCCGCCGCGCATCGACGCCAACAGCGTGGATTTCTCGGTAATGCAGCCCCAGCCCGGTGACAACCCGACGCCGGTGTTTTCCTTCATCGGCAGCCGGGCGGATCAACCCCGCCAGGTGCCCTGTTACATCACCCACACCAACGAGCACACCCACGAGGTGATCCGCCAGAACCTGGATCGCAGCCCCATGTACGCCGGGGTGATCGAGGGGATCGGCCCCCGTTACTGCCCGTCGATCGAAGACAAGATCATGCGCTTCGCCGACAAGAACGCCCACCAGATCTTTGTGGAGCCGGAAGGCCTGACCAGCACCGAGCTCTATCCCAACGGCATCTCCACCAGCCTGCCCTTCGACGTGCAGCTGAAGATCGTACGCTCGATCCGCGGTTTTGAGCAGGCTCATATCATGCGCCCCGGTTATGCCATTGAGTACGATTACTTCGATCCGCGGGATCTGCGATCCAACATGGAAAACAAGTGCCTGCACAACCTGTTCTTTGCCGGCCAGATCAACGGCACCACCGGCTACGAAGAAGCAGGCGCTCAGGGCCTGCTGGCAGGCACCAACGCCGCCCTGCGCGCCGCTGACCGGGACGCCTGGTCACCGCGCCGGGATCAGGCCTATCTGGGCGTGATGATGGACGATCTGTCCACCCTGGGCACTCAGGAGCCCTACCGCATGTTCACCAGCCGGGCCGAATACCGCCTGTTGCTGCGGGAAGACAACGCCGATCTGCGCCTCACCGAGGAAGGCCGCAAACTGGGTCTGGTGGACGATCACCGCTGGGCGCTGTTCTGTGACAAGGTCGAGCGCATTGAGCAGGAAAGCCAGCGTCTGCGCAGTACCTGGATCAATCCCAAACACACCGCCGCCCCGGCCCTGAATGAAAAACTGAAAACCCCCCTCAGCCGGGAGCACAATCTGGAAGAGCTGCTGCGCCGGCCGGAACTCGATTACCCCACCCTGATGGCCATCGAGGGTATCGGGCCGGGCATCGATCACGAGCAGGCCGCCGAGCAGGTGGAAATTCAGACCAAGTACGCCGGTTATATCGAACGCCAGAAGGATGAAATTCAGAAGCAGTTGCGTAACGAGCACACCCGGCTGCCGCTGGATCTGGAGTACGCCGAGGTGTCCGGCCTGTCCAACGAGGTGATCGCCAAGCTGAACCAGGCCCGCCCGGAAACCCTGGGGCAGGCGTCGCGCATTTCCGGCGTCACGCCGGCGGCCATCTCCATTCTGCTGGTGCATCTTAAAAAGCGCGGCCTGCTGCGCAAGTCGGCGTGAGGATGATGATGCTGCAACAACTGAACGACTTGCTGGCTCAGACCGAGCTGGACGTGAGCGAGCAACAGGCGCAACAGCTGATGGCGCTGGTGGGCCTGCTCGACAAGTGGAACAAGGCCTACAACCTCACCTCGGTGCGGGACCCCAACGCCATGCTGGTGCGCCATATCATGGACAGCCTGGTAGTGAGCCCTTACCTCGAGGGGGAGCGTTTTATCGATGTGGGTACCGGCCCGGGCCTGCCCGGCCTGCCCCTGGCCATTATCAACCCGGACAAGCAGTTCGTGCTGCTCGACAGCCTGGGCAAGCGCATTCGCTTTATTCGCACCGTGGTGCACCAGCTGGGCCTCACCAACGTGGAAGCGGTGCAGAGCCGGGTGGAAGCCTTTCAGCCCGAGCAAAAGTTTGACGGTGTGCTGAGCCGGGCCTTTGCTTCGCTGGACGACATGCTAAGCTGGTGCGCGCACCTGCCCGCTGCCCATGGCCGTTTTCTTGCCCTCAAGGGCGTGATACCGGAGCAGGAGCTGCAATCCCTGCCCGCTCACCTGACATGCGCTGGTGTTTATCCGCTGCATGTGCCCGGGCAGGAAGGCGACCGCCATCTGGTGGTCATTTCGCAAGCCAGCCAGTAGAGGTTTTCGGTGGGAAAAGTCATTGCCATTGCCAATCAGAAAGGTGGTGTGGGTAAAACCACCACCTGTGTCAATCTGGCCGCGTCCATGGCGGCCTCCAGCTGCAAGGTGCTGGTGATCGATCTTGATCCCCAGGGCAACGCCACCATGGCCAGCGGCGTTGATAAATATCAGGTGGCCAATACCGCCTACGAGCTGTTGGTGGATGAGCTGCCGGTTGAGCAGGTGGTGATCACCGAGACCAGTGGCGGCTTTGATCTGATTGCCGGCAATGGTGATGTGACCGCCGCCGAGATCAAACTGGTGGAGTTTTTTGCCCGGGAAGTGCGTCTGCGCAATGCCCTGGCGCCGGTGCGCGAGTATTACGATTACATTTTCATCGATTGCCCGCCGTCCCTTAACCTGCTGACAGTCAACGCCATGTCGGCGGCCGACTCGGTACTGGTACCCATGCAGTGCGAGTATTTTGCCCTGGAAGGTCTGACCGCCCTGATGGATACCATCAGCAAGCTCGCGGCAGTGGTCAACCCGGCGCTGAAAATCGAGGGAATACTGCGCACCATGTACGATCATCGTAACCGCTTGTCCAATGAGGTGTCCGATCAGCTTAAAAATCATTTTGGTGATCAGGTCTACCGCACCGTGATCCCCCGTAATGTGCGTCTGGCGGAAGCGCCCAGCCACGGCACGCCTGTCATGTATTACGACAAATCCTCGGTGGGTGCCAAATCCTACCTGGCACTGGCCAGCGAAATTCTGCGCCGGGACGCAGAGCGGCAGCCTCATTCCGAACAGGTGGAAAAGACAGCATGAACATCAAACGTCGCGGCCTGGGCAAGGGCCTGGATGCCCTGCTCAGCACCAGCTCCGCCGCCAATTTGCGCCGGGAGCAGGCCGACACGGATTCCGTAAAGAACGCCGGCGGCGAACTGCAACATCTGGCCATCAATACCCTGCAACCGGGCAAATACCAGCCCCGCCGGGACATGTCCCAGCAGGCGCTGGAAGAGCTGGCCGGGTCCATTCGTCAGCAGGGCATCATTCAGCCCATCGTCGTGCGCCCGCTCGAGGCCGGCGGCCATGAGATCCTGGCCGGCGAGCGCCGCTGGCGGGCGGCGCGCATGGCCGGACTGACCCAGGTGCCGGTGCTGATCAAACCTGTGACAGATCAGGAAGCCCTGGCCATCGGCCTGATTGAAAACATTCAGCGCGAAGATCTCAACGTGATGGAAGAGGCCCGCGCCCTGGCCCGGCTGATTGAAGAGTTTGCGTTCACTCACCAGACCGTGGCCGACGCCGTGGGCAGAAGTCGCAGTGCGGTCAGCAACCTGCTACGGCTCAATCAACTCAACGACGACGTCAAGCAACTGGTGGAAAACGGCTCCCTGGAGATGGGGCATGGTCGTGCCCTTCTGAGTCTTGAAGGTGAAAGTCAGTCTCAAGTGGCTCATCTGGTGGCGCAAAAGGGGCTGACGGTGCGGGAAACCGAGAAACTGGTAAAACAGGCTCTTTCTCCTCAAAAGCCAAAAACCGGGCAGTCCAGACCCGAGTACCTGGCGCGGCTGGAGCAGGAGTTTGGTGAAAAATTAGGAATAAAAGTAGAAGTCAAGTCATCCAGTAAAGACAAGGGAAAGCTGGTCATGTCCTATAACTCATTGAATGAATTGAATAAAATAGGATATTTTTTTGGCTTGGGGGACGAAAGCGGTTCCTGAGCCGGGGCAAAACCTGTAGTAATTCTTCAGTCAACACAAGTGCGGAGAAAATGCTTAAAAAAAGCACTGAAATCCGCGAAAAATAAGGATTTAGTGCAATTGCATTTGTGGCGTTCACGGGTATAATTTGACCTGCTTTTTTGGGGCTTAACCGATGGAAGTGCATCGGAAAGGCCCCTAACTGTATCAGGAGTGGTTGTGAAGCAGAAAACCCGGCACCTCAGTGACAGACAAGTGGCGCTGGCAATACTGATTTATCAATTACTTCTGGTGGTGGCAGTCGCCGGCCTGTTCAATTTCGGACAGGATGAGGCCGCCGCCCGTTCCGCCCTTTTAGGGGGCGGAATCTACTGGGTTCCCCAATGCCTTTTCAGCATGGTGGTGCTGGCCAGAAGTGCCGGTGATGCCACGCCGCAAAGCATTGTGGCGAGCTTTTACAGCGGGGCAGGGATTAAGCTGGCCAGCACCATTCTGTTGTTCATCGTGGTGTTCAAGTACATGGAGGTAAGTATCTTGCCCCTGTACACGGCTTACGCCCTGGCATTGCTGATGCAGTGGATTCTTTCATTCACTCTCAACAACCGTTACTAGGAAAACACATGGCTGCAACAGGAGATGTCCTAACTTCCCAGGGTTATATCTCTCACCACCTGCAACACCTGCAGATTGGTTCGGGATTCTGGGCGTTGAATATCGATTCTTTGCTTGTTTCCGTTGTCCTGGGCGCGCTGTTCTTGTGGGGCTTCAACAAGGTGGCATCCCGTGCTACCACCGGAGTTCCGGGCAAGTGGCAATGTGCCATCGAGCTGTTGGTTGAATTCGTGGATAAATCCGTCAAGGACGTCTTCCATGGCAAAAGTGCGTTGATCGCGCCGTTGGCGCTGACCATTTTTGTCTGGGTATTCCTGATGAACCTGATGGACCTTATCCCGGTCGACTATCTGCCCTATGGTGCGCAATTGCTGGGCGTTCCTTACCTGAGGGTTGTTCCTTCCGCCGATGTTAACATCACCATGTCCATGGCGTTCGGTGTCTTCTTCCTGATCATTTTTTACAGCATCAAGATGAAGGGCGTGTCCGGCTTTGTAAAAGAGCTGACCATGCAACCGCTGAACCACTGGTCCATGATTCCCGTTAACCTGGTGCTTGAGACTGTATCGCTGATCGCAAAACCCATCTCCCTGGGTCTGCGACTGTTCGGCAACATGTACGCCGGTGAGATGATCTTCATCCTCATCGCGGGTCTGCTGCCGTGGTGGTCTCAATGGGTCCTTAATGTGCCGTGGGCGATTTTCCACATTCTGGTAATCACTCTGCAGGCTTTCATCTTCATGATCCTGACCGTCGTCTACATGTCGATGGCCTATGAAGAACATTAATTAACGATAACAAAAACTTAACAAGCTGTCGTTCTAACCGCTAACAATTGGAGAAAAAAAATGGAAATGATTTTCATCGCTGCCGCTCTCATGCTGGGTCTGGCTTCTATCGGTGGTGCTATCGGTATCTCTATGCTGGGTGGCAAGTTCCTGGAAAGTGCTGCTCGCCAGCCTGACATGCTGCCTGCCCTGCGCGGCAACTTCTTCATCGTGGTAGGTCTGGTTGACGCCATCCCGATGATCACCGTTGGTATGGCTCTGTACCTGATCTTCGCCGTAGCCTAATGGCCCGGCACGTTTATCAGTCTGCTAACCAACTTTAAAGGAGAGTTGCGATGAACATGAACGCAACAATCCTCGGTCAAACGATCGCGTTTATCATCTTCGTTTGGTTCTGCATGAAGTTCGTATGGCCCCCCATCATGGGTGCCATCGAGAAGCGCCAGAAAGAAATCGCCGAAGGCCTGTCCTCGGCTGAGCGTGCCAAGAAAGACCTGGCACTGGCGCAGACCAATGCAACCGAACAGCTGAAGGAAGCCAAGCTGCAGTCTGCTCAAATTGTTGAGCAGGCCAACAAGCGCAAGGCCCAGATCATCGAGGATGCAACGCGTGAGGCTCAGGCCGAGCGTGAAAAGATTCTGGCACAGGCCCAGGCTGAAGTTGAAGCCGAACGCAATCGTGTCAAAGAGGAACTGCGCAAGCAGGTTGCTGCTCTTGCCCTGGTGGGTGCAGAGAGAATCCTCGAGCGTCAGATTGATGCCGCTGCCAACAGCGACATCGTTGAGAAAGTAGTAGCTGAACTGTAAGGGAATTAGAGCCATGGAAATGAAAACCATTGCTCGCCCCTATGCCAAAGCAGCTTTCGATTTTGCCGTTGAGAAAAAAGCGGTCGACAACTGGTTGTCCATGCTGACTTTTGCTGCCGAAGTGGCGCAGAACGACAGCATGGCCCAGGTCCTCGGCAGCGATCTGAACGCGGAAAAGATGGCCGACGTGTTTTTGGCTGTCTGTGGCGAACAGCTCGACGAGCAAGGCCAGAACCTGATAAAGGTGATGGCCGCAAACGGACGCTTGAGTGTGTTGCCGGCAGTGGTGCAGGAGTTCGCCGAAATGAAGGCGGAACTGGACCGGGTAGTGGACGCCGATGTGGTTTCCGCCGCCAAACTGACCAAGCAACAAGTGGCCAAGATTCAGGCTTCACTGGAAAAGCGTCTGGGACGCAAGGTGAACCTGAATTGCAGCGTCGACAAGAGCCTGATGGCCGGCATTATCATCAAGGCCGGCGACCTGGTTATCGACGGAAGTGTGCGGGGCCGTCTGTCCCGCTTGGCCGAAACGCTGCAATCTTGATTGGGGAATAGAGCATGCAACTGAATTCAACTGAAATTGCCGAGCTGATCAAACAGCGCATCGAGCAATTCAATGTTGTCAGTGAAGCACGAAACGAAGGCACCATCGTCTCTGTAAGCGATGGCATCATTCGTATTCACGGCCTTGCTGACATCATGCAAGGTGAAATGATTGAACTGCCGGGCAACCGTTACGCCCTGGCACTGAACCTGGAGCGCGACTCCGTGGGCGCCGTGGTCATGGGTCCTTACGCCGACCTGGCCGAAGGCACCAAGGTTCACTCCACTGGTCGTATCCTGGAAGTTCCGGTAGGCCGCAGCCTGCTGGGCCGTGTGGTTAACACCCTGGGTGAGCCGATCGACGGCAAGGGCGCCATCGAGACCGATACCACTTCTCCGGTAGAAGTGATCGCTCCCGGCGTAATCGACCGTCAGTCGGTAGACCAGCCGGTACAGACCGGTTACAAGGCCGTTGACGCCATGATTCCGATCGGCCGTGGCCAGCGTGAGCTGATCATCGGTGACCGTCAGGTGGGTAAAACCGCCCTGGCCGTTGACGCCATCATCAACCAGAAAGACTCCGGCATTAAGTGTGTGTACGTGGCCATCGGCCAGAAAGCGTCCACCATCGCCAACGTGGTCCGCAAGCTGGAAGAGCATGACGCGCTGAAGAACACCATCGTGGTTGTTGCTTCCGCTTCCGAGTCTGCCGCCCTGCAGTACCTGGCGCCTTACGCCGGTTGTGCCATGGGTGAGTTCTTCCGTGACCGCGGTGAAGATGCCCTGATCGTGTACGATGACCTGTCCAAGCAGGCCGTTGCCTACCGTCAGATCTCTCTGCTGCTGCGTCGTCCGCCGGGCCGTGAAGCCTACCCGGGTGATGTCTTCTACCTGCACTCCCGCCTGCTGGAGCGTGCTTCCCGCGTGTCTGCCGACTACGTTGAGAAGTTCACCAATGGCGAAGTGAAAGGTCAGACCGGCTCACTGACTGCGCTGCCGATCATCGAAACCCAGGCCGGCGACGTGTCTGCGTTCGTACCGACCAACGTGATCTCCATCACCGACGGTCAGATCTTCCTGACCACCGAACTGTTCAACTCCGGTATTCGTCCGGCCGTTGACCCGGGTATCTCCGTATCCCGTGTAGGTGGTGCAGCCCAGACCAAGATCATCAAGAAGCTGTCTGGCGGTATCCGTACCGCGCTGGCCCAGTATCGTGAACTGGCGGCCTTTGCCCAGTTCTCTTCCGATCTGGACGATGCTACCCGCAAGCAGCTGAACCACGGTCAGAAAGTGACCGAGCTGATGAAGCAGAAGCAATACCGTCCGATGTCCGTTGCCGAGCAGGCCCTGTCCCTGTTCGCCGCTGAAAACGGCTACCTGGATGATGTTGAGCTGAAGCTCATCACTACGTTCGAAGACGCCCTGCTCGCTTACGCCAATTCAGAACATGCCGCCCTGATGGCGGAGATCAACGAGAAAGCCGACTACAACAAAGACGTTGTAGCCAAGCTGACTGCGTTGCTGGATAGCTTCAAGGCTACCCAGTCCTGGTAACCATGTGGCAGCGTTTACTGCTGCCACCTGAATTGGAGAAGCGACATGGCCGGCGCAAAAGAAATACGTAGCAAGATCGGGAGTGTGAAAAACACTCAGAAGATCACCAGCGCTATGGAGATGGTGGCCGCCTCGAAAATGCGCAAGGCGCAGGATCGCATGGACCACAGCCGCCCATACGCTGAAACCATACGCAAGGTGATCGGCCACATCGCGCAGGGGAACCTGGAATACAAGCACCCCTATCTGGAAGACCGTGAGGTCAAGCGCGTAGGCTTTATTATCGTCTCCACCGATCGTGGCCTTTGTGGTGGTCTGAACATTAACGTGTTCAAGGCTGCCATGAACAGCATGAAAGCATACACCGACAAGGGTGTGGGCGTTGATCTGTGCCTTATCGGCAGCAAGGCGGTTGGCTTTTTCAACCGTTATGGCGGCAAGGTACTGGCTCAGGCTTCCGGCCTGGGTGACAACCCCGCCCTGGACAGCCTGATCGGCTCGGTCAGCGTCATGCTTGAGGCATACGACAAGGGTGAGATAGACAAGCTGTACCTGGTGTACAACAAGTTTGAAAACACCATGGTGCAAAAGCCGACGGTCGATCAACTGTTGCCTTTGCCTGCATCGGAAGAAGAAGTGGCCAGCCACAGCTGGGACTACATCTATGAACCGGATCCCAAATCGCTGCTGGACACGCTGCTGGTACGTTTTGTGGAATCTCAGGTGTATCAGGGTGTGGTCGAGAACCTGGCCAGCGAACAGGCGGCCCGGATGGTAGCGATGAAAGCCGCAACCGATAACGCCGGCAACCTCATCAACGATCTGCAACTGGTGTATAACAAGGCCCGTCAGGCCGCCATTACCCAGGAGCTGAGTGAAATTGTTGCCGGGGCCGGTGCCGTATAAGGCAAAGGTATTCAAAGGTTTAGAGGATTTGACATGAGTAAGGGTATCATAGTCCAAATCATCGGCGCCGTTGTTGACGTGGAATTCCCGCAAGATGCGGTTCCCCACGTTTACGATGCGCTGAAGATTACGACTGAAGGCCAGGGCCAGGGTCTGGTTCTGGAAGTTCAGCAGCAAATCGGCGGCGGCGTTGTTCGTTGTATCGCCATGGGTTCTTCCGACGGCCTGCGCCGTGGTCTGGAAATTGAAAACACCAACGCCCCCATTCAGGTGCCGGTAGGTGTGCAGACCCTGGGTCGCATCATGGACGTGCTGGGTAACCCCATCGACGAAAAGGGCGACATCGGCGAAGAAGAGCGCTGGTCCATTCACCGCGAAGCTCCCAGCTACGAAGAGCAGTCCAGCTCTACCGAGCTGCTGGAGACCGGCATCAAGGTAATCGACCTGGTATGCCCCTTCGCCAAGGGTGGTAAGGTTGGTCTGTTCGGTGGTGCCGGTGTGGGCAAAACCGTAAACATGATGGAACTGATCCGTAACATCGCCATCGAGCACAGCGGTTACTCCGTGTTTGCCGGTGTGGGTGAGCGGACCCGTGAAGGTAACGACTTCTACCACGAAATGACCGAGTCCAACGTACTGGACAAGGTATCTCTGGTATACGGTCAGATGAACGAGCCGCCGGGCAACCGTCTGCGCGTGGCCCTGACCGGTCTGACCATGGCCGAGAAGTTCCGTGACGAAGGTCGTGACGTACTGTTGTTCGTGGACAACATCTACCGTTACACCCTGGCCGGTACCGAAGTATCCGCACTGCTGGGCCGTATGCCTTCCGCAGTAGGTTACCAGCCGACCCTGGCCGAAGAGATGGGCGTTCTGCAGGAGCGTATCACCTCTACCAAGACCGGCTCCATCACCTCCGTACAGGCCGTTTACGTGCCCGCGGATGACTTGACCGACCCGTCTCCGGCCACCACCTTCGCCCACCTGGATGCGACCGTGGTACTGAGCCGTCAGATCGCTGCCCTGGGTATCTACCCGGCCGTTGACCCGCTGGATTCCACCAGCCGTCAGCTGGATCCGCAGGTGGTTGGTGAAGAGCACTACTCCGTAGCCCGTGGCGTACAGACCGTACTGCAGCGCTATAAAGAGCTGAAGGACATCATCGCCATTCTGGGTATGGACGAACTGTCTGAAGACGACAAGCTGACCGTGTCCCGCGCCCGTAAAATCGAGCGTTTCCTGTCTCAGCCGTTCTTCGTGGCCGAAGTGTTCACCGGTGCCCCCGGCAAGTACGTGTCTCTGAAAGACACCATCGCCGGCTTCCAGGGCATCCTGAACGGCGACTACGACACGCTGCCCGAGCAGGCGTTCTACATGGTTGGCTCCATCGACGAAGCGGTCGAAAAAGCCAAGAAACTGTAAGCCTCTAAGGAGGACCTGATGGCTGAGTATAGCTTTCACCTGGACATCGTCAGTGCCGAAAAACGCCTGTTTTCCGGCTCTGTCAGTGCGGTGACAGTCACCGGCTCTGAGGGTGAATTGGGCGTTCGTTACGGACACGCCCCCCTGCTGACGGCAATCCGTCCCGGCCTGGTGCAATACGTCACCAAGGCCGGCCAGCAGGAAGTTCTGTACGTTTCCGGCGGCATGCTGGAAGTACAGGGCAGCAGTGTTATGGTTCTGGCCGACACTGCGATTCGCGCCGAAGATCTGGATAAAGCCAAGGCCGAAGAAGCCAAAAAATCGGCGGAAGCCAAGCTGCAAAACTCCTCACACGATGTGGACTATGCAGAAGCGGCCGCCGAACTGGCCCGGGCTATGGCGAAACTGCGCGTGCTGCAGTTGGTTAAGAAAAACGTACGTTAAGCCGAACGTTCGAAAAAGCGACCTCAGGGTCGCTTTTTTTTTGCGAAAAAATCACAATAACGGCATTAACGGTGAGGTGTCAGGAGTGAGGGGGGAGGCGTTGTAGCTGCCACTTTAGTCGGCAGGGCCTGTGCAACAGGCCTTGAAGCTCCTCTCACTTCACCCCTCACTTTGGTTAAGCAACGGGATATTTATTTCAATGACGATTCAGGCGGTAATTCTGGCTGCGGGCAAGGGCACCCGCATGCGCTCTTCCCTTCCCAAGGTATTGCACCCGGTAGCCAACAAGCCCATGGTGGCCCATGTGATCGAGGCCGCCCGGGCCTGTGGGGTAGATGGCATTCACCTGGTGTATGGCCACGGTGCCGATCAGCTCAAGGCCCGCGTTGAAGCCCCGGATCTGCACTGGGCTCATCAGGCCGAGCAGCTGGGCACCGGCCATGCGGTGGCGGTGGCGTTGCCCGGTATCGCCGATGAAGACAAGGTACTGGTGCTCTACGGCGACACCCCGCTGCTGCAGGCGGAGACCCTGCAGCGGCTGATTGCCGCTCAGCCCGAAGGTGGCGTAGGGCTGCTGACCGTCAATCTGGCTAACCCCACCGGTTATGGCCGCATTGTGAGGGAAAACGGCCAGGTCACCGGCATTGTCGAACAGAAAGACGCCACCCCCGAGCAGCTGGCCATTACCGAGGTGAACACCGGTGTGCTGGTGGCCGACGCCGGCCGGCTCAAGGCCTGGCTGGGCGAACTCAACAACGACAACGCCCAGGGCGAATATTACCTCACCGATATCTTTGCCATGGCCCATCGGGATGGCTGTGACATTGCCACTGTGCAGCCGGCCAGCACCGCCGAGGTGGAAGGCGCCAACGACCGGGTGCAGCTGGCCGGGCTGGAACGGGCCTACCAGCGTATGCAGGCCGAGCGGCTGATGCGCGAGGGCGTCAGCCTGCTGGATCCGGTCCGTTTCGATCTGCGCGGCACCCTGACCGCCGGCGAGGAAGTGGTGATCGATGTGAATGTGATCATCGAGGGCGAGGTACGCCTGGGTAACCGTGTCAGGATCGGTGCCGGCGCCATTCTGAAAAACTGCGTCATCGGTGATGATGCCGAGGTTAAACCCTACTCCATCGTCGAGAATGCCGAGCTGGGCAGTGCCAGCAGTGCCGGCCCCTTTGCCCGCCTGCGTCCCGGTGCCGTGCTGGCCGAAGACGCCCACGTCGGCAACTTTGTGGAAATGAAAAAGGCGCGCTTGGGCAAGGGCTCCAAGGCCGGTCACCTGACCTACCTGGGCGACGCGGAGATCGGCGCAGGCGTGAACATCGGTGCCGGTACCATCACCTGCAACTATGATGGCGTTAACAAGTTCCAGACCGTGATTGAAGACGGCGTCTTTGTGGGCTCCGACACTCAGCTGGTGGCCCCGGTACGCATCGGCAAGAACGCCACCCTGGGCGCCGGCAGCACGGTGACCAAGGACGTGGCCGAGGCCGAGCTGGTGATCACCCGTGTGGCCCAGCGTCATATCAAGAACTGGCCCCGCCCGGTTAAAAAGAAGCCGTAAGCTGTCAGCTTTCAGCTATAAGAAAACAAACGCGGCTGTGATTTCACAGCCGCGTTTGTTTTGCCGGCTTTGCTTTTTTGGGCGTTGGTTGTGGGTAGGTTGGCGATGAGCGCAGCGAATCCCAACATGTCACAGCCGGCTTCGTGTTGGAATTCGCTGCGCTCATTCGCAACCTACGGCAATTGATCGCTTACAGCTGATGGCTGACAGCTTTCTTTTGTTCTGTTAGCATTCTGCTTTCAAACCGAAACTTAATGCCATCATGTCGAAACGTAACACTCAACAGCGTCGTCATACCATTATTACCCTGCTGAATGAGCAGGGCGAGGTGACCGTGGATGAACTGGCCCGGCGTTTCGATACCTCGGAAGTGACCATTCGCAAGGATCTGAGCGCCCTCGAGAAAAACGGCCTGTTGCTGCGTCGTTACGGCGGGGCCGTGCCGGTGCCGAGCGAAATGGTGGCGGACGGACCGGCGGAGCCGGTTTCAAAACGAAAGCAGGCCCTGGCCCGGGCGGCGGCGGCGCGCATTCGCGATCACAACCGCATCATTATCGACAGCGGCAGCACCACGGCGGCGCTGCTGGGGGAGCTGGGCCGCAAAAGCGGCCTGGTGGTGATGACCAACTCGCTCAATATCGCCAATGCCCTGCGCGAGCTGGAGCCGGAGCCGACCCTGCTGATGACCGGCGGTACCTGGGATCCGTCTTCCGAGTCGTTTCAGGGGCGAGTGGCCGAGCAGGTATTGCGCTCCTACGATTTCGATCAGTTGTTTATCGGTGCCGACGGCATCGATCCCGAACGGGGCACCACCACCTTTAACGAACTCACCGGCCTGTCCCGGGTGATGGCCGAGGTGGCCCGGGAAGTGGTAGTGATGGTGGAGTCCGACAAAATTGGCCGCAAAATTCCCAATCTGGAGCTGCCCTGGAGCGCCATTCATACCCTGGTGACCGACAGCGGCATCAGCGAGACAGAACAACAAGCATTAGAGCAAAAGGGCATCACCCTGGTGATTGCGCCTTCATCCTGAGGACAAGAGCATGTGTGGAATTGTAGGGGCCGTGGCCCAGCGTGATGTGGCGGAAATTCTGGTGGAAGGCCTGCGCCGTCTGGAATACCGGGGTTACGACTCCGCCGGGGTGGCCATTATTCACGACAACCAGCTGGGCCGGGTGCGGCGCCTTGGCAAGGTGCAGGCGCTGGCCGATGCCCTGAATGAACAACCCCTGGCCGGCGGCACCGGCATCGCCCATACCCGCTGGGCCACTCACGGCGAGCCGTCGGAGCGCAACGCCCATCCTCATGTGTCCGGCAACATTGCCGTGGTGCACAACGGCATTATCGAAAACCACGAAGAGTTGCGCGAAAGCCTGAAAGAAAAGGGCTACGAGTTTGCGTCCGACACCGACACCGAGGTCATCGCTCACCTGGTGCACTGGCATCGTCAGCACAGCGAGTCGCTGCTGGCGGCGCTGCAGGCCACGGTAAAAGAGCTGCGTGGTGCCTACGGCACCGTGCTGATGGACGTCAACGACGACTCTCGCGTGGTGGTGGCCCGCTCCGGCTCACCCCTGGTGATCGGCTTGGGGCTGGGTGAGAACTTTATCGCCTCCGATCAGCTGGCGCTGCTGCCGGTCACCCGTCGCTTTTTGTTCCTGGAAGAAGGGGACGTGGCCGAGATGAGCCGCCGGGAGATTCATATTTTTGACAGCAACGGCCAGCCGGTGACCCGGGCCGAGCAGGAGTCGGACGTGACTCACGATGCCGGCGACAAGGGCGAATACCGTCACCATATGCTGAAGGAAATTTATGAGCAGCCCAAGGCCATTACCGACACCCTGGAAAGCCGGCTGAGCGAGCAGGGCGTGGTGGTGGAGTCCTTTGGCAACGGCGCCCGCGACATCTTTGAACAGGTCGAGCACATTCAGCTGATTGCCTGCGGCACCTCCTACCATGCCGGCATGGTTGCCCGTTACTGGTTCGAGGCCCTGGCCGGCGTGCCCTGCGATATCGAGATCGCCTCCGAGTTTCGCTACCGCAAGTCGGTGGTGCGCCCCAACAGCCTGCTGATCACTCTGTCTCAAAGTGGCGAGACCGCCGACACCCTGGCGGCGCTGCGGCTGGCCAAGGAGTCCGGTTACATGAGCAGCCTGACCATCTGCAACGTGCCCGGCTCGTCCCTGGTGCGGGAGTCGGATCTGGCCTTTATGACCCGGGCTGGCGCCGAGATTGGCGTGGCTTCTACCAAGGCCTTTACCACCCAGCTGGTGGCGCTGCTGATGCTGGTGGCGGCGGTGGGTCGTTGCCGTGGCAACATGAGCGAGCAGACCGAGGCCGAGCTGGTTCGTTCGCTGCGCTCACTGCCGGCGCATATTGTCGATACCCTGGCCCTGGCCGGCGACATTGAGCAACTGGCGGAAGAGTTTGCCGACAAGTATCACAGCCTGTTCCTGGGGCGGGGCGAGCAGTACCCCATCGCCATGGAAGGGGCGCTCAAGCTCAAGGAAATCTCCTACATTCACGCCGAGGCCTATGCCGCCGGCGAGCTCAAGCACGGCCCGCTGGCGCTGATCGACGCCGATATGCCCATTATCGTGGTGGCGCCCAACAATGAGCTGCTGGAAAAGCTGAAGTCCAACGTGGAAGAAGTGCGTGCCCGCGGCGGCATTCTCTATGTGTTCGCCGACAAACGGGCCGGTTTTAAAGGCGACGACACCATGCGGGTGATGTCATTGGAGCATGTGGACGAGGTGATTGCCCCGATTGTTTACACTGTGCCGCTGCAGCTGCTGTCCTACTATGTGGCACTGATCAAGGGCACCGACGTGGATCAGCCCAGAAACCTGGCCAAATCGGTCACGGTTGAATAAGACCCGGCATCAAAAACATCAACCCGGGGCAGTCCCGGGTTGATGCATTTCAGCGTTCCGAAAATACCGCCACATAATGGCTGGTTTCTCCGTGATCATTGCTCAGGCTGCGAATGGAAAAGCGCATCCTGGTGGTGACGCCGGGCCTTATCTGACAGTTTATCTCGCCCTGCCAGTGACCATGGGTGTCTACATGTTGCCACGGTGACTCCTGCTCGTCAGAAGCGGGCGGAAGAGCCTTGCCGAGTGGCTGGCCCAGCATTTCGTCCAGAGTGTAACCGGTAAGGTGATGATAGGCCGGGTTGGCATATACCAGCCGCTGGTGGCGATCGAAAATCATCACCGCTTCCAGCATATTGGCCAGCACCAGCCGGTTCAGCTGCAGGGATTCTTCTGCCTGTTTCAGGCGGCTGATGTCCTGTCCCTGCAGCTGAACGGCAGTGACCACCTGGTTGGTGAACACGGGCGCCAGGGTCCAGAGCTGATAACGGGGGCGTTGTGGCAGGGAGCCCAGCCTGGCTTCAATGTCATCGATTCTGCGTCCCTTTCTGGCCTGATTGATGGCCTGCAGCAAGGGGGCAAGCTGTTCGGGCGAGAAGTGGCGGGTAATGGGCGTACCAATCAGCTGATCCTGTTCCTGCTTGAACAGCTGTATGGCCGTCAGGTTAAGGGCCTGAATACAGTCGTCATTGCCCACTATGATGGTGGCCGAACTGGCGGCGTCAAAAAGGTGGGCCAGCCGCTGCTCTTTTTGCTGCAGTACAGAGACCATCTGTTCCAGGCTGGCGCCCAGAAAATTGAACTCCTGAATGCGGTCGGGTTGAAACACGGCTTTTTTTCCGTGGCTTACGCGCGTGGCAAAGCGGGTAAGACCGTCCAGAGGGATGGTGATTTGTTTCAGGGTGTAGATGGACAAAATCAGGGCGGCAAGCAACACCAGCATCAGCGCCAGCAGGGTATGATGGCCATAAGTCTGCTGGAGTTGCTGGGCAATGGTGTTGTCGGTCAGTAACAGCACTTTCAGTTGGCTCGGCTCACCATTAATCCGCAGTGGCTGTACGCTGAAGTAATGGCCCCGTATCTTTCCATAATCGCGTCGGCCGGACAGAACCTGAGTGACTATGTCCGGGGTAATGTCGTTGTTGTTAAAGAACATGGGGCCAACGGCCTGGCCATGCATGATCAGCTGAATACTGAGGTTGTTTGCTCCCCGTCCCAGCTGGTGCAACAGGCTGAGGTTATCATTCAGTACTACTCCGCCAATCAGGCTGCCGATCACCCGGCCCGAGTCCGGTGACAGCAGCGGATACCGTTGCAGCAGAATGCTGAGGGGGTTGAGGGACGCATCCAGCTCTATGCTGGTCCATTTCTGGAACAGGGGAGGAGTGGTGATCAGCTGGTTCAGCCGGTGCTCCACCATGTACAGAGGAGAGTTCATGTTGGCCCATGGTTTGCCCTTTTGGGTCAGCATCAGCAAATCCAGATGTTCTCCATG
Organism: Oceanimonas marisflavi; assembly: GCF_003049725.1. Lineage (GTDB taxonomy): Bacteria > Pseudomonadota > Gammaproteobacteria > Enterobacterales > Aeromonadaceae > Oceanimonas > Oceanimonas marisflavi. The sequence continues at coordinate 62,829 of NZ_QAGM01000016.1, forward strand.
ACGGTGGCCGAGCGTGTCCTGCAGCCGGGCCCGGGCAGCTGTTCGATCGCCGGATGACAAATTCTGGGCCAGCTCCGGCTGTTCAGCCGTGGCCGACAGCAGGGCGTCGAGACCACTCAGGTAGCTGTCCAGCAGGATCTGCAGCCGGTCATTGGCTTCTTCCAGCTGGTGCCGAATACTGTCATTGACCATGCTGGTGGTGCTGCGGTAGGTCAGCACCAACAGGGCGGCAGCCAGCAGCAAAAAGGCGGGCAGCAGTACCTGCAGCAGCAGCCTGAGCAGGGGTCTGGCGCGGGGGCTATTGTGAGTAGCGGAAGGCATGAGCTTTAAGGTGCTCCAGTTTATCGGCCGGAGTTTGCCGATCAATTACCACGAAGTCTCCGCTGTAAATCAGGGGAATCTGATTACCTTTGCCTTCCTGATCCAGGCGAATGGCTTCTGCCATGGCCACGCCGTTGTCGTCATTCATGCGCATTACGGTCACATCCAGCCCCCCCTGAGCCAGGGTGTCCAGTTCGGCACTGCCTCCGCCCCAGCCGTTCAGGATCACGTCGTTTTCCCGGCCCAGCTGTTTCAGGGCATCGGCGGCGCCCAGGGCAATGTCTGTGGTGCAGGCATATATCAGATCGATGGATGAATCGTCAGCCAGTGACTGTAATACCGCCTCTTTGGCTTTCTCCCGCTGCACATCGGTATAAAAGGCGTTGCGCAGGATAAATCCGGGCTGACTGGCGGTCTGGCGAATAAACTCATCCCCCCTTGCCCGGCTGACGTAACCTTTGCTGCCATAGAGCATCAGATAGTTGGCGTTCGGGCCGGTCATTCGGTTAATGGCTGCTGTCAGCAGCCGGGTTCCTTCCCGGTGATCAAAGCCCACATAGAAAAATGGCTGATTTTTTCCCCAGCTTTTCAGCGGGGTGGTGATGTTCATCAGGATCAGTTTGGGATGGCCACGAGCCAGAATTTTTTCAACCAGTACCCGGTGACGCAGAGCGTCCAGGGTGAAGAGCAGGTAGTCGGGGTTGCTGTTCAGGGCCTCGGCCAGCAGCCGTTCCTGCTGCCTGAGAGTGGTGGCAGGCTGAAACGAGTAGCTTTTAAGGGTAAAGGGCAGGCCTGTTTCCTGTAAACGACGGGACAGGCTCAGCTTGCTGCGCCACCAGTAATCCGATACCTGAACATCGGGAGTGACCATGGCGATGCGTATTGTGGAAGGATCTGCTGCCGTCCAGGGCTGGGCCGGTTGCCGGACCCGTTCCGCAAAGCTGGCGGCCAGCCGGTGCTGCCGTGGAAAGGTGTCCATGTATTCCTGATAGGACCAGTAATCATGATTGCCAGCCACTGACGGAGCGGACATAAACAGCATAAAGAGTATGCCGGTGAATAAGAGTCGTGCTGTCAACATTGTTGTAACCCATGCAACCAAGGCATGAAAAGCGGAATTCATGTGTAAACGGGCGTCGATCCTATTATGTGTGCGGAGCAAAGTCAGTAGTTTACTGAAGGCAAGGGCGGTAACAGGGGAGGCGGACGGCCAGGTACCCGTGTTCCTGGCCTGCCAGCCTCAATCCGTGTCATGCCAGATCAAAGCGGTCGGCATTCATGACTTTGGTCCAGGCGCTGACAAAGTCACGGACAAACTTCTCTTTATTATCGTCCTGAGCATAGACCTCGGCATAGCTGCGCAGCACCGAGTTTGAACCAAATACCAGATCCACCCGGGTGGCGGTCCATTTTACCTTGCCGGAGTGGCGCTCGACGATCTCGTAAAGGTTGTCGCCCGCCGGCTGCCAGCGGTAGCCCATGTCGGTCAGGTTGACGAAAAAATCGGTGCTGAGCACGCCTGCACGGTTGGTGAATACGCCGTGCTTGCTGCCGCCGTGGTTGGTATCCAGTACCCGCATGCCGCCCACCAGCGCTGTCATTTCCGGTGCCGTCAGCCCCATCAGCTGGGTTCGATCCAGCATCAGCTCCTCCGGAGTGACCGCATAATCCTGTTTCAGCCAGTTGCGGTAGCCGTCGTGCCGCGGCTCCAGTGGCGCAAAGGACTCGGCGTCGGTCATGTCATCGGTGGCATCGCCCCGGCCGGGGGCAAAAGGCACTGTTATTTGCACGCCGGCGTCGTGGGCAGCTTTTTCCACTGCGGCACAGCCACCCAGCACAATCAGATCGGCCATGCTTACCGGTTTGTCGAGGGTCGACTGCAGCTGCTTCAGGGCCGCCAGCACCTTTTGCAGCCGGGCCGGCTCGTTGCCTTCCCAGTCCTTTTGCGGAGCAAGGCGAATGCGGCCACCGTTGGCGCCCCCCCGGTAGTCGGAACCTCTGAAGGTGCGGGCGCTGTCCCAGGCGGTGGCCACCAGCTCGGATACAGTCAGGCCGGTGGCCAGGATTTTCGCCTTGAGCCCGGCAATTTCCTCATCGGTCATGCAATAGCTCACCGAGGGAACGGGATCCTGCCAGAGCAGATCTTCGTCCGGCACATCCGGTCCCAGATAACGGCTTTTTGGCCCCAGATCCCGGTGGGTAAGCTTGAACCAGGCGCGGGCGAAGGTGTCGGCAAAATAGGCCGGGTCCTGCCGAAAGCGCTCCATGTATTTGCGGTAGTCCGGATCCATTTTCATCGCCATGTCGGCGTCGGTCATCATGGGCATACAGCGGCGGGACGGGTCTTCCACATCCACCGGTTTGTCTTCTTCCTTTATATTCACCGGCCGCCACTGCCAGGCGCCGGCAGGACTTTTGGTCAGCTCCCACTCGTGATCGAGCAGCATATCGAAATAGCCGCTGTCCCACCGGGTGGGGTGGGTAGTCCAGGCGCCTTCAATGCCGCTGGTGACGGTATCCCGGCCAATTCCCCGGCCCTGATGGTTGTTCCAGCCCAGGCCCTGCTCTTCCAGTCCGGCACCCTCGGGCTCCGGCCCCAGATTGGCGGCACTTCCGTTACCATGGGCCTTGCCCACGGTATGGCCACCGGCGGTAAGGGCGGCCGTTTCCTCGTCGTTCATGGCCATGCGGGCAAAGGTTACCCGCACGTCGTGAGCGGTTTTCAGGGGATCGGGTTTGCCGTCGACCCCTTCCGGATTGACGTAAATCAGGCCCATCATGACCGCCGCCAGCGGGTTTTCCAGCTCCCGCTCGCCGGAGTAGCGGCTGTTCGGGTTATTGCTGGGCGCCAGCCACTCTTTTTCCGCTCCCCAGTAAATGTCCTTTTCCGGATGCCAGATATCGGCCCGCCCGCCGGCAAAGCCAAAGGTTTTAAGGCCCATGGATTCATAGGCCATATTGCCGGCCAGTATGATCAGGTCGGCCCAGGACAGGGCATTGCCGTATTTTTTCTTGATCGGCCACAGCAGACGCCGGGCCTTGTCCAGATTGCCGTTGTCTGGCCAGCTGTTAAGCGGGGCAAAACGCTGGTTGCCGGTGCCGCCGCCACCGCGGCCGTCGGCAATGCGGTAGCTGCCGGCGCTGTGCCAGGCCATGCGGATCATCAGGCCGCCGTAGTGCCCCCAGTCGGCGGGCCACCAGTCCTGGCTGTCGGTCATCAGGGCTTTAAGGTCATTTTTGACCGCCTCCAGATCCAGCGTGTTAAAGGCCTCGGCATAATTGAAGTCCTCGCCCAGCGGGTTGGTCTTGGTGTCGTGCTGGTGAAGGATGTCCAGATTCAGTGTTTTGGGCCACCAGCGGGTGTTGTTGTCGCTGGTATCTGTGTGAGCGCCGTGCATGACCGGGCACTTGCCGGAAGGTGTGGAGGTGTGCTTTTTCATTTTGAATGCCTCTTGCGTTAAAGCGCAAAAATGGAATTAAAAATGCCTGTTTACCTGATGATGAAGCTAACCGGAGTATAGCTATCGAAGGGTAGACCATTGCACAAAGCGGGCAGGGTAGAGAAAGAAGTGCCGGGGTTAGCGATGAGCAAAAAGCTTCACTTGGAGATGTATGGCTGTTAGCTTATCATTTGGTTCTTAATTTTCCCCTGACACACCATAAACCACCGAATATTTCTGAATTGGCATGGATGCCATGCAATTTGATTGAGTATGGGGTTGTATCTGTTCGCTATTTATTGATGGCATCCACTCTTTTAATAAACAACAACGGCAGAGGACGCCAATGACTTTACTCCGTCCGACATTTCTTTCTTTTCTCGTGGCGACTGCCCTGGCCGGTTGCTCCGTGGCGCCGCAGAATTTCAGCCATTCCGATATCAGCCGCATCAATCAGGCCGATCGGGCGGCGGCCTTTGCCAATATGGTGCCCCATGGCGAGGTGATCACCCTGGACGAGGCCATTGCCCGGGCGCTGAAATACAATCTGGAGCAGAGAGTGCGGCTGCTGGAGCAGTCGCTGGCGGCGGGTGAGCTGGAGGCCGGCAAGTTCGACATGCTGCCCAAACTGCTGGCCAACGCCGGGTATTCCTGGCGGGATGACTTCGCCGGCCGTTATTCGGCGCCCTATGACGATCCCGAAAACCTCGACTCCAACCTCAGCTCGATCGATGTGTCCTCCGAAAAGGCCCATAGCACCGCGGATCTCACCCTGTCCTGGAACCTGCTCGATTTTGGCGCCAGCTACTACACCGCCAAACAAAATGCCGACAAGCTGCTGATCGCCAACGAGCGCCGGCGCAAGGCCATGCACACCCTGATCCAGAATGTGCGCACCGCCTACTGGCGCACCCTGGCCGCCGAACAGCTGGGGCAGAGGGTCAGAGGCACCATAGAGGAAGCCGAGCAGGCGCTGCAAAACGCCACCCGGCTGGCCAGTGAGCGGGTCAGCATGCCCGATGAGTCTTTGCGCTATCAGCGTAACCTGCTGGAGAACCTGCGCCTGCTGGAAAGCGTGGAGCGGGAGCTGGCCAGTGCCCGTATTGAACTCACCAACCTGATAGGCCTGCTGCCGGGCACCCGGTTCCGGCTGGAGCAGCCCGAGGCCGACACCCGGCCGCTGGATGCCGACGTGACCCTGCTGGAAGAACGCGCCCTGCTGCACAACGCGGATTTGCGTGAGCAGTTCTACAATGTGCGGATCATTGCGCAGGATACCCGCAAGGCGCTGCTGCGCCTGCTGCCGGGCATCAGCTTTGACTACAGCCTCAACTTTGATGACGACCGCTATCTGGTCAAGGATCAGTGGCAAACCGCCGGGGTTCGGGTGGGGGTGAACCTGTTCAACCTGCTGTCGGCACCGTCACGCATGGAGGCGGCGGAGCGTAACGAAACCCTGGCCGAGGCCCGGCGCATGGCGCTGCAGATGTCGGTGCTGACCCAGGTGCACCTGGCCCGTTACCAGTATGAAGACGCCCTGCGCCAGTATCGCCGGGCGGATCAAATCTATGACGTGGACAACCAGCTGGAACAGATTGTGCGCGGCAAGTTCCAGAGCAATATGGTGGGCGAGCAGACCCGCATTTCGGCCAGCGTGACCACCATTCTCAGTGAGCTGCGCCGCTATCAGGCCATGGCCAGGGTGCAGGAGTCGGTAGGCCGGCTGCAGGCCAGTCTGGGCATGGAGCCCCGTTTTGACAGCGTGGATGAGATTGAGCTGGACGAGCTGCGCACCCGGGTGCGTAGCTGGCTGGAGCGGGGCATCAGCCCCGAGACCCTGCAAGCCGAGGCCCCCCTGCCGGCCAGTGAACGGGAGTCTTCATGAAATTGGCAACGGCTCTGATGGGTCCCTTGTTGTCGGGGGCTCTTATGGCGCCGGTGCTGGCGCAATCCGAGCTGTCTCTGGCGCAGAGCGAGCTGCGTGCCCAGCTCAGCCCGGTACGCTATGCCACTCTGGCGGCGGGCATGACCGGCAAGGCAGAACAGGTGCTGGTACGGGAAGGCCAGCGGGTGGAGCAGGGGCAGATCCTGCTTGAGTTCGACTGCACCCTGCAGCAGGCCCAGCGTCAGAAGGCCCGCGCCCAGCTTGCCGGGGCCCGCAACAACTACACCGGCAACAAGCGCATGGCCGAGCTGAACGCCATTGGCAGCGTGGAGCTTAACAACAGCAAAATCGAGATCGACAAGGCCCGGGCTGACCTGGCCTATCTCGATGCCACCATGGCACGTTGCCGGGTGCCGGCACCCTATGCAGGCTTTGTGGGAGAAGTGCATGTGCGCGGCCAGGAGTTTGTGCAGGCCGGTGAGCCGCTGCTGGAGATCATCGACGACAGCGCGCTGGAGCTGGAGTTTATTGCGCCGTCCCGCTGGCTGGCCTGGCTGACGCCCGGTCATGAATTTGAGGTGGCCATTGAAGACACCGGCCGGCGCTATCCGGCCCGGCTGGCTCATACCGCCGGCAAGGTGGATCCGCTGAGTCAGTCGATCAAGGCGGTGGCGGTGATCGATGGCCAGTTTGATGAACTGTTACCGGGCATGAGTGGTCGCCTGTTGCTGTTACCCCCCGATATAAGCGCCCACAACGAATAACAATCGCCGCCAATGGCAACCATCTTCAAGGAGTGAAGTATGTCTAACAGGGATAACCGCAAACCGACCACCATCGCTCCTCGGCTGATGCAGCTGGAGCAACGACTGATGTTTGATGGCGCTGCGGCAGACACCACGGTGGAAGTGGTAGCTGACCACAGCTCCGTGGACGTTGTTGACGCACGGGTTGAGCCGATATTTGCCCTGGCGGTGGCCCACGAGCGGGTGCAGCCCGCCGCCGAGGCGGCCCGTCAGCAGGTGAAGGATTATTTTGCCAGGGCCAGTGATGCCGAGCTGTTTGCCTTGTTTAACGGTGGCCGTGACGAGATTGACCTGGGCTGGTTGCAGTCGGTGTCATCCTTGCGCCAGCAAATGCTGAGCGACAACTTCAGCATTGATGTGCGCCTGCTCGACAACGCCACCATACAGGGCGCCCTGGGAGCCTTTGCGGCGGAAAACACCGAGGGCAAGCCCGAGATTTACCTTAACCGCGACTGGGTGGAGCAAGTGGCCGGTAGTGGTGATCTGGTTCGGGTGCTCACCGAAGAGCTGGGCCATGCCATTGATGCGGCCCTGAACGGTGCGGCCGACACCGCCGGCGACGAGGGTGAGCGTTTTACAGCGGCAGTGGCTGGTGCGCCGGTGCCGGAAGGCGGTGCTGATGGCCGGGGCGTGCTGGAAGTGGACGGTGAACGCCTTGAGGTGGAATTTGCCACCTATGAATTTGTAAACGCCTACGAGGTGAATACCGCTACCACCCCGGCGGGCAAGGAGTCGAACAGTCACGACTTTATCTATCAGTCTGGCTCGGCTGCCGTGACCATCGATGACGACAACTTCGACAGGCGGCTGTTCAGTGGCAATGACGTGTCGGCCACGGCGGTAGAAATTGGCGGTAAAGAGTATTACGGCTGGGTCAGCCGGCCCATTAAAATCCAGGGGGATGTAAAGGCCTTTTACTTCTGGACCGATGCCAATTTTGACTCGCTGCCCACGGCCCAGGCCGATGGCAACCACGATGATGACCGGGATGTAACCGATAACCGCGCCTTTATTCTGGTGGTGGATCAGGCCTACTTTACCAACCTGGCCAATGGCGCTGCGGACGGCACCATACTGAACATTGGCTCTTCTTCCGATCGGGTGGACTCGGCACTGAATGAGCTGGTGGGGACCAATTCCGCTCCGGTGGCCGGGGTTGATACCGGTATTGCTGTTGAAGGCGGCCCGGCCACCGGCAATGTGCTGGAGAACGACAGCGATATCGACAGTGGTGACACCATTACCCTTGCGGCAGTAGGCACCACGGCTGCCAACCAGACGGTAACCGCCGGCTCGACTTCCAACAGCGGCGGCACCATGGTTACCGGCCGGTACGGTACCCTGGTAATGGGCGCCGACGGCAGCTACAGCTATACGGTGGATAACACCAATGCCGGGGTGCAGGCCTTGAGCAGCAGCGACAGCCTGACCGAGACCTTTACCTACACCATTAATGACGTAGAAGGCCTGGCCGCCACCACCACCCTGACCGTTACCATTAACGGCGCCAATGATGCGCCGGTAGCCAGCGACGACTACAACGTGGCCAAGGAGTCATTGCGTACCGACAATACTGCCTATGACGGGACAGATCCGCTGGGCTCACAGGCAGTGGGCAATGTGTTGGATAATGACAGCGATGCCGATGGGGACAGCCTGATGATCACCGGGGTCGACAGTGACGGAACGGCAACGGGGAGCACCAGTGGTAGCGTTACGTTCAATACCGTCATGGATACCCAGAATTCGAACTCCATCAGTACAGGAGGCACGGTTTACAAAATCGAGTCGAATGGCAGCCGTACCCAGCTGTTGTCAAGCAATGGTGACCCTGTCACTGTTACGGGCAAAACCGGTACCGGGCAGAACATTGGATTTACCTTCTCCGACAGTTCGGCCCTGCAGGACGTATCACGCTTCAGCATTAATAATGGTAAAACATTTTTTGATGGCACTATCAGCTCTACCACAGTGACCGAGTCAACCACACTGAGTCTTTCTGCCATCAGCGGTACCATTGCAGCCGGGATGGCCGTATCGGGAACTAGTGTACCGGACGGCACCACGGTGAACAGTGTGACCTATGATACCAGTGGCAATGTAACCGGTATTGAATTGAGTACCGCCGTTGCCATTACCGGCGAAGCTCTGACTTTCAGTTCAGCCAGCGCGGTCACCAGTACAACCGCAGGTACTCTCACCGGCCAGTATGGCACCCTGGTGCTGAATGCCGATGGCGGCTATATCTATACCCCTTTTGCCGATAACGCCGCCCTGAGTGAGGGCCAGTCAGCGGTTGAATCCTTTGAGTACACCCTGCGGGATGCCAGTGGCGCGACTAGCTCCGCCACCCTGAATATTACCGTGTATGGCTCCGGCACCAATGATCCCAACGCCGTGGCCGATACCGCCAGCGCCACCGAGGCCGGTGGTGTGGCCAATGGCACGGCAGGCAGCAACGCCAGCGGTAATGTGCTTGGCAACGACAGCACACCGGTAAGCAGCAATACCGTCACTTCCGCTCGCTCGGCCAGTGATGCGGGCGGGACTGCCGTGGGTACGGGTACCGCCATTACCGGCCAGTTCGGCACCCTGACCCTGAGTGACGATGGCAGCTACAGCTATGTGGTGGATAATGCCAATGCCACGGTTCAGGCCCTGAGCAGCGGCGAGACCCTGACCGAGACCTTTATTTACACCATCGAAAATGGTCAGACCTTTGATGGCCGCAATCTGAAGGACTCTGCCACCCTCACCATCACCATTAATGGTGCCAACGATGCCCCGGTAGCGGTAAATGACAGCGCCACCGCCATTGAGGCCGGCGGCAACAACAACTCCGTGCCCGGCTATGACCCCAGCGGCAATGTGCTGAGCAACGACAGCGATGTGGATAATTCGACCCTGAGCGTGACTGAGGTAAATGGAACCAGTGTTACCCCGGGAGCGGAAGTGACCTTGGTGGGTAGTTATGGCTCGCTGACGATCCATTCCGATGGCAGCTGGAGCTATAAGGTTGACAACAGCAATGTCGCTGTCGATAGACTGGCTCCTGGAGAAACCCTGAGTGAGAGCTTTAACTACACCGTTAGTGACGGCGACACCGCTGTGCTCACCATTACCGTGCAGGGTAACCGTGATGCGCTGGCGGTGAACAATGTGTTCGTGAATGAAGCTTCAGACTATGCGGTGTTTACCGTATCAGGCGGGGACGGGGCCAGAATTAATCTGGCTCTTAGCGATACTAACGGTCTGCCGGCGGGGGATGCCAAGGCAACCCTGGGCACTGATATTGAAAATACCTTTGAGTTTTCTAAGGATAATGGCGCAAGCTGGCAGGAGTACAACAGTGCCGACGCGATTACCACCGGCGGCCAGCTGCTGGTGCGGGTGGTGGTAAAATCGGATGATGTACATGAAGGCAACGAGTCCTTTACCCTGGTGGCCACCACGACGGATGGAAAGCAAATCACTGGTATTGGTACCATCAATGACGAAGGCGAGGGGGACGTTTTTCAAGGTGGTAGTAAAGACGACGACAGGCCTACCATCAGCATTTCCAGCCCCACGGTCACCGAGGGCGGCTACGCCGAGTTTACCGTCAGCCTCGACAAGACCAGCACTGGCGAGATCAGCTTTACCCCAACGCTGAGTAACGGCACTGCCACCATCGGCACCGATACCGCCGCCGCCAGTACCCTGGAAGTGTCCACCGATGGTGGCAGCAACTGGAGTACGGTCACCGGCCCGGTGATCATTGCCGCCGGTGAGAGCGAGCTGCGGCTGCGCCTGGCCACCACCGACGACAGCGATGCTGAGTCGGCCGAAAGCTTTACCCTGACCACCGGCACCATTTCCGGCACTGTGACCAATGACGATGGCGTAACCGGTACCGCCACCATTAGTGATAACGACAGTGCTCCGGTAGGGCCGACCATCAGCTTTACCACCGAAAGCATCGACAACGACTATTCCATTGTAACCAGTACCGATAAGGGCTTTACCGTTACCGCCCAGACCATCAGCGGTGGTGCTCTGACAGCGGCGTCTCAGGATTATCTGGAAGTCAGGGACGAGACCGATGGCTCACCTACCGGTTACGGTATTTCGGGCGGGGATACCGTCTCCAACGGTGCCGATGTGGAAATGGGGTATGACTCAAGCACAGGCCTGTCGGAACAACTGATTGTGGACTTCGATAACCGGGTTCCGGCAATCGATGTAACCTTTTCCTGGCTGGCCGGCAGTGAAACCGCCCAGTACACCCTCTATCTGAATGGTGTTGAGGTGCAGGGGCCGACCCAGTTTACCAATGGTACTGACGGCTATGACACAGTAACCATTGCAGCCACTGATGGCAGCAAGTTTGATCGCATTGTGTTCAGCGCACCGGGCGAGAATGATGACTACCTGATCAACAAGATCACTTTTCCTCGTATCAAGGGAGTCAGCGTAGCCGAAGATGGCGTGCTGAGCTTTACCGGCAGCGAAACCCTGAGCATCAGCGATGGTGACGGCAACCTGACCAGCACCGAGCTGGCGGTGAACAACGGTAAACTGAATGTGGATCTGAGTGGTGGTGCCGGCATCAGTGCCGGTGCCAACGACTCCAGTACCCTGACCCTGTCCGGTACTCAGGCCCAAATCAACGCCGCCCTGGCCACCCTGACCTATCAGGCCAATGCAGACTTCAACGGCAGCGACACTCTGAGCGTACGGGCCGAAGACGGCAACAGCCTGACCGATGTCATTACCATTCCCATTACCGTGACTGCGGTGGCGGACATTACTGCTGACAGCGTGACCGTGGCCGAAGACGGTTCGACCACCGACAACCTGCTGAGCAACGACAGTTTTGAGGGCACCCCTGAGATCACCGCCGTGACCCAGGGTGCCAACGGTACCGTCACCATTTTGGATGCCAGCACCGGTACGGTGAAATACACCCCGAATGCCGATTTCAATGGTAGCGACAGTTACACCTACACAGTAACCAGTGGCGGCGTGACCGAAACAGCTACCGTGAATGTGGTCGTGACTCCGGTGGCAGATATTGCTGATGACAGTGTGACTGTGGATCAGAATGACAGCACCACCGACAATCTGCTGACCAACGATGACTTTGAGAGTACCCCGGTGATCACCGGAGTGACCCAGGGTGCCAATGGCACAGTCACCATTGTTGATGCCAATGCCGGTACGGTGAAATACACCCCGAATGCGGGCTTTACCGGCACCGACAGCTACACCTACACCATAACCAGCGGCGGCGTGACCGAAACCGCCACCGTGAATGTGGCTGTGGTTGATCCGAATGCACCCAACACTCCTCCGGTGCTGACCGACACCGAGTTGTCGCTCACCGTGGCGGAAGACGCCGGAGCCCCGAGTGGTGCCGTGGGCTCGCTTATTGGTGACTTTACCGGCGGCATCAGTGACGCAGATCCGGGAGCCCAAAACGGCATCGCCATTGTCGGCGCCGATCAGAGCAAGGGTACCTGGTATTACACCATTGATGATGGTGTTAACTGGCAGCAGGTAGGTAGTGTCGGTACAGGCAGTGGTTTGTTATTGGCCAATGACGGTAATACTCGCCTGTATTTCAAGCCCAATGGTGACTGGAACGGCACCGTAAATGCCGGTCTGACCATCAAAGCCTGGGATCAAACCGAAGGTTCTGCCGGTACCAAGGTGGATACCGAACCGTCTGCTTTTGTGATCCCTGACTCCGGTACTGTGCAGCCTTTCCCGTCTGTACAGACCGTCAGTGGCATGAGGGGCACTTTGACCGATGTTAATCTGACAATTGGCTCACTGACCCACACCTATTTGAATGACTTGGATATTTTGCTGGTCGGACCGCAAGGGCAACAGGTACTGGTAATGTCCGATGTGGGTGGGATTAGGCCAGGAGCGGTTAACCTCGATCTGACCTTTGATGATGCGGCTCCAAGTGGTTTGGACAGTTCTACCATACCAGGCTCTGGCAGTTACAAGCCTTCCAATAGTGACGATTGGTTCGGCTCTGATGATTTTACAGGAGTCACTGGCTCCTTTGGCAGCCTGTTGGCAGATTTTAATGGCACCGATCCCAACGGTGAATGGCGGCTTTATGTAAACGATGATGCAGGAGGAGACTCCGGCACCATTGGCAGCTGGACCCTGACCCTGACCACCGCCAGCGGAACCCGCAACTTTACGGTCAATCCTGCCGGCGAAAGCGCCTTCAGTTCGGCTACCGATACCATCAGCGTAACCGTGAGCCCGGTGAACGATGCCCCGATTGCCTCCGGCAGCGCGACGCTGCCCAGTGTGGCGGAAGACACCACCGAGCTAGCCGGAGCCAGCGTAAGCAGCCTGTTTGGCAGTAATTTCGATGACGGCACCGATCAGGTGACCGGCGGCAGTGCGGCGAACACCCTGGCGGGGATTGCCATCACCGGGTATGCGCCCGACAGCACCAAGGGCGACTGGCAGTACAGCATCAACAATGGCAGCGACTGGGTCACCCTGTCAGCCATTAGCGGCGAGACCAGTGCGCTGACCCTGCAGGCTAACGCACTGCTGCGCTTTGTGCCGGCAGCGGAGTTCAACGGCGAGGCGCCCGGCCTGACCACGCGCCTGATTGACAGCAGCACCACGGTAACCAACGGCGCGACGGTGGATGCCAGCAGCAACGGCGGCACTACGGCCCTGTCTGCCACTACCGTGGTGTTGAGTCATAACGTGACCGCGGTGAACGATGCGCCGGTCAGCACCGATGATAGCGTGACCACCAACGAAGACACGACCGTGGTGCTGGGCGCCGAGGATTTCGGCAGCTTCAGCGATGTGGACGGTAACAGCCTGGCAGCGGTGCAGATCACCAGCCTGCCCAGTGCCGGCAGCCTGGAGTACTACAACGGCAGCGCCTGGGTGGCGGTGACTCTGAACCAGGCGATCAGCAAGGCCGATCTGGATGCGGGTAACCTGCGCTTTGTGCCGGTGGCCGATGCCAATGGCAGTCCCTACACCAGCCTCGACTTCAAGGTCGGTGACGGCACCGCCTACAGTGACAATGCCTACACCCTGACGGTCAATGTGACCCCGGTGAACGATGCGCCGGTGGCGGTGGTGGACAGTGCCACCACGCCGGAGGACATCCCGGTGACCATCGATGTGCTGGCCAACGACAGCGATGTGGATGGCCCGGCGCTGAGCATCAAGTCGGCGACGGTGCCGGCGGAGCAGGGCAGTGTGGAGATCGTGGACGGCCAGCTGGTGTTTACTCCGGCGGCCAACTTCCATGGCGAGGCCACCATCAGCTATGTGGCCACCGACGGCACCCTGGACACGGCGATGACCGCGGTGACGGTGACCATCACTCCGGTGGCCGACCCGGTGACCGTATCCAGTCCGGTGGTTAACGAGGCTTCGCCCCATGCGGTGTTTACCGTAACCGGGGTGGCCGGTGAGGCAGTGGCACTGGAGCTTATTGATGGTTCGGCTACCGGGGGGCAGGATTACGAGGGGCTGCTTCAGGTATCGACCGACAATGGTGAAAGCTGGAGTGCCTATACCGGAGCCGTCACCTTGCCGGCGAGTGGTACCCTGCTGGTACGGACCTCCATTTTGGATGATGCCGTCTCCGATAACAATGAAACCTTCCGGCTGGCGGCCACGCCAGAGGGAGGCAGCACCAGCCTGGGTGAGGCGATCCTGAAGGACGATGGCACCGGCGTTATCTTCAATGAGGATGGCAGTGTCAACGGCTCCGCCACTGGCGGCGACGACAGGCCTGTCAGTATCAGCGGCGGCAGTTTTAACGAGAACTCGCCGAGGGCCATATTTGAGGTGAGTGCCAATCCCGGCCAGCGGCTGACCCTGGATGTTGCAGGAGTCGCCACTGATGGCAATGCGGCGGCCACAGGTCTGGAATCGGCTGATATTTTCTATTCCACAGATGGTGGTGTCAGCTGGCAGCAATATGCTGGAGCGACCATTGTGGCCGGCGATGAGGTGGTGCTGGTGGCGGTGGATATCACTGCCGAGCAGGACAGCCGCTATGAAGGCAAAGAGCAGCTGCAGCTGATCGTTAATGCCGGCATGACGACCGAGAATGCCGGTTTCGCCATTATTCGCGATGACGGCAAGGGGGATATTACCGCCGCCATTGATGCCAGTACCCAAAACAACCGGGGAGAGCATACTGGTGAAAGGCCCGAGGATGACAGCCCGCAGCCGGCGGCACCCATTACCAGGGGCTCGGTACCTATTCCCGACAACAGCATGGCTGCGACGTTGTCGCGGCCAGTGCCGCCGGCCCCGGCGCCAGAAATGGTTGAGCCGGTATTTACGCCGGAAACGGCCACCATGCAGGCATCGGCTACTCTGCTGGTGCAGCGTGATATTCCCGAACAAAGCTTCAGCTCGGCCAGTGGCCCGGTTCATATCAGCTTTATGATACCCACCGATACCTTTGGCCATACGGATCCGGGGGCAGATATCACCCTGAGTGCGGTGCTGGCTGATGGCGAGCCACTGCCGCCCTGGCTGATCTTTGATCCGGAAAAGGGCGAGTTTCGTGGCATTGCGCCGCAAGGGTTTGATGGCGTACTGAGCATTCGGGTGATTGCCCGGGATGAAGCCGGTCGCCAGGTGGAAACCATGGTTACCATTCAGATCCGTGCGCAGGGAGAACTGCAGGTGAAAGCCGCTGGCAAGCCCTCCCTGCAGGAGCAGCTCAGGGCACAATCACGTTTTTCTCACCAGGCGGAGCAACACAGCCTGATCACATTGGCGCGGGAAGCGGCCCGGAACAATGAGAGTGATGCATGACCGCAATGGCTGATACCAATGCCAGTCTGACAACGGCACCGGAATCGCTGCTGGCCACCCTGCTGCATCTGGGGCGGCGTGCCCGCCAGGCTGGCGGGGCGGCAGAGCTGCGGTTTTTACTGGTGAATGAAACCATCAGCCTGGTGCCGTATCGTCAGGGGGCGTTCTGGAGCCATGACAATGGGGTGGAGGCGCTCTCGGGGGTCAGTCATCTCGATCCCCAGTCAGCCTATGTGCAGTGGCTCGAGCATTGGTGCAAGAGTGGTAGTGGTGCCGCCGCCGCGGCTTTTAATACCGACTTGCGCAGTCTGCCAGCCACGGCGGTGGGGGCTGACTGGGAGGCGTGGCTGCCGCCCTTTCTGGCTGTAGTATCCCTGGGCAAAACGGAACATTTCGATGGCGGGCAACTGTTGCTGGCACGGGATACGCCCTTCAGCGCCGCCGAACTGGCTCTGCTGGAGGAATGGGCCGCCATCTGGACGGCCGCCTATGTTGCGGCCCGGCCCGCCAAATGGCATTTGGGGCTGAAAAAGCGATTGTTCCGGCGAAAGTGGACCTGGCCTGTGCTTGGACTGGGGCTGGCGGCAGCATCGTTCATGCCGGTGTCGCTGACGGTGCTGGCACCCGCCGATCTGATCCCGCTGGAGCCGGCGGTAATACGGGCCCCCATGGATGGGGTGGTGAGCCGAATGCAGGTGGTGCCCAACCAGCAGGTGAGTGCCGGCCAGCCCCTGTTTGAGTTTGATCGGGTCGCCCTGGCCAGCCGGCTGGAAGTGGCAGAGCGCACCCTGCTCACTTCCCGGGCCGAATACCGGCGCAATGCCCAGCGGGCCTTGTTTGATGCCGACAGCAAGGGGGAGCTGGCAATACTGCAAAGCCAGATCGAGGAAAAGGCCGCCGAGGTAAACTATTTGCGCGAGCTTAACCGCCGCAGCGAGGTGCGTTCGCCGCAGGATGGCATTGTACTGCTTGACGATGTCAGCGAATGGACCGGAAAGCCGGTGGTCACCGGTGAGCGGGTGCTGGTGGTGGCCGATGAAACCCGCACCCAGATAGAGGCCTGGCTGTCGTCTGCCGACATGATCGCCTTTTCCGGGCAGGCACCGGTGACCCTTTATCTGGATGCAGATCCGGTCAATCCGCTGCAGGCCCGGCTGGACTATGTGGCTCACGAGGCCGAACTGCGGCCTGAGGGGCATTATGCCTACCGGGTCAGGGCCAGCCTGTTGCCTGATGATCAGGGCGGGCAGCAACCCAGGGTCGGTCTCAAGGGCACCGCCAAGCTGCAGGGAGAGCGGGTGCCGCTGATTTACTGGGTGTTGCGCCGGCCCTGGGCCGCCCTGCGGGGCTGGATTGGATGGTGAGCGCCGGTATGGCTTCGCCGGTCTGGCCTGAACTGAGGGAGGAGCTGGAACTGCATGCGGGGCCGGCGGCTCGGGACGGTTCACCCACCTGGTCCCTGTTCGATCCGGTGCGTAACCTTTATTTTCGCATCGACTGGCTTACCTTTGAGGTGCTGTGCCGCTGGCAGCTGGCCGATGACGATCTGATAGCCCATGCCTTGTGCGAGGAGACCACGCTGCAGATAACGGCCGATACGGTGGCCGACATCGCCCGTTTTCTGCGTGAGCATGAGCTGGTCAAATGTACTTCCGCCGGTCAGAGCCGGGCGCTGGCCGAGGCGGCAGAGCGACACAGAACCGGCTGGATGACCTGGCTGCTGCACCATTATCTTTTTTTCAGAGTACCCCTGTGGCGTCCGGATTCCTGGCTGCATCACAGCCTGGATGCGGTACGCTGGCTTGGCAGCCGGGCCTTTGCCCTGTGCACCCTGCTGGTGCTGTTGCTGGGATTGGTGGAAGTGTCGCGGCAGTGGGACAGCTTTACCGCCACCCTGGTGGATCTGTTCAGTCTGAAGGGATTGCTGGCCTACGGTCTGACGCTGGTGTGTGTGAAGTTTCTGCACGAGCTGGGGCACGCCTACACCGCCCGGCATTTTGGCTGCCGGGTGCCGACCATGGGCATTGCCTTTCTGGTGATGTTTCCCATGGCCTATACCGACGTCAATGACGCCTGGCGTTTACCTGTTCGACGGCAACGGTTGCTGGTGGGAGCGGCGGGCATGCTTACCGAGCTGACCATTGCCGCCTGGGCCACGCTGGCCTGGGCCCTGCTGCCAGACGGTGTGTTGCGTAACGGCGCGTTTTTGCTGGCCACCACTACCTGGATCTCAACCCTGGCGATCAATGCCTCGCCCTTTCTGCGTTTTGATGGCTATTTTTTGCTGATGGACGCGCTGGAGCTGCCCAACCTGCACGGCCGGGCCTTTGCCCTGGCGCGCTGGCAGCTGCGTGAAGGCTTGTTTGCTCTGGGAGATCCGCCGCCGGAGACCTTTTCTCCCGGCCGCCGGCGTTTTTTGCTGATATTCGCCTGGCTGGTGTGGTTATACCGGCTGGTGGTGTTTACCGGTATTGCCGTGCTGGTGTACCTGACGTTTCCCAAGCCGCTGGGGCCCTTGCTGGCGGTGGTGGAAATTGGCTGGTTTATTATTCGTCCGGTCTGGCGGGAAATACAGGGCTGGAACCGTCGCAGGAGTGACATCATGGCGTGTAAACGCATTTTTGTAACTACCGGGCTGTTACTGGCGCTGGTGATGCTGGTGGCGCTGCCTTGGGACAGCCGGGTAAGAACCCAGGCGTTGCTGCAGCCGGCGGAAACATTTTCGCTGGTGGCTCCGGGTGACGGCATGCTGAGCGAACTGCTGGCCGAAAACGGCGATGCCTTGCAGGCGGGCCAGACTATCGCCCGCTTTGAGTCTGCCGAACTGGCTTTGCGTCTTGAAGCTGCCGAGGCCCGGTTGCGCGGTCTGGCGTGGCGTTCCAATGCCAGCAGTCTGCGGGATGAGCTTCATCAGCAGCAAGCAGTCATACGGGCCGCCCGGGAGCAGGTGCAGGCCGAATTACGAGGAGTGCGGGAGCAGCAGGAACAATATCGGTTAAGGGCGCCCCATGAGGGCATTTTGCTCTGGCACCATCCGGATTTGGAGGCGGGCCAGTGGGTGGGGAAAAACACCCGCCTGGGCAGTATTGTCAGCCAGCATGCCTGGCGTGTGCATGCCTATCTGCCGGAATATGAACTGGATCGTATTCGAGTGGGAGACAAGGCCCGCTTTTTTGCCGATTCGGAACGCTTTTCCGGCATTGGCCTCAGCGTCAGCCGTATTGACCGGGATGCGACCCGGGTGCTGAAAGAAGGCATGCTGGCGTCCGGACGCGGAGGTGAACTGCTGGTGCGTGAACAGGGTGAGCTGCTTATTCCGGAACTGGCACTGTATCGGGTTACGCTGAAACCCGACAAGGCGGGTCAGGCGGCACTGCAGCAGGCCGGGGCTGTGTTGCCCGAATTGCGAGGGCGGCTGGTGGTTCAGGGCCTGCCCAGAGCCTGGGGCTGGCCCTACTGGCGTTCGCTGATGGCCTTTATTCGGCGAGAAGCCGGATTCTGAGACGGATGGCAAAAGACACGCTAATGGGTTAAATTTCCTGCGTTTCTTCATCTTCCGCCCGGCGTCATCTTTGCGGAGCACGGCTTCCTTACGGTAATACATAACCATGACAACTTTTGAGCAAGTGCTGATTATCTGCCTGCTGGTGGCGATCAGCTCCTTCTTTTCCGTTTCCGAAATCGCCCTGGCGGCGGCGCGCAAGATGAAACTGCGGCTGATGGCCAGCGACGGTGATGTCAACGCCGAAAAGGTGTTGCTGCTGCAGGAGCAGCCGGGCAATTTTTTCACCATAGTGCAGATAGGGCTGAACGCCGTGGCCATTCTGGGCGGTATTATCGGTGAGTCGGCCTTTACGCCGTTTACCCGCGGCCTGCTGGACTGGTGGTTGCAGGGCCCCTGGCTCGATCAGATGGCATTCTTTCTGTCCTTCTTTATTGTCACCTCCCTGTTCATTCTGTTTGCGGATCTGATGCCCAAGCGGCTGGCGATGATTGCCCCCGAGAAAATTGCGGTGGCGGTAGTGCGGCCGATGGGGATGCTGATCATTCTGTTTCGTCCCCTGGTGTGGCTGTTTAACGGCCTGGCCAACCTGCTGTTCCGGCTGTTTCGCGTGCCCACCATGCGTCAGGACGAGATCACGCCGGAAGACATCATCGCCATGATGGACGCCGGTGCCCAGGCCGGCGTGCTGCAGGAGCAGGAACATCATCTGATTGAAAATGTCTTTGAAATGGAATCCCGTACCGTGACCTCGGCCATGACCACCCGGGAGAGCCTGATCTACTTCAACCTGCATGAAGCCCAGGAAGACATCAAGGCCAAAATTGCCGAGCATCCCCATGCCAAGTTTCTGGTGTGTGAAGACAGCCTGGATCGGGTGGTGGGTTATGTGGACTCCCGGGATATTCTGATGCAGGTGCTGCACCAGCAGCCCATCTCCCTGCAAAAGGAAGGCATACTGCGCAATCCGCTGATTATTCCCGATACCCTGTCCATGTATGAAGTGCTGGAGCACTTCAAGACCGCGGGCGAGGATTTCGCCATCATCATGAACGAATACGCCCTGGTGGTGGGCATTATCACCCTCAAGGACGTGATGAGCATTGTCATGGGGGAGCTGGTGCAGTCCCAGGAAGAGCAGATCGTGTCCCGGGATGCCAACTCCTGGCTGGTGGAAGGGCTGACCCCGCTGGAAGACGTGATGCGGGTGCTCGATATCGACAGCTTCCCCGACGATGAAAATTACGAAACCATCGCCGGCTTTATGATGTATATGCTGCGCAAGATTCCCAAACGTACCGATTTTGTGCTGCATGCCGGCTATAAATTCGAGGTGGTGGATATCGACAGCTACAAGATCGATCAGCTGCTGGTGACCCGTCTGGGCCACTCCGAGGCCGTTGAAGACAACAAAAAGCAGTAAAAAACACCGCTTTGTTTAATGTTTGAGCTTTTGGCGCCAAAAGTGAAACTTTTCCCAAAAAAGCCCTTGCGCAAAAATCGCGGCTCCCTATAATGCGCATCCACTGACACGGCGGAACACGCCGACGGTCACAAGGGTTGAAAGCGAACGACATAAAGTTCAAATCAACGCTTGACGAACAAAAAGGATTGCGTAGAATACGCAGCCCTGACCAGCGAAAGCGGTCAACGCTCTTTAACAATTTATCAAGCAAACTGTGTGGGCACTCGCAGTCGATTGGGAAACAAAAAATATTGTTTTTCAATGATTTGTGAAGTGCACTAGAAATAGCAGCAATTCAGATATTCATTGAGCATCAAATCTTTAATTGAAGAGTTTGATCATGGCTCAGATTGAACGCTGGCGGCAGGCCTAACACATGCAAGTCGAGCGGCAGCGGGAGAGTAGCTTGCTACTTTTGCCGGCGAGCGGCGGACGGGTGAGTAATGCTTGGGGATCTGCCCGGTCGAGGGGGATAACCGTTGGAAACGACGGCTAATACCGCATACGCCCTACGGGGGAAAGCAGGGGACCTTCGGGCCTTGCGCGATT
>NZ_QAGM01000017.1 GCF_003049725.1 Oceanimonas marisflavi
AGCCCACCAAATTGAGTATTGTTGGCAAACAAAGAAGGTGCTGGATGAAAACCGACCATCTTGAAAAGGTGCTAAAAGCAGGAATTTCAAAATTGATTGAAAACTAAGCGCTCATGCGTTCACCCTGGTTTTCATCCCCGCATGTGGATCAGAACAGGTCGATGTCGTTCACCGAACTGTAGATATGCTGGGGCCGGAACGGCATTTTGTCGATATCCGCCACCTGGCTCACACCGGTGAGCACCAGCACGGTTTCCAGCCCGGCCTGAAAGCCGGCGAGAATGTCGGTGCGCAGGTTGTCGCCCACGATCAGGGTATTTTCGGAATGGGCGTCCATGTGGTTGAGGGCGGCGCGTACTATCCAGGCGCTGGGCTTGCCCACGTAAAACGGCTTTTTGCCGGTCATGCGCTCAATGGGGGCACAGAGGGCGCCACAGGCCGGGTGCATCTGGGGGCCGTGAGTGTCGGGGTTGGTGGCAATAAAGCGGGCGCCGTCGGCCACAAAGCGGGCGGCCATCTGGATCATGCTCCAGTTGTAGTTGCGGGTTTCGCCCACCACCACAAAATCGGGGTCGATATCGGTAATGGTAAAGCCGGCCTTGTAGAGCTCGTGGATCAGCGCCCCTTCACCGATGACATAGGCCTTTTCGCCGCTCTGGCGTTTGAGAAAGTCGGCGGTGGCCATGGCGGACGTGTAAAAACAGCGTTCCGGCACTTCTATGCCGGCGGAGTAGAAGCGGTTTTGCAGATCTTTCGGAGTCTGTGCCGGGTAGTTGGTGAGAAACAGCAGGTTGATGTTTTGCTCCAGCACCCGGCGTACAAAGGCATCGGCACCGGGAATGAGATCGTTATTGTGCAGAATAACGCCGTCGATATCGCATATAAGGTTGTTTTTATTCATTGGCTCTCCTTGTACCGGTGTGCTTGCCGGCCTGGTTCACACTCTGTTGCCAGAATATGACAGACTCATGACAGCGTTAAGGTTTTTATGATGGTTCAATGCAATCGAGCCAGCCACCCAGGGCATTGATGCGCCGGGAAATGGCCACCGCCCGCTGCTGCACATAGGCGGAAGGGCGGCCGGCGGAGAAACGGCGGGGGTTGGGCAGCACGGCCGCCAGCAGCGAAGCCTGGTGGCGGCTGAGACTGGCGGCAGAGGTATTGAACCAGGCCCGGGCCGCCGCCTCGGCGCCGTAGATGCCGGGGCCGAACTCGGCAATATTGAGATAGAGGGTGAGAATGCGTTCCTTGCTCAGCAGCAGCTCCAGCATGGGGGTATAAAGCGCTTCCAGCCCCTTGCGGGTATAGCTGCGCCCCGGCCACAGATAGAGGTTTTTGGCGGTCTGCATGCTGATGGTGCTGCCGCCCCGCAGGCGGCCGCCGTCGGCGGCTTCGCTCAGCACATCGCCGAAGGCTTCCCAGTCAAAGCCGCGATGACGGCAGAACTTGTTGTCTTCGGCGGCGATCACCGCCATTTTAAGCTGCTTTGAAATACGCGGGGCGGGTTGCCAGTCCTTGTGCAGGCTTTCTCCCTCAAACAACCGGATCACCATCAGCGGGGTGATCGGCACCGGCACAAAACGATACACCAGGGTCAGCGCCAGGGGCATCAGTATCAGCAGCACGGCCAGCCAGCCGAGCAGGCGTTTGAACAGGGTGGTCATGTTTTGTACTCCCTTTGCCATGGGCAGATCACGGTTTTCTCTTTGAGCGCCATGTGAATCTTAGGTGGTGAGCGATTCTTTGTTATCTTTAGTAACAAGCCGGCAGCATTAAGGAGAGGTGCCATGTCTGCATTTATCGAGCAACTGCCGAAGGTGGAACTGCACCTTCACATTGAAGGCTCACTGGAGCCGGAGCTGGTGTTTGCCCTGGCCCGGCGCAATGGTATCACCCTGAATTACGCCGATGAAAGTGCCCTGCGGGCGGCGTACGACTTTCACGATCTGCAGTCGTTCCTGGATATTTATTACGCGGGCATGAGCGTGTTGCAGACCGAGCAGGACTTTTTCGACATGACGTATGCCTATCTGCAGCGGGCACACGGCGAGCATGTGCGTCATACCGAAATCTTTTTTGACCCTCAGGCCCACACCGACAGGGGCGTGCCCTTTTCGGTGGTGATCACCGGCATTCACCGGGCGCTGGAGCAGGCCAGGCATGAATGGGGCATGAGCAGCCGGCTGATCATGTCCTTTTTGCGTCACCTGCCGGAAGAGTCGGCCATAGAAACCCTGCGTCAGGCCGAGCCGTTTCACCCCTTTCTGACCGGGGTGGGCCTGGATTCCGCCGAAAAAGGCAACCCTCCCGAGAAGTTCCGGCGGGTATATGCCCTGGCCCGGGAGCAGGGCTACCGGCTGGTGGCTCATGCCGGGGAAGAAGGGCCACCACAATATATTCGGGATGCGCTGGCGTTATTGCAGGTAGAGCGCATCGATCACGGGGTGGCGGCCATTGAGGATCCGGCACTGATGGACGAACTGGCCGAAGCGCGTATTCCGCTGACCGTGTGCCCGTTGTCGAACCTGAAACTCAAGGTGGTGAATTCGATGGCCGATCATCCCATGGCAAGGCTGCTGCAGGCGGGCCTGTGCGTGACCGTGAACTCGGACGATCCGGCCTATTTCGGCGGCTATATGAACGCCAATTATCTGGCTCTGCAGCGCGGACTGGGCATGAGTGATGCCGAATTGCTGCAACTGGCGCTGAACGGGGTGGAAGCCTGCTGGCTGTCTCCGGAAGAAAAAGCGCTGCTGATGCGGGATATTCGGGCACACGGAGAACAATACGGTATTTACCCGGTACGCTGAAGGCCGGCGGGTGGTAAACACAGCCCTGTTTTCAACCATTGCATTCAAGCCTCATTCTTTAATGAGATTGAGATAAATTACATTCTCCCCTTTTCCTTTTCTCCCGGCTTGGGTAGCTTATTGGGTCTTTTTTTATTTTCAGGGAGCCGAAATGATTTGGTTGATGTACATGGTGCTGGGAGCCTTTGCCGGCACCCTGGCGGGGCTGTTTGGTGTGGGCGGTGGCCTGATTATTGTGCCGGTGCTGATCTTCAGCTTTAACCTTCTGGGGATAGGCGGTGAGCTGGTGGCCCATATTGCGGTGGGCACCTCGCTGGCCACCATCATGTTTACCTCCCTCAGTGCCATTCACACCCATCATCAGCGCCGGGCCATCGACTGGAAGCTGGCGGCCATGCTGTCGGCGGGCATCGTGGTCGGTGCCTGGCTGGGCGGCTATACCGCGGACAAAATGTCGGGGCTGCAGCTGCAGCGGGTGATTGGCCTGTTCGCCTGGCTGATGGCGGCGCAGATGCTGTTCAACCTGATGCCGAAAGGCAGTGGCCGCTTGCCGGGCAAGCCGGTGCAGGTGGCCATGGGCGGCTTTATTGGCTGGGCCTCGGGCATTTTCGGTATTGGTGGCGGCTCGCTGACGGTGCCGTTTTTAAGCTGGTGCTCGGTGCCCATGCAGCGGGCGGTGGCGGTGTCGTCGGCCTGCGGTTTTCCCATCGCCCTGGTGGGCGCACTCAGCTATGTGGTGCACGGTCTGGAGCACGACAACCTGCCGGCTGAAGCCTGGGGCTATGTGTATCTGCCGGCGTTGATCGGCATCAGTGTGGCCAGTGTGCCTTTTGCCCGGGTGGGCGCCATTCTGGCTCACAAGCTGTCGGCGGCCGTGCTCAAACGTGCCTTTGCGGTATTTTTGCTGCTGGTCGGCGCCAAGTTTCTGCTGTTTCCGGCTTAAAAACGGGGATTAGGGATTGGGGAATAGGGATTCGATTCCCTACTCCCTATTCCCTAGTCCCGCTTTTCCCGTGTGGCAATCCAGTCGTCAGCCTTGGCCACCGCCCATAGGATCAGCAGGCCAAGGCACACCAGCCCTGCGTAGTGCAGCCAGTCCATCAGCGTCCCCTTATTCTGCGAATGCCGGCCTCGTAGCGGCCTTCCCGGCTGTCTACCTGAGTCTGAAAGTATTTCAGGAACCACATGTACTGCTCGGGCCAGTCGCCGAGCAGGGTTTCAATTTCGGCGTTCATGGCCCGGGTATCGGCGGTGAGATCCGCGGTGGGGTAAGGCTCCATGGGCGGGCGAATGATCAGCTCATAGCGATGTTCTTCTGTGTTGTACACGCTCAGCACCGGCAGCACCCGGGCACCGGTCAGTTTCACCAGCTTGGGCAGGGCCGGCAGGGTGGCCTTCATTTCGGCGAAAAAGGGCACAAAAATGCTGGCTTCGCGGCCGTGATCCTGATCCGGCAGATAGAAGAAATGCTTGCCGTCGCGAATGGTTTTAATCACCGCCTTAATGCCGGCGTCCCGCTCGTAGACGATGCCGTTAAAACGAGTCCGCTGGCGGTTGATAAACCAGTCAAATAACTCGTTTTTGGCGCTGTGCATCATGGTGCACATGGGCATGCCCAGAGAGGTCAGATAGAGTCCGCCGGCGTCGATGGCCCAGGTGTGGGGGATCATAAAGATAATCTGCCTGTCGTCGGCCAGGCAGGCGTCGATATGCGCCTGGCCATGCACCTTGAAGCGGCTCTGCAGGTAATCGGGGCTGCGGGCGGTCCATTCGCCATAGGCAAAAAACGTCATCAGTCCGGTGCGGACGGAGTGCAGCAGCATGGCTTCCACGTCGGCCTCGGAGAGTTCGGGAAAACACAGCCGAATATTGGTGCGGGCAATGTAGCACTGCTTTTTGGCGAACTTCACCAGCAGGGGCGCAAAGGCACCGGCAAAGGCATCGCGCAGGCGCACCGGCAGCCAGGCCAGCAGCCACAGTGTGGCCAGCGACAGCCAGGTCGGCCAGTAGCGCGGGTGCAGGTAGCGGGACTTGAATTGTGCATCATAAACGGGATCGTGCCCGGACATAACATCATCCTCTCAATGACAAGGGCGCCAAGTGTATGCAAAAAACGGTGGCAATTCACCTTTGCCGGCGTGGGCGGAAATAGTCGGTATTGTTGTAAAATTCAGGCGCTTCGCTGGCGGGCCACCAGCCGGGAATGCCCAGCAGTGGCAACGGCCGCAGCGGTCTGGGTTGATCGAACAGGGCGCAGGCCTGCAGTTGTTCACACAGGCGCCGGTCAAGCTCGGGATATTGTCCGGCTCGCGGGCGCTCAAAAAAATCGTCGGGCATGGGCACTACCACCGCCTTGGCGGTCAGGCCGATAAAGGGGCTCAGCGCCTGCTCGTAGAGGGCATGGCCAAACACGAAGGGTTGCCAGTGGTGACCCCAGCGGGCCCGCCGCTCGAGAAACAGGGTTTGCCAGTCGTGAGCCTGCAACAGGGCCCCAATGTCGTCTCCTTCGGGCACGGCCAGCACCAGGCCGCACTCGTCGAAATGGGTGACCCTGTCCCGGCGCGGCGTGCGCTTGCGGGCGCCGAATTCGGCAATGTGCTCCATGTGCAGCCGGTTCAGCAGGGTTTTGGTTTGAGGAAACAGGTGCCAGATCACGGCACCGAAAAAGTCGTGCCAGTTGGCGGAGCGGGTGGGCACCTGGCCCTGTGCCACCGCTTCTTCGTAATAGCAGTTCAGGGCTGCAAAGGCTGCATCATCGATAAAGCGCACCGGCCCCTGAGCGGCCAGCTGCTGGTTCAGACCGGCCATGTCCGGCCAGTCGGGGGTTTTAAATGCCACCAGGCCGGTCAGCTGGCCGAGAATGGCGTTGCGCGTGGTAAAATCGGGATCCCAGTTCATCGGTAGTCCGTCGGCATAAAAACCGCCAAGCATACGCCTGGCTGTGGTAAAAGTTCAGCATATTTTATGTGGCGGCCATATTCCCGCCGCTGTGTGCTTGAGTAAAATGATGGCGACAATGGCTGACGCACGAGGAGTGCCGATGAAACGGGTGTTACAGGTAATCTGGTTGATGTGTTTATTGCTCCCTGGTGCTGTGGCCCAGGCGGCAAGTGGTGAGAGTGTGAAAATAGATAATAAATGGTTATTGGGTCGTGTGGAGTGGTTGTGGTTGCCGGCGCTGGAAGACAGTGTCAAGGCGCGGGTTGATTCCGGTGCCAAGACCTCGTCGATATCGGCCACCGACATTGAAGAGTTTGAGCGGGAAGGTAAAACCTGGATTCGGTTTCGCTTTCTTCACGACCGTCATTCATCTCGTCTGGAAGCGCCCCTCAGCCGTTATGTGAGAATTCGCCAGGCCAACAGCAAAAAGGCGGATCGCCGGCCGGTGATCCTGCTGCCGGTGCAGGTGGGCGATCTGGAGAAGGAAGTGGAGTTCACCCTCAAGGATCGCACCCGTATGCTGTATCCGGTGTTGCTGGGCCGCGAATTCATGAACGACGATGTGCTGATCGATCCGTCCCGGCGCTTTGTGCAACCCAAAAACTAAAAAAAGGGGTCGGAGTCGTTTTTCTAAAATGACTCCGACCCCTTTTATTTTACTGCCTGGCCTTCATGGCCCGGCGAATGCACAGGGCGGCTCCGCCCCAGGTAATGCCAAGTCCTATCAGCATCATGATAATGGCGCCGGTGCTCATGCTTTCACCTCCTGTTTGCTGCTGGCGTTGATAATGATGGCCACCACCAGCATCACCGCAATCATGCCCCAGCCGATAAACAGAATTTCGTTATCGCTGTAGCCGCCGTAGTTCTCCTTAAAGGCCCCGGCGATGTTGTTGAACAGGATCACCGCCAGCATGGCGATGGACAGGAACTTGATGCACAGCTGCCACCAGATGCCGATGGTAAACTCCGACAGTTCATTGGCCCGTTTCTGGTAGTCGGACAGCTTGCACAGCCAGCCCACCAGGAACAGCTCAAGCAGACAGGAGCCCAGCAGCGCCATGTTGTTGATAAAGTGATCCACCAGATCCAGCAACAGCAGGCCGCCTTCGGTAATAAACAGCAGGCTGACTACAAAGCCGGTGCCACAGAAGATGGTGGCGGTTTTCTGCCGGCTCCAGCCGGTTTTGCCCATCAGGCCGGTGGTGACCGCTTCGGCGATGGAAATGTGCGAGCTGATCCCGGCAAACACCAGCGCCAGGAAGAACATGGGACCCATTACGCCGGGGGCGGGCAGCAGGTTGATGGCGGTGGGCAGGGTGACAAAGGCCAGGCCCACCCCCGAGCTGACCACGTCGGTCAGCGCCTTGTCCTGAGCCTGAGCCATGTAACCCAGGGCGCCAAAGATCATGATGCCGGCCAGCATGGAGAAACCGCAGTTCATCAGCACCGTCATAAAGGCGTTGTTGTTGATGTCGGACTTTTCCGGCAGATAGCTGGCGTAAGACAGCATGATGGCAAAGCCCACACTCAGGGTGAAGAAGATCTGGCCGTAGGCGGCAGACCATACCTTGAGATCCCAGATCTTGCTGAAATCGGGCTCCAGCAGCCAGTTAATGCCGTTCAGCGCACCGGGCAGGAAGGCGATGCGGCCGATTAACAGCAGCACCAGCACAAACAGCAGTGGCATCAGCACCTTGTTGATTTTCTCAATGCCGCCCTTCACGCCCCGGAAGGTGGCAAAGAAGCTGGCGGCCCAGGCCAGTACCAGCGGCAGCAGCAGGTGTGTCTGAATGCCGCCCAGGTTGGATGGAGAGTTGTCACCCAGGCCCAGGAATTCACCAAAGAAGAAGGCGTTGCTGTCGTCGCCCCAGCTCTGATCCAGGGCAAACCAGACATAGGACATGGCCCAGGCGATGACCACCACATAATAGAAGGCGATCACGGCACAGATCATCACCTGAAACCAGCCCAGCCATTCAAAGCGGTGGTTCAGCCGGCGCAGAATGCCGGGGGCGCCGGCACGGTATTTCTGACCCAGGGTAAACTCCAGGATCATAAAGGGAATGCCGGCGGTCAGCATGGCAAACAGATAGGGAATGAAGAAGGCGCCACCGCCGTTCTCGTAAGCCATGTAGGGGAAGCGCCAGATGTTACCCAGGCCAACGGCAGAGCCGACCGCCGCCAGGATAAAGCCGGTGCGAGAACCCCATTGTTCTCGTTTCATAACGATGCCTCGTAAGTAGGAAAATATAACTACAGGATAGTTTTGCCGGGCGCAGGGTAGGGGCAGGCAGCGGCAAAATCAACGCGCCGATCTGCTGGTTTTAGTTGTTTATGCCTTACATGTGGGGGTGTTGTGGTTGAAAGTTGGAATTATTTATAACTTTATATTGTTAATCTGGTGTTATTCTCTTTGTTATCGCGGCGGGGCAGCGAAATCGTGTTTTTTGCATTTTGATAAAAACTGTCGGTGCCTACCCATTCCGGCAGGTAACAAGGCGGATTGAGAATTATGCAGTGTTTACTGGCGACATGGCCGTTATTTACAAGCACAAACTCGTGTTTTTCGCATAAAAATTCACAAAATAAAGCTAACTATACTTCCATCAGATTTTCTTATGCATCGGCAGGCCGGCGCAAGGTTGCCTGCCTGAAAAACAAGGGTTAACAAGTTGTTTTCTTACCTGGTGTGCGTCATTTGCCATTAGTTTTTTTTATTTTGCCACCAAAGAAAAGTCGGTTGAGTGCGTCCGGGGCGCTGCCTATGCTGTGCCCGCATTCACACAGGAGGCGCGATATGAACACTGTCCATTATTCTTCCCGGCCTGCCGCCGGACACCAACCCGCCACCCATTCGGCCGGCCTGCTGGCTACCCTTGGTCTCTGGCTGCGTCGCAGCCGCACCCGTCGTGAGCTGGCAGAGCTGCCCCCTCATCTGCTGAAGGATATTGGTCTGAACGAGTCCGATCGCTACCAGGAGATCAGCAAGCCGTTCTGGCAACAATAATCGCAGGGAATGCGCCTCGACAAACAAGCCGCTGCCAGTCAGCGGCTTTTTGCTTTGTTGAGGCCGCAGCAGCACCCGCTGCGCGGTAATGATAGTATGTGCTCTTTTGGATCTGTGTGTGACGGCGGCCAGGAGCAAGGATTGATGATGGGTATGACAAAACCCGGTATTCGTTTTCACAAGCGAGGCTGGTTGCTGCCGCTGCTGGTGGTGGTGCTGATCTTGCTGATACAGGGGGTTGGCCTTTACCGCCAGTATGAAAACGGCCGTCAGCTGCTGCGCTACGCCGGGCCTGTTGTGGATGAGCTGTATCATATTCATCACCGGGTGATGATGCCCGATGCGGAAGGCGTGGCGTTGCTGGATGACAAGGTGCGTCAGCTCAGCGTGCTGTTGTCCCGGTTCAGGGAGCATGTACGTCAGGCGGATATGCTTGGCCTGGCCGGCGAGCATCAACCGGATGAATATCTTAAAACCCTGCAGCAGCTGCAGGAGGCGGAGCTGCACGCCCGCCACAGCCTGGCCGTGTTTGGAGATGCGCTGGCGCGGGTTCCCCAGGCTGACACCGATCCGGATCTGCAGGCCTTGTTGCGGGACAGCCGGCTTTATCTGTACACCACCAATCCGTTGTTTGTGCGCGAGCTGGAGCGGGAAGTGGCCTTGCTCAGGCAGCAGGATGTGCCGGCGCAGGCGCTGGATGAGGCCCTGTATGCCCATGATATTTATACGGCCAACCTGCACCAGCTGATCGGTCTGCGTCACCGCTTTGCCGCCACCAATATCGGCGACTTTTATGACTGGATTTCCGGCTGGCGCTCACGCACCGACCAGAGTCGCGACCGCTTGCTGGCACTGGCCATGATGCTGGTGCTGGGGTTGTTGTGTGCGGTGGGCGGCGCCCTGTATCTCAATAATCGCAAATGGCGTCAGGCCAGTGAAAGCGCCCGCAGCCTGGCCCAGGCAAAAACCGATTTTCTGGCCAACATGAGTCATGAAATCCGTACTCCCATGAATGCGGTGATCGGGTTTGTATCCTTGCTGCAGCAAACGCCCCTCGATGCCCGCCAGAGTGATTATCTGTCAAAAATTCGGCTGTCTTCCGACAATTTGCTGTTGCTCATCAATGACATTCTCGATCTGACCAAGGTGGAAGCCGGCAAGCTGGAGCTGGAGGACATTGGTTTTGACCTGAACGAGCAGCTGGAACGCCTGGCCGGCCTGTTTGCCGATATGTCGGAGCAGAAGCAGCTCGAAGTCATTATCAACAAGGCGGCCAATGTGCCGGATCGCCTGCAGGGAGACCCGCTGCGGCTGGGTCAGGTGCTGACCAACCTGGTCAGCAATGCGCTCAAATTCACCGAGCGGGGCGAGGTGGTGCTGAATATCTCGGTGACGGATGAAAGCGAGCCCCGGCTGTGCTTTGAAGTGCGCGATACCGGTATTGGCATCATGCCCGAGCAGCAGGAGCTGCTGTTCCGGTCCTTCAGCCAGGTGGACGCCAGCACCACCCGCAAATATGGTGGCAGCGGGCTGGGCCTCAGCATCTGCCGGCACCTGGTTGAGCTGATGGGAGGCAATATTCAGGTCAGCAGTGTGGCGGGCCAGGGCTCGGTGTTCACCGTACATTTGCCGCTGCGTCCGGCCACTGACAGCTGGCCGGTAACGGAGCCGGTGTTTGAGCCGGGGTGCAGGGTGCTGGTGGTTGATGACAACGCTGATGCGC
Organism: Oceanimonas marisflavi; assembly: GCF_003049725.1. GTDB lineage: Bacteria > Pseudomonadota > Gammaproteobacteria > Enterobacterales > Aeromonadaceae > Oceanimonas > Oceanimonas marisflavi. The sequence goes on from NZ_QAGM01000017.1 coordinate 10,484, forward strand.
TGGAAGTGATGAGCAGCATGCTGACCCGTGCCGGGTTTGTGGTGTATACCGCCATGAACATTGAGTCGGCCAAAGCCCTGCTGCACCAGCGTGGCCCCGAGCTGCAACTGGCCCTGATCGACTGTTGTCTGGGCCGGGAGAATGGCATGGATCTGGCCCGCTTTATTCGGCAGCAGCCCTGTTTCGATGCGCTGTCGATTGTGGTGGTCAGTGCCTTTGGCCGGGATCGGCCGGCAGCGCGCATGCGCGCCCTTGGCATTGAACATTATGTCTCCAAGCCGGTGACCTGGAACCGGCTGTCTGAGTGCCTGGCCTCCGTCCTTAACCCGCAGCCGGCACCAGAGCAGGCCGGACACATGGACGCCGATAACCGTTTTTACCGGCAGCGGCTGGCGGGCTGCCATGTGCTGCTGGCGGAAGACAACCGGCTTAACCAGCAGCTGATCGTGGAATACCTCGGCCGGGTCGGGGTCAGGGTTACCCTGGCCGATAACGGACGTCAGGCGGTGGAACAGGTCACCCGTCAGCCTTTTGACGCCATTCTGATGGATTTGCAGATGCCTATTCTTGACGGCCTTGAGGCGACCCGCCAGATCCGCCGGCTGCAGCATCATCATGATGTGCCCATTATTGCCCTGACCGCCAGCGCCATGCGCAGCGACCGGGAAAACAGCCTGGAGTCGGGCATGAACACCTATGTTTCCAAGCCGGTCAGCAGCACCGAGCTCTACCAGGCTTTGATGGAGCTGTGTGGCAGACCGGCGACAGAGATGCCGGTGGCACCTGTACCCGAGCAGGCTTCCGCGGCAGTGAAGCCGAGCGGGGAAGCCGTGGCCAGTCTGCTGGAGTGCCGGGATCAGTTGTGGCTGCTGCAGGCCGCTCAGGCAGAGCATAACTGGGCTGAAGCCGGCCAGTTACTGAGTGAGCTGGCGCAATGCGCCGGCGCGGCCGGTGAAATCGCGCTGGCCCGGCAGGCTGAAGGGGCTCTGGTCTGGCCCGGTCAGGGAGAAGCACTGCCTCATGCCCGGCTGACGGTACTGCAAAAAGAGCTCGACAGGGCGCTGGAGCGTCATGAAAGTGGCTGATATACCCGATTTGTGATGCTCGTCACAGCTTGTTTCTTGCTGGTTTTAAATTCTGATTTTTTTAAAATTTATGGAATTTTATTTTCAGGTGTAAACTCCCCGCAGACTAACCTGTAATCCCCGTCAGACCCGCCCTTCTGCAGGCCGGCAAGCAGGCTGGCCGCCGTATTTTTTTGTGATTAATCTCGCTGGATCTTTCCCGTTTTTTAGATGATATTCTCGTGCAACAGGCATCTTGATAGGGGAGTGTTATGAAAGTATTGGTTCTTGGTAGTGGTGTTGTCGGCGTAACCAGCGCCTGGTATCTGGCTTGTCAGGGGCATGAGGTGGTGGTGCTGGATCGCCAGCCCGATGCAGCCGAAGAAACCAGTTTTGCCAATGCCGGCCAGCTTTCCTTTGGCATGTCTTCCCCCTGGGCCGCACCCGGTATTCCGGTCAAGGCCATGAAGTGGATGTTCCAGTCCCACGCACCGCTTAAGGTGCGCCCCGGCACCAATCCGGCACAGTGGAAGTTTATGCTGTCGATGCTGGCCAACTGCAATGAAAAATCCTACGGCATTAACAAGTCGCGCATGGTGCGGGTGTCGGAGTACAGCCGTCAGTGCATCAACGCCCTGCAAAACGAGCTGGGGCTGCCCTTTGAAGGACGTAAAAAAGGCCTGCTGCAGGTGTTCCGCACCCAGAAGCAGATAGACGATGCCGCCAAGGACATCAGGGTGCTGCAGGAATTCAACGTTAACCACGCCATGCTCAGCGTGGAAGAATGTATTGCCCGTGAGCCGGCGCTGGCCCGGGTGAAAGAAAAACTGGTGGGCGGACTGCATTTTCCGGACGATCAGACCGGTGACTGCAACCTGTTTACCAAGGCGCTGGTAAAGAAATGTCAGGAAAAGGGCGTGGTATTCAAGTTCAATACCGAGATCAAGGCGCTGGTGCGTGATGGCGACGAGATTCGCGGTGTGCAGACCGATCACGGCCTGGAAACCGCCGATCAGGTGCTGGTATGCATGGGCAGTTATTCGCCTTTCCTGCTGACCCCGCTGGGGATCAGCCTGCCCATTTACCCGGTGAAGGGCTACTCCCTGACCATTGAAGTCAACAAGGATGAGGACGCGCCCCAGTCCACCATTATGGATGAGACTTACAAGGTGGCCATTACCCGCTTCGACAATCGTATTCGCGCCGCCGGTACCGCCGAACTGGCCGATTTTAACAAGGATCTGCCCGCTGCCCGCCGGGAGACCATTGCCCACTCGGTGAGCAGCCTGTTCCCGAAAGGCGGCAAGGTGGATGAGGCCGAGTTCTGGACCGGTTTCCGCCCCATGACTCCGGACGGCACGCCCATCATCGGGGGCACCCGCTACAAGAATCTGTGGCTGAACACCGGCCACGGCACCCTGGGCTGGACCATGGGTGCGGGCTCCGGCAAACTGATTGCCGATCTGATCTCCGGCAATCAGCCGGACATCGACAGCAACGGCCTGGATTTCAGCCGCTACGGCTGATACCGGAGCGCGGGTCCTGTCCCCGAATGAGGGCAGCCTGCCCGCCATGCATGCGGATTGCCCCCGCATCTGGACACTGAAAGCCAAAAGACGCACTATGGCCGTTTTTTGGCTTTCTTCATTTTATGCTGCTCACTTTGCTCAACATTGTGCTGCCGGTGTTTGCCGTGGTGGCGGTGGGATATATCTTTGGCCGCCGCCAGCGCAATCCGGACATGGGCTTTGTCAACCTGGCCAACGTGGCGGTGTTTTGCCCGGCACTGGTGTTTTCCGCCCTTATTCACAACCCGGTGTCCCTGGCAGACAGCTGGCCGCTGATCCTGGCCGGCGTGCTGTGCATTACCCTGCCGGGCCTGCTGCTGGGCCTGTTTCGTTTTCAGGGGCTGGAACGCCGTACCCTGGTGCTGGCGGGCATGTTCCGCAACACCGGCAATATTGGCATTCCGCTGATGATGCTGGCCTACGGCGAGGAGCAGCTGGGCGCCATTATCATTCTTTTTGTGCTGTCCAACCTGCTGCACTTTTCCCTGGGGCTGTTTATTCTTTCCCGCGAGGCCGGTCGCTGGCAGTGGCTGAAAAACCCCATTGTGTGGGCGGCGCTGGCCGGCGTGTTGCTGGCGGATCACAAATCCCTGTTGCCCGACTTTGTCTATACCAGCGCCGATCTGCTGGGACAGATGGCGGTGCCGCTGATGCTGTTTGCCCTGGGAGTACGGCTGTCGGTAGGGGAAGTGGGCAATCTGGGGCTGGCCTTTCGTGTGAACATTCTCTACCTGCTGGCGGGCGCCGTGTCTTTTGTGCTGGTGGCCTGGTGGCTGCCGCTGACTAACGAGTGGCTGCAGCTGCTGGCGCTGTCGGTGATGCTGCCCCCGGCGGTGCTTAATTACCTGTTGTGCGAGCAATATCGCTGCCAGCCCGATAAAATGGCCAGCATTGTGTTGCTGGGCAACGTCATGGCGGTGGTGATTATCCCGGTGGTGGTGTACCTGACCCTGCGTTATCTATGAACCCGGCTTTTCAAGTGTGCACCAAGTGTTGCTTTTGTTTTATACAAGCCTCTGTTTAATAAACGGTTTCAACTGTTTATACTGGTTTTTTTTGGGTGTTTCCGGAACAAAGGGCCTGCATGTTCAAATGGTTTAAATCTGCTCCAGGCAGTACCGCCGTGGGGGTGTACCTGACCCAGAGCGCCCTTTATGGTGTGGAAGAGCAGTATCCGCAGCAGGTGGTGGAAAGACCGCTGATCAGTGGCGAGCGTCCTGCCGCCGCGCTGGCGGCGCTGGTGGAAGAGCAGCACTGGCAGGGACGACGGCTGCGGCTGGCCCTGGGCCGGCAGTACTGGCGTCAGGTGCAGCTCGACAAGCCGGCCATGCCCGATGAAGAGCTGGCCCAGGCGCTGCCCTGGTGTATGCGTGAGCTGGTGGATGAACCGGTGGAGCAGCTGCTGTTTGACTATATCGATCTGCCACCGGGCCCTCAGGGCACGGATCGCATTGCCGTCTATTACAGCCAGCGCACCCGGCTGGCAGAGCTGGCGAGGGCGGTGTCGCCCCTGTGCGAGATTGAAACCATGGGCATCGACGAGCTGGCCATGTGCAACCTGCTGGCGCCGGAGCAGCGCGGCCTGGTGCTGCACAAGGTACCGGGGCAGGAGCTGACCATGACCTTTATTCATCAGCGCCAGTGGCATTTTTCCCGTACCATTCGTGGCTTTCAGGCGCTGGATGACGAGACCATGGCGGCGGATCAGTTCGTGTTCGACAACCTGCTGCTGGAACTGCAGCGCAGCATCGACTACGCCACCGGTCAGCTCAGGCTGAATGCACCGGAGCAGTGGTTTCTGGCCCTGCCCCGGCAGGTGACGCCGGCGGTGCAAACCGCCATCAGCCAGGTGTTCAGCATTCAGGCGGAGTCGCTCAGCAACGAGCACCTGTCGCCGGTCAGCCTGCCGGCTCTTGGCATTCTGCAGGGGGCGTCGTGAAAACGCGTATTGAGTTTTACCAGGCCTCGATCAGGCCGGTGCGGGATATTCCCACCCTGCGTCAGTTTGTGCTGGGCCTGGTGGTGATGGCGCTGCTGTGGGGAGCGGCCTTTGCCTGGCAAAACCTTGATAACCATCGTCTGGCGGCGGACAATCGCAGGCTGCAGCAGCAGCTGGCGGCGGCACAGAGCAATGTGGCCCAGTTGCAGCAAAGTGTGGCGCTGCTGAACGGGAGCCAGGATGACGGCGAGCGGCTGCGGCTGGAACGGGATATTCGCACCCGCCGTCAGCTGCTGGGCCTGCTGAGCCGGGAGCAGCTGGTGTCTTATGCCAGTACGCTGGAGGATCTGGCCCGGGTGCCCTGGAGCAGAGTGTCGCTGACCAGCGTGCAATTACAGGGCCAGGCCATGACCCTGACCGGCCAGGCCAGCGATGCCGCTGCGGTGCCGGCCTGGATCCTGGGGTTTGACGGGTACCCAAGCCTGACCCGGCGGGAATTTGGCAAGTTCAATATTTACCGCACCGACACCGGTGGCCTGAACTTCAGCCTGCACAGCGATGGAATGACGCAATGAAACAGCGCCTTGAGCAGTTAAACAGCGGCTTTATGGCCCGGCCCAGACGCGAACGCGGGTTGCTGATTGCGGCCGGCTGGGCACTGGCGGGCTGGCTGGGGCTGGTGCTGTTTGAGCAAAGCGTGCAGGCCACGGGTGAGCAACTTCAGGCCGAACACCGGCGTCTTGAAAAGCAGCTGATCGGGCAGCAGGAGCTTATCAACGAATTTTATCGTCGTGTTGACGAGCTGAAGGCAAACGATCAGGGCCCGCGCATTGAACGGCTTAACCGCCAGCTCAGCCGGCTCAACAGCAATGTGGATCAGCGCATGCGCTCGCTGGTGGGGCCGGAGCAGATGGCCGGGCTGCTGCTCTCGGTGCTGGAGCAGGGCAGTGGTCTGACCCTGCTGGGGCTGACCAACCTGCCCGCCGAGGAAATGGCCCAAAGCCGGGAAGGCGGCCAGCGGCTTTATCGTCATGGCCTGGCGCTGGAGCTCAGCGGCAGTTACCTGCAGTTGCTCGACTATGCAAAGCGCCTTGAAAGCCTGAGCGGGCGTATTTTCTGGAACAGCCTGAGCTTTGAGCTTGAAGCCTATCCCACCGGCCATATTCGGCTGGAGTTTTTTACCATCAGTCAAAACAAGGAGCTTCTTCGTGGTTAATGCCAGCGCCTTGCTGTTTACCCTGCTGAGTGCTGCCGGCAGCCTGCAGGATCCCACCCGGCCCCTTGCCGCCCCGGCACCGAGCGCCACCGGGCAGAGCCAGCAGCAGATGGACGATGTCCCGGCCGAGCCCCGGTTGCAGGCGACTTTTAGCGGAGATGGTCAGCCCAGCGCCATTCTTGACGGCCGGCGCTATGTGCCGGGCGACACCATAGGCGCCTACCGGCTGGTGCGCATTAGCGACGGGCAGGTGATGCTCGAACGGCAGGGAAAAGGCCTGACCCTGTCCTTGTTCCCCTTCTTTGACAACACGGAAACCCCATGAAACGGACGATACGACCTCTGGCCCTGGCGCTGCTGTCTGCCGGCCTGACCGCCTGTGTGCACGCTCCCGACGGCTCTCTGCCCAGGCAGGCGCTGGATGAGGCTCTGCAGACCCGGCCCGACCCCGTGCCGGTGGCGGTAGAGCAGGAGTTGCTGGGCAGTCGTCGTCCGCTGAGTGTGCCGCCGGCGGCACCCCTGCGCCGGTTTGACGTATCGGCCCGGGAGGTGGACGCCCGTGAGTTTTTTGCCGCCCTTGGCAGCCAGCATAATGTGAGCATTGCGGTGCATCCGGAGGTAAACGGCACCATTACCCTGAACCTGCGCCGGGTGACCCTGCCGGAAATACTGGAGGCCATTTCCAGCCTTTATGGCTACGGCATTGAACACCGTAACGGGGTGTATCAGGTGTTTGCCAATGGCGTGCGCAGCCGGACCTTTAACGTGAACTACCTGATGCTGTCCCGCAATGGCCGGTCGCAGACCGCCATCAGTGGCAGCAGCCTGGCCAATGGTGAAGGCAGCGGTGGCGAGGGCAGCGCCACCCGCATTAACACCGAGTCGAGCAATGATTTCTGGGCCGATCTGGAAAGCGCCCTGGGCCGGCTGATTGGCGATGAACAGGGCCGGGTGGTGGTGACCAACCCCCAGGCCGGGCTGATCACGGTGCGCGCCGCCCCCGACGAGCTGGCGCTGGTGGAAGACTTTCTTGCCCGTGCCGAACGTCAGCTCAAGCGTCAGGTGATCCTGGAAGCGCGCATTGTGGAAGTGGAGCTGAACGACGGTTATGAGCAGGGAATCGACTGGCAGCATATCAGCCGGGGAGCCGATGCCGGCAGTGTTGCCGGTGACCGCGGTGGCCTGCTCAATCCCGTGGCGACCCTGCTCAGTGCCGGCGGCTCACTGCAGTCTTACGTGGATCAGGTGTTTACCTTCAGCGACGGAGACTTCAGCGTGGTGGTCAACATGCTAAGAACCCAGGGGGAGGTGAATACCCTGTCCAACCCCAGGGTAACCACCAGCAATAACCAGAAGGCGGTGATCAAGGTGGGCACCGACGAGTATTTTGTGACCGATTTTTCACTGACCACCACCACCAACAGCGCCACCAGCGAAACCACGCCCGACATTGAGCTGACCCCGTTCTTTTCGGGCATATCGCTGGATGTGACGCCCCAGATTGCCGAGGACAACCGGGTATTGCTGCATATTCACCCGTCGGTCAGCGAAGTGACGGATGTGACCAAGGTGATTCAGTTTGGAGAAGGTCAGTCGGTGGCACTGCCGCTGGCCAGCAGCACCATTCGGGAGTCGGATACCATAGTGGAGGCCCGCTCCGGTGAAGTGATTATTATCGGGGGCCTGATGCAGGAAAAGCAGCTCAGCAGTGAGTCTGGTCTGCCGGTTCTCAGTGAGATACCGGTGATCGGTCAGTTGTTTAAAAACCAGAAAACCGGTAACCGGAAAAGCGAGCTGGTGATCATGCTGCGCCCGGTGGTGGTAAATGAAAACACCTGGCAAAACGAGCTGCAGCGCTCCCGGGATCTGCTGGAAAAATGGTATCCGCCTCAGTCAAATCCCTATTTGCGCCATCTCGGGGGTTAAGCATGAAATTGTGGAGTCTGGCCGCCGGCCTGCTGCTGGCAATGCCGTTTGCTCAGGCTCAGGATGCCGATCAGCCCGACTGGCAGGATCCGGTCTGGGCCGAGCTGATGGCCACGCCGCCGGCGGCCAGCGAGCTGAGCATTGTAGCCAGTGAGCTGAGTATTCATGAGATAACGACCAGCCGCCAGGAGCAACTGGCGGAAAGTGAGAAGGCCGCCGAGCTGGCCCTGGCCGCCGGCAACTGGGCCGGTGCCGAGCAGCATCTGCTGCAGGCGCTGGCCGGTTATCCGGGCGCCCACCGATTGCGGCTGAAACTGGCCTCCCTGCTCTATGGCCGCGGTGCCCTGAACGATGCCAGGGCCCAGCTGCAACAGGGGCTGGCGCTGTTTCCGCAACAGCCGGCGCTGCGCCTGACCCTGGCGCGTATTCTGGTGGCCGAACACCGCTTTGCCGCCGCCTGGAAGGTGCTGAATGGCGCCGATCCCGAACTGGCCGCGCATCTGGATTACTACGCCCTTATGGCCGAAGCCGGCCGGCGCAGCGGCCAGTGTGAGGCGGCCATTCCCCTTTATCACCGGTTGCTGGCACAGCAGGACAGTGGCCCCTGGTGGCTGGGGCTGGGGCTGTGCCAGCGCAGCCTGGGGCGGGATTTTACCGCCGCTTTTGAACAGGCCCGGGCCAGCGTGGATCTGGGCGTGGCCTCCCTGCAATTTGTGGAGCAGCAACTGGAGCAACATGGTACAACGCAAACTCACTAAGCGCCTTGGCGAGCTGCTGATTGACCACGGCGTGATCACGCCGGCCCAGCTTGACGTGGTGCTGCAAAAACAGCGTCAGGAAGGCGGCCGCATGGGGGCCGTGCTGGTGCAGATGGGCATACTGTCCGAGCGCGAGCTGCTCGGCTTTGTGGCCGAGCAGCTGGATATTCCGCTGCTGGATCTCAACAAAACCGAGATTAAGCCCGAGGCGGTTAAAGTGTTGTCGGAAGTGTATGCCCGTCGCTACCGGGCGCTGGTGATCGATGCCGACGATGTTCAGGCCAGGGTGGTGCTGGCCGATCCCGCCGACCTCGACACTCAGGACGCCATTGGCAATCTGCTGGCCCCCCGCGAGGTCCATCTGGCGGTGGCTCCCCACAGCCAGATGCTGGCCCTGTATGATCAGCTCTACCGGCGCACCGATGCCATTGCCAGCCTGGCCGGTCAGCTGCATGAAGAGCATGGCACCAGCCGCAGTGTGATTGAAACCGCCGGCCTGGAAGACAATGACGCCACCGTGGCCCGGCTGCTGAACTCCCTGTTTGAAGACGCCCTGCAGGTGGGGGCCTCCGATATTCATATTGAGCCCGATCACAAGGTGATCCGGCTGCGCATGCGGGTAGACGGCCTGTTGCAGGAAACCGAGCTGAAGGAAGTGGCCATTGCACCGGCGCTGGTGTCGCGGCTCAAGCTGATGGCCGGGCTGGATATTTCCGAGCGCCGGCTGCCCCAGGACGGCCGCTTTGAGCTCACCATCAAGAACAACCCGGTGGATGTGCGTATGGCCACCATGCCGGTGCAGTATGGCGAAGCGGTGGTGCTGCGGCTGCTGGATCAGTCCGGCGGCGCCCGCTCTCTGGAGCAGGCCGGCATGCCGGCTGCGCTGCTGGCCTCGTTTCGCCGCAAACTGGCCAGTCCCAATGGCATTATTCTGGTCACCGGCCCCACCGGCAGTGGTAAAACCACCACCCTCTATGGTGCGCTTTCCGAACTGAACACGCCGGAGCGGAAGATCATTACCGCCGAAGATCCGGTGGAATACCGGCTGCCCAGAGTGAATCAGGTGCAGGTGAACAGCAAGGTAGGGCTCACCTTTGCCCGCATTTTGCGCACCAGCCTGCGCCAGGATCCGGACGTGCTGCTGATAGGGGAAATGCGTGATCAGGAAACCGCCGAAATTGCCATGCGCGGCGCCCTTACCGGCCACCTGGTGTTGTCCACCCTGCACACCAATGATGCCCCCAGCTCGGCGGTGCGCCTGATGGACATGGGGGTGCCCGGCTATCTGGTGGCGAGTACCCTGAAGGCGGTGCTGGCCCAGCGCCTGGTGCGCAAAATCTGTGAATACTGCAAGGTGCCGCACCAGCCCGACGAGAGCGAGCGCCAGTTTTTGATGCACCTGAACCCGGACGCGGAGCAGGGACAGTTTTACCGCGGAGAAGGCTGCGCCAGCTGCAATCACAGCGGCTGCAAGGGCCGTGTGGGGGTGTTTGAATGGCTGGAGGTGAACCAGGCCATGGCCGATGCGCTGCGCCACCAGAACATTGAAGCCTTTGAGGCGGAAGTGGCTCAGCAGTCGGGCTTTATTACCCTGGCTGAGGCGGCGCTGGAGCAGGCATTGCAGGGTAATATTGCGGTGTCGGAAGTGCTGCGTCTGTCCGAGTGGGTGGACTGATGGCGTTTTATCACTACAAGGCCCGGGATCGTCAGGGCCAGCTCAGTGAAGGGCGCATGGAAGCCGCTTCCCCCCGGGCCCTTGCCGCCAGCCTGGCCCAGTCCGGGCTGATCCCGGTGGAAATGAAGGAAACCCGCTCCGGCACCAAAACCTGGCTGGCGTTGCGCCAGTTCCTGAAAGGGGGCATCAAGCCCGAGGCGCTGCTGATTTTAAGCCGCCAGCTGGCCTCGCTGACCCGGGCCGGCATTCCCATTCTGCGCATTGTGGAAGGGCTGCGCGACACCACGGATGTGCGGGTATTGAGAGTCGCCCTCGACGAGGTTGCTCAGGCCCTGAACGAAGGCCAGACCCTGGCCAATGCCCTGGCGGCCCATCCGCACCTGTTCAACAACCTGTTTGTGTCGCTGGTGGAAGTGGGCGAGAGCACCGGTCAGCTGGAGCAGGCGTTTTTACAGCTGGCCCATTACTACCAGCTGGAGCTGGATACCCGCCGGCGCATCAAGGCCGCCATTCGCTATCCCCTGTTTGTGAGCATGGCCATGGTGGCGGCCATGGCCGTTATTAACATTTATGTGATCCCGGCGTTCAGTGGCATTTTTGCCCGTCTGGGTACGGAGTTGCCCCTGGCCACCCGTTTGTTAATTGGCAGCTCTTATTTCTTTACCCATTACCTGGGGCTGCTGCTGGCCGGAGTGGCGGCCCTTGCCGGCGGTTTTATGTGGTATGTACGCACCCCGGGCGGCAGGCTGCGCTGGCATAAAACCCTGCTGCGCATTCCCATTGTGGGGCCGCTGATAAAGCGCATTTTGCTGGCGCGGTTTTGCCGCAGCTTTGCCATGATGCTCTCCGCCGGTGTGCCCATTACCCGGGTGCTGCAACTGGCCGGCAGCGCCACCGATAATGCCTTTCTGACTCAGGCCATTCACGGCATGAGCGAAGGGCTGGCGTCGGGCGACAGCCTGTCGGCGGTGGCCGGCAACAGCCGCGTCTTCACCCCGCTGATTTTGCAGATGTTCCGGGTGGGTGAAGAAACCGGCCGGGTGGATGAAATGGTGATGGAGGCGGGGCGCTTCTACGAGGAAGAGGTGGACTATGACATTGCCAACCTCTCTTCCCGCATAGAGCCCATTCTGATCACCGCCATTTCCGCCATGGTACTGGTGCTGGCGCTGGGCATTTTCACCCCCATGTGGGACATGGTGAACCTGGCGAAAGGTGGCTGAGCCGGTTTAACCACAATATTTGTGTGGATGGCCGGTTTTTGTACCAAAAGGGGTGGATTGCAGCGTTTTTGAACGGTAGGATATTGACCGGTGTTTTGAGAATTTTTTGAGCAAAATCATTAACTTTTTTGCAACAAAGTGGCAGTGGAAAGACAAGGAACAATTATGAGAAAAACAGCGGGTTTTACCCTGATTGAGCTGGTTATTGTGATCGTGATCCTGGGCATTCTGGGTGCGGTGGCTGCGCCGCGGTTTCTGAACCTGCAGGGGGATGCATATGGTGCTAACTTGGATGGGCTGAAAAACTCCATGGAGTCGGCAGCGACTCTGGCCAATACCAAAGCGATTCTGGATGGTATTGACTCAGCATCGTCAGCTACAGGTATATCGACTGGGATCAGTGGTGCTACATTTGTGTATGGCTACCCTGAAGCCGATGGTGATGGCATTATCGCGTTGCTGGATATCAGTGCATCATCTGCGGGTGATACGGCCGAGTACATTTATGATGACACTACCGATACTAAAGTAGTCATCCGCCCTCAAGAACGTAAGAACGTTGCTAATTGCTATGTTGAATATAACGATGCAGCGGACGCTCAAAGCCGTCCCGAGATAACCATTGTTAAATCCGGTTGCTAACACCGGAGCTTGTTAAAAGGCGGCTTAGGCCGCCTTTTTTAACTCCTGATCTTATGGCCAGGCAAAACGGCTTTACTCTGGTTGAACTGCTGGCGGCGCTGGTGCTGGTGAGCATACTGGCGGCGGTGGTTATACCGCGTCTGCCGGTGGGCAGCGACTTTAATGATACGCTGCAGGCCCGCAATCTGGCGGGGCTGTTGCGCCTGGCCCAGCTCAGGGCCATGAACGACCCACAAGCGCTGCGCGCCGGTTCCGACACCGATCGCTGTGGTGTGGTGGCCGTTACCAGCGAAGGTGTATCACTGTCGGCGGGCTGTAATAACCCCACCCTGCTTACCAACCTGACCAGCCCGGATCCCAATCTTTGGCTGGGTGCAAAACTGTCGGTGACTTCCAATGAAACGCCACCCTTTACCCTGCAGTTCGGTGAAGTGGCGGCCGATCCCGATTACCTCAGCAAAGACAGCCGGCTGGGCAGGCCCTATGTTAATGGTGCCCGCCTGACCAATACCCTGCAAATTACGCTTGGCGGTCATACCGTGCTGATAGAACCCGAGGGCTATGTCCATGTTGCGCCGTAACACCGGCCTCAGCCTGCTGGAATACGTAATAGGGCTGGCAATACTGGCGATTGTGCTGGTGGGGGTGGGGCTGTTTTTTTTAAGCCAGCCCCGTCAGCTGGATCCGGTATTTCAGTTTCGTGCCGTCACCCTGGGCGAAGCCCTGGCCGAACAGGTACTGGCGGTCAAGTACGATGATAATAACAAACCCGACAAGCAGCAGCGCTGTGTGAACAAGGATGCGAACAAGGAAAAGGAATCTGGCAAGGAACCTAACAAGGGAAATCATTGCAAGAACGAAGCCACGGCCCGCAGTGCATACCTGAGCCAGTTTGAGCACGTGGATGACTTTCGCCTCTGGTGTGGTGAAGACAAGGCCATTGCCGGTGATGAGCTTGCACAGCAACTGGGGCTGAGCCGCACCGGACTGTATGTCCGCTACACAGTGCAAACCTGCATAGAACACGAAAAAGGAACCTATTTAAAACAGGTCATCATCACCATTTCGGATCAAAATGGCAGTGATCTTTCCTTCACCCTGCACAGGTATAACATTCTATGAAGGCCCGTGGCTTTACCTTGCTGGAGCTGGTGATTGTGATGGTGCTGATTGGCATCAGCGTCGCCTTTGGCAGCCGCTTTATTGCTCAAATGGCCGACAGCTATATGGGCACCGCCGACCGCGCTCAGGCCTTGGCCGGCGCCCGTTTCTCCCTGGAACGCCTGCGCCGTGAGCTGGCAGTGGCCTATGGCCCCAGCGTGTATATCAGTGACAGCAACCGCTGCCTGTCTTTTGTACCTGCACTGGCGGCCGGCACCTACCGGCGTTCGGCAAAGGCAAGAAAGGCCATTTTTATGGTGCCGCTTAGCCTGCAGGGCGCAGAGATTAAAAATGCCAATATGGCCATTCGCGCCGACAGCGGCGAAGCCGCATGGCAACACTACCCCTCCAGTCTCTCTGCTGATGTTCAAAAACTGCTGGATCAAACCGAAGCTCCTGCCAGCCTGACGTTTGAACAGGCGCTGGGAAGCGATGCGACCGGTTTTCGCCACAATGGCCTCGGTAACGGCAACCGCCGGCGCTATACCCTGATAAAGGATGAACAGGTACGTTTTTGTACCGAGAACGGCAGCCTTTATCGCCAGGTTAACTCCGGCAGTGGCTGGAGCGACAAGGTATTGATGTTGACCGGGCTGGCGGATGATCAGGTGTTTTTAAATTATGACCACGCAACCCAATTGCTGACCATGGAGTTTGTGTTAGACACCCGGGACGGCGAGCTGGTGCTGCCCGGGCAATTGCAGGTGACCTATGCGCCGTAAACATATTCAAACCGGCAGCATGCTGCTCAGCGTGATTTTTATCATGCTGATCCTGTCTGCACTGATGGCCGCCATGGTCATCCTGTCGGGGCAAAGCAGCCGCCAGCTGGTATATGAGGTTCAGGCCCTGAAAGCCCGTCTCGCCGCAGAAGCGGTACTGGAACAGAAGGTGTTTGCATTATTAAGCGATATTGATGCCAGAGAGGCGGTTGAAAATAATGTAAACGGCTGCGATGCAAATGCCATTGTTCCCACCAGTAATAAGGAAGCCGGCGTGACCCAGGTTAACGTTATTGCCACCGGTACCTGTACTGGCAGCGGTCTGACCGTGATCCGCAATATTGAAGTTGAGGTAATTGAATGAAAAAAATAATAATCTTGTCATTTATAGCCTTACTGTCTTTATCTTTTCAGACTTATGCTGGCAACGGCAACGGCAACGGCAACGGCAACGGCAACGGCAACGGCAACGGCTGTAATTCAACCGGCACCACAGATTCCATCGAAGATCTTTTTTGTTATGCCGCTCAAAGTCATAGTAATGATGGCAAAATAGAAATGAAGGGGGGAACTAAAATATATGGAACCAATCAGGGGAAAGTTAACTTTAAAATAAAGGATGATTTGAAGGGGACATGTGATGGAGCTGACTGCTCACTCAGTTTCAAAACCTCTCCATCTTATAACTTGAGCTGGAATGAAGGTTGGGTGTGGAATGAGGTCTGGACTTCTGGACACGCAGCTTTACCCGAGTTTAAGCCATTTCCTTCTGGTGGCAATGAGTTGGAGTGTGACTGGAATGAGAGCCAGAATACTATTTTAACGGCTGATGTTTACACAAAACTTAAAGTTAAGAACAAGTGTGCCATAACCATATCAGAAACTGACTCAGATGTTTTTATAAAAGATAAACTTGAAATAAAAGGTAGTGGAGTACTTTACCTAGCACCTGGGAAAAACTACTGGATAAACGAACTCAAGGTTGAAGGTGATGGTAAGATAGAAGCAGCATCAAAAGGTGCAGTTAACATTTATGTTAAGGGTAATCTTGATTTAAAAACCAGAGCTGCTTTAGGCTCGGAAGAGTCTCCGATAAATATATATCATTACGGCAGCGAGAGTGCTGACTTTTCAAGTGGTGTGGTTCTTAATGGGACCTTTTCGACTGTAGCTAAGCTAAATATGACTGGCAGTAGCAAGATTGCCGGGTTAGTTCAGGCTGGCTCGATAAAAATGCAAGGAAGCTCTGAGCTGGTGGTTTATCCAGGAAATTACTGGTTGAAAGAAATTGATATATCCGGGAGTTCGAAAATAAACCAACCTGAACCAGGTGATATAAACTTTCATATTAAAGATGATACCGACATCGAGATAGGTTCGCTGGGTGGTGAAGACAGTCGAGTAAATGTCTTTGATTATGGCAAAGATATTTATTTTGGCAATAATTTAACGCTTTATGGTGATGTATATACCCATGACGACCTTGATATTCAGGGGAGCGCCAAGGTATACGGTAAGGTAAGAGCCAAATCACTTAAGCTGCAGGGAAGTTCTGAGCTTCATTTGGCTTCAGATGAGTATTGGTTTGATTATATTAACTTGCAGGACAGTGCAAAGGTATTCTTCAGCGGTGACAAGCAAAATTACTTGCATCTTAAAAATTATTTAAAGATGCAGGGGAGTGCTCTGCTGGGTACTGAGCTTTCGAAACTTCTTGTTTTTGTCTATGGTGATGACGGTGATGCTGTAAATATGCAGGGCTCGTCACAAGCTCATGCTCATATATACGCTCGGGGTGAGCTTGACATGCAAGGCTCTGCACGCATTGATGGGGCTGTAAACGTTGTCGATCTTGATATGCAGGGCAGTTCAGTCATTAACTACAAAAAAATTGATCCAGCTTACTCAGTGAATGTTGATCATTACAGATTAGTGTACGAATCAGCCTTGGAAAAACTGACCGCCATCGCCTGTCAAAACAATGACTGCAGCCGGATTTTTACGGGAAGTGCAAAATTACATGCACAGGATACACTTGCTCACAATACAGATAATTATAATTTTAATAATATTTTCAATGGAAGTGAGGTGTATAGTGAGCCAGTTGCACCGCCTGAAAGGTGCCTGGCATTTGCAATTAAAAACGAAGATAAAGGCAATGGTGGTACATCACCTTGGCCTGAAGGGAAGCCGGCCTTGCGTTGCTTTAATGACGGTGTAGAGGCATCTGATTGTAAAATTTGTCCTGATACTGAACCAGCATCTTCCTCTTTGGTCGCCTATGTCTATGAGCGTATTGTTATTGATACAACTAATCTGTCAGGCAGTAATTCTGACTTGTCTTATAGCATTGAAAGAGTAACGGCTGATGGAGACTTGATAAAGGAAGATGGTCAGAAGTTAAAACCCGGGGATACACTCCCTCTTGCCGTGAATTATAACAAGGCTGAGGTTGTTACACTTTTCATAAAAGCTTATAGTGGTAATAGTAATAACAAAAAGCCGGAGGCTGAATACTCTCTTGAATTGATGTTTGTCCCTTATGTGGTTGAAGCTAAACTGCCTGCAGGCTGCCCCGGTCCTTCTGAAAATTTCTCTTACTCCAAACATGCAGGGTGTCCGGTTCTAGCTAAAGCAGGAGAGGAAAGGACAGTATCGATCGGCTTTATTGGTTATGGAAGCAATAAGGAGGGAAGTGGAAAAGGTGAAGCGATAGAAGAGTACACTTTTGATATTCCTGATGAAAACCCTGTAAAGGTAAATGATAAATCATGGAGTGAAGCAAGTCTCATCGGTTTTGATGCTGTAGCTACAGTAGAGGCTTCTGTCGCAGAACACTGTGCGGCTTTTTTTAAGGACTGTGGCGATAAAACCACGAAAGCCAGCAGCACCATTATTGGCCGCACCGTACCCGACCGGCTGTTGATCACTGGTATGCCGGGAGAGCTGGAGGGTGGCTTTGCTTATCGAGGAAAAGCAACCGGGTTCAGCGAGTTGCCTTACTTTATGGTTAAAGGCTGTGCTGCAGGCCAGAGTGATGAGATGTGTTCATTACCCGGTTATAGTGGTGAGTTTGCCAATGGGCTGAAAGAGCCGGGGGCACTGAGTTTTTATAGCGACGATGGTTATACACTCACACTTCCGTCTGAGCAGGGACCATCGGTAGATATTGATAATGAACCGGGCATACACAAAGTGTGGCTTCCTGAAGGCTCAACACTGGTTTTTGACAAGGTGGGTGAGCATGCACATAAAATCATCAGGCCTGTCGACCAGCTTCTTTATCTGGATGCCGAGATATTGATGGACGAAGGCGACTCAGTCGCTCCACCCAAGGGAGAGGGAAGCACTACAGTGGCAGAAGGACAGCTGCGCTTTGGCTTTATCACCCTGGAAGATACCGAGGTCAAGACCGGGGAAGAGGGAACCATGCTGACCCATCTTAATTACTACGGCGACTCTCTGGAGCAGATCGTTGAGGACGAAAGCACGAATTACAGTCTTGCGGGCGCAACGGTCGGCTTTCAGCTGGATAAAGAATACGCTGATTCGGAAGAAGTACCCGAAGACTGGTTGAGTATTGGTGAGAGTGACAAAGTTATCGCGGTTCAGGCCTTCGGTAACGAACTTCAAGGAACCGAAGTTGAACTTGTCGGGCTGCCCGACTGGTTAAGACCCGAGAGCCCGGAAGAATACGGCGAATTGGCCAATCCCACCGCCATTCTGGATATTCTGAACAACCTCAGGCTGCGGGCCAATGATCGCACCTTTAACCGGCGGGAGGTGACGCGCTAGCGAAGCCTCTGGCCGGTATATAAAAAAGATGATTATTATGTGTTCAAAGTGGGTCTCGATTGGGTATCATTTGTGTATGAGCACTTATAATTAAATGGTAAGGATACCTGACGTGCACGAGGATAATCACAACCCGCCGCTGTCTTTCGGGCTGGATGCCCTGAGCCCGGAGCGTCTCAGAACCAAGCGGCAGCTGCTGCAGCATGTGTTCGACAACGCGTTCGAGTCGATCATGGTCACCAATGCCGATGGTGTGATAGAGCGGGTGAATCCGGCCTTTACCCGCATTACCGGCTACCGTGCCGACGAGGTGCTGGGCAAAACCCCGCGGCTGATGCAGTCGACCCGGCATGAGCCCGACTTTTACCGGCGCATGTGGCAGCAACTGTTGCTTACCGGCAGCTGGAGCGGCCAGGTGTGGAACCGGCGCAAGTCCGGTGAAGTGTATCCGCAGTGGCTCAGTATCAATACCCTGACCAATTCACGGGGCGAAGTCACTCACCGCGTGGCCATGGGCCATGATCTCAGCGGACAGCAAACGCACGAGCAGGAACACTCGTTCTTTACCTTCAGGGATCCCCTTACGCAGCTGGGTAACCGACAGCTGCTGACCAGCCGGCTGGAGCAGGCACTGGCCGAGGCTCAGCGCAACCGAATCCGGGTCGGGCTGATGATCGTCGATCTCGGCCGCTTCAAGGCGGTGAATGAGGAGCTGGGGATGATCTGGGGAGACGACGTGCTTCGTCAGCAGGCGCGGATTTTGCAGGCGGCGGTGGACGAAGCCGATACCCTGGTGCGGCTGCAGGCCGACATGTTCGCCGTGTTGCGTCACAGCAAGGTGAAAGACACGGTAATGGCACAGCTGGCCGACAAACTGCTGAATTTGCTGTCCCGGCCCATGGTGCTGGCAGACAACAACATCGTCTGCATGCAGCCCAGCATTGGCATTGCCGTATATCCCAGAGATGCACGCGAGTCTGAGCATCTGCTTCAGGCGGCGGAATATGCCCACGCCATGGCCAGACGGGCGGGGCGCAACCGCTATCAGTTTGTGGATCAGCACCGTCACGAGCTGCATCACCGCGAGTTGCTGATTGAACACAGTCTCAGTCATATGCTGAGTGCGGAGAATGCCGGGGGAATAAGCCTGCACTATCAGCCCCAGGTCTGCTCTGCCGATGAGCGCATTGTGGGGCTTGAAGCCCTGCTGCGCTGGAATCATCCTCGCCTTGGTGTCTTGTCGCCGGCGGAGTTTATTCCGGTGGCCGAGCAAAGTGGTTTGTCGGTGCGTCTGGACCGGTGGGTGATTGAGCAGGTATGTGCCCAGATAGCAGGCTGGCAACGGCAGGGGCTCGTGGTTCCGCTGATGTCGGTCAATCTGTGTGCCCAGCAGTTCAGCCAGGCAGACTTCTGTGACTGGCTCACCGATACTGTGGCCCGTTTCGGGCTTGGCCCGGAGCGATTCAAGCTGGAAGTGACAGAATCCACCATGATCGAGCAGACCGGTGTGGGAGTCAGCATGCTGCACCGGCTTCGTCAGCAGGGATTCAGGTTATCGCTGGATGATTTTGGCACCGGCTATTCGGCGCTGTCGTGCCTGCATCGTTTTCCGCTGGATGAGCTCAAGATTGACCGCAGTTTTATGGTGGAAGCCTGTGAGAGCGAGCGCGCGCTTATTTTGCTGCGCACCATTATGCAACTGGCCCGGCAGTTATCCCTGAGCCTGGTGGTGGAAGGGGTGGAGCTGCCCGAGCAGCTGGCACTGCTGCAAGGCTCCGGCCCCATTACGGTGCAGGGATATTACTATTTCAGGCCCATGCCGGCGAAAGAGGTGCAGGCGCTGCTGGCGATGGCTCGCTGAATCAAAAACCAGTGGTCATCTCCGCGAAGGCGGGGGTTCAGGCAGTGGGCGTTGCCGGCGGTATGGACCCCCGCCTTCGCGGGGGAGACAATACTTCGCCTCACGCCTCACGCCTCACGCCTCACGCCTCACGTTCATATATCTCTCCAGCCTTGTCTGCTGCTCGGGGGTAAGGCGCAGGCCCAGCTTGCTGCGCCGCCACAGCACATCGTCGGCGGTGCGGGCCCATTCTGCCTGCATCAGGTAATCCAGCTCCCGTTGATACAAACCGGCGCCAAAATGCTCGCCCATGTCATTCAGGATGTCACAGCCTTGCAAAAACCGCCGGCACAGGGTGCCGTAGCTGCGCACATAGCGTTGCACGATAGTCTCGGGCAGCCAGGGGTATGCTTTGCTCAGGCTGGCGGAAAGGGTGGCCTGCTCACCGAAGTCGCCGCCGGGCAGCACCAGCTTGGTGGTCCAGGGGCCGGTGGCCTGGGGCAAATGCTTTCCCAGCCGGTTGACGGCGTCTTCCGCCAAGGCGCGAAAAGTGGTGATCTTGCCGCCAAATACCGATAACAGCGGAGCCTGCTTATCGTGTGCATTCAGCAACAACTGGTAGTCCCGCGAGGCGGTCTGGGCCTTGCCATCGCCTTCGGCCATCAGCGGCCGCACGCCGGCATAGCGGTAAATCACATTGGCGGGGGTTATCTGCCGGCGAAAGTGGGCGTTGACCACGGCACAGAGATAGTCGATTTCCCCATCGCTGGCGATGGCCCCGGCAGGATCGCCCTGATAATCCACGTCCGTGGTGCCAATCAGGGAGTAGTCCTGCTCATAGGGCAGCACAAACACTATGCGGCTGTCCTCATTCTGCAGAATATAGGCCTCATTCCCGTTATGCAGCCGGGGCACCACCATATGGCTGCCTTTTACCAGCCTGAGCCGGGCTGGCGGCGGGCCCGGCAATACGGTGCTAAACAGGTCGCTGGCCCAGGGGCCGGCAGCGTTCACCAGGCTTTTGGCCCACAGTGTCTGCGTCTGGCCATCGCTGTGCTCCAGCTGCACCCGCCACAGGCCCCGTTCCCGCCCGGCCCGGGTGCAGCGGGTACGGGGCAAAATGGTGGCGCCGCGCTCCCGGGCCGCCATGGCGCACAACACCACCAGGCGAGCATCGTCCACCCAGGCATCGGCATATTCAAAGGCCAGGTGAAACTGGGGTTGCAGCGGGCTGTGCTCATCCAAGCGCAGAGTGCGTGAGCCCGGCAACCGGTCTCGCCGGGCCAGGTGGTCATACAGCCACAGCCCCAGACGTATCATCCAGGCCGGCCTCAGGTGCGGCTGGTGGGGCAGGCGAAAGTGCAGGGGCCAGATAATGTGCGGGGCGGTCTGCAGCAATATTTCCCGCTCGGTCAGGGCCTCACGCACCAGCCGGAACTCAAACTGCTCAAGATAGCGCAGGCCGCCGTGAATGAGCTTGCTGCTGGCCGACGAGGTGGCCGAAGCCAGGTCGTTCATTTCGCACAGGGTGACGCTGAGGCCCCGGCCGGCGGCGTCCAGGGCTATGCCCACGCCATTGATGCCGCCGCCGATCACCAGCACATCCACCGGCCCGGTCATGAGGGGTCCACCCAGTGCTGAGCGCGAGCTACCGCTTTTTGCCAGCCCCGGTAGTGTTGTTCACGTTGCTGGCTGTCCATGCGCGGCGTAAATTCCCGGTCGGCGGCCACACACTGCGCCAGCTCGTCGGTGTTTGGCCACAGGCCGGTAGCCAGCCCCGCCAGAAAAGCCGCTCCCAGAGCGGTGGTTTCCAGCAGTTGCGGTCGTATCACCCGGCTGTGGGTAATGTCGGCCTGAAACTGCATTAAAAAATTGTTGGCGGCGGCACCGCCGTCCACCTTGAGGGCCGCCAGCCGAAGGCCGGCATCCTGCTGCATGGCGTCGAGCAGCTCCCGGCTCTGAAAGGCAATGGCTTCCAGCGCGGCGCGCACAATGTGGTTGCGGTTGGCGCCCCGGGTCAGTCCCACCAGGGTGCCCCGGGCGTAAGGGTCCCAGTAGGGCGCACCGAGGCCGGTAAAGGCTGGCACCAGATAGACGCCATGGGTGTCGCTGACCGCGCCGGCACTGGCCTCGCTGTCGGCGGAGCGGGCGATCAGCCCCAGCTCGTCCCGCAGCCACTGGATCACGGCGCCGCCCATAAATACCGAGCCTTCCAGCGCATAGTTCACTCCGCCGTCGGCGCCCACCGCCAGGGTGGTAAGCAGGCCATGACGTGATTCCACCTTTTTATGGCCGGTGTTCATCAGCATAAAGCAGCCGGTGCCGTAGGTGTTTTTCACCATGCCCTTGTGAAAGCAAAGCTGGCCAAACAGCGCCGCCTGCTGATCCCCGGCCATGCCGGCAATGGGCACCTCCACGCCCAGGTGGGTGTGGCCATAGATGGCGCAGGAGGGCTTGACCTCGGGCAGCATGGCGAGAGGTATGTTGAGCTCCTTCAGCAGCAGCGGATCCCATTCCAGGGTGTTGATATTGAACAGCAGGGTGCGAGAAGCATTGGTGTAGTCGGTCACATGCACCCGGCCTTCGGTCAGCTTCCACACCAGCCAGGTGTCCATGGTGCCAAACAGCAGATCGCCGGCTTCGGCCTGCTGCCGGGCACCGGGCACGTTATCCAGCAGCCAGCGAAGTTTGGTACCCGAGAAATAGGCGTCGGGCACCAGGCCGGTGCGGGTTTTTATCTCGTTTTCAAGGCCGGCGGCTTTCAGCTGTTCGCACAGGGGCGCGGTGCGCCGGCACTGCCATACAATGGCATTGTGAATGGGCTGGCCGGTGTGCCGGTTCCATACCACCGTGGTTTCCCGCTGGTTGGTAATGCCAATGCCGCTGATCTGCCCGGGGCGAACGCCGCTTTTGGCCAGCACCTCGGTGAGGGTGGCGCGCTGGGTGGCCCAGATCTCGGTGGCGTCGTGCTCCACCCAGCCGGCCTGAGGGTAATGCTGGGTAAATTCCCGCTGGGCCATGGCCACCACTCGGGCCTGGCTGTCAAACAGAATGGCGCGGGAAGAAGTGGTGCCCTGATCCAGGGCCAGCACATAGGGTTTGTCTGGTGTCATGAGTCCGGCTCCTGAAGGTTAAGCAAGGGGGTGCAGGCGGCGGGCAGAGTGGGTCGCCAGGGCTGGCGTGGGCCGGCCTTGAGTGCGCCGCTTTTGTCGTTGATCCAGCTGGCCAGCTCATTACCGCAGCCGGTGCCGGGGGGCACGGCCGCCTGCGGCTCGCAGCTTCCGGAGCCGGGCGGGCAGTGCAGGCGCACATGAAAATGGCTGGAATGGCCAAACCAGGGTCGCAACCGGCCAAGCCAGGGCGCATCACCATAGGTCTTGCACATGGCCTGCTTGATCAGCGGGTGCACGAAAATGCGACTGACGCGTTCGTCCTGAGCGGCGAGGGCAATCAGCTGGCGCTGATCGTCGCCGAAGTGACGGTTAAGAATATAGAGCTTGTGGTTCACCATGTCTTTAGAGCGGGACGGCAGCGGGCCGTTTCCGGGGCGCAGCCAGATATCGGCGTCCAGCCCGGTCTGATGGCTGCGGTGGCCATAGGCAAAGGGGCCGCCATGCTTTTTGGCGATGTCGGCCACCAGCATGGGCGGCAGGCCGGCCTGCTGCGCCTTTCGGCCCAGGGTCTGCAGATAGTCGATAAGTTGCGGCTGACCGTAATAGCGCTTTTTTTCGGCGCGCACCCGTTTAAAGCCGGTGCCGGTCGCTGGCAGGGGCTGAGCATGGGTCTGGCAGCCGGCGGCATAGCCGCCAATGGCCTCGGCCCGGGCTGTGGGCGGCAAGGCGAAGGCCAGCAATGCCAGCAGGCAAAACGCTCTTAACATGATGTCGTGCCTCCTTTAGCCATATGACTCCATTATTTATGGGGTTGCGGTTTTTTGCTAGGGTAGCGGCTTTTGATCTGTCCGGAATACCATCATGACCATGCAGCGCCTGACCGTGCAACAGTTATTACAGCAGCCCCTTGAGTATGTGCTGCAGCCCCCTGCCTTTCGTTTTTACGCCACTCAGGTATCGGTGCTGCTGGCCAGCCTGGTGGCGGTGGTGTGGTCGTTGCTCGATGCACAAAACGGTTTTGAGCTGATGCACTATGTGGGGCTGGTATTTGGCGGCGTGCTGCTGCTGGTGAGCCTGTGGCCCGCCAGCTGGAGCCGGCAGCGGCTGATTAACCTGGCGTTCGACGCCGAGCGGCTGTATCTGGTGAACGGCAACCGCAAACAGGCGGTGAGCCTGCCAAGAAACCGGGTGCGGGCGGTCAACAAGGGCAAGTTGCCGGGCCACGACGGCGCCATTATCGCCTTTACCCTGGATCTGCAACTGAACGAACAGGAGCTGAATGAGGTGCATCAGACCCTGGAAACCCAGGCGGAAGAGCGCTTTGCCCTGGGTGAAGACTGCTACCGTTTTGGCTTTGTCGCCAACTGGCAGCCCCGGCGCAAACTGCTGGCCGCCATCGCCCCGTTGGCACCGGTTGTGGTGGTGCAAGAGCCGGTGCAGGACGAAGACGACGACGATTGGGATGATTGAGACGTAGGTTGGAATGAGCCTCGGCGAATTCCAACATGCCACCGGCGCCTGTATCTGTTGGGATTCGCTGCGCTCATCACAACCTACGGCTCATTCGGGTCCGTATGCATTTGCGGGCAAGCTGCCCCCATTCGGGGACAAGACCCGCGCTCCATTGTCGAAACTACCGCAAAAACGGGTTAGTTAACCGCTCATGGCCAAAGGTGCTTTCCGGGCCGTGGCCGGGCACAAAGGTGATGTCGTCACCCAGTGGCAGCAGGGTTTCCTTGATGCTGCTCAGCAACTGCTGGTGGTTGCCGCCGGGAAAGTCGGTGCGGCCGATACCGCCGTGAAACAGCACGTCACCCACAAAGGCCAGCCGTTGCCCCTGATGCACCAGCACCATATGGCCCGGGGTATGGCCGGGGCAGTGGTAAACGTCCAGTACTTCTTCACCCACGGTGACGGTGTCGCCGGCGTTGAGCCAGCGGTCGGGAGTAAAGCCCGGCACAGGATCAAAGCCAAACATCTGCACCTGCCGGGGCAGGCCGTCTATCCAGTAGGCATCTTCCTCGCCGGGGCCTTCCACCGGCACGCCGGTGCCGGCCTTTAGCTCGCCGGTGGCGCCCACGTGATCCAGATGGCCGTGGGTCAGAATAATACGCTCAAGGGTGAGGTCGCGCTCTGCTATGGCCGCCAGCAGGCGTTCGGTTTCGCCACCCGGATCAATCAGCGCCGCCCTGTTGGTGGCAGAGCACCACACCAGGCTGCAGTTTTGCATAAAGGGCGTCACCGGCAGGGTGATACGGTTCAGCATGGGGTTTCCTTTAACATAATCATTCTGGTTGCGAAATCTTCGCTTCGGGCTGTTGCGCCAGCCACTCGGCCAGCTCCTCGGCCTCACCGCGCTTGACGATACGATCCGCCTTGGCCGCCTGATGACGGGCATAAATGGGATCGTAATAGGCTCCCAGCAGGGTGGCAATCCACTCCTCGTGGGCTCCGCAGCCAAACCCGGCCTGCTGCTGGCGCACGGCGTCGCTTACGATTTCCGACAGCCGGCGCCATTCCCGGTCTCCCAGGCGCTTGTACAGCCGTTTGAGGCTGTCCTGCAGATAGCTTTCCAGCCGGTCGAAGTCGTCGTTAAAGTGGCGCTGCATGGTCTCCACATAATCGTGGCGAATTTGCTGCACCCGCTGCTCAAAGGGCACTTCCAGCAGCAGCAATGGTACTTGCTGCATGCGCTCATACAGGGGCAGGGGCACCGGGCAGCGGCCGATCATGGCGCTTTCGTCTTCCACCAGCCAGCCGTGAATGCCGGCCTGGCGCTGTTTGAGCCGGGCAATGGCGAGGCGGTTTTCAAAGTTGATGGGAGTGGGCTGGGGCTCGCCCCAGTGGCCAAAGCTGGAGCCGCGATGGTGGGCATAGCCTTCCAGATCCAGCGACAGCGGGCTGCGCGCCAGCCAGTCGGTCTTGCCGCTGCCGGTGAGACCGGTGAGCACAAAGCCGGGGCCGGCAAAGCCCTGTTCCAGCTCGGTCAGCAGCCGGCGGCGCAGCGCCTTGTAGCCGCCCTTGACTCTGGCCACCGGGCGTCCGGCGTCCGCCAGCCATTGCTGCACCGTCTGGCTGCGCAGGCCGCCGCGAAAGCAGTAAATCACGCCGTTCGAGTGTTCGTTCAGCCAGTTCAGCCAGCCCTGCAGGCGGGCTTCGCGTACCTCGCCGGCCACCAGCCGGTGCCCCAGCTCGATGGCCGCCTGCTGGCCCTGCTGCTTGTAGCAGGTGCCAACCTGTGCTCGCTCGTCATCGGTCATCAGCGGCAGGTTGGTGGAGGCGGGAAAGGCGCCCTGAATAAACTCCACCGGGGCGCGCAGATCCAGCATGGGCACGTCTTCTGCCAGCAGCCGGTCGAGATCGGTTTCCAGCTCAGGCATCGATGACCTCAACGCGGTGCGTACCGGCCGGTACCAGCTCGCCAATGGGGGAGAGGCTCAGATCATGGCGGGCAGCTACGGTCAGGAAATCATCAATGGCCTCGGGGCGCACCGCCACCAGCAGGCCGCCGCTGGTCTGCGGATCGCACAATATGTGCTGCTGACGCTGGGTAAGCGGGGCCAGCTTGTGGCCGTAGGCGTCAAAGTTGCGCAGGGTGCCGCCGGGCACGGCGCCGGCCTGCAGGTAATGATCCAGGTTGGGCAACAGGGGAATATCCGCCATGTGCAAAATGGCGCTGACATCGGCGCCTTCGCACACTTCCACCAGATGGCCGAGCAGGCCAAAGCCGGTGACGTCGGTCATGGCGCTCACGCCTTCCAGGGTGGCAAAGTCCTGACCGGGCTTGTTAAGCCGGCACATCACCTCGGGGGCAAGCTGACTGTCTTCGTCCCGCAGCACGCCCTTTTTCTGGGCGGTGGAGAGCACGCCAATGCCCAGGGGCTTGGTCAGAAACAGCACATCGCCGGCGGCGGCGGTGTCGTTGCGCTTGACCTGGTCGAGCGGGATCTGGCCGGTGACCGCCAGGCCAAAAATGGGTTCGGGCGCGTCTATGCTGTGACCACCGGCCAGCGAGATGCCGGCGTTATGGCAGGCCTGGCGGCCGCCGTCGATGACCTGTTGCGCCACTTCCGGCGGCAATGTGTTCACCGGCCAGCCCAGAATGGCGATGGCCACCACAGGGGTGCCGCCCATGGCGTAGATATCGCTGATGGCGTTGGTGGCGGCAATGCGGCCAAAGGTGAAGGGATCGTCGACGATGGGCATAAAGAAGTCGGTGGTGGAGATAATGCCCATGCCGTTGCCAATGTCGACCACGGCGGCATCATCGCGGCTGGCGTTGCCCACCACCAGGCGCGGATCGTTAAACCCGGGCAGCTGGCTGTGCAGTATGGTGTCGAGGATCTTGGGAGAAATTTTGCAGCCGCAGCCGGCGCCGTGGCTGTATTGGGTCAGGCGAATGGGTTCCACTCGAGCTTCCTTGGTGACTAACGGAAAGCGCCCATTCTACTCTTTATCGCCGTTATTCGCACCCGCTTCCCCGGCGTATACGCGCCGGGGAAAGGGCCATTAAGCTGTAGCTGCCATCTTTAGTTGGCAGAACGTGCGTAGCACGTTTTCAATACAGCCACCGCGGTGGCTGTGCGCCAGCGAAAGCGGCGCCTACAGCCCAAGACACATATTACCAGGCCCGCACCACCAGGCCCTTGAGGTAGTGGCCTTCGGGATAGGCGGTGCCGATGGGGTGATCGGCGGCCTGGTTCAGACGCTCCAGGATCTGGGCGTCGCGGCCTGCATCCAGGGCGGCGTCGGCCACGATTTTTTGAAACAGATCCGAGGTCATCAGCCCGGAGCAGGAGAAGGTGAGCAGCACGCCGCCCGGATTGAGCAGCTGAAAGGCCAGCATGTTGATGTCCTTGTAGCCGCGGCAGGCGCCGTTGAGCTGGGCCTTGCTTTCGGCGAACTTGGGCGGATCCAGCACAATCACGTCAAAGCTTTCGCCCTGCTCGCGGTATTCCCGCAGCAGCTTGAACACATCGGCCTGCTCAAAGCGGGCCCGGCTGAGGTCGAGCCGGTTCAGCTCGGCATTTTGTTTCGCCAAGGCCAGCGCCGACTCGGACACATCGGCGTTCACCACCTCGCTGGCGCCGCCCTTGAGGGCATAAACGCCAAAGGTGCCGGTATAGCTGAAGCAGTTCAGCACCCGCTTGCCTCGGCAGTAACGGCCGGCAATGCGGCGGTTGTCCCGCTGATCCAGGTAAAAGCCGGTTTTATGGCCGGTTTCCACGTCCACCAGAATGCGCACGCCGTTGTTTTCCTCGATCACTACGGGCTCGGCGGGCAGGGTGCCGGCCAGCAGGCCCTTGCGCTCCTTCAGGCCTTCCTTCTTGCGCACCGCCACGTCGGAGCGCTCATAGATGCAGGCATCGGGATACAGTTGCGTAAGGGCGGACACAATGGCCTTGCGCCAGCGCTCGGCGCCGGTGCTGAGCAGCTGGCATACCACCACGTTGGCGTACACGTCTATGGTGACGCCGGGCAGGCCGTCGGACTCGGCGGCGCACAGCCGGTAGCCGGTCAGGCCCTGTTCATTGATTAAATCCTCGCGGCCGGCCTTGGCGCGCTGCAGACGGCGCAGAAAGAAGGCGTCGTCAATGGTCTCGTTGCGGTCAAAGGTCCACACTCGGGCGCGGATCTGGGACTGGGGCGAGTAAAAGCCCCGGCCCAGCCACTGGCCCTTGTGGCTCAGAATGTCGACGGTGTCGCCGGCGTTGGGCTGGCCCTGCACTTTGTCAACGGCACGGGAGAATACCCAGGGGTGGCGGCGCAGAAGGGATTTTTCCCGTCCGGCAACTAGGGTTATAGAGGAGGTCATAGGCTGGGCTGCTTGCTTGAAAAAAGGGGCACAATTCTAGAAGTGGTGAGGGCAAAACACAAAGGGGAGGCGAGAAAAAATGACCATGATTGCCAAAAAAATCTGGGTCAGCGGCCGGGTACAGGGGGTGAGCTTTCGTTACTACACCCAGTGCGAGGCCGAGCGGCTGGGGGTAAACGGCTACGCCCGCAACCTGCCCGATGGTCGGGTGGAAGTGCTGGCGGAAGGGCCCGCCGCCGCGGTGCGCCAGTTGGTGGCCTGGCTGCGCCACGGCCCGGATACGGCGCAGGTGACCGGATTGCAGGAAGACGACATCGCCCCCAAGGGCGTGCACGGATTTGAAACCGGGTGAAGGGAGCGCAGGCTGCCCGCGCTCCCAAAAAATGCCGGCTCGAAGCCGGCATCTGTATCAGCTTCAGCCTTTCAGCGTGGCGTCCAGCTCTTCGATTTTGGCTTTCCAGATGGCGGGGCCGGCCTGGTGGGCGTTGTTGCCGTCGCTGTCTACGGCCACGGTGACCGGCATGTCTTCCACCTCGAATTCGTAGATGGCTTCCATGCCCAGATCTTCAAAGGCCAGCACGCGGGCTTTTTTCACCGCCTTGGCCACCAGGTAGGCGGCGCCGCCCACGGCCATCAGGTACACGGCCTTGTGATCACGAATGGAGCTCACGGTGGCCGGGCCGCGCTCGGCCTTGCCCACCATGCCCATCAGGCCGGTCTGCTCCAGCATCATGTCGGTGAACTTGTCCATGCGGGTGGAGGTGGTGGGACCGGCGGGGCCCACGGCTTCGTCGCCAATGGCGTCTACCGGACCCACGTAGTAGATAAAGCGATCCTTGAAGTCCACCGGCAGTTTTTCACCTTTATTCAGCATGTCCTGAATGCGCTTGTGGGCCGCATCCCGGCCGGTAAGCAGCTTGCCGGAGAGCAGCAGGGTCTCGCCCATCTTCCACTCCTGAATGTCGTCCCGGGTGACGGTATCCAGGTTGACCCGGCGTACGTTTTCGCCCACTTCCCAGGTCACTTCCGGCCAGTCTTCCAGTTTCGGCGGCGTCAGCTCGGCGGGGCCGGAGCCGTCCAGGTGAAAGTGCACATGGCGGGTGGCGGCGCAGTTGGGGATCATCACCACCGGCTTGGACGCGGCGTGCGTAGGCGCGGTCTTGATCTTGACGTCCACCACGGTAGTGAGGCCGCCCAGGCCCTGGGCGCCAATGCCCAGCTTGTTGGCCTTTTCAAACAGCTCCAGGCGCAGCTTTTCCTCGGTGGTTTCGGCGCCACGCTCAATCAGCTCGTGAATGTCCACCGGATCCATCAGGGATTCCTTGGCCAGCACCGCGGCCTTTTCGGCGGTGCCGCCGATGCCAATGCCCAGCATGCCCGGCGGGCACCAGCCGGCACCCATGGTGGGCAGGGTTTTCAGCACCCATTCCACCACGTCGTCGGACGGGTTCAGCATCACCATCTTGGACTTGTTCTCGGAGCCGCCGCCCTTGGCGGCAATGGCCACCTCAACCTGATCACCGGGCACCATGTCGATATGCACCACGGCGGGGGCATTGTCCTTGGTGTTTTTGCGGGCGCCGGCGGGGTCGGCGACGATGCTGGCGCGCAGCGGGTTGTCGGGGTTGGAGTAGGCGCGGCGCACGCCTTCATCCACCATTTCCTGCACGGTGAGATCGGAGTCCCACTGCACCTGCATGCCGATTTTCACAAAGCAGGTCACAATGCCGGTGTCCTGGCACAGGGGGCGGTGGCCTTCGGCGGACATGCGAGAGTTGATCAGAATTTGCGCGATGGCGTCCTTGGCGGCCTGGCTCTGCTCTTTTTCGTAGGCTTTTTCCAGCGCTTTCACGAAATCCAGCGGGTGGTAGTAGGAGATATATTGAAGGGCGTCAGCAACGGATTCGATAAAGTCCTGCTTTTTGATAATGCTCATGGCTTCCTCATGGGTTATCGGCTGGCTCTGTATTGTTATAATCGGCGCCATGATACGCTTTGCCGCCCCCGGCTGACCAGTCTGGCCCGGGGCGGAATGCCAAAACTGTCGAGTGGATTACATAAATGGGACTGCCTTTGCACATACACAGCGAGCCCTTTGCCGGCCCGGTGCGCGACTTCTTTTCA
Source organism: Oceanimonas marisflavi (assembly GCF_003049725.1). Classification (GTDB taxonomy): domain Bacteria; phylum Pseudomonadota; class Gammaproteobacteria; order Enterobacterales; family Aeromonadaceae; genus Oceanimonas; species Oceanimonas marisflavi. Next base: position 41,065 of record NZ_QAGM01000017.1, read on the forward strand.
CCCCTGGCGAACACCCCCTGGGCGGTGTTGCTGGAGTCGGCCTCGCCGCTGGCTGCTGACAGCCGCTATCACATACTCAGCGCCCACCCGGTGGCGACCCTGGTTACGCGAGGCGAAAACACCGTTATCAGCCACGCCGATGGCACAGAACACAGCGGTGATTGTCCCTTTGCCCTGCTGAAAACCTGGCAGCAGCGGCTGCTGGGGGAAGTTAATTTGCCCGAAGAGCATGCCCACCTGCCCTTTGCCGGCGGTGCTCTTGGCCTGTTTGGTTACGATCTGGGCCGGCGGCTGGAGCGCATTCCTGAGCAGGCCGCCAACGAGCTGGCCACCCCGGACATGGCGGTGGGCCTGTATGACTGGGCCTGGGTGATAGACCGGGAAAGCGAGCAGGCCCATTTGCTGGTGCTGGGGGATGAAGCCGCACTGCAACAAAAACTGGCCTGGTGGCGGGGGCTCACCGCCACACCCGGCGCCCCCTTTCATCTTACCGGGCCCTGGCAGGCCAATCAGAGCCGCGAGCAATATGGCGGTAACTTTGATCGGGTTCAGCACTATCTGGCCGCCGGCGACTGCTATCAAATCAACCTCACGGTGCGCTTTAACGCCCCTTATGCAGGCGATGCCTGGACGGCCTACACGGCGCTCAGCGAGCATAACAAGGCGCCCTTTTCCGCCTTTATGCCACTGCCCGACAGCACCATTTTGAGCCTGTCGCCGGAGCGCTTTATCGCCCTGGAAGGCCAGCGGGTGGAAACCAAGCCCATCAAGGGCACCCGGCCAAGGGGCGGCAATGAGCGCGAAGACCGGCAACTGGCCGAGGAGCTGGCCGCCGCGCCCAAGGACAGATCCGAAAACCTGATGATAGTGGACCTGCTGCGCAACGACATTGGCCGGGTGTGTGTGCCGGGCTCGGTCAAGGTGCCCTCGCTGTTTGCCATTGAGTCGTTTCCGGCGGTGCACCATCTGGTGTCGACCATCACCGGCGAGCTGCAGGATGGCCTGGACGGCACTGATTTGCTGGCGGCCACCTTTCCCGGCGGCTCCATTACCGGCGCCCCCAAGGTGCGGGCCATGGAAATCATTGAAGAGCTGGAGCCCCACCGCCGTCACGGTTACTGCGGCAGCATGGGTTATCTCAGCGCTCATGGCCGCATGGACACCAGCATTACCATTCGCACCCTGCTGGCGGAGCAAGGCCGGCTCTACTGCTGGGCCGGCGGCGGCGTGGTGGCCGACTCGAAGCAGGCGGATGAATATCAGGAGCTGTTCGACAAACTGGGCCGCATTCTGCCGGTGCTGGAAAGCCTGTGACTCTGGACGAGCTGATCACCCGCATCAACCTTCTGCCGCCGCAACCGGACGACGGCTGGCCCCATCACGCCCGGCCGGCGGCGGTGCTGATGCCGGTGATCGAAGGAGATAACGGACTGGAGCTGGTGCTGACCCGGCGCAGCCGGCACCTGCGCCAGCATCCGGGTCAGATCAGCTTTCCCGGCGGCCGGGTGGACGACACCGACGCCAGCCTGTGGCATACCGCCCTTCGGGAAAGCGAGGAAGAAATCGGCCTGCCACCGGAACGTTGCCGACTGCTGGCGCGGCTCAGGGCGCAATACACCATCTCCGGCTTTGCGCTCACGCCCTTTGTGGGGCTGGTGGAAGGCCAGCCCGAGTTTGTGCTCAACCCCGATGAGGTGGATGAGCTCTACCGGGTGCCGCTCGATTACCTGCTGGATCTGCGCCATCACCATGTATTGAGCCAGCACCGGCGGGGCAAGCTGCACCGGGTGGTGTTTATTTGCTGGCGCGGCCTGTGGGTATGGGGCATTACCGCCGCCGTTATTCATCAGTTTGCTCACCAGGTGGCGCGCTGAGCGGCGATCCCCATCACAGATCCCGCTTTTCTTTTTTTGGGATTGTTAAAATGTTGTTGGGTTAAAACTCAAATAAACCTACAATCGTTCAATAATAGTTGAGCGACGGATTCAGCGTCGCTGTTCCTAAGCGAGTAGTGTTTGGAGTTTGCCATGATCAGCGTGTTTGACATGTTCAGTATCGGTATCGGCCCGTCCTCTTCCCATACCGTTGGCCCCATGCGGGCAGCCCACGCCTTTGTTCAGGCCATGGCCGAGCAGGGCACACTCAGCCGCACCACCCGCGTGGAAGTCGAGCTGTTTGGCTCCCTGGGCCAGACCGGCATCGGCCACGGCACCGGCAAGGCGGTGATCCTCGGGTTGGGCGGTTATGATCCCGAGTCGGTGGATGTGGACATCATTCCCGGCTTTCTGGAAAAAGTGGAAACCAGCCAGGAAATCCTGCTTAACCAGACCCACCCGGCGGCGTTCCCGCGCTCCGGCGCCATTGTGTTTCACCGCCGCAAGACCCTGCCCCTGCACAGCAACGGCATGACCTGCCGTGCCTTTGAAGGCGACCAGGTGCTGGCCGAGCAGTCCTACTATTCCATTGGTGGCGGCTTTATCGTCAAGGCCGAAGAATTTGCCGACACCAAGGCCGCCGCCGTGGCCGAGTCCAGTGCCCGCCCGGCGCCTTATCCGTTCAAGAGCGGCAACGAGTTGCTGCGCCTGTGCCGGGAAAACGGCATGTCCATCAGCGGCCTGATGATGGCCAATGAAAAGGTCAACCGCAGCGAAGAAGAAATCGTGGCCGGTCTGCGCGAGATCTGGGACGTGATGAAGGCCTGCGTCAAGCGCGGCTGCAAGACAGAGGGCATTCTGCCCGGCGGTCTCAAGGTCAAGCGCCGGGCGCCGTCGCTGTATCGCCGTCTGGTGAACGAGTCCCAGTACAACAAGGATCCCCTGAGCGTGATGGAATGGGTGGACCTGTTTGCCCTGGCGGTCAACGAGGAAAATGCCGCCGGTGGCCGGGTGGTAACCGCGCCCACCAACGGTGCCGCCGGCATCATTCCTGCGGTGCTGCACTATTACGACAAGTTCGTGCAGCCGGTGGATGACGACGCTCTGGTGCAGTATTTCCTTACCGCCGCCGCCATCGGCATTCTGTACAAGGAAAACGCCTCCATCTCCGGCGCCGAAGTAGGCTGTCAGGGTGAAGTGGGCGTGGCCTGCTCCATGGCCGCCGGCGCGCTCACCGCCGTGGTGGGCGGCACCATCGATCAGGTGGAAAACGCCGCCGAAATCGGCATGGAGCACAACCTGGGCCTCACCTGTGACCCCGTGGGCGGCCTGGTGCAGGTGCCCTGCATTGAGCGCAACGCCATGGGCTCGGTCAAGGCCATCAACGCCAGCCGTCTGGCCCTGCGCGGCACCGGCGATCACAAGGTGTCTCTCGACAAGGTGATCAAGACCATGCGTGAAACCGGCATGGACATGAAAACCAAATACAAGGAAACCGCCCGCGGCGGCCTGGCGGTCAACATTATCGAATGTTGATGCCGGCCCGTGAGGGGTGAGGCGTGAAGCGTAAAGAGAAGCCCGGCAATCGCCGGGCTTTTTGTTGGAGTGTATTATTACAGGCGTCGGCGGAATGTTGGAATTCGCGGGGCTCATTCCAACCTACGGTTTGGCCGTGTTAATAACAGCCTCCGTTGTGGCTTTGCGCCAGCCAAAGTGGCACTTGCAGGCAGCGCCACTTAAAGCTGATAGCTTAAGGCTTACAGCTCCCCGAAGGGGTTACTTAATCCGCATGCCCGGCTGGGCGCCGTCGTGGGGCTCCAGGATCCACAGATCCTTGCCGCCGGGGCCGGCGGCCAGCACCATGCCTTCGCTCATGCCAAAGCGCATCTTGCGCGGGGCCAGGTTGGCCACCATCACGGTGAGCTTGCCTTCCAGATCTTCCGGGTTGTAGGCAGACTTGATGCCGGCAAACACCTGGCGGGTTTCACCGCCCAGATCCAGTTGCAGGCGCAGCAGCTTGTCGGCCTTGGGCACGGCTTCCGCCTTCTTGATCAACGCCACCCGCAGATCCACCCTGGCGAAGTCATCAAAGGAGATGGTGTCGCTGATGGGATCGTCCGCCAGCGGACCGGTGGGGGCGACCCTGGCCTGCTCGGCGGCCAGATCTTCTTTTGACGCTTCCACCATGGCGGCCACCTTGTCGGCCTCAATGCGGCTGAACAGGGCCTTGAACTTGTTGACGCCGTGACCGGTCAGCGGGGTGGCGACGGCGTTCCAGGCCAGATCCGTGTTGAGGAAGGCCTCGGCGCGTTCGGCCAGCTGCGGCATCACTGGCTTCAGGTAGGTCATCAGCACCCGGAACAGGTTTAGCCCTAAGGAGCAGATGGCCTGCAGCTCGGCGTCCTTGCCTTCTTCCTTGGCCACCACCCAGGGAGCCTTGTCGTCCACATAGCGGTTGGCCTTGTCGGCCAGGGCCATGATTTCACGAATGGCGCGGCCAAATTCCCGCTGCTCGTAAAACTCGCCAATGCGCCCGGCGGCCTCGGCAAATTCGGCGTAAAGCGCGGGCTCGGCGCACTCGGCGGCCAGCTGGCCGTCAAAGCGCTTGGCAATAAAGCCGGCGTTGCGGGACGCCAGGTTGACCAGCTTGTTGACCACGTCGGCATTTACCCGGGCAACAAAGTCGTCCAGGTTCAGATCCAGATCGTCAATGCGGCTGGTGAGCTTGGCGGCGTAGTAATAACGCAGGCACTCGGGATCCAGGTGGTTGAGGTAGGTGTCGGCCTTGATAAAGGTGCCCTTGGACTTGGACATCTTGGCGCCGTTCACGGTGACATAGCCGTGCACAAAAATGTTGTTGGGCTTGCGGAAGTTGCTGCCTTCCAGCATGGCCGGCCAGAACAGGCTGTGGAAGTAGACGATGTCCTTGCCGATAAAGTGATACAGCTCGGCATCGCTGCCGGCCTGCCAGTAATCGTCAAAGCTCAGATCGCCGCGCTGGTCGCAGTAGTTCTTGAATGAGCCCATGTAGCCGATGGGGGCGTCCAGCCACACATAGAAATACTTGCCCGGCGCATCGGGAATTTCAAAACCGAAATAGGGGGCGTCGCGGGTGATGTCCCACTGCTGCAGGCCGGACTCAAACCATTCCTCCAGCTTGTTGGCCATTTCTTCCTGCAGGGCGCCGGAGCGGGTCCAGGCCTTGAGCATGCCCTCGAACTGGGGCAGGTCAAAGAAGAAGTGCTCTGTGTCTTTCATCACCGGGGTGGCGCCGGACACGGCGGACTTGGGGTTGATCAGCTCCGCCGGGGTATAGGTGGCCGAGCACACTTCACAGTTGTCGCCGTACTGATCTTCCGCCTTGCAGCTGGGGCAGGTGCCTTTTACAAAGCGATCCGGCAGGAACATGCTCTGCTCGGGATCGAACAGCTGGGAAATGGTGCGGCTCTGAATAAAGCCGTTTTCCTTGAGGCGGCCGTAGATCAGTGACGCAAACTCGCGGTTTTCGGTGCTGTGGGTGCTGTGATAGTTGTCGAAGCCGATGTTGAAGCGATCAAAGTCGTGCTTGTGCTCTTTCTGCACCGCGGCAATCATGTCTTCCGGGCTCACGCCCAGCTGCTGGGCCTTGAGCATGATGGGGGTGCCGTGGGCGTCGTCGGCGCAGATAAAATGGACCTGATGGCCACGCATTCGCTGGTAGCGAACCCAGATGTCGGCCTGAATGTGCTCCAGCATATGACCAAGGTGAATTGAACCGTTGGCATAGGGCAGGGCGCAGGTAACGAGAATCTTACGTGGATCGGTAGCCATAATTTCCATTTTCAGTGAGTCGGGTTTACGGAGCCCTGCATGTTACCCGAGTTTTTTGTCATATACACTCTTCAACGGCGTTTTCCCCCTCTTGCGCTTTTGCTACAGTGCGGTTATTCCCCCAAGTGGACGCAAGTGAATGAATATTGAACCAATTCGGCAACGGTTAAGCCGTTTCAGACCCGCTTACTGGGCCCAGGATCCGGTGACCGCCGGCATGGTGCGTCACATTGAACTGAAGGATGGCGAGCTTGTCATTTCGCTGGTGCTGCCCTTTGTGCAACACAACCTGATGAATGAGCTGAACAGCCTGAATGCCGAGCTGTGCGCTCTGTCCGGTGCCCGGGCGGTACACTGGCAGCTGCAACTGGAAGTGGCCACCCTGGCCCATGCTAATGCGGCCCCGGCGGTGGCGGGTGTGCGCAACATCATTGCGGTGTCGTCGGGCAAGGGCGGGGTGGGCAAGTCCACCACGGCGGTGAACCTGGCGCTGGCATTAAGCCGCCTGGGCGCCCGGGCGGGCATTCTCGACGCCGACGTGTATGGTCCCTCCATTCCCATGATGCTGGGCATGACCGATGCCCGCCCGGCCAGTGATGATGGCAAGACCATGCAGCCGGTTGAGGCCCACGGCATTCGTGCCAACAGCATTGGTTTTCTGGTGGGGGCGGCTGACGCTACCGTGTGGCGCGGCCCCATGGCCAGCAAGGCGCTGGCGCAGATATTGCGGGAAACCCGCTGGGGCGAGCTCGACTACCTGGTGGTGGACCTGCCTCCGGGCACCGGCGACATTCAGCTCACCATTGCCCAGCAGGTGCCCACCACGGCGGCGGTGGTGGTGACCACACCCCAGAACGTGGCCCTGGCCGATGCGGTAAAAGGCATCAATATGTTCGGCAAGGTCAATATTCCGGTGCTGGGGGTGATCGAAAACATGAGCTACCACCAGTGCAGCCAGTGCGGCCATAAAGAAAGCCTGTTTGGTGACGGCGGCGGCGAGCACCTGTGCAGCGAACACGGCGTGCCTTTGCTTGGGCAAATGCCGCTGAACGCGACCCTGTGCCGGCAGATGGACGCCGGCACGCCGGTGGTGACCGCCGAGCCCGACGGCGATCTGGCCCGGCGCTATCTGGCCATGGCCGAGCGCATCGCCGCCGGCCTCTATTTTGCCGGCAAGGCGGTGCCCACCACCCTTTATACCCGTCAGGTATAATCACGGTAATGCTCTTTTCCGGTGCCGGGCTGGCCGGCACCCTTTTCTTCTTGGCCCCGCTTTATGTGCGGGGCCCGTTCGGTTTAAGGAGTTTTCATGCGTCTTTGTGATCGGGACATCAAGCAATATCTGGCCGATGGCCGCATTCAAATCGTGCCCGAGCCGCCGGCGGAGCGGATCAGCGGCGTGACCGTAGACGTGCTGCTGGGCAACGCCTTTCGCGTATTTCAGGATCACACTGCCCCCTTTATTGATCTGAGCGGCCCCAAGGGCCAGGTGCAGGAGCAGATCAACCGGGTGATGAGCGATGAAATCGTGATTGAAGACGGCGAGGCGTTTTTTCTGCACCCGGGCGAGCTGGCGCTGGCGGTAACGCATGAGTCTGTTACCCTGCCCGACGACATTGTGGGCTGGCTCGACGGCCGCTCGTCCCTGGCCCGCCTCGGGCTGATGGTGCACGTGACCGCGCACCGTATTGATCCGGGCTGGAGCGGCCGCATCGTGCTGGAATTCTATAACAGCGGCAAGCTGCCCCTGGCGCTGCGGCCCAAAATGGTGATTGGCGCCCTCAACTTTGAAACCATGTCCGGCCCGGCAGAGCGGCCCTACATGAGCCGTGCCGACGCCAAATACAAGGCCCAGCAGGGTGCCGACGCCAGCCGCATTAATCAGGACTGAACCCCCTCCGGGGGGGAGCTGTAAGCTATAAGCTGTCAGCGTTAAGTGGTGGTGTTTGTTGCGCGTAGGTTGGAATGAGCCTTGGCGAATTCCAACATGTTTACCGGCAGCGGCAGGTGTTGGGATTCGCTCCGCTCATCACAACCTGCGGCTGGTTGACATGGGTCTTATCCAACAGGAATAAAAACGGGAAGACAATAATGAAAAAATGGCTTTACGGGGTGGCGGCGCTGGTGCTGCTGGTGTTGCTGGGGGCCTTTGCGCTGACCCGGCTGGTGGACACCGACAGGGTAAAACGCCTGCTGGTGGAGCAGACCCGGGAAAAAACCGGCCGCACCCTGGTGATTGAGGGCGATCTGAGCTGGCGCTTCTTTCCTTCCGTGGGCTTTACTCTTGGCAAAACTGCGCTGCTGAACCCGGCCGGTTTTGAGCAAGGGGCCACCCTGTCGGTGGGCGAGGTGAGCCTGGACGTGGCGCTGAAGCCGCTGCTCGACAACCGGCTGGAAGTGGGCGAAGCGGTGCTGCGCAATGCCCGCCTGCACCTGATCACTCACCAGGACGGCAGCACCAACCTCGACGATCTGCAACAGCTCGGCAAGCGCAAAGGCGAGCCCGAGGCCGCAGGCACGACTGAAACCGGCGCAGCCGAATCCGGCTCCGGCCGCAAACTGGAATTTGTCAGCCTGGCGGGTGTGCAGGTGGTGGACGCCGAAGTGCTGTTGCAGGACGAGCGCAATGCCGGCCTGACCCGACTCAACCGGGTCAATCTGACCCTGGATCGGTTCGCTCCGGGGGAGGAGGTGCCGCTCAGTTTTTCCGGCAACCTGTTTTCCGATGCGGTGCAGGGCAATGTGAATGCCGAAGGCCGGCTGTGGCTGGCGCCGGAATATGACCGCCTGCGCCTGGACGATCTCACCGTGAAAGTGGGCGCCACCGGTCGCGCCGTGCCCGGCAACAAGGAGCTCAACCTGAGCGGGGATCTGGCCTATCACATTGCCAACAAACAGGCTGCCTTTACCAATGTGAACATGACGGTGGGCTCGCTGGCGCTGGATGGCGAGCTGAACGTCAATCACGCCCCCGATATTCCGCAGATCCGCTTTGACCTGCACACGCCGCTGCTGGATCTGGCGCAGCTGAGCTCGGAGTGGAGCAGCGAGCAGGGCGGGGCGGTGAGTGGCGCCGGAGCCACCGACAGCGCCGACGCTCCCGCCGAGAGCGCCAGCCTGCCGCCCTCCGTGGCCTCCGGCGAGCCGGATCTGTCCATTCTCAAAACCCTGGATGTGCAGGGCCGCCTGGCCGCCGACCAGCTCAAGGTGCAGGGCATGGAAATGGAAAACCTGCAGCTCGACATTAAAGTGCGTAATGGCAAGGCCTCCGCCGAGCAGGTCAGCGCCCGGCTCTATGACGGCGAGCTCAAGGGCAACCTGAGCCTGAATGCCAACCCCACGCCGGCCCGCTTTGCCCTGCAAACCGAGCTGAAGGGCGTGGATGGCTACCGGTTGCTGAACGCCGCCGCCGGCATGGACTCCCTTGAAGGTCGCGCCACCCTGGCCCTGGACGTTACCGGCCGGGGCCTGTCGGCCCAGGCCGTGAAGGAAAGCCTGACCGGCACCAGCCGGGTGGAATTTGCCGACGGCGCCCTGCGTGGCATCAACATTGCCGCCATGATCCGGCGGGGCTATGCCCAGGTAAAGGGGCAGCCGCTGCCCAATGATAACGAACCCCAGAAAACCGACTTCAGCGCCCTGACCGCCGACTTCGCCATTGGCGAGGGCAGAGTGACCACCGACAACCTGCGGCTGGCCTCGCCGTTGCTGCGGGTAAAGGGCGAGGGGGAAACCAGCCTGCTGGATGAATCTCTTGATGTGCTGCTCAATACCTCCATTGTCGGCACCCTCAAGGGCCAGGACGGCGAAACCCTGGACGAACTCAAAAACATTACTGTGCCGGTGCGCATCAGCGGCAGCTACAAGGAGCCCCGCTATACCCTCGACATGCAACGGGTGTTTGACCTTTACCTGAAGGAAAAAGCCGACAAGGAAGCCGAGCGGGTCAAGCGCAAGCTCAATGAAAAACTGAATGGCGAGCTGGGCGACAAAATCAACGAAAAACTGCCCGGCCTGCTGGACAAGCTTGGGCTTTAATCTCCACGCTGGAACGACTCATGACAAGAGGCGGCTCAGGCCGCCTCTTTTTGATCAGGGTTCACCATCACCCCTCGCGCCGTTTTCCGTCATTTCCGCGAAGGCGGAAATCCAGCAACGCGGCGCTGGCCTGTAATACCGTGCCGGGCTGGTCGAACCTCAGCCGGCCGTATTGAAATCGTCCGCACTGTGCCGCTCTTCCAGCTGTTCACTTTCATCGCCCCAGGTGCGGTTAACCCGGCGGCCCCGCTGCACCGCCGGGCGGGCATCAATGGTTTGGGCCCAGCGCAGTACGTTGGGGTAATCGGAGACCGACAGAAACTCGGCGGCATCGTACAGCCGGCCCAGCACCAGGGCGCCATACCAGGGCCAGATGGCAATGTCGGCAATGCTGTAGTGCTCGCCGGCAATAAAGGAGTGATCGGCAAGCTGGCGATCCAGTACATCCAGCTGGCGCTTGGCCTCCATGGCAAAGCGGTTGATGGGGTACTCCAGCTTTTCCGGCGCGTAGGCGTAAAAATGGCCAAAGCCGCCGCCCAGGTAGGGGGCCGAGCCCATCTGCCAGAACAGCCAGTTCATCACCTCGGTCTTTTGCGCCGGGTCTGCGGGTAGCAGGGCGCCGAATTTTTCCGCCAGATACAGCAGAATGGAGCCGGACTCAAACACGCGCCGGGGCTGGTCGGTGCTGTTATCCAGCAACGCCGGAATCTTGGAGTTGGGGTTCACGTCCACAAACCCGGAAGAGAACTGATCGCCCTCACCAATGCGAATAAGCCAGGCATCGTACTCGGCACCGCTGTGACCGAGGGCCAGCAGCTCTTCCAGCATAATGGTCACTTTCACGCCATTGGGCGTGGCCAGGGAATAGAGCTGCAGCGGGTGCTTGCCCACCGGCAGGGCCTTGTCGTGGGTGGGGCCCGCCACCGGGCGGTTGATATTGGCAAATTCGCCGCCATTGGCCTGATCCCAGGTCCAGACTTTGGGCGGTGTGTACGGAATGGTCATGCTCAGAAACTCCTTTATCGTCAATCACAGGAAAGGTAGGGGAGTGATGACGTTTTAACAATGAAAATAATGCTATATTACTCTGAATTCATGAATTTTATTCATGTTAATAATTACTAAAGACCGGAGTAAGGCGATGTTGGAGCGGTTTCACCTTGAAGTACTGGCAGCCATTAAGGAGCAGGGCACCCTGACCCAGGCGGCCGAATCGTTAAATTTATCCCAGTCTGCGCTGAGCCACAGCATCAAAAAACTGGAAGGCCAGATCAAGACTCCGGTCTGGCAAAAAGAAGGCAGAAGCCTGCGGCTGACCAATGCCGGTGAACAAATCCTGACCCTGGCCACCAGAGTGTTGCCGCAGTTTAAACACACCGAGCATTTGTTGCGTCAGATAGCCACGGGGGAAATGGGCTCACTGCGCATCGGCATGGAATGCCACCCCTGCTATCAGTGGCTGTTAAAAGTGATTGAGCCCTACCTGGTCAAGTGGCCCAACGTTGATATTGATGTAAAGCAGGAATTTCAGTTTGGTGGTCTGGGCGCATTGCACAGCTACGAGATAGATATTCTGGTCACCCCCGATCCTCTGTACAAACCCCAGCTGACCTTTATACCGGTGTTTGACTATGAACACAGGCTGGTTGTTTCATCCTCTCACCCTCTTGCCTCGCAGGACGCGGTCATGCCCGAACAGCTTGCTGAAGAAGTGCTGTTTACCTATCCGGTCGAGCCCGAGCGGCTGGACATCTACAGCCAGTTTTTAAACCCTGCCAAATGCACGGTTAAAAAACACAAAACCATTGAAACTACCGAAATCATGTTGCAGATGGTGGCGGCGGGCAGGGGAGTCAGTGCCTTGCCCGGCTGGCTGGTGGACGAGTTCGCCAAAACCCTGGCCATTAAAAGCCTGCGCTTTGGCGAGCAGGGCATCAAAAAACAAATCTTTCTGGGGGTGCGCAAGGGCGAAGAGCGCATTAACTACCTGAATGACTTCATCGCTCAGGCTCAGCGGGTCGCATGACCACGCTGCTTTTTCTTCACACTTCCTCATCTTCTGAATCATACAGCTGCCAGACTGTCTGGCGGCTGTCTCCTGTTCCTTACACAGACAGCTGGCTCTCGACCGTTCTCTCACTCTCGGGCCGTGAACCCGTCAGCCCTCGTGCCCGGCAGTGCCTTGTCGCACAACAAATCATGAGTAAGTATCATATATTGATGAAGTAAAATCATTTTTGTTCATGTAATGGCCCCTGTATAACATACCTAACGCTTAGCTCTGGATGGCTGGACATCCAAAAAGAGCAACCAACAAATACAGGCTTCATGCGGGAAAAGGGATGACATTATGAATAACGACTTTACTTTTGCGATTAACAGCATTGCCTTTGACGAAAATTATCAGCCGGCAGACAGCACGCGCATCACTACCAACTTCGCCAACCTGGCCCGGGGCGAGAGCCGCCAGGAGAACCTGCGCAACGCCCTGACCATGATTAACAACCGGTTCAATGCCATTGCGAACTGGGATAATCCCAAGGCGGATCGTTATTCAGTTGAGCTTGAAATCATCTCCGTTGACATGAATATCGACAGTGAAGGCAAGGGTCAGAGCTTTCCCAGCATTGAAATTCTGAAAACCAACATTGTTGATCACAAGACCAAGCAGCGCATTGAAGGCATTGTGGGTAACAACTTTTCTTCCTACGTGCGGGACTACGACTTCAGTGTGCGCCTGCTGGAGCACAACAAGGGCAAGGCGGGCTTCAGCGTGCCGGAAGACTTCGGCGATCTGCACGGCAAGCTGTTTCAGTGCTTTGTGAATTCCGATGCCTACCGCCAGAACTTTGCCAAGCTGCCGGTGATCTGCCTGAGTGTGTCTGACAACAAGACCTATCATCAGACCGAGAACCAGCACCCCATTCTGGGTGTGGAATACCTGCCCAATGAGTCATCCCTGACCGAGCAGTATTTCAAGAAAATGGGCCTGAAGGTACGTTACTTTATGCCGCCCCACAGCGCCGCGCCGCTGGCCTTTTACTTCTTTGGTGATCTGCTGAATGACTACAGCAACCTTGAGCTGATCAGCACCATCAGCACCATGGAAACCTTTCAGCGGATCTACCGGCCCGAGATCTACAACGCCAATGCGGTGGCCGGCAAGTGCTACAAGCCCAGCCTGAAGAACTCGGATCATTCACTGACGCAAATTGTTTATGACCGGGAAGAACGCAGCCAGCTGGCGATCAAGCAGGGCAAGTTTGCCGAAGAGGTGTTTATCAAGCCCTATCACGACATTCTTGAGCAGTGGTCTGCCAATTACGCTTAATAAATAACGAGAACAGAAACGGAAATTATCATGAAAAAGTTATTCCCTACGTCCACTGCCGGCAGCTTACCCAAACCGTCCTGGCTGGCGCAGCCCGAAACACTGTGGTCACCCTGGAAACTGGAAGGTCAGGAGCTGATTGACGGCAAGCAGGACGCCCTGCGGGTGTCGCTGCAGGAGCAGCAAAAAGCTGGCATCGACATTGTGAGTGACGGCGAGCAAACCCGTCAGCACTTTGTAACCACCTTTATTGAGCATCTCGACGGTGTTGATTTTGAACAGCGCAAGACCGTTAAAATCCGTAACCGCTACGACGCCAGCGTGCCCTCGGTAGTGGGCGCGGTCAGCCGCCAGAAGCCGGTGTTTGTGGAAGATGCCAAATTCCTGCGTCAGCAGACCGACAAGCCCATTAAATGGGCGCTGCCGGGCCCCATGACCATGATAGATACCCTCTACGACGGTCATTACCAGAGCCGTGAAAAACTGGCCTGGGAATTTGCCAAAATTCTGAACCAGGAAGCCAGAGAGCTGGAAGCCGCCGGCGTGGACATTATTCAGTTCGATGAGCCGGCCTTTAATGTCTTCTTTGACGAGGTCAACGACTGGGGCATTGCCGCCCTGGAGCGGGCCATTGAAGGCCTGAAGTGTGAAACCGCGGTACACATCTGCTACGGCTACGGCATCAAGGCCAACACCGACTGGAAAAAGACCCTTGGGTCCGAGTGGCGGCAGTATGAAGAGGTCTTCCCGCGGCTGCAGCAGTCCAATATCGATATTGTGTCGCTGGAATGTCAGAACTCCCGGGTGCCGATGGATCTGATTGAGCTTATTCGCGGCAAAAAAGTGATGGTCGGCGCCATTGATGTGGCCACCAACACCATTGAAACCCCGGAGCAGGTTGCCGACACCCTGCGCAAGGCGCTGCAGTTTGTGGATGCCGACAAGCTCCTCCCCAGCACCAACTGCGGCATGGCCCCCCTGGCCCGCCATATTGCCAGAGGCAAGCTGGAAGCCCTGAGCGCCGGTGCAGAAATTCTGCGCAAAGAGCTGCTGGCCAAGGGGGTTGCTGCCTGAGTGAACCCTCCGGCCTGAGTCCGGAATAAGAGAAAATGAAGAGCAGGATCCCGCTACGGCTGGATCCTGCTTTTTTTTTGTGGACGTGAACACTGCCGCCTGCCGATTGAAATTTCAAAAATCCTCTTCACAATACTCTTCAAGATGTTGAAATATTGAATTTTATTATCATCCATACCCACTGAAAGCAGGCAGGATAATGACGGATAACCCTCTGAAAAATAAAGACAGTATCAGTGTGCTGATGATCTGCATGGGCAACATATGCCGCTCGCCCACCGCCGAGGCGGTGTTGCGTCACAAGGCGGTGCGGGCCGGTGTTGAGCTGGAGATTGATTCGGCGGGCACCATTGGCTATCACGCCGGCTCGGGGCCGGATGCCCGTGCCCGGGCGGCGGGTGAGGCGAGGGGATACGATTTTTCCGGCATGCAGGCACGTCAGGTAACGCGACAGGATTTTGAGCACTTTGATCTGGTGCTGGCGGCAGATCGCAGCAACCTGGAAGATCTGCTGCGCTTGTGTCCGCCGGCGCACAGGCACAAGGTGAAGCTGTTGCTGAGCTTTGCCAATGGTCCCGAGCAGGAAGTGCCGGATCCCTATTATGGTGGCGAGCGGGGTTTTGAGCAGGTGCTGGATCTGGTGGAAGCAGCCTGTGACGGGGTACTGAAAGCGCTGCGGGGCTGATGGATTACGAAAAACCCTGAGGTCCGGCTCAGACCGGAAAGGTTCTGTACGAATCCGTAGAATGGGTATAAGTTAAATATCGCACTGATCAGATGTTTGGCTGTTGATCTTGATGAGTCAATTTGAATCATAAGGGATAACCATGGAGTGGTTACTATATGAATTGCGGCCTTATGGCTGTGCAGCAATAGGCTTGCTGGTTTTGTTTGCCGATATACCCCAGCCTGGTCCGGTTGCGGGAATTGTGCTGATCATGATTGGTCTGTATCTGCATATCAAGCGTGCCAGAGTGCGCCGTGAATATCCAAAAACCATCAGAAAGCCACGGTGGTAGGATAAAGGAAAAATAAAAGGCTCCCGAAGGAGCCTTTTTATATTACCGTGCAGCTATCAGGGCTTGGCCATGGGGGCCGAGGCCTGATTGCGGGCGTTGATGGAGCCACCCTGGCGGCCGCTGGTGGCGATGGGTTCACGCACCAGGGGCGGGTAGTCCGGCTTCACGTAAGGCACGGCTTCCACTACCGGCGGCTTGGTCATGGGCGCAGAGGCCTTGCGGGCCGCCAGGTAACGACCGGCAGTCGCTACGGGCTTGGCTTCGGCAACGGGCGCTTCTGTTTTCGGCTCGGGCTTGGCTTCGGCAACGGGCGCTTCTGTTTTCGGCTCGGGCTTGGCTTCAACTACCGGCGCTTCTGCCTTGGGCTCGGGCTTGGCTTCGGCAACGGGTGCTTCTGCCTTGGGCTCGGGCTTGGCTTCGGCAACGGGTGCTTCTGCCTTGGGCTCGGGCTCGGGCTTGGCTTCGGCAACGGGTGCTTCTGCTTTCGGTTCGGGCTGAGCTTCGGCCACCGGGGCTTCTGCTTTCGGCTCGGGCTGGGCTTCGGCCACCGGGGCTTCCGCTTTTGGCTCGGGCTGGGCTTCGGCCACCGGGGCTTCCGCTTTTGGCTCGGGCTGGGCTTCAGCTGCCGGAGCTTCGGGCTGCTTCACTTCCGCCGGTTTTACTTCAGCCTGAGCTTCCACCATCACTTCCGGCTGCTTCGGCTCGGGCTGAGTGGCTTGCTGTTCAGTCTCGGTCTCGCTGGCTACCCACTTGTCGGCACCCTGCTCGGCGATCAGGGCCGCAATGCTTTCTTCACGGCGGCGACGACGGCTGTCTTCATTGATGCGCTTGCGCTTGGGAGCGCGCTTGTGCGGATGGGGCTGCTCTTTGCGCTCCTCGGCCTGGGCGGTTTGCTGAGCCGGCTCGACGGTCTGATGTTCTGCCGGGGCGGGCTGGTGCTCCTGAGGGCGACCTTCGCTGTCGAGACGCACTTTTTTGCGCAGCTGACGGCGCTGGCGGCGCTCGGCCACGGCCTGCTCTTTGGCCAGCTCCTGCTGGGGTTGCTGCGGAGTCTGCTGTTGGGCGGTTACCTCGGCGGCGCGGGGAGCGTCGGCTTCACGGGCCGGCTGTTGCTGCTCCTGCTGCTGACGAGGGGCGCGCTCGGGCTGTTGCTCGCGACGGGGCTTGCGACGCTCACGACGCGGACGCTCCGGCTTTTGCTGCTCGCTGCTTTCCTGGACAGGGGCGGCCGGGGCCGGCTTCTGGCTGCGCTCTTCATCGCGGGGTTTGCGGTTACGGTTGTTACCGCGACGATCGCCTCGCTCGCGGCGATCCCGGCGCTCGCCGGAGCGCTGGCCACGGTTGCCGCGCTCGGAGCGGGCCGGGGTCGGTTCGGCAGTGGCAGTGGTTTGAGAAGCCGCTTGCTCCGGGCCCTTGAACCAGCCGGCAATGGCGCAGAACAGCCGGCTCAGCAGGCCGGGCTGGCGTGTCTGGGGCTGGGCCTGCTGGGGGTCGGGGCGGCTCGGGGCCACCGGCGCCGGGGCCGGGGCGGAAAAGCCCTGCAGCGCCGGCTGCTCGCTTTTCGGTTTGGCCTGATGCTGGCGGGGCTGGTAAACCGGCTGCTCCACCTCGGTTTTCAGCTCATAGCTGGTCACTTCTTCCACGTCGCTGCTGCGCACCCGGGTCACGTCGAAGTGCGGGGTTTCCAGCTGCTCGTTGGGAATAATAAAGATGTCGACCTTGTAGCGGTTTTCCAGGTTGGCGATGGACTTGCGCTTTTCGTTAAGCAGATAGGCGGCCACGTCTACCGGCACCTGACCGTGGATCTGGCCGGTGTTGTCCTTGAGCGCTTCTTCTTCAATCAGGCGCAGAATGGCCAGGGCGAGGGACTCGTTGTCGCGAATGGTGCCCTGACCCAGACAGCGGGGACACACATGGGTGCTGGACTCGCCCAGCGACGGACGCAGGCGCTGACGGGACATTTCCAGCAGGCCAAAGCGGGAGATGCGGCCCAGCTGAATGCGGGCGCGGTCCTGGCGCACGGCGTCGCGCAGGCGGTTTTCCACTTCGCGCTGGTGGCGCACCGGGGTCATGTCGATAAAGTCGATCACCACCAGGCCGCCCAGGTCGCGCAGGCGCAGCTGACGGGCGATTTCTTCCGCCGCTTCCAAGTTGGTCTGCAGTGCGGTTTCTTCAATGTCGCCGCCCTTGGTGGCGCGGGCGGAGTTGATGTCGATGGAGGTCAGTGCTTCGGTGGGATCGATGACAATGCTGCCGCCGGACGGCAGACGCACTTCCCGCTGAAACGCCGACTCGATCTGGCTTTCAATCTGGTAGTGGCTGAACATGGGCACATCGCCCTCATACAGCTTGACCCGGTTGATGAAGTCGGGACGAACCAGCTGAATGTGCTGCTTGGCACGCTCAAATACCGTGGGGTTGTCGATCAGGATCTCGCCGATATCCCGGCGCAGATAGTCGCGAATGGCGCGCACAATCACGTTGCTTTCCTGATGGATCAGGAAAGGAGCGGGGCGGCTTTCTGCGGCCTCCTGAATGGTGGCCCAGTGGGTCTTGAGCACGTTCAGATCCCACTCCAGCTCTTCGCCGGACTTGCCCACACCGGCGGTGCGCACAATCAGGCCCATGCCGTCGGGCAGCTTGAGGCGGGACAGGGCTTCTTTCAGCTCGGTGCGCTCGTCACCCTCAATGCGGCGGGAAATGCCACCGGCGCGGGGGTTGTTGGGCATGAGCACCAGATAGGAGCCGGCCAGACTGATAAAGGTGGTGAGGGCCGCGCCCTTGTTGCCACGCTCTTCTTTATCAATCTGAACGATGACTTCCTGACCTTCCTTGACCACTTCCTTGATATTGGGGCGGCCCTGATAGGTGTAACCGGCGGGAAAGTAGTTGCGGGCAATTTCCTTGAGGGGCAGAAAGCCGTGGCGCTCGGCGCCGTAGTCGACAAAGGCGGCTTCCAGGCTGGGTTCTACCCGGGTGATTTTGCCTTTGTAGATGTTGGCTTTTTTCTGTTCGTGGCCGGGGCTTTCAATATCGAGATCATACAGTCTTTGCCCGTCCACCAGGGCAACGCGCAACTCCTCTTCCTGGGTTGCGTTAATCAGCATTCTTTTCATTGAGTACTCTTTATTTATATGTTTTTACTGTTTTTTTACAGTGTTCGCGTTACCCGGAGTGACCATTCGGCTCCGACTGACACCGGCCTCGAGTCTGTCAGCGTAGTCATTACAGCCTCCCGGCTGGCTACGCATGAGGCGCATTTTTCAGGTGTGTATCACGTCATAAGGGAGCGAAGCCCAAAGGTCGCGAACCAAACGGTTATACCGGGGTTTGGGTGTGTGTCTCCCCAACCGGGAAGACACGAAAAACTCACGCATTATCACACTTTACCCACAGCCTTAGCAAGGCACCATTTTTGCAGCAAAAACACCGGCTTCGGTGGTAGAATCCCGGCCATGAAACAAGACCATCAAAGCGTGCGGCTGCTCACCATAGAGGCTGAGCATGAAGGGCAGCGCATCGACAACTTTTTACGGACTCAGCTCAAAGGCGTTCCCAAAAGCCTGATTTATCGTATTTTGCGCAAGGGTGAGGTTAGGGTTAACAAAAAGCGCATTAAACCGGAATACAAGCTGCTGGCCGGCGACGTGATCCGCGTGCCGCCGGTGCGGGTGGCCGAGCGCGAAGAGGTGTTGCCCTCGGCGAAGCTCGACAGCGTGCAGGGGCTGGAAAGCGCCATCCTCTATGAAGACGACGCTCTGCTGGTGCTTAACAAGCCCTCGGGCATGGCGGTGCATGGCGGCAGTGGCCTCAGCTTTGGCGTGATTGAAGGGCTGCGCTCGCTGCGGCCCCAGGCGCGTTTTCTGGAGCTGGTGCACCGGCTGGACCGGGACACCTCCGGCATTCTGCTGGTGGCGAAAAAACGCAGCATGCTGCGCAGCCTGCACGAGCAGCTGCGGGAAAAAACCATGGACAAGCACTATCTGGCGCTGGTGCGCGGCCAGTGGCAGCCCCATCAGAAGGTGGTGAAGGCGCCGCTGAAGAAAAACGAGCTGGCCTCGGGAGAGCGCATTGTAAAAGTGGATCGGGAAGGCAAGCCCTCGGAAACCCGCTTTCGTATTGTGCAGAAGTTTGCCGGCGCCACTTTGGTGGAGTGCAGCCCGGTCACCGGCCGCACCCACCAGATAAGGGTGCATACCCTGCATGCGGGTCATCCCATTGCCGGGGACGATAAATACGGTGATCGCCAGTTTGATGAAGCCATGCGCAGCCAGGGGCTGGGTCGCCTGTTCCTGCACGCCTGCCGCATTCGTTTTTATCACCCCGGCAAGGAGGAAACCATGACCCTGGAAGCGCCCCTGGAGCCGGCCCTGAAAAAACTGCTGACGAGAATGGCGACCTCATGAAGTATGAGCTGGTGATTTTTGACTGGGACGGCACCCTGATGGACTCGGTGGCGCGCATTGTGTCCTGCATGCAGGCGGCGGCCACCGACTGCCACCTGCCGGTGCCCACGCCTGAAGCGGTGCGTCATATTATCGGCCTCAGCCTGTACAAGGCGTTTCCGGTATTGTTTGGCGAGCTGTCGCCGAAAGACAGTGACGCCCTGCTGCTGGCCTACCGTCGTCATTACCTGGAAGTGAACACCACGCCCTCGCCGCTGTTTGCGGGGGCCGCCGATACCCTGACCGGTCTGCACCAGACCGGCTACCGGCTGGCGGTGGCCACCGGCAAGCAGCGGGTGGGGCTGGATCGGGTGCTGGATGAAACCGGCCTCGGCCATTTGTTTCATGCCCTGCGGGGCGCCGATCAGGCCCGCTCCAAGCCGGATCCGCTGATGCTGGCCCAGATCGCGGCCGTCCATGCGTTCAAAGAGGCTGATGCCAAGGCCTTCGCACTTGAAGGCGCCGGCGCAGTCCAGGGCCGGCTCTTTTTCCAGGTAGCGGTCAATCTGGGCGGGCGTGAGCGGGCGAAAGTGCACATGAAAGGGCTCCACCAGTGCCGCGGTGCGGCCGGTGGCAATATCGTGCAGGCACAGGCCGGTATAAAAGGAGACCCGTTTGCCGGCGGCGGCCAGCAGTTGCTCCCGGGCCTTTTCAATGGTGCCGGGCTTGCCCAGCAATTTGTCGCCGTTCACACAGACCTGATCCGAGCCAATCACCAGCCCTTGCCGATAGTGGCTGGCCACCGCCGCCGCCTTTTGTTGTGCCAGGCGCAGGGCCAGGGCCTCGCCGGTTTCACCGGGCAGGGGGGCTTCGTCTATGTGCGGGCTGTGACAGTCAAAGGTCAGCCCCAGGCGGGCCAGCAGGGCGCGGCGATAGGGAGAGGAAGAGGCGAGGATCAGGGGCGGCATGGCTGCACTCCGCAGTAAAATAAGGAAAGCGCCGATTCTAGCCTCGCCGGGACCGGTAAGACAAATCACGGCCGGGGTGATGGCCACATTTTCCCTTTGACTCCGGGGGAGTGGCGCTATAATATGCGCGCCTTATGGAAAAGGTAAAGTTGCCCATCAAGGTAGACCCCGCTCGCTGCGCCACCAAACGCCTGGATTATCAGGGTGTTTATGCCGCAGACCTGATGCCCAGACTGGCGGAGTCGACCCAAGGTATCCATGGTGATATCGACACATCTCTGAGCTTTGGCACCGATGCCCAAGGGCTTCGTGTGATGACGGGTCATGCCCGCGCACAGGTGGCCCTTCAGTGCCAGCGCTGTAACGAGGTGTTCGACACCACCATAGAGTCCGAGTTTACGTACACGCCTTTGCGTGAAGACGCCGAGGCGCCGGAATTGCCGGAAGCGTACGAGACGTTCGAGGCAGATGAATTCGGGGAAGTCAACCTGGTCGAGATCATTGAGGATGAACTCATTCTCGCTCTGCCGCTGGTGCCGGCTCATGAAAATGAGCACTGTGCCGAAGGCAGGTATGATCTGAGTTATGGCGACATTCCCGAAGCCGAAGAGCGTCCGAATCCTTTCGCGATTCTGGAAGAATTAAAACGCAAGTAACTGATTTAGGAGTAGGTCAAATGGCCGTACAACAGAACCGTAAAACCCGTTCCAAGCGTGGTATGCGTCGTTCACACGATGCCCTGAGCACTGCCAACCTGTCTGTAGACCAGACCACTGGCGAAACTCATCGTCGTCACCACGTGACTGCCGATGGTTTCTACCGTGGCCAGAAGGTAATCGCCAAGTAAGGGTTGCCTTTTGCCGCAGCTGACCGTTGCGCTTGATATGATGGGGGGCGATTTCGGCCCTTCAGTTACAGTGCCTGCCGCCGCGCAGGCACTGTCGCTTCTGCCCGGCCTCAAGCTGATGTTGTTCGGATCCCGGACAGCGCTTTCTCCCTGGCTTGAACGCCACCATCTGAGCTCCCATCCCCGAGTGCAGGTGCACTATTGCGCCCAGCAGGTCACCAATGAGCACAAGGCCGGTTACGCCCTGCGTCACCTGGCAGACTCGTCCATGGGTCGGGCCCTTGAGGCCCTGGCCAGGGGCGAGGCTCAGGCCTGTGTGAGTGGTGGCAATACCGGCGCCCTGATGGCCCTGGCCCTGCGGGTGGTGCACACCCTGCCGGGGGTGGCCCGGCCGGCGTTGATCACCCGTTTGCCCCAGGCCGGCGGCGGCCATGCGCTGCTGCTCGATCTGGGGGCCAATGTCAGCTGCGATGCCGCTCAGCTGGTGCAGTTCGCCCAGATGGGCGATGCGGTGGCGCGGCACGTGCTGTCGGAGCCGCGCCCTCGTGTGGCGCTGCTCAATGTGGGCGCCGAAGCCAACAAGGGCAACGACGCCGTGCGCCAGGCGGCCCGCCGTCTGAAAGCGCTGCCCGAGCTGAACTATACCGGCTATGTGGAAGGGGATGGTCTGTTTGCCGGCAAGGCTGATGTCATCGTCTGTGACGGCTTTGTCGGCAATGTGGCGCTCAAAACCAGCGAGGGTGTGGCCCGGCTGCTGCTGGGGGCGGGTAAAAAGCGGGGCTTCTGGTGGAAACTGCTCGCCTTCTGGGTAAAACGGCGGCTTTCTCATCTGAACCCGGATCAGTATAATGGCGCCAGTCTGATAGGATTACGTTCCAGTGTGGTCAAAAGCCACGGGAGCGCAGGATCACCCGCCTTCTTGAATGCGATTCTGCAGGCCGTCGCCGAAACCGAGCATCAGTTGCCTGCGAAAATCGCGCATCTTTTTGATACTGCCCCTCAGGACAGTCACGCAAGATAACGCCTATGAACAGTAAAATTTTGGGAACCGGCAGCTACCTGCCACAGGATGTGCGTACCAACGCCGACCTGGAACGCATGGTTGAAACCAGCGACCAGTGGATTGTAGAGCGCACCGGCATTCGCGAGCGCCGCATTGCCGGTGCCGAAGAAACCGTGGCCACCATGTCTTATGGCGCCGCCCTGCGCGCCCTGGACGCCGCCGGCATCGACGCCGGCCAGCTCGACATGATAGTGCTGGCCACCACCAGCGCCGACAATGCCTTTCCGGCCGCCGCCTGCCAAGTGCAGGCCATGCTTAACGTGCCCGGCATTCCGGCCTTTGACCTGGCCGCCGCCTGCGCCGGCTTCAGCTACGCCCTGAGCGTGGCGGATCAGTTTATCAAGAGCGGCCAGGCCCGCCATGTGCTGGTGATCGGCGCCGATGCGCTGTCGCGCATGTGCAAGCCGGACGATCGCTCCACCATTATTCTCTTTGGCGACGGCGCCGGCGCCGTGGTGCTGGGTGCCAGCGAAGAGCCGGGCATTCTGTCCACCCATCTGCATGCCGACGGCGCCTATGGCGAGCTGCTCAAGCTGCCGCACCGTCAGCGTGGCGTGTCGGGCACCGAAATGGATGCCTACATGCACATGAAGGGCAACGAAGTGTTCAAGGTGGCCGTTTCCCGCCTGAGCGACATCGTGACCCAGACCCTCGAGGCCAACGGTATCGACAAGTCGGAACTCGACTGGCTGGTACCCCATCAGGCCAACTACCGTATTATCAACGCCACCGCCCGCAAGCTGAACATGCCCATCGAGCGGGTCATTCTGACCCTCGACAAGCATGGCAACACCTCGGCGGCCAGTGTGCCCATCGCCCTGGATGAAGGGGTGCGCGACGGCCGCATTCAGCGCGGCCAGCTGGTGCTGCTGGAAGCCTTTGGCGGCGGTTTTGCCTGGGGCTCCGCCCTGGTACGTTTTTAAGAGGAATTACCATGTCTTTTGCCATTACCTTTCCCGGTCAGGGATCCCAGACCGTGGGCATGCTGGCCGACGTGCTGGCCAGCCACGACATCGTGAAAACCACCTTTGCCGAGGCCTCCGGCGCCCTGGGCTACGATCTGGCCGAGCTGGTGCTGAACGGCCCGGCGGAAGAGCTGAACAAGACCTGGCGCACCCAGCCGGCGCTGCTGACGTCTTCCGTGGCCCTGTACCGCCTGTGGCAGCAGCAGGGTGGGGCACAGCCCGCCCTGATGGCCGGTCACAGCCTGGGTGAATACTCCGCCCTGGTGTGCGCCGGTGTGCTGAGCCTGGCCGACGGCGTCAAGCTGGTAGAGCTGCGCGGCAAGCTGATGCAGGACGCCGTGCCCGAAGGCACCGGCGCCATGTCTGCCATTATCGGCCTCGACAACGACACCATTATCGCCAACTGTGAAAAGGCCGCCGAGGGCGAGGTGGTGTCTGCGGTCAACTTCAACTCACCGGGCCAGGTGGTGATCGCCGGCAACAAGGCCGCGGTAGAGCGCGCCAATGTGCTGATGAAGGAAAGCGGCGCCAAGCGTGCGTTGCCGCTGCCCGTGAGCGTGCCGTCCCACTGCGCCCTGATGAAGCCCGCCGCCGACAAGCTGGCCGAGACGCTCAGCGCCATGAGCTTTAACGCCCCGGCGGTGCCCGTGATCAACAACGTGGATGTAAAGCCCGAGATCGATCCCGCCGCCATTAAAGACGCCCTGGTGCGTCAGCTGTACAGCCCGGTGCGCTGGACCGAAACCGTGGAAACCATGGCGGAGCAGGGCGTAACCCTGGCCCTGGAAGTGGGCCCGGGCAAGGTGCTCACCGGCCTGGCCAAGCGCATCGACAAGCGGGTGGAAGGTCTGGCGGTGAACGACGACGCCAGCCTGGAAAAAGCCCTGACCGCAGTAAACGGTCTTTAATGCCAATGTGTTAAAACCCATGATTCGATTCCGGATCTCTTGTAGCTGCCGCTTTAGCCGGCAGAGCCTGAGCATCAGGCCTGAATATTCAGTTGCCTGTGCCTTTGCGCCAGCTGAAGCGGCGCCTACACTCCGGTCGGGTTATGCGTTAAATACAATTCAATTGGCTTAAACCCCTGGTAAAGGAGTGAATATGAGTTTTTCCGGTAAAGTAGTGCTGGTGACCGGCGCCAGCCGCGGCATCGGCCGGGCCACCGCCGAATTGTTTGCCGAGCGTGGCGCCACCGTGATCGGCACCGCCACCAGCGAAAAGGGCGCCGAGGCGATCAGCGCCTATCTGGGCGAAAAAGGTGCAGGTCTGGTGCTGAACGTAACCGATCCTGCTTCTCTTGAAGCTACCCTGGCCACCATCAAGGAGCGCTTTGGTGACATCGACGTGCTGGTCAACAACGCCGGCATCACCCGCGACAACCTGATGATGCGCATGAAGGACGAGGAGTGGCAGGACATTATCGACACCAACCTCACCTCCGTGTTCCGCCTGTCCAAGGCGGTGCTGCGCACCATGATGAAAAAGCGCTTTGGCCGCATTGTGACCATCGGCTCCGTAGTGGGCACCATGGGCAACGCCGGCCAGGCCAACTATGCCGCCGCCAAGGCGGGCCTGATTGGCTTCAGCAAGTCCCTGGGCCGGGAAGTGGCTTCCCGTGGCATTACCGTGAACGTGGTCGCCCCCGGTTTTATTGAAACCGACATGACGCGCGCATTGAATGACGAGCAACGAGCCGGTATCTTGTCACAGGTTCCGGCTCAGCGCCTGGGCGACCCCAAAGAGATTGCATCCGCCGTGGCCTTTTTGGCGTCGGATGAAGCCGGCTATATCACCGGCGAAACGCTGCACGTTAACGGCGGCATGTACATGGTTTGATGAAAATCACGGCAGTTGGCACCTGATTGGCGGAAAATTCGGCATTTTTCGTGTGGATTCTGGTTAGACCAGCCCCAAACAGGCTTGCAAACCACCGTTATTTTTATACACTACCGCAACGACACGCACTTGCGTATTTCTAAAGGAAAATACTGGTCATGAGCAACATCGAAGAACGCGTAAAGAAAATCATCGTAGAGCAACTGGGCGTTAAGGAAGAAGAAGTTAAATCCGAAGCTTCCTTCGTTGATGATCTGGGCGCGGATTCCCTGGACACCGTTGAACTGGTAATGGCTCTGGAAGAAGAGTTTGATACCGAGATTCCTGACGAGGAAGCGGAAAAGATCACCACCGTTCAGGCTGCGATCGATTACATCAACGCCAACCAGGAATAACAAACCTGTACCGGAGTGGCGCCCGCCACTTCGGTTTTTTTCTTGTTTCAAATCCCATTCGGAGGCGCTCCTGTGTCCAAACGCAGAGTCGTGGTGACTGGCCTCGGTATGCTCTCTCCTGTCGGAAATTCGGTCGATGCCAGCTGGCAGGCCCTGCTGGCAGGTCAAAGCGGCATTTCCAACATAGAGCACTTTGATACAACCGATTACACCACCAAATTTGCCGGCCTGGTCAAGGACTTTGACCCGGAAGCGCATGGCATTGCCAAAAAAGAAGCCCGCAAAATGGACTTGTTCATTCAGTACGGTATCGCGGCAGGCCTGCAGGCCTTTGCCGACGCCGGACTGGAGATCACAGACGCCAACGCCGATCGCGTGGGTGTGTCCATCGGCTCCGGCATTGGTGGCCTCGGTCTTATCGAGCAGAACCACACCAGCCTGATGAAGAGCGGCCCGCGCAAGCTGAGCCCCTTCTTTGTGCCGTCCACCATTATCAACATGGTGTCCGGCCATCTGTCGATCATGAAAGGACTGCGTGGTCCCAACATTGCGGCCACCACTGCCTGTACTACCGGTACTCACAGCATTGGTCTGGCGGCCCGCATGATCGCCTACGGCGACGCCGACGCCATGCTGGCCGGCGGCACCGAAAAGGCCTCCACGCCCATGGGCATGGGTGGCTTTGCTGCCGCCCGCGCCCTGTCCACCCGCAACGACGATCCTGAAAAGGCCAGTCGTCCGTGGGACAAGGACAGAGACGGCTTTGTGCTGGGTGACGGCGCCGGTGTGGTGATGCTGGAAGAATACGAGCACGCCAAGGCCCGTGGCGCCACCATTTATGCCGAGCTGGTTGGCTTTGGCATGAGTGGCGATGCCCACCACATGACTGCGCCGCCCGATGACGGCAGCGGTGCCGCCGCCGCCATGGCCAACGCCCTGCGCGACGCCCAGCTGGATCCGGCACTGGTGGGTTACATCAACGCCCACGGCACCTCCACCCCGCTGGGGGATGTGGCCGAGCTGAAAGCGGTGAAGAAGGTGTTTGGCGAGCATGCCAGCAAGCTGCTGGTGAGCTCCACCAAATCAATGACCGGTCACCTACTGGGTGCCGCCGGTGCCATTGAAGCCATCATCAGCGTGCTGGCCCTGCGTGATCAGGTAGCGCCGCCCACCATCAACCTGGACAACCCGGATGATGAGTGTGATCTGGATCTGGTGCCGCACCAGGCCAGAAAGGCCGAGTTTGAGTATGCCCTGTCCAACTCCTTCGGGTTTGGCGGCACCAATGGCTCATTGATCTTCAAACGCATATAATGGCCTTTTGGCCAGACCAAGCCCGGCCATGTGCCGGGCTTTTTTTATGAAATAGTCATGCAGAACATTCTTCATTCTCAGGAGCCGGCCCTGAGCCGGGGCTGGATGCTGGGCGACGGTCACTTCACCACCATGCACGCCCGGCGGGGCAGGGTGCGGTTGTGGCCCCTGCACAAGGCCCGGCTGATCGATGCCTGCCAGCGGCTGCACATGGCCGAGCCGGACTGGACCGCCATTGAAGCCGAGCTGGCGGCTTTGCCGGACGAGGGCGATCGCGTGGTGCGCCTGACCCTGTTGCGCGGCCCCGGTGGCCGGGGTTACGGTATTGCCGGCTGCGGCGATACTGTGGTGGCGCTGAATGTGTCGCCCTTTCCCGCCCACTACCTCACCTGGCGCGAGCAGGGCATTGACCTGGGCCTGTGTGAAGGGCGCCTGGGCAGCTCTTCGCTGCTGGCCGGACTGAAAACCGTGAACCGGCTGGAGCAGGTGTTGCTCAAGGCCGAGCTTGAAGCCAGAGAGCTGCCTGAGGGCGTGGTGCTGAACGAAGAGGGCACAGTGATGGAGGCGGTGACCGCCAACCTGTTCTGGCGCAAGGGCGATGCGGTGTTTACCCCCGAGCTTGCTACGGGTGGAGTGCACGGCACCCTACGCCGCTGGGTAATCAGCGAGCTTGGCAAACAGGTACAGGAGATAAGCGCCCCCCTTGAAACGCTGCAACAGGCCGACGAAGTGTGGCTGACCAATGCCCTGATGGGGCTGGTGCCGGTGCGCACGGTGGCCGGGCGCGACCTTGGCGGCGACTTTTCCATGACGAGAGCACTGCAACAACGATATGAGCAAATTGATTAAAGGGCTGAAGGCCGCCGTGCTGGCGGCCACCCTGGCGGGCCTGGGGCTGGCGGGATATGGCTATCACCAGTGGCAACGGCTGGAAAACCTGACCATTACACCGGGAGAGCACCCGCTGTTTGTGGTGCACCGGGGCGAGACCGCCCTGCAACTGACCGGCCGGCTCAGCCCGGATCTGCCCCTGTTGCACCGCCGTTTGTGGCTGAAACTGCATCCGGAGCTGGCGGCGGTGCGCCAGGGTACCTACAAGCTGGATGAGAACACCCGGCTGCGCGAGGCGCTGACCAAATTTGTGAACGGCGACGTTTATCGCCTGAACGTGACCCTGGTGGAAGGGCTGCGCCTGTCCGACTGGCAGGCCCGGCTCGCCAGTGCCGAGTATCTGGAGCAGGAGCTTGAAGGCATGAGCGAGGCCGAGCTGGCCGAGCGCCTGGGGGCTGAGCGCGACAAGCTGGAAGGCCTGTTTCTGCCGGAAACCTACAACTATACCCCGGGCGACAGCGACCTGGATGTGCTGGAGCGCGCCTATGGCCATATGCAGGACTTTCTGCATGAGGCCTGGGAAAACCGCGATGCCGATCTGCCCATCAAGACCCCTTACGAGGCGCTGATCCTGGCCTCCATCATTGAAAAGGAAACCGGTGTGGCCGACGAGCGGCCGATGATCGCCTCCGTGTTTGTGAACCGGTTGCGCCGGGGCATGCGGCTGCAGACCGATCCCACGGTGATCTACGGCATGGGCGAGGACTATGACGGCAACATTCGCAAGCGGGATCTGCAGACCCACACTCCCTACAACACCTATGTGATCCGCGGCCTGCCGCCCACGCCCATTGCCATGCCCAGCAAGGAGGCGATTCGCGCGGCGCTGAACCCGGCCGAGAGCAAATATTACTATTTTGTGGCCATGGGCGAAGACGGGCGTCATTACTTTTCCAAAAGCCTGCGTGAGCACAACCGGGCGGTGCGCCGCTACATACTGAACAAATAAGGTAATCCATGAGCCGTTTTATTGTGATTGAAGGTCTCGAA
This sequence comes from Oceanimonas marisflavi, assembly GCF_003049725.1. GTDB lineage: Bacteria > Pseudomonadota > Gammaproteobacteria > Enterobacterales > Aeromonadaceae > Oceanimonas > Oceanimonas marisflavi. The sequence continues at coordinate 69,865 of NZ_QAGM01000017.1, forward strand.
GGCGCCGGCAAGAGCACGGTGCAGCGCCATGTGGTGAGCTGGCTCGAGGCCCGAGGCCACACCGTGATGACTACCCGGGAGCCGGGGGGCACGCCGCTGGCGGAAAAAATGCGTGCCCTGGTCAAGGAAGTGCACGACGAGCCCCTCACCATGGAAGCCGAGCTGCTGCTGATGTATGCCGCCCGGGTGCAGCTGGTGAAAAACCGTATTCAGCCGGCGCTGGCGGACGGCGTCTGGGTGGTGGGCGACCGGCACGATCTGTCTTCCCAGGCCTATCAGGGCGGCGGCCGGGGCATAGATGCCGGGCTGATCACCCAGATAAAGCAGGCGGTGCTGGGGGACTTTAAACCGGATCTCACCCTGTATCTCGATATCGACCCGGCTCAGGGGCTAACCCGGGCCCGTAGCCGGGGCGAGCTGGACCGCATTGAGCTGGAAAACCTCGACTTTTTCGAGCGCACCCGCGCCCGTTACCTCGAACTGGCCAAGGCCGACCCCGACTGCGCGTTGATTGACGCTTCCGGCAATGAGCAGGAAGTGAAAGACCGCGTGCTGGCCTGCCTGGAGCAGCGACTGTGTACCACTGGCTGATCCCGGTATGGCAGCCGCTGCTGCAGGGCGTGCGCGAACGCCGGCTGGGCCATGCGCTGCTGATCAAGGGCATGGCGGGGCTGGGCAAGGGCGAACTGGCCGGCAAACTGGCCACCGCATTATTATGCCAACATACAAATAATGCCCCCTGCGGCATGTGCCATGCCTGTGAGCTCACCGCCGCCGGCAGCCATTCCGATCTGCATGTGGTGGGCCGGGAAGGGCGCAGCATTGGCATTGACGCCATTCGCGAACTCGGCCGCATCATGAGCGAGAGCGCCCGCCTGGGCCATGGCAAGGTGGCCATTATTGAGCGGGCCGAGCTGATGACCGAGGCCGCCGCCAACGCCTTGCTGAAAACCCTGGAAGAGCCGGCAGGTGAAAGCACCCTGATTTTGGTGTCGTCGCAACCCGAGCGGCTGCTGCCGACCCTCATCAGCCGCTGCCAGCAGTGGCTGGTGCCGCAGCCCGACACCCAGACTGCGCTGGCCTGGCTGAATGAGCAGGGCGTAAGCGCCACCCCGGCGGCGCTGAGCGTAAACCAGGGCTCACCCCTGCAAACCCTGGAATATTTGCAGCAGGGCGCCGACGACAAGCGCCTGACCCTGCTGGATGAGCTGGTGCGCCTTGCCGAGGCGCCCGCGGCCCTGCCCGGTGTGCAGGCCAGCCTGCAGGAGCAGCCGGTGCACCTTGTGTGGGTGCAGCTGTTGTTGCAGGACGCCCTGCAAACCGCCCTTGGGGTGAATGCGCCCCTCAAGCTGGACGACTGCCGCGGGCAGAGCGAGCGCCTGGCCCGGCTGGGCGCCATGCCCCTGCATGAGCTGAACAGCGAGCTGCTGACGTTGCGCCGCCGGTTGCAGCCGGGGCAGGGCAGGCCGGTGAACACCGGCCTGCAACTGGGCCAGTGGCTGCGCCGCCTGCAGCACGCATTAACCCATTCCTGATTACCGAACACGTTTTACTGGAGCCGATTTTGCTGGTTGATTCCCATTGCCACCTCGACAAACTTGATTACGGCAAGAAACACAAATCCATGGACGAGGCCATTGCCAAGGCCGCCGCCCGGGGCGTAAACCACATGCTGTGCATTGGTGTGGGGCTGTCGTCCTTTCCCGATATGCTCAAGGCCGTTGAGCCTTACCCTCAGGTGTTTGCGTCCTGTGGCGTGCACCCGCTGCACCAGGGCGACGAGCAGAACGATCCGGCGCTGCTGCGGGAGCTGGCCTCTCATCCGTCGGTAGTCGCCATCGGTGAAACCGGGCTGGACTATTTCTACGCCCCGGAAAGCGCCGAGCTGCAGAAGCGCTCCTTTGAGCAGCATGTGCAGGTGGCTGTGGAGCTGAACAAGCCGCTGATCATTCACACCCGCAGCGCGCAAGAAGACACCCTGGAGATTTTGCGCCAGGGCGGCGCCGACAAGGTGGGCGGCGTGCTGCACTGCTTTACCGAATCCCTGGAAATGGCCGAAGCCGCCATGGAGCTGGGCTTTTACATCTCCATCTCCGGCATCGTCACCTTCCGCAGCGCCGAGGCCCTGCGCGAGGTAGTCAAGGCCCTGCCGCTGGAGCGGCTGCTGGTGGAAACCGACTCCCCCTGGCTGGCCCCGGTGCCGTGTCGTGGCGAAGAAAACGAGCCTGCCTACACCCGCACCGTGGCCGAGTTTGTGGCCGAGCTCAAGGGCGTGCCCTATGAAGAAGTGGCCCGGCAAACCACCGCCAACTTCTTTGAACTGTTTAAACTGGCCCGCCCCGTTGGGGAGCTGTAAGCCGTAAGCTGTCAGCCGTAAGAGGCGTTGTCTGCAGCTTTCCTCGTTCCCACGCTCCGCGTGGGAATGCATACCGCCAAACGTGAATGACGGCGGTTTGACCGTAGGTTGTGATGAGCGAAGCGAATCCCAACAACCCGCAGTCGGCTTCGTGTTGCAATTCGCTGCGCTCATTGGCAACCTACTGCCAACGGCGGGGGGCAATCCCCAATCCCCGGCTTTTCACCTTCCCGCTTTCTCCTCACTCTTCTATAGTAAGCACTGTTCCATTTGTATCTGAGGTGAATCTACGTGCTTGCCTGGCATCTTTGGCTGATCGCCGCCCTTGTTCTGTTACTGGCCGAGCTGCTCGGCACCGGCTTCTTTGCCTTTGCCATGGGGCTGGCCGCTCTTGCTGCCATGATGGCGGCCCTGCTGGAGGTGAGCGTCACCGGCCAGTGGTTCACCTTTGCCCTGGCCACCGCCGTGCTGGCCCCGCTGCTGAAAAAAGCCTTTCGTGAATTTGCTCCGTCGCGCCGCAAAAGCGGCCTGGCCGGTGAAAGCCGTCATCAAACCGGCACCCTGGTGCGTCATCATACCGGCGAGCTGCGCCTGAAGCTGGAAGGGGATCTGTTTATGGTGCGCGGCGAAGCCGGCGTTGAACTGAAAGAAGGAGACCGGGTGGAAATTGTCCGTTTCGACGGTATTACCGCCATCGTCAAACGGCCGGAATAACAAGTTTTAAAACCATAAGGGGAGTGTGCTCATGGATATGATGTTGATTATTGCCCTGGTGTTTACCGTGCTGGTTTTGGCACTGGTGATCAAGGGCCTGATGATAGTGCAGCAGTCGGAAGCCGTGGTGATTGAGCGCCTGGGCAGCTACCAGAAAACCCTGAGCCCGGGCATTAACTGGATTATTCCCTTTGTGGACAAGCCCCGCTCGATCAAGGTGCGCCGCTACCAGCCCATTGGCGGCGAGAACGTGGCGGTGGTGATGGAAGAAACCCGCATCGACCGCCGTGAAACCGTGCTCGACTTTCCCGGTCAGTCGGTGATCACCGCCGATAACGTGAGCGTGACCGTAAACGGCGCCCTGTATTTTCAGGTGATCGACCCCGAGCGGGCCGTGTATCAGACCGAGAACCTGATCCAGGCCATCGAGATTCTGGCCAAGACCTCGCTGCGCTCCGAGGTGGGCAAAATGGAACTCGACAAGCTGTTTGAATCCCGTCAGGAGATCAACGACAAGCTGCAGATTGTGATGGACGAAGCCGGCAACAAGTGGGGGGTAAAGGTCACCCGGGTCGAGATCCAGGACATCATGATCCCCGCCGAAGTGGAAGACGCCATGCGCAAGCAAATGGCCGCCGAGCGGGAGCGTCGCGCCCTGGTGCTGCAGGCCAACGGTGAGCGGGAAGCCGCCATTGCCCGGGCGGAAGGGGAGAAGCGCTCCAACATTCTGGTGGCGGAAGGCGAAAAGGAAGCCGCCATTCTGATGGCCGACGGCCAGCGCCAGGCCATAGACCAGGTACTCGCCGCCGGCAGCGACCGGCTCGATCCGCAAATGGTGGTGGGCTACCTGCTCGGTCTGGAATACCTGAAAACCCTGCCCGAAATCGGCAAGGATGGCGACCGTATCTTCCTTCCCTATGAAGCCAGCAGCGTGCTCGGCGCCGTGGGCAGCATAGAGGCCCTGCTCAAGGGCAAGGTGTAGGTAAATGGAGCGCGGGTCTTGTCCCCGAATGGGGGCAGCCTGCCCGCATATTGCTGCGCTAGCGGCAACACTCTCAGGCCCGCATATTCTGCAACGGCAACTCAAGGATAGAGACCATGAAATGGGCATTTATCGATTACGAAAATGTGGGCTGCCTGAGCAAGGTGGACCTGTCCTGCTTCGAGCGGGTCATTCTTTTTCTCGGCGCCAAACAGCCCAGGCTGGACTTTGGCGATGTCAGATACGACAAACCCATCAACCTCACGGTGGTGCAGTTAAAGGCCACTCAGGCCAATAACCTGGATTTTCACCTGGCCTACTATCTGGGCAAATTCGACAGCGAGGCACCACAGGGCGTGACCTTTGAAGTGGTCAGCAACGACGGCGGATTTTCACCGCTGATTACCCATATCAAGAACCTTGGTCGCCCGTGCAAGCAACTGAAAATCGCCAGCGCCAATATTGATCGGCTGGTGCACAGCCTGGTATCCACCCCCAGAGACAAACGCCCTCAAAAAGTGACCAGCCTGCGCAACCACATTGCCGCCCAGCTGGGCATAAAGGGCAATGAGCTGGCTATTCAGGAACAAATTAATCAGCTGGTCTCGGCCAAAGTGGTGCGCATTTCCGGAGACGGTATCGAGTACCAGTGCTGATTCACTCTTATGATCAACCACCACAAACTCCAGACTCTGGTCAAACAGCTCTACGCCACCGTGAATGAGCTGGAAGCCATGTTCCCCGGTCGGCACTTTACGCCCGACGGTCATATGGTGGGCAGCCTGGGCGAATGCCTGGTGGCCGATGTCTACGATCTTGAGCTGATGACTGCGTCCAACAAAGGCCATGACGCCGTAACCAGTAGCGGCCTTAAAGTGGAGATCAAGGCGACCCAGTCAAAGACAGTGGCATTTCGCAGTGAGCCGGAGCATGCCATTGTGATCCGACTGACACGGGACGGCACCTTTGAAGAGATCTATAACGGGCCAGGCGCACTGATCTGGGCCTGCTTCAGGGGCAAGCCACTGCCCGCCAATGGCCAGTATCAAATTTCGCTGAGCCGGTTGCGTGAGCTGAACCGCCAGCTTGACGACACCAAACGGGTGCCGCGAGTGAGCTGAACTGGCTCCTGAGCCGAATAACCCGCGTATTCGGCTCACCATCTGAGCCGATTAGTGCGTTTATTCGGCTCAGCCTTTCGCTTTCTTCAATTCGTCACGCAATCTTTACCCGATTTTCATCTGCGCTTTCTACAGTGCTCCTTTTCCTGTTGATGCAGAGGATGGAATGAAACGACGCGACTTTCTTCAGGGCATGGCGGTGCTGGGCGGTGGCCTGCTGCTGAGCAAAACGCCGGCCATGGCGGCCAATGGCCAGCCACAGCAGCAAAGCGGCATTCAGATTGGCGACGTGCTGGCCCACAGCGCCATTGTGTGGGGCCGCAGCGATCGGCCGGCGCGCATGTGGGTGGAGTGGAGCACCGACCCGGGCTTTGCCAAGGCCCAGCGGGTGCGCGGCCCCTGGGCGCTGTCGCCCGGCGACTTTACCAGCCGGCTGGAGCTGACCGGGTTGCCTGCCGGCCGCCGCATTCATGTGCGGGTGGGTTACAGCGACGCCGGCAACGGCGAATTCTCCGACTGGGTAACGGGCAGCTTTATGACCGCCCCCGTGGCCGCCGCCCCGGTGCGGTTTTTGTGGTCCGGCGACACCGCCGGCCAGGGCTATGGCATTAACCCGGAAATGGGCGGCATGAAAATTTACCGCACCATGGCCGAGCAGCAGCCCGACTTCTTTGTGCACAGCGGCGACAATATCTATGCCGACGGTCCCATTCCTGCACAAATAGAGGTGGAAGACGGCAAGATCTGGAAAAACCTGGTCACCCCCGAGGTGAGCAAGGTGGCCGAAACCCTCAACGAATTTCGCGGCCGCTACCGCTATAACCTGATGGACGAAAACGTGCGCCTGTTTAACAGCAAGGTGGCGCAGATCTGGCAGTGGGACGATCACGAAGTGGTGAACAACTATTCTGCGGCCAAGGATCTGAGCGGCGACGCCCGCTACCAGGTAAAAAGCGCCACCCTGTTGCAGGCCCGGGCCACCCGTGCCTTTTTCGATTACGCCCCCATTCGTCGCACCGGCCCTGAAGGCAGCGAGCGAATTTACCGCAGTCTGCCCTTTGGCCCGCTGCTCGACCGCTTTGTGCTCGACATGCGCTCCTACCGTGGCCCCAACAGCGCCAACCTGCAAACCCGGGAAGGGGAAGACACCGCTATTTTGGGCAGCACTCAGGTAGACTGGCTGCTGGAAGAGCTTAAAGCCTCCACTGCTACCTGGAAGGCGGTGTTCTGCGACATGCCCCTGGGCCTGCAGGTGGCAGATGGCGATAAGTGGGAGGCGGTGGCCAATGGCGATCACGGCCCCGCCAAAGGCAGGGAGCTGGAGATTGCCCGGCTGCTCAAGGGCATTAAGGATGCCGGCATTAACAACGTGGTGTGGTTTACCGCCGATGTGCACTACACCGCCGCCCACTATTACGACCCGGCCAAGGCCAGCTTTAACGACTTTGCGCCTTTCTGGGAATTCGTATCCGGCCCGCTGAACGCCGGCAGCTTTGGCCCCGGCAAGCCGGACGACACCTTTGGCCTGCAGGTGGTTTACGAGAAATCGCCTGCCACCCAGAATCAGTCGCCCCTGGCCGGCCTGCAGTTCTTTGGCCAGACAGACATAGACCCCGAAAGCCGCGCCATGACCGTGACCCTCAAGGATCTGAACAACGCCACCCTGTTCACCAAGGTGCTGCAACCCGCCTGATGTTCGCACCGGCCCCCAGGGGCCGGTGCCCTGCATAACATCGTTCGCGCTGCCAAAAGGAGCGTGAAGGGCTACGCTTGTCAGATCCTGTTTTCCCGCCGCAAGGAGAATGGCATGCATATCGGGTTGCTGAGCATCACCTTTTCTCTGCCGGGATGTGGCTCGTTAAAGGAAAAACGCCAGCGCATGGGGGGCATGCACGAACGGTTCGGGCGCAACCCGGCGGTGGCCGTGTGCGAGAGCGGTGCACACAACAGCCACGATGCCAGCGAATGGACATTCGTGGTGGTGGCCGCCTCGCGCCGCGAGGTGGAATCGCTGTGCAGCCGCATTGAAGACAAGATACAGTGCACCGTGGAAGCCCGCATCATCAGCATCACCCGCGAATTTCTGTAGGAGCACCATGAAAAAGATACGAATAGATATTGTTTCCGATATCGCCTGCCCCTGGTGTGCCATTGGCTATGCCCGGCTGGCGCAGGCCATGGAACGGCTGACGCCCGAGTATGAATTCAGCGTGCAGTGGAAGGCATTTGAACTGAACCCGGATCACACCGGGCAAGGTGAGCCCATTCTGCCTGCCCTGGCCAGAAAATACGGCCGCAGCGAGCAGGAGATGCGGGAAAATCAGCAGCGCATGCAGGCGATTGCCACCGGTCTTGGCCTTAACTTCGCGAAAATACAGGAACGCTTTACTTGCAATACCTTTGATGCCCACCGGCTGGTGAAGTGGGCAGGGGAGCAGGGCCGGCAAACCGCCATGAAACAGGCCCTGTTCGAGGTGTATTTTGGCAAGGCGATGGATGTGTCCGATCACGCCGTGCTGCTGAACTGCGTGCAAGCGCTGGGGCTGGACCCGGAAAAAGCAAGACAGGTGCTGGACTCGGATCAATACGCCGACCTGGTGCGGGAAGAAGAAGCCACCTACCAGCAAGCCGGTGTAACCTCCGTGCCCGCCTTTATTATCAACGAGCAATACCTGATTGCCGGCGCCCAGGAGCCCGATGCCCTGGTGCAGGCCTTGCGGGAAATTGGCGCCGAATCCGCCTGAATCACGCCCCGGCAGACATACACACCGGCCCGCACGCGGGCCGTTTTTGGATAGGTCTCAATTGAATTATTTCTCCAGTGCGTCAGAATAGGACGCAAATTTACAGCGCTGCAATCAGGATGATCGCCTGCAAGGTCCGGCGGTAGCGTGGATGACATTTAACTAAATTTGAGTCGGTTACTGTTTGTCCGCACCTGCAAGAAAGTCGAGGGGGCTGTGTGTGCCGGCAAAGTGCTGACCGATCACATGGGTGTAAATTTGAGTGGTACGCACATCGCTGTGGCCAAGCAGCTCCTGTAGGGTTCTGATATCACGCCTGCTTTCAAGCAAATGCGTGGCAAATGAATGACGAAAGGTATGGCAGCTAATGCGCTTGTTGTTGATGCCGGCCTGACTGACTGCGGTTTTTAGTGCTTTGCGCGGCACCGAGTCATGCAGATGATGACGGCAAATTACTCCGGTAACAGGATGCTTACACAGGCTGACGGATGGGAAAACAAACATCCAGGCGGCTTGGCGAAAGGCATTGGGGTATTTTTTGCCAATGGCATAGGGAAGTGATGGGCCAACACCTTTGAGGTTATCTGCCTGCTGAATCGACAAGGCGCTTTCTATCTGCTGGTGCAGCATCTTGTGCAGTCGCTGGCTTAACATGGTTTTTCTGTCTTTATTGCCCTTGCCATTACGCACGGTAACAGAGCCGTCGTTAAAGCCTATGTCCTGCACTCTCAGCCGCAGGCATTCGGTGATTCTGAGGCCGCTGCCATAGAGCAATGAGAAGATCAGCCGGTTGCGTTCATCCAGGTGTTTGAAAATCAACGCGACTTCAGCCTGAGTCAGTACCACGGGAAGGCTACGATATAGAGTGGCACGATGAAAATCCAGATCTCCAAGCTCGATGTTCAGCACCTTGTGATACATAAATGCCAGAGCATTAAGGGCGGTTTTCTGCGTGTTGACGGCAACATGATAATCGGCGGCCAGCCAGGTAAGAAAGTTGCGCACTTCTGGTGCACCCATGTCGGCTGGGTGGCGCAGCTGATGAAAGCGAATGAATCGTTTTATCCAGTGCAGCCAGGTTTTTTCGGTGCGCAGGCTGTAGCCACCCAGGCGAAGTTCCCGGCGAATGCGATTCAAAAACGGACTGGCAGCCATGCTGTTACCCATCTCACGTTTAACTGTATGTATATACAGTATATTGCAAACTGTGAGCTTTGCATGCGCGTTATCAACAAAGTGCGCGCGTGTACAGCAATTAGGAGCAGAAAAAGCAAGTAAATTGAAGGGCAGGGTGAACGCATGAGCGCTTAGTTTTCAATCAATTTTGAAATTCCTGCTTTTAGCACCTTTTCAAGATGGTCGGTTTTCATCCAGCACCTTCTTTGTTTGCCAACAATACTCAATTTGGTGGGCT